>CAWCUJ010000028.1:0-130979 GCA_963798675.1 uncultured Actinomycetes bacterium | reverse complement strand
GGCAGGCGGCTGATCGGTGAGGCCCTCCCACCACACGTCGCCGTTATCGGTGAGCGCGACATTGGTGAAGATGCTGTTGCCCCACAGCGTCGCGATCGCGTTGGCGTTCGTGACCTCACTGGTTCCGGGCGCGACGCCGAAGAATCCCGCCTCGGGATTGATGGCGTACAGCCGGCCGTCGCCGCCGAATCGCAGCCACGCGATATCGTCCCCGATGGTCTCAACCCGCCAACCTGGAATGGCAGGCTGGAGCATAGCAAGATTGGTCTTCCCGCAGGCGGAGGGAAAGGCCGCCGCCAGGTATTTCGCCTCGCCGCCCGGCGGCGTGACCTTGATGATGAGCATGTGCTCTGCCAGCCATCCCTCGTCGCGGGCCATCACCGATGCCACGCGCAGCGCGTAGCATTTCTTACCGAGCAGGGCGTTGCCGCCATACCCGGAACCGTAGGACCAGATCTCCCTGGTCTCGGGGAAGTGCGAGATGTATTTGGTCGTGCTGCACGGCCAGGGCACATCAGCCTGGCCCGCCCGCAGCGGGGCGCCGACGGAATGCACCGCGCGGACGAACGAGCCGCGTTCCTCGATAAGCAGCAGCGCCGGTGTCCCCATTCTCGTCATGATCCGCATCGATACCACCACGTACGGTGAGTCGGTTATCTCGACACCGAGCTGCGAGAAGTTGCCGTCCAGCGGCCCCATGCAGAACGGAACCACATACATGGTGCGGCCCCTCATGCAGCCATTGAAGAGACCGGCGAACGTCTTCCGCATCTCATCCGGGGCGATCCAGTTGTTCGTAGGACCGGCGTCCTCTTGCTGCTCCGAGCAGATGAAGGTCCTGTCCTCGACGCGCGCAACGTCGCTCGGATCGGAGGCGCAATGGAAGCTGTTCGGCCGGATCTGCGGGTTGAGCCGCCTGAAGGTGCCCTGCTCGACCAGGAGATTGGTCAGACGCTCCCATTCAGGATACGAGCCGTCGCACCACGCGATACGATCAGGCTTGGTCAGCTCCGCAACCTCGCTCACCCAGCCGGTCAGCTGGATGTCACTTGCCAGAACTCGGTCAGCCAGTACGATCTGCCTGGTCATGATATGGCTCCTTGCGCTTGACGGAATGAGTGTGCAGGTTAATCATTGTGCATTCAAGAACTAAGAGTTCATGTGGTCACATTCCCTCCAGATCTACGGCCGGTGCAGGGCCAAAGGTCCCGTTAATGCGGGCTTAGAGTCATGCGGACCTGCCTCATCGAAAGCCTTCGTAATGTGCACGCCTGAATCCGAAACATGCTTGCAACATATATGTAACGCTCGCCCGATGAAATGCAAGCCGCGTCCCGCCGGATGATACATAAGATAGCCTTCTCGCGGCCGGTTTATTTAAGCACCAACAGCCTCAATTATCATGTCACTCCCGTTAGTTTCAGGGTAAGTCAGGCTCTCGGGCTTGGGCTTGGTGTTGCGGTGGGTGATCGCTGGTTACGTTTAGCGGCGGGTGCGGTGTTGCCGCGATGGCTGAGCATGGTTCCGGATGATCGCAGGCTGTGACCGATTCGCCGCCGCCGGAGGTCCCGCCTGCGGACCCGCGTGATGCGCTGATCCTGTCCCGCTCGAAAATAGGATTCGGCTGGAGACCTGTGGTTCTTCGAGTGTCAGGCGGCATGCGTGTACTCGTTGATCAGGCCGTTGAGGACGGCTTTTCGGCGGATCCGTTCGACGCCGGAGTCGGTTGCGGTGACGAGGGGAGCATGGCATTCGCTGCCGGGGACACGTTGCGCGATGCCCTGGTGCGGCCGAGCCCTGTCGTTATGCGCTTGGTACTCGGCCAGGACGGTGCGCAGATGCGCCTCACCGAGAATTAGCACGCGGTCGAGGAGTTCGCGGCGCGAGGTGCCAGCGGGGTGTCGGCGAGGCGCTCGCAGATCGCGTTCATGCGCGGCGCCTGGACAGCGGTACGCAGGATCCCGGTGCCGGCGGCTTAAAAGACGGCGTCGAAGGATGTTGTGAAGTTCGATCCGCGGTCGCGGATCAGGAATCTGTCGCGACACGAGGTCGCACGCCTTGAACCGCTCGCCGAAGCTGAGGGCGAGGTTGCGGGTCTGCACGGTCCAATCGCCAGTGGGGTTCGCGGTGACGCCGCCGAGAGTGTGTCATTATCGCCTGCACTATAGATCGAGGTCGCATGTGCAGATGTGACCGTGAACTGGGTGCCGCGGCCGGGTACGGCGCCCAATGGCCCTGCTTTAAGGCTTGACGTGATATCGTAACCGTTTTGTGGCTCATGATGGTTCTGAGGGGTTGTCGCCGGTCGGGTGGCTGCCGGACCGGATCTCGATCGGTGTCCTGACCAGGGTTTTCACGCCTGAGCTGGTGGATGAGGCGGTGGATTCGGCGGGGGCGCGGGAGCAGCGGCGGCGGCTGCTGCCGGCGCGGCTGGTGGTGTATTTCGTGCTGGCCCTGTGGCTGTTCCGGGGGAGGAACTGCGGGTACGGGCAGGTGATGCTGAAGCTGGCCGACGGCCTGTATTCCCGGCGGCTGGGCGCTGACCTGCTGGAGGGCCGTCCGGCGACGGGGATGCGGGTGGATGCCGGGCAGGGACGGGAGTGGTGGCTGCCGAATGTCTCCTCGCTGTCGCGGGGCCGCGCCAAGCTCGGGCCGGGAGTTCACCGTTACCTGTTTGAGCAGGTCGCAGGCCCGCTAGGGGCGGACGGCGCGCCGGGGGTGTTCTGCTGCGGGCTGCGCATCGTCTCGATGGACGGGTCCGTGACGGACGTGCCGGACGAGAAGCCGAACGGCGAGTTCTTCGGCCGCCCGTCGAACCAGTCGAGGGACGGGGCGTTCCCGCAGGTCAGGTGGGTGGTAGCAGCGGAGTCGGGGACGGGGAGCCTGCTGGGGGCGGCACTGGGCGGGTACCGGACCGCGGAGCAGCCGCTGGCCCGTGACCTGCTGAGACAGGGGTGCTTCGGGCCGGGGATGCTGGTGCTCGCGGACCGGAAGTTCTTGTCCTGGTCCCTGGCCCGCGACTTCCTCGCGGCGGGCGCGCACATCCTGTGGCGCGCGTCCGCCGGCTTCGCGCTGAAGCCGGTGAAAGTCCTGGCCGACGGCACCTATCTCACGGAGCTGAGGCCGCCGCGGAAGAGCGACGGCCCGGTGATCACGGTCCGCGTCATCGAGTACACCGTGCATACTGCGCCCGTGAACGGTGGTGAGGAGGAGAACTCGGAAGTGTTCGCCCTGGTCACCGACCTGCTCGATGTGGAGGAGTACCCGGCGCTGGACCTGGCGTGCTGCTACCCGGAGCGGTGGGGCTGCGAGACCGTCATCGGCCATCACAAGACCGATATGGGCGAGGGCCAGCCCGTCCTGCGGTCGAAGGACCCCGCCGGGGTGATGCAGGAAATGTGGGCGCTTTTCGCGGTCTACCAGGCGGTATGCAGGATCGTCGGGATCGCGGTGAACGCGGCCGGCGTCCCGCCGGCACAGATCAGCTTCCCTCACGCCCTGGCCGCCGCGAAGGACTCCGTGGCGGCTTTTTCCCCCTGACCAGTTGGAACTCGCCGTCGCCACGTTCCTGCTGAAGATCCTCATGCCCGGATTCCGCGTCCGGGACCGGCCCGACCGCAACAGCCCCCGGAAATCAAAGAAAGCCGGCGACTTCCCCGCCCGGAAACCAGACGAGCCCAGCGTCACCAGCGTCGTGCGGAAAATCGAGTTCCACCTGCTCAACCCCTGGCAGGCCACCTAAAGCAAGGCCATTGGGTACGGCGGCTGGAGTGCCCGATGACGGGCGTGGGCTAGTGTCGGGGCATGGAACGAGCGCCGCGGCCGTGCCGCTCCCGATTCCAGCCAGGGTATAAAGAGGACGTTTCCCGCCATTCGTCGCGCCGGGAAACGTCCTCTTTGAACGATTGACCAGGAGTTCAGCCTACGGACGTTCGGAACCCTTCGTTAATATGCGCGCCAAAATCAGAAACAGGCTAGAAATACATCTGTAACACTAGGAATGCGGAGCCGGAAGACCTCGATTCGCGGGACCTTAGCCAAGGCGTGGCTTTCCGCCGCTTGCTTGTTGCTGCGGCTTGTCCGGGGTTCCTGGCTCGGGGTCGGGGTTCGGGGTGGCCGCTGGGGCCGTGGCGGTGCGGTGACGGGTCGGGCTGGTCAGGCCGCCGGGGCGGGCGGCCCGCAAGCGGCCAGCAGGGTCATCCACTCGTGTTCGCGGTGCCAGCCTTCGGGCAGGTGGAGCGTGATGTGGCCGCGGCCTGACCGGGCGGTGCGGGCGGCGACGTTGATCAGGTCGCGGCGCAGCGTGGCGCCGCGGGCTCTGGCGTAGACCAGGCTGGCCAGGGCGCCGGCGGCGCGCAGCAGGTTGTGCGCGATGGCGGCGCAGGCCAGCCACGCGGCGTTGGCGGCGAACGAGCCGGAGGGCAGGTGCGCGAGCGGCCCGTCGGTGACGTCGGCGAAGACCTGCTCCACGATGGCGTGGTCGCGGTGCTGGCCCTCGGCCTGCAGGAGCTCGAACGGGGAGTCGGTGAAGACGGCATGGTACCGCCACAGGGGGAACAGCTCGTCCTGTCCCGCGGCGGCCTGCTTGTTCAGGTCGCGTACCCGGCGGACGATCAGCCGGGCGGTGACCGCCTGCCCCTTCTTCGAGGTGAACGCCGTGTATTGCGTCCTCGGCGACTTCGGCGTCGGAGACCCAGGCGCGCAGCTGGTCATCCCAGATCGCCCGGGGATACTTGATGGCGGTCCAGGCGTCCTCGCCGATGGCCGCGATCGCGGCCTTGACCTTGGGATCCATCGAGACCGTCACCGAGAACCGCGCGCCCGCGCGGCGGATGGCGGCGATCACCTTGGCCGCGTAATACGCCGAGTCCATCCGGACCACGATCAGCCCGGTGCACCCGGCTTCCCGCGCCGTGGCGATGGCCCCGGCGGCGAAGCTGGCCGCGCCGCGGGCCGAGGCGGCGTTCCCGCCGCGCAGCCGGGTGGCGGCGATCAGCGGCGCCGACAGCGGCGTACGAGAGCGACCGCGGCCAGCGCGTTCAGCCCGCGGACCAGCAGCGATTTACCCTGGATCTTAGTGTGCCCGAACCGGGCGCCCTGCTTCTTGTGCCCGTAGACCCGTTTTTGCATCGAGTCGATGTCCACGAACGCCAGCACGTCCTTGCCGGGCAGCAGCGGCGCCCGGGCGGCCAGTTCCGCCAGCAGCGCGCGGTTCACCGCCTCCAGCTGGCGGACGTTCCCCCAGGTATAGGAGCGCAGGTGCGACCCCAGCGTGGACGGTGCCCGGATCCCGCCGAACAGCACATCCATCGCGCCGTGCCGGAGCAGGTCCATGTCATCGATGCTGTCAGCGCCGCCGATCATCCCGGCGACCAGGCAGGGAACCTTCAGCTGGGCGTTGACCCCGCACGGGCCGCCGGGCCGGACCTGCTCCGCGACCAGCTCGGTCAGCCCGGCCCGCTGGGCCAGCGCCATGACCGGGACCAGCCCGCCCGCGACACGAGATTGGGGTCATCAAAGGATGCATGCGTCCGGGTCAGGCTATGCAACAATCGCACTTGACGGGTGTCCTCTCGAACCGGGCGACGGAAGCTTTAGACACTCCTATCGTCCCAGTTCAGAGGGCACCTTTCGCGTTGACACGCCCGTAAACACCCCTATTTACGCGGTGGATCGTTGCCGATGCTCGCGGTAACGAGTCAGCGTCAGACGTAGGAGCCGATCGCACCGCGGTGCCGCCCAGCAGTTCCGGGCTTATCTGCGGCTCGCCTCAGGGAGCGCGAAATGTCTGGATACCCGACCGATCACGCAGGGCTCGAGATATTGCCGTTCGACAGGTGCCTACTGTTGCTGGCAACGGTTCCTGTCGGACGGGTCAGCTTTTTCGCCGACGGGGAGATAGTGGTCCTGCCGGTAAACTATGTTGTCGACAGCCAGTGCCCCGTCTTCTACACGACCTACGGATCGAAGTTGTCCGCAGCCGAAGACCAGAATCTGGTGGCATTCGAGGCAGACGAATATGATAAGCAAACCCGGTCTGGATGGAGCGTCCTGGTCAATGGCCGCGCCCAGGCGGTCTGCGAAGAGGCAGAGATCCAGCGCTTGAACCAACTTGGTCTGCACCCCTGGGCCACCGCCGTAGACCGTCCGTTCTGGATCCGGATACGACCCACCTCAATAAGCGGGCGGCAAACTCCAGGGTGACCCGGCCGCGCATGCCCGGGCTCAGCTCAAGGGCCGGCGTAAGTCTGCGGTTCCGAGTGTCATCACCCCCGGAATTGAAGGCAAACCGGCGCAGCCGCCGATCAGATGCTCGCAGTTGTCCACCACGATCAGTGCATCCTGGGGAGCCAAGACATCCAGTAGGGCCTCCAGCACCGGCCGGCCCGGATTGACGGCCAGCCGTAGCGAGCGGAAGATGGCCAGTGCCACCGCGTCGGAGTCGGTGACCGCGGCCAGCTCCGTCACCCAGACCCATCCCTGGACCCGTCCAGCAGCTCGGCGGCCACCTGCAGGCCCAGCCGGGTCTTGCCGCACCCGCCAGCCCCGGTCAAGGTGACCAGGCGAGCCGATTCCACCAGGGCCCGGACCTCGGCTACCTCCCGGTCCCGGCCGATGAAGGTCGACAGCTGGGCGGGGAGATTGTTCGGCAGCGCCGGGTCGCCCAGGGAGCGCAGCGGCGGGAACTCTGCTCGCAGGCCCGCCCCCCACAGCTGGCAGATCCGTTCCGGGCGCCCTAGGTCCTTCAGCCGGTGGCTGCCCAGATCGGTCAGCGCCGCGCCCGGCGGAAGCCCGTCTCGCACCAGCCTGCTCAACCTCGGCGAACTCGCCTACCGCAAGGAAGAGAGGATCATGGTAATGCCGCTGTCCGGGCTATGGTCCTTAGCCTCCAGGCCGAGCTCCGCTCAAAGATCGGCGCGAAGTGTGTCGTTATCACGTGCGTTGGAGAATGCCTGCATCCGCAAATAAGACACTGAACAGGCTAAACGGTCGAGTGATAACGTCCTAGGGACCTCTTGCTGCTGACCGCGCCGCTCGTGCCGATGGTCTGCACATAGCTACCTGAATCTAGCCGGTCACAGTCAGCCCGGGCCCTGACAGGCAGGGCATCACGCGTGTCAGGCAGTATTGAAGGGTGTCCGCCGAGATGCCTGGGTCGGAATGCTGCGAGCACTGCGCAGAGATACCACGGTTGCGCGAAGAGGTCGCCGCGCTTCGGGCACGCCTGAATGCGCTGACCACTCTGCCGCTAAGCGCCAGCGATCCGTTGCCGCTGCAGGCTGAACTCGACGTGGCCGCGAAAACGCCGCCGCGGCAGATGCCGCTGTTCGGCCCGGTCCACGGGCCTCCCCTGCCTCAGGTAGATCACGAGTCGAGCTTGCAGGCCAAGGTGGGCCTGTACCGGACCCTCTTCGCGGGACGCAGCGATGTGTACGCCTACCGCTGGGAGAACACCGCGGAAGGCACCAAAGGCTGGGCGCCGAAACGGCGGCCCGGCACCACCCGCGACAACCCGGAGTACCTGCCGCTTACCGATGAGGTCATCTCCGCGCACCTGACTAAGGAAAACCCGGCCGCCTGCGGGCTTTACGTGATGCTGCCTGACAGTACCTGCCGCCTGCTGGTCTGCGACTTCGACGGCGGCACCTGGCGGCTCGACGCCGCTGCGTACGCGGAAGCGGCTGCCTGGGCCGGCGTGCCCGCGGCTGTCGAGATCTCCCGGTCGGGCGACGGTGCACACGTGTGGGCTTTCTTCTCCGAGCCGGTAGCTGCCGCCGACGCGCGTGCCATGGGTGCCGCGCTGCTACACGAGGCGATGGCGATCCGCGGCGAGATGGACATAGAAAGCTACGACCGCTTCTTCCCTGCGCAGGATTATCTGCCGCGGCGCGGCTTCGGGAACCTGATCGCGCTGCCGCTGGAGGGCAGGTGCCGCCAGAATCGCACGACGTTGTTCGTCGATCCGGCGACGTTCGAGCCCTACCAGGATCAGTTCGCGTATTTGTCGTCGCTTGAGCGCATGACCCGCCGCGACGTAGTAGAGCGAGCAGAAGAGCTTCAGCCGCCGACGGTCGGTCCTGCGGTGCGGCTGCACAGATCTCCGCTGGCGGCTGAGCCTCCGCCGCCGGACGTCATCAAAGCTGAGCTGAGCGGCATGCTGGCGATCCGCCGGGCCGGGCTGCCGCCGAGTCTGCTGTCGTCGCTGAAGCACCTCGCATCACTCCACAATCCCGAGTTCTACAGCCGGCAGCAGATCGGGCTGAGCGTCTGGGGCGCGCCGCGGATGCTGCGCTGCTACTCGGAGTCCCTGGACCGGCTGTTCCTGCCACGCGGCGTCGCCGGCCGTGCCGCGAAGTTGATCGAGAAAGCGGGCAGCCGCCTGGCGATCACCGATCTCCGCAGCGCACCGGCCGAGCTGGAGATCGAGTTCACCGGCACGCTGCGGGCAGAACAGCAGGCCGCGGTAGACGCCGTCGCCACGTACGAACTCGGGGTCCTCGTCGCGCCGCCTGGCGCGGGGAAGACGGTAATGGGCTGCGGCGTGATCGCCCGGCACAAGGTGCCGACACTAATCCTGGTCGACCGGACTCCGCTGGTGGACCAGTGGAAGGAGCGGCTGCGTGAACACCTGGGTCTTGGCCCCAAGGACATCGGCCAGCTCGGTGGCGGCAAGAAGACGAAACTCACCGGCCGGATCGACCTGGCAACGCTGCAGTCACTCACTCGGGCAGATGACCCAGCAGCGATCCTTTCTGAGTACGGCCTGGTCATCGTAGATGAATGCCACCATGTCGCGGCCCACACGTTCGCGCGGGCGATCCAGTCGATACCGGCACGGCGCTGGCTCGGGCTCACCGCGACGCCGAAGCGGGCGGATGGCCGTGAGGAGATCATGTTCATGCACTGCGGACAGGTGCGACACAAGATCCCGAGTGCCACGGACCTTATCCAGGAACTGCATGTTCATCCGACTGCCACCACGATCCGTGACGACATCGACAGCGACACGCCCGGCATCCTCCAGTCGATCATCATCCCGGCACTCGTGTCGGACCGGATCCGCACCGCGCAGATCATCGATGATGTGGTGCACGCGATCAGACGTGGCCGTAACTGCCTGGTGATGGCAGGACGGACCGAGCACGTCGACCAGCTCGCCGCCGAACTGAACGCCCGTGGCCTGGCGCCGATGGTGCTGCACGGCTCCATATCCCCTGGAAAGCGGCGTGTCATCCTGAAGCAGCTCGCAGACTGGGACCCGGTGCAGGCGCGCGAGCCAATGCTGCTGGCGGCAACCGCCAGCTACATTGGCGAAGGCTTCGACTGCCCAGCGCTCGACACGCTTTTCCTGTGCTCACCGTCCTCCTCGGAGTCGATCATCACGCAGAACGTCGGCCGGATCATGCGTGATCTGCCGGGGAAAACGACGGTCGAGGTACACGACTACGCCGACACCAGGGTGCCCATGCTGACCCGCATGCACGGGAAGAGGCTTACCGCCTACAAGAGGATCGGCTTCACCAATCCGGTGATTGACGAGATCCCGCTGTTCCCCGGCACCGAGATGGCCGCCCCAGCGATGGCCGTCCCAGCGCCGACGCGCCCATCCAAACCCGCTGCCGTCTCGGCAGCGCAAGTCAGGACGTGGGCGAAGGAAAACGGTCTCGACGTCTCCGCCCGCGGCCGCCTTCGCCCCGAGATCTGGGATCAGTACCGCGTCGCGCATCTAGAGTAACCGCCGGACTATCACCTTTTGACATTCGCGGAGAGCGACAAGTCTGTGTTATCAACACTTGCACGGCGGAGTATGACCGCATTACGACTTGCGTACGGTAAGTGAACTTGCTGGCCGGGTGGCCGTTATAACAAACCGATAGCCGCAGGACGGCGCGAGGCTACCGTCTTCGGTTCGTCGATGTTTATAGATGTCGTGATTGCCGACCCGTAGCCAGATGACGACAGGATCGCCCGCTACCTCTGCCAGCCGGAACAGTGCCCGGCCGTCGGGGCTGGCGAAGCTCCAGGTCATCGAGTAGTCCCGGCCGATCCTGTGGATGCGCAGTGCCCTGGGCCAAGGTGCAGCGCCAGTATGGGCCCCAGCGTCCAGGGCGGGACGCAGCAGCTCATGGACCGCAGCGGCGAACATCTTGCGGTGCTCGTCAGGAAGGCGCCGGAGATCCGCCAGGAAGCCAGGGGTCCGGACGTACTTCACCCATCCGAGCCGAGGTCAGCCAGCAGCGCATCCATGGAGTCGTACACCTTTCCGTCTGGCGCATCGTCGCCGGGACGGGATGGGTACCTTGCCTCGTGAACGGCCCAGTACAGCTCGGCCTCTCGCTGCTCCATCGCCTTCAGCGCGCGATACTCCTCCAGCGGGACCACAACCGCTTCGACCTGACCTCCGCGGATGATCACCTGGTGATCAGCAATCTCGTCGCCGGAGGTAACGGGACTCTCACTCACACTCACACTCAGAGCATACCGCGACAGCTTGTCGCCATGGCTGACGCCCGTCACGCCGCCGTGGTGGCTGAGCTGGCACCCTGCGCTTCCTGCTTCGAGCGCGGGTAGCGGACCTCGACCGGGCTCTCGTCGGGCAACCTGCCGTCGTTGTCCTCGTCGTAGTCGTGCATGCCGGCTCCTCCTTGGAGCCAGGCGGACGATGTGTGTCATTATCGTTTGGATGATGGACTCTCAAGGCACTCGCAGATACACTCATTACCTGGAATAACGGTCCCTGCCGATTACGAGCGGCTCTGTCCTTGATGCGGTATCCGGCGCTGAGCGCACAGATCGCCCAGGTATGAGCGGGGAGCCCATTGCTACGCAATACTGCGTGCCCAGCCGGTGCGTCTAGGTTGCCTCGTCGACTCCCGGCTGGCCGCCGTTGCCGGGCTTCGGGTCACCTGGCCCGGCGGGCTGGCATGCCGGGCACGATGAGGTGAGCGGCGATCAGGCATACGTGACGAGTCCTTATGAAAGTGCCTGTATCCTAGTCGCGGTCGAGCGGGGTCAGGTCGCTGACCTCACCAAAGACGACTAGCACGTCGCCGGGCTGTAGCTGGAGCTCGCGGGCAGGGTTGGCGATCAGCTGCCCGTCGGGGTGGCGGACCAGCAATGGCACCGCCGGCCCGCGCAGCTCCTGCAGGCTCCGGCCTGCCAGCGGGGACCCTTCGGTGATCGCCAGCTCCTCCAGCCGCAGGTCGGGCTGGCCAGCGCGTGCGAGATCGAAGAACTCCACCACGTGGGGCCTGACGGCCAGATTCGCCATCCGCCTTCCGCTGGTCACATACGGTGAGACCACATGGGTAGCGCCCGCCCGGTACAACCGGTCGGCTGACTGCTCCCGGGCGGCCCGGGCCACGATGAGCAGCTCGGGGCTGAGCGAGCGGGCGACGATGGTGATGAAGACGTTCTCGGCGTCCGAGTCCACGGCGCAAATCAGCCCTTGGGCTCGTTCGATCCCTGCCTCGCGCAGCACCGCCTCGTCCGATGCATCGCCGATGAGGTAGCACCGCCCGTCGCGTTCCAGGTCCGGTTCCAGTTCGGTCTTGCTGTCCACGACGACGAACGGCACGCCGCCGGCCTCCAGCTCCCGGGCGATGGACCGGCCGACCCGGCCGTAGGCGCAGACGATGAAGTGTCCGCGTAGCTCATCAAGGCGTCGGCGCATCCGGCGGCTCCGCGAAAACAGGCTCACCCGGCCTTCCACGATCGCAGTCGCGGCCAGGCCCAGGATGACGAAGAACAGGCCGACGCCGAGGAAGGCCAGCGCGGCGGTGAAGACCAGCACACCAGTTGAGAGATGACTGCCGGGCGCAAACCCGACTGTGGTCAGCGTGAGCAGGGTCATAGCCGCCGCCTCCCACGGCGGATAGCCAAAGCTCAGGTAGCCCGCGATCCCGACGGCGACCAGCACAACCGCCCCAGTGGCGACCAGCACGCCACGGGGGACCCGTGACCGCGGTCTCATCCACTTAGCCTCCTCACCAGCGTTGTTGCCCGGCAGCCAGCCGACCTCCTCATTGACAGCGTTCCGCAGGCCAACCGAATCGCGGGTCCCCGATTCGGCAGGCCAGGCCACCCACTCCGGCATGATGCCTGAGCATGGACCACTTTTTCTCCGGCCGGACGGCCAAGGGCAGGGCAGTTCGGCCCTGCACCCGCGGGACTTCGGTCACCGTTCCCAAGGCGGCCGCGGTGCCATAGCGCGATGGTCATGGGATGGACTGCAGCGCTGAGCCCGAGCGCGCTCCGCACCCGCCCTCTGAAATCACTTCCCCCAGGAGCCTCAGAGCGGCCAATCCCGGGCCCGACACAGGTCTCGCACCGCCCCTTGGCGTTCGATGTGTGTCATTATCGTTTGCGCCATGGATACTCCATGCACTCACAGATACGTGTGTTCTGGGATTTCGATCCCCCGGACAGGCCCGCAATCATGAGGCAGGCCCGCCGCCTCCCCGCGACCGCCAGGCCTCGCCGCGGGCCGGCGGAAAAGGCAAGCGAGCAAGCCGCCAGGCTGGCCATGACGACAGGAGCCACGGGACCGGCCCCGATCAGGTACCCGGGAAGCCCGGCGGACCCGGCACCGCTCAGCTGCGTGACGTCGACCAGCAGGTTCAATAGCGCCAGCGCCAGCAGGATGGACGCGATCGCCGCGGCTGTCCGCCGCCGGCCGGTCAGCCCCAGCAGCACCACAGCCAGCCAGCCGGTCATCACCGCCGCGGGCGGGAGGCCGTGATACTCCGCCCAGGGTTGCCGGACCGTCACGGCGAAGTCCAGGGCCGCGATGATGAGCATCAGCACCGGGGCGATCAGGCTCACGACGGCCAGGGCGTCCTGCCAGGGGTGGCCGGCCAGCCGGCTGAGGGCCCGGCGTGCCCGGATCGCCAGCCCGCAGGCGACCAGGTTCACCGTCTGCGCCGCGCCCGGCGTGCGCTGCCCGGGCCGGGCGGTGGCCAGCAGCACGCCGAGCATCTCCTCCCGGTGGACTCTGCGATGGCTGGGCGGGCAGCAGCGCAGCAAGCGCCGGTAGCGTCGTTCCAGCGCCGCTGCCCGCCCAGCGCCCCCGCCTGACATGCCGCCGCCCCCGGCCGCGTCCCTGTCTGGCATGTCCCCGCCCTCCGATCCGGCCTGGCCGATTCTGCCCGCGCTCACGCGGTGCCTCCGGCGAGCCGCGCGCTCAGCCGCTGCGCCGCGACGGCGGCGCTGGCCCGCCGGCGTTCGGTCTCGGCCGCCAGCAGCGCCGCGCCCTCGTCGGTGAGCCGGTAGTACCGGCGCAGCCGTCCGTCGGCGACCTCCTCCCGGTCCGGCTCGACCAGCCCCGCCGAGCGCAGCCGGTCAAGTGCCATGTACAAGGTTCCGGGGCGCTGGACCGCGGATGATCGCCCAGCCCGCAGTCAACGCCCCCGTCGGCTTCGCGCTGGACGGCTCCGATCCCTCGCCGGTGGCGCAGGCTATGGTCAAGGGCCTGGCGATAGCGGACTGAGCACACCCGGACTCCGTTCCGGTGGAGGACCTTGAGGGCCGCTTGCGGGCATCGTGGATTTGCCCTTGCATGTGGCCTGGTCGGGACGACGCGTGTACGACGTTGGCGAGGAGGACGAGCGCCTTGTGCTGTATGCGCTGCTCCTGGCCGAGGCACAGCGGCATTACCCCATACGTGACTGGTCCGAGCCTCTGGCCTGCCCGGGGCGAGGCATTGGGCCGTTAGCTATCCGGGACAAGCTCGGCCACGTCGTGGTGAAGCTTGGCCATCGCCTGGTCGAACGTAGCGAGCCGGGATCCGTGTGCCCGCGCGAGCCGTGCCAGGTAAGCATCGGTCACCTGGCGGTGACCGATGATTCCCTGGGCGGGGACATCGGTGTACGAGACATCGTCGGGCCAGAATTCGTGCCGCGGATCAGCGGTGGTGCCGTTGAGGATCTCTCGTGCCGCGCTGGCCGGCTGGCCTTCGCGGATGAGCAGCCGTATCAGGCTGCCTTGAGTGATCGGGCACGTCGCGAAGTTTCCGCTCATGCCGACGAACCAGTTCTCGGCGGCGCCATGGTGAACATGATCCTCAACGAGGAGCGCGATGAGCACGTTCGCGTCGAGAAGAACGGTCACTGATCGTCGTCCTCCAGCCGCCGCACGTCCTCGCTGGTGATCGTTCTGCCGAGGTGCGCGACGGGGAGGCCGGTGCGGGCGCTTCTGCTTATCTCGCCTGCGCTGCCCGACCCGAGCCCCCGGCGGATCAGCCCGGCAACAGCCTGACTCAGCGACTGATGGGTATCTCTGGCGATTGCCACCGCTTGAGCGTGAAGATCCTCCGGGAGGTCGATCGTGGTTCTCATGTCAGCAGTATAACTTCATCTCATCATGATGCGATGATGAGATCCTCGTCGCCGAGAATCCACGGCGGGCAGTGAGGGTAGTCGCGGTCAAGCCGCCCGGCAAGGGCCGGCAGACCGGGCTGGTGCAGGTGGCGTGCCGGACCTGGGACGGGGTCTGCGGTGAGCGTGGTGCCGCCCACGGCCAGCACGAGCGGGTCGGAGGCCGGGAGGCTGACCTCCTTGACCGGCGTGCCCCGAACCAGGCGTCGCTGAACGCGCCGTTGTCGCCGGAGGTGGCGATCACCGTGACGTGGTGCGCGGCCGCCGCGGCCAGGATGGAGTTGATCTGGGCCGCCTGAGCCGTGGTGAAGAAGTGTTCCCCCAGGCTCCAGCTGATCGAGGCCATGTCGGTGCCCGAGACGGCCGGCCGCAACCCGGCGATCATGTCCGCGGTCGCGGTCGCGGCGCTTTCCAGGGCATTGTCGGGCAGCCGGGTGGATGCTGCCGCGCATCTGGCCTCCTTCAGCTGCCCTCCGGGTTCGGGCAGGATCAACGCGAGCACCAACGCCGCCGCGAGGAGCCCTCGGGAAAGGCGCAGCGGCACGGGCGTACGAGGCCGTGCTAGCCCTCACCCAGAACGCGGCCGAACGTGCCTACCTGGTCACGACGCTCGCGGCGCAGCGTCCGGGCCATCCGGATGGCGTAGCCGACGGCCAGGGCCAGGTAGGCGGCGACGGCCAGGTAGACGGCGACGGCGGGGTAGTCGGGGACGGCCAGGTAGTCGGCGACGGCGGGGGAGTTGGCGACGGCGAAGCCGGGACCGGGCGCGAGGCCGCCGGGAACGGGCACCCCCACGCCGCCCGCGCTCAGCGTGGTGAGCGCCAGGGCGATGGCGCCGAAGAAGCCCGCCGCCACCATCGGGAAGAAGCCCCCGAGTAGCATCCCGCGTCCGCGGCGCCGCCGGACGCGGAGCGTCAGGCCGCAGCCCGCCAGCAGGATCGCGCCGCCGACGGCCGCGACGGCCCACGCCAGCCACGCGGGATTGATTATCACGGCGTCCTGGGTCGGCAAGCAGGGCCAGCACGGGGTCTGTGAGCCCGGCGTCACCGTGACGACGGGCGGCCAGATTCTGAGGATGGTGTCGATCGCCAGGCCGGTAACGCCGGATGTCAGCAGCAGGACGGCGGCCAGCTTCCAGGCCGCCAGGCCGGCCTCCGCGGCAGCGGCGAGCCAGCCGCGGCGCGCGTGGTGCGCGCGGACGACGGCCCGCACCGGCCCGAAGCTGGAGATGGCCGCCTCCTGCGCCTCACGTTCGGTCATCCCGACCTCCCGCCCCGCCGCGGCGGTCTCGCATAGGTGATCTTCCGCCTCGGCCAGGATCAGCTCCGCTTCGTCCGCCGGCACCCGCAGCCCGGCGCGCATCTGGTCCAGGTACCCGGCGATCAGGTCAGAGCCCGCCTCGCTCATGCCGACCGCCGCGCTCATGCCGACCACCCCGGCTCGGCCCCGGCCCAGGTGCTGGCCAGCAGGCCGGAGTCTTCCAGCCGGTGCAGGGCGGGGTAGATGGTCCCCTCGGGCAGATCGAACGTGCCCCCGCTGCGGTCGCGCAGCGCCGAGATGATCGCGTACCCGTGCGCGGGACCGGACGAGGGCACCGACAGCAGCAGGTCCAGGTTTCCCTTGAGCCGTTCACGGTCCATGCCCCGTAAACCTATGCCTAGTAATGCGAGGTGTCAATGGCGTCGCCGTGGCTCCGGCTCCCCGCTCCTCCTCGGTCATCGGATCCGGGCGGGTGATGACCGGCTCCCAGTCACGCCGCGCAGGCCGCGTCCCGGGCGGGTTCTCGTCCCGCCCGGGGTCCGCAGGGGCCGGTCCTGGAGGCATGTACCACATCCGCTCGGAATATCAGAATCTATAGAACATAATATCGAAATACGGTCTCTAGTGAAAGATTATTAGCGTGTCGCGACGTTGGCGACGCGCGCCAGGCAGAGGGGCTGGGTACCAGGCCCGGCTACTTGCCTTGGAGGCTGTGCAGGAAGTCAATGAGGCCGGCGAAGTACACCGCCTGGTCGTCGTACATGGCCAGGTGGCTGCCGTCCGGGCAGTACAGGTAGCGCCCTTGCGGCAGTCGGCTGGCCATCATCTCCATGTGGCCCGGGTCCATGGTGTCGTGCCGCGCGCCGATGACCAGGGCCGGCACCTCGATGGAGTCCAGCTCTGCGGTCCGGTCCCAGTGGGCCAGGCTGGCCTCCGCGCTGATGCCGAGTTCGCTGGGACCTTGCATGGACACGTAGATCGCCGGGTTGATGTGCGCGAACGCGCGCACCACCGGGTCGGGCCAGTCCTCGACCGGCATCCGCAGCACGTGATGGACGTAATGCTGCTCGGTCAGCAGCTCCATGTACCTCGGGTTCTCGATGTCCCCGCTCGCCTCGTATGACTTGATCTCGGCCAGCGCCTCCTGGTCCATCTCCGGCATCAGCACCTGCTCGGCGTAGGCGTTGTAGGCCGGGACGCTCGCCATCATGTTCGAGATGACGAGCCCGCGCAGGTGCTCCTGGTGGTGCAGCGCGTACTCGATGGCCAGGATCCCGCCCCATGACTGGCCGTAGAGGACGAAGTTGTACCGGTCGAGCCCGAGCGCCTGGCGGACCTGCTCCACCTCGTCGACGAAGCGGTCGAGGTCCCACAGGGACGGCTCGTCCGGCTGGTCGCTGTGGCCCGAACCGAGCTGGTCGTAGTAGTAGTACTCGATGCCCGCCCCGGGGAGGTAGCTGTCGCAGGCCTCCAGGTACTCATGGGTGACTCCCGGCCCGCCGTGCAGGAGCAGCACCCGCAGCCCAGGATTGTTGCCGGTCCGCTTCACCCAGACCCGGTACCGGCCGTCCGGTGTTTCCACCGGAATCATCCGCGCGCCTCCGCTCAGCACGTCCTCCCGGCCGGAATTGTCCAGATAGCCGCTCATGACTCCCGCTCCTCCCGTGACCTGCACCGCGTCAGGGCGGATTATGCCCGGCCGGCGGGCCTCGTATCAGGACAACCGACCACGCCGGGCCACAGACGAAGCCGGGCTAGACTGCCGCCCGGCCCCTCGGCTTGTGGTCCGGCGGCGGTTGGCACTTGGCCGTACCACCCCGGGGCTGACCGCGGCCCGCGTACTCCCGGGGGAGTAGCCAGATGATCAACCGGGGGAGGGCGACTTCGGCTTCCGGCATGCCTACGCTTACGTGCATGGAAGGTGTGGCGGCGCGGCGGCGATCGTTCGGCCCGGCCGTCAGGGACATGGTCATCGCTCTGGTGGTAACCGTTGCGCTGGTCTACGGTGCGTACGGCGAGGCCCATCCCAGCACGACCGCCTACTTCAGTGGCGGCCATCACCTGCCCCACACCCCTGCGGCCGCGCTCATCCTCGTCGCCGTGGCCTGCCTGGTGCTCGCCGGGCGACGCCGGTGGCCGGTCATGGTGCTCGGCGTCTCTGTGGCGGCCGCGACGATTTACACCCTGCTCGGCTACCTGAACGGCGCAGTGCTCGTGGCCCCGATGATCGCCCTCTACACGGTGGCCAGCCAGTCCAGCGTCCGCCGGGCGGTGGCGTACGGGCTGGGGACGCTGGTCGTGCTCGGCTTGGCCAGCATCGCGGTCAACCCGCTCGGGCCGTTCGGCGGCGGTGTGGAAATTCTCCCGTTCATGGTCGCCGTGGTGGTGATCGCCGGGATCGCGGTGGCGAACCGGCAGGCCTACGTGGAATCCATCAAGGACCGGGCCGAACAGGACGCCCGCCGGCGCATCGACGAGGAACGACTGCGCATCGCCCGCGAACTGCACGACGTCGTCGCCCACACCATGGCCACTATCAACGTGCAGGCGGGGGTGGCGGCCCACGTGCTGTCCAGCCGCCCGGAGGCGGCCGCCGAATCTCTGCAGGCGATCAAGGTGGCGAGCAAGGAGGGGCTTAGGGAACTGCGCGCCATCCTGAACGTGCTGCGCCAGGCCGACGACGCCGACCCCACCCAGCCGGCCCCGGGCACCGCCCAGATCGAGGACCTCGTCGCCGGGGCGCGCCGGGCTGGCCTGGAGACGACGTTCACGGTGACCGGGCAGCAGGTCCCGCTCCCGGCCGCCGTCGACCTGGCCGCCTACCGCATCGCCCAGGAGTCGCTGACCAACGCCATCCGGCACGCCGGCCCGGCCACCGCCGCGGTCTCGCTCGACTACCGCCACGACGAACTGCAGATCGACGTGACCGATACCGGCTGCGGCACGGCCGGCCCGGCTGCGACGGCCGGGACGGCCGCACGCCAGAACGGGGGGCTTGGGCTGGCCGGGATGCGCGAGCGCGCCGCCGCTGTCGGCGGCACCGTCGAGACCGGGCCAGGACCCGGCGGCGGCTTCCGGGTCGCGGCCCGGCTGCCCTTCGGCGGTCAGCTCGCCGACCCGGCCCGAGCCCGGGACATCGAAGGAGCACGTCCGTGATCCGGGTCCTGCTCGCCGACGACCAGGCGCTGATCCGCGCCGGGTTCCACGTGCTGATCGACGCCGCCGACGACCTGGAGGTGGTGGGCGAGGCCATCGACGGGGCGCAGGCGGTCGACCTGGCCCGCCGCGAGCGGGCCGACGTGGTCCTGATGGACATCCGGATGCCCGGGGTGGACGGCCTGGAGGCCACCCGGCGCATCTCCGCCGACGACGACCTCGCCGGGGTCAAGGTGATCATCTTGACCACGTTCGAGTCCGACGAGTACGTCTACCAGGCGATCCGCGCCGGGGCCAGCGGCTTCCTGGTCAAGGACACCGAGCCGGCCGACCTCATCCAGGCGGTGCGGGTGGTGGCCAGGGGCGATGCGCTGCTGTCGCCGAGCGTGACACGGCGGCTCATCACCGACCTCGCCAGCCGCCCCGAACGGCCGCCGCCCAACGGCTCTGTGGGGCGGGCGCTGGCCGGCCTGACCGACCGCGAGCGCGAGGTTCTCGTGCTGGTCGCCGAGGGCCTGTCCAACGACGAGATCGCCGCCCGCCTGTTCCTCAGCCCGTTGACCTCCAAGACGCACGTCAGCCGCATCATGACCAAACTGGACGCGCGGGACCGCGCCCAGCTCGTCGTCATCGCCTACGAAAGCGGGCTGGTGACCCCCGGCGGCCGGAGCTAACGCTCCGGCCACGACACTCCGGCACCACAGGCCCGGACCGTAACGGGGACAACGGTCGGCTCGGCGGCCTGCCGGAGCGTCAGCGCAGCGGCCTGAAGAACGCGCGCACGTCGCCGACCAGCAGGTCGGGTACTTCCATGGCCGCGAAGTGGCCACCGCGGTCGAACTCGGACCAGTGCACGATGGTGTCGGACAGCTCGGCGAAGCGCCGGATGGGCGGCGCGATCTCCCGCGGGAAGACCGCCACCCCGGTGGGCACGGCGGAGACAGCCGGAGCACCCCAGGCGCGTGACCGCGCCGTCTCGTAGTACAGGCGCGCCGCGGATCCGGCCGTCCCGGTCAGCCAGTACAGCGTGACGTTGGTGAGCAACTGGTCGCGGTCGACCGCCTCGTCGGGCAGCCCGCCGTCGGTCCACTCGCCGAACTTCTCGGTGATCCAGGCCAGCTGACCCGCCGGGGAGTCGGTGAGCCCGTAGGCCAGCGTCTGCGGCCGGGTCGACTGGATCGCGTAGTAGCCAGATCCCGTGGACCGGAAGCGGCGCAACGCCTCCAGGCGGGTCCTTTCCTGCTCGGTCAGGTCGGCTGGCTCGTCCCGGACGAAGGGGAAAAGCATGTTCAGGTGCACGCCGACGAGGTGCTCGGGTGCGGTGAGGCCGAGTTCCCTGGAGATGGATGAGCCCCAGTCGCCGCCCTGCGCCCCGTACCGCTGGTAACCAAGGCGTTCCATCAGCGCGGCCCAGGCCCGCGCGACCCGGCGCACGTCCCAGCCCCGATCCCGGGTCGGCCCGGAGAACCCGTAGCCGGGGATCGACGGGACGACCAGGTGGAACGCGTCGCCCGGATCATCGCCAAAAGCCGCGGGGTCGGTCAGCGGGCCGATCACGTTCATGAACTCCACGACCGATCCGGGCCAGCCGTGGGTGATGATCAGCGGCAGGGCGCCCGGCTCGGCCGAACGGACGTGCAGGAAGTGGATCCGCTGTCCGTCGATCGTGGTCGTGAACTGGTCGAACGCGTTCAGCCGGGCCTCATGGACCCGCCAGTCGTAGCCGGCACGCCAGTACTCGGCCAGCTCCCGCACGTACTCGAGCGGGATGCCGTAATCCCAGCCCGCACCGGGTATCTGGTCGGGCCAGCGGGTCCGGGCCAGCCGGTCCCGCAGGTCGTCCAGGTCAGCCTGCGGGATCTCGACGCGGAACGGCCGTATCTCACCGTGATTTTCCATGGTCGGGCCATCCTCGCAAAGCCGATGAGTAAACGCACAACCCGCCGTCTCAGCAATGAGCACGTATTTCCGGGCGGGCTACTGGCTCTGACAGGGCAGCAGGGCCAGCGGGCCCAATAAAGGGGGCATCATGCATCCGATGTTCGTGAAGCTGTACCTAGCGGCAGAAGCCGACGATGACGAGGCAGACAAGCGCCGCCGCGCGAACCGGGCCAGACGGCAGCGATCACGCGCGGCGGTGCGGGTCAACACCCGCGACCGTGATCGCCAGCCGCAGCGCTGACGATCCGGCCGCGGCCCGGATCAGCCTCCGTCGGCCAGGACCGGGCGGAGCGCGTCGAGGACCGCGGGGTCCTCGATGGTGGAAGGCGGCGGCTCTTCCTGGCCGTCGGCGATTCCCCGCATGGTCTTGCGGAGTATCTTGCCGGATCGGGTCTTGGGCAATGCGGCCACCACGTCGACCCGGCGCAGCGCGGCGACCGGCCCGATCTGGTCGCGGATCAGCTGGACGAGTTCGGCGGACAGGGCGGCAGGCTCCGTGCTGACGCCTGCCTTGAGGACCACGAACCCGCGCGGTATCTGGCCCTTGAAGTCGTCGTTGACGCCGATCACCGCGCATTCGGCCACGGCGGGATGGCTGGCGAGCACCTCCTCCATCTGCCCGGTGGACAGCCGGTGGCCGGCCACGTTGATCACGTCGTCGATGCGCCCCATCACGAACAGGTAGCCGTCGCTGTCGCGGTACCCGCCGTCACCGGTGATGTAGAAACCGGGGTGCTGCGACATGTAGGACTCGACGAACCGCTCGTCATCGCGCCACAAGGTGGGCAGGCATCCCGGCGGCAGCGGCAGCCGCACCACGATCTCCCCGGTCTCGCCCGCCTTGACCTCCGCGCCGTAGGCGTCGAGGATCCGCACGTCGTAGCCGCACACCGGCATGGAGGGCGACCCGGCCTTGGTCGGCAGGGCCTCCAGGCCCATCAGGTCGGCCGCGATCGGCCAGCCGGTCTCGGTCTGCCACCAGTGGTCGATAACCGGTATGCCGAGCAGGTCGCCCGCCCACCGGTAGGTCTCGGGGTCGAGCCGCTCCCCGGCCAGGAACAGGTACGTCATTCCGGACAGGTCGTACTCGCGGAATAGCTTGCCGTCCGGGTCCTCCTTCTTGATCGCCCGGAACGCGGTCGGCGCGGTAAAGAGCGCCTTGACCTTGTGCTCGGCGATGACCCGCCAGAACGCTCCCGCGTCCGGGGTGCCCACCGGCTTTCCCTCGTACAGCACGGTCGTGCAGCCGGCCAGCAGCGGGGCGTAGACGATGTAGGAGTGCCCGACGACCCAGCCCACGTCGGAGGCGGCCCAGAACACCTCGCCTGGTTTGGTGTCGTAGATGTTGTCCATGCTCCAGCGCAGCACGACGGCGTGACCGCCGTTGTCGCGGACCACGCCCTTGGGCTTGGCCGTCGTGCCGGAGGTGTACAGGATGTACAGCGGGTCGGTCGCCTTGACGGGGACGCAATCCGCGGGCTGCGCCGCGGCGGCGGCCTCCTTCCAGTCCAGGTCGCGTCCGGCCGTCAGGGCGGCGACGGCCTGCGGCCGCTGCAGGATCACGCAGTGCTCGGGCTTGCGTCGCGCCAGGTTGATGGCCCGGTCCAGGATGGGCTTGTACTCGATGACGCGGCTGGTCTCGATGCCACAGGAAGCCGTGACCAGCACCTTCGGATCGGCATCGTCAATCCGCGTCGCGAGTTCTTGCGCCGCGAAGCCGCCGAACACCACCGAGTGCACCGCGCCGATCCGCGCGCACGCCAGCATCGCGATCGCGGCCTCGGGGATCATCGGCATGTAGACGATCACCCGGTCGCCCGCGCTGACGCCCAGGCCGCGCAGCACCCCGGCGAACCGCGCGACCTCCGCCAGCAGCTCCCGGTAGGTGTACGTCCGGATGGTGCCGGTG
Organism: uncultured Actinomycetes bacterium; assembly: GCA_963798675.1. Classification (GTDB taxonomy): domain Bacteria; phylum Actinomycetota; class Actinomycetes; order Streptosporangiales; family Streptosporangiaceae; genus Palsa-504. The sequence goes on along the minus strand of CAWCUJ010000028.1, from coordinate 108,338 downwards.
ACCGGGCTGTCATAGATCAGCGCGGCTTGGTCACCCCGGCCGTCGCGCACGTGCCGGTCCAGCGCGTTGAAGCAGGTGTTCATGACGCCGTCGGCGAACCAGTGGTAGAAGGGCGGATTCGAGGCATCAAGCACCTGGGTGGGTACCTGGTACCAGTCGATAGCCTTGGCCGCATCACCCCAGAATCCCTCGGGATCGGCCAGGCTCCGCTGGAACTCTTCCGCGTAGCGACCCATAACGTAACTCCATTCAGTAATCGTGGCCAGGTCAGTGCTTAACCAGTGGCCAGACGGGGAGGACCGAGCGCTGATACGAAGCCTCGCACGGCTCGGCTAAGTAGAAGTAGAGGTAAGCGACGAGGAATGCCACCACTAGGCCCACGTAGCCGCCAGCCTTCACCGTGCGGCCGACCGCGAGGTCGGGGGAAGTCACATACCCTCCTCACATCGCTACTCTCCTAGCCGGAGGATCTGTTAACGCGACGTTTCCGCGAAGCGCCAAAGGTCCCGATCGACGGGTGCCGAAGGTCGGTACCTGCGAGGTCCGCCTGTGACGGCACACTAGGGAGATGGGCGCGCACGTCATCGCCGTGGTGGGGGCGACCGCCACCGGGAAGTCCGGGCTGGCCATCGAACTGGCCCGTGCGCTGCGCGGCGAGATCGTGAACGCCGACTCGATGCAGCTCTACCAGGGTATGGACATCGGCACCGCCAAGGAGCCCGAAGCCGCCCGGCAGGGCGTCCCGCATCATCTGCTCGACATCTGGCCGGTGACCCAGGCCGCGAACGTGGCCGACTACGCCAAGCTCGCCCGTGCCGCCATCGAGGAGATCACGGCCCGCGGCCGGGTGCCCATCCTGGTGGGTGGCTCGGGCCTGTACGTCCGCGCGGCCCTGGACGACCTGGATTTTCCCGGAACGGACTGGGTTATCCGATCCCGTCTGGAAGACGAGCTCACCCGGCTCGGCGCGGCCGCCCTGCACGCCCGGCTGGCCGTCCTCGACCCGGCTGCGGCCGGCGCGATCCTGCCGACTAACGGACGCCGGATCGTCCGCGCCCTGGAGGTGATCGAGATCTCCGGGCGCCCGTTCACCGCGACCATGCCGGACTACAAGCAGAACCGCCCGGCGGTCCAGATCGGCCTCACGCTGCCCCGCCCCGAACTGGACCGCAGGATCGCCGCCCGGGTCGACCGGATGTGGCAGGCGGGCCTGGAAGCCGAGGTGCGCAGCCTGACCGCCCAGGGCCTGCGCGAGGGCAGGACCGCCAGCCGCGCGCTCGGCTACCAGCAACTGCTCCGCCACCTGGACGGCGAGTGGACCCTCGATGAAGCCCGCCGCCAGACGATCAAGGCCACCAGGCGGTTCGCCCGCCGCCAGGAATCCTGGTTCCGCCGCGACCCCCGCGTCACCTGGCTCGACGCCACCAGGCAAACCCTGTTCGCCGACGCGTCCGCCATGATCACCAAGGCTTTGCCGTCCCCCTGACAGCAAAGCCTTCGTGATCATGAACTGCCCTGCCTAGGCGGTGCGCCGCCACGCCAGCTCCCGCAGGTCCCGCGGCAGGGCGTCGGCGACGAGCAGCCGGGGCAGCAGTTCCGGCTGCAGCGTCAGCGCGCGGAAACACGCTTCCACGGTGACGTCGTGCTCAGGCCGGTGCACGATCTCGATGTGATCGCCGGCCCGGATCTCGCCCGGCTCGATCACCCGGAAGTACGACCCGGGCCGGGCGGCCTGGGTGAACCGCTTGATCCAGCCCGCCTGCGCCAGCCACCCCTGGAAGGTGCCGCACGGAATCCGGGGGCAGGACGCCTCCAGGATCACGTCCGGCCCGACCCGCCAGCGCTCGCCGATCAGGGCGCCGTTGACGTCGCTGCCCTCGGTGGTCAGGTTCTCGCCGAAGACCCCGTTGCCGAGGGGTCGGCCAAGCTCGGCTTCCCAGAAGTCGAGGTCCTCCCGGGCGTAGGCATAAACGGCCTGGTCAGGACCGCCATGGTTAAGCACGTCGTAGACCCGGTCGCCGGCCAGCCCGACCATGCCGAGGCCTTTGGCGCGGGCGGGCGTGACCATGACCGGCCCGTCGACGGGCCGCTTGTCGATGCCCGTCAGCTTCATCTCTTTCCATGGGTTAGGGCGTGGCTGGCCGATGTTGACAGAGAGCAGCTTCATGACACCCATTACATCTCACGGCCAAGCTGGTAAGCGCGCCTGGCATTGTCGGCGCAGAGCATCCGGGTCACACGCACCACGGTCCGTTCGGAATAAAGATCTTCATTGAGCCCCGTGCGCAGGAACACGGAAAGCGCGGACCGGAACAGCGCCGCGCCCAGGTAGTACAGCTCGGGCAGCCCGAACGCATCCGACGAATACAGGAATTTCCCGAACGGCGCCAGCTCGAGCGCCTCGGCCAGCAGCGCCGGGGCGCGCGCACCCAGGTTGTGGGTGGCCAGCCCGGCGTCGACGTACACGTGCGGGAACACCTGGGCCAGGTACCCGGCCTCGCGGTGGTACGGGTAGTTGTGCAGCAGCATCACCGGGACCCCGGTGGGCTGGATCGCCCGCAGCAGCGGCGTGAGCAGCAGCGGGTTGCAGCGGTGCAGGTCGACGTCGCTGTCCCCGTAGCCGGCGTGGAACTGCACAGGCAGCCGCAGGTCCACGCCGCACCAGATCAGAAACCGCTGCAGCGTCTCATCGGCCAGCCGCGGCGGACTCGACCTAGCCAGCCAGCGCCCGGCCGCGGCCGCGACCTCGGAGTCCGGCGGCCGTTCGGGGCGCAGGTCCAGCCCGGTCCGGTAGGCGGCGATCGACTTGGTGCCCACCGCCGAGGCCGTGCGGGTGGCCAGTGCGGACCGCACCGCGTCGGCGAACCCGGCCGCGCCCACCCCGGCCGCGGCCACATCCTCCGCGACCCGCTCGAGCCGGACGATCTCGTGCGCGGCCGCGTCGGCCAGGTCGCCGAGCTCGGCCGGCGAGGTCAGCGGCTCCGGCGTGAAGCCGGTGTCCACGCACAGCACGGAAACCCCCGCGGCCACGAGGAACCGTCTGCTCACCTCGGTGGCGCCGAGTTCGGCCCGCCGGGCCACGTAGTCCGGCAGTTCGGCGTGCGGCGGCAGGCCGAGGACCGGCGGGCAGAGCCGCCGGAACGCCAGCCCGGCCTGCGAGTCGAACACCGAACCGCCCGGCCAGCCAACGCCCTCGGTCAGCAGCGACTCGAGCGTGGCCTCGTCCGCGTCCCTGGCCAGCACTCCGTGGCAGTGGTGGTCGACGAGGGCCTGTTCGGCCACGCAGGGGAGCAGCTCCGGCACTCTGTTCCCTTCGCTCGCCTCCGGGGCCCCACCCACCTCCCCATCCCCCTTCACCGGCGCCGCCTTCCCTCGTCGCTCGTTCCTCGCTCCTCAGTCCAGGCGGCACCGCGCCCCTTTGGCTCGCTCAGGAGGCATCGTCGCGTACGGCCGCGAGCCGAGGCGTGGCGTCCTCGGCGCCCGGCGCCGCGATGCCCTCGCGGGCGGCCAGCGCCGCCCCGAGCTTGCGCGCCGTGCCCGGCGCGACGATCACGGCCACGATGGCCGCTACCAGCCAGGCGCCGGACACTACGGGGAACCACGCGGCCGCGCCGGTGGGGTACGGGATCACGTTGCGGTACAGCGTGTAGCCGAGCACGATCAGCGCCGCGATCGGCACCACGACCTGCCACATCGGCACCGGCAGCTTGCGCCGAACGAACACCAGCATCGTGCAGCCCACCGTGGCCAGCACGTACGCGACGAGCAGGATCAGCGTGCCGATGGTGCCGGACCACAGGAAGCTGTCAAAGGCGGTGGCGTGGAACGCCGCCGTGTAAATGACCACGATAAGGCCCGACATGACGCTGATCGCCAGGGTGGCCCAGGCCGGCGTGCCCCAGCGCGAGCCCTTGCCGAGCCCGCGTGGCCCGGCCGTGTCCCTGGACAGCGCGTAGAGCAGGCGTGCCGCCGCGACCGTGGAGGCCAGGCAGCAGCCGAAGGCGCTGACCGTGGTGCCGAGCGTAATCACGTCGCCCACCCAGTGGCCGACGTAGGAGGACCCCAGGTCGCCGAGCAGCGACGGCGAATTCGTGAATGCCTTGACCCCGGCCGGGCCCGTGCCGAAGCCCATCATCTCGACCGCCGTCACGATCACGAAGTAGACGCCGCCGAAGATCGCCGTGCCGAGGATGGCGCGCGGGATGTCACGGGTCGGCCGGTTGGCCTCCTCGCCCAGGGTGGCCGCCGCCTCGAACCCGGCGAACGACAGGAAGCCGAACACCACGCCCAGGAACAGCGCGGAGAAACTCGTCCCCGGCGTCACCTGGAACACGCTCCAGGTGAAGTGCTGGTGGCCGGGCGCGTTCCCGGCCAGCAGCCGGACAAGCACCACCGCGGTGACGACCAGGATGAGCGCGACCGTGGTGCCCTCGACCGACAGCAGCACGCCCGCGCCGCGCCTGGCCGGCATGATGCCCAGCAGCAGCGCCAGCGCCAGCGCGACCGCGAGCAGGACGAAAGGCGCCCACGAGGGCGGGTGCGGCCAGATGCCGACGGCCTGCAGGAACGCGGTGCCGAAGATGCCGGCCGCGGTGGAGGTGACCACGGCGTAGAAGGTGTAGGTGCCGAGCAGGCCCCAGCCCGCGACCACCCCGGCCCGCGGGCCGAGGGTGGCGCCGACGAACGCGTAGACCGAGCCGGAATGATGGAAGTACTGGCACAGCCGGACGAAGGAGTAGGCGACAAGCAGCACGCCGACGGCCGCGATGAGGAAGGTCAGCGGCACGGCGCGGCCCGCCGTGGTGGCGCTCGCCTGCGGGTTGATGTTGGCGGCCATGCTCGGCGCCATCAGCGCCACCGACAGGCCCACCGCTGCCCACACCGACAGTGAACGCTTAAGCCCGGGTGCGCCGGAAGGGCTGGCTTCCATCTGCTCCTCCTCACTGTGCTTGATCCGCACTGTGCTTGATCAACACTGTGCTTGATCCACATAGTGTCCCTCCCAGCCGTCCGTCACGGAAGGGGCGAAATTTCCGAAACAGCGATTTAACCAGCAATCATTCCGAACGGACCGTGGTCCGTGCCTCAGCTCAGGCGTCCTGCCCGCCTCCGGCTGAGCCACCCCCGGGCCGGGAGTCACTGACATTTACGTCATGGTCTGGAAAGCCGGTTTGAACCAGTTGATGCCCTCGCGCGTAACTTACAGTACGAGCTAGTTGTCAGGGGGTGACCTACGGTGACAGGTGCCTACCCGGTGCTTCACTTGGGTCCTTGGGGTGCAGTCCAGCCGACGCGGCCGTGGGCCCGTACCTACCGGGGCACGCCCGCGTCCGTACCGGAAGCGCGCCGGTTCGTCGGTGAGCTGCTGGCCGGCTGCCCGGCCAGGGAGACGCTGATGACGTGCGTGTCCGAGCTGTGCGCCAACGCGATCGCGCACACCGCCTCGGGGCGCGGCGGCGTGTTCACGGTCGAGGTCGACTGCCCGCGGGACGGGGTGGCCAGGGTCGCGGTCACCGACGACGGCGGCGCGTCCGTTCCGGCCGCGGGTTCCCTCGACCTGATGGCCGAAGGCGGCCGGGGGCTCGCCATGGTAGCCGCCTGCACGAGCCGCTGGGGTTTCTCCGAGGCCTACCCGGGCCGCACCGTCTGGGCCGAAGCCTGCTGGCCGGTCGCCGTACCGTCACCCGATCGCCCTCCGGGCAGGATCATCCGCCGGGCGCGCCCGGTCCCGCCGCCCGGCTGGCCCCCCGGCCCGGCCGCCTAGCCGCGGATAGCACCAGCCTCCGCCGCGAGTCTTAATGCAACGTAAACTAGACCACACAGTCTTCTAAATAAAACTGAACGGTTTAGTACGATAACAGGCATGCAGAACGGCCTGGCGTCCGCGTCCGCGTCCGCGTCCGCGTCCCGCTCCGGCCCGGCTGACCGTCCCGGGACCAGCGATGGCTACCTGGTTTCCGACTGGCAGCGCAAGCACGACGCGATCGCCGGCGCCGCGCTTGTGCTGTTCGCGCGGGACGGCTACGAGCGCACCAGCGTAGACGCGATCGCCGCCGAGGCCGGGGTATCGAAGCGGACCATCTACAGCCACTACGGCGCCAAGGAGAACCTGTTCCTGCTGGTCCTGAGCGAGACCTACGACACGATGCGAGACCGGGTCCGCGACATCGTGCAGCGCAACCTGCGTGACGTCGACGACCTGCGGTCGGCCCTGACCGCGTGCGTCCGCGAGATCGTCCGGACCATCACCCGGGCGCCCGGACGCGCCACGCTGGTTCGGCTGCTCATCTCCGAGGCGCCGTACTTTCCCGTGATCCTCGACCTCTGGCACAACCGGGGGATCGTGCCCCTGATCGCCGAACCCCTGGCCAAACTGGCCGCCGTCGGCCTGCTCGGCACCGACGATCCCGCCCAGGCTGCCGAGCACCTGTCCGCGCTGACGCTCGGCCAGGTCAACAACAAGTCCATAATGGGCACCATTCAGCTCAGCGACGCAGAAGCCGACCGCATCATCACCAGCGGCATCGCCGTCTTCATGCGTGCCTACGCCCCCGCCGCTCCCTAAGGCCTGCCCCCAAAAACACGCCCGGAGCACCCGCGCCCGGCCTCCTTCACGATCGTGCACGGTTACTGCCCGCGGGCGGGCAGTAACCGTGCACGATAATGGGAGTACCGCGGAGTGCATTCACATGCGCATCATCGGTCACGGCCTAGCTGAGCGGGCCCGGCACCGGCGGCGTGGCCGCCGACATTCTCGCGTCCCCGGAAGAGCGTTATCTCAAATATGAGATAGCCTTTGAGGTATGAACAGGAAGCGGCGCCCAGCGTCAGGCCCTACCGATGACGATGCGGGCGCGTCGCTGCCGGTCATGCCGGGCTTCCGCGAGATGGCGCTGCGCCGGGCTGACGAGCAGGCGGCCCGGATGGCCGAAGATCGCGGTCGACTCGTCCGCGAGCTGGCCGAACAGCGTCAGGCGGCCGGCTTGTCGCAGACCGAGATCGCCGCCCGGATGGGGACCTCCCAGTCTGCGGTGGCCCGGCTCGAGTCCGGCGCCGCGGACGTGCGCGCCTCGACGCTTGAGCGCTACGCGGCCGCGGTCGGCGGCCAGATCGCCTGGAAGCTCAACCGTCCGGGGAAGGAGCCAGCGAATGACGTCACCGAAGGTACAACGCTCAGCCCGGCAGCCCACGACGACCGCGCACATCCCGCGAATCCCGCCGTGGCCGGAGGAGCCGGGCCGGCCGTCTAGGCCGTCCGGCCCAGGCGCCCCGCTCACCCCGGGCGCTCCGGACTGGCCATCCTCGCCGCCGGAGGCTCCGGGTCCGGTCCCGTCGACCCGGGTGTGGCTTGACCCGCACGCCGACTGGACGGCGAAGCTGTACGAGCGGCTGCTGGCCAGGCGGATCGTGCTGGCCTCGGGCATCCTCGACGACGACGCGGCCGCCAGGCTCTCGGCCCAGCTGCTCACCCTGGACGCGGAGCAGCAGGCGCCGATCCGGCTGGAACTGCAGAACCTGCGGGCCGAACTATCCGCCGTCCTCACCGTCATGGGCGTCCTCGACGTGCTGCGGGTGCCGGTACACGCCTGCGTGAGCGGCGAGATCAATGGTCCCGCCCTCGGCATCCTCGTCTCCTGCCCGCTCCGATCCGGTTACCCGAACGCTTCCTTCGTGCTCGTCGAGCCGAGGCTGCATTTCGGCGGCACCGTGACCGCGCTCACCGCCCGCGAGCAGCAGATGACCCGCATGCTCGACACGCTGTACTTCAGGCTGGCCGAGGTCACCGGCCGCGAGGTGGACCAGATTCGTGACGACGCCCGCCGCGGCCGCACGCTGACCACCGCCCAGGCCATCGGTTACGGCCTCATCCAGAATCAGGAAACCACCGGCCGCCCTGGATCTCGCCCGCGTTAAGCCGGGCCCGCTAGCCTGACGCGGGCGGTTGGAGTTGGCCCGGCTTAGCCTGAAAAATTGCCCTCTGTACACACTCGCTCTCAATCGGTAACATCAAACCGCGGGCCATCCCGTATGGACGAGAAAGTGCGAGGATCGGCACACAACGGCTTCTTGTCGGAAATGTGCCCGGACTGGGGTCTGTGATGAGTACAGAAAGTGACCAGTCGAGCGGGAATCGTCATCATGGTTCCTCACCGGAAGAGGAGCGGCAGCATACGGGCCTGTTCCGCTGGGATAATGCGGAAAATCTGGTTCCCTCCTGGTCCGTGCCGCCAGGCCTGATGGTTCCGGGCCCGCGCCAGTCGCAGGCCGACGATGCCCCGGAGCCCGCCCCGGACAGGCAAGCCCCGGACAGGCAAGCCCCGGACAGGCAAGCCCCGGAGCCAACTACAGCCGGGCAAGCCCCGGACAGGCAAGCCCCGGAGCCAACTACAGCCGGGCAAACCGTCGCCGAGTCAGCCGCTGACGACAGCTCCTGGCCCGGCGTGGCGCCTCCCGCGGGATGGTTCCTGCGCCCACCGCAACCGACCACTAGCCCCGACGCCAGCGCCCGGCCTGACGCCAGCGCCCGGCCTGACGCCAGCCCTTGGCGCGCGGCCAGGGGGGTGCCCTCGCCCCGCCGCGAGCCGGACGGATCCTGGTCCTCACCGCTGACACCAAAGCCGGCGCCGCGTGCGCTGGGCGCGACTCAGGCACTGCACGGCCGGGCGGGCGGTCCCGGATTCCAGCCCAGCCGTCCGGCTTCGCCGGCCACCCCGAACGCGGCCAGCCCGAACGCGGCCAGCCCGAACGCGGCCAGCCCGAACGCGGCCAGCCCGAACGCGGCCAGCCCGAACGCGGCCAGCCCGAACGCGGCCAGCCCGAACGCGGCCAGCCCGAACGCGGCCGGACCTTCCCTATGGCAACGGTCCCACCAGCTCTGGAGTGAGGCCGGCATCCAGTGGGAGCGCCCGGCCCCGCCGCAACCGCAATACCCGCACGCGGCCCGCCAGCAACCGCAGTACCCGCGCCAGGCACCCCCGTCCCGCCCTGCCATGCGGGTCCCGCTGGGCGCGCCCGTATTCTCCGACCCCGGGGTCGACGAGGACGACGGCTCGGACCGGGACGACAGGTGGGGCGACGACCGGCCGCCCATCTGGGAGCGTCCGGCCGGCCTGGTGCCCCCGCCCCGGACGAGCGAGGCCAGCCGCAGGCAGGCAAACGACACCCTCCTGCTCGACCACAGGATGCCCGGCTCCCGGCGGTCCGGCCGCAGCCTGCTCAGCCGCCGCACCGCGACGATCGCGGTGCCGGCCGTCGTGCTGGTGGCCGTGGCCGTCCTCGCGCTGGCACTGCTGACCGGTCACGGGTCGAAGTTCGGCCCGCTCACCGCGAACCAGCACCGGACCCCGAACGCCGTCGCGCCGCGGTTGTCGCTGGCCGCAACCACCTTCGACACCTATCCAGGACAGCAGCAGCGCGGCGTCTTCCAGAACATTAACCGCGTCGTCGCCGTCGGCGACACGATCGTGACGATGGGCTCGCAGACCAGCGACGGCGTAGTCCGCCAGCAGTTCCTGGTCTCGACGAACGCCGGTACGAGCTGGCAGCTTGCCCCGGTCCGCGCGCCCGGCGGCGGCCAGGCCGCGCTCGGCCACCCGGCCGCGCTGCTGGCTGGCGGCCCGGGCGGCTGGGTGGCGGTAGGTCCGCAGGCCATCTGGACCAGCCCGAACGGCCTGACCTGGACCCTGGCCGCCACGCACGGGGTCAGCCCGCAGCTGCCCGGTGACTCGGTGTGGGTGATCACGAAGACCGCCGACGGCTTCCTGGCCGCGGGCGAGGGAACAGCGAACAGGGCGACCCAGGCAGTGATCTGGACGTCACGGGACGGCGTGACCTGGCAGCGGATGACCGCTGCGCAGCTGGGCCTGGCCGGACCCGGCGAAACCGTGCTGAACATCTCGCACGCTACCGAGCAGGGTAACGCCACGGTGGTCTCCGGCACGGTGGCCAGGGGGGGCAAGTCGTACGACGCCGCGTGGCTGAGCGTCAACGACGGAGCCGCGTGGACCCGGGTGACGATCCCGGCCGGCCACGGAGCAGGGACCGCGATCACCGGCCTGGGCTACGACGGCTCCGGGCTGATCGCGGTCAGGCCAGGACGGACCGCGAGCGGGGCCGCCGACGGTATCGCCTATTTTTCCCCGAACGGGCTGGCCTGGCAGTACTCGGCCACCATCGACCCGGCCGGCGGGTGGAGCCCCGACCTGGTGAAGGGTAGTGACTTCGGCTTCGTGGTCACCGGCACCAGCGCCACGGGCCAGCTCGTGGGTTACACCAGCACCGGCGCCGGCACGACCTGGCTGCCGACGGGCCCGCTCGGCAACGCGGCCGCCGAGTCCGTGGTCGGCGCGACCGCCGCCCCGGCCGGCACCATCGTCGCCGTCGGGTATACGGCCGCGAACAATCTCAGCCAGCAGCCCGTCTTCCTCGAGGCGAGCACCGACGGCACCGTGCGGCCGGTCCCGCTGGCCGGCATCACCGGGGCCGCCATCCCCGAGATGGCGGTGCACAGCACCGCGGTGGCCGGCGGCGTGCAGATCGCGGTCGGCAGCGCCAACGGCTACCCCGCGGTATGGCGGAAAACAACAGGCGGTCCCTGGACGCTGGTTTCCTCGCTGGCCCTGACCCAGCCGCTGGCCGGCGCCGACCGTGGCCTGCGCACGCTGACCAGCGTGACGCACGGGCCGGCCGGCTGGCTCGCCGTGGGCGCGCCGGGACCCGTCGTCCTGACCTCGGCCGACGGCACGGTCTGGGGGTTGGCCGGCGGGAACATCACCCAGGACCTGACCGGCGTGTCCGCCGTCGCGGCGACCTCGGGCCCGGCCGGATACGTCATCGTCGGCAAGCTGGTCGTCGCGGGCGGCGGTTGCGTCGCCGACGTCTGGTGGTCACCGAACCTGACCAGCTGGACCCGCGCGCACGACGTGAACGACACGACCGGCTCGAGCCAGGTCCTCGCGGTCGCCGCGGGCGCGCACGGGTTCGTCTCGGTGGGCTCGCACGACAGCAAGCCCGCGGTCTGGACGACCGTCAACGGGCGCTCCTGGGAGACGATCGTCCTGCCGGTGCCAGCGGAGGGGGCCGGGGAGGTGGGTGGGGCCGCGACTGCCGTGCTCCAGCAGGTCGCGATCAACGGCAGCCGCGTGGTCGCCCTGGGCCAGGCCACGCCGGCGGCTGGCACCGGGGCCGGGGCTGGCACCGTGCCGTTCGCCGAGCTCTCGGTGGACGGCGGGGCGACCTGGCAACAGGTGCCGTTCAGCTCGCCGGGACCTGACACGACCTTCACCGCGCTGACCGCCGCAGGCTCGGTCGGTTTCACCGCCGCGGGCCTGTTCGGCCAGCCCGGGCAGCAGGACGTGGCGGTGTGGACGTCGACGGCCGGCGCGAGCTGGAAGCCGTCGCAGTCCAGCGGCCTCAACGGATCCGAAGCCTGGCAGATCGACGCGCTGGCCCCGGCCGGTCACGCGGTCACCGGCATCGGCACCCTCATCACCCAGCAAAGCCAGCAAACCGTCACCTTCACCCTCCCCCCCGCCCGCTGAGGAAGTCCAATGTGCCCCACCGACCTGGACCTGGACCTGCCGGAAATCGCCGCCGAGGACGAGCAGGCGCCAAGCCCTGACCCGCACCCGATCGGCGGCCAGTACGCCGGCGTCGCCTGGGGCCTGGCCGAGCGACCGGATGGCCCGAAATAACTCCATCCGGTCGAGGATCTGGCGGACCAGGTCCATCGGGGTGTGCGGGTGCAGGAACGCGAACCTGGCCACCGTCTCGCCCTCCCACGCCGACGGCGGGATGAAGGCCACCTGGTCCTGCAGCAGCTGGTCGGCCCACGCGGTGTACTGCCCGGAGTCCCAGCTGCGGCGGCGGAACAGCACCACGCCGAGCTCGGGCTCGCGGATCAGCTCCAGGTGATCCCGGGCCCGGATCTCGTCCGCGGTCTGCCGGGCCAGCCCGATCGCCGTCTCGATCGCCTCGGTGTACGCATCCACCCCGTGCACGGAAAGCGAGAACCACAGCGGCAGGCCCCGGGCCCGCCGGGTCAGGTGGTAGGCGTAGTCGGTCGGGTTCCACTCGCCCGGCCTGTCGTGGATGACGTCCAGGTAAGAGGCGTCCTGCTTGTGCACAGAACGGGCCACCGACGGATTCCGGTACAGCAGGGCGGCGCAGTCGAACGGCGCGAACAGCCACTTATGCGGGTCCATGATGAACGAGTCGGCGTGCTCGATGCCGTGGTACTTGCGCCGGACGCTCGGAGCGAACAGCCCGGCCCCGCCGTAGGCGCCGTCCACGTGGAACCACAGGTTGTGCTCGCGCGCCACCGCGGCCGCGCCGGCCAGGTCGTCGACGATGCCCGCGTTCGTCGTCCCCGCGGTGGCCACGATCGCGGCCAGTGAGCCCGGGTCGCCGTCGGCGCCGATCGCCGCCCGCAGCCCGGCGCCGGTTAGCCGGTGATCCTCGGCGCGTACCACCAGCGAGTCCATCTCGCAGATCCGCAGCGCGTTGACGATCGAGGAGTGGGCGTCCTCGCTGACCGCCACCCGCCAGCGGCGCCCGGACCCGTAGCCCGCCGACCCCGCCTTCCGCTTGGCCACCTCGCGGGCGACGACGAGGGCGGACAGGTTCCCCGCTGAGCCGCCCGAGACGAAGCAGCCGCCCGCCGTCTCCGGCATCCCGGCCCGGTCGGCGATCAGCCGCAGCACGGCGTTCTCGGCGTGGATAGCGCCCGCCGCCTCCAGCCAGGAGATGCCCTGGATCGACGCGCAGGAGACCAGCATGTCGAACAGCAGCGAGGCCTTGGTCGGCGCGGCCGGGATGAAGCCGAGGAAGCGCGGGCTGTCCGCCGAGATGACGGCCGGCGCCACCACCGACGTGTACACGCCGAGCACCTGGTCGGGATTGTGCGGCTCGGCGCTGGGCAGTCCCTTCAGCGCCGTGTCCAGCTCGGCCGGGTCCCGGGAGCCCTTGTCCAGCGGAACCGGGTTCAGCCGCAGCCGGTTCTCCGCGTAGGCGAGCACCGACCTGATCATCGACTCCGTTGTCGGATCCACACTATGCATGGGCGAAACGTAGAGCCTGCGCCCCGGCCGCCGCAAGCACCAGGTGGTGGCCTGGCCGCGAACGAGGTCCGGCGGGCGGCCGCGTCCCGCCCCCGCTCGACCCCGCCTCCCCGGCGCATCTACGGGCCCAGGTGATCGGCGACACGCTCTGGGTGACGCCCTACTGCGAGGACGAGCGCTCACCCTCGCCAGATCAGCCGGATCGTCCTCACCCACCGGACCTCCCGCCCGGCGACGGCGCCGCGCCGCACGAGGACACCCGCAACGGCGCCGGGCTAGTCAGGAAGCCCAAGCTCTCGGCCAAAATATGGACCCGATATTCGGGAAATAAATTGCTAGTTTTATCTTTCAAACGTAGTCTTGAGGCAGACACCTGGAAGCGGCAGCCGAAGGCCACACGGTAAGCGCGGTCGCTAGGGGAGTCGGCCGCCGATTCTGCGGCCCGCCCCACTCGGAAAGAAGCAGCGCCATGACCGCAACACCCGCACCACAGGGCACCAATAGCACGCTGCCGCCTCCGTCAGTCAACGGCTCCGCCCCGCCGCCCCCGCCGCAAGCGCCCCCGCCGCAAGCGCCCCCGCGTACGCGGATCAGCGCCATCCGCACCGGACTGATCGCGGGCGTTGTCGCCCTCACCGTGGTGCTGATTTTCATCATCCAGAACACCCGTGCCGTAGACATCAGCTTCCTGGGCGCGCACCTGCGCCTGTCGCTGGCCGTGGCGCTGCTCCTCGCCGCCATTGCCGGCGCACTGGCGATGGCGGCCGCCGGAACCGCCCGGATCACCCAGCTGCGGCGGACCATGCGACGCAACCGGCGCAACCCGTAGGCCAGCTAGAGCGGGGTTACCGGGTTCATGCCATCCCAGGAGTGCGGCGTCGGGTTCAGGCCAGGATGAACCGTTCCACCGCGTTGGCGAAGCCCTCGTCCTCATTCGATGTCGTAACACGACGGGCGGTTTCCTGGACCTCATGGCTCGCGTTACCCATGGCGATGCTGAGTCCCGAGCGGGCGAACATGAGTACGTCGTTGGGCTGGTCGCCGATCGTGGCGATCTCTTCGGGAGCGATCGCGTAAGTCTTAGAGAGGTATCCGACGACGGCGCCCTTGTTGGCGTGAGGGTTGGTGACATCGGCGTAGTACGGCTGGGATCTGGCCGCCGAAACGTGGTCGCCGAAACGCTCGCGTACGGCGTCCACGGCCTTCTGAACCGCGTCGTAATCGTCGCTCACCCCCACGACCTTGGCCACACCGTCCGAGACCGAAGCGAAGCTCCCGATCACCGTCGGGTCGAACTTGACCGTCCAGGCCTCACGGGCCACATGAGGTCCCTGCCGATCCCGGATGAACCAATCCGCGCCCCGGTAGACCCATACGTCGATGCCGTGAGTGTCGAGCACCTCGATCACCGTCGGCGTCACGTCGTCTGGTATGACCCGTTGCTCGATGACCGACATATCGGGACGGACAAACACCCCGCCGTTGAACGCCGCGATCGGCGTGCTGAGTTGGAGCGGCTCGATGAGCATCGACATGCCGCGCGGCGGGCGGCCGCTGGTGATGGCGAAGAGCATCCCGGCCTGCCTCAGCTTCGCGACGGCGGCGATGGCCCGATCGGTGAGGACTTTGTCCTGGGTTACCAGCGTGCCGTCGACATCGGCGAGGAGCAATCGAATTGGTGGGGGAGCCATGTTGCCTCCAGGTTGGTCCGGTGAGTCCAAGAGCTAGACGACGAATCCGTCGACGGACTTGAGGCAGCGGCGATCTCGTGCCCTGCTTCGCTGCGCCGGATGGTGCCGCGATCAAGTCGCGGACGGGGCCAGCGGTTCTTTCTTTTCAAGTACCGCAACCGGCCTCCGGAGTCACCGAGTCACGCGGCTCGGCCGGCCCGGCACGCCATGCTCGAAGTCGGTCCGATCGACCGACTCGCCCCGGCCCACGAGGGCCGTCGCCACCATCTCCGACGGGAACAGGCCATGCTCGACGACCCCGGGCGTCGACGACAGCCAGACGGCCAGCGCCGCTGGATCATCCACCGGCCCATGGTAGTCCGCGATCACGCCGCCGTCGGGGCTGAGCGGGACGTCACGCAGCGAGACCGGGGTGATCCGGCGCATCGTGGCGCGGAGCCCGAAGGAAAGCAGCTCCAGGGGGACCGGGCTGTGCAGGGCCTCGACCGGCTTGGACGAGTCGGCGATAACGACGAACCGGTCCGCGGCCGCGGCGATGATCTTCTCGCGGGTGTGTGCGGCACCGCCGCCCTTCACCAGCCAGCCATCGGGGGCGATCTGATCCGCGCCATCGATGGTGATGTCGAAACGGTCGATGCTCGCGAAGTCCTCGATCCTCAGGCCCAGCTCGCGCGCGGCGTGTTCGGTGTGCGGCGAGGTGGCGGCGCAGAGAATGTCGAGCGATCGGCGGGCCAGGGCCGGGAGCAGGAACGCCACCGTCGAGCCGGTGCCGAGCCCGACGGTCATGCCGTTTTCGACTAGATCGGCTGCCGCCTGCGCGGCGACCTGTTTCTCCCGCTCGATGCCCCGCGGTCCGTGTCCCTGCGGCGCCATCTGGTCCTCAGGTCGCCGCACGGTCGGCCATCACCAGTGACGCTGCGGCCTCGACGCGGCCCGCCGGGATGGTAGTGTCGCCGGCCAAGAGCCTGGCCAGGGGATCCTTCTTGTCGCTGCCGGTGACCAGCCAGAGGAGCTGGCGGGCCCGCGCCAAAGCCGGGTAGGTCAGCGTCATCCTGACCCGCCCCTGGTAGGGCTGGGTGAGGGCAACGAGGCGATCGGTGACCGACAGGACCGGATCGCCTGGCACGAGCGATGCGGTGTGCCCGTCGGGGCCAAGGCCCAGGTGGACGAGATCGAAGTGCTCGGGCAGCGAGGCCGCATAGGCGGCTGCCGCGGCCGTCAGATCGTCCTGGTTGACTGGCATGGCTCGTACCTGCGCCGGGGCCGAGCCCAGTGCCTTGGTGAGATGGACGAGGTTCCGGTCGGGGTCATCGGGTGGAGCCACCCGCTCGTCCACCTGATAGATGACGACCGCGTCCCAGGGGACCGTCTCCGCGGCAAGCTCGGCGAACATCGCCCACGGGGTGTGGCCGCCGCTGACCGCGAAGTGGAAGCTGCCGCTAGCCGCTACCGCGTCGCGGGCGCGTTCGGCCACGAACGCCGCCGCGGCCCGGGCCACGGCATCGGGGTCGGGCCGGGATTCGAGCTCATGGTGCATGTCGCGCTCCTACTTCTTATTCTCAGCGTGGGTGCCGAATTCGCTGCGCGTCGCAGTAAGCATCTTGTCGGTGGACGTTCAGGTGACCGAGGAGGTCTGCGCCCTAATCCGGTCCATGAGCTCGTTCCAGGCATCGACGAAGGACTTGGCCCCGTTGCGCTGCAGTTGGGCCGCGACCTCGCTGAGATCGACGCCAGCCTGGGTGAACCGGTCGAACAACGCATCTGCGTCGCCACCATCGGTCGGCAGTGGGTCCCCCACCTCACCATGGTCGAAGAAGGCCTCGAGGGTGTTGTCAGGCATCGTGTTGATCGTGAACGGGGCGGCCAGCCCGTGCACGTACAGGGTGTCTGGGGCGGCCGGATCCTTGGTGCTCGTGCTGGCCCACAGCAGCCGCTGCATCCGGGCCCCTTCGTTCTCCAGCCGCTGGAACCGATCGGAGCTCATCAGCCGCCGGTAGGCGCGGTAGACGTCGAGCCCGACCGCGAGGGCGAGCTTGTCCGCCAGGTCCGCCGGCACCTCCTTGGCCACTGCCGTGTCCCAGCGCGACATGAAGACAGAGGCGACCGAACCCACGGCTGGGTCAAGGCCGTCCGCGATGCGGCGCTCCACGCCGTTGAGATACGCGTCGGCCGCGGCAAGGTAGTGGTCGGCGGAAAACAGCAGCGTCACGTTCACCGGGACGCCCGCGGCGGTCGCCTCGGTGATGGCCGGCAGGCCCTCGGGGGTACCGGGGATCTTGATGAATAGGTTGGACCGTCCGGCCCGCGCGTGCAGGGCCTTCGCCGCCTCCACGGTTCGGGCGGTGTCGTAGGCGAGCAGGGGCGATACCTCCAGGGATACCCACCCGTCGACGCCGTCTGTCCGCTCGTGGATGCCCAGGAAGAGGTCGGCGGCGCGGCGCAGATCCTCGATGGCCAGCTCGAAGAACAGCTCCTCAGCCGACAGCCCGCGGCCCGCGTTGGACCGGATGGCATCGTCGTAATCGCCCGATCCGATCGCCTTGTCGAAGATGGAGGGGTTCGAGGTCAGCCCGGTCACCGAGTAGGAGTCGATGTATCTCTGGATCGTGCCGTTGTCGAGCAGGCTGCGGGTGATGTTGTCGAGCCAGAGGCTCTGTCCCCGCTCATGGAGTGTCTCGGTGGCCTTCATTGTTTTCTCCGCCCTTCCTGAGCTAATGGTAGAGCCCAGTTATCCGGGCGTCGTCGTTGGCTGGGGACTAGGCAAGATGGGCGTGGTCATCGCGATCCACTGCCATCGCATTTGATTTCCGTACATCTGAATTTTGCCAGGCGGCCATTTCCCGTCACGGCTATCACGCCGGGCCTTGTCTGATAGCCGCGGCCCTAGCTCTATCTCTCGCTCGAGCAGCCGCAGACCGGATCCGGTGACACCCACGATGCCCTCCGATCGGCAGTGGCACCTTAGGTGTGGTTCTAGAGGAGTACCTCCCGTCCCGGCAACCACGACGGCGAACCGGCCAGTACCGTGTCATGGCACGTTCGCCCGTCGGTGCGAACGCCGCGTATGGCCGTCATCCAGCCGGCTCGATGTTCCGCCGTGCCGGTGATAGGCGGCTCGATGTTCCACCGTGCTGGGCAACGAAGCCGGATTCGGCACTAGCGGCGCCGAGGCGCCCTGATCAGCGGAAACAGGCTCACCTGCGGCTGGAGCGCCGTAACCCGCGCTAATGCGGGCACCATCGAGGCCTTCCTCGTCTCGGCCCCGGGAGCGATTTCATACGGTAAGCAGAGGGTTTCATACGGTTGGGAGAGCTTCGCTGCAGAAAGTCCGCAGTCTGCACGAGTGTCCTGGGCGCAGGACCAATCACCCCACCACTAGGAGGCGGACACGTTGAAAGCCAGGCTGGGCAAGATCATGATCGGCACCGCAATCGGAGCAGGCGCGCTGGGCGCGGGGTTTGGCGCCAGCACGGCTGTCGCCAGCGCCGCGACCACGCACTCGTCCTCGGCGACGTCGTCGTCGACCGGGGCGAACACCACGGCGGTCAACGCCGCCACGCCCTCTCCCGCACCGTCCGCGACGCATAAGGCCGCGCACAACTGCCCGAACATGGGCGGCACGCGCGGCGGCATGCGGGGCACTCCGGGGAGCGCGGGTACCGGCAGCTAGCCCACACCGGCCGGCCCCTCTTCCCGCTGCCCGGGATTTCCGGGGAGGGGCCGGTCCTTAGCGGGCGGCCGCGGATCGAGGCGTCCAGGACCTCGGCGATGTGCGCGATCGCGATGTCCTGGCCGCGTCCGGCCAGGGCCGATGCGATCTGCAGCGAGCAGCCGGGATTGCCCGAGATGAGCAGCGGCGCGCCGGTGGCCAGCACCGATTCGGCCTTGCGGGCGCCCAGTTCGCTGGCCGCCTCGGGCTGCAGCAGGTTGTACACCCCCGCCGAACCGCAGCAGGTACCCCCGTCGGGCACCTCGACCAGGTTCAGCCCGGGGATCGCCCGCAGCAGTTCGCGCGGCTCCCTGGTGATCCGCTGTGCGTGCGCCAGGTGGCAGGCGTCCTGGTAGGCGGCGGTGACCGGCAGCGGATGGCGCGGGGCCACCGGCCCGATCTCGGCCAGGAACTCGGCCAGGTCCCGGACTTTTCCGCTCATCTCGGCGGCGCGCTCAGCCCATTCCGGGCCGGCCTGGCCCAGCAGCCGCCCGTACTCCTTCATGGCCGAACCGCATCCGGCCGAGTTGACCACGACCGCGTCCACGCCGGCCTGCTCGAACCGGGCGATCGTGCGCCGGGCGAAGGCGGCCGCCTCGGCCTCCCGGCCGGAGTGCAGCGACAGCGCGCCGCAGCAGCCCTGCCCGCGCGGGATGATCACGTCGCAGCCCTCGGCCGCGAGCACCCGGGCGGTCGCGGCGTTGACCTGCGGGAAGAACACCGACTGCACGCATCCGGTGAGCATGCCGACCACGGCCCGCCGGGTGCCGAGCGCGGGCACCCGCTCGGGCAGCGGCCGCGCGGCCGCCGCCGAAACGCCGGGCGGGGCCAGCCGCAGCGCCGCCCCGAGCGCGGGGGAGACCCGCCCCGGCAGGCTGGACTGGGCGAGCCGGCGATGAAGCCCGGTCCGCTGCGCCGTCCGCAGCGGCGCGGTCAGCGCTCGCAGCCGCCTGGGGTACGGGAACAGGGCGAAGATGGCCGCCCGTGCCACCCGGTCCCGCACCGCCCGCTTCCCGTCCGGCGTGGCGGTCCCCACGGGAGGCGCCGTGGACCGCGCCTCCTCGGTCCACACCCGGGCCGCCTCGATGAGCTGGTCGTACTGCACCCCCGACGGGCAGGCGGTCACGCAGGCCATGCAGCCCAGGCAGCGGTCGAAGTGCTCCGCGGCCGTGGCGGACATGGGCGCGCCGTCGAGGATCTGGTTCACCAGGTGGATCCGGCCCCGCGGCGAGTCCATCTCCTCGGCCCACAGCTGGTAGGTCGGGCAGGCCGGCAGGCAGAACCCGCAATGCACGCAGTCCTTCGCCACCTCGCGCAGCGTGTTCTCGTCCTGCATCAGGCGCCTTCCAAGAGACGACCGGGGAACATCCGGTGACCGGGATCGAACTGGTCCTTGACCGACTGCATCAAAGCGGCGCCCGGCACACTCCCTAGCGCGGAGACCGCCTCGAGCACCGGCGCCGGCGCGGCCAGCATGACCACGCTGCCCCGGGCGCCCAGGGCACTCCCGATCCGCTCGCGCAGCAGCGTCACGAACCGGGCGGCCGCATCGTCGGAGGTATCGGGTTCAAGGCAGGCATACAGCGCGCCGGCGCCGGCCCTGCTCACCGCTGGCCGCACCCCGGCGTCGGCGCCCGCCGCGGCGAGCGCCTCGAGCACGGCACCCAGCGAGCTGACCCAGAACGAGACCCGGATCACCGCACTAGGCGACGGCAGCTGCCCCCACCTGGCCGGCGGCACGTCGGCCGCCGCCGCCGCTCCGCCCGCGGAAGCCAGCAGCTCGGACAGCTGCTTGGCCCGTTCGGCGACCCCGGAAGCCGTGCCCTCGAGCAGCACTCCGACCCGCAGCGCCCGCTGCGCTCCGCCCGGCCAGTCCAGTTCCACGGCCGAGGGCACCAGCGCGGACCCCGCCGCCGACGCCACCGCCGCGACCGCGCCAGCCCGGTCCGAAGGCCCGAAATCCCCGGTCACCCACGCCACCGCGGCCGGCAGCGGGTGCAGCCGGAAGGTGGCCTCGGTGATAAGCCCCAGCGTGCCCTGTGACCCGGCGAAGAGCTTGCCGAGGTCGTAGCCGGCCACATTCTTGACCACCTTGCCGCCGGAGTGCGCGATCACCCCGTCGGCGCGCACCACGGTCATGCCGATCAGCAGGTCGCGCGGGGCGCCATAGCGGAACCGCCGCGGCCCGGCCGTACCGGTGGCGACCACCCCGCCCACGGTGGCGTCGGCCGGGGCGTCGAGGGCTAGCTGCTGGCCGGCCGAGGCGAGCACCGCGGCCAGCTGCCCGATCGTCACGCCCGCCTGCACCCGCGCCACCAGGTCCCCGGCCGCGTGCTCGAGCACCTGATCCATCAAGCGCAGGTCCACGACGAGGTTGCAGGCGGAAGGCGCCGCTCCCCACCCCAGCCCGGTCCCGGCGCCGCGCGGCACCACCGCGAGCCCGGCCGAGGCCGCGGCCCGCATCAGCGCCGAAGCCTCCTCGATGCTCGCAGGCGAGGCGACGAACGACGGCACCACGCCGGCCACGGCTTTGGAAGCAGACCCATCCCACAGCAAAGGGCAGGCGGCGGCAAGAGCCGGACGGACGGCGGAAACCCCGGATCGTTCGGTGTCCATATCAGAAGATCTCCACCTGGCCCGCCGCTACGGCGGGATGCGGCGTCCGGCGGTGGCCCGGGACCTCACCGCACAGCCGGGGCGTGGGAAAGATCTTGCCCGGGTTGCACAGGCTGGCCGGGTCGAACGCGCACCGGACCAGCTGCATGGTGTCCAGGTCGTCGGCGTCGAACATCTTCGGCATGTACCGGGACTTGTCGACGCCGACGCCGTGCTCGCCGGTGATCGAGCCGCCGTGTTCCAGGCAGGCGTCCAGTATCTTGCCGGACAGTTCCTCGGCCGCGATCGTCTCGGCGGGCGAGGCGTCGTCGTAGAGCACCAGCGGGTGCAGGTTCCCGTCGCCGGCGTGGAACACATTGGCCACCCGGACGCCCGCCTCGGCGGACATCGAGGCGATCTTGGCCAGGACGGCGCCCAGCGAGGTCCGCGGCACCACCCCGTCCTGGACGATGAATGCCGGGCTGATCCGACCCACCGCGGCGAACGCGGACTTGCGGCCGGCCCAGATGACCGCGCGCTCGGCCGGGTCGTCGGCGGCCCTGATCTCGGTCGCCCCGGCCGCCTCGCACAGCGCGCGCGCCGTGCCCAGTTCGGCCTCGACCTCCGCGGCCGGCCCGTCCAGTTCGACGATCAGCACGGCACCTGCCCCGGCCGGGTAGTTGCAGCGCACCGCGGCCTCGGCCGCCTCGATGGACAGCGCGTCCATCATCTCGATCGCGGCGGGCACGATCCCGGCCGCGATGATGTCGGACACCGCACGGCCGCCTTCGCTGGTGGTGGCGTACGCGGCCAGCAGCGTGTGCACCACCTCGGGCAGCGGCATCAGCTTGACCACGACCTTGGTCACGATGCCGAGCGTGCCCTCTGAGCCGGTGAACGCGCCGAGCAGGTCGTAGCCGGTGGTGACGCCGGTGCCGTCGCCCAGCCAGGTCAGTTCCCCGCCCGGCGTGACGATCTCCAGGCCCATCACGTGGTGCACGGTGAACCCGTGCTTGAGACAGTGCGCGCCGCCGGAGTTCTCGGCCACGTTGCCGCCGACCGAACAGACCACCTGGCTCGACGGGTCCGGTGCGTAGAACAGCCCGAACGGCGCCGCGGCCTTGCTCACCGACAGGTTGGTGACGCCGGGCTCGACCACGGCCCGCCTGCTCACCGGGTCGATCTCGAGGACCTTCCGCATCCGCGACATCACGATCAGGACGCCATCTTGGTGCGGCAGCGCGCCGCCGGACAGCCCGGTGCCGCTGCCGCGGGCCACGAACGGCACCCCCGCCTGCGCACACAGAGCCACGATCGCGGCCACCTCGGCCGCCGAGCCGGGCAGCACCACAAGCGCGGGCACGCAGCGGTGCGCGGTGAGCCCGTCGCACTCGTAGGTGCGCAGCTCAAGCGGGTCCGTGATGACGTTGCCCGCGCCGCAGATGTCCCGCATCCGCGGCACCAGGGCCTGAACCTCGTTCATGCCGCACCTCGTCGCCGCTGAGAAACCTGTGCTGATTGTCCCCCTTTCCCGGCCCGGTGAACAGAAACCGCCTAGGGCATCCGCTCGTAGGCCGGGATGGTGAGGAAGTCGGCGAAGGTGTCGGCCAGGGCGACCTCGGTGAACAGCGCGGTGGCCTGGCCGTACCGCTGCGCGTCGAAGGCCTCCCCGGTCAGCGCGCGGATCTTGGTCAGCTCCTCGTCGATCAGCCGCTCGACCAGGTTCTCTGGTCACCAGGGTGCCGTCGTCCAGGGCGACGTCGTTGTGGATCCACTGCCAGGTCTGGGAGCGGGAGATCTCCGCGGTGGCCGCGTCCTCCATCAGGTTGAAGATGCCCACCGCACCGTTGCCGCCGAGCCAGTTGGCCAGGTACTGCAGGGCCACGCTGATGTTGTTACGCAGCCCCGCCTCGGTGATCACGCCGGGCGTCTTGCTCACCGCGAGCAGGTCCTGGGCGGTGACGCTGACCTCATCGCGGGTCTTGGCGATCTGGTTCGGGTTCGAGCCGAGGACGCCGTTGAAGACCTCCTTGCACAGCGGCACCAGGTCCGGATGGGCCACCCAGGAGCCGTCGAAGCCGTCCTGCGACTCGCGCGTCTTGTCCTCCCGCACCTTGGCCATGGCCTTGGCGTTGACCTCGGCGTCGCGCCGGCTCGGGATGAACGCGGCCATGCCGCCGATCGCGTGCGCCCCGCGCCGGTGACAGGTCTTGACCAGCAGTTCGGTGTAGGCGCGCATGAACGGGGCGGTCATCGTGACCGAGTTCCGCTCGGGCAGCACGAACTCGCGACCCCGGGTCCGGAACTTCTTGATCACGCTGAACAGGTAGTCCCAGCGGCCCGCGTTCAGCCCGGCCGAATGCTCCCTGAGCTCGTAGAGGATCTCCTCCATCTCAAACGCCGCCGGGATCGTCTCGATCAGCACCGTGGCCCGGATCGTGCCGCGCGGGATGCCGAGGGCGTCCTGGGCCAGGTTGAACGCGTCGTTCCACAGCCGCGCCTCGAGATGGCTCTCGTTCTTGGCCAGGTAGAAGTATGGTCCCTTGCCCTTGTCGAGCTGCCGCTGCGCGCAGGCCGCCATATACAGGCCGAAGTCGACCAGGCTGCCCGAGGCCCGCACGCCGTCGATGAGGATGTGCTTTTCGTCCAGGTGCCAGCCGCGCGGGCGGACCACGATCGTAGCCAGCTCGTCCTCGGGCCGCAGCGAGTATTCCTTCTCGGCGCTGATGAAGTCGATCGCCCGGTCCAGGGCGTCCTTAAGGTTTAGCTGGCCGGTGATCATGTTGTCCCACAGCGGGGTATTGGCGTCCTCAAAGTCGGCGAGCCAGACATTCGCGCCCGAATTGAGGGCGTTGACCGTCATTTTCTTGTCGGTCGGGCCGGTAATCTCCACCCGGCGGTCGACCAGCCCGGGCGCGGGCGGCGCGACCCGCCAGCCGCTTTCCTCGCGGATGTCTGCCGTCTCGGGCAGGAAGTCGAGCATCGCGCCGCCGGAGAGCTCGGCCTGGCGGCGGCGGCGCGCGGCCAGCAGCTCGGACCGGCGCGGGCCGAGTTCGGCGTGGAGGGTGGCGATGAGGTCGATGGCCTGCGGCGAAAGGATCTCCTCGTAGCGATCACCGTAAGGACCGGTGATCTCCACGCGTTCGGTTCCCGGCATGTCTGAACTCCTCCCAGGGGGTGCCCTTCATCCTAGGCGGGTCACCCGGGCCGAGGCAGGGCGAGGCCGTCAGCTCGCCGCCGTCAGCTCGGCACCAGGGGGCCGAGCACCTCCACCACGTCGCCGACGACCGCGCCGACCGACTCGAAGGTGCCGAGAATGCCGTTCAGGGTGCCCGAAATGTCCGGGCTAGCATTCACGTCCCAATACCAGGTGCAGCCCCGCGAGAGGTGGTTGAAATGCTGTGCGATGGCCTGGCTCGTGGCGGACTGGTTCCAGTTGTAACTGCCTTCCGAGGCCTTCCGAGGCCTTCCGAGGGCACGGTGCGGGCCGCGGAGAATACGAAGCCGGCGCCGGTTCCTTCGCGTATGAAGAGAACAAAGGAGACGTCCTGGTTAATAGTTCCGGTGAGGACGTCCGAGGGAGTGGAAGACCCGGAGAAAGAGCACTCGCCGGACTGTTTGATCATCAGGTTGACCTGTGCGTTGAGGCCGGACACATTAGGTCACGCGGTCAGCTGGATGGGAGCCTTCGGATACATGATTGGGCAGGGTTATGGAACGCCGCAATAGTAAGCCGGCTGCGTGGACGGAATTCGAGGTCGTTATGGTCGCGATAACCCGGGTTCGCCCTAATTGCCGCGGGCTTAGTATGGGCACCAGTGGAGGCTGCGGTCGCGCGCCCGGGACCAAGTGTCCGCGTCAAGCGCGAAACCTGCTAAACTTGACCAACCCGACAATAGATGCCGCAGTCATCATCTAATAGCCAAGGAAAGTATATCAAGAAATATGTCTGTTCGCCACGAAGTATCAGCCGGGATGGGTGCCGTCGGCCAGGAGCAGGCTTACCTCGACATGCTCTACGGCCTGCTAGACCGGGCCAGGGACCGGGCGGAGAAGGCGCTGGCCCAGACCGAGGGCACCGGCGGGACCGGAGGGACCTTCCAGGCCCGGGTCGAGCGCGACATCACGGCGGCCGAACAGGCGCGGCGACTGGCCCAGCTGAACGCGGTGGAGCACGGCCTGTGCTTCGGCCGCACCGACGCGGAGCCCACTCCGGAGCGCGCGGGCACGCTGTATATCGGCCGGATCGGCCTGCGGGACGACGAGCACGAGCCGCGGCTCATCGACTGGCGCGCACCCGCCGCCCAGCCCTTCTACGCCGCCACCCCCAGGGACCCGAACGGCCTGATCCGCCGCCGCCACATCTACACCAGGAGCCGCGCCGTCACCGGCGTCGACGACGAGGTCTTCGACCTGGACCGGCTGTCCGAGCCGGACCGCAGGAACCTGTCGGGCGAGGCCATGCTGATCGCCAGCATCACCAGCAGCCGCACCGGCCGGATGAGCGACGCGGTGGCCACCATCCAGGCCGAACAGGACCGGGTCATCCGCGCCAGCCTGCAGGGCGTCCTCGTGGTCCAGGGCGGCCCTGGCACCGGCAAGACGGTCGCGGCGCTGCACCGTGCGGCGTACCTGCTCTACACCCACCGCCGGACCCTCGAGCGCCGCGGCGTGCTTGTCATCGGCCCGAACGCCACCTTCCTCCGCTACATCAGCCAGGTCCTGCCGTCCCTGGGCGAGACCGACGTGGTGCTCAGCTCGGTCGCGGAGCTGTTTCCCGGTGTCAAGGCCGCGCCCGACGACGATCCCGAGGCCGCGGTGGTCAAGGGTGACCACAAGATGGTGAACGTGCTCCGCCGCGCGCTGCGCAACCTGCAGCAGGTGCCGCCAGCTGACCTGGAGGTCACCGCCGACGGCGTGGCGATGACGGTGCCGCGGGAGGCCGTGCTGCGCGCCCGCGACCGGGCCCGCGCGCTGCGCAAGCCGCACAACGTGGCCCGCAAGCTGTTCGTTACCGAGATGCTCGGCGCGCTCGCGGCGGCCGAGGCCAGGGCGCTCGGCCGCCAGCTGGACCCCGAGGACCTCCCGTACGCCCGGGCCAGGCTCTGGGACGAGCCGCCGGTGCGGTCCGCGCTGGACGCGCTGTGGCCGTTCCTCACCCCGCAGCGGATGGTCGCCGGGCTGCTGGCCACCGAAGGTGCCCTCCGCCGGGCCGCTCCTGGGTTTTCCGCGGCCGAACGGTCCGCGATGCTACGCCCCGCTCACCCCGACGCGTGGACGGTGGCGGACGTTCCGCTGCTCGACGAGGCCGCGCAGCTGCTCGGCACCGATGACACGGCGGAGAAGATCCGGCGCCGGGCCGCCGAGCGGGAGCGCCGGGCCGAGGAGAAGTACGCCCGGGAGGTGCTCGAGATCACCGGCCTGGCCGGGCAGGGGCTGGTGGACGCCGCCACGCTTGCGGAGTGGAACCGCGACCCGGGCCAGCAGCTCACCACGGCCGAACGGGCCTGGGCCGACCCTTCCTGGGCCTACGGGCACGTGATCGTGGACGAGGCGCAGGAGCTGTCCGCGATGGCCTGGCGGATGGTCATGCGCCGGATCCCGACCCGGTCGCTTACGGTGGTCGGCGACGTGGCGCAGCGCGGCAGCGCGGCCGGCGCCCGCTCCTGGGCGGAGATGCTCGACCCGTACGTCCGCGGCCGCTGGCGCGAGGAGCTGCTCACGGTCAACTACCGGACTCCCGCCGAGATAATGGCGCTGGCCGCCGACGTGCTGGCCGATGTCGCCCCAGGTGAGCGCCCGCCCGAGTCCGTCAGGGAAGAAGGCGCCTCGCCGCGCGCCATCCTCGGCTTCGACCGGACCGCTTCGGTGGTGGCGGAGGAGCTCGCCGAGATGGGCGCCGGCGGCCGGCTGGCCGTGATCGCGCCGGGGGCGCGGATCGCGGATCTGGCCCGGGCGATCCCCGCGGCGGTGCCCGGTGACCGGACCGAGGTGCTCGACTCGCCGATCGCGCTGCTGACGGTGGGCCAGTCCAAGGGCCTCGAGTTCGACCGCGTGGTGCTGGTCGACCCGGCCGGGATCCTCGCCCAGTCCCCGGCCGGAGGTCACGACCTGTACGTCGCGATCACCCGCGCCACCCACCGCCTCAGCCTGGTCTACGACGGTGAGCTGCCCGCCTCGCTGCACCGTCTCGCGCGCTGATGCACGAGGTGCTGGGGGTGAGGGCCAGCCGGCTTCGGCGGGCACATATGGGCCGCCCGGGTTGTTAATAAAGTGCAATGCCGCGCGTCGCGTGGCACCATCGGGGGACGAGTAAGCACGGATGTCGGAGGACAATGAGCACGGTCTTTGACGAGCAGCCCGACCTTGGGGACATGGATCTGGAAGAGCGGCACGCGCTGCGGCGGGTGGCGGGGCTCTCCACCGAGCTGCAGGACGTCAGCGAGGTCGAGTACCGGGCGCTGCGGCTCGAGCGGGTCGTGCTGATCGGGGTGTGGGCCGAGGGCAGCCTGGCCAGCGCCGAGAATTCGCTGCGCGAGCTGAGCCGGCTGGCGGAGACGGCGGGCTCCGAGGTGCTCGACGGCCTCATCCAGCGGCGTGGCCGGGTCGACGCGGCCACCTACGTGGGCTCCGGCAAGGCCCGCGAGCTCGCGGACATGGTCGCGGCGGGCGGCGCAGACACCGTGATCTGCGACGGCGAGCTCACCCCGAGCCAGCTGCGTCGGCTGGAAGGCATCGTGCAGGTCAAGGTCATCGACCGGACCGCGCTGATCCTGGACATCTTCGCCCAGCACGCCCGCAGCCGGGAGGGCAAGGCCCAGGTGGAGCTGGCTCAGCTGCAGTACATGCTGCCCAGGCTCCGCGGCTGGGGCGAGTCGTTGTCTCGGCAGGCCGGCGGCCGGGTGGCCGGCGGTGGCGGTATCGGCACCCGCGGTCCCGGCGAGACCAAGCTGGAGACGGACCGGCGGCGGCTGCGGGCGCGCATCGCGCGCCTGAAGCGCGACATCTCCGGCATGTCGACCGGCCGGAAGGTGCAGCGAGGGCAGCGCCGTCGCGGCGAGGTGCCCTCCGTGGTCATCGCCGGGTACACCAACGCGGGCAAGTCGAGCCTGCTCAACGCGCTCACCGGCGCCGGGGTCCTGGTTGAGGACGCGCTGTTCGCCACCCTCGACCCGGCCGTCAGGCGCGCCGTGTCGCCGTCCGGGCGCGGCTATACGCTGACCGACACCGTTGGGTTCGTCAGGCACTTGCCGCACCAGCTGGTCGAGGCGTTCCGGTCCACTCTGGAGGAAACCGGCGAGGCGGACCTCATCGTGCACGTGGTGGACGGGGCCGACGCCGAACCCGAGGCGCAGATCGCCGCGGTCCGCGGCGTGCTGGCCGAGATCGGCGCGGCGCACGTGCCCGAGCTCGTGGTGGTCAATAAGATCGACTCGGCCGATCCGGTCGTGCTGCAGGGCCTGCGCGCGCGGGAGCCGGGCAGTCTCAGCGTCTCTGCGAAGACGGGGCCGGCCTGGCCGTCCTGCGCGACGCCATCGAGGCCGCGCTGCCCCGGCTCGACGTTCAGGTCAAGGTGGTCGTGCCCTACCGCCGCGGCGATCTGGTGGCGCGGGCGCACGCCGAGGGCGAGGTGCTCGCGGCCGAGCACGCCGCGGAAGGGACCCGGCTCGAGGCGCGGGTCCCGGCGGGCTTGGCGGTCCAGCTCGAGGCGGCGGCGCTGGACGATTGTGTCCAAGTCCAAGCGTGATTGTGGTCACGTTTGGTGGGTTTTTTCTTACTGACTAAGGGTGCCTAAACCGCGCAAGCGGATAAGGTGCTGCATTTCGCCGAAAGGCTTGTCTGCGGTGGTAGCGGTGCAATACCGTGTCCTGGATCGATATGTTGTCTGCCGTCCCCGCTCGACCCGTACGGCGTCATCGGGTGGCGCGCAGCGAAGCTCGTTTAGTACCCGCCGGGTCTTCCGGCGCGTACGTGTCATGGCAGGTGAACGCTCATGGCGCATGGGATCATCAGTCCTGGGGGGGACCGCGGGTGACTGTTCGGCTGCTGACCAACATCGGTCGGCTGTGGACTGGGTCTGAGATCCTAAGCAACGCCGCCATCGTGACCGGCGACGACCGGATCGCCTGGGTTGGTCCCGCGGCCGAACTGCCGCAGCGTATCCCCGGCGTGGTCGACGACATCGTCGACGTGGATCACGTGGAGAACCTAGGCGGCGGCCTGGTCACGCCCGGGCTGATCGACTCCCACACCCACCCGGTGTACGCGGGCAACCGCTGGGCGGAACTTGCGATGCGGTCCAACGGCTCGTCGGCCGCGGAGATCACCGCCGCGGGCGGCGGCGTCTCGTCTACCGTCACCGTGACCAGGGGCACCGACCCCTGGACGCTGTGCAACGGGGTGCGCGAGCGGCTCGGCCGCTGGCTGCGGTCCGGTACCACGACCATCGAGGCCAAGACCGGATACCACCTGACCAGGGACGGCGAGCTAGCTGACGTCCGGATGCTGCGCGGGCTCGAGGGCGAGCCGGGCATGCCGCGGGTGCACATCACGTTCCTCGCCGCCCACGCGGTGCCGCCGGAGTTCTTCGGCCGCCGCCACGACTACATCGACGCGGTCAGCTCCTGGTGCGCGGATGCCGCCGCGGTCGGCGCGGACAGCGTGGACGTGTACTGCGAGGAAGGCCGGTTCACCGAGGACGAGGCCCGCTGGATCCTGTCCGCCGGCCGCTGCTCGAACCTGCTGCCCCGGCTGCACGCCTGCGGCGATTCGCGCACCGGCGCGGCCCGGCTGGCCGCCGAGCTCGGCTGCGCGTCCGCCGACCTGCTGCACGAGGCCACCGAGGACGACGTCGCCGTGCTCGCCCAGGCCGGCGTGGCCGCGGTGGTCTGCCCCGGAACCGCCTTGCAGACCGGCGCCCGGCCTCCGGTGCGTGCGCTGCTCGACAAGGGCGTGGCCGTCGCGCTCGGCTCCGACCACACCCCGGGCGGCACCGGCATCACCTCGATGGCCCTGGTCATCTCGCTGGCCGTGTCCTACCTCGGGATGAGCGTCGAGGAGGCCCTGCGCGCCGCCACCATCGGCGGCGCGCACGCGCTGCGCGCCCCCGACCGCGGCGCCATGGTCCGCGGCAGGCTCGCGGACATGGTCCTGTGGGACGCCGACCATGAAGGCGCCTTCGTCTGGTCCTACGGCCTGGCCCCGCGCCGCGTCTGGCGCGGCGGCGAGCCCGTCGCCTCCAGCTAGCCCAGGCTTACGTGTCGGTTCGGCAGGTGTGGCGTCAACATGGCATGCTGCCGTCATGGCTGCGCGCACCGCGGTAAACCCACCCGCCACAGGGGTTGCTCCTGTCACGATAATCGTCGGCGAGGAGGAGTTCCTCGTCGATCGCGTCGTCCGTGACCTGATCACCGCCGTCCACGACCCGGCACGATGGAGCATTGAGCCGGCTATCACCGGCACGATGGAACATCGTGCCGGCGACGCCCGGGACCCGGGGCCGGTCGGGGACGTGCACGATCTCGAGGGGTCCGAGCTCGGCCCGGGCGAACTGGCGTCGCTCACCTCGCCCTCGCTGTTCGGCGGCGGCTGCGTGCTCGTGGTCCGGGCCGCCCAGAACGCGAGCAAGGACGTGGCGGCCGAGCTGGCCAGGTACGTGAAAAACCCGGCGCCCGACGTGGTCCTCATCCTGACGCACGCGGGCGGGGCCAAGGGCAAGGAGCTGCTGGCCGGGGTCAAGGCCGCAGGCGCCCGGGTGATCGAATGCCCGAAGCTCACCAGGTTCGCCGAGCGGCTCGACTTCATCAGGGCGGAATTCCGCCGGGCAGGCCAGCGAGCCGACGACGGCGCCGCCCGCGCGCTGCTTGACGCGGTTGGTTCGGATCTGCGCGAGCTCGCCGCCGCCTGCGACCAGCTCGCCGCCGACACCGACGGCAGCATCAACGAGGCGGTCGTGGCCAGGTATTACCGGGGCCGGGCCGAGGCGACCGGGTTCGCCGTCGCCGACCGGGCGGTCGAGGGGCACCTCGCCCAAGCGCTGGAGCAGCTTCGCTGGGCGCTGGCCACGGGCGTGTCCCCTGTGCTGATCTGCAGCGCGCTCGCCCAGGGCGTACGCCTGCTCGGCCGGGTCGGTTCCGCGCCCCGCGGCGCGAGCAGCGCGACGCTCGCGGCCGAGGTCGGCGCCCCGCCCTGGAAGATCGACCGGGTCCGGCAGCAACTGCGCGGCTGGCGCCCGAACGGCATCGCCCGTGCACTGTACGCGGTCGCCGAGGCGGACGCACAGGTCAAAGGCGAAGCAGCCAGCGCGGCCTACGCGCTGGAACGAGCGGTGCGCCGGATCGTCGCCAGCCGGGCCAGCGAGGACCTTGGCTAGCGACGACCTTGGCTAGCGACGACCTTGGCTAGCGACGACCTTGGCTAGCGACGACCTTGGCTAGCGACGACCTTGGCTAGCGACGACCTTGGCTAGCGACGACCTTGGCTAGCGACGACCTTGGCTAGCCGACCGCCAGTTCGGCGTAGCGCTTGGCGATCGCCGACTTGCGGTTCGCGGCCTGGTTCTTGTGGATGACGCCCTTGCTGGCTGCCTTGTCCAGCTGCCGGCAGGCGGCGCGCAGCGCGATCCCTGCCTCGTCGAGGTTCCCCCCGTCTGCGGCCTCGCGGAATTTGCGCACGGACGTACGCAGCGAGGACTTCGCCGCCTTGTTCCGCTGGTGCGCCTTTTCGTTTTGCTTATTGCGCTTTATCTGAGACTTTATATTCGCCACGCGTGGGAGTCCTTCAGGGTTGTCTGTGGGTGACGCGACGACGAAGCTTATCCGAGCAGGACCCCCGCACTCAAACCAGGACCTGGCGGGGGCACTGGGCCGGACATGGGATCATGGACACCCAGGCCGCTAGTGGTGAGTAACCCGAACGGATACGCGTGTCACCTCCCAGCCCTACCAGCCAGCCGGTCGCCAAGAGCCGCACGAGCCAGGCGGACGCCAACGCCCGCCCGGCACCGGGCCACACCGATCAGGCCGTGATCAGGAACTTCTGCATCATTGCTCACATCGATCACGGCAAGTCGACGCTGGCCGACCGGATGCTGCAGCTCACCGGCGTGGTGGAAGGCCGCCAGATGCGGGCCCAGTACCTGGACCGGATGGACATCGAGCGCGAGCGCGGCATCACGATCAAGAGCCAGGCGGTCCGGCTTCCCTGGACGGGCGAGAACCATCAGCAGTACGTACTCAACCTCATCGACACCCCAGGCCACGTCGACTTCAGCTACGAGGTCTCCCGCAGCCTGGCCGCCTGCGAGGGCGCCGTGCTGCTCGTCGACGCCGCTCAGGGCATCGAGGCGCAGACGCTGGCCAACCTGTACCTGGCGCTGGACGCCGACCTCAAGATCATCCCAGTGCTGAACAAGATCGACCTGCCGGCCGCCCAGCCCGACCGGTATGCCGCCGAACTCGCCGGGATCATCGGCTGCGATCCCAGCGAGGTCCTCCGGGTAAGCGCCAAGACCGGCGAGGGCGTCGAGCACTTGCTGCACGAGATCGTCCGGCTCATCCCGGCGCCCCAGGGGAATCCGGACGCGCCGGCCCGGGCTCTCATCTTCGACTCGATCTACGACACCTACCGCGGCGTAGTGACGTATGTCCGGGTCGTCGACGGCCGGCTCTCGAAACGCGGGCGCAGCCTGATGATGTCCACCGCCACGGCGCACGAGACGCTCGAGGTGGGGGTGATCTCGCCGGAGCCCTTGCCGAGCGAGGGCTTGGCCGTCGGGGAGGTCGGGTACCTGATCACGGGGGTCAAGGACGTCCGGCAGGCTCGGGTCGGCGACACCGTGACCAGCGCCGCTCACCCGGCCAAGGAGGCGCTCGCGGGCTACGACCACCCCCGGCCGATGGTCTTCTCCGGTCTGTACCCGGTGGATGGCGACGACTATCCGGATCTGCGCGACGCGCTGGACAAGCTGCGGCTGAACGACGCCGCGCTGCTGTATGAGCCCGAGACGAGCGACGCGCTCGGGTTCGGCTTCCGCTGCGGCTTCCTCGGCCTGCTGCACATGGAGATCGTGCGCGAGCGCTTGGAGCGCGAGTTCGACCTGTCCCTGATCTCCACCGCGCCGAACGCCGTCTACCGCGTCGTCATGGACACCGGCCAGGAGATCCGGGTGACGAACCCGAGCGACTTCCCAGGCGGCTCGGAGCCGGGGAAGGGCAAGGTAGATCGCGTCTACGAGCCAGTGGTACGCGCGACGGTGATCTCCCCGGCCGAGTACATCGGCACGATCATGGAGCTGTGCCAGAGCCGACGCGGTTCCCTGATCGGCATGGACTACCTGTCCGCGGACCGGGTGGAAATCCGCTATATGCTGCCGCTGGCCGAGATCATCTTCGATTTCTTCGATCAGCTCAAGTCCCGGACCCGCGGCTATGCCTCGCTCGATTACGAGCCCGACGGCGAGCAGCAGGCCAACCTGGTCAAGGTCGACATCTTGCTGCAGGGCCAGCCAGTGGACGCGTTCAGCCAGATCGTGCACGCCGACAACGCCCGCGAGTACGGCCTGGCCATGACCGCCAAGCTGAAGGAACTGATCCCGCGCCAGCAGTACGAGGTGCCCATTCAGGCGGCCGTCGGCGCGCGCATCATCGCCCGCGAGAACATCCGCGCGCTGCGCAAGGACGTGCTGGCCAAGTGCTACGGCGGCGACATCACGCGCAAGCGCAAGCTGCTGGAGAGGCAGAAGGAAGGCAAGAAGCGGATGAAGACCATCGGCCGCGTCGACGTGCCCCAGGAGGCGTTCGTCGCGGCCCTGTCCACCCAGCCGGGCGACAGGAAACCTCGCTGAAAAGATTTTTGGGCCGAACGAGCCGAGGTGCGTGCCTCTATGCTCGTCCTCTGCTCGTGATGACCGGAGCCAACAGGGCAGGCTGGGCGGGCTGGACCTGCTGCACGGGGGTCAGCTGCACGGGGGTCAGCTGCACGGGGGCCTGCTGGATCGGGACGACCTGCTGGAACGGCATCGGCTGCGCGTGGGCGGTGGCAATGGCGGTGACCAGCGCGGCGATCGTGAATATCACCAGCGCGGTGATGACGAGCGCCGCGGCCGAATGCCAGTTGCTTACCGGCTCGGCGCTGGGCGGGACGACCGGACTGGCCTGCGGGTAAGGCAGGCCCGGTGGGTAGGGGAGGGCTCCGGTCGGCAGGTCGGCGGTCAGCGCCCAGAGGTCGCGGTAGGTGCGGGCCGCGTAGGCCCGCGCGACCCGGTCGTCGAGCTCGTCCTGGGTCAGCCGGCCCTCGGTGAAACCCGCCCGGAGCACCCCCACGGTTCGCTCGCGATCCGCGCTGCCCGCCAGCCAGTCCGGGTTGATGCCCGCGCTCACCGGCAGAGCGAAGGCAGCAGGATGAGGCGGATATGCCTGACCTGGACCGTATACCACGTGAGCCTCCTGCGGACACCTCTTAAGAGTGTAGACGTGCGGGGGTCGCCAGGAGTGCCAATGACGCGTTCGGCAGCTCGCATGATTACGAGCCGAGAGCGGTGCCCAGGTTCGTGTAGTCCTGGTTGACCTGGTTGAGCGCCTGGTTCAGGTCGGCCGCCTGGGCGGTGTTGTCGTACTGGGCGGCCGACGTGGCCGCGCCGAGGCGGGCGAAGATGCTCGCGGTCTGCGAGACCGACGAGGCCAGGGCCGCGTTCGCCGCGTTCGCCTGCGACGGCATCGGGATGGTCCGAAGCTGCCCGGCGAACGTGTTGAGGGTGGCTGCCACCTGGCGGTCAAGCTTGGTGACGCAGTCCAGCTTGCCGCCGCACGCCTTGACGCCGGCCGAGTAGTTGTTGATCGCGGTGCTCACGGGGCTGGCGTCCGCCTGCACCTGGCTCGCCGCTTTCGCCGCGCTGACGCCGTTGCCGATGGCCACCGCGTCGATCACGCCGCCGCCGACCACGAAAAGCACGCCGAGCACCACGAAGCCGACCATCAGCTTCCTTGCCGCCGCAGACAGGATGAGCCGCCACGTCAGCTCACCCCGAGTCTCGTACCCCGGCTGGGCGCCGTAGCCCGGCTGGGCGCCGTACCCCGGCTGGGCGCCGTACCCCGGCTGGGCGCCGTACCCCGGCTGGGCGCCGTACCCCGGCTGGGCGCCGTAGCCCGGCTGGGCGCCGTACCCCGGCTGCTCCGGGACGTACGGCCCGGCCGACGTCGGCCCGGCCGGCGACCACGGCCCGGGCCTGTCCCGGTCGCCGAACAGCCCGGCAGGATATGCGCTGGTCAGCATCAGCGCGAAGCCGAGGATCCTGATCTGGTAGCGCAACACGGCCGCTATCCCCTGGTAGATCGCCTCCGGCATCTGGCCGGAGATCAGCACGATCAGCCAGCTCACGAACTGGAAGATGGTGAGCGCGCCGTACGCGACGATGGTCTGCACGATCCAGCAGGGGACCAGCAGGAAGATCCGGAACAGGACCGCGAGCCTGTTCAGCTGGCCGGACATCACCGCGACCCGGACGGGATAGTCCGCATCGTCGAGTGAGAACGGCGGGTACACGTCGGTGAGCAGGTACAAGTAGGCGTACACCCGCGTCAGCCAGCGTAGGTAGCCAGTGAGGAAGTCGGCCGCGAAGATGGGCAGCCGTCCGGTGAACAAGGCGCCGAACCAGCCGATGATCACGACCACTATGGCCGCGACACCGAACAGCCACAGGACGACCAACTGCGGGATGGCCATGAAGATCCGGACCAGGACGGTCAGCCGGGACTGCGGAGCCGGGCCTGCGAACGCGACGAGTACCGGTGCGAGCGTCGGCTGCTCGGTGGCTGTTTCCGGTCCACCCGCGGCGTAGTACGCAGACATGTCCCCTGCTCCTCACTGTCCCCCTGCTGATGGCCGCGACCGATCATATCGGTCCGATAGCCCTGGGCCAGGCGGAAACCGGGTAGCGGTACTGCGTATACAAAGAAGTTACCCGAGCCGCACGACGCTAGGTTGGCTAGTTATGTCCGCAGCTCAACCGAGTCCTAGCCGCTGCCGAAGCCGCCCCCCGACGCCTGGATCACGACGTTCACGATGGACAGGGCGATGAGCATACCCCAGAAGATGACCGCCATATAACCGAGCACCAGGCCGCTGGTCGCCAGCCCGTCGCCGCGCTGCCCGGTCTGCCGCATCTCGCGCTTGGCCATGTGCCCGCAGATGATCGCCGGGATGGCGGTCAGGCCCATGGTGAAAAACTCGGCCACGCCGAGCACCAGCGATGCCCTGGCTAGCGAGTTGGTGGCGACGGGCGGCTGGTACACGGGCATCGGCCAGACCGTGGGCACTGCCCCGGCGGGCAGGTCGGCGGTGAGCGCAGTCAGCTCGCCATACGTCCGGGCAGCATAGGCCCGTCCCATCCGGTCGTTGTACTCGTCCTGGGTGAGACGGCCCTCGGTAAAGCCGGCCTTCAGCACGTCGACCGCTCGTTCCCGGTCCGCCGAGGCCGCGCGCATGGCGGGATTTATCTGGACCTGATAGCCGCCATGGCCCTGGGCGACCGGATAGCCGGCCGGAGGAATCTGGTA
The DNA here is from genome assembly GCA_963798675.1 of uncultured Actinomycetes bacterium. GTDB lineage: Bacteria > Actinomycetota > Actinomycetes > Streptosporangiales > Streptosporangiaceae > Palsa-504. The sequence goes on along the minus strand of CAWCUJ010000028.1, from coordinate 71,731 downwards.
ACCGCCCGGCGGGATGTGGTACCCAGCGGGCGGGATGTGGTACCCAGCGGGCGGGATGTGGTACCCAGCGGGCGGGATGTGGTACCCGCGGCGGGGCGTACGGGGCAGTGGGCGGAACCTGGGCGGCGGTCGGCTGGCCGTCACTGGCCGCAGTCGGCCCGGCGGCGGTGGCTGGCCAGTCATCCCCCGAGGACTGGGCCGGCCACTGCGACTCGTTATCTGCCAACGGTGCCTCCCGTAGACGCGACCCTGGGGCCTCGTGCCTCCCGAAAAACGCGGCCCCCTCAGTCTAAGTGACAGTTTGGTAAAGCGGGACTCCCATCGGCTTTGCCGTGGGACGATGCTGACGTCTGCTGTGGTGGCCGAGCGCACCGCGGGGCACCCGGCCGCACCGGGTAGCGTGGCGGGCATGCCTGGCGCCCTGCCCGACGGTGAGCCCGTCCCCGCCGCGGGCACGCTGCCGGAAAGCGCGCGCGCTGGTCTTGGCCAGCGGCCGCTCGGCATCTACGTCCACGTGCCGTTCTGCACCACCCGCTGTGGCTACTGCGACTTCAACACCTACACCGCCGCCGAACTCGGCGCCGGGTCCGCCGCGGTATCGCCCGGCAGCTATCCGGACCTGGCGATCGCGGAGATCAGGTTCGCGCGCCAGGTGCTCGCCGGCACGGACCTGCCGGTCAGCACGGACCTGCCGGTCAGCACGGTGTTCTTCGGCGGCGGGACGCCCACCCTGCTGCCGCCGGCCGCGCTGGGCGGCATCCTGCGGGCTATCGATGCCGAGTTCGGCCTGGCTCCCGGGGCGGAGGTCACCACTGAGGCGAACCCGGAGAGCGTGGACCAAGCCAGCCTGAGCGAACTGCGGGCGCAGGGGCTGACCCGGATTTCGTTCGGCATGCAAAGCGCGGTGCCGGCCGTGCTCGCCGTCCTGGACCGGGTGCACCAGCCGGGACGCCCGGCGCGTTGCGCCGCGTGGGCCCGGACGGCCGGTTTCGACCACGTCAGCCTCGACCTGATCTACGGGACGCCGGGGGAGTCCGACGCGGACTGGCGGCGCTCGCTGGACGCGGCGGTGGCCGCCGGCCCGGACCACCTATCGGCGTACGCGCTCACCGTGGAGGCCGGCACGCGGCTGGCGGCGCGCGTCAGGCGCGGCGAACTGGCCGCCCCGGACGACGACGTGCTCGCCGACCGCTATCTAGCCGCGGACGAGGTTCTCACTGCGGCCGGCTACGGCTGGTACGAGATCTCCAACTGGGCGGCCTCCGGGTCGGCTAGGTGCGCTCACAACATGCTCTACTGGACCGGCGGCGACTGGTGGGGGATCGGCCCGGGAGCGCACAGTCACGTGGGCGGAACCCGGTGGTGGAACGTTCGGCATCCGGCCGCCTACGGCGCGAGGATCGTGGCCGGGAACAGCCCCGGCCAGGCGCGGGAGATCCTGTCGGAGGCCGAACGGCAGCTGGAGCACGTGATGCTGCGCGTCCGGCTCGCCGAGGGCTGCCCGGTCGGGATACTCGGCGCGGCGGGACGGGCGAACGTGGAGTCGGTGGTCGTCGAAGGCCTAGCCGACTCCGACGCGCTGGCCGGCGGCCGGATCGTGCTCACCCGCCGCGGCCGCCTCCTGGCCGACGCCGTCACACGCAAGCTGACCGAGCCCTAATTGACGATGCGCGCGCAGATCCAGCTTGGCACCTCGTCCCGCTCGCCGCGGTTCGCCGCGATCACGCCGCGGATGAGATACCTGAGCATCGACACCCAGAAGATGAAGCCGACCGGAAGCACCACGACGAGGGCGACGGTGATACTGTCCAGCAGGAGCAGGCCGCCGAGGATCAGGCAGCACAGCGCGTAAATAAAGCCGGTCAGCGACAGGTTCACGGCCCTGGCCGCGTGGTACCGCATGAACGCCGATTTTCTGGCCCGGAGCGCGAAGACGACCAGCGGGATGACGGGCCCGAGGACGATCGCCCCCAGGTATCCGACCGTCGCCGACGTCATGTCGCCGTCCGCGACCCACTCGGGACCCCCCTCAGACGCGGGATTGCTCGTCATCGGTCCTCGCGTGTCGTCCGGTGCTGTCGTCACGCTATGCGCTTTCCGGCATGGTGACGAAATCGATCAGCTCCTCGACCCGGCCGAGGAGCTCGGGCTCGAGGTCGGCGTAGCTGGTCACCGAGCGCAGGATGCGCTGCCAGGCGGTCGGCACCTCCGGCGGCCATCCGATGGCGCGCAGCACGCCTTCCTTCCACGGCTGCCCGGGCGGAACGTCCGGCCAGGCCGCGATGCCGACCGCGGACGGCCGCACGGCCGCCCAGATGTCGATAAACGGATGCCCCACGATCAGCACGTCGGGTGACCGGACGCTGGCCGCGATCCTGGTCTCCTTGGAGCCTGCCACCAGGTGGTCGACGAGCACGCCGAGACGGCGGCCGGAGGCGGGGGAGAAGTCCTGGACGATGGCCGGCAGGTCGTCGATGCCCTCCAGGTACTCGACCACCACGCCGACGTCACGCAGGTCGTCGCCCCAGATCTTCTCGACAAGCTCGGCGTCGTGCTTGCCCTCGACGTAAATCCGGCTCGCCCGGGCCACCTTGGCCCGGGCCGAGGGGGCGGCCACCGAACCGGAGGCCGTCCGGGCAGGCCGACTCGCCGGGGCGGCGGGCTGGATGAGCGTGACCGGTCGGCCTTCGAGCAGGAAGGCGGCCGGGGCCAGCGGGAAAACCCGCCGCTTGCCGTGCCGGTCCTCCAGCGTCACGGCGCCTTTTTCGTAGCCGACCACCGCGCCGCAGAACCGGCCCTCGGAGTCCTCGACCACCAGCCCGCGCTCCGCCTCGACCTTCGGCACCTCACGCTGGCCGGGACCCGAGTTCCGTCGGCGACTCAGCTCATTTCCGGCAGCGAGCACGTCAGCGCCGTACTGCCTGCTCCACACCGGTATCTCCTCCTGGGCCGGGCCGCGGGCGTAGCTATACCTGCGGCCAAGCGTAGCCGAGCAGGGGCAGGTCCCGACGCTGCCGACACGCCGCTATCGCGGCTCGCGCTGGCGGGTTACCATCCTTGCTGTGGGTTATACCCAGAGCGGGGCCAGTCGCGCTCTGGCGTGATCGCGCGGCCGTTCGCCTCATTGTCACGCGGCGGGAACTTGCTAGACGCAATAGACTTAGCACTCGGGACCTATGAGTGCCAAGGAGGTGAACGCGTGCTCGACGAACGGAAACTGACTGTGCTCCGTGCCATCGTCGAAGACTACGTGTCCACCACGGAACCGGTGGGATCCAAGTCGCTGGTCGACCGGCATCACTTCGACGTTTCCCCGGCGACCATCAGGAACGACATGGCGGTGCTTGAGGAGCAGGGCTTCATCGCCCAGCCGCACACCAGCGCCGGCCGGGTACCGACGGATAAGGGCTACCGGCTCTTCGTCGACCGGCTGTCCAGCGTGAAGCCATTGTCGGCGGCCGAGCGGCGCGCCATCGAGACGTTCCTGGCCGGCGCGTACAGTCTCGACGACGTGGTGACGCGGACGGTCAGGCTGCTGGTCCAGTTGACCCGGCAGGTGGCCGTGGTGCAGTACCCGTCGCTCACCAGGTCCGCGATCCGGCACATCGAGCTCGTCCCGCTCGCCCCGCAGAAGCTGCTGCTCGTGCTCATCACCGACACCGGCCGCGTCGAGCAGTGCACCGTCGACTTGCCCGACCCCTGGGATGACGCCTCGGTGTCCCACGTGCGGGCGGTGCTGAACGCCTGTCTGGGCGGGCATAAGCTGTCCGACGCCGCCGCGATGGTCGCTGACCTGGCCGAGCGGATGCCGGCCGAGGAGCGGGCGAACGCCAACGCCGTCCTGGCGATGCTGCTGGCCAGCCTGGTCGAGCGGAGCGAGGAGAAGATCGTCTTCGGCGGAGCCGCGAACCTGGCCGCACACGACTTCAGCAAGGGATTGCGGGAAGTGCTCGAGGCTCTGGAAGAACAGGTGGTGCTGATGCGGCTGCTCGGGGAGGCGACCGAGCTGGCCATCCTGACCGTCAGGATCGGCGCGGAGAACCAGGTCGCGGGCCTGCAGGCCACGTCGGTGGTGTTCACCGGGTACGGGAACACGGAACAGCCGCTGGCCAAGCTCGGCGTGCTCGGGCCGACCAGGATGGACTACCCGGGCACGATGGGGGCGGTGCGTGCCGTCGCCCGTTACCTCGGCCAGATCTTGTTGGAGTCTTAGTGGCGACCGACTACTACGCGTTGCTCAAGATCCGCCGGGACGCGACGCAAGACGAAGTCAAGCGGGCCTACCGGCGGCTGGCGCGGGAACTGCACCCGGACGTGAACCCCGATCCTGAGACGCAGGAGCGGTTCAAGGAGATCACCCAGGCGTACGAGGTGCTGTCGGACACGGACAAGCGCCGGATGTACGACATGGGCATGGACCCGTTCGCCGCGAGCACGGCGGGCGCGGGGGCCAGCCCGTTCGGCCAGGGGTTCAACCCGCTGAACGACCTGCTCGACCAGTTCTTCGGCGCGGCGGGCGGTGCCTCTACGCGCGGGCCGCGGAGCCGGGCCCAGCGCGGCCGTAACGCGACGATCAGGATCGAGCTCGAGCTGGCCGAGTGCTCGTTCGGTGCTACCCGTGAGCTCACCGTGGACACGGCCGTGGTCTGCCCCACCTGCTCCGGTGAGGGCACCGCGCCGGGCACCCACCCGCAGACCTGCGACATCTGCGGCGGGCGCGGTGAAGTAAGCCAGGTGACCCGCTCCTTCATCGGCCAGGTGATGATGGCCCGGGTCTGCCCGGGCTGCGGCGGATACGGCACCGTGCTGGTCCGGCCCTGCCCGGAGTGCGACGGCGACGGCCGGGTGCGGACCAGGCGGACCATCAAGGTGCGGATCCCGGCGGGCGTCGAGGACGGCACGCACATCCAGCTGGCCGGCGAGGGCGAAGTCGGCCCGGGCGGCGGTCCGCCTGGCGACCTGTTCCTGGAGATCGTCCAGCGTCCGCACGCCATCTTCGAGCGGCAGGGCGACGACCTGCACTGCACCGTGACAATTCCGATGGTGGCCGCCGCGCTGGGAGCCACGCTGTCGGTGGAGAGCCTGGATGGTCCCGCTGACATCGACATCCGGCCCGGCACCCAGTCGGGCCAGGTCATCCCGCTCTACGGCCAGGGCGTCAAGCACCTGAACGGCAACGGGCGTGGCGATCTCGTCATCCACGTGACGGTCGAGACGCCGTCCAAGCTGGACGCCGAGCAGGAGAAGGTGCTGCGCGAACTGGCTAAGCTGCGCGGCGAGGAAGCGCCACCCGGCAGGTTCGCGCCAGGCCAGCAAGGGTTCTTCTCGAGGCTGCGCGACGCCTTCAACGGGCGCTGACCCTGGTGCAGCCGCCCGTCTTCCTGGCCGACCGCGCGGCGCTGGACTCCGATATCGTCGTCCTGTCCGGGGCTGAGGGCCGGCACGCGGCCACCGTACGCAGGCTGCGCCCGGGCGAGCGCGCCGATGTGGCCGACGGCGCCGGCTTGGTGGCCGAGTGCGTGGTCGCCGGGGCTGGGGCCGGCGGCCTCGAGCTCACCGTGCGGGCCAGGCGCGAGGTGCCGCGTCCGGATCCCGCGATCACGGTCGTCCAGGCCATCCCGAAGGGCGACCGGGGCGAACTGGCCGTCGAGGAGATGACTGAGGTCGGCGTCGACCGCATCGTGCCGTGGGCCGCGGCGCGCTGCGTCCCGGTGTGGCAAGGAGCCCGCGGGGAGCGTTCGCTGGCCAAGTGGCGGCTGACCGCGCGCGAGGCCGCCAAGCAGTCGCGCCGCGCCTGGATACCCGAGGTCGCCAACGTCGCCTCGGCAGGCCGGGTGGCTCAGCTGATCGCGAAGGCGGCCTGCGCGATCGTGCTCGAGCCCGGAGCCGCCCGCGGCCTCGGCCGTCTCAGCCTGCCGGAATCCGGTGACCTGCTGGTGGTGGTGGGCCCCGAGGGCGGGATCACCGACGAAGAGAGCGCGACCTTCCGCGCGGCGGGGGCCACCGCCTGCCAGCTGGGGCCCACCGTGCTGAGGACCTCGACCGCCGGGACCGTGGCCGCCGCAGTCCTGCTCAGCCGCTCCGGCCGCTGGTCCTGAGCCGCCTCACGAGGCCGCTGGTCCTGAGCCGCCTCACGAGGCCGCTGGTCCTGAGCCGCCTCACGAGGAGGCCGAGGACCCGGCGCTAGCCTCTCCCGACGAAGCGCCGCCGGTCGAGGTGCTCCCGGTCGAAGCGCCGCCGGTTGAGGTGCTCCCGGTCGAAGCGCCGCCGGTTGAGGTGCTCCCGGTCGAAGCGCCGCCAGTCGAAGCGCCGCCGGTCGAAGCGCCGCCGGTCGAGGCGCCGCCGGTTGAGGCACCCCCGGTCTGGCTGACGTTGGTGCCGCTCGAGGTCACCGAACCCGACGCCGACGAGCCCGGCGTCGACGAGCTAGCGCTGGCCGAGGTGGACGCGGACGAGGTGGCCTTCGGCTTGTTCTTAGGCGTCCTGGCCGGTGTGACGGCCGGTGTGACGGTGGGACTCAGGCAGGGGGTCCCGGTCGCCTTGGGCGTATTCCGGCTGGCGTTCACCGTGGCCGAAGCGGTCGCCGAAGCCGTCGTGGTGGCGGTGCTCGTGGCGGTGGCGGTACCCGTGGCGGTGGCGGTCGTGCTCGGCGTCGCGGTGGTGGTATCGGTGGGACTCGCGGTGCTGCTGGGCGGCGAGGCGCTGGTGCTGCTGGCCGTGCCGGTCGTCGTGGCCGCGGGGGTCACGGTCGGGGTCGCCGACTTGCTCGCCTCGTTCGAGGGGGACGGCGAGGAACTTGGCCCGCACGCGGTCACCATCGCGCTGGGTCGGCTGCTGAAGATGCTGCTCGGACTGGGACTGCCGACCTGCAGGCCGATCGGGTTGCCCGATCCGTCCGTGCCCTGGACTCCGCTGTTGTTGCGGGAGGTAATTCCCACGGCCGAGCTGAGCTGGCCAAAGGCCTGGCGCAGCGGGGGTACCGCCAGCGCGACGCCGACGGCGAACACAACGCAGGCCGCCGCCAGGGCCGACCGGAGCATTCCGTCCCGCCAGTCCAGCGGCTGCCGCCGCGCGCGACCAGGTCCCGCCCCGGGCGCCGACGAACCGGGCGCCGACGAACCGGGCGCCGACGTACCGCGAAGCCTGGCGTGCCAGCGCCGGACCATGTCGGCCAGGAAAGCGCCTGGCGCCCAGGCCGCAGTCGCCCAGGAATGCTTGCTGGCAAAAGCCGGTCCGGACCCGACCCGCGCGCGGATCCGCTCCAGCCCGTCCGGGTGCGGCTCGACTTGGTCCGCGGCGGCGTGCAGGGCATGACGCACGAACTCAGCGAAGTTCAAGGGGTCGTGTCCTGGCGGCGGGCCATTGGGGCCGGGTTTGGTCATGACTCCTGCTCCAGGGCCGCGCGGAGGGCGCTCATGCCGCGGGACGTGTGGCTCTTGACGGCGCCGCGGCTGATGCCCATGGTGGCGGCGATCTCGGCCTCGGACAGGTCGGCGTAGTAGCGCAGCACGATCGCCTCGCGCTGCCGGTCGGGCAGGTCGCGCAGGGCGGCGACGACGGCGTCCCGTTCGAGCAGGACCATGGCGCCGTGCTCGGCGCTCGGCATGTCCGGCGGGGCATTCTGCAGGTTCTTGTCGACCACGGTGCGGTGGCGCAGGACCGAACGGGACCGGTTCACCACGGCCTGCCGCAGGTAGGCCAGCGCCTTCTCGGCGTCCCTCAGCCGCTGCCAGCCGCCGTGCATCGCGACGAACGCGTCCTGCACCACTTCCTCGGCGGTTTGCGTGTCCCGCACCAGCAGGGCCGCGAGCCGGACCAAAGCCCGGTAGTGCAGCGAGTAAAGCTCGGTGACCGCAAGGTCCGCGCTCCACGCGATGCGCGTGGTGGGAGACGCCAGGAAAGCATCGGGCGCGATGCCACCAGCGGCCACCAGGGTTTCGGTCACATTCGTTGGACGCGTTACCCCGTCGTCAGGTTCACGCTCCATCGGGCCGCTTCCGTACCGCGGCAGGAGCGGCAGGAGTAGTGCAGGACCACGGTCTCCGGTCCTTCATCCCCAAATCTCCTACCCATCTGACCGTCCGTCGCCTCGCCCTCAGCGGCAGACCGCCTGGCCAGTTGCCTGGATGGACGGCCAGCCGGGCGCCCGAACGGGCGTGTCAGGCTGAAGCCGACGACTTTCGGACGTGCCGCCAGACACCGCCAGGGGATTGCCGAAAGTCAAGAATATCCATTGACCGCGAGGATACGACAGCACTTGCATGGATCGGCACCATAACAACGGATCGCCACCCTGTCACCGAGGAGTACTTCCTGATATGACCAGGATATTTTCCTATACAGCATTGCCTGGCCGCACCCTGGCCAGCCCATTGCCCGGCACCGGGCCAGGTGGCGGGGTGATCTGTATGCGCGCCGGCAAGCCCTAAGATCTTCATGTGGCTGAATGCTTGTTCTGCGCCATCGTGGCCGGCGAAATCCCCGCGAACACGGTGCTTGAAACGGACCGGATCCTGGCCTTCCGCGATATCGACCCGCAGGCCCCGACGCACGTGCTCGTCATCCCGAAGGAGCACTATCCCGACGTCTCGGCGCTCGCCGCCGCGGACGGCGGACTGCTCGGCGAGGTGATCACCGGGGTGCACCGCGTGGCGGAGACCGAGGGGGTCAGCGAGGACGGCTATCGCGTCGTCTTCAATACCGGCGCCCACGCGGGCCAGGTCGTCCCGCACGTCCACGGCCACATCCTCGGCGGCCGGTCCCTCACCTGGCCACCAGGATGACCGGAGCCCCGACCTGGACAGCCCCGACCTGGACGGCCCCGACCTGGACAGCCCCGACCTGGACAGCCCCGACCTGGACAGCACAGCCCCGGACAGCCCTGATCCCGGATAACATAGGGCTCAGTACGCTCGGAGGGCGGTCCTCCGGGTCTTCGAGAGCGTCGAATTGACAGATACCAGAAACGATGACTTGAGCGCCGGGAGCACCTCCAACGGCGACGGGCAAAGCGAAAACAGGGCCCAGGGCGAACCGCGGTCTGTCGTGAAGATCGTGATACCCGCTGATCATTCGATGGTCACCCTGCTCGGCTCCGGTGACGAACTGCTGCACGTGATTGAGCGGGAGTTCGACGCCGACATCCACGTCCGCGGCAACGAAATCACCGCGACCGGGAACCCGGCGGAAACCGCCCTGGTCACTGCGCTCTTCGACGAGCTTGTCGAGTTGCTGCGCAAGGGCACGGACCTGACGGCCGACGCGGTGGAGCGGACCGCGGCCATGCTGCGGGCCGAGCGCGGCGTGCGGCCGGCCGACGTGCTCACCGTCGGCATCCTGTCCGCCCGCGGCCGGACGATCCGGCCTAAGACCCTGAACCAGAAGCGCTACGCGGACGCGATCGACCAGCACACGATCGTGTTCGCCATCGGCCCGGCGGGCACAGGAAAGACCTACCTGGCCATGGCCAAGGCGGTCAAGGCGCTGCAGGCCAAGGAGGTCAACCGGATCATCTTGACCCGGCCGGCGGTGGAGGCGGGCGAGCGGCTGGGGTTCCTGCCCGGCACCTTGTACGAGAAGATCGACCCATACCTACGCCCGCTCTACGACGCGCTGCACGACATGCTCGACCCGGATTCGATCCCCCGGCTTCTGGCCGCCGGCACCATCGAGATCGCGCCCCTGGCGTACATGCGGGGAAGGACCCTGAACGACTCGTTCATCATCCTGGACGAGGCGCAGAACACCACGGCCGAACAGATGAAGATGTTCCTCACCCGGCTCGGTTTCGGCTCGCAAGTGGTGGTCACCGGCGACGTGACCCAGGTCGACCTGCCGACCGGCCAGGTCAGCGGGTTGCGCGTGGTGCAGGACATCCTCGAAGGCATAGAAGACATTCACTTCGCAAGGCTGACCAGCCACGATGTCGTAAGGCACCGGCTCGTGGGCAAGATCGTCGACGCCTACGAGCGATACGACGCCCACGAGCGTCAGCTCGCCCCGGCCGGGCCGCGCAGGCGGAAAGGCAGCTAGACGCGGCATGAGCATCGATATCGCCAACGAGGCGGGCATCGACGTCGACGAGGTGGGGCTGGCCGCGGTCGCCCGGTTCACGCTGGACCAGATGCGGATCCACCCGCTGGCCGAACTCTCCGTGCTGCTCGTCGACGAGCAGGCGATGACCGACCTGCACGAGCGGTGGATGGGCGAGCCCGGGCCGACCGACGTTCTCGCCTTCCCCATGGACGAGCTGCGGCCCCCGCACCTGGGCGGCAACCGCGCCGATCCAGCCCCGGGCGCCGATCCGGGGCTGCTCGGTGACGTGGTGCTGTGCCCCCAGGTCGCGGCCGAACAGGCGGACAAGGCCGGCCACTCCACCCAGGACGAGCTCGAGCTGCTGTGCGTGCACGGCATCTTGCACCTGCTCGGCTACGACCACGCCGAGCCCGAAGAGCACGCCGCTATGTTCGGCACGCAGGATCAGCTGCTGAAGCTGTGGCGAGATACGAAGGGCCGACCCGGATTATGAGCCCTCCAGCGTGGCTTCTGGTCGCCGCGGCCGTGCTCGCCCTAGTGGCTGGCTGGTGCGCGAACGCGGAGGCCGCGCTGGCCCTCGTTTCCGCCACCGGCGTGGCCGAACGGCCCGAGCACCAGGGCCGGCTGGGCTCCGTGGCCGCCGACCTGCCCCGCTACCTGAGCGTGCTGCTTCTGCTCCGGGCCAGCTGCGAGATCCTGGCGGCGGTGCTCGTCACGGCGGCCTTCATCCGCTGGCTCGGCGACGACTGGCGTGCGGTGCTGGCCGCGCTCGCCGTGGTCATCGCGCTGCGCTACGCGCTGACCGGCGTGCGCCCGCAGACCGGGCGGGTCGGGCCGCGGACCGAACGTACCGCCGAGCGCGCGGCCGCGTTCCTTTTCCCGCTGACCCGGGCGCTCGGCCCGCTGCCCAGGATGCTCGTGGCGTGCGGCAACGCCATGCCGCCGACCCGCAGGACTCGGCCGCTAGTGGACCACGACGGCCCGGTGGACCGGTCCGAACTACGCGGCCTCGTCGACTACCTGGAGCGCAGGAACGGCATCGAGCCGGGTGAGCGGGACATGGTCCGCTCCGTGTTCGAGCTCGGCGACACCATCGTCAGGGAAGTCATGGTGCCGCGCACCGACATGGTGTTCATCGAGGGCGACCAGACCGTCGAACAGGCCCTCTCGCTGGCGCTGCGCAGCGGCTTCTCCCGGATCCCTGTGGTCGGCGAGAACCAGGACAACGTGGTCGGCATCGCCTACCTGAAGGACATCGTGGCCTGGAGTCACGAGCACCCGGGCGCCGAGGCCACCGAGAAGGTCGCCACGGTGATGCGCCCGGCCAGCTACGTGCCCGACAGCAAGCCGGTGGACGAACTGCTGCGCCAGATGCAGGCACAGCGCACCCATGTGGCCATCGTGATCGACGAGTACGGCGGGACCGCCGGGCTGGTCACCATCGAGGACATCCTCGAGGAGATCGTCGGCGAGATCACCGACGAGTACGACAACGAGCAGCCGCCGGTCGAGTGGCTCTCCGAGCATTCCGCCCGGGTCACCGCCCGGCTGTCGGTGACCGAGCTCGGCGAGCTGTTCGGTGTCAGCCTCGACGATCTGGACGTGGAGACGGTGGCTGGGCTGCTCGCCCACCAGCTCGGCCGGGTCCCGATCGCGGGCTCGACCGCGACCGTCCGCGGCCTGCGGCTCACCGCCGAGAACCTGGCCGGCCGGCGCAACAAGATCGGCACGGTGCTGGTGGAACGTGTGGAGGATTCCGCGTCGTAGACTCAGCAAGGTGAGCGGTGTGACTCCTGGACCGGAGGATCTCAAGATCATCACCCTGGCCCGGTCTACCCGGGCGCGGGTCGCGGCGTCCGAGGGCGCGGCGGTCCGCGACGAGACCGGCCGGACCTATACCGCCGCCGCGGTGGCCCTGCCGTCGCTGCGGCTGTCCGCGCTGCGCCTGGCCGTGGCCATGGCGGTGTCCAGCGGCGCGCACAAGCTCGAGGCGGCCGCCCTGGTCAGCGACGCCGACCTGGACCCGGGCGATCTCGCCGTGGTCCGCGACCTCGGCCCCGACGCGACCATCTTCCACGCCGCCCCCGACGGCACCGTCCGCCAGACCCTGACCCCCTAGGGCCCGGCTCGCCAGGGCAGGCGCACCAGCCCGTTAATTTTGGGCCGAACGGGCCGTGGTTCCTGCCCACGAGACATGCGCGAGAATTGATTGGGTGAGCCACTCCCCGTCAGCCGCCTTCCGCTCCGGGTTCGCCTGCCTCGCGGGCCGCCCGAACGTCGGCAAGTCGACGCTGACGAACGCGCTGGTCGGCGCCAAGGTCGCGATCACCAGCGACCGCCCGCAGACCACCAGGCGGGTGATCCGCGGCATCGTGCACCGCCCGGACGCGCAGCTGATCCTGGTGGACACGCCCGGGCTGCACAAGCCGCGGACTCTGCTCGGCGAGCACCTGGACAGCCTGGTCAGGTCTACGCTCGCCGAAGTCGACGTGATCGGGTTCTGCATCCCGGCCACCGACCCGGTCGGCCCGGGAGACCGGTTCTTCGCCCGCGAGCTCGAGAACGTGAAGAAGACCCCGGTCGTGGCGGTGGTGACCAAGTGCGACGAGACCTCGCCGGAACGTATCGCCGAACAGCTGGTGGCGGTGAGCGCCCTAGGCGACTGGGCCGATGTGGTTCCTGTGTCGGCCGTGACCGGGTTCCAGCTCGACGAGCTCGCCGACGTGCTGGTCTCGCACCTGCCCGAGGGCGTGCCCCTGTACCCGGCCGGCGAGCTGACCGACGAGCCGGAGCAGATCATGGTCGCCGAGCTGATCAGGGAGGCCGCGCTGGACGGGGTGCGGGACGAGTTGCCGCACTCGATCGCGGTGGTGGTGGAGGAGATGGGGCCGCGGCCGGGCCGCGACGACCTCACCGACGTGCACGCCGAGCTTTACGTGGAGCGGCCGAGCCAGAAGGCCATCGTCATCGGTACCGGGGGAGCGCGGCTGAAGGAGGTGGGCACGCGGGCCCGCCGCCAGATCGAGGCGCTCCTCGGCACCAAGGTCTACCTCGACCTGCACGTGAAGATCGCCAAGGACTGGCAGCGCAACCCCAAGCAGCTGCGCCGCCTGGGGTTCTACGACTGAGCGGCCGGGACCCTGACCCACCGGCAGTCCAGCCCGCGCTCCAAAGCGCCAGGTGAGTGCTAACGAGCCCCGTCAATCTCAGCAGCACCCGGAGCCCCGTGTCGGCCGAGGCCAGGTCGACTTCTGCCGAAAAATGAGGTATCGGATCGGCATCGGCAACGGCTTCGCGGGGGTCGGCGGCGACATGATGGGCTTACCTGTACGAAAAGGCGAAGGTACACGCCTGCGGCGGGGTGCTTGCGGGGAGTGTGCCGGCTGGTAGGCAGAAGGGGATCTACGTTGCTGATCATCTTTGGCTTGCGCGTGTTCTACCGGACGATCGCGCAGGGCACCTTCTACTGCCGCCGTTGCGGCGGGGACCGGGCGTACCGGCACCGGGCGGGGCGTCGGTGGTTCACGCTGTTCTTCCTCCCCGTCATCCCGCTGAACTCGGTCGGCGAGCACGTCCAGTGCACCAGCTGCCGTACGCGTTACGTGACTGACGTGCTCGGCCAGCCGACCACGGCGCAGATGCAGGCGGCGCTGCCCGCCGGCATGCGGGCCGCCGTCTCGGCGATGCTGCGGTCCGGCGATCCGTCGAGCCCGGTCGCGCGGCAGCGGGCGATCGAGGCGGTCATCGGATCGGGGGTGCATGGCTACGACGAGGCCATGCTCAACGCCGATCTCATGCAGCCGTTCGACGCGATCCGCCCGGCCCTGAACCAGGTCGGAGCGCAGCTCACCGTCCAGGCCAGGGAGTGGTATCTGGCCGAGGTAATCCGCATCGCCATGGCGGACGGCCCGCTCTCCGAATCTGAGCGGCACGCCGCGCTGGCCATCGGCGTGGACCTCGGCATGACCCAGGCCCAGGTCGTCGGCGTCGTCGCGATGACCGAACAGTCGGCCGGCCGCGACTAATCCCGGCCGCGACTAATCCCGGCCGCGACTAACCTTGGCCGCGACTAACCTTGGCCGCGACTAACCCCGCCGCCCTAGCCAGGAGAGCCGGGCGTGGCCGCCGCATCGAGCCGATATCCCGTACCCGGCGGCCCGGAGACGGCGTAGCCGATTGCCTCGTTGACCGCGATCATGTACGTGTTGACCTGAGCGTTCCAGGTCGAGATCCGTTCTAGCTGCGGCTCGGTGGTGGCGAGCAGTTGCAACATCGCGATCTTCGTCAGCAGACCGAGCCGGTGCCCGCGGTGCTTGCCGGTCACGACCGTGAAAATCTGGTGCCCCCAGCCTGGGTCGGCCGGATCCACCGCCATTTCGGTTAGCGCCGCCAGTTCGCCGGTGGCGTCATGCCGCGCCGCCACCGTGTAGTCGCGCATCCCGTAGTGCGGGCGCAGATGGTTGATCCGTTCGCGTACTCGCTGCGCGTCCCATTCCTCGCGGGCGATCTCGGGGTCACGGGGAGCGTCGTTCATCGCGTCGTAGACCAGCGCCGCCTGCTCGATGAACTCGTCGGGTACCGGTCCGGCCCATGAAACCAGCGAGTAGGCGGCCGCAGCCCGCTCGGCCGGCCCGCGCAGGCGGGCCAGCTTTCCCTTCTCCATCTGGCCGAGGTCGAGCACGCGCTGGACCTCCACCAGCCCGGGTTCCGCCCCGACCGAGCGCGCGAACGCCTCGCCGGGGGAGCCGTTGCGCGCGGTGCCCTTCAGGACGGAGCGCTCGTGCGCGGTCGCGCGGGCAACGGCCTGCCGCAGCAGGGCGAGCCCCAGTCCCTGACGCCGTTCCGCCGGGTGCACCACGAGGTCCAGGTTGGCCTGGTCCAGGTTCTCCCGGTTCGGCATCTCCAGCCGGCACCAGCCTGCGGCCGAACCTTGGTCTGTGGCCAGCCATACCTCCCTCGGGTTGCCGTCCCAGCCGACGGTCAGCCAGCCGCCGAACGGCCGGTCGGTGAACCACGGTCCGTCAGGTTCGTCGACGCGCTGGGCCGCCAGGTAAACCTCATAACACTCGCGTATCTTCTTCGCGTCCGCTAGGTCGGCTTGCTCGATGCGCATCCTCACAGCGAACCCCGCCCGCGTCGGCGGCGCCACTGAATATTCCGCCGGCGCCGCTTGGTGCACCCGCCGCCGGCGCCGCTTGGTGCACCCGCCGCCGGCGCCGCTTGGTGCACCCGGCATCACCACGAACACAGACGGCTGGTAAGGTGTTGGGCAATGTTGCGCGAGCTGCTCCTCCTTAGCGGCCGCGGCGGGGGCCGATAGGCCGGCTCCCTCGTCGCGGGGTGTTGGCGTGTCTGCTGGCCATCAATCAGGCAACCGCCCAACCAGCTACCCAGCTATGAGGAAGTAGCAGATAAATGCAACAGGACCACGTGTTCCAACGCGTCTCGCCCGTACAACAGCAGCCCAGCGGCATGCCGTGTCACCGGTACACGCCGTTCAAGCCGGTCGAGCTACCCGACCGCAGTTGGCCCGCCAAGGCCGTCACCAAGGCCCCGCGCTGGCTGTCGACTGATCTCCGGGATGGCAACCAGGCGCTGATCGACCCGATGAGCCCGGCCCGCAAGCACAAGATGTTCGACCTGCTGGTGCGGATGGGCTACAAGGAGATCGAGGTCGGGTTCCCGTCCGCGAGCCAGACCGACTTCGACTTCGTGCGCGAGCTGATCGAGGGCGACCGCATCCCCGACGATGTCCGGATTTCCGTGCTCACCCAGGCCCGGGAGGACCTGATCGAGCGCTCGGTCCAGTCGCTGCGCGGCGCGCGCCTGGCCACCGTGCACCTGTACAACGCCACGGCCCCGATATTCCGCCGGGTGGTGTTCCGCATCGACCGCGAGGAGTGCAAGGCGCTTGCCGTCGAGGGCACCCGCCACGTCATGAAGTACGCCGAGGAACTGCTGGACGGCACCGACTTCGGCTACGAGTATTCGCCCGAGATCTTCATGGATACCGAGCTCGATTTCACCGCCGACGTCTGCGCGGGCGTCATGGACGTCTGGCAGCCCGGCCCGGACCGCGAGATCATCCTCAACCTGCCGTGCACGGTGGAGCGGTCCACCCCGAACGTCTACGCCGACCAGATCGAGTGGATGAGCCGCAACCTGCCGGACCGGGACTACGTCTGCCTGTCGGTCCACACGCACAACGACCGGGGTACCGCAGTCGCCGACGCCGAGCTGGCCGTGCTGGCGGGTGCCGACCGGATCGAGGGTTGCCTGTTCGGCAACGGCGAGCGCACCGGCAACGTATGCCTGGTCACGCTGGGCCTGAACCTGTTCACTCAGGGCATCGACCCGATGATCAACTTCGCCGACATCGACGAGATCCGTCGCACCGTCGAGTACTGCAACCAGATCCCGGTCCACCCGCGCCACCCCTACGCGGGCGACCTGGTCTACACCGCGTTCTCCGGTTCCCACCAGGACGCGATCAAGAAGGGTTTCGAGGCGCTCGAGGCCGAGGCGGAGCAGGCGGGCATCCCGTTCGCCGAGTACCCGTGGGCCGTGCCGTACCTGCCCATCGACCCGCACGACGTCGGCCGCACCTACGAGGCGGTCATCCGGGTCAACTCGCAGTCCGGCAAGGGCGGCGTGGCGTACGTCATGAAGGCCGAACACCAACTGGACCTGCCTCGCCGCCTGCAGATCGAGTTCTCCCGGGTGATCCAGGGCCACACCGACGACGAGGGCGGCGAGGTGTCGCCCACCCGGATGTGGGAAATCTTCTCCGGCGAGTACCTCACCGAGGGCCCGCTGGCGCTGCTGGACCACCAGACCTCCTCGGTGGTCGAGGCCAAGCACGCTCTGACCGCCGAGATTTTCGCCGACGGGCGCGCCCGCCAGGTCGAAGGCGAGGGCAACGGCCCCATCTCAGCGTTCTGCGACGCGCTGGCCTCCGTCGGCGTGACCGCACGGGTCCTCGACTACACCGAGCACGCGCTGACCGAGGGCACCGACGCCCAGGCCGCGGCGTACGTGGAGTGCGAGGTCGGCGGCCAGGTCTGCTGGGGCGTCGGCATCGACACGAACACGGTCACCGCCTCGATGCGCGCGGTCCTGTCCGCGGTCAACCGGTCCCGCCCAAGGGGGGTCCGGGGGGATGGGTCCCCCCGGTAGCGGGGGGTTCCGGGGGGTCGCCCCCCCGGGCCAGCACTGCGACAATAGGTAGGTGCAGCTCTACCGGGATGACGGGATCGTGCTGCGGACGCAGCAGCTGGGCGAAGCGGACCGGATCATAACCATTCTCGGCAGGACCGGGCGGATCCGCGCGGTGGCCAAGGGCGTCCGCCGGACCAAGTCGAGGTTCGGTGCCCGGCTTGAGCCGTTCACGCACGTCGACCTGATGCTGCACGTCGGGCGCTCGCTGGACGTGATCACGCAGGCGGAGGTGATCCGGCCCTACGGCGAGCCACTGGCCGCGGACTACCCCCGCTACACGGCGGGCGTGGCGATGCTGGAGACGGCCGAGCGGTTCACCCCGGTGGAGAAGGAGCCGGCGCTGCGCCAGTTGCTGCTCCTCATCGGCGGCCTGCGCAGCCTCGGTGACGGACAGCACGAGCCCCGGCTGATACTTGACGCCTTCCTGCTGCGCTCGCTCGCGGTGGCCGGCTATGCGCCCGCCCTGCAGGAATGCGCCCGCTGCGGCGCGCCAGGGAATGGCCGCAATCGAACCAGTGCGGCTCCGGTAGACCCGGCGGCCACGGTAGACCCGGCGGCTCCGGCAGACCCGGTAGACCCGCCGGCTCCGGGCGACCCGCCGGCTGCTGGCAGGCGGTTGTCGGCGTTCGCCGTGGCGGCCGGAGGGATGGTGTGCGCATCCTGCCGGCCGCCCGGCGCGGCCTCGCCTGCGGCGCCGACGGTGGCCCTGATGCTCGCTTTGCTACACGGCGACTGGGACAGCGCCGATGGTAGCGAGCGCAGGCACCGGATAGAGTGCAGTGGGCTTGTGGCCGCGTACCTTCAATGGCATCTGGAGCATTCGATCCGTTCGCTGCGTCATGTGGAGCGTGTTCAATGAATGGCCCGGCGGGTGTACGTCCGCCCGACCCGCATCCGAGCGGGGTTAAGCCGCCGGACATACCGGCCGACTTCCTTCCCAGGCACGTCGCTCTGGTCATGGACGGCGACGGGCGCTGGGCCAAGAAACGGGGGCTGCCCAGGACCGAGGGCCACAAGGAGGGCGAGTCCTCGCTGCTCGACGTGATCATGGGGGCGATCGAGCTCGGCATCCCGTACCTGTCCGCCTACGCCTTCTCGACCGAGAACTGGCGGCGCTCGCCGGACGAAGTGCGCTTCCTGATGGGCTTCAACCGCGACGTTATCCACCGGCGCCGCGACCTGCTGAACGAGATGGGCGTCCGCATCCGCTGGGCCGGCCGCTGGCCGAAACTCTGGCGCAGCGTGATCAGCGAACTTGAGTTCGCCGAGCAGATGTCGGCCGGGAATTCCGTGCTGACCCTGCAATTCTGCGTGAACTACGGGGGCCGGGCCGAGATCGTCGACGCGGCCGCCGCCATCGCCGCGGATGTGGCCGCGGGAAAGCTCCGGGCGGCGAAGATCGACGAAAAGGTGTTCGCCCGCTACCTGGACGAGCCGGCGATTCCCGATGTCGACCTGTTCGTCAGGTCATCCGGCGAGCAGCGGCTTTCGAACTTCCTGCTCTGGCAGTCTGCCTATGCCGAATTGGTCTTTCTCGACACGCTCTGGCCAGATTTCGACCGGCGGCACTTGTGGCACGCCTGCGAGATCTACGCCAGCCGTGACCGCAGGTACGGCGGCGCCCTGCCCAACCCCATTCCGGCCCCGTAGAGCCGGCCTCCTGATCTCACTCCGCTAGTGCCAGCGTGCTCAGAAACCAGCACCTAAAGCCTGCCCTACCAGGCGTGATGCCCGCCCGCACGACCACTGACGCGCCCCCTGGAGCGTCGCGACACGCCCGGGATCACCATCACCTTGTCGTAACTGTGCGTAACCCAACGAATACTGGGAACGAATAGCGCTACTGGTGCGCAGGGACAGTACTCGTGAGTCGATTCGGTCTTTCACGTGCCTGTGGTGCGAAAGTAAACCATTGACGACGGGATTATCCGGGGGGATTAATGCGTCGCGCGGCAGTGGCCGTCATCATAGGCGGGTATGCGTTCTGGGGAATCGGACCGGGGCTAGGACATCAGCCCGTCATTGTCGGTGCCAGCCAAACCGCCGACGTCGGACCCGCCATGAAGGGCGTGAGCCTTAACGCCGGCAGATCCGCCGGGAAAGCGGCCTCCGGGCCGGCCACCAAGACCGTGAAGTACGACGGTTATGTGGTCAGCGTGCCCGCTAGCTGGCCGGTCTATAACCTGAACAAGGACCCGCGGCAATGTGTTCGGTATGACGTTCACGCCGTTTATCTCGGCACTCCGGGTCCCGATCAGAACTGCCCGCCGAACTTGGTCGGGCGAGTCGGCACAGTCAGCATCGGCCCCGCCACGACGGCCGGCCCCGCCACGACGGTCGGCCCCGCCACGACGGCCGGCCCCGCCAGGCAGACCGCAGGCGACCGGAAGACGCTGGCCCGGGCTGTCCAGCGGGCGCTCACGCCCGGGACGATCATGCAGGACCCGGACCTGCACGAGCTGGCGCTTGCCATGCCGGACTCCGCGCCGCAGATCGACGCCACCTACGGGACGGACCCGGGCCTGATCGAGAAGATGCTGGCCACGGCCCGGCCCGCTGCCACCACGACCGGGCGGACCGGCGACTGGATTCCCATCAGCAGGCATCCGATCGTCGAGGCGACGAATCCGGCCTGGCCGAAGCAGCCACGGCCGCCGACCGGGATGCCTCCCGGCTGGGGCAGGCCGCCCACCGCACCGCAAACGTCGGCGCCCACGCCCACGGTCACCCTCACGCCCACGGTGACCCCCAGGCCTAAGGTCACGGCCACGCCGAAGGTCACCGCCGGGCCCACGGTGACCCCCAGGCCTGAGGTCACCGCCACGCCGACGGTCACGGCCACGCCGAAGGTGACCCCCACGCCCGCGGTGACCCCCAGGCCTAAGGTCACGGCCACGCCGAAGGTGACCCCCACGCCCACGGTGACCCCCACGCCGTCGCCGTCCAGCCCGAACGGGGCCATGGCCGGCTTCGACACCTGCACGGCCCCGTCGCTGCCGACCATGAAGGCATGGCGGGCGAAGTACTCCGCCGTCGGCATCTACATCGGCGGCCAGATGATGGGCTGCGGCCAGGCCAACCTGTCCGCCAGCTGGGTTCAGCAGGCCGAAGCGATGGGCTGGTCCCTGATGCCCACGTTCGTCGGGCTGCAGGCCCCGTGCGACAGCTTCAGCGGGGAGATCAACCCGAAGCAGGCGGCGTCCCAGGGGACCGCGGCGGCGAGCCAGGCGATCGCCGACGCGAACACGTTCGGCCTGGGCTCGGGCTCGCCGATCTACTACGACATGGAGGCCTACGACCACACCAACGTCGGCTGCCGGACCGCGGTCCTCACCTTCCTCGACGCCTGGACCAGGCAGCTGGAGGCGCAGGGCTACATATCGGGCGTGTACTCCAGCGCCGACGCGGCGATCACCGACCTGCAGTCGACGACCACGATCGCCGGCCACTCGCTGGCCGAGCCGCAGGCCATCTGGTTCGCGTTCTGGGACGACACGAACAACATGACCGGAGCGCCCTACATGACCACGGCGGTATGGCCGGTGGCCAGCCGGTCCAAGCAGTACACGGGCAACCAGGTGGTATCGGTGGGCGGGATCTCGCTGGACATCGACGCCGACTGGGTGGCCAGCGCGGTCGCGCACGGGTGCTGAATTCAATTCGCGATCACTGCCCAGTGCTCCTAAGCTGAGGGCTTCCGGCATAGCGGCCAGCGGCCCCGCCGGATCATCACGGGATTCGCGCCCGCCGACCGCCAGCCGGATGGAGACCTTAACCATGGCACTGCGCAGTGACCGCCTCGACGCCATCGTCAACCTGAGCAAGCGACGGGGGTTCGTCTACCCGTCCAGCGAGATCTACGGTGGCCTGCGGGCCTCCTGGGACTACGGCCCGCTCGGCGTGGAACTGAAGAACAACATCAAGCGCGAGTGGTGGCGTTCGATGGTCACCGAGCGCGATGACATCGTGGGCCTGGACTCCTCGGTGATCCTGGCCCGGGAGGTGTGGGAGGCGAGCGGTCACGTCACCGAGTTCGTGGACCCGCTCACCGAGTGCGCGAGCTGCCACAAGCGGTACCGGGTCGATCACCTAGTCGAGGCCTACGAGGAGAAGCACGGTCACCCTCCGGTCAACGGACTGGCCGACATCGCCTGCCCGAACTGCGGCACCAGGGGCGCCTTCACCGAGCCGCGCATGTTCAACGGCCTGCTGCGCACCCACCTCGGCCCGGTCGAGGACGAGTCCGGGCTGGCCTACCTGCGTCCGGAGACCGCGCAGGGCATCTTCATCAACTTCCGCAACGTGCTGCAGACCTCGCGCAAGAAGATCCCGTTCGGCATCGGCCAGATCGGCAAATCGTTCCGCAACGAGATCACCCCCGGCAACTTCATCTTCCGGACCCGGGAGTTCGAGCAGATGGAGATGGAGTTCTTCGTCGGCCCGGGCACCGACGAGGAATGGCACCAGTACTGGATCGACCAGCGTTTTGCCTGGTACACCGGCCTCGGCGTCCGCAAGGAGAACCTGCGGCTGTACGAGCACCCGAAGGAGAAGCTGTCGCACTACTCCAAGCGCACGGTGGACATCGAGTACAAGTTTGACTTCGTCGGCTCGGAGTGGGGTGAGCTGGAAGGCGTCGCCAACCGCACCAATTACGACCTGACCACCCACCAGGAGGCGTCCGGGCAGGACATGTCCTACCTGGACCAGGAGTCGGGCCAGCGGTTCATCCCCTGGGTGGTCGAGCCCGCGGCCGGCGTGGACCGCGGCGCGCTGGTATTCCTGCTCGACGCCTATGCCGAGGACGAGGCGCCGGACGCCAGGGGCAACCTGGAGAAGCGGACGGTGCTCCGGCTGGACCGCAGGCTCGCGCCGGTGAAGGCGGCCGTGCTGCCGCTGTCGCGCAACGCCGACCTGTCGCCGAAGGCGCGCGACCTGGCGGCGGCGCTGCGCAAGCGCTGGAACACCGACTTCGACGACGCCAGCGCGATCGGCCGCCGGTACCGGCGGCAGGACGAGATCGGCACCCCGTACTGCCTCACCGTCGACTTCGACACGCTGAACGACCAGGCCGTCACGGTCAGAGACCGCGACACCATGCATCAGGAGCGGGTCGGCATCGACAGCGTTGAGGCCTACCTCACCGAGCGCCTCGGCCCCTGCTGAACCAGGGCAAGCACCCCGGATCGTCCGGATAAAAAGTTCTCTTCGTCCGAACGATCCGGGCTGTTACGCACCAGCGCATCCAGGCCAGCCTGCTTCCCGGCCGGGTCGGCCGGCCGGAAGCGGCGGTAAACCTCGGCCGCGGCCTGGTGAAATCCCTCGGGCAGGCCGGCCGCGGCCATCGTCGCGGCGATCTCCTCCATCTCCCCGATCCAGCGCCAGCCCTTGGTCGCCGCCGACCCGGCCGCGCGGGCCGACCGTTCGTCCAGGCCCGGCTGGGAGATGCCCCACTCCGCCAGCAGCGTCTCCTCCACGCCTTCGGCGCGGGCCAGCGCCCGCGCCGCCAGCAGCAGCGCCGCGCTGCCCTTGGTCCAGGACGCGTACGCCATCTTCACCGCGGACGCCGCCCCGACCTGCCCAACGCCGGCCGTGCCGGCCGTGCTGGCCGTGCTGGCCGTGCTGGCCGTGCTCGCCGTGTCGGCCGTCAGCACATGGTCGACCGTTCGCGCGTCCACCGGACTGCTCTCGAATAGCTGGCGTACCTCTCCGGCTCGCGGGCCGGAGAGGTAGAGCCGGATGAAGCCGGGGGCGACCGGGGGCGTCCCGATGATCCCGCCATCCACGTAACTCGCGCCGCCGGCCTCGACGAGCCCGGCCACCTCGCGCGCGGTGGCCGGCGAGATCGCGTTGGCGTCCAGGTAGATGCCGCCGAACCCGGCTACCTGACGGGCGATGTCCAGCGCCGCGTGCGGCGGGGACACCGACATGATGATGTCGGCGCGCCGGACCAGCTCCGCCAGTCCGCCGCCGACGCCGGTCAGCCCGGCCGCCGCAGCGCGCGCGCCGGTCGTCGCGCTGCGCCCCTCCGGTACCCACAGCACCCGATGCCCGGCTCCGGCCAGGCACTGCCCGACGGCAGCGCCCATCTCCCCTGGATGCAGCAGCCCGATCGTGGAATCGCCCATGCCCCTATTTCACCAGCTGCCGAAATCGGCGCCGCCGCGCGATCACAGCTTCGGCCGGGGCAGCGACCGGAGCGGGCGGCGGCGGGTCCATGGCGTTGGCTTTCTCATATCACAGACGCCGGTGGCATACTGTGGTTGCCTGCCCCGGCGATCTGCCCGGCCGCCGTATGCTGGCCGCATGGCAGGTAGGGTCTTCCGTCCCTGTCGGTGAATGCGCCGCGACGGTAGATTCCCCGAGTGTCCACGATGTCGCGCGCCGCGAGGAGTACGAAGTGCCGAAACTCGTCTATGACTTCACCGAAGGAAATAAGGATCTTAAGGACCTGCTGGGCGGTAAAGGTGCCAACCTGGCCGAGATGACCAATCTCGGCCTGCCGGTGCCGCCCGGCTTCATCATCACCACCGAGGCCTGTCGTTACTATCTGGAGCAGGGTTCCACGCCAGCGGGCCTCGACGAGGAAATCGCTGCCCACCTGGACCAGCTGGAATCGGCGATAGGCCGCAAGCTCGGCGATCCGGCCGACCCGCTGCTCGTCAGCGTCAGGTCCGGGGCGAAGTTCTCCATGCCGGGCATGATGGATACCGTCCTGAACATCGGCCTGTCCGACGAGTCGGTGCAGGGCCTGGCCAAGCAGGCCGGCAACGAGCGGTTCGCCTGGGACGCCTACCGGCGCCTGCTCCAGATGTTCGGCAAGACCGTGCTCGACGTCGACGGCGAGCACTTCGAGCACGCCATCGACGCCGCCAAGAAGGCCAAGGGCGTCAGCAATGACCTCGACCTGGACGCGGCCGACCTGCAGAACCTGGTCGAGACGTTCAAGGGCATCGTCAAGGCGCAGGCCGGGCGGGACTTCCCGCAGGAGCCCAGGGAGCAGCTGGACCTGACCATCAAGGCCGTGTTCCACTCCTGGAACTCCCCCCGCGCCATCCTCTACCGGCGCCAGGAGCGCATCCCGACCGACCTGGGCACGGCCGTGAACGTGGTCGCGATGGTTTTCGGCAACCTGGATATGGACTCGGGCACCGGCGTCGCGTTCACCAGGGACCCGAGCACCGGCGCCCAGGGCACCTATGGTGACTACCTGCAGAACGCCCAGGGCGAGGACGTCGTGGCCGGCATCAGGAACACCGTCCCGCTGCAGGACCTGGAGACCATCAACAAGGCCTGCTACGACCAGCTGATGCAGATCATGCGGACGCTGGAGAACCACTACAGGGACCTGTGCGACATCGAGTTCACCATCGAGCGCGGCAAGCTGTGGATGCTGCAGACTCGGGTGGGCAAGCGCACCGCGGCGGCCGCGTTCCGCATCGCCACGCAACTGGTGGACCAGGGCCTGATCGACATGGACGAGGCGCTCACCCGGGTCTCCGGCGAAGAGCTCGCCCGGCTGATGTTCCCCAGGTTCGACACCAGCGGCGAGGTCACCAAGATCGCCACCGGGGTGAGCGCGTCGCCGGGCGCCGCGGTCGGCAAGGTCGTCTTCGACTCGGCCCGCGCCGTCGAGCTGGCCGCCAACGGCGAAAAAGTGATTCTCGTCCGCCGCGAGACCACCCCGGACGACCTGCACGGCATGATCGCCGCCCAGGGCATCCTGACCAGCCGCGGCGGCAAGACCAGCCACGCGGCCGTGGTCGCCCGCGGCATGGGCAAGACCTGCGTCTGCGGCGCCGAGCAACTCGAAATGGACGCCAAGGCGAAGAAGTTCACCGCGCCCGGCGGCATCACGGTCAGCGAGGGCGACGTGATCTCCATCGACGGCACCAGCGGTGTCGTCTACCTCGGCGAGATCCCGGTCGTCTCGTCCGAGATCGTGCGCTACTTCGAGGGCGAGCTAGACCCCGACTCGGACGAGGCCGACGACCTGATCAGGGCGGTGCACCGGATCATGGTTCACGCGGACGCGAAGCGCCGCCTCGGCGTGCATGCCAACGCGGACACCGGCCCGGACTGCGTCCGGGCCCGCCGCTTCGGCGCCGCCGGCGTCGGCCTGGTCCGTACCGAGCACATGTTCCTCGGCGAGCGCCGCCAGCTGGTCGAGGACCTGATCCTCGCCGATACGCAGGAGCAGCGCCAGCACGCGCTCGACGCCCTCGAGCCGCTGCAGCGCGGCGACTTCGTGGAGATCCTGGACGCGATGGACGGCCTGCCGGTGACGATCCGGCTGATCGACCCGCCGCTGCACGAGTTCCTCCCCGACCTGACCGAGCTGTCGATCAAGATCGCCCTGGCCGGCGACAACGCCACCGAGAAGGACAAGAAGCTGCTCGGCGCGGTGCGCAGGCTGCACGAGCAGAATCCGATGCTCGGCCTGCGCGGCGTGAGGCTCGACCTGGTCATCCCCGGCCTGTTGAACATGCAGGTCCGCGCGATCGCGCACGCGGCCGCGCAGCTCAAGCAGGCGGGCAAGGACCCGCACCCGGAGGTGATGATCCCGCTCGTCGCGGCCGTGCAGGAAATGGAGATCGCCCGCGAGCTGACGGAGAAGGCGCTCAAGCAGATCGAGGAAGAGACCGGCACCCACGTGCACACGCCGATCGGCACGATGATCGAGGTGCCGAGGGCGGCGGTGACCGCCGGCCCGATCGCCGGCAGCGCCGAGTTCTTCTCCTTCGGCACCAACGACCTGACCCAGATGACCTGGGGCTTCTCCCGCGACGACGTAGAGGCCGCGTTCTTCAGCCGGTACATGGAGCTGGGCATCTTCGGCGTGTCGCCGTTCGAGACGATCGACCCCGACGGGGTCGGCCGCCTGGTCGACATCGCGGTCAGGGAGGGCCGCGCCGCCCGGCCGGACCTCCACGTGGGCGTCTGCGGCGAGCACGGCGGCGACCCCGAGTCCGTGCACTTCTTCCACCAGGTGGGCCTGGACTACGTGTCCTGCTCACCGTTCCGCGTCCCGATCGCCCGCCTGGAGGCGGGCCGCGCGGCGCTGGCCGCGGGTGGCTCCGACAGCAGGTAAGGGTGCGGAGAGGTTACGACGAAAGCGCCACGGCCCGCTGGGTGGCCGAACCACCCAAGCGGGCCGGGCGCAGTGACTTCGAGCGAGACCGGGCCCGCGTGCTGCACTGCGCCGGACTGCGCAGGCTGTCGGCGAAGACCCAGGTCGTCACGGCCGGCTCGGCCGACTTCCCGCGGACCCGGCTCACTCATTCCCTCGAATGCGCGCAGATCGGGCGCGAACTCGGCGAGGAAATCGGCTGTGACCCGGATCTGGTGGACGCCGCCTGCCTGGCGCACGACATCGGCCACAGCCCGTTCGGCCACAACGGTGAGGCCGCCCTGGCCGAGCTGGCCGCCCGGTACGGCGGGTTCGAGGGCAATGCCCAGTCGCTGCGCCTGCTGACCAGGCTCGAACCCAAGGTCGCCGGCGCCGGCCTGAACCTGACCCGGGCCACCCTCGACGCCACCCTCAAGTACCCCTGGTTCCGTGCTCCCCTCGGGGGGACGCCCCCCAGACCCCCCCGTGTTCTCCCGGGGGGACCCCCCCGGCTTGCCCTGGACCCCCTGGCCCCTCGGAAGTTGGGCGTGTACGCAGAGGACGCCGCGGTCTTCGACTGGATCAGGCAGGGCGCGCCGGCCGGGCGGCGGTGCCTGGAGGCCCAGGTCATGGACTGGGCCGACGACGTGGCCTACTCGGTACACGACCTGGAAGACGGTTTTCACGCCGGCCTCATCACCTTCGAGAACCTTAAATCCCCGGCCGAACGGACCCAGGTATCCCGCACTACCGCCACCACCTACTGTGACGATGGCGTTCCCGAGGCTGAGCTCACCGAGATCCTGGACTCGCTGCTCGCCCTGGATATGTGGCCCGATTCCTACGACGGCGGCCCGGCCACCGCGGCTGCCCTGAAGAACCTGACCAGCGAGCTCATCGGCCGCTTCTGCATAGCCGCCCAGCGAGCCACCATCGCCGCCGCCCAACTTACCCCCTCCAGCACCACTAGCCCCTCCAGTCACACCAGCCCTATGGGTCACTCCCTCACCCGCTATGCCGCGGACCTCGTGGTGCCCCGGCGGCAGCGCCTGGAGTGCGCGCTGCTCAAGGGGATCACCGCCCACTACGTGATGACCCGGGCGGGAGTGGCCGCGGCCCAGGCCCGGGAGCGCGAACTGCTGACCGAACTGGCCCACGCCATCGAGCGCGGCGCCCCCCGTACCCTGGACCCGCTGCTGCGCCCGGCCTGGAACGCGGCCGGAACCGACGCCGCGCGCCGCCGCGTCGTCATCGACCAAATGGCCTCGCTCACCGACACGTCGGCCATCGCCTGGCATCACCGCCTCTGCGCGCCCGGCGCGTCGTAGCCTTGGTTGCATGCCTACCTTTGTGATCGCAGGCGCTAGCCTGGCCGGGGCCAAGGCCGCCGAGACGCTCCGAGACGAGGGATTCGACGGCGAGATCGTGCTGCTTGGCGCCGAGCCGGAGCGCCCGTACGAGCGTCCGCCGCTGTCCAAGGGCTACCTGCTCGGCAAGGACAGCCGCGACTCGGTCTACGTGCACGCCGTCGAGTGGTATGCCGAACACCAGGTGGACCTGCGCCAGGGTGTTACCGTCACCGCCATCGACCGCGGCACGGCCACCGTGGCCACCTCCGGTCCCGCGGGCGACGCGGAGCTGCCCTACGACAAGCTGCTCCTCGCCACCGGCGCCTCGCCGCGCCGCCTCAGCTTCCCCGGCTCCGACCGCGAGGAGGTGCTCTACCTGCGCACGGTGGGTGATTCCGACCGGCTGCGTTCGGCGTTCCAATCGGGCACGAGGGTAGTGGTGGCCGGGGCCGGCTGGATCGGCCTGGAGACCGCCGCGGCCGCTCGCTCGGCCGACTGCCCGGTGACCGTGCTCGAGCCGCAGCCCGGCGCGCTGCACGACCAACTCGGTCCCGAGCTCGGCGCCGTCTTCGCCGGCCTGCACCAGGCGCGCGGCGTCGGAATTCCGCTTCGGCGAGCGGGCGGTCGAGTTCCGCCCCGGCATGATCATTACCTCCGGCGGCGCCGAAATCCCGGCCGACGTCATGGTCGTCGGCATCGGCGCGGCCCCGAACGACGACCTGGCCGCCCGCGCCGGGCTCGAAGTCCACAACGGCGTGCTGACCGACGCGGCGCTGCGCACCTCCGATGAGAACATCTTCGCCGCCGGTGACGTCGCGAACTCGTTCAACCCGCTGCTCGGCCGCCGGATCCGCGTCGAGCACTGGGCCAACGCCCTGAATGGCGGCCCGGCCGCCGCCAGGTCCATGCTCGGCCAACCCGTCAGCTACGACCGGGTGCCTTACTTCTTCAGCGACCAGTACGAACTCGGCATGGAATGCGCGGGCCTGCCCTCGCCCGGCTCCTACGACCAGGTCGTCTACCGCGGCGACCCGGACCCGCATACCACGCTGGAGTTCATCGCGTTCTGGCTCTCCGGCGGCGCCGTGATCGCCGGCATGAACGTCAACGTCTGGGACGTCAACGACGACATCCAGTCCCTCATCCGTTCCGCCCGCGAAATAGACCCCGCCCGCCTCACCAACCCCGACATCCCCCTCCGATCTCTAAGCGCATCACTCAGCTTCGCGTGAGTCTGCCCGGCGGCCCCACTAATCTCATCCGCCTCAGTGCCCTGGCGGCAAGTTGCATTTGCGGGGAACATCCGGGCTCTGGGGAATTCCCGCGGGGCCGGTGACGGTGCTCGTTATGGCGGCCAGCACGAGGGCGGTGTCCGTCAGGTCGGGCAGCACCACGTGCGCGCCCGCCGCGGCCAGTTCCGCCGCGGAGTAGCTGCCGGTCGCGACGGCCACCGCGCGGGCCCCGGCGGCCAGCGCGGCCTCGACGTCTAGCGGCGTGTCACCGACCAGGACGGTGGACGAGCCGGAAAAGTCGGTTCCGTAGGCCTGGCGGGCCGCGTGCCTGGCCACCGTCACCAGTTCGGCCCGGACCTCGTGCACGTCGCCGTACGCGCCGACGTCCAGGTCCAGGTGATCGCCCAGCCCGGCCAGGCGGAGCTTCAGCGCCGCCAGCGGCCTGATGTTGCCGGTGAGCACCGACTGGCGGATACCGGACGAAGCCAGCGCCGCGATGGCGTCGGACGCGCCTGCCAGCGGCCGGACCTGCCCGCGCACGGCGCCGTCCGCCGCGGCCCGGGCCAGCGCGGCCAGAAACGCATCGACGTTAGCCAGCGATACCCCGGCGAGCGCGAGCGTGTCCCCGATGATGGCCCGGTCGGTCCGCCCGGCCTTGGGCGCGACCGCGGTCAGCTCACGACCGAACATCTCCCGGAACACCACCTCGTACAGGCGCGTGCCCAGGCCGTCGGCGCTTACCAGCGTGTAGTCCACGTCCCACAGCACAAGCAGATCGGCCACCCGCCCAGGCTACGGTCATAGCGCCTTGAATACCTGGCCGCCACCACCGCCTCGCCGTCTGCGGCTGGTAGTCCCTGATCCGTGCGTCCGTCGTGTCCATGCTCGGATGTCGGCGGGCGGGACTAGACTCGCGGCGACGGGTGAGGCGAACCGGGCGCGGAGGTGGATGATGGCTGGGCGGATCCGCGACGAAGACATCGCGGCGGTTCGCGAGCGCTCACCCATCGACGAGGTGGTCGGCGAGTACCTGCAGCTGAAGAACGCGGGCGGCGGCTCACTCAAGGGGCTATGCCCGTTCCACGAGGAGAAAACACCCTCGTTCAACGTCACCCCAGCACGAGGACTTTTCTACTGTTTTTCGTGTGCCGAGGGCGGCGACGCGATCAAGTTCGTGCAGAAGATCGACGGGCTCAGCTTCGTCGAGGCCGTCGAGCGGCTGGCGGGCCGGGCCGGCATCGACCTGCGCTACGAGCAGGGCGGCTACGTTCCAGGCCAGGAACAGAGCCAGCGGCGCAGGCTGATCGACGCGCACCGGGCCGCCGCCGAGTTTTATGCCGAACGGCTGGGCGGATCCGATGCCGCGCACGCTCGTGCCTTCCTGGCCGACCGCGGTTTCGAGCTCGCCGATGCCCAGCGGTTCGGCGTCGGCTACTCGCCGAAGGCCTGGGAAGACCTGACCAGGCACCTGCGCGGACGCGGCTTCACCGACACTGACCTGATCAGCGCGGGCCTGTCCAGGGAGGGCAACCGCGGGACGCGGGACAGGTTCCGCGGGCGGCTGATGTGGCCTATCCGCGACCTGTCCGGCGACGTCATCGCGTTCGGCGCCCGCAAGCTGGACGCCGATGACGACGGGCCCAAGTACCTCAACACGCCGGAGACCTCGCTGTTCCGCAAGAGCACCGTGCTGTACGGGGCGGACCTGGCCAAGCGTGAGATCGCGCAGCGCAGGCAGGCGGTCATCGTGGAGGGCTACACCGACGTGATGGCCTGCCACCTGGCCGGGGTGCCGACCGCGGTGGCCACCTGCGGCACCTCCTTCGGTGAGGATCACATCAAGGTGCTGCGCCGGCTGATCATGGACGCCACGGGCTCGGCCGGCGAGGTGATCTTCACCTTCGACGGCGACGCGGCCGGGCAGCGGGCGGCACTGCGCGCGTTCAGCCTGGAGGAGAAGTTCGTCACCCAGACGTTCGTGACCGTGCAGCCCGACGGGCTGGACCCGTGCGACGTACGGCTGACCCACGGCGACGCGGCCGTGCGCGACCTGGTTGCCCGCCGGGTCCCGCTGTTCGAGTTCGCCATCAAGGGCGTGCTCGGTCACCATGACCTGAACACCACCGAAGGCCAGCTCGCGGCGCTGGACGAGGCCGCGCCGATCGTGGCCAAGATCAAGGATCAGGGACTGCGCGCCAGGTACGCGGTCAACCTGGACCGCTGGCTCGGCATGATGGACGAGCGGTTCGTGCTGGCCCGGGTGAACGCGCACGCGGGAGACAGCGATACGGGGCGCCGCGGATCGCGAAGGCCTCTCCGCCGGGAGCAGGGAAACCGGAGCACGCACCCGGGCCCGTTCGGCCCAAATGGCGACGGCCAGGGGGACGGCGGGCAGCGAGGCGCGGGAGGCCAGCCCTACGACCTGAACGATCCTGTCGTTGAGGTGGAACGTGAGGTGCTGAAGCTCGCGGTCCAGCGGCCGGCCATGTGCGGGCCCGAGTTCGACGCGCTCGGTGCGGACGCGTTCACCGTGCCGGTGCACAGCGCACTGTTTACGCTGATCGCCGCGTGCGGCGGTACGGCGGCCAGCGGCGGCAGCGCGCGGGAATGGGTCACCCGGCTGCGAGACGCGGCGCCGAACGAGCGGGCGCAGACGTTCGTGACCGCGCTGGCGGTCGAGCCGCTACGTCGCCACGACGAACCAGACGCGAAGTACGCCGACATCGAGCTTGCGAAGGTTGGCGAACTGGCGGTTAGCCGAGAGATCACGGTGGTCAAGTCACGGCTGCAACGCATAAACCCGGTGGAAGAGCAGGCCGGATACAACAGGATTTTCGGGGACCTTGTCGCCCTGGAAACCCGTAGACGGGCCCTACTCGACCGGGCCGCCGGGGCCTGAAGCCTGGCTCGCGCGCGATTATCCATGCGGCGCCGGAGCCGGTTAAGTATCGGGAGAGTAACAAAATTGGGTCCCCCGTAACCATGGGTTCATGGCGCACACTGGTCCCGTGACCCTCACCGTACTAACGAACGGACCAGCACCAGCGGAGCAGCTGACGGATCTCGTGGCGCTAGGACGGGAGCGCGGTTCTCTGAGCATGGCCGATGTCGCGGTGGCGCTCGACCGTGCCGACCTTCCGCCGGAAGCTATCGACGCGGCGGTGCGCGCTCTGGCCGAGGAGGGCGTCGACGTCCTTGACGTGCCGCAGGAGGAAGATGCCGACACCGAGGCCGAGATCCGGCAGGCCTCCAGAGGAGCCGCTGAAGCCGGCCGGCGGGTCGCGACCAGCGACCTGGTCCGGATCTACCTCAGGGAAATCGGCCGTGTGCCGCTGCTGACCGCCGAGGGCGAGGTGGAGCTGGCCAAGGCCATCGAGGCGGGCCTGTTCGCCGAGGAGAAGCTCGGCGGCGGCTTCCCCATGCTCGGCGCTGTCTACGGCGACCTGGAGCTGCTCGTTGGCGAGGGGGTCAAGGCCAAGCAGCGGCTGATCGAGGCGAACCTGCGGCTGGTGGTGTCGATCGCCAAGCGCTACATCGGCCGCGGGCTGGTCTTCCTCGACCTGATCCAGGAGGGGAACCTCGGACTGATCCGCGCGGTGGAGAAGTTCGACTACACCCGCGGCTACAAGTTCTCCACCTACGCGACCTGGTGGATCCGGCAGGCCATCACCCGGGCCATCGCCGACCAGGCGCGGACCATCCGGGTGCCCGTGCACATGGTCGAGACGATCAACAAGCTGTCGCGCGTGCAGCGGCAGCTACACCAGGAACTCGGCCGGGAAGCCACTGCGGACGAGATCGCCGCCGAGATGGGGCTCGAGACCGAACGGGTCGCGGAGATCCAGCGGATCGCCCAGGAGCCGGTATCCCTGCAGTCCCCGATCGGCGAGGAAGAGTCCGATCTGGGGGACTTCATCGAAGACGCGGACGCCGTGGTGCCGATCGAGGCCGCGGCGTTCATCATGTTGCAGAACCAGCTCGAGCGAGTCTTGGACCAGCTGGCCGAACGGGAGCAGCGCATCATCCAGCTGCGGTTCGGCCTCACCGACGGGCACCCGCGGACGCTGGAGGAAGTCGGCCGGGAGTTCGGGGTGACCAGGGAGCGGATCAGGCAGATCGAGTCGAAGACCCTGGCCAAGCTCCGCCACCCGAGCCGCGCCCAGATGCTGCGCGAGTACCTCGACTTATGCTTGGCCTCGCGGTAGTGACGCAAAACCCGGGTCTCGTGGGGCGAAGACGCCACGCGACCCGGGTTCTACGGGGATTCTTAGGCGGCCTTGTCCCTAGTCAGGGCGGGTGCCGTTCACGGTCGCGTGCTCGCTGTCGGTCCCGGCCTCGCCGTCGGTCCCGGGCTCGCTGGCGGCATGTCGGCCGGGTATCCGGTCAAGCTGCCCGCGGACCTTGCTGGCACTGTTCTTCGCCGTCTCGGTGAGCTTGGGCACCCGCGTCGCGGCTTTGTCCTTGGCGACCTTGCCAAGGTCGGCGGCCTTCTGACCGGCGGCGTGGGTCGCCTTCTGCACGGTCGGGTTTTCCGCCGTCTTCCTGGCCAGCTTCACCATCTGCTCATAACGCTCGCGGCCTGCTCGCGCGCCGACGATAAAGCCGATGGCGAGACCAGCGAGGAACGTGGCCTTGAATCGCATCTGGCACCCCTTTCGCGCATGTCATGTGCAAAACATGACCTTCCCCCATTACGCGAGCGTACTCGTCAGGTAAGGCTCTGATTAACAGGGGCCGCCGCGCCCCGCCGACGTCACGTCCCCGCCGCGGGTGCGCTACCCTTATGCGGGTCGATCCCGCGTAGCTCAATCGGCAGAGCGTCCGGCTGTTAACCGGCAGGTTATAGGTTCGAGTCCTATCGCGGGAGCCAGTTATATGGCCTCTGACCTGCGGGTTCTGTTGATACGGGACTGTCTCAGGGATTCATCGGCCCGGCGCAGGTTGTGTTGGCTTGTGTTGATCATGGCAGTCCGCGGCTTCGCGAGGACCGGGATGAGGGCGGGGGGGCCGGGCTATGGCGGAGCCGGGTACGGGCGCAGGCGTGCCTGCGCGTCTGGGAGTCCCTGGCAGACGCGGATCCTAGGACTTGCGTTCGGTTGATCTGGCCTTCTGTTGCCTGTGATTCTCCGGGTCCTGGTGCACTTGCGCTTGTGACATGAGCTGCCGGGCCGCACCCGGACGCTATTACTCTTCAGCCCCGCTGGTGCCGGATGGTAGAGCGGGGGCTGGGCGGCGAGCTGTGGTGCGAGGTGGAACTCACCGAGGTCCGCACCCGTGGCCAGGACTGGTGGTCCCTGGGATTCGAGGTGACCGGCCCCGCCAGCCTGCTCCGCAGCGCACTCCAGGTCACCGCCGCCCGCCGCACCGCTGTCCTGGCGGAGCGGGCTGAAAGGAAAGGACCACTTCTGCCAGGACTCCATGCGTCCCCGGGCGCGTCCCGCCACCTCCAGGATTCCCGGGCTCCCGCGGTGCATCTTCACCTCCAGCGTCCCGCCCCCGCGGACCTTTACCGACAGCCCGGGGCAACTGCGGATCCAGCAGGTAGCTGTCCTGGCGTGACTCCGTCTCGGCCGAGAACCGCCCGAACAATCCGGCCACCGCAGTCTCCAGCTGGCCCGGGAAGATCCAGCGCACCTCCAGGCTACGCACTGCTTCGGTGACCGGGCTCTCCAGCGTTTCAGCTGTCATCGTCACATGCTCCTGCCCCTACTCTGTCGGCCGGCCCCGGGCTCTGCCACCACACACCTGCACGACCTTCCCGCCAAGGGGCCCGGTTGGGAGTGTCCGATTTTCGAAGGTCCGGCACGCCGTCACGTCCGTCGCCGCAGGTGAAAAGGTATCTCCCGGCCGCTGCCGATGGCAGTCCCACCGTTAGCCGGACACTCCCGCCCGGTTGCCCGACCCTACTCCGCGATGGGGACCTTGGTCCCTGGCCTGCCGGGCGCACCGGGAAGAACGATGTGGGCTGGGAAGAGACTGCGGGTCGATGCCTGGCGCCAGGTCCACCCCCTCATCCACGGCGACCGCGGGTGGTTCTCCGGCTTGGACGGCGAGCTGCCCCGTCTTGCGTGGTACCGTGCTCCGCGTCACCGTGGACCACCTGCCCGATGGCCGCAAGCCCCCGAAGGCGATGTGGCTGTGGCACGCCGGGCCCGCACCCCCGGACAGACCGACCGGTGGGTCCGCCTGGTCATGGCCGCGGCCGCCCAGCTGCTGCTCGCCCGCCCGCTCGCCGCCGACCTGCGCCGCCCCTGGGAAAGGCGGCCCGGCCCGGACCGGCCCCTACCGCCCGTGCGGGTCCGCCGCGGATTTCCAAACATCTGGCCCTGCCTGGGCATCCCCGCCCGTGTCGCTAAACCCACCCGGCCCGGCCCCGGGCAGGCCCAAGGGCTCCCTCAGCGGCCCGGCACCCCGCTACCAGGTGGCTAAGAAAACCGGCAACCCGGACGAAACGGGCACCGGGGTGCGGCACCTGGCGCTTCGTCCGGATTGTCGATGGCCAGCGCAGAACCGTACGCCCCAGTCAAGCAAGGGCCGGGACGACACGCCCGATCCACTGGCCCGCATGCGTCGTGTAGCTACCTGGCGCTGAGGGACAGCCTTCAGGCGTCGGCGCCAATGTCGGCGCCCGGCAGCAGGCACAGCCATTCCGCGTAGGACCTGGATTCATCCGGGCCGGGTTCCACGCCACCGGGCAGGGCCTGGGCGAACACGAGCGCGGCGGTGGCCTCGAGTGCGCTGCGGAGCAGGCTGGCGGGGCCGGTCGCCTCGAATCCCAGGGTCCACCAGTCCTGGCCGCGCGTGCGGACCTCGGTGAGTTCTACCTCGCACCGCGGCTCGCCGCCCAGCCCCGGGGCGGGCGCCGCGATCGGCCCGCTGGCCAGTGAGAACCGGGTGATGCGCCGCCTCTTGCGTACCGGCCGCCAGCCGGCCGGGTCACCGCTGTGCGGGCGGAGCGGGCTGAACGGAAAGGACCACTTCTGCCAGGCCTCCAGGCGGCCGCGGGCGCGTCCGGCCACCTCGAGGATTCCCGGGCTCCCGCGGTATACCTTCACCTCCAGTGCCCCGCCCCCGCGGACCTTCACCGACAGCCCGCGCAACTGCGGATCCAGCAGGTAGGTGTCCTCGCGTGATTCCACTCGGGCCGGGAACCGCCCGAACCATCCGGCTACCGCGGTTTCCAGCTGGCCCGGGAAGATCCAGCGCACCTCCAGGCTGCGGACTGCTTCGGTGACCGGGCTCTGAGGCGGTTCAGCCGTCATCGTCACGTGCTCCTGCCTCGTTCAGCGCGATCTTCGAGAGGCGACCGTAATGGGGCCAAGCCCGCCGCCGGGGGCGGTCAGCACACACCGGAAGGCAGCAGCGGTGCAATGGTCATCACAGAGGTTCGCGTGGACGCCCAGGTCCGTGAGCAGATCAGTGAAGATCCAGCCCTGCAGCTTGCCGGCCGGGGCGAGAAGAGGAGCAGGCATAAATCCTCCGGTGAGGGCGGCCGGCCGCACGTGAGCCGGGGTGAGGCTATTTCAAGATGTTGACGGCGCGGGCGACCACCAGGAGCGCGACCAGCAGCGAGATCACGTCCTCGGCCATCATCATGAGCTTGGCCCAGGGCCTGATCGCCGAGACGTCCGTCGGGCTGAATGCCATCGCGGTCGTGAACGACAGGGACAGGTAGTCGATGAACTTGGGGTACCAGTCGGCCCCGGCGTACTGCGGGTTGGTCATCTCCGGGAAGACGAAGGCGGGCTGGCCGCCCGTTCCGCGCGCGCGGGCTGCCGCGCCGTCACGGTCCAGGTTCCAGTACCACAGCCCGAAGGCGATGACGTTGGTGAGCCACACGGCGCCGCCGCTGGCCAGCAGCACGTTGGCATCATTGGTGAACTTGGCCTGGCCGATGGTGATGGCGGCTACCAGGCGTACCACCGCGGCCGCATTCACTACGGAGATCACGCCGATCAGCGTGTTCGTCATGACCCGCAGCCAGGTGGAGTCGCGGTCGATGCGGCCCGGGTCGCCGACGATCAGCGCGGCGAGCAGCACGACCAGAACCACGGGGAGGAGCCAGCGGGCGTCTCCGGCCCTGAGCTGAGCCGGCAGGATCGCGCGCAGCGCCCCGGCAGCCAGCACGGCCAGCGCCATCGGCCAGCGCGGCTCGCCGACCCTGGGCGGCCGGGGAGGGTGAGCGCTGGCCAGCGCGTGCGGACTAGGCATCGTCACCGCTATCCGGCGACAGGTAGATGTTCTGCCTGCCGCCAGGAGCCAGCACGTCCCGTCCAGGACAGCTGGCGGGGACAGCACCCCGGGCCTGTCCTAGGCGCCGGCGGGAGGGGCTTTCCCGGCCTGAGGGCCGGTTCGCCCGGCAGCGATGACGGCATCGATGTTGCGGAGGAAGTCGATCACCGTGATCGCGAGGAACCCGGCACCGATCAGCGCCAGGATGTCCGCCTCGGGCCGTCCGGTCCTGCGGGCGATCAACCGGGCGACCGGCTGAGCGGCGGTCCTGGTCCAGCCGGTCAGTCCCGCCTGGCCCATCGCCACGAAGTTCCATTTCGCCACCTGAAGCGCTCCTTCCTGCTATCGCCTGGCCACGGGACTGCCGCGGGCAGCACGGTGGCAGCCCGGGGGCCAGCGTGATGGCCAGCGCGGCGCGGCGGCGGCGCTGATCTCACAGGCCCTGCTCGGCGGTGATCCGTCCTGATGTGACAGCGTCGACAAGAGCCTGGTGGTCGCGTTCGTTCTGGTCGGCGTAGGCGGCGGCGAACCGGGTGATCGCCTGGTCGAACACGTCCGAGCTGCCCAGGTAGGCGGCGATCGCGATCCGGTCCCCGGACCGGGCGTGCGCCCGCGCCAGCGACCACCCGCAGATCTCCCCGTAGATCCGCATGCCGCGGGGTATCAGGGCCTCGATGACGATGGAGTATTTCCAGTCCCGCAGCTGGCGGACGTAGAAGTCGCGCTGCTGGCCGTCCAGGCCGGCCTCGATCCGCTGCCAGCCCAGGAAGATGTCGCTGGATGCCTGCATCAGCCGCTGGCCCGCGACGACCCGCTGGCCCATGTTGGTGTACTTGCTGGCGCCGACGAATTCGGCCAGGACTGACTTGTCTGCCTCCTTGATCTGCAGGAACAGCGGATCGGACTCGTCGCGGCCGAGCATCAAGACGATCCAGCAGCGAGTCCCGACGCTGCCGACCCCGACGACCTTGCGGGCCATATCGGCGAACTCGTACTGCTCCAGCAGGTACCGGCGGTCAGTTTCCAGCGTCCGCCGGTACTTGGCGAGCAGGTCCTTGATCTGCGCTTCGAAGGTCTCCTGGTCCATCTGGCTGGGCAGCAGGTCCGTGACCGGGGTCAGCAGCGGCGGGTCGGCGATGATCCGCGGCCGGCCGCTGACTACCTGGCACAGCTTGGCCACTTCCTGCATGCTGTCCCGGGTCCGCGCCTTGGCCATGCCCTTGTCCACCATCTTGCGCTGCCGCTTCTCCATCTGCGAGTTATACTCCGCCCGCAGCTGGTCCAGGTCCGCGTGCGCGTACCAGACCTCCAGGTTGGTCATCCCGGCAAAGCCGCGCATCGCCCGCCGGTAGCTGGCGACCGTGGCCGCGACGATCTCGCGGCGGTCCTTGCCGCCGAACCCGTTGCCGCGCCCGGCCACCTCCATGCTGGCCGCCAGCCGCTTGACATCCCACTCCCACGGGCCGGGCAGCGTCTCATCGAAGTCGTTGACGTCGAAGACCAGCCGCCGCTCCGCGGAGCCGAAGATGCCGAAGTTGGACAGGTGCGCGTCGCCGCAGGCCTGCACGGCCAGCCCGGACACCGGAGTATGGGAAAGGTCGCTGGCCATCGGCAGCGCCGCCCCGCGGTAGTAGGTGAACGGGGAGACCATCATCCGGCCCCGCCGCACCGGCACCAGCTCCGGCACGCGGGTTGCCGCCTGCTCCTCCAGCAGGGCCACCGGGTCGGGCCGGTCCGGCGGCGGGTCGAACGCCGCATGGCTTTCCCGCGGCACCGCCGCCCGCGCTTCCTTGCCATGGGCTGCGCGCTCGGCCGGGGTGAGTAGCCCCACCCCGGAATCCAGCTGGTACCGCAGCGCCTGCCGGGGCGGAGCCCCGGCCGTCAGCACACTCATAATCTGTTCCTCTCTCTGCTGCCCGGCACGCCGGCCGGGCACTTGTTCGCTAGCATTTACCTGATGCTGATACGGCGCTTTGCAGAGCGCTGGCCGAGCTTTTCACCTGCGTGACCGAGGACGCGACCGCCGTGGCCGCGGTTACCGAAGGCTGGCTCTTCGCGGACGTGATCGCGGACTGCAGGCCGGACAGCGAGTTTTGCAGTGCCGTGGTCTGCGGCGCGAATGCCGACCCCGCGTCGGCGGCGAACATTTTGGCGTTGCTGGTGACGCTGGTCAGCGCGGTCTGCAGGGAGCCGAGGCCGTTCTTGGCGACGTCGACATTGCCGAGGTTGCTCACCGAGGTCTTGAGGTTGGCGGCGTCGGTGCAGTAGGCCGGGGTGCTGCTGCTGCACCCGGCGGCCAGCCCGGACAAGACCGGGGCCAAGACCGCGGCCGCAACCAGCAGCCCGGTGCGTGTGCCCGGCCGGTACGTAAGTCTCATGTCTCCTCCAGGGGTGCCGGCGTTGCGGCCTGCGGGCGGAACAGCCGTGCCCGGCCGGGGTCGGCGGGTCAGCTGACTTCGGCGGCAGCCCCGGTGCGCGTGCCCGGCCGGTAGGCGGCTCGGGGGTTACATCTCGTTGACTGCTTGCTGCAGGGCCTTGTCGATGTCCTTGGGGTCCACGCCAAGCTCCTGGGCGGTCTGCTTCTCCGCCCTGGTCACCGCGTTCTTGATCGCGTCCTCGACCTTGCTCTCGCCGACCACGACGAGCCCGGCCTGGCCCGGGTCGATGAAGTCCCCCAGCTGCTTGGCCTGCGAGCGGGACATTCCCTTGGACAGGTGCCCGGTGACCCCGCCGGCCACGCCGCCGACCGCGGCCGCGCCCAGCACCGCCGGCGGGAAGATGACCCCGATCGCCGCCCCGGCCGCGACGCCCCACCAGGCACCATGGCGGGTGGCCGTCTCGTCCTTATTCTCATGGACCTTGCCGCTGGCATCCTTGGTGACCACGGCCGCATCGTAGGAACCCACCAGGCCCGCCGCGTGAGCGTCCTTGACGACCTGGTAGTCATCCCGTGCTGCTGCCTCATCCGGATACGTTGCCACCAGGATGAACGTGCTATCGGACCCGGACATGGCGACCTCCTCCAGTTCCGCTGGCATCTTTTGCCAGCCGGTTCAGCCAATCCGCCGCAGCCGTTACCCGGCCGCGGCATCACAGTCTCAGGCTCACACCCGGGCAGGTGACCCGGCATCCCCTGCCAGCCGAATTCCCCTAGGGGAGAAGCCGCAGCCGCGCGGCATAACCGCTGCAATCCCGCTCGCTAGACGCAATCGGCAGGCCACGCGAGCCGCCCGCATCGGAGCTGCCACCGTGGACCGAGCGAAGAAGACCATGCCGTGCCAGCTGACGCAGACACGCCGCGCGGACGCCGTTCCTGGGTACCGGCCGCCTGGCTCCAACGACGGCGTGTTCTCCGTCGCCGCCTCGGCGCGGCGTCCGAGCCCCCAGACCACGACCGCGACCCCGCAGGTCAGCGCGACGCACGCGCCAAACATAAGCCTCCGGACAGGCGTTCAGGCCGACCTTTCTGGCCCCGGCTTCCCCTAGGTGAATTCGGGCGGTAGGTAATGCGGGGTCACCTGCCTGGGTGTGAGCCTGAAACCGTGACGCAGCGGCCGGTAACGGCTGCGGCGGATTCGCTGAACCGCCTGGCAAAGGATGCCAGCGAAACTGAGGAGGGTCCCATGACCGCCGATACACCTGTCCTTGACACACTCGCCGACATGACCGTGGCGTCGGTCGAGCACAATGCTCTGGCCCCGCGCGAGCTCATGCTCGTGAGGATCGCCGCGCTGATCGCGGTGGACGCGCCGCCTGCCTCCTACCTCGCCAACGCCGGGGCCGCCGAGGACACCGGGGTCACCGCCGACGATCTCCAGGGAGTCATGATCGCGGTTGCCCCGGTGGTGGGCACGGCCCGGGTGGTCTCGGCAGGCGGTAACATCCTCCGGGCGCTGGGCTTCGCGATCGCTGTGGCCGACGCCGAGATGGCCGACGACAGCGACGCCAGGCAGTAGCAGCAGCCAGGCCCACCATTGACCACGCCAGCGGATCGGATCCCAGGCACTGGACAACTGCGTGCCGGGCGACACCGGCAGGGATCCTGTCACGGCGGCGCGGCGCGGCGTGCGGATACGCGGTATCTCTGGGCTCAACGTCCGTAAATGGGCCGCGAGCAGCAAGCGTTACTGGCGGGTTGCGAGTTCTCAGATCCTCGGCGTGGCCCTGCCCAATACCTACTGGGATCACCTAGGGGAATTCGGCCGGAAGGGGATGCAGCGTCACCTACCCGAGTGCGAGCCTGCTGGGTGACGGACCTTCGGCCCTAGCGGGAACGGCTGGCCCGCTTGCCGGGTGGAGGGAATGCCGGGTTTGCTCCGCCGCAGGTGAAGCTCGCGGGCGCTGCCCGGCCGCGGGTGGCTGGGCGGTTTCCCGGTCCGTGCGGTCGTCCGGTGCCGCCGCGGGAGGGCTGCTTCGCCGGTCCCAGGCCAGGGTGCTGAGAGGTGAGTCGTGAGTCAGGTGTCGAAGGTATTCCAGCTCAACCGGCAGGGATTCAACCTGCGCAGAGGCGTCGTCTTCGCGGTCGTGCTGGGGCTGCTGATCATCGTGGGCGTGCTCCCAGCGGAGCGGAGGTACTTCCTCACGGCGATCTTCGGGGCGCTGATCGTGGCCGTGAGCGACCCGGGCGGGAAGTACGGCTACCGGGTGCCCCGGCTGGCCGTGGTCGCCGCGGCCGGGGCGCTGCTGACGGCCCTGGGATTCGGCATCGGCGGCGGGGCCTGGGGGTTCGTGGTGCTGGCCGCCTTCGTGGCCACGTTGCTGGGCGGGCTGGCGGTGACATACGGCCTGCACCGATTCGTCGCGGCCTATCTGCTCAACGTCTGGTTCATCAT
Source organism: uncultured Actinomycetes bacterium (assembly GCA_963798675.1). GTDB lineage: Bacteria > Actinomycetota > Actinomycetes > Streptosporangiales > Streptosporangiaceae > Palsa-504. The sequence continues at coordinate 29,724 of CAWCUJ010000028.1, read as the reverse complement.
CGCCCTCGGCCTGCCGACTCTCATCTCCTTCCAAGTGCCGGGTCTGTTCGGCTCCGGCCTGATCCACACCGAACCGTGGCAGCAGGCGCTGGCCTGGCTGGTCGGGTCGGCGCTGTGGATCGCTTACACCTTCATCATGTGGCTGGCCCGGGGGCGGGTCACCGAGCCCCAGCCTGTCGCCGAGATCCCCGGGGATATCTCGCCGCGGCCGCTGACCCGGCCGCTGATCCTTTTCGCGGTGATCCGGGCCGCCGCCCTGGCGACCGCCGTCGCGATCTCCTTCGGGCTGCACCTGCCCAACGCCTACTGGATGCCCATCGCCACCATCATTGCCATGAAGCCCAGCCTGCAGCAATCCGCCCTCGTCGCCGAGCGGCGCATCGCCGGGACGGTCGTGGGCGCCGCGGTGGCCGCCCTCGTCCTGCTGGCCGTCGACAACAGGACCGCACTCGAGGTCATCGTCGTCGTCCTGGTCGCGCTGGCCGCGTCGATCCACGGCGTGAACTACGCCTGGTACACCGCAGCCATGGCCGGGGCCATCCTGATCGCCGCCGACGTGCCCCACCCGTCCAACCTTGCTGACGAGGGACGCAGGATCCTGTTCACGTTCGCCGGCGTCGGGATCGCCGTCATCGTCATGTTCCTGGCGGACCGGCTGCAAAAGCACGCCGCCAAAGCGGCACCACAGGCACCTGCCCACCCGGCCCCGGCGAGCTGAGCGGCCAGGGCGCCGTCGGCCCGACGCCAGGCAGGCGACTCCGGCCACGACAAAGGATCACGACAAATTACGAAGATAACGAACGCCAGGCGGCGGAGGGAAAGAGGAGCCACGATGAGTGAGGTCACCGAGCAGCAGCTTGAGGACATGGAGGCATTGTTCGTCCAGACCGCGGCGAGCATGACCAGCGACCGGGGAACCATCACGCTGCAGGGCGTGTCGCCGTCGACGCTGTACTTCGCCGACCGTCCCCAGCGCGAGGTCGGGCACATGTCATCTGTCCAGTTCGTCGCCAACTGGGCGGCAGGGGACAACAGCTTCGCGGACAACCCCCCGAACGCCGTCTTGTCGTTCGCGGAGCCGGGTGACAGGCCCCCCAGGATGCGGTCGTGGTCATCCAGGATCCGCACCTGGACGGAGACGCGCTCAGCTACGGCATCAAGCTCCTCGACGGTACCGTGCCGGCCGCCACCGGGCCATGTGCGCTGTTCATCGACCCGCTCGGGCGTCCTTTGTCACCGGTCTCCGTAGCCGGGATGCACCGGCGTGCGCGTCGTCGGGGGCGCTGAGGGCCCGAAGGCTGGCAACGGATCGTGGATCGAACGCGATCCGTGAGAACGGCTGGTTGCTGCTCCGCCACACATTCCCGAAGAACCGGCCGAATCCCGCCGCGCTTCGCGTCGTCGTGAAACGTAACTTCACACACGATATGGCCGACCAACTTCTCTACGACCTCGAACGCCTGCTCCCGCGGCTAGAGAAACAGCAGGTCCTGGTACTCGACCAAGCGACGTGTGCCCGCTTCCACCATTAGCGACCGCACCACGAAAGGCCATGCACATGGACCCGTTTGGACGACGACGCTCGGTGGGGTTCCTCTCCCGGGGTTGATCCCGCTGCAGCCGATGACAGCCAACACCGGCCCGTCCATGCGCAGCGTGACCCGCTGCCCCGAGAGCCGATCTGCCGATCTGCCGATCGGCCCGGACGATCACCGCCGCGGTACGGCCTGAGGTGCTCCTAGCGGCGGTCACGCCGGACCATCATGCCGTGTCTGCGTCAGCTGGCACGGCATGATCTCCTTCGCGTCGCCCCCCGGGACGGGCGGTCAGGCCCGGTCTGTGCTGGGCGCGGCTTCTCCCCTAGGGGAATTCGGCTGGCAGGGGATGCCGGGCTCCCCTGCCGGGGTGTGAGCCTGAGACGGTGATGCCGCGGCCGGGTAACGGCTGCGGCGGATCGGCTGAACCGCCTGGCAAGAGATGCCAGCGGAACTGGAGGAGGTCGCCTGTCCGGGTCCGATAGCACGTTCATCTTGGTGGCAACGTATCCCGATGAGGCGGCAGCACGGGAGGACTACCAGGTCGTCAAGGACGCTCACGCGGCGGGCCTGGTGGGTTCCTACGATGCGGCCGTGGTCACCAAGGACGCCAGCGGCAAGGTCCATGAGAACAAGGACGAGACGGCCACCCGCCACGGTGCCTGGTGGGGCGTCGCGGCCGGGGCGGCGATCGGGGTCATCTTCCCGCCCGCGGTGCTGGGCGCGGCCGCGCTCGGCGGCGTGGCCGGCGGGGTCACCGGGCACCTGTCCAAGGGAATGTCCCGCTCGCAGGCCAAGCAGCTGGGCGACTTCATCAACCCGGGCCAGGCCGGGCTCGTCATCGTCGGCGAGAGCAAGGTCGAGGACGCGATCAAGAACTCGGTGACCAGGGCGGAGAAGCAGACAGCCCAGGAGCTCGGCGTGGACCCCAAGGACATCGACAAGGCCCTGCAGCAAGCAGTCAACGAGATGTAACCCCCGAGCCGCCCGCCTGGCCGGGCACGCGCACCGCGGCTACTGGTTGCAGCTACCGCCCCGAGACGTCGGTCTCGGGGGCCGAGCGCAGGCACGCGAACTATCAACGAGATGCCGGGCCGCGGCCTGGCAGATAGAGGCGGCGAGATGAAGACGGTGATCGTGGGAGGAGTTGCGGGCGGCGCTTCGACAGGGGCGCGGCTGCGGCGGCTAGATGAGTCAGCGGAGATCGTGGTACTCGAGCGGGACCAGTATGTCTCGTTCGCGAACTGCGGCTTGCCGTATCACATCGGCGGGGTTATCCCGGACCGGGACAGCCTGCTGCTGCAGACCCCGGAGAGCCTGGCCAGGAGCCTGGCGCTGGATGTGCGGACCGGGCAGGACGTGATCCGCATCGACCGCGGCGCCAGGGAAGTGGAGGTGCGCGACCTGGGGCAGGGACGGATGTACCGGGAGTCCTACGACAAGCTGGTGCTGTGCCTGGGGGCCGAGCCGGTCCGGCCGCCGATCCCGGGGGCGGATGACCCGCGGGTGGATGTGCTGCGCAACATCCCCGATATGGACCGGATCATCGCCCAGCTGGACAAAGGCGCCACGAGCGCGGTCATCGTCGGCGGCAGCTACATCGGCCTGGAGCTCACCGAGGCGTTCCGGGACCGCGGGCTGGCAACCACCGTGGTCGAGCGGACCGAACGGCTGATGCCGTGGCTGGACCCGGAGATGACCCGGATCCTGGACTACCACGTCGCCACCCACGAGGTGGACCTGCGGCTCGGCACGTCGGCCACGGCCGTCCGCCGGGGGGCAGACGACAGGCTCGTGGTCGATCTGTCCGACGGCACGTCCGTGGAGGCTGACGTTGTCGTGATGGCAGCCGGGGCGCGTCCCAACGTGGATCTGGCCCGGGACGCCGGCCTTCAGATCGGGCCGCGCGGCGGCATCGTGGTCGATGCGCAGATGCGCACCTCGGCCCCGGACATCCTCGCAGCCGGGGACGCGGTGGAGACCGCTCACCTGCTGACCGGGGAGCCGGTGCTGTCGATGCTGGCCGGCCCGGCGAACCGGGAAGGCCGGATCGCCGCCGACACGATCGCGGGCCGTGAGGATGTCGGCGGCTACCGGGGCACTCAGGGGACAGCCGTGGTCAAGGTGTTCGAGATGACCGCCGGCGGCACCGGCCTGACCGAGACCGAGCTGCGCGCGGCCGGGATGGACTTCCGCAAGGTCTACACTCACCAGAACGGCCACGCCGCGTACTATCCTGGCACCGCTCCGCTGTTCCTGAAGGTGCTGTTCGACCCGGCCGGGGGCAAGCTGCTGGGCGCGCAGGTGCTCGGCTGGGACGGTGTCGACAAGCGCATCGACGTCCTGGCGGTCGCGCTGCGCGCCGGGATGACGGTGTTCGACCTGGAGCACCTGGAGCTCGCCTACGCCCCGCCCTACGGGGCGGCGAAGGACCCGGTCAACATGGCCGGCTTCCTGGGCGCGAACCTGCTGCGCGGCGATATCGCCCTGTGGTATCCCGAGGACTACCCGGGCTGCGCGGGGCGGGTGACGATCCTGGATGTGCGCACGCCGGCCGAATACGAGGCATGGCACATCCCCGGGGCGGTCCTGCTGCCGTACACCGAGCTGCGGCAACGGCTGGATGGGGTGCCCCGGGACAAACCCGTGTACACCTACTGCCGCTCGGGTTTCCGCAGCTACATCGCCTACTGCGTGCTGAGGCAGAACGGGTGGGACGACGTGGCGTTCCTGGCCGGCGGGATGATGACCTACCACGGCTACCACCGCACGCCGCTTGCCGTGGGCACGGGCGGCATGCCGATGGTCGCCCACGCCGAGGAGCAGCTGGCGCAGCGCCCCGGCGCGCTTGAGCACATCTGACAATCGACGCGAAGAGCGTCGAGGAACTCGGCGTCCGGTGCGGATGAGAATTCGGCCGGATCTTCCGATGCCAAGGCGGATATCGCGGGCCGGGCTCGGATAAGTAGGGACCTTCGGCCTATGGATCCAAGAGTCCGCATCAGGCAGCCTAAGCGCCATGTGCCCTGCGCAGGAGGCAGCCGACGGCGGGCAGGCACCGAGTCTGTCCCGCCGTCAGGTAGTGCGCGAGGCCCGCCAGGGCACCTCTGAACGGCGAGGCTCGGTCGCGGGCGACGGGGTGCGACAGGATGCGGGGCAGCCGATCCTGGTTAGCACGAAGCTGCATCCGCCGTCGGTGCGCGAGCTGACGATTCCGCGCGAGCGCCTCCTGGAACGTCTTCGAAGCGGGTCGGACCGCAGCCTCACTCTGGTTGCCTGCCCGGCGGGCTTCGGGAAGACTACCCTGCTGGCGGCGTGGCGCGAGGCCGAGGCCGCGCGGAAACCCGTCGCGTGGCTGACGCTGGACGAGGGCGACAACGACCCGGTGGTCCTCTGGACGCATGCGATCGAGGCGCTCCGCCGCGCCAGCCCCGCCGTCGCCGGGTCGGCGGTGGCGCAAACGGTCGTGGCACCGGTGGTTGACGTGGTCCTGCCGCGCCTGGTCAACGAGCTGGACGGCCAGGGTGAGATCACGCTCATCCTAGATGACTTCCACCGCCTGTCGAGCGGTGCGGCGCGGCAGAGCGTCACCTGGTTCGTCGAGCATGCGCCGCCCGGGTTCCAGCTCGTGCTCGCGAGCAGGACAGAGCCGGTCCTGCCGGTCGCTGCGCTGCGCGCCCACGGTGAGCTGCTCGAGCTACGAGCCGGCGACCTGCGATTCACCTGCGAGGAGGCGGACGCCTTCCTGAACGGCCGCCTCCGGCTCGACCTCACGCCCGAAGATGTCGAAGCCCTGATGGTGAAGACGGAGGGCTGGCCGGCCGGGCTCTATCTCGCCGCGCTCTCGCTGCAGCACGCTGCCGACCGTCACGCATTGGTGCGCAGATTCGGCGGCTCGAACCGTCACGTGATCGATTTCCTGGAGACGGAGGTACTCCAGGCGCATGACCCGCCGGCGCAGGCGCTGATGCTCCGCACGTCGGTTCTCGAACGGCTGTCCGGCCCCCTCTGCGATGCCGTGCTGGAGCAGGAGGGCTCGGCCGCGATGCTCGACGCGCTGTCGCGGAGCAACCTGTTCCTCGTCCCGCTCGACGACGAGGGCAGGTGGTACCGCTTCCACCACCTCTTCGCCCAGCTGCTCCGGGTGGAGCTCGAGCGGCGCGAACCGGGGCTGGCCCCGGCGCTGCACCGCCGCGCGTACTGCTGGCATCGCGATCACGGGACGACCGACGAGGCGATCCAGCATGCGATAGCAGCCGGGGCTTACGCCGAGGCCGCCGAGCTGATCCAAGGCCACTGGATCAGCTTCGCCAACACGTGCCGGTACGACACCGTGCTGGCCTGGCTGCGGCGGCTCCCCGACGAGATACTGAGCGGCGACGTGCATCTGCTCTTGATCCAGGCCTGGGTGCTCTCGCTGTCCGCTAAGCGGGAGGAGGCAGCAGTGGCCATCGCGGCGGTCGAACGGCTGGGCGATCTGGGCGCGGGGCCGCTGCCGGACGGTTTCAGCTCGGGCGAGGCGAGCCTGACGATGCTGCGGGCCTGCTTTCCGTGGGGAGATGTCGGCGCCCAGCTGGACAATGCCCGCCGGGCGGCCGAGCTTGAGGGCCCCGGGTCGCCTTGGCGGCCATTGGCGTGCTGGGCGGTCGGTATGGGCCTGTACTTCCGGGGTGAGCCTGAGGAGGCCGACCGGTGGTTCGCGGAATCGGCGGGGCTGGCGTCCGCGAGCGGGCAGTGGCTGGCTGGCGAGGCGTCGCTGGTCTACCGGTCGTGGATCGCCGGCGAGCGGGGCCGTCTGGACGAACAGCGGGTGCTGGCCGAGACGGCCGCCGGATTCGTGCGGGAGCACGGCAGCGGGAAGGTCATCGGCCCGGCTCCGCTGGCGCTGGGCCTATCGCTCGCGGCGCGCGGCAGGCCCGGGGAGGCACTGCCGCTGATCGAGCGCGGCGTCGCCTTCTCGCGGACCTTCGGCCAGCCCATCCAGCTGGCGAATGCGCTGCTCGGCCAGGCGCCGGTGCTGCGGGCCCTGGGCGAGCACCAGCGTGCCGCCGATGCGATAGCCGAGGCCAGATCCATCCTCGGATCCTGCCCTGATCCGGGAATCCTGGCCGGGAGGCTGGCTTCCCTCGGCCGGCCACCGCAGATCCGCCCCGTCCGATCCGGTGATCAGGAGCTGACGCAGCAGGAGCTCCGGGTGCTCAAGCTCCTGCACGGCGATCTGTCCCAGCGGGATATCGGCCGTGAGCTGTATGTGTCGCACAGCACGGTCCACAGCCACGTCCGGGCGATCTACCGCAAGCTCGCGGTGTCCACGCGGGCCGGCGCGCTCGACCGTGGCCGCCAGCTCGGCCTCCTGTAGCGAGCATCCACGGGACAACACGCCGGGCGCCGCCGGCCGTCGCCGCCCAGGCCTGCCCGCCTCGTTGCCTGTGACTGGCCGGCGGCCCGGACGGACGTGCGGGCCGGTCTGGCCTGGCAGCAATTTCCCCTAGGGGAATCCGGCCGGCAGGTGATGACGGGTCCCCTGCCGGAGTGTGAGGCTGCGCAGTAATGGACAGCAACTGGGCGCAAGGCTGCAGGTACCGGCTTGTCCTTCGCGGGGAGCTGGGCGATCCGTTCGGATTCCTGTTTGAAGGCATGCAGCTGCAGCGGCTTGCGGGCATGACGGTGCTGACCGGCCAGGTGACCGATCAAGCGCACCTGCTCGGCCTCATCGAGCAAATCCAGGAGCTGGGCGTTGAGCTCGTATCCGTCAATCCGGACCAGGGAACGGACAACGGTGCCGCGGGTCCCGGGATGGAACCCGGCCGGTCATGATGGCGCACGCGTTACAGCCTCCCGGCCTTTGCCCGCCAGGCGGCTGGGCGCGGCCAGGGCGCCGGACGGCTGGTTCCCGGCGGCGGGGAATCGCTAGCCACATCGCCGCCAGTGGGCAAGGCCCCGGCTGTTCCCGTGCATTCCCGTCTGTGGCTACCGCGAGCCCTTCGCGAACAGTGATGCGACGCGGTACCAAGAGCCGGGCAGGCCGTTACCTGGCGGCCGACCCGGTGTCATCGCCTGTATCCGATCTTCGTTCCCGGCCGCGTTGCACGGCCCCGACGAGCACTCGTATGCCGGCGCCCAGAAGTGCGAGGTCGGCGAGCATCTGGACAATGAGCACCACCCGGGCGGCCTCGGACTTGGCGGTGATGTCCCCGAACCCCACCGTGGAGAACACGGTCACCGTGAAGTACAAGGCGTCGGTGCGGGTCAGCGGCTGGGTAAAGCTCGCCGCAGAGGCCCGTTCCATCACAAAGTAGGTGGACGCGAACAGCACCAGGAACAAGGGAAGGATCAACCCCAGCGTCTCGGCCGCCCGCAGACCCGGGTAGCGCGAGCCGGCGATGGCCCTGACCTCCCACACCATGACACCCGCGAAGACCACGATGCCGATCAGCAGACGGATCGCCGCGTCGGAATCCCATCGCCGGTCCAGCGGAAGCACGTAGTACAGAACGACCAGCACCACCGCGACCAGCACGCTGCGCAGGACCGCCCAGAAGATGAGCCGCCGCCGCTTCGCCGCCGACAGGGCCTGGAAGTGCTGGTTCGTCATACTCGCCCCCATGCAACGCTCTCCTTGGAGCTGGCTCGCCTAGTAGGCGAGCCGCCGCGAAGGCATCAGCGCGCCGATGAGCCAGAAGAATGGCAAGAAGAACCCGATGATGAACATCACCCAATGACCCTTCCTGATCGACATAACGCCAAGAGTGACCACGAGTATCAAGTAGATGATACCGCCGGTGATGACCCACACCATTTCGATCCTCCTTGCAGAACGTTCTCGCTGTCTTTTGGCAAGGGTTCTCTGACATATACGGGCCAGCCGGCACCTCTCACCTCGCGCCGGATCGCTGCCCATCCCCCGCAGGCTCGCACTCCGACAGGGGATCAGTCATCACCTACCGGACCGATTCACCTAGGGGAAAACGGCTGCCAAAGACCGGCCCGCGAGCCCGTCTGAGCGCCGGCCGCGAGGCACCCAGAGTGCGGCCGATCGAGCTGCCCGTGAGACGGCGGGTACCAGTGGTCAGGCAAAGACGTTGACGGCCGAGGTGATCACCACGCCGATGACGGCAATCGAGATTGCCTCTACCAGCGCACCGAACGTCCAGGACGCCGGCCCGGCCGTCGACCGGAGCGGCGACCGGGACCGCCACCCGGCCCAGGTCATGAAGTAGCCCGGCCCGGTAGACGGCCTGGGCCGCGGCCGGCGAGACCAGATCGGCGGCGGCCCGCGCGAGGCCGGCGACCCCGCGCGAGTGGCCGGTGAACCACGGGCTCTTCAGGTCGGCGGCATCCCCGAACCCGGCGAGCGCCTCCTCCAAAGCTGCCTCGCCGCCGAACGTGCGCCGCGGCGCCGGCTCGGCGTCGACCACAGCCGCCCACAGGTCATCCGGGCTGGCGACCGCCAGCAGCTCGCCCGGCGCATCGGCGAACACCGCGACGATCGCCGGATCCAGCGCGCGCCCCGACCAGCGCGCCACCGCCCGCGCCGCGGCCTCGCCGCCGCCGACCGCGTCGAACATCACCGCCGCATACCCGACCGCGGCGAACCGGGACGCCTCCGCGACCTCCGCGCCAGCCCGCCCGGCCGGGACACCAAGGCCATCGAACCGCTCGAAGCTGTCCAGGACCGCCCGCCGCACCGCCTCCGGCAACCCCAGCCGAGCCGTCAGGTCCGCGCCGACCTCGCAGTCAGCCCGCGCCCCCTCCGCCTTCAGCCTCCCCACGCCCGCCGGGCCGCCCAGCGCCTCCAGCCGTACGGCGTCCACCCCCAGGCCCGCCAGGAACTCCACCGCCTCGCCCGGCTCGGCCGGGTCAATCAGGTCACCCCGGGCACGGACCACGATGTCATCGCCGCCGAACACGGCGGCGATCTCGTGGGACGTCGCGGCACAGCCCGCAAACCGCATCAACGTCCCGTAATAGACCTCACCCCGGCCACGCTCATCCAGCCCCGCCCGCCTGGCCAGCTCCGCCGCCAGCAAGCACGCGCGCATCGCCTCCCCCGCAGGATGCCCCCGAGTCAGGTCGCTCACCGCGGACAGTGCCGCGACCACCCCCGCCATCCCGACTGCGTCGCCCACGACCGCAAGTCTAAAGATCAACAGGCGACCAGCCCGCGGAACCGGCAACAAGCACCCGGATGATATTGAGCTATCTAGTCACCGCTGTTCTAGCTGGCTGGCACATACGGTGTGAAGCGCCGGCGCCATCAGCTACCCGAAAACCGTCACGGAAGAGGATGCCAGTGATGAACCTCACCGACAGCGTTGCCTACTTATGCCCTGACTGTATTGGAACCCCACAGGGCTCAGCTGCGGAAGTCCGGACCAGCTAACGCGAACTTTATCGCGCGATGCCGCCACGCAAGTCACGCTGGGCGGCGCAGGCGGGCGAGACCCGCCATGCTCAGCAGGGCCCCGGCCGCGATCACCGCGAGCCACGGCGCCGGGTTCGCCGGCGGGCGGGGCGCGGTCCCGCCGAACCCGGCGGCGACGGCGCCCTTCGGCGTGAGCCGGCTGCCCACCGCGTCGGTCACCGCGTCGGCCCTGAGCCCAGTGCCGTCGTCGAGCACCACGATCGTGTGCACGCTGTCGGCGGCCAGCGTGATGGGCGCGGCGGTCTGCTTACCCGGCACGGCGAACCGCACGGTGTGCGCGCCCGGCGAGACGGCCGTGTACGACGTGGCCGACCCGAAGACGAGCTGCCGCGCGAGGACGTCCGGTCCGTAGCTGACCGTCACCAGGGGCTGCCTGAGGGAGGCCTGGAGGACCCGGACGACCGCCTCGCCCGGCGGCGCGGTCATCTGGTCCCGCAGCACCTCGGTCCGCAGGCCCGGGTCGGGGCCGAGGGCGGCCAGCGTGTACGCGGCTCCGGCGCCTACCATGAAGCTCGTGGTCAGCGCGGGCTTGCTGGAGGCCGACGCGCCGAAGCCCCGCATCGCCACCGTGTACTGCCCCGGGCTGACCGCCATGTACGCCGAGACGTTACCGTAGCTGACGTCCTTCAGCACGATGGGACTCGCCGGGTTGCCGAACGGATACAGGTACATGTCCATGGCCGGCGCCTCGGGAGACAGGTGCGCGATCCGGACCCATCCATCGGGCCCAGCCGCGGGCGCCGCGGACGCAGCGGGTGCGTCCGCCATGACGGCAGCGGTGCCGCCGAGCAGCGTGGTGATCGTAGCCAGCCAGGCAAGGCGCCGGAACAACCCCATGATCATCTACCTCTCATCTGATTCCACCCCAGGAAAAAGTGCCGTGACCCGCCGGGCGCGGCGAGTCGGCGTCGAGGACCGGCGAGAGCAGTCCCAGCGGGCTCGGCGCGGCGAACTCGATGCTCAGCGTGGCCCCGCTGGGGCTGGCGGTGCCGGTGACGGCCGCGTGCGCGGGCAGGTACGGCGGCGTCTGCGAGCGGACCAGCGCCAGGGCCGCCGCCAGGCCGCGGCCAATGCCGGTAATGCTCACCGCCCGGAACAGCACCGGAGCCCCGGGAGCCGCATCGTCGAACGCGGTCACCCGGAATGCGTACTGGGACGCCAGTGCCGCGATCGTGGCCAGCAGGCGCGCATCCACCTGGCCCGCCCGCAGGCGCGCGGCGTCCGGCTCGGTGAACTGGATGTGCGGGTTCTGGAGCAGCTGAGCTCCGGCGGCCGTGCGCGTGGCGAGGTCGGCGCGCAGCGCCGCGCGGTAGGCGGCCGCTCCGCCGGGCTCGATCACGCGGACCTCGATCCGCGTATCGCCCGAACCGAAGCTCGCGATCAGCGCGGGCGCGTACCGGTCGGCCTGCTGGCCGACGGCCGACGGAGTGGTCACCAGCACGTCGGCGCCGAGCGGGCTGGCCGCCGCAGACCGCAGCGGCATCAGCCGGCCCGCGGCGACGCCCTGTTCCTGCAGTGCCGCGCACATGCCGGGATAGCACGCGATGATCGCGCTGCCGCTCACCTGACCGGCCACCCAGGCCACCGCGCGGGCCTGCGCCGCAGCCGCCGCCGGGTCAGCGCCCGGCGCCGACACCCGCGCGGCCGGGGACGGGCCGCCGATGAGGCCGCCGGTGAGCCACAACACGGTCGCCGCGGCGCCGACGAGGGCCAGGACGAAGACGCCGACCCGCCAGCGCCAGTGGGCGCGCCAGGGCCGGGGACCGCCCGCGCGCCGCCGCCCCAGGTCGGCCTCCTGCAGCCGCCACGACACCGCGACCCGGACCGTGTTGACCAGAACCCGGCCCCACGACGGCTCCGGGCGGGTCAGGACCGCGGCGCCGAGCGCGGCGTTTCGTGATGGCGCGGGATCACAGTCTTCCAGGCCCAAACTCCACCCCCCAGCCGCCTCACAACGCGGCCGCAACCCGGCAAGCACAGCACACGAAATGGCCGCCCGCACCCGAAACGGCGAATTAGTTGCGGTTTAGCCGGTATGTCGCCCGAATAGCATGAACTGCCGGATGCCAACGAACGTCGGCGTCGGGGATGTCGCGCTTGAAGGCTTCGGCCCCGGCCGGCGGGAAGAACGGGTCGTTCCTGCCCCACACGACGAGCAGCGGCGGCCTGCTGGTGCGGAAGTACTCCTGGAACACCGGGTAGAGCGCCACGTTACTCGCGTAGTCGAGGAACAGGTCGAGCTGGATCTCATCGGCGCCGCTGCGAGCGAGGTAGTAGTTATCGAGCGCGTAGCCGTCCGGACTGACCCGCGTCTTGTCGGGGACACCACGCGTGTACTGCCAGATCGTCGTCCGCGGCGCCACGAGTATCCGGATCGCTTCCCGGTTGGCCTCCGACGGGTCCTTCCAGTAGGCCTGGACAGGGTTCCAGCCGTCGCTCAGCCCTTCCTCGTACGCGTTGCCGTTCTGGGAGATGATCGCGGTTATGCGCTCGGGGTGCCGTGCGGCGATCCGGAACCCGATCGGCGCGCCGTAGTCGAACGCGAACGTCTAAGCGGAACGCCCATCGCGCCGAAAGGATTGTGACATAGCCATCCCCGCCTGGCTCACCGTCGTCTCCTGGGGTCTTCATCGGCATCGGGCCGCCGTCGGCGGCACTTAATCCTCAGCGGTATCCACCTGCCGGGCTACCGCGAGCACGTGAAGACCATGGAAGCCGCGTGGCCGCTCACCGCCCTGTGCGCCGGCTCTCACTGTCGCCGGCTACGCCCGCAAGGCGGCTCAGACGGAAATCCTCCGGTTGCCGTGGCGGTCCCGGGCGGCGCGGTTCGGTATTGCACAGCGCAATAATTATCTATGCCTGATGCAGCTGCTCCGGATGCGCTGGCTCTGCCGGCGGTCCCGGCCGACGACGAGCTGGTGGATACGGTGCTGGCGGCGAGCCGGGCGCTGGTCGCGGTGGCGGCGCGGTCGCTGGCGGCGGCCGGGGATGAGATCACGCTGCCGCAATACCGGGCGCTGGTCGTGCTGGCGGCGGCCGGGCCGCAGGGGATGGCCGAGCTGGCGGCGGCGCTGGCGGTGAACCCGTCGACGGCGACCCGGATGTGTGACCGGCTGGTCCGCAAGGGCCTGGTCCGCCGGCACCGGCAGGCCGGTGACCGCCGCTCGGTCCGGATCGCGCTGACCACGGCGGGCCGGGACCTGGTCGCCGAGGCGACCCGGCGGCGCCGGGCCGAGCTGGCCAGGCTGCTCGGTGCGCTGCCGCCCGGCCAGCACGAGCCGGTGATCGCGGCCTTCCGGGCCTTCGCCGCGGCGGCCGGCGAGCTTCCGCAGCCGGGTGCCGCGCTCGGCTGGGCGGGCCCGTGACCAGGCTGCACCAGCCAGCTTCTGCCCGGTTAACGATCCGGTAGCCGCGGAGGGCCGACAGCTACGGGCGTGGACATCGTCCTCGATGCGGCAGACCGCACGCCCGCATGCTGCTCCCGTCGGTGGTGCCGCGTACGCGCGCCGTGAGCCGTTACGAGCGGGACAAGCCGGTTGCCTGAGGAGCCAGCGCAAAGCCGACCTGTGGCCGGGAAGCCGGGTACGTCAAGGGTCTCTACCCGCGCGCGCCGCCCACCTCGCCCGCACTGTTCACCTGACGAATACCGCCCAGGCTTCCCGGCGCACCGCCGTCAGCTTATCCGGGCGGTAATCAGGGGCGCTGGTGCTGGAGGACCGCCGCGCCGACGGTGGCGGTCGTCCCGACGGCCGCGACGGCGGCCAGGAACACGTATTGGGTGACGGTGGCGAAGATCTGGTCCGGGACACCCAGCCCGACCCCGAGCGCGACGGCGAGGCAGCTGGCCGCGGCGGTCAGCGTCCACCGGCCGGTCAGCAGCGCGCCGACGGGCCCGATGGTCAGCAAGCCGATCAGGATGAGGTGCGGGCCGCTGGCCGCGTCGCAGGCTGCTATCACCCCGCAGGAGATGAGGCTGAGCCGCCACAGCCGGCCGATGCTCCATCCGGGCAGCACCGACTCCCGCTGCCACAGGCCGCCCCGGCCGGCCGCCGCGGCCCGCCATGGCCAGGTGAGCAGCAGCCCGCCGGCCGCGGTGATCATGGCGGCCGGGAACACGGCCGTGGCCGGGCGGACGCCTCCTTGTTCCACGGTGATGACCAGGGCGGTCACGAATGCCAGGTATCCCGCGATGATCGCCGCGCCGGAGATACGGCCCAGGCCCCGGCCGCGGAACGCGAGCGCGAGCGCGAGTGCGGTCAGGCCGACGTACCAGGCGGCCACCAGCGTGCCCGGCCCGGAACGCGGCCCGAGCCCGGCCAGGCACGCCGGGATCAGCAGCCCGGCCACCACGTTGATCGCGTTGCTGTTCAGGGCGGTGCTCAGCACCGCGGCGCCGCGGCCCCGCCGGGCCAGGTACACCGCAGTCACCGCGTTCGGCAAGCTGGTCACCACGGCCAGCACCAGCCCGCCCGTGACGATGTCCGCGACCGCGTACCGGCCGCCCAGGGTCGTCGCGGCCACCTCCATGACCGTGCTCGCGCCGACCACCGCGATCAGCGCCCCGGCCGCGGCAATCGCGTCACGCCAGGTGCCCCGGCGCGGCCGGATCGCCTCGGCGAGCTCGGCCTCCTCCTCGTGGACCGCCGCGACCAGCCACCGGACCCACCCGGCCGGCAGCCGCAGGCGCTCCATCCGCGCGCGGCGCATCCCCAGCACCGCCACGTACGGCACCAGCACCACCGCGGTCAGGGCCAGCCCCGCCGGCGGGGCCACCACCGCGGCCACCGTCAGCAGGCACACCGCGGCCACCCACACCGCGGGCACCCCGGCCAGGACCACGACGCGGCGGTGGAAGCCGATCCGCCCGGCCACCACCGCGGCCAGGCCGAGCAGCGCCGCCAGGTTGAACACATTGGACCCGATCACCACCCCGGCCCCGACGCTGGCCTGGCCGCGGGACAGCGCGGTTACCGCGGCGGTGATCTCCGGGGCGTCAGCGGCCAGCGCGGCGACCAGCCCCAGCCAGGCCTCGGAGAACCCGGCCCGCTCCCCGAGCCGCTCCAGCCGCGAGACCAGCAGCCAGCTCGCGGCCAGGCTCACCACCACCCCCGCGCAGAACAACACGATCCCCGGCACTCAGGCAACCTCCCGCATGCCTTCCTCAGCCAGGACGGGACCGGTGGGATTCCCGCCCGCCCCATCCAGCCATCTGGCCGGTAGCAGGGCTCCGGTCAGCCCTGGCCGACAGGACGGCTGCTGGCCAGCGCGGCGCCGACCTGATCGGCGAACGCGACCGCCAGCAGCCGCCGTTCCAGTGCGGGCCGCGCACCGGGCGCCGGGGTCATCAGGAACCGGCCCTGGAAGATACCCCCGCCTTCCACCAGCAACTCCACGTCGGTGCCCGGCGGGAAGCCCTCGCCGTCCGCCGCCCAGCGCAGTTCCCCGAAAGTGACCGAACCGTCGCGGCGCAGCCGGGCGGGCCGGCCGAGCCCGGCCACGCCGTACTGGAAGACGCACGACCGCAGCGAAAGCAGCTGCACGAGCTGGTCGCTGACCTGGTCGATCAGCGCCGGCGCGGAACCGCCGGCCGCCACCGCCCGCGCCGCGTTGTTGATGCCGTCCAGGTAACCGGCCCGCCTGCTCGCGATCGCGTAGTGACGGCGGCCCCAGACGGCGATCTCGGTGACCGCCACGCCGATCACCAGCAGCAGGACGGTCGTCTCGATATCGGTCCGGCGGGTAATGGTGAACCGCTCGTAGGGCCGGGTAAGGAAGAAATCGAACCACACCGCGGTCGACACCGCAGCCAGCACCCCGGCCAGCCGGTCCCCGTTCGCGGCGACCGCCACCACCACCAGCAGCATGGCCAGCGCCGCGTCGGTATTCGGGAAGCTGCCCCGGAACGGCACCAGCACGGCGGCCAGTGCCAGCGGCGCCGCCAGCCCGGCCAGCACCGCCAGCCGGTCACGGGTCAGGTAACCAGGCACCGCGGACGCTCCGTCCGGGTCACGGGTACCCACGCCACAGCTTGACGGTGCCGACGGCCAGCGCCACGAGCGCCGGGACGAAGAACAAGCCGATATGCACGATCCCGCCCGCGATTCCGGCGACCAGGACCGGCCATGATCAGCGCGGCCCGGCGCCATGGCCAGCTCGGCAGCGCAGGCGCCGACGGCACGGCCGACGATACGGGCACGATCGCAGCGGGAGTGGTGTCGGCGGGTGTGCTGGGTGTGGTCATCGCGCCTCCCGGCGGCAAGATCAACGGTCGCGAACACGCCGACCAGGCTTCCCGGCTCACCTAGCCACGAGCATAAACCTCAGGCCGCTGTCCGCCAACAGCCCGCGGACGCGCGCGTGCCGCCTTTGCCGTCACCGCGCTGGCCTACGCCGTGCTCGGCCGACAGAAGACCAAATGATGCCGGCGCCCGATGTGTCGTCGGTCTTGTGATATTGCTGCATGATGACAGATACCGACCACAGCAGACCATCCAGTCGGAGGGGTTCCCGGTGCCCACCCTGCTCGCGCGTGCGCGGTTCTTGCCCGGCATAGCCGCGATCATCCTGATCGCGAGCATGCTGCTGCCGCCAGCGGCTAGCTATGCGCGGCAGTACGCCTTCGCGCAGGCGCTGCAGTTCGTGATCTTCGCGGTCGCCGGGCCGGCGTTGCTGGCGATGGGCATCCCATGGCGTACGCGCCCGCCGCGGCTGCCCGGCGCTGGACGGCCCCTCCGGCCCGCTGCCCGCGCCGCGATCCGGCTCGCTGCCTTTATCGCCCTGGCGATCACCTGGCGGCTGCCGGTCACGGTCAACGCGCTAGCCCGCCACCCTGCCCTGGCCGCTGCCGAGATGATCACGTTGCTGGCCGCCGGCACGGGGATCTGGGCGGAGCTAGCCGGCCCGCGACCCGCGCCGGGGCAACTGGCCCGCCCGGCACGTGCCGCGATGGCAGCAGCGGCCATGTGGACGATCTGGATCCTCGCCTACCTCACCGGCATGTCCGGGGCGTCCTGGTTCGCCGCCTACCACCATGGCGCGCCAGGTGGCCTGGGCGCCGCCGCGGACCAGCAGATCGCCGTGGCGATTTTGTGGGCCGTCCCAGCGCTATGCTTCATCCCCGTCCTGTACGCCACGGTCATCGCCTGGCTGGGCGGCGGCACCAGCCCGGCCGGGAACCAGCGGCCGGCCGCATCCGTCGGCACGCCGGGCAGCTGGCCTCGCCCGCCGCGAGGCTGGCGCTCGCCGGACACCTGATGACCCACTCCGCACCGGCTGGCGTGCACGGCCTGTGTCCGGGGAGGCGAGGACTGGCCGGTTGACGCGGCTGCCACTCGCGCGGATAAAATGACTGGGTGGTCAGTCATTACAGGATGGCGCCACGGAGGGAGCCGCGATGACCCGGACCCGCACAGCCGGTGACCTGCCCGGCACCACCGGGGCCGGGTCCGGCATGCTGGCCTCTGACGCCGATCGCGACGCTGTCGCCGGCCTGCTGGCCGACGCCTTCGCGCACGGCAGGCTGAGCGCCGACGAGCACGGTAACCGGGTAAGCGCCGCATACGCGGCGCGGACCTGGATCGAACTGGACCGGCTCATTGCGGATCTGCCCGTCCCGGCCGGTTTGGCTGCCGGGTACCTGGCAGGCAAGCCTGACGGCCCGGACCGGTGCCTGCTGTGCGCGCTTCTTATCCTGTGCCCGCCGGCCGGGATCGCCTGGCTGCTGGCTGCCCGGCGCCGCTCTCGCCCGGGCCGGGACCGGCCGCTGGTGCTGGCCGGGCGGCCCGTCAGCGCGGCCGACGTGCGGCCGGCCCCGGAGGACGGGAGCGAGTGTGCCGAGGATCGCTGAGTCGGCGCGGGCGGCGCGCCGGGAACAGATCATCGCCGCCGGGCTGGCCTGCTTCGCCCGGTCCGGCTACCACGCCACCACGATGGCCGACGTCGCCGCGCAGGCCGGGGTGTCAAAGGGGACCCCGTACTTGTACTTCGAGAGCAAGGAGGCGCTGTTCCTGGCGCTGCACGAGCAGTGGGACTGCGGCGCCGGGCAGCGGTTGGATGCCGCGATCACCGCACTGCCAGATGCCGAGCGCCAGTCGCCACGCGCCGTCCTGCACGCGGCCGCGGCGACGATCGCCGCGCACGTCCAGGCAGAACCGGAGACCTGCCGAGTGCTCATGGAGGCCCGTTCGCTCGCCGCGCACGAGCCGCCATCGCCGCGGCCGTCCGGGCCGTCGACGCCCGCACTCACCGGCAACTGGAGCACCTGATCGCGCAGGGCGCCCAGGCCGGCGAATGGCCCTCGGGCACCGACCCCGCGCTGGCGGCCCGCTTGTTCACCGCGGGCCTGTACGGGCTGATGGCCCAGTGGCACCTGGCACCCGGATCGTTCTCCTGGGAGGCCGCCGCGGCCGCCCTGGCCGCCAGCCCGGCGCCCGGTGCTGGCCGCGCCCCGGCCCGCCCTGGGCCAGTCCGCGGAGCCAGCCGGGAGCAATTCTGAGAACCTGGCTCATGCCTCCTGGCTCTGACCGCGCGCTTTCGAGACCGGCCCGTCCGGGTAGATGGCGCTGAGCCGTCCGGCCAGATCGTTCACAAGGATGTGTGGCCTTACAATTGCAGAGTGCAAACATTGTCTAGTACACGAGATGTGGGCGTGCCCGCGGCGGGGGAGCATCCGGCAGATGCGACTGCGGTGGACGCGGTGCTGACGGCGAGCCGGTCGCCGGTGGACCAGGCCACCGCGCGGCGCCGCGCGCTGATCGCAGACATCCTGGCCAAACTGCCGGCGGATACCCAGCGGGCGGTCGCCTGGGCGCTGCGCGCGTTCGCGGACGTGGCGGGCGAGGTGCCCGACAACCAGTGGCTGTCCCCCGGGCGCGCGGACGAGGCGGGCGCGGCCAGGCCGCGGAGGCCGGCTCGATCCGCGGCGAGCGCAAAGGAGTCCCGGTGACGGCCCCGCGTCCACGGCCCGGCGCCGGGTGGGCCGGCCGGGCGGCCGGGTGGCTGCGGGCCGGCCGCGGCGGCATGTTCCTGCTGGCGCTGCTGGTGGGGGCCGGATCCGGGCTGGGCGCGGTCGTGTTCCGGTACCTGATCTACTTCTTCACCTGGGCCGCCACCGGGCACAGCCAGTTCGGCCAGCAGGGCCACGTGGGCAGTACGCACCTGCCCTGGCTGGGCCTGGGATTCTTCATTGTCATCCCGGTCATTGGCGGTCTGCTGTATGGCCCGCTGATCTACCGGTTTGCGCGCGAGGCGCGCGGGCACGGGGTGCCCGAGGTGATGATCGCGGTCGCGGATAACGGCGGGCGGATCCGGCCGCAGGTCAGCGTGGTCAAGGCGGTCGCCTCGGCGGTGTGCATCGGGGTGGGCGGTTCGGTCGGCCGGGAGGGGCCGATCGTGCAGATCGGCTCCGCGCTGGCCTCCGGACTGGGCCAGCGGATCAAGATGCCGGAGAACCGGCTGCGGATCCTGGTCGCCTGCGGCGCCGCCGGCGGCATCGCCGCCACCTTCAACGCGCCGATCACCGGGGTGTTCTTCGGCGTGGAGATCATCTTGCGCGAGTTCTCCGTCGACGCGCTGTTCACCGTCATGCTGGCGGCGATGATCGCGGACATCACCGCCATCCCGTTCCTGGGCGACAAGCCGTTCCTGTCCGGCTTCCCGTCCGGCATCGAACTGCACCACGCGCGGGACTACCTGCTGGTCGCGGTCCTGGCGGTCGTCGCGGCGCTGATGGGCCTGGCGTTCAAGACGGTCCTGTACAAGACCGAGGACGTGTGCGACCGGGTTTGGAAAGGCCGGCCGGAGTGGGCCAGGCCCGCGGTGGGCGGGGTCGCGCTCGGGCTGCTGCTGCTGGCTATCCCGCAGATGTACGGGGTCGGCTACCCGGTGATGTACAAGGCCACCGCGGGCCAGTACGCGCTGTGGTTCCTGGCCCTGCTGGCGTTCGCCAAGATCGCCGCGTGCAGCCTGACCATCGGGATCGGCGGCTCCGGCGGCGTGTTCGCGCCGTCGCTGTTCATCGGGGTCACCTCCGGCATGGCGTTCGGCGACATCGTGCACCACCTTTTCGGGCCGGGCGCGGGGCAGCCCGCCCTGTACGCGGTAGTGGCGATGGGCGCGGTGTTCGCCTCCGCCGCCCGCGCCCCGCTGACCTCGCTGGCCAGCGTGGTCGAGATGACCGGCGACTTCGCCCTCACGCTGCCGGTCATGCTCGCGGTCGCCATCGCCTCGACGATCTCGCGGGCGCTGTCCTACGGCACCATCTACACCACCAAACTGCTGCGCCGCGGCACTGACATCGACCGCGCTACCCCTTGGCGGGCCCTGGCCGACCTCAAGATCGCCGACGCCATGCGTCCATTCCGCTGGCCGCTCCCGGTCCCGCCCCGCGCTCAGGCCAGCACCGCCCCGGCCGACACAGACGGCGCCAGCACGGCACCGGACGGGGCCGCGCTGCCCAGGCCGGTCATCTACCAGGCCGACCCGCAGGCCCTGTTCGCCACCGAGTCCGTCGCCCAGGCGCTGCGGCAGCTGGAGGTCTACGGCCACGACGGCCTGCCCGTCCTGTCCGCCGACGGCCGCCAGATACCAGGCTGGGTCACCGCCCCCGACGTGCTGCGCGCCATCGGCCGCCAGATCACCACCGCGCGGTCCGAGACCGCCCAGGCCCAGCTCAGCGCCGACTGGGACCACGCCGACCCGGGCGCGCTCCCGCAGCACCCGCCGACCCCCCTGCCCGGCTACCAGCTCGCCGAGATCACCATCACCGCCGGCTCGCCCGCCGCTGGGCGCACGCTCGCCGACGTCGCCTGGCCGCTGGGCGCCACCCCTGTGATCGTCCTGCGCGGCCACCAGCTGCGCCCGCCCCAGCCCGAGCTCACCCTGGCTCCCGGCGACCGCGTCAGCCTGCTCACCGCGGCGCCCGGCGGCTCACCCGAACGGGATCCCGGCGGCGAACACCATGCCCAGCTAGCCGGCGACGGGACCAGCAATCATGCATGATGGTCACTTCCTTGCGGAGCAAGGTCGGCGGTCCGCCCGCGCCGGTGTGATACGAACTTCATCTTCTGACCTTTCCTCCGGCCAAGCCGGTACCGGGTCGGCGGCGCACGGCCGCCACGATGTGTGCTCACTATGTATTCGTGGCCGGCCATGTCGAGGTTTGCGTCAATCGGCACAAAGACGGACGGCAGGCCGGATCGTCGGCTGCGGAGGATCAGCAGCTAGCGGTGCTCCGGCGGTCCGCCGGGGATTCTGATCGGCGCCGAGTCCTCCGAAACCGGGACACCGCTTGCGGACAGCTAGCCGGCCCGGCCGGATCAGCCGACTATGCGGAGGGCCAGCAACGGGGGGCAGCCACGCTGCACCAACCGGGCGATTTGATGCCAGTCGAGATGGCTCGCGTACACCTCGGCCAGCGGTGCCGGGATGCCGAGACGGACGAGCCGTGATACCCGCCAGTCGTGCACCAGCAGATCTTCGTTGTTGACAGCCTCGTGGCCGGTGGCAGCCGGTTCCACGGTCAGGGAGATGGTTGATGCTTGGGCTGGACGGTGAAGCCTAGCTTTTCCAGCACGGTGACCGCACCGGACTTTCCGCCCTCGAAATCACCGGAGTCGAGGCGCTGGCCTGCGGCGAACTCATAGGCCGTGCCGAGGATGGCTTTGGGCGGGTAACGGCGTTCGTCCCAGACCAGGTCATACGTCGTGGTCGGGCCGAAGCCGTGGTCGGCGAAGAACCGCTCGGGTCCCAGCCGGTCGTACTCCCCTATTGCGCGCACTACGTCACCGCGGGCCACACGGTCCCACGCCACATGTGTCATCGGGTCCTCCCAGGATCGTTGCTTTCGGCTGGGTGCGCAGGCCAGCCTGCTGCCTGCTCACCGGCCAGCCTGGCCGCCGCGTTGCGGCCTCACATCGTCTGATCAGCTATCGGTCGCGGGCCAGTGCCTGGCTCAGGTCTGGTAGGCCTCGAGCAGGCGGAGCCAGACTTCGCTGCTGGAGGGGAAGAAGGGGACGGCGTGCCAGAGGCGGCTGACCGGGACCTGCCCGGCGACGGCGATGGTAGCCGAGTGGATCAGCTCTTCCACTCTCAGCGGCTCTGCGGTCGTGCTGGCCAGAAGCGCCGCGAGTCCGGCCCGCCGGGCCGCCGGTCGGCCAGGCTCACGCAAATCAAGGGAACTGCCGAAGCGGCTGACAGGCTGGCCGGGAAACAAGCACCACGGTCCGTTCTGAAAAATCTTGATTTACCGAACGGACGGTGGTTTCCGTGCCGCCTCCTCAGCTCGCCACCCGGACCGGGCGGCACTCATGCGATTATCTGACCTCACGATGTGCGGCGCAGATCACGCGACAACAGCGGCTTCGAGTGCCCCGCCAGCTGCCTCCCCGCTGGGTAACGCCGAAGTCGTGGACGCCGCCAGCCGAAGCCACGGGCTCCACGCCCGGACGCGGCCAGCTAATGAGCCATCGGCCGCCTGTTCGATGACGATGCGGGTGAGTTCGACGCGCGAGGCGATGCTGAGCTTGCGGAAGGCCTGGCGGAGGTGATGGGCGACAGTGTGGGTGCTGATGTACATGCGGGCGGCGGCCTGGTTGTTGTTCAGGCCTTGGGCGACGAGGCCGGCGACGGCTTGCTCGGTGTCGGTCAGGCTGTCCCACCCAGTGACGGGCCGGGCGGCGGGTGTGCTCCAGTGGCGGCGGCGGATGCCGAGCTTGCGCAGTCGCTGCCGGATGCGGGCCTGGTCGCGGACGGCACCGACCTGGCGGTACCCGGCGAGTGCGTCCTTCAGGTGGTGGATCGCCTGATCCCGGTCGCCTCCCCTGCCGTGCAGGACGCCAAGGTCTTCCGCGGCGGAGGCCCTGGCCCACGGATCGGGGTGCTGCGCGGCGGCTTCAGCCAGGCGGCCCGGGTCGCGGCGGGCCAGGCCCCGGCTGTGGGCCGCGGCGGCAGCCAGCGCCGGGAACCCCGGGTGGGCGTCGGCGAGCTCCTGGGCGGTGCGGGCGGCGCGGGCGGCCAGGTCGCTGTCGCCGGCGGCCAGTGCGGTGCGAGCCAGCCAGGCCGCCAGAGCTGGGTCGCCGAGCAGGAGGCCGGGCCGGGCCTCCAGGTCGGCGCAGCGCTGGCAGAGGTGGCCGAGGGCGGCGGCCGGTCCGTCGCGCGCTTCGGTGATCTGCGCCTCGGCCGTGGTGGTTTCGGCGCGCGCGTACAGGTCCGCGAATTGCGGGCCGCCGGCGGGACGGGAGGCGAGGTGCTGGGCCGCAGCCGCCAGGTCGCCGCGGCGCAGCTCGACCACGGCCAGCACGCTGTGCGCGGTCGCGGCGTACCCGTGCGCGCCGGAGGTCCGGGCGATGGCCAGGGCTGCATGGCCATCGGCGGCGGCGTCAGCCAGCCGGCCGGCGGCCAGGTGGATGCGGCCGCGTAGCAGGGACACCGCCGCAGCGGCCGGGATGTCCTGCAGCGCTGGGCTGTCCGCAGCGCGGAGGATATCCTCCGCCTCGTCGAGCTGGCGCAGGTCGACCAGGGCGGCGGCGAGCGCGAGCAGCGGCTGGACCTGGCGGGCATCCGCAGAGGTCCCGGTGCCGTGCCGCGCCGCATCACGCAACAGCTCGAGCCCGTCGCTGATCTGGCCGCTGTCCCAGGCGAGGACCGCGCGGGTGAGGCGGGCCGCCGCGGCGGCGTGGCAGTCGTGCTGGCCGGGGGCGGCCAGGATGGTGTCGGCTACCGGGCTGGCGAGTTCGTCGCGCAGCCCGGTCAGAGCCTGCAGGTGCGCGGTCAGCGCCTGGTCCCGCAGGCCGTCGGGCAGCTGCGGCCGGGCCAAGACCAGCTGGGCCTGCCCGGCGGCGGCCCGGGCCTGGCCGCCGGCACACAGGACCGAGGCCAGGGCGCACCGCAGCCGGTCCTCGGCCGCCGGCGGCAGCGGCTTGGCCAGCAGATCATCGGGCGATCCGGGTGGCCTGGTCCAGCCGGCCGGCCGCGGTCAGGGCCTCGGCGGCGGCCACCGCACGGGGCAGCGCGGCCGGATCGGCCGACGATGTCAGCTCCAGCGCGCGCAGGGCCAGGCCGGCCGCGGTCTGCGGCGCTGAGCGCAGCGTCTGCGCCGCCGCCTCGTCCAGCCCGGCGAGCGACGCGGGGTCGCCCGGCCGCACGGCCTGGAGCAGGTGGCTGGCGGCCCGGGCCGCTGATTCGCCCCGGCCCAGCAGCATCTCGCCGTACTGGCGGTGCAGCGCCTTACGCGCCGGCGGCGGGATCATCTCGCCGACCGCGCGGCGCAGCAACTGGTGGCGGAAGGTGAACGCGTGTTCCGCGGCGGTCATGATCGCGGCGTCCATCGCCTCCTCGACCGCGGGCAGCAGCATGGCCGGGGTCTGGCCGAGCATCTCGGCCGCGTCTTCCAGCCGGAACGCCGGGCCCAGCACCGCTGCCGTCGCCAGCAGCTGCCGGGCCTGCGGGCTGAGGCCCTCGAGCCGCTGCTGCGCGAGGCGGTGAATCCGCTGCGGCAGCCGGGCCGAGGCCAGCACGGCGCGTCCGCCGGTGACGTGCACGGCGTGATCGTCGCGCAGGCCGCCGATCAGCTCGGCCACGAGCGAGGGGTTCCCGGCCGCGCCGCGGGCCAGGTCCGCCAGGGCCTGGTCGGGCGGCGCGCCGAACGCGTCCGTGAGCATGGCCGCCACCGCATCCTGGTCCAGCGGGGCCAGGGTGACCCGGGCGGCACCGTCCTTCTCCAGCTGGCCGAACAGGTAGTCCGCGGCGCGCTGGGATGTGCTTGACCGGGCGAGGAGCCACGCGACCGGGTGCCGTTTCAGTGTCCCGCGGCAGCGTCCGCAGCGCGGCCAGCGTGGCCGGGCTGGCCCAGTGCAGGTCATCCAGGCAGACCAGGACCGGAGCCGCCGCGGCTCGCTGTTCGAGGTGCGCTCGTATCTGGGCGATCCACCACGCGGCCGCATCGGGCAGATCACGACCGGGATCATCGGCGGTCAGCCCGGCGAACGGCTCGCGCAGGGCCGCGCGCAGCGCGAAGAACGGGATCGCCTGGCCCAGCGGGTCCGCTGCTCCCGCGGCCAGCGAAAAGCCCTGGTCCGCTGCCTCGTCGATGGCGTCGCGGAGCAGCAGGGACTTGCCGATGCCCGGCTCCCCGTCCACCAGCAGCACGCCGCCAGCACCCCGCTGAGCGCGCCGCAGCAGGTCACGGATCATCTTCTGCTCCGCCTCATGCCCGCGCACAACCTCGCCGCCGGCAGGTCGCTCCCGCGGCGTCATCCTCCCGCGCGCTCCCGGGGAGGAGTCACTGATCATCGCGGTCATGTCACCACCTCGGCCAGCAGGCTGAAGATCTCCGCGTGCGCCGCCGCCCTGCGGCCCCACGGGGACCTGCCCCGCAAGGCCGCAAGCCCGTCCACGCTGTCGTGCAACGCTGTCAGATGCACCATGGTCATCCGAGCGCAGGCAATACGCGCCACCGCCTGCGCCTGGATCATTCCCTCCTCCATCAGCCTTCCCCGCCCGCCGCAGACAGGGTTGGCTCACGTCGCTCAGTACCTGGTGAGGCTGATGCCTGCTCAGCGAGCGGACGGATGACCAGCAACCCACCGGCATCGGCACCCGGCCCGGGCTCCGGCGGCGAATCCGCGAACGCCTCGCGGGCCACGCCGCGCGCCCAGCGCATCCGGATCACCGCCGTCTCCGGATGATCGCCGAACTCGTGTGCCACCCGTCCGGCACAGCCCGAGCAGCCGAACGCCCGGACGGCCGCGGCGACCGCCTGCCGGACCTGACCCGCGCTGGGCTCATCGCAGCGCTGCAGCCCCGACACGAAGACGGCGTCAGCTCGGACAGCACCAATGCTGAGGTAAGCCATCACCGGCATCATCAACCTCCTCGGCAGCACTTATCAGTCCTGGGCGATAGCAGATCTCCTGCACCACCCAGGCCACGGTGCCATCGGCCGATGGCATCCGGTGTCCGCCGCTGGCAGGCGCGGCGGGCAGGATTTGCTTGGTCACGGCGCATCCAGGCTTTACATGTCCGGTCCGCTGTCAAACGCTAGGGATCTGGTGAGCGGATCGAATCCCGGAAGGCCCTTAGTCCTGCCGGTACCCCATGGGGCCCTTGCCCCGGAATGACTAAGGATCTTCATGGATGCGACGTCCGGCAGGCTGGCCGTAACGTCTTGCCCTGGGATAAGCCAGTGATCACGAAGATGCCGACGCCGGAGGCGGAACAAGGTAGCGATGAAAGACGATGACCTGAAGAGCCATGTCGCCGCCGAGTTCTCCTGGGACCCGCAGGTGGATAGCGACGCGATCGAGGTATCGGCCGCCAGCGGCACGGTCACGCTGCGGGGGACCGTGGCCAGCCTCCGGTTGAAACGGGCGGGGGGCACGGCCGCCGCGCGCGTCCGGGGGGTTACCCGGGTCGCCAATGAGCTGCAGGTGCAGATCCCGGACACAGACCTGCGGGACGATGAGGACCTGCGCGGGGACGTGCTGGAAGCGCTGATGCTGGACAGCTCGGTTCCGATGACCGTCGATGCGCAGGCCCGGGATGGTTTGGTTATCCTGACCGGCACCGCGCAGTGGCACTACCAGCGCGAGGCGGCCGAGTTCCGCACCGCCAACGTGCCCGGCGTTGCCGGTATTGACAACGCCATCACCTTGACCCAGACCCCCGATGCCCGTGAGGCACGGGCCGCCATTAGCGCCGCGTTCCGGCGCGATGCCGCCCTAGAGGCGGACGGGCTCTCGGTCGAGACCTTCTGTGACGGGCTGGTGATCCTGTCCGGCACGGTCAGCTCCTTGGCCGCGCACGATCACGCGGTGGCCGCCGCCTGGTCCGCGCCTGGCGTCACCCAGGTCGACGACCGAATCCGTGTCGAGAGCAGGTCGTAGCTCACCGTCAGTCCTGCTGCGCGGGTGTTCCTTTGTCGTTCCGGAGCGTCCGGGCGAGCTGGGCCCGATTGCTGACGCCAAGCTTGCGGAAGGTCTTGCGCAGGTGGTACTCGACGGTGCTGGCGCTGATGAACAGCCGGGCGGCGATCTCCCGGTTGGACAGGTGCTCGGCAACCAGCCGGGCGACCTGTTCCTCCTGCGCGGTGAGCACTTCCGGGGCCCCGGGGCCGCGCAGGCGGGCCCGCTCGCCAGTGGCGCGCAGCTCGGACCGGGCCCGGCCAGCGAAAGCCTCCATGCCCATCGCGTCGAACATGGCGAAGGCGGTACGCAGCTGATCCCGGGCGTCGCGGCGGCGGCGCTGGCGGCGCAGCCATTCGCCGTACAACAGGTGGGCGCGGGCAAGCTCGGGACGCCGCCGGGCATGGCCGAGTCGGCCGATCGCCTCCCGATACTGTCCCTCGGCGGCTTCTCCCTCTCTCAGCAGGGCGCGGGAGCGCGCCTCAATCCCTATCCCCAGGTCGGTTCCGCCGGCCCGGGTCGTTTCGGCGAGCAGATCCAGGGCATCGCCGGCGATGCGCGGGTTTCCGGTGCGCGCGGCGGCTTCGATCAGCTCGGGCAACGCCCACACAGAGATATACACGTGCTTGTGCTCGCTGGCTTGCCGGGCCGCCGCCAGTGCCTCCTCGTAACGGCCGAGGCCGTTGTACAAGACTGCGGCCACCCAGTGCGCGACTGTCACCGAGACTCCCTGGCCCCCGGCTGCGGCCTGCTCGATGATGGACTGGATCAGCGGGACGGCCTCGGCTTCCCTTCCCCGGAATGCAGCCAGCATGATAGCGGCGACGGGCGCGAAACGAGACCCGGTCGCCTCGCAGACCGCACCGGCTTCGGCGATCAGCAAAGTGGCAGCCGCAAAGTCACCACGCCACACGGTCTCCACAGCCATACGGTTCAGAAGGAACGAGAGCTGGTCGAGCGCGCCGAGGTCACGGGCGAGCTGAACCTGCCTGACGGTCACGCGCCAGCCCTCGTCGTCCCACAGAGCTTCGTCCGCAACCGTGGCGATAAAGCCCCACCGGAGTATTTCTTCCTCGGGGATGTCTGGGCCGGCAAAGGCGCTCGTGGCCTGCCGCAGCGTCGCTGCGGCGGCGGCGGGCCCGTCGGTGACCAGCAGCGCAAAACCGTCCAGCACCAAATCGACCAGACGCGGCGGGTGCGTCGGCGCGGGGAGGAGCCGGGCGGCGCGTGAGACCTCGAGCAGGTGGCCGGCACCCGCCAGATGCCCGGCGAAGAATGCTGCCTGCCACGCGTCGACGTAGGTCTCGCGGGCCAAGTCGAGATTGAGCGGCTCGAGCCGTTTAGCGGCCTTCAGCAGCAGCGCGGGAGCATCGCTGCCCAGGCCGGAGGCGAACGCGACCCTCCCGCGCAGCAAGTCCGCTCGGGCGGCCTGAAACTCGTCCAGCGGCCCGGCCTCCGCGGTGGCCAGGAGGTCGCGGGCCTTGCCGAACGCGCCCGCCTGCACGTTGACCTGCGCTGCTTCCAGCGTGCGCTCGGCTCGTCGCCCCGGGTCCGGCGTCAGCGTGGCCGCGCGTTCCAGGAACGCGGCGGCGGCGGCCAGGCCGCCGCGGGCCTGCGCCCGCCCGGCGGATTGTTCCAGTTCGGCGGCGACCTGCTCGTCCGGCCCGGCCGCCGCTTCGGCCAGGTGCCAG
This sequence comes from uncultured Actinomycetes bacterium, assembly GCA_963798675.1. Lineage (GTDB taxonomy): Bacteria > Actinomycetota > Actinomycetes > Streptosporangiales > Streptosporangiaceae > Palsa-504. The sequence continues at coordinate 1,175 of CAWCUJ010000028.1, read as the reverse complement.
GCCCGCCGGTCCGGGTCAGCGCCGGGGTCGCTGACCGCGGCCAGGGCGGCATGCGCGCGGCGCCGGTCGGCGGCCGGGGCCGCATAGTAGGCCGCCGACCGGATCAGCGGGTGCCGGAACCGCACCCGCGGCTGCCAGGACACCAGCCGATCCGTCCCCGCGGCCTCGCCCGTCTCCGGGCCGGTCCCCAGCTGCCCGGCCGCCTTGAATACCAGCGCGGGATCCCCAGTCGGGTCGGCCGCCGCCACCAGCAGCAGCGTCTGGGTGCCTGCTGGCAGGGCCCGCACCCGGGCCAGGTACAGCTCCTCCGGCCGCCCCCCGAACCGCAGCGGCCAGCCCAGCGGCACCGCCCCCGACAGCTCGTCAGGGGTCAGCTCCCCGGCCAGCTCCACCAGCGCCAGCGGGTTCCCCGCCACCCCGGCCACGATCTGAGCGCTCACCCGCCTGTCCACCCGGGCGTCGGCCGACGTGGCCAGCAGCTCACCCGCTACCTCTTCCGGCAGCCCACCGAGCATCAGCTCCGGCAGCCCCGCCAGCGCCGCCGCCTGCCCCTCCCCTTCCCGTACGGTGAACAGCATGCCCATCCGGTCGGCGTACAGGCGGCGGGCGACGAATCCGAGCACCTGCACCGACGCCTGATCCAGCCACTGCGCGTCATCGACCAGGCACAGCACCGGCCGCACGGCCGCCGCATCCGTCAGCAGGGTCAGCGCCGCCAAACCGACCAGGAACCGGTCCGGCGGCGGACCGTCCACCAGCCCGAACGCCGACCCCAGCGCCTGCTGCTGCGGCCCGGGCAGCCCATCCAGCCCGCCCAGGAACGGCACCAGCAACTGGTGCAGCCCGGCGAACCCCATCCCCATCTCCGCCTGGATCCCGGCCACCCGGGCCAACTGCATGTCAAGTGCCTGGCCGGCCGCCCACTCCAGCAGCGCCGTCTTGCCGATGCCCGCATCCCCCCGCAGCACCAGCACCCCGCTCAGCCCGTCCCGCACCGCCGCCAGCACTCCCTGCAGCGCGGAGGTCTCCGTGGCCCGGTCCAGCAACTTGCTAATCGCTCAGCCCTCCCGCCCCGACTGCAACAGGCCGGGCCGCCGCGGCCCGGCGACCCAGCCCACAGGGCGACGCACGACCATCATCGCTCACATGCCACCCGAGGAACCAGAAGGTCCCGG
>CAWCUJ010000027.1:0-31192 GCA_963798675.1 uncultured Actinomycetes bacterium | reverse complement strand
TCGGTGCCCCTATCGCGGTGCTTGTGAAGGATGGCGAGACGGACGCGGACATCGACGCCGCCCTCGGCCAAGCGACCCAGGCCGCCTCCCAGACCCGGGTCTTCGCGAGCCCGATCGTGCGCAGGATCGCCCGCGAGAAGGGCATCGACCTTGCCGCCATCGCAGGGACGGGCCCGAACGGCCGAATCGTCCGCCGCGACCTCGAACGGCTCGCCGACCAGCGCCGTCGGACTGCGGGCGAGGCTCGCAATCCAGACCGGGCGGCTCCGCAGTCGGCCGCCGCCCGGGCATCCGCCGCCGACACGCTCATCCCGCACACTCCGATCCGGCGCGCCATCGCGCGCCGTCTCACCGAGAGCATGGCGACGACGCCGCACTTCTACATGACCACGGAGTGCGTCGTCGACGAACTGCTCGGGTTGCGCAAGCGGATCAACCAGACCGCGACCGCGCCGGTGAAGGTCTCGGTCAACGACTTCGTCATCATGGCGGTCGCGGCGGCCTTCCAGGACGTGCCGGAGGCGAACGTCACCTGGAGTGACGAGGGGCTCGTGGCGCATGCATCGGTCGACGTTTCGATCGCCGTCGCGACCGACGGCGGCCTGGTCACGCCCGTGCTGCGCGGCGTCGAGGCCAAGCGCCTGTCCGTGATCGCCGCAGAGGCACGGTCCCTCGCACAACGTGCCCGTGACCGGCGGCTGCTGCAGCACGAGTTGGCAGGCGGCGCCTTCTCGATCTCGAACCTCGGCATGTTCGGGACGCTAGAGTTCGCCGCGATCATCAACCCGCCGCAATCGGGCATCCTGGCAGTGGGTGCGGCCAAGCCGCAGGCGGTCGTCGTCAACGGCGCGGTGACCGTCGCGAACGTCATGCGCTGCACCCTCTCGGTCGACCATCGCGCGATCGACGGAGCCATTGCGGCTCGCTGGCTCGCGGCATTCACGAACCGGATCCAGGACCCGCTGGGCCTGATCATCTAAGACGGCCGCCCACCTCGCCGCGCCAGTCGCTCGCCAGGACAGCCAGATCCGCCCATGCGAATCGCTCGCCAGGACAGCCAGATCCGCCCATGCGAATCGCTCGCCAGGACAGCCAGATCCGCCCATGCGAATCGCTCGCCAGGACAGCCAGATCCGCCCATGCGAAAGGCGGTCGGGCCCAGCGCTGTGGCCGGATGTCCTGCCGTCGCTACGTATAGTCCACGGCAATCAGCTAAGGGTAACCCGCCGCGGTGAAGCTTCAGCCAGAGCCGGTGGTCTCAGTCCAACACGGTCGAACGGCTGTACGATCACTTCCTGGATGTTGATCATGGTTACCTGTAGAGTCGCCTCGTGGGGATGCTTATCGATGGCACAGAGGCTAGTGTGACCGGTGTTGCCTCTGCGAGGCTCACAAGCATCGAATCTAGGTTCGACATAAGTTGGCCGGAGTCAGGTCTCCGCGTCGACAGGAACTCGCCGACGGCTGAATTGACCTGTTTGGAGATTTGCGCTGGCGGCGGCGGTCAATCACTGGGCCTCGAGCAAGCTGGATTCTCTCACGTCGCGGCTGTTGAAATCGACTTGGCCGCTTGCGAAACACTGCGGCTGAATCGTCCAGAATGGAATATAGTCGAACGCGACATTCATCATTTCGAAGGCGCCGAGTTTAAAGGAATTGATCTGCTCGCCGGCGGTGTGCCGTGCCCGCCATTTTCCATAGCTGGCAAGCAGCTTGGCGCAGACGACGAGCGTGATCTATTCCCTCGGGCGCTTCATCTCGTAGAGCAATGCGAACCAACAGCGATAATGCTAGAGAACGTACGGGGCCTGTCTACTGCCCGGTTCGCTAGTTACCGCGAGCAAGTTCTCGCGCGGCTGCATGAACTCGATTACGAGACTACTTGGGAAGTGCTCAACGCATGCGATTTTGGCGTGCCGCAATTGCGTCCACGTTTCATCCTTGTCGCCATGAAGGCGCCAACTTACAAATATTTTAGGTGGCCGCAGGTAATTAATACGCCACCAACTGTCGGCGCAGCCCTCTACGGATACATGGCGGCAGACGGTTGGCCGGGCGCAGCAGCATGGGCGGCGAAAGCCAACGGCATTGGCCCCACACTCGTCGGCGGGTCACGTAAGCATGGCGGTCCGGATCTTGGTCCGACACGTGCTAGGAATGAATGGCTCAAGCTTCATGTCGATGGTAAAGGCCTGGCCGATGCGCCGCCTAAGTCCACGGACCCTATTGATCACCTGCCGCGGCTTACCCTCCCGATGGCCGCCGTGGTCCAAGGTTTTCCGGCCTCTTGGCGATTCTCCGGCCGCAAGACGGCACAATATCGCCAGATCGGTAACGCCTTCCCGCCGCCGGTGGCACGAGCGGTCGGCGAAAGCATCCGATCGGCGATCTTGAACGCATGTGAAGATTCAGCCGCTAAATCAGATCGTCTGCTCCGGGCGGTCTGAGCTTCTGCTGCCCGGCCCTCTCATGCTGCTTTTCCTGCACAGCTGATCTGCTCCGCGTATGGCGCGTAGGCCCAGGTAACGGCTCGTCTGCCAGGGCAGGGACAGTCGTCGGCCGGCGCTGCTCCTTGAAGGTGCTAAGGGCATGTCGCCTAATATGACTGTAGGTTACACATGTGAGGCGCCATGATCACGATGCAACAAGATCCCTTGCCCTATGGCGACGACGGTGATCCTGAACTATCCGTCGTCGAAGCCGAGCTGCACCTGCTTGACCCCACCGGCGTGCAGGTGGCTAGGGTGCTACGCGATACACTTGACCAGATTTACGACGGCCAACATACCGGGCGCTGGAACTACAATCAGCTATATAAGACCGAGAAAACTCATGTAGGTACGCTTGTAGAAATAAACCTGCATCGGCAGTTCGGTTTTGCGGATGGCGATGCGACCGACTACCGGATAGCCGGCATCGAGGTCGACTGCAAGTATTCAATGACTTACGGTGGCTGGGAGCTGCCACCTGAAGCCATCGACCATATTTGCCTCCTCATAACAGCAAACGATCAGCGGGGTTCATGGGCCGCCGGGCTGATTCGCGTCAGAAATTCTTTCCTTCGCGCTAGATCGAATCGCGATGCCAAGCGTCAACTTGCTGTTGCCAGTCATGCCCACATACGCAGGCTATGGCCAGCCAATCAGCGGCTCGCTGAAAATTTGTTTCTTAATCTGGACACTGATACCCGGAATCGAATATTCAATGCCCAGGCGAATCGCGGAAGTCAACACGGCCAGGCACGGACGAATGAGCTTTTCCGCTTGGTGCAGCACCGCATTATCCGACGTGCTGAACTGGCGACCGTTGCCCAACAAGATGACTTCATGAAGCGGGCCCGCGGGAACGGTGGTGCAAGAACGCTGCTAAGGCCTGAGGGCATCCTGGTGCTAGGTCATCAGGATGACGACCCGCGGGTCGCAGCCGCGCTCGGTCTGCCGGTCCCGAAGAAGGGTGAGTTTGTCTCAGGGAGGGTCATACCAGCACGAGATGATCGTGACGATCCTGTCGCCATCATCGCCGGGGAGCATTGGGGACTCGCTCGCCCGGGCGATCCTGTCGTTCCAGCGCCAGTGGTGCCTAGCCCCAGTTTCCGGGATAAGTTGATCTTGAACTGCTGAGGCATCGTGCGTTAGCTGGCTGGCCTGGACAAACTACGCGTCGGTGCTTGCGCTTAGGCGCCCGTTAATGTATTACCCATATATGGCTTCGATCATCGGCAAGAAGCGCGGTGAGGCCACCTACTACTACTTGGTGGAGTCCGCACGCGTTGGCGGCAAGCCGAGGATCACATCGCAGGAATACCTGGGCACCGCCGAGGAGCTGGCCGCGGCGATGCGCGGCGGCGGACTCGGTTTGCCCGACCGCATCCAGCACAAGGCGTTCGGCGCCGTCGCCGGCGCCTGGGGCGTGCTGGAGGACCTGGGCGTGGCCGGCGTGATCGATGAGGTGACCGGGGCGCGGCGGTCCGACGCCGGTGCCTCCACCGGGACCTACCTGGCGCTGGCGGCGCTGAACCGGGTGGTGGCACCGTGCTCGAAGCTGGGCTTCGCGGACTGGTGGGCCAAGACGGCGGCGCCCCGGTTCGCCAAGGTCCCCGCCACGGTCCTGGATCACCGACGGTTCTGGGACGCGATGCACGCCGTCACCCTGGAGCAGCTGGAGCAGATCAGCGACCGGATCGCGCTGCGGGCGGTGGAAGCGTTCGGGCTGGACTGCTCGTCGGTGGCGCTGGACATGACCAACTTCGCCACCTTCATCGACACGGCCAACGGCAAGGCGCCAGTCGCCCAGCGGGGCAAGGCCAAGCAGAAACGCTCCGACCTGCGGCTGGTCGGGCTGGGCCTGGTGGTCACCCGCGACGGCGGGATCCCGCTGACCTGGCACGCCTACCCCGGCAACCGGCCCGACGTCACCCAGTTCCCGCAGATGATCGGCCAGCTCCGCGCCCGGCACGCGGCGGTCTGCGCCGCCGTCGGCACCGGCCCCGCCAGGGCGGACATGACGGTGGTGTTCGACGCCGGGCAAAACAGCGAGGACAACTTCGCCTACCTGGCCAGCACCGGGCTGCACTACATCGGGTCGGTACCGGCCTCGGACTGCCTGGACCTCACCAGCCTGCCCGCCTCCGCGCGCACCGTCGTTGACCAGGACCGGTTCGGCGGGCTGACCGGCTACGACACCCGCCGCGTCGTCTACGGCGCCGAGCGGCGGGCGATCCTCACCCACTCCCCGGAGCTGCACGAAAGCCAGGCCCGCGGGTTCACGGGGACCACCCTGGCCAAGGCCGGCAAGAAGCTCGACGAGCTGGCCGCCACCCTGGCCCGCGGCCGCACCCGCCGCAGCAGGGACAAGGTGGAAGCCGAGATCGCCGAGATCACCCGCAAGCCCTGGGTCCGGCGCGTGGTCACCTGGCAGCTGTCCGGCGAGCAGCCCAAAGACCTGCGCCTATCGTGGCAGGTCGATCCCGCTGCCCGAGCCGCCCTCGAAGAAGAGCTGTTCGGCAAGCACGTGCTGATCACCGATCACGACGACTGGCCAGCCGCCGAAGTGGTCGCCGGCTACCGGTCCCAGTCCGAGGCAGAGTCCGGCTTCCGCCAGCTGAAGGACACCCGCGTGGTCTCCTTCAGCCCGATGTTTCACTGGACCGAGCACAACATCCGCGTCCACGTGTTCACCTGCGTCCTGGCCCTGCAGGTCGCCCACCTAATGCGGCTGAAGGCCCGCCGCGCCGGGCTGGACCTGTCCGTGCGCGCCATGCTCGGCGAGCTCGCCGGCATCGGCGAGACCATCCTGCTCTACCCGAGCGAGCGGGGCCGGCCCCGCGCCCACCGCATGCTCACCGACACCAGCCCGGTCCAGGACAAGCTCAGCGACATCTTCGGCCTTTATCGCTACGCCCCCAAGCGCTGACATGGGTAATACACCGGACGAGCCCCAGCACCACCGCTGACCAGCAGAAACAAGGCGAAGATCAACTTACCCCGGAAACTCGGGCTAGGGGAATACCGGCCGGATCATGATGCCGCTGTGAAACTTGGTACCCGGGTCGCCTCAAGCTCGGCTCTCGTCCACCGGCTCCGAACGACGCACAGCAGCTCACCGAGCTTTGGCCGTAGTCGAGCTTCCACCGCGTCCACCTCTGCGGCCCGGAGCCTTCCGGGGTTTCCGGGGACCCACCATCACACCCCTGACATTATCGATTGGTGACCAGTACCGACCTCGACCGCCTCGCGCGCACCGCCTACGAGGCCCACCGTAGCGCTCACCCCGGGTCTCTCCCGTCGTGGGAAGACGCCACCGAGCATGAGCAGAAAGCCTGGAGGGCGGCCGTGTCCGCCGTCACCAGCAAGGGCGACGCCACCCTCGCCGACGCGGGACCCGCTCCGTCGATCGTCGTCCAGGCCGGCGGCGAGACCCGCGTCTTCCATACCGAATTCACCGCGGGCCGGCAGGGCTCGCTGGTGATCAACGACGAGCACGCCTCCAGCCACCACGCCATCTTCCTGTCCGCGCACGGCCTCTGGTACGTCGAAGACCTCGGCTCGACCAACGGCACATGGCTCAACGGGCGCCGCATCGTGGCCGCCCAGCGGCTTAAGAAAGGCGACAAGGTCAGGATCGGCCACACGGTCATAGCGGTGGTGTCGGCATAAGCAAGGTTGACCCGGCTGCCAACTGCGCGAGCCGTTCCGCTCCGACGACCAGCGTGCGGTCATGAGCAGGATCTTGTTGCTCGATCAAGGACAGGTCGTCTTCGCGCTGCCGGGACGAGCTGCCGTTCACCGGGGATGACCTGGAATAAGGGGCTCAAAATGCCAGGGTCCGCGTTGATAAGGCTGCAGGGTTGCCCTATCGACGCGGACCCTTCCAGGTCAGCTGCGCGACCGCGGCAGGGAAGCGGCCGACGCTCTGAGCAAGGAACTCTGATAGCAAGCATGCCCAATGACTTACTAGGACCCACACCCGAAGAAGTTCAGTTGTGGTTAAGATTTCCGGTTCAGCCCCGCGCGCCGGCGCCGACAGCTTCACCGTCTTCCGCAACGGCTGGCACGGTTTAGGGCTCGTTACCCGGCGATGTGGGCCAGCCGAACGAGGTCGAGCACCATGTGGGCGGCGCTGCCGGGCGCGGTGATCAGGGTCAGGTCCTGCCCGTGGGCCGCCATCTGCCCGCTGACTGCGTACAGCGCGCGAACCCCTGCGCTGCCGAGCTGGGTGACGCCGGTGAGATCGGCGACGAGCGGGACCGTGCCGCCCCGGCTGACGGAAAGAAGCCGCCGGGCCAGCTGATCGGCGGTGGTGATGTCGACCGGGCCGCGTACCAGCGCCTGGGCCGCGGCGTTTGCCGCGATGGAGGTGTGCACGGTGAAGGGCGGCCCGGCCGGATGAGCGGTGTGCGCGCTGTCGTGGCCCGAGGCCAGGATGGCGGGCCGGCCAAGCCGGTGCCGTAGGGTCACGACCGTGCCCGGGGCGCCCGCCGTGCCGTCGGCGGCCCGGGTCGGCTGGCTGAGCTGCGGGTGGCTGACCACGAGGTTGTCGATGACCTGCCCGGCCACCATCAGCCCGTACCCGCGGTCGGCATCGGCCGGATCGGGCTGCCGCCAGCTGCCGTGGTCGGTCACCCGGCACTCCACGGTCCCGTCGTCGCCGAGGATCGCCTCGAGCTCGATGATCCCGGGCTCGCCGCGCGGATAGGCGTGCTCGATGGCGTTGGTAAAGACCTCCACCAGGGCCAGGTGCAGCCCGTCGGCGTCATCGGCGGTGGCATCGAGCCGACTCAGCCACCCCGCGAAGGCGTCCCGCGCCGCCGTCAGGCTGGGCCTTTCGCTCGGCAGTTCCAGGCGCAGGGCCGGGACCGGATCGGCGAGCCGCTGCGCCGCCAGCGCGGTGATGTCGTCGGCGCGGCCGGTGCGCGTCAGCAGCTCCACCGTCCGCTGGCACACTCGCTCCGCCGCGGCGGGGTCCGTGGCGAGCGCGAGGGCCCGTTCGGCGGCCGCCCCGGCGGCCGCCTCGGCGGCGGCGGCGAGCTCGGCCATCCCCTCGGCGATGGTCCGGTCCGGCCGTTCGATGAGGCCGTCGCTGTACAGCAGGACCAGCTCGCCCGGGGCGAGCGCGCTGGTCGCCAGGACCGGTGGCGAGCCGGTCCCCAGCGGTCCGGTGCCGGTGCCCTCGAGGTACCTGGTCGCCCCGTCGGCGCCGATGACCAGCGGCGGAGGATGCCCGCAGGTGGTGTAGCGCAGCTTGCCGTCGGCCGGGTCGAGCACCACAAGGGCGAGCGTGGCCGCCCGCAAGGCCGGCCCACGGGCGGCGAACGCATCGGCGCGCTCCAGGACATGCCCGAGGTCGGCCTCGGCGGCGAGCAGTTCGGTCAGCACGGCGCGCAGCTGCCCCATCGCCGCCGCGGCGGCGACGCCGTGTCCCACCACGTCCCCGACGGCCAGCGCGACGCTGCCGTCGGCCAGCGGGATCGCGTCGAACCAGTCACCGCCGGCCGACTGCTCCTGTCCGGCCGCCAGGTACCGGGCCGCGATCCTGGCTCGCGGCAGGACCGGCAGGGCGGTCGGCAGCAGCGCTTCCTGCACTTCCGCCGCGATCCCCCGGGCCGCCGGACACCCGCGCTCGGCGTCGGCGGCCTGCTGCCGCTCGAAGGCGTCCCGCACCACCCCGGCGTCGCCCACCATGCGGCCCGGCATGTCGTCATCGCGTGCGGTACCGGGCAACAGGGCCTCCTACTTCCTTCCCGTCCGGGAGAACCTACCCCGGTGGCGTGAGCCAAACTGGCTTCACTGGTAGCAATCTGGGACCGTGCTCACGGCCCGGCTGGCCCGCCGCAATGCACACTGCCGAAATTCACAAAAGCGGACAACGGACGTTATGAATGCCTCCTCGGGGGCAGTGGGTGGCCGGTACGAGGATCCACGAGGAAGGGAACGGTAGTGAGCACTTCCGACAAGGCAAAGAACAAGATCCAGGAAACCAAGGGCAAGGCCAAGGAGACGGCTGGTAAGGCCGTCGGCAACGAGCGGCTGGAGGCCGAGGGCGTGGCCGACCAGACCACGGCCGACGTGAAGCAGGCCGGCGAGAAGGTCAAGGACGCGGGCAAGAGCCTGAAGCCGTAACCCGGCAGGCTGCCGCGGGCGCCCGCTGAAATCCGGACTGGTTTCGCTGGTGTGGATCGCCGATGACGGGGTACTCGGGTCCGGTCCTGGGCAGCGGCCGTACAGAAAGAAGGAAATCAGCTCATGGGTATCATCCTGCTCGTCCTCTTGCTCGCCCTCATTCTGGGCGGGCTCGGCTTCGCGATTCACATCTTGTGGTGGATCGCCCTGATAGTCCTGGTGATCTGGCTGGTCGGGTTTCTCGTCCGGGTGGGCGAGGGCGGGTCACGGGGCCGCTGGTACCGCTGGTTACCTGGCCGCTGCTGCTAGCCCGCGGTAGCTCCCGGCTCGCCTGACTGCCTGGCGTCGTGGCCGCTAGCGGCTTCGGCGCCAGGCTCAGGTTGGGCGGCCCGGGCGGCGGCGAGGGCCTCGTCGACGGTGTCGTACAGCGGCAGCCGGTCGGCGAGGCCGGTGATCCACAGCGCCTTGGTGTAGCGGTAGCGCGCGCCGGCCAGGAAGAACAGTCCGCCGGCCGCCACCTGTCTCCGCCAGTGGCCGACGATGACGGCCAAGGCGGTCGTGTCCATGAAGTCGACCGCGGACAGGTCCAGGATGACCCGGTCGCTGGTGGCGGCGGCTTCCGATAGGCAGTCGTCGAACCGCTGGCTGGACACGACGTCAAGCTCGCCCTGGACGCTCGCGACGACGCTGGCACCGTGAGGTTCGATCGAGAAGAGAAGCTCTGCCACCCCTGGACTCCCACGTCTCGGCTTGACGGTCACTGCGATCGTATGCCCGCTCAGCGGTCAGCACGGCGTGCTAGCAGCCGTAACCGCAGATGTACTGTTGGTCGGTACATGAGTAACCGGCGACCGGATATTAGGAATGCGTACCCCATGGACGTTAACAGCAGCCAACGGCGGATAGCCGCCGTTATGCGCGACCACCAGGACAAAGTCGTCGGCCGCTGGACCGACCTCGTGGTGGCGAGTGTCCGCGGCCGGAGTTCGGCGGCCGAGGTGCGGCGCGAGCTAGAAGACCTGTACGCCCTCGTGATCAGGGCGGTGTCGGGCGCCGACGAGCACGCTGCAGGCGAGCTCAGGGCGGCGCTGTCAGAGCTGTCGCGGTCACGTGCGCGAAACGGGTTTACGCCCAGCGAGACTGTCCTCGAGGTGTTCTCGCTCAAGGATGCCGTTTATGAGCTGGTCGTAGACGCCCCCGAGCTGGTGCTCGAGTTCCTCGCCTTCTCCCGCACCATCGATGATCTCGGCCTGCACACCTTCGAGATCTACGCCGCGGCCAGAGAGCAGATCATCGCCGACCAGGCCGAGGCCATGCTCGAGCTGTCCACGCCGGTGGTCCGGCTCTGGGAGGGCATCATCGCGGTGCCGCTGGTCGGCACCCTTGACTCGGCGCGCACTCAGCTGATCATGGAGAAGCTGCTGGAAACCCTGGTCGCGACCGGCGCGGACCACGCGGTGCTCGACATAACCGGCGTGCCGACGGTGGATACCGAAGTGGCTCAGCACCTGCTCAAGACCGTGAGCGCCGCCCGCCTGCTCGGCGCCGAATGCATCGTCAGCGGCATCCGGCCGCAGGTCGCCCAGACGATCGTGTCGCTCGGCATCGAGTTCGGTGACATAGCGACCAAGGCGACGCTCGCCGACGCGCTGGCGCACGCGCTCAGACGCACCGGGCTGAAGGTCGGTCCAGCCTGATGGAGCGGGTGCCGATTCTCAAGATCGGGTCGACACTATTCGTCTCCATCCAGATCGACCTGCAGGACGAGAGCGTCATGCGGCTTCAGGAGGACCTGGCGGACGAACTGGTCGCTACCGGCGCGCGCGGCGTGATCATCGACATCACCGCGGTCGAGATCGTCGACTCCTTCATCGGCCGGATGCTGACCATGATCGGCTCCATGTCCCGGTTGTTCGACGCCGAGACGGTCCTGGTCGGCATGCGCCCGGCGGTGGCGATTACCCTCACCGAGCTTGGGTTGTCCCTGCGCGGCGTGCGCACCGCCCTGAACGCGGAAAAGGGCCTTGCGCTCTTGAACGGAAGCGCTTGATGGATGAGCTGCCGATCCGGTCGGGAGACGACGTGGTCCGCGTCCGGCAGCAGGTTCGGGTGGTCGCCGCGAAAAGCGGCCTTTCCCTGGTGGATCAGACCAAGGTCGTGACGGCCGCCAGCGAGCTCGCCCGCAATGCCCTGGTTCATGGCGGCGGCGGCATGGCCCAGCTCGAGGCGGTCACGTCGGACCACGGCAGGAGCGGCGTCAAGATCGGCTTTTTCGACGATGGTCCCGGTATTGCTGACCTTGACCTGGCCCTGACGGACGGCTGGACCACAGGCGGGGGCCTGGGCCTGGGCCTGTCCGGCGCGCGCCGGCTTGTCGATGAATTCGAGCTGACCTCCAAGGCTGGCGGCGGAACCAGCGTCGTGGTAACCAAGTGGTCCCGCTGAACTGGCCGCTGAGGGCACCGCCGCCCCAGGACATGCGATGGCTTCGGGTCGAGGACGCCAGCGCCGTGGCCGCGTGCCGGAATGCCGTCCTGACCATGGCGGGTCGGCTGCAGTTCCCGGCCTCCCGTGCCGATCAGCTTGCGCTGGCAGTGACCGAGGCGGCCTCGAACCTGTATAAGCACGCGCGCCAGGGATCCTTGTTGCTATCGATCAACCGGGACGCCGAAACGCCAGGGATCGAGCTCGTCACCATCGACTCGGGACCGGGTCTGCCGGATGTGAGCGCGGCCATGCGAGACGGCCGCTCCACGGCAGGAACGCTCGGCATTGGCCTGGGGGCGATCCGGCGGCTGGCCGATTTCTGCGATCTTTACTCGGTACCCGGCCACGGCACGTCGCTGGTCGCGCGATTCTGGCCGGTTCCCCGTCAGCATGCCGTCCGCTGCGCCGGGCTGACCAGGCCCATTACCGGCGAACTCGAATGCGGCGATGTCTACGGGGCCGTCCTGACCGACGACACCATGATGGCCGTCCTCTGCGACGGGCTCGGTCATGGCCCGCTGGCCGCGGCGGCCGCTGCGGCCGGAGTGACCGCCGTCCTTGACGAGCCCGCGGGCGAGCCCCGGGCGTTGCTTGAGCGGGCTCACCGGCGGATGACCGGGACCCGCGGCGGGGCCATCGGCGTCGTGCAGATCTCCGGCCGGCTGGCCCGCTTCGCGGGCCTCGGCAACATCGCGGCGTCGATCCTGTCCGAAGGCAGCAGAAAGAGCATGCTTTCCGTGCCCGGGATCGCCGGATACCAGGCGCGCACCATCCGGCAGTTCGAGTATGAGGTGGCGCCTGGCGCGGCGATCATCCTGCACTCCGACGGCATCAGCAGCCGTTGGGAGGTCGCCGCGCTGCCTAACGTCGCGGCCAGGGATCCGCTGCTGATAGCGGCGGCGCTGCTGGCGGAGGCGGGAATTCACCGTGATGATGCTGGCGTCGTCGTGCTCAGATCCTCATGACCAGTGAACTCGCCCGCCTTGACGTTCGGGACCTGGCCGGTGTTTTCGCGGCACGTCAGCTCGGTCGCGGGCTGGCCGCTAGCCTGGGCCTGGAACAGCAGGATCAGATCCGGGTGGCCACCGCCCTCAGCGAGGTGAGCCGCAGCGCGGTCACGCTCGGCCGGACGGCCGTCATCGCCTTCGGCATCGACGATGCCGAGCTGCTGCTGACCGTGACCCTCGATGGAGAGCCGCCAGCCGAGGGCGTCGCCGCGGCCGGGCTCGATGGACAAGGTCACTACCAACGGCAACGTCGTGCGGATGACGAAACGGCGCCCGCCAGATGTGCAACCCGATATGAAACTGGTCAGCGCGCAACTCGCGGCCGTGCTCCCGCCGTCCGCGCTGGAGGAGTTGCGGCGCCAGAACCAGGATCTGATCTCGGCGCTCGAAGACCTCAAGCAGCAAAAAGACCAGTTGCTCTTGCTCAACGCCGAGCTGCAGGAGACCAATCGCGGGGTGATGGCGCTGTACGGCGAGTTGTCCAACGAGCTCGAGCAGACCAACCGCGGCGTGGTGGCCCTGTACGCGGAGCTTGACGAGACGTCCGAGCGGCTGCGCACGGCCTCGGAATCCAAGGACAGGTTCTGGGCCAACATCAGCCACGAGCTGCGGACACCGCTGAACTCCATCATCGGGCTGACCCGCCTGCTGGCCGAGCCCAGCGCCGACGGCGGTCTCGACCCCGAGCGGCTCTACCAGGTCGAGCTCATCAGGAATTCGGGCAGCACCCTGCTCGCCCTGGTCAACGACCTGCTCGACGTGGCCAAGGCCGAGTCGGGGCAGCTGCACGTCGACCCAACGAACGTGGACCTGCCTGCCCTCTTCGGCCGGCTCCGCGGGCTGGCCCGCCCGGTGGCCAAGGGCAAGCCGGTAGAGGTGATCGTGAGCGACGACGGTGCCCCAGGCACGATCCTGACCGACGAGGTTGCCCTGACCAGCATCCTGCGTAATCTGCTGTCTAACGGAATCAAGTACACCGATAGCGGCGAAGTGCGGCTGAGCGCACGGGTGACTGGCCCGAGGCTGGAGATCAGCGTGACCGACACCGGTATAGGCATACCGGCCGGCCTGCATGACCATGTCTTCGAGGAGTTCTACCAGGTGCCAGGTGTCCGCCGGGGAGGCACCGGACTCGGCCTGCCCTATGCGCGCCGGCTGGCCCGGATACTCGGCGGAGACCTCAAGCTGGCTAGCGAGCCCGGCGCCGGCACCACGGTTCTGCTCGACCTGCCGTATCAGACCCCGGCCGTCGGCACGGTCGTGCTGGCTGACGACGACGTCGCCTTCCGGCAGGTGCTCAAGGGCCTGCTCGCCGGAATGGCGGACCACCTCGTGGAGGCCGCCAATGGCCGCGAGGCTCTGGCCATTGTCGCCGAGAGCCCCGTGGACCTGGTCCTGGCCGATATGCGGATGCCCGGCCTGGACGGCGCCGCGCTGCTGGCCCGGCTGCCCGCCTCGGTGCCCGCGATCATCATCACCGGTGCCGACGTTCCGCCGCCACCGCGCGCGGCGGCCCTGCTGCGTAAGGACGAACTCACCAGGGAACGACTGGAGTTCACCATCCGCGGGGTCATCCGGGATACGCCATGACCGACGCCCCGGCCGTCCTGCTCCTCGTCGACGACGACGAGGCGAAGCGTTACATCATCGGCACCTGGCTGCGGCGAGCGGGGCACACCGTGATCGAGGTCGGCACCGGGCGCGAGGCCCTGGAAAAGGTCAGCTCCGCGGAACTGGTCGTGCTCGACGTCAACCTGCCCGACATCAGCGGCCATGAGGTCTGCAGGCGGATCAAGGGTGACCCGGCGACCGCGGCCATCCCGGTCATCCAGGTCTCCGCCACCGCGATCGAGGTCTCCGACCGCGCCCTGGGCCTGACCCAGGGCGCCGACGCCTACCTGACCGAGCCGACCGAACCCGAGGAACTGCTCGCCGTGGTGCTGGCCGCGCTGCGTTACTACCGGGCCCGGCAGCGCGCCGAGCGGATGGCCACCCTGCTCACCACCCTGACCAGGGCAACTCTGGATATCAATGCCGCCGGCACCTTTGACGGGCTGGCGCGGGCCGCGGCCGCAGGCGCCGCCCGGATCTTCGACGCGCAGGCCATCGTGATCCTGGAGATGCCGGACGGCCAGGTCCGCAGGACATCAGCCTCGCCGCAGCATCCTGAACCCGCACAGCGCGGTGGCCCGGCCGGGCTGGCGGACAAGGTTGTCGAGTACGCGCTCGGTGCGGGCGAGGCCAACACCGTCATCATGGTCTCGCGTGCGGACTGGCTGCTCTTGGTCCCGGACAGCACGCTGCGGTGCGATATCTGCCTGGTCGCGGTCAGGGCTAAGCCGGACCGCCCCCCGGTGGCGGTGGTCATCGCCCGCGAGGCCATACCCGGCGAGGAGGAGCGGCAGGTCCTGTGTCAGCTGGTGCAGTCCGTCGCGCTGGCCGTCGAGGCGCTGCGCTCCTACGCCGAGGAGCACATGGTCGCGCTGACCCTGCAGCGCAGCCTGCTGCCCATGACGCTGCCCGAGGTGCCGGGCCTGGCCATGTCGTTCCGCTACATCCCGGCCAGCGACCAGGCCGAGGTCGGCGGTGACTTCTATGAGGCGCTTCGCTGGCGGGACAGGGTGCTGGTCGCGATCGGCGACGTGCAGGGGCACTCCCTGCTCGCGGCGACGGTGATGGGCGAGCTCAGGCACGCGCTGCGGGCCTTCGCCATCGAGGGGCACTCTCCGCTGGCCATCACCGGCCTGATCAACGAGGTCCTGACGCGCTACCACCCGGGCATCATCGCCACGCTGTGCCTCGCGCTGCTCGACCCCGCGTCTGGTGACCTGCAGATCGTGAACTGCGGGCACATGCCCGCGCTGCTGGTGGGCGGCGAGGACGCCGTCTATGTGGGCGAGGGCGGTCTGCTGCTCGGCCTGCCCATGCATGAGCCGCACGTGGAAACGATGTCCCTGCCACCGGGAGGCACCTTGCTGCTGATAACCGATGGCCTGGTGGAGGACCGGAACGTCTTCCTCGATGTCAACCTCGAGAAGCTGCGCGTCGCCGCCCAGGAAGTCAGCGACGCCGAGGTGCAGGCCTTCAGCAATCACCTGATGTCCATTTTCGGACCCCGAGAGGACGACGTCGCGATGATCGCGGTCCGCCGGAACCCGCGGATAACGACATGACCGAAGCGCTAGGGTCTGACCAGCTCACCGAGCTGGAGGCGCGATACGCCGCACTGCGGCAAGCCGCCAGGTCGGCGGGCGCCGAGCCCGGCGACGTGCTCGATGCCGCGTTCACCGAGCTGGAAGGCGCCATCGACCTGCTCCGGGCGGCCGGGGCATCGCCCAGCGAGCCGGGCCGCCCGCCGTCCGCCGAGAGCCAGCCGGCCGGGACAGATAGCGCCGAGCGCAGCCTGCTGCGCGCGGTGTTCCAGGACGCGCCCGTTCCGCTGCTGCTGCTCACCCGCGACGGCACGGTCCAGCGAGTCAACCGGTCCGCGGGTGATCTGATCGGGGCCAAGCCCGGCTACGCGACCGGCCGCCCGTTCACCGCCTTCGTCGCCCTGCCGTCGCGTGCGGCCGTGAACTCCCAGCTCACGGCCGTCAGCCGGACCGGTAAGCAACGCCGCATCCGGTGCAGCCTGATCGCCGCGGACGGCCTGGTGCCGTGCGAGCTCGTCATCGGCCGGGCCGGGGTCCGGGGTAACCGGGACGGAGCGGATCCCCTGCTGATCGCGGTCCGCGACGCCGCCGCCCGCCCGCCCGCCCGCCAAGGCGACGCTGACGCCGCCGCCGAGGCCGGAGGCGAAGGCGGGGGTCGTTCCGGGCTGGCCGGCGTGCAAGCCATCACCCGCAGGCTGGATCTGGTCACGGCAGTGGCCAGGCTGCTGCTCGAGAACGAGGGCTTCGGCGAGTCGAGGACGCTGCAGCGGTGCGCGCGCCTGATCGCCGGCGAGCTCACCGCCTGGGTCATCGTGGATATGGAGCGCAGGTACCGGCTCCGGCGGCAGTTCGCCATCGGCCCGGACGACCCCGGCCTGGCCGAGCTGACCAGCGTCCTGGCCGCCGTCGACCCGCCGCCCGGATCCGTGCCGTGCGCCGTGCACGAATCGGGGCACCCGGTCATCATCGCCCACGCCGAGGACGCGGGCGTTCTCGGCTCGAGTCTGGACGGCGAGCCGCTGCTGGCCAAGCTGGACGCCACGTCCGTGCTGTCCGTGCCGCTGACGGACGGGGAGAACCGGTACGGCGTGCTGACCCTTGTCCGGCGGGCCAAGGACGGGCACTTCAAGATGGCCGACCTGGCGCTGGTGGCCGAACTCGGCGAGCAGATGGCGCTGGCGATCCGGGTCAACCGGATGTTCAGGCGCCGGTCAGATACCGTTGACGCGCTGCACGCCAGCCTGGTGCCGAGACGGTGGCCGGAGATCCCCGGCGTGCAGATCGCGGCGATGTATCTCGCCGCCGCCGAGGACCCGGAAGTCGGCGGTGACTTCTACGACGTCTACCAGACCCCGGATGGCTGGGGCCTGGCCGTCGGCGACGTCTCCGGCATGGGTGAGGAGGCGGCCGCCGTGACCGCCGCGGCCCGGCACGCGATCCGTGTCCTGGCCCGCCGTTGCGCCGACCCGGGCGAGGTGCTGGCCGGCACCAACGAGATCGTGCTGGCCGAAGAACTCGCGCTCGACGGCGCGTTCGTCACGGCCAGCATCGCGCACCTGACCTGGCAAGACGGCAAGCTGCGGGTGGTGGTGGGCAGCGCCGGTCACCCGGCCGCGGCGGTGCTGCGGTCGGACGGCCGGGTCCGGATGATGGGCGGCGGCGGCCTTCCGCTCGGGCTCTTCCCTGACGCCGAGCCCGCCACCCAGGAACTGGACCTGGACACCGGGGACGTGCTGTTTCTCTATACCGACGGGGTGGCCCAGGCTCGTGGCCCTGGCAACACCTATTTCCAGGACCGGCTGGCCGATGAACTGGCCGGCCTGGCCGGCCTGCCGCCCGACCAGCTGGTGGCGTCGATGCGCCGGGCGATGATCGACTTCAGCGGGGGCAACCTGGTGGACGACGTCACGATGCTGGTGATCCGGGTCAGCCAGCAGGAAAACGGGCGACCAGGCCAGCGGGACCGTCGCAGATCGCCGTCACGCCCGCGTTCGTGAGCTCGTCGCGGCCAATGCCGCTATTGTCATTTTCGGTGCGGAACAGGCACCATGTGCGAGTGATAGGTGAACCGGCAGTGCTGCCCGTGGCGGGCCACGGGCAGGCTGGCCATGCTGCCTGACATGCACAACTACACGGCCTGGCGGAACGCGTTCCATCCGCATCTGACCCGGCTGGTGAGGCAGGTATGCGGGTGAAGACCGAAGCGACCGATCTCTGGTCGGCGGCCCTGGGCGCCGCGGGCACCGTCATCCGCTACGGCCACTGGGGACGGCCGGTGCTTGTGTTCCCCTCCGAGCGGGGCCGGGCCGCCGACTTCGAGAACAACGGCATGGTCGGCGCGGTGGAGGGCCTGATCGACGCCGGACGGCTGAAGCTCTACTGCGTGGACAGCTATGACGCGGCGTCCTGGTCCAACCAAGAGATCCCGATCGAGGAGCGGGCCCGCCGGCATGGCCGGTACGAGTCGTGGATCGTCGGCGACGTCGTGCCGTGGATCTACCAGGACTGCGGCGGCCAGTCGGACGTGGTCACCCTCGGCTGCAGCCTGGGCGCCTTCCACGCGGCCAACTTCGCCCTCAAGCGGGCCGACCTGTTCCCGCTGGCGATGTGCTTCTCCGGCAATTACGACCCCACGTCGTGGAACGCCTGGGGCGAGCGGGGCAACGAGTCGTACTTCAACAACCCCCTGGACTACGTCGCCAACCTGGCCGGCGATCACCTCGACTGGCTACGCGGCCAGCTCAGCCTGCTGCTGGTCTGCGGCCAGGGCCAGTGGGAGGACACCACCGGGTCGCTGCCGAGCACCCGGCGTTTCGCCGCGCTGCTGCTGCAGAAGGGGATCAGGCACGAACTCGACCTGTGGGGGCATGATGTCCCGCACGACTGGCCTTCCTGGCGCGCCCAACTGGCCCACCACATGCCGCGATTCTGCTGACTGCGCTTTGAAAGACGGGAGCCCTCGTTGACCTCCACCAGGCACCTAATCGGATTGCTGCTCGGTACCGAGGAAGACTGGCCGACGGCGTTCGAGGAGATCCTGCGCCGCCTCGGCCAGGTGGACGGCCCGGACGGCCCGCACGCCTTCGATTACGAGCGGATCACCATCGAGCCGTTCCGGCTACGCTACCGGCCGCGGTACCACCTGGTCATCGACCGGCTCGCGTACTGGTACTACGTGCCAAGGGAATGGCTGAAGAAGGTCGCGCTGATGGATGGCGTGTACCTGCTGAACAGCCCGTTCACGTTCCAGTCGATGGAGAAGCACGCGGCCTACTGCGCGATGATGCGGCTGGGCCTCAAGGTGCCGGAGACGGTCCTCGTGCCGTTCAAGAACCCGGTCGACAACGCGCGCTACGCCTATACCGCTGCCCGTTACAACCGGCCCTTCGACCTGGATGCCATCGCGGCGCAGATCGGCTACCCGCTGTTCATGAAGCCCTACGACGGCGGGGCCTGGCGCGGCGTCTCGCGCATCAACAACCCCGCCGAGCTGCACTCGGCTTACGACGCCAGCGGCGAGATGCTCATGCACCTGCAGCACGCCGTCGACTACGACGTCTTCGCCCGCTCGCTGTCCATCGGCGCCGAGACGATGGTCATGAAATTCCAGCCGGACCAGCCCATGCACCTGCGCTACGCGGTCGAGCACAACTTCCTCTCCCCGCAGGTCGGCGCCGAGGTGGTGACGATCGGCCGGCTGGTCAACGCGTTCTTCCGGTGGGAGTTCAACTCGTGCGAGACGCTGGTGGCGGGCGGTGAGGTCTACCCCATCGACTACGCCAACGCCTGCCCCGACGTCGCGCTCACGAGCCTGCACTACTACTTCCCCTGGGCGATGAAGGCAATGGTCAAGTGGTGCGTCTTCGCGCTGGTGACGGGTCGGCGACCCCGGCTCGACCTGGAGACCGACCGGTATTTCGCGATCGCCGACGAGCCAGGGATGTCATACCAGGAAAAGCTGGCCGAATACGGCGCCCTGGCGGACGCCTACTTCGAGACGGAGCGCTACCAGGACTTCTGCGCGAGCAGGCTCTCGCGCCTGGACCAGGTCGTACTGGACTGGGTGGCGGGTGCCGACTTCGACCGGCTGCTGGTCCGGACGGTCAAGTCGGTGTACCCGGCCCACGAGCACGACACGTTCATCGCGCACCTGCGCGGGCTGCTGCAGCTGTGGGTGCGCGACGAGAGCGCGCGGCTGGCCGCCGTCTTAGCGGGTACGAATGTGGCAGAGCAGGCAGGTTATCTCGTTGAGCGGAGCCTGAAGTGGGCCGTGACATCCAGCCGATCAAGATCAGCGGCGAGGACAGGCGCAGGTACCGGGACAAGGTGCGGCGCTCGCTCGACGTGTTCGCCCGCATGCTGCGCGAGCGCCTGTTCGACGAGAACCCCTCGACGGTGGGCCAGGAGATCGAGCTGAACCTGGTCGACGAGCACGGGATGCCGTCGATGCGCAATGCCGCCGCGCTCGACGCGATCGCCAGCCCAGCCTGGGCCACCGAGGTCGGCCAGTTCAACCTGGAGATCAACGTGCCGCCCCGGATGCTCGACGGCGACGCGCTGGCCACCCTGGAGACCGAGCTCCGCGCCGACCTCAACGCGGCCGACGCCCGGGCCCGCACGGTGGGCAGCCACCTGGTCATGGTCGGCATCCTGCCCACGCTGGCCGAACATGACGTGAACGAGGCGACCATGTCGGCCAACGAGCGCTACCGGGTGCTCAACGAGCAGATCTTCGCCGCCCGCGGCGAGGACATGAGCATCTCCATCGACGGCCCCGAGCAGCTCCTCACCCACGCCGACAGCATCACCCCCGAGGCCGCCTGCACCAGCGTGCAGCTGCACCTCCAGGTCAGCCCGGACGTCTTCGCCGACTACTGGAACGCCGCCCAGGCCATCGCCGGCGTGCAGGTCGCGCTGGCGGCCAACAGCCCGTTCCTGTTCGGTCGGCAGCTGTGGCACGAGACCCGGATCACGCTGTTCGAACAGGCCACCGACACCCGGCCGGACGAGCTGAAGGAGCAGGGGGTGCGGCCCAGGGTCTGGTTCGGCGAGCGCTGGATCACCTCGGTGTTCGACCTGTTCGAGGAGAACCTCCGCTACTTCCCCGCGCTGCTGCCGATCTGCGAAGACGAGGACCCGCTGGCTGTGCTTGACCGCGGGTCCATCCCGGAGCTGGCCGAGATGAACCTGCACAACGGGACTGTCTACCGCTGGAACCGTCCCGTCTACGGGGTGGTCGGCGACCGGCCGCACCTGCGGGTGGAGAACCGGGTGCTGCCGGCCGGTCCCACGATCGCCGACGTGGTGGCCAACTCCGCGTTCTACTACGGCCTGGTGCGGTCCCTGGCCGAAGCGCAGCGGCCGATCTGGACCCAGATGTCCTTCACCACCGCCGCCGAGAACCTGCACGAGGCCGCG
Source organism: uncultured Actinomycetes bacterium (assembly GCA_963798675.1). Lineage (GTDB taxonomy): Bacteria > Actinomycetota > Actinomycetes > Streptosporangiales > Streptosporangiaceae > Palsa-504. Next base: position 10,510 of record CAWCUJ010000027.1, on the reverse strand, counting down.
CGGCACGGCCTGGACGCGCAGCTGTACTGGCCGGGCGTCGGCGATACGCCGGTGTCCGAGCTCATCGTGCGCCGCCTGCTGCCGCTGGCCCGCGAGGGGCTCGGCCGCTGGGGGGTGGACGAGGCCGTCGCCGGCCGGCTGCTCGGCATCATCGAGCAGCGCTGCCTGACCGGGCAGACCGGCGCCGCCTGGCAGGTGTCCACGGTGGCCGAACTGGCGCGTGGCGGTCTTGACCGCCGGGAGGCGCTGCGCCAGATGACCCAGCGGTACATCGAGCACATGCACTCCAACGAGCCGGTGCACACCTGGTCCCTGGATTAGCCGGCTCCACCCACGGCTATCAGGGCCACGCATGCGGCCGCGAGGGTGAGCCCGACCAGCCGCAGCGCGGTCAGCCGCTCACCCAGCACGGTCCGGGCCAGCACGATCGTCACCGCGGGGTAGAGCGAGGTGAGCACGGCGGTGACCGCAAGGAAACCCTCGTGGGTAGCGAAGAAGAACAAGATGGTGCCGGCCGCCCCGGCCGCTCCGGTGATCACCGCCAGCAGCCGCGGCCGGCCGCCGGGCAGCCGGACGTTGCGCGTGGCCACGGCCACGACGAGGGCCACCGCGAGCTCGGCGACCGTCGTGGCGGCGACCGGCCACAGGCCGCTGCCCGAGCCGGCCCGGTTGAGCCCGATGAAAAGCAACGCGAAACACGCCCCCGCCACCAGGCCCGCCGCCACCCCGGCGGCCGGCCGTCCCGCCGCGTCCGGGTCAGCCGTGTCCGGGTCAGCCGCGTCCTTGGCAGCCGTTGCCTCGTCAGACTGGCTGCTTGGCGAGGCCGCGCTGGCGGACACGCCGACGATGGCGGGCAGCGCCAGCACGATCCCGGTCAGGGCCAGGGCCGTCGGCCGCTCGCCGAGCAGCAGCCCGGCGAGCACCGAAAATCCCGCCGCGCCGACCGCGCTGATCGACGCGGCGACGCTGAACGCCGCCTGCCGGAATCCTAGGTAGAGCGCAAGCGCCCCCGTGGTGCCGCCCAGGCCGGCCACGGCCCCCCAGGCCAGGGCGGCCGCGCTGGGCGGATGAGCGGCGGCGAAGGGCAGCGCCGCCGCCACGACCGCCGCGCTGACCGCCGAGGCGAGCAGCGTGACCTGGATGACCCCGGCGCTGCGCGAGGCGAGCCCGGCGGCGAAATCCGAACCGCCGTAGCCGATCGCGGACGCCAGCGCCAGGACAACGGCTAGCACGCCGGCCCGGTCGCAGCCATGGTCGCCGCCAGGCGCCTCAAGAGGCCTGCTTGGCGGCCGGGCTGCCGGCCGGATAGAAGACCCCGAGCACCTCAAGCGGGCCCGGGCCGGTGTTCTCCAGGCAGTGCGGCTGATACGGCGGCAGGTAGATCGAGGTGCCAGGCCCGATCTCGGCCGTGCTGCCCGACAGGTGTACCACGCCCCGCCCGGCCAGCACGTGCACCACCTCGTCGTAGGTGTGGTGGTGCGCCGGGGCCCGGCCCGGCGGGATCAGCCCGGCGAACTGCGTGATGGTGAGCCCCTCGCTCAGCAGCACCCGGAATTCCCGGTCACCGGTGCGCTCCGGTTCGCAGGCGTCCAGCCGCACCACCCGCCGCGTCGGCCCAGAGCCGACCGGTCCGGCCCGCACGGTGACGGCCAAGATTCCCAGATCCTCGGTCGGCTGCGCCTGGCACGCATAGCCCAGGCCCGGTTCCAACCACGCCGCGGTACCGGGTTCCAGGGCGACGCGCCCGGTCCGTTCGGTATCTAGGACGCCCGAACCGGTGATCACGTACCAGGCCTCGCCCTGCCCGCCCCCGGTTCCCGCGAGCCCGGCGCCGCCCCCGAACCTGAGCCGGCGCTGGTGCAGGCCGCGGCAGCCGTGCCGGTCGTCGAGCATCTCCGCCACCGTCACACCCGGACGCAGCGGGCTCACCGGGACCTGTTCCGGCCTGCGCACGGCCGGTCCCGCCTGCTCAGCGCTCATAGCTGGTCAGCCGAGGCGGGGCGCGTGACGGCGTAGGCGGCGCGGCGGGCCCGGCGGGTGCGCGCCCAGTATTCGAAGGTGAAGCCCGGCCACAGCGCCCGGTTGATGCCGTCGGCGTCGAGATACCAGCTGTCACAGCCGCCCTCGCTCCACACGGCCCGGCGCAGCCGCCGCTGCAGGGCGTCGTTGTAGTGCCGCAGTGCGGACTCGCTGACCTCGATCGTGTCCGCCTTGTCCCGGGCCAGCATGCGCAGGCAGCTCATCACGTGCTGAACCTGGCTCTCGATCATGAACACGACCGAGGTGTGCCCCAGGCCGGTGTTGGGGCCGAGCAGCATGAAGAAGTTCGGGAAACCGGGGACCGTGACGCCGTGGTACGCCTCCAGGTTCTCCGGCGTGAGCTTGCGGCCGTCGCGGCCGGCCACGTTGAGGCTGGTGACGGACTCGACCACCTTGAAGCCGGTGGCGTAGATGATCACGTCGGCCTGGCGGGTCGTGCCGTCGGCGGTGCGGACGCCGGTCTCGGTGATCTCGGTTATGTCCTCGGTAATCAGGTCCACGTTCGGCCGTTGCAGCGCCGGATAATAGGTGGAGGACAGCAGGATCCGCTTGCAGCCGATGGTGTAGTCCGGGGTGAGCCTGGCCCGCAGCGCGGGGTCGGCGACCTGGCTCGCCAGGTGCCGCCTGGCCAGCTGCTCCAGCGGGGCCATCAGCTTAGGGTGCACCGCGAAGCCGAGCGCCCTAACCTCCATCAGCAGGTAGATGGCGTCGCGGACGGCGCGGGCGGTCAGCGGAACCGCGCCGAACGTGGCCCGCAGCCGGGCCGGGATCTCCACGTCGGGCCGGGGATGGATCCACGGCGGCGTGCGCTGGAACACGGTCAGGTGCGCGGCCTGCGCGGCTATCTCCGGGACGAACTGGATCGCGGACGCGCCCGTCCCGATCACCGCGACCCGCTGGCCGGTCAGGTCGCAGGACTGATCCCATCGCGCCGAGTGGAACGAGGCGCCGCCGAACACGCCGGCCCCCGGGATGTCCGGGTAAGAGGGCAGATGCAGCGCGCCCGCGGCGGACACGACGGCGCGCGCCTGGTAGCTGCCCACTTCGCCGTGCTCAACGGTCACGATGGTCCAGCGCCTGGTGTCGTCGTCCCAGTCCATCCGCTCGACCGTGCAGCCGTACCGGATGTGCTCGTCCGCATGGTACTTGCGGGCGCACATCCGCAGGTAGTCCCAGATCTCCTGCTGGGGCGCGAAGAGATGGCTCCAGTTCGGATTCAGCTCGAAGGAGTAGGAGTAGAGCGGCGACGGCACGTCGCACGCGCAGCCAGGATACTGGTTGTCGCGCCAGGTCCCGCCGAGATCATCACCCTTGTCCAGGATCACGAAGTCGTGGTATCTCGCCTTCTTCAGCGCGATCCCCATCCCGATGCCGCCGAACCCGGCTCCGACGATCACGATCCCTGGCATGTCTGGACGATAACCCAGGACAGCGCGACCTGGCCATGCCCCCCTCGCGCGCACCTTCCCTCGTCGCCGCCGAACCTTCGCCACGGCGGCGAGTCACTAAGATCACTATCGACTCTTTATTCGAAAACTATACCTTATTGTTAAAATCGATGGTAATCTGCCGCATAATTCGCTACCATATTCTATAAGGTCACTATTCCGAACGGGTGGTGGTGCATGCACTCGGGACCGGTTCCTGCGGACGGCGGACGGGACGAGGATCCTGCCCGGCGCGCTGCTGAGCCGACGTAACCTCCCCGCCTGAGAACTCCGTGGCCAGGAAGTTGACGAGCTCGCCGCCGGGAAACTCGGCGCCATCAAACCTGACAATCCCACCCGAGAACCTGGCGCGGGCAAAGTCGCCGCCGTCGAAGACCACGCCGGTGAAGTCGAGGTTGAGGCCCTGCCAGGACAGCGCTGCGTCCGGGCGCAGATGGTCGCTGATGAGACGGATGATGGTGTGGCGCACCTCCCGGTTTGCGCGGTAGGCTGCTCGGTCCGCCGGGGCCGCATCTTTCGCCCGGGTCGGGGTCATACGGCAGGCGCAGGTAGGCGCACAGAACATCGACGCACGTCTGCATGTTCTCAGGCCAGTCATCCGCCAGGCCCGCCATGGCGTACACCCCGGCCAGCCGCACAGCGGATGGCTTGTCACTCCCCAGCGGGGGCCGGCCGCCGTGGCGAATCGTTCATTCAGCGTCCGGGTACGCTGCTCCGCGAGCGTTTGCTTCAGCTGATCGCGCTGAATTTTGTACAGCTCATCGTGTCGGCACTGCGGTCCGCCGTGGTTCCTGGTGCCCTCAACATGCCGCACTCTGGTGCGTGTCGGCCGTCCGTCGGCGACCCACTGCCTGCGGCAGGTATTACAGTTGCTGTTTTTCGATCCGTGATCGCGCTGCGGCTCAGCGTGGCTCGTGGTTCAGATGCGATGTTTACTTAGTGTCACCTCCTTCCGGCCGCCGCCGGTCAGGTCACGGCGGATGTCAGGCGTGCGGCGTAGTGGTGCCAGCGGGCGCGGGCCTGATGGCGTCGGCGCCATGCGGACCAGCGCAGCTGGAAGGCGGGGCGGGCCCGGCTGATGAGGCCGGCTTTCCAGTCGCGAGCCAGCCGGTCGATGCGGGCGGTCTCGGCGGCCGACAGCTCGATAGGGGGGATGCGGGGCGGGCAGGGCCGGCCGCCGAGGTCCGGCAGCGGCGCGGTCCCAGTCCAGAACTGCAGGTCAGCACCATCGGCGGCCGGCTCGCAGGCGGGCGGCCGGGCGGCGGGCGCGGGAGGCAGGACTGCGGTTCCGGTGAGCGCGGCCTGGATCGCGGCGGTTCGCGGCGGTGCGCAGCTGGGCGAGGGCGGTCAGCGCGGTGTGCCTGTTGATCGCGTGCCAGTTCCTGGCCTGGCTCTGGTCCCAGCCGAGGGCATCAACGGATGGCCAGGAATCCGGCAAGACTCTGCCAAGGACCAGCGGCCGGTGAAGTCACCTCTGGTAGGACGTTCGCGTCGGCTCACCGCGCGACAAGACCACCGTGAGCTGGCGGGAGGTGGTGGCGAGTGACTACCCAGGACCCGCGCGGGCGCTGAAGCGCGCCCGTGCCCGTGCCGAGCAGGCTGAGCGGGACGCGACCGGCCCCGATGAGCACAGCTGTAAAACCGTCGGCTCAGCCCTACGTTGGCTGGGTTGGGCGGTCTGGCGGGCACAGCCGCGAGCCGAGGAGGATTGCGGCGCACTATGTTCCCGCCACCGCCCCGATCGCCACCAGGCCGGCCAGCGCGGCGACGTTCCCGGCGATGAGCAGCCACGCGGCCGGGTTGCCGAGGTTGAGCGTCCAGCCGGCGCCGATGTGGCTGCCGACCACGAGGGCGGGGTCGTCGCGGTTGACGTAGAGCAGGCCGGCCTTCCAGAACCGGTCGTCGTCCCGGTCGGTCCCGGTGGCCCGGCCCAGGCCGCGCACGTTGCCGTTCAGCCGCCACCCGCCCTGGCCCATTCGCTGGGCGACCGCCGCCAGCAGCAGCAGGCCGGCCACGAAGGGCAGCGCGGGCAGCGCCCGGCCGATGCCCGAGAGCTGGTAGACCTGCCAGGAGCGCAAGGCGATCAGCAGCAGGCTGGCGTCTACCAGCGCGAGCAGCACCAGCAGGGCCCGGGTGATGGCGGCGAGGAAGCGGCGGTAGCGCAGCGTCGACACCGCGGGGTCGGCCGCCTCGATGTCCGGCCGGGAACGGTAGATGATCAGCATGAACCCGGTCCACAGAACCGTGATGTACAGCTGGAAGGCCACCACCAAGACGCTGACGGCAGCTTTGGGCGCCCGGTGACCAGACCCGGTGACGAGGTGGGCAGGCAGGCCGGGGTAGCGGAGCGCGCCGACGGCGGCGGTCGCCGCGATCACGGCCAGGGCGGGTATCAGCCAGCGCACCGGGAAGCGGGGCGGGTCGGTGCGCCAGCTGGTATCGGTGGCGATCGTCTGCCGCAGGCCCGCGAACCATCCGTCCGCGTGCTTGGCCGCGGCGATCTTGCGCCGCGCGACCCAGAAGCAGCCGAAGTCCGCGGCCAGCTCCAGCAGCAGGATGATCCGGGGAAGCCACCATGACCCGTGGCCCTGCAGCGCCAGCGCGGCGACGGTGCAGCAGGCGCCGATGGCCGCGGTCCGCCAGTAGTAGGCGCGCCGTTCCCGCCGGATGACCGGCGCCCCCGCCCGCTCGGGGGGAACGCGGACTCCGAACTGCAAGGTCGGCCGGCTCGCCACGGGCGCCACGCACGCCAGCGCCCCGACGACTAGAACGGAGAGGTCCCCGGCCAGGGGCCCGGCGGTCACGGCGGGCTTCCCCTTCGGTTCCCCGCCTCCGCCATCGCGGCGGGGAAGTCGAAATCCGTCATGGCTGCCTGGCATTCCCGGACGATGTCCGTGGCCGGCCGCCCCTGGGCGGCGGCCTCGGCCAGCAGCGTCCGCAGCCGGCCCGTCCAGTCCTGGGCCCAGCCGGGATCCGGCGGGCCGCTGCCCGCGTCGCGGCGGACCACCGCGCCGGACTTCCGGCCGAGCCGCAGCAGGCCCTCCTGCCGCAGCAGGTCGTACGCCTTGTTCACGGTGTGGAAGTTGACGCCTAGGTCGACCGCCAGCTGCCGGGTGGAGGGCAGTGCGGAGCCGGCCGGCAGCCGGCCGTCGGCGATCGCCTCCACGATCCGGTCCCTGATCTGCTGGTAGATGGGCACGGGACCATCTGGTTCGATGCTGAGCAGCATGACGCCTCCAGGATCTCACGGACGCCGGCCTGCCTGGCCGCGACCGGCACCTGGCGTCCGGCATGTCCGCCCCGTGCCGCCCGCCCTCGGGCGCGTGCGCCTCTCGGGTTCGCTCCCGCCTCAAGCTGATCCAGAGATCGGGTGGTGAAACGCGGTCGCAGCACCTGCAGGCAGGTGACCTTTCCGCCCGCGACTTCGAAGGACCAGTCAGGGCTGCGCGTGAGCCCGACGGCTCGAGCTCCCGGCAGGCAGCGCCCGGCCCGACGGCGTTTATGTCAGTAGTTATAGAACAATCGCTCAGTGCTGTCAATCGTCCGTCGCCGCACCGGGCGCTCGTACCGGACTGCTGGCCGCCCGCCCGCGGCAAGGCCGCGCCTTGACAGTTTGGTCCATCTGTTCTATGAGTTGTATAACTAATGCTCAACGCAAACAGCTACTGCGCCGCTGATCCTGGCGGGCGGGGAGGCGTCAATGGTGGCCAGCATCGAGTCAGCCGGAAAGGCAATAGCCAGGTCATGGCAGCGTGGCGGCCGGGGGCAGCGCCGGCCCGGCCTGGTCGCTGGTGTGCTCGGGGTCGCGGCTGCCCTCGCGCTGGCGCTGTCGGCGTGTACGTCGGCGCAGCCAGCCGGCTCCGCTGCCGCGGGCGGCAGCCAGCCGGCTGCCGCGCCCGGGATGTCCTGCGCGTGGCCGACGGAGCTCAACGTGCAGTCGGACAACTCGGCGGTGCCTGACTCGGCGTCGGTTGATTCGGCCGAGGCAGTCTGGTTCCAGCCGATCGTGGCGGCTGCGGGCACCCGCATCGTCGTGTCGGGCCGCTTCCCGGATGCCCGCTACGCCTCGTTCAGCGTCTACACGCCCAGCGGCGGCTTTGCCACCAGCCAAGCCGCCACGTCCCTGCCCGACTACCGGATCGCCCCGCAGTCCGGCAGCGTGAATCCCTGGCAGCGGGAGGGCGCGCCCGGCGGCCGGTTCACGCTCACCATCCGCCCGGATCCGGCACCGGGACAGGCCAACACGCTACCGCTGCCGGCCGGCACCACGAGCCGGTACCCGGGTTACCTCGTCTACCGTGTCTACCTGCCGGCCGGGGGGAGCTTCTCAGCTGTGCCGGTTCCGGTGCTGACGGTGGAGCAAGGAAGCGCGGCGCGCACGATTCCGGCCTGCCCGCAGCACGACAGCGACCTTCCTGTCCTGCAAGGGGCCGCTGGCACGTCTGGCAGGCCAGCCGCCACACCGCGGCCGGCGGCCGTGCCGCCGCAACTGGAGTTCTACGCGCTTCCGGAGAGCAAAATGAGCAACGAGGGTGTGGGCAACGCCGACACCGCCTACGCCGTGGCCTACCTCATCCGCCCGCCGGCACCCGACGTGGTTGTCGTGACCGCCAGGGCGCCGACCTTCGCGGCCGGCAGCCATCCGTCGCCCTGGCCGGCCCCCGGGGAGGACGTCCGCTACTGGTCGATGTGCATCCTCGCGGGTACTGCCAAACTTCCGACCATCGCCAATAAGCTGCCCGGGGGAGGCACCGACTACGGGTGCCGCGCCGACGAGGCCACCAGGCTGAACGCGGCCGGGGATTACACCTACGTGATCGGCAGCGAATCGCAGCGAGCTGCCATCAGCGGCGTCCCCGGCGTCACCTTCCTGCCCTTCGCCACCGTCCAGCCGACCGGCCTGTATGTGCTGATGCTGCGGAACATGCTGGTCAGCGTGTCATTCGCGCACTCGACCGAGGGCGTCACCCGGCCCGACGACCCGGCGGCGGCCGCGGCCGTCATGGGCCCTTACTATCCGCATGCTGCGGTCTGCCCGTTGGCGACCCTCGTGGCCAAGGGCCCGCAGGCGTGCTAGTGCAGAGAGAGGCAGCGGCCGTTCGGTGGATTATTTCTATATAAGATAGAACAGATATAACAGGGATATGATGGTGTGGGCAAGCAAGGCGAGCAGGAGCCCTTGGTGGGCACAGGAGGCGGGCGGAAGTGAGCGGTGACTCTGCGCTGCGCCAAGGCCGGGACGAGACGGGAACGGACCGCACCGGGCAGGCTGCCCCGGGGCGGCCGTCGGCCCCGGAGGTGCCTGCGGCCATCCAGGTCAGTCATCTGACCAAGGTTTTCGGCGGGCGCACGGCCGTGTCCGACGTGTCGTTCAGCGTCGCGGGCGGGGAGGTGTTCGGGTTCCTGGGGCCGAACGGGGCGGGCAAGACCACGACGGTGCGGATCCTGGGCACGCTGATCTCGCCGACGTCCGGCTCGGCCACGGTGGCGGGCATCCCGGTGGGGCCGGACGGCGCGGCGGAGATCCGGCAGCGGATCTCGGTCATGCCGGAGTCCCCCGGGCTGTACCAGCGGCTGACCGTGACCGAGAACTTGGAGTACTTCGCGCGCCTGTACGGGCTGCCGAGGCGGGAGGCGCGCATCAGCGAGGCGCTGGCCGCCGTCGGCCTCAGCGAGCGCGCGCACGACCTGGCCGGGAGCCTGTCCAAGGGCCTGCGGCAGCGGGCGGCGCTGGCCCGGTCCCTGCTCAACGAGCCGGCGGTCATGTTCCTGGACGAGCCGACCTCGGGGCTTGACCCGGTGGCGGCGCACGAGGTGCTCGGCCTGATCGACGCGCTGCGGGACCGCGGGGTCACGGTCTTCCTCACCACCCACCGGCTGGATGAGGCGGAGCGGCTGTGTGACCGGGTGGCGATCATGAGCACCAGCCTGCGGATCATCGGCCAGCCCGACGACCTGCGGCAGGAGCTGTTCTCCACGTCGCTGGACGTCACGGTCGCGGTCGCGCTGCCCGAGCCCGGCCAGGTCTTCGGCGGGCTTCCGGCCGTTCAGGGGTGGAAAGCGGCCGGCCCGCCGGCCGGCGGCCCGGCCGGCTACGTGCTCACCGTGTCCGACGTGGCGCAGGCGGCGCCGGCGGTGACCCGGGCGCTGGTCGCGGCCGGGGCCGACGTGCTGTCGATCGCTCAGTCGCGGCACACGCTGGAGGACGTCTACCTCGAGCTGGTCGGTGACGCCGGGGAGCGGTCCCGGTGAGCGCGGGCAGCGCCCGCGTCGGCGCTGTCATCCGCAAGGAGCTCGCGGAGTTCCGGCGCAACCGGCTCATCGTCACCACGGCATGCGTGCTGCCCGTGCTGTTCCTGATCGGCCCCACCGCCTCGATGCTGACCATCAAGGCGTCGGCGCTGAGCACGACGCTGGACAAGCGGGTCGATTACGCACTGTTTCTCCCGCTGCTGGTCCCGGTGCTCGTGCCCACGCTCATGAGCGCGTACTCGGTGGTCGGGGAGCGCGAGCAGGGAACCCTCGAGCCGGTGCTGACCACGCCGGTCAACGGGGCGGAACTGGTCATTGGCAAGGCCGCGGCGATCTTCATGCCCGCGGTCGCCCTCGGCTACCTGATCTTCGGCGTTTTCGTGGCGATCACGCAGCTCGCCGCCAGCTCGCCGGTGGCCGCCGCCGTGCGGCACGCGCCGCAACTGCCCGCCGCGCTGGTCTTCATCCCGTTGCTGGCCGCCTGGTCGATCTGGGTCGGCCTGGCGATCTCGACGAGGGTCAGCGACACCCGCGTCGCGCAGCAGCTGTCCCTGCTGGGCAGCCTGCCCCCGGCCGCGCTGGCCGCGCTGATGTCGTTCCAGGTGATCAGCCCGACGTTCGGCCTCGCGGCTGCCCTGGCCGGCGGCCTGCTGGTCATCGACTGCGCCGCCTGCCTGGTGGTGGCCCGGCTGTTCGACCGGGAGCGCCTCATCACCGGCGTCAGGGCCGGTCGCCGCAGTACCGCGCCGGGCACATCGCGGGGGATCCGG
>CAWCUJ010000026.1:0-42842 GCA_963798675.1 uncultured Actinomycetes bacterium | reverse complement strand
CCGCGAGCGCGCGCTGGGCGCGCTCAGCCCCACGGTCACCGCCCATGCCAGCAGCGACGGGATCACCTTCGCCTCCGGGGCCTGGCTGATCCGCGCCGTGCGAGCCACAGGAGGGGCCCCGATGAGCTACTTCGCGGTCATCCGCGAGGCAGGCCCGCCAGATGGCGGGCACCTGATCGGCGCGTGCCGCGCTCATCAGTTGTACCACCCGTGGTTGCGGGCGCCACCAGCACCGTCCTGGCCGACCTGCGCGAGCCGCAGGCCTCCTGGCCCACCCGAACGTGCGCGCTCATCGGCTTCACCCGAGCCTATTGCGCACCGCGCTACTGCTGGTGGCGACACTTCATCACCGAACAGAAGAACCTGGCCCGCATCCCCGGCCGCCTTCCGCGAGGCACTGCCCGCGGGCAGCTACCTGGCCCCGCCTGCGGCGTCCGCCGTGTTACGCCGGACGGCGCAACCGGGCAAGACCCGCCGCGGTCAGCAGGGCCCCGGCCGCGATCATCACCAGCCATGGCGCGGGATTCGCGGGCGGGCGTGGTGCGGTCCCGCCGAATCCGGCGGAGGCAGCGCCCTTCGGCATGATCTGGCTGCCCGCCGCGTCGGTCACCGCGTCGATCTTCAGGCCGGAGGAATCGTCAAGCACCACGATGGTGTGCACGCTGCCGGCGGGCAGCGTGACCGGCATGGCGGTGTGCTCGCCCAGCGCGGTGAACTGCACGATCTGCGGTCCCGCCGGGACGGCCGTGTACGAACTGGCGGACCCGAAGCCAAGCGGGTGATGCGGCCGCCACCAGGGCAGCCGTGCTCCGGAGCACGGTTGTGATCATCGCCAGCCGGGCAAGACGCCGGAGCAGTCGCATGGTTACTGACCTCTCATCTGAATAGTGCCCGCCCCAGAGGAAATGCGCCCGAGGGCCGAGGCCGGGCGCGGCGAGTCAGCGTCAAGGACCGGCGAGAGCAGCCCCAGCGGGCTGGGCGCGGCGAACTCGACGCTCAGCCCGGTCTGGCCGGCGACAGCGGCGTGAGCGGGCAGGTACGGCGGATTCTGCGCGCGTATCATGGCCAGGGCAGCCGCTACGCCGCGGCCAACGCCGGTGATGCTCACCTCCCGGAACAGCACCGGGGCACCGGGAGAGGCATCGCCGAACCCGGTCACCCGGAACGAGTATTGCGACGTCAGCGTGGCCAGCAGGCGGTGTCCACATTGCCTGCCCGCAGCTGTGCGGCGCCCGGCCTGGTGAGCCGGATGCGCGAGTTCCGGAGCAGCTGGGATCCCGCCGCCCTGCGCGCGGCGAGGTCGGCCCGCAGCCGCCGCAGCCGGCCTGGAGGAGGCGCTTACCGCGATCGAGCAGGCAGGCCGCGTCCTCACCGTCGACGGCGGACACCTGGCCCTGATCACCGCCGGGCTGGCCCTGCCCGCCGGGTGAGCTGGCGTTGCCACAAGCTGACACTCCCTCATAGCGAGCGTTGTCAGGCGCTGGCGGCTTCGTCGGGGAGCAGGCGACGCCGCCGGTGTCGCTGTCTGTACCCGAGGGCGGTAAGACAACGCGCGAGATTGCCGCTAACAGGACAGCTGATCCCCCGAGACAAGCGGTCGGCTGAGGCAGTCACGCCCGTCCGTTCGGAAAGATGATGCTCTTTCTTTCCCGAACGAACAGTGGCGGCTGCCCCCCGTCACCGTCCTGCGACAATGAAGGAGACCGTCATGACATCTGACTTCACCGGTAAGACCGCACTGATCACCGGGGCCGGGCGCGGCATCGGCCGTGCCGTCGCGCTCGGGCTGGCGGATGCCGGTGCGGGCCTGATCCTACTCGCCCGCTCCGCGGACCAGCTGGCCGAGACCCAGGCGATGATGCTCGGCCGCGGTGCCGCGGCTGAGCGGGTCCGGATCATTCCCGCTGACCTCGGCGATGAGGAACAGCGCGATCGCGCGGCCGCGGCCGCGCTCGAAACAGCCCGGGTGGACATCCTGGTCGACAACGCGGCCACCGTGGAACCGCTCGGCGCCACCGCCGCGATCCCGGCCGAGGAGTTGCGCCGGGCATTCGAGCTCAACGTGGTCGCGCCGGCCGCGCTCACCGCTGCCGTCTTGCCCGGCATGCTGGATGCCGGCTGGGGCCGCGTCGTCAACGTGTCCAGCGCGATCGTCGCGCGGCCGGCTGCCATGGTGCGCTTCAACGCCTACGCCGCGACCAAGGCCGCGCTTGAGGCGCATACCGTCAACCTGGCCGCCGAGCTGCTCGGCACCGGCGTGACGGTGAACGCCTACCGCCCCGGCGGTGTGGACACCGCGATGCAGGCCTGGATCCGCCGGCAGGATCCCGAACGCATCGGGGCCGCCATGCACGAACGGTTTAACCTGAACTTCGCCGAAGGCACCCTGATCACACCCGAGCAGTCCGCCGCGGCCCTGATCGCCCACCTGAGCGGGGATGACACCGGGGCCATCTGGGACGTAAGCACCGCCCCAGTGGGGTCATGAACCCGGCAACCGCTGTTGAGCTGGCCGACTGGCGGCGTGCGACCGCAGCCTTGTACGCCCGGGTCAGGGAGCAGGCGGGTCCCGCGGCCGCCCACGCGCTGTGGCGGGACGGCCGGGACCGGATGATGCGCTCGCACCCGCAGAGCCCGCTACCTCCCACCGACCCGATGCGGGCATCTGGGGTGCCCGGCTGGCCGTACGACGCGGCTCTGCGCTAGGACCTGCCTGTCCAGTCAGCCTCGCGTCCGCAGCGGCTCGAGATCGACACCGGCGCGGATGGCGTGACCCGCCTCGAGCAAACGGGCTGGGCGCGGTCCCGGACCCCGCCGGCTGGCTGCTGGCGCTGTGGCGGCTCGACCAGTACGCCGGCGGCCTGTTCCTGCTCGACCCCAGCCGGCCGTGCAACGACACGACTGCGGCACGTGCATCGGACCCCACATCCGTGATCCAGGCGCGCCCTACGGTGCTCGGACTGCAGCCGGCTGATGGATGAGGGGGAAACTGCTGCTCGAAGGCGGAGAAGGCGTCATCTTCCCTGATGTGGTGCAACTCCAGCCCGTAGCAGTACGAGATGCAGTGCCACCCTCCTGGCCTGCCAAAAGGCACGGACGAGCCTGCGGAGCCGGCTGAGGCACGATCAGGAGAACGCCCACAGCGCCGGTAAGACCACGACCTTGCGTCCGTTCCGGCCGGAGCGGCGGCTGACTCGGCCGCCGCTCCCGGTCTCATCATGGGCAGGTACTCGGTTACTGCTTCGTCCACGGCCGGAATCGCGACCTCGCCATTGGCCTCGACGGTCGTCCCTGCCGGATCCAGCTCCGGGATTCGGACCGAATGACGGTGAGAATCAGGTCGATGGTGGATGATCAGAACCTGGTGCCGGTCGCGTTGGCACCATCGTGGCTGAGAACATCGCTCACTCTGGTCAGCTCCGGACCGGCCGGGCCGCCTGATGCGCGAGGGCGCTGGCAACGGTCTCGGTGTTCATCAGGCCGCTGTGCGGCCGCCGTCGACAGCGAAGATCGCGCCGTGAACGAAGCTGGCGTCGTCGGAAGCCAGATAGGTGATCGCTGCGGCGATCTCGTTCGGTGAAGCCGGCCGCCCGGCTGGAGCCAGCTCCGCGAACTCGTCGATCGGTAGCCCCGCTGTCCCCTCCGTCCGGGTGGGTCCCGGGTTGACAGCGTTGACCCGGACCCCGCTTGGGCCGAACTCGGCCGCCCACGCCTTCGTGAGCAGAACCAGCGCTGCCTTACTTGCCCCGTAAAGCGATGTGCCCGGCATGCCGAACTCGGCGGCCATCGTGCCGACGTTGACGATCGCGCCCTTGCCCCGGCTTGCCATCGCCGGGGCCAGCTCGCCTACCAGCACGAACGGCACCTTAACGTTGACCGCGAACACCGCGTCGATGTCGTCTTCGGCCATGGACGCCGTTGGGCCCATGGGGAAGATCGCCGCATTGTTGACCAGGATGTCGACCTGCCCCTGGCCTAGCTCGGTGGCCCGGCGGGCCAGGTCGCGGGCTGAGTCCGAGCTGCCCAGGTCCACGTCAATGAAGTCTGCTTTTGCGCCGCGGGCGCGGAGCGACGTCACGACGGCCTCCCCGCGTGCCGCGTTACGGCCGCCCACCAGCACGTGAGCGCCCCGGTCGGCCAAGGCGAAGGCGGTGGCCCTGCCGATACCACTGGTGGCTCCGGTGATCAGGGCGACAGTTCCTGTCAGGTCGCTGCTCATGGTCGCTGTTCTCCTCGTAGGTTTTGAAGTATGCGCTATCAGGATGAGGTGGCGGCGTGCTCGCGCAGGTACCGGACCAGGCCGGTGACGTCCTCGGGCACGAGGCGGCCGATGGCGCCGCTTGAGTACACGCTCACGATCACCTTGCTCCGCTGGTCCAGCACGAAGCCGGTGGACTGCAGGTACAGCGGGTCTTCATTGACGAACGCGCCGGTCAGCCCGGCGACGGCGCGGGCGTCGGCGCTGTGCCCCAGCGGGAAGGTCAGGCCGTGCCTGGCGGTGAACTCCGCGGTGGTCTTCTCATCGTCGACCCAGAGCGCGGCCACCCGGATGCCGGCCTGGGCCAAGGAATCACCGGCCCGCTGGAACGCGCGGAGCTGGACGGTACAGTAGGGGCACCACGCCCCGCGGTTGAACAGCACGACCCCGAACTCGCCGGCGAACGAGCCGGGAACCGGGATCTGCTGCTCGCCGGGAACGGTTAGGGTCAGCTCGGGAAACGTGTCGCCCGGGCGCAGCAGGGGCATGGCCTGCCTCCTTGGGGATGTCGGTGCGTGAATCGGTTCGTACGGTTAGCGGCGGCCGCGGCCCCGGTCTTACCCCGTCGCTTCCAAGAAGGCAGCCTCGCCTGGGCGGGTACAGCGGATGCCCGGGTAGCCCGCTCGGTTGTGTCGGTGCCTTCTTCAATGACCGCCGGGTCGGCGCTGTCTTACCCGCGGACGCGACCGCTACGGGAGCCCTTTTAGACTCGGGGGCATGTCTTCGGCTCAGCGCCCGGCCGTGGCGAGCGCCAGCAGCCGCGGCGCGCTCGATGAAGAGTCGCGTGAGTGGCTCCGGTCCCTGGCTGTGCCGGCCGAGCGGGACCAGGCGCTGGCCCGCCTGCACCAGCTGCTGCTGCGGGCTGCCCGCGCCGAATTGCGGCGGCGCAGCGCGGCCGCCGGCATCGCGGGCCGGGAGCAGGATGACCTCGCCCATCAGGCCGCGGACGACGCGCTGCTGGCGATCACCGGCAAGCTGGACCGGTTCCGCGGGGAAAGCCGCTTCACGACGTGGGCGTACAAGTTCGTCATGCTGGAGGTGTCGGCCAAGCTTGGCCGTCACTACTGGCGCAATCCCCCGGTGCCGATGTGCGGCGATGCGTGGGAGCGGATCCCGGACCGGTTCGGCGCCGGCCCGGCTGAGCACGCCGAGTTCCGGGAACTGGCCGCCGCGCTGCGCCGGGCGGTCACCGAGGTGCTAACCGAGCGGCAGCGCCGCGTGTTCGTCGCGATCGTCGTCGAGGGGGTCCCGCTGGACGCGCTGGCCGTCGAGATGGGTTCGACGCGGAACGCGCTCTATAAGATGGTGTTCGACGCGCGGCGAAAGATCCGCGCGCATCTGGCCGCTCAGGGCTACCTGGGTGCGGAAGGAGGGATGCCATGACCGGATGGCAGGCCCTCGACCAGTTCCTGCGCACCGATCCGCGGGACGTGGGGTGTGAGCGGGCGATGGAAGTGCTGGACATCTACGTCGATGTCATCAGTGCGGATGGTGCTGAGGTGGCCGAGGGCCGCTTCCCGGGTGTCGCCGCGCACCTGCGTGCCTGCGGCCCGTGCGGCGAGGACTTTGACGGCCTGCTCGCAGCCGTCACCGGAACTGCGTCATAGCGCGCCAGGACGTCACCGTGCACCGGCCGCGTCACCGCGCGCGGCCCGCTGGCTGTCCGGGAGGTAAGAACGCCGACGGCGGTCGCGGTGTCGCCCCTGGCCGCGGCGAGGCGGGCCTCGGCCGGCGGGCCGGTGGATTCCACCAGCCGGACGGCGCCGCTTCGTCCCGCGGCCCAGCACAGCCCGACCTCGGTTTCGGCCGCGTCGAGCTGGCCCAGCGTGGCGAACAGCCGGGCCCGGCATTGGCGCATGATCGTCTCGGCGAAGCGGTCCGGATGCGCCGCTATCAGGTTCGCGGCCTCATCCAGCGCGGTCATGGTGGCGGGCTGGATGCCCGCTCCGGCGATCGCGGACATCGCCCAGGTGGTCAGCGCGAGGGCGAGCCCTTCCCGGCCGGCCGCCGTCCGGGCAAGCTCGACCGCGAGCAGGCCGTGCCGCTCCTGCCCGGCCAGGTCGCCGGCCAGGAAGGCCGCCGTGGCCAGCAGGCCCTGGGCCCGCGCCGCGAGCGCCGGATCGGCCGGGCCGGACAGGACTCGGCTGGCTTCGAGCTCGGCGACGATCCGGTCCGCGTCGCCGGCGTGCCAGGCCAGGCCGGCCAGCAGGTTGCGGTCCCAGACTTCCAGCTGCGGTTCGCCGGCCTGCCGGGCGCAGGCGATGCCGTCGGCGGCGAGCGGGGCTGCCCGCCGGTTGTCACCCACGTGGAACGCCGACCAGGCCGCGCCGAGCAGCACCCGGGCCTGGATGCCGGGCGCCGCCGCGGCCGGGACACCGGCCGCCGTGGTCAGGAACTGGCCCGCTTCGCTGTACCGGCCGGTGGCGATCCACCACCGCACCGGGCCAGCCGGGCGGCAAGTTCCCGGCCCGCCTCCGGCTCGGCGCCGCCCAGCGCCCACGCCAACGCGGCGCGAATGCTGTCCTGCCCGGCTGACAGGCGGCTGGCCCACGCTGCCCAACCGGTGCTGCCCACGGTCGCCTCCGCTGACCGGGCCTCGCCTAGCGCCCATTGCAGCAGCCGCAGGTGCACGGCCGTCTCCTCGCCGGAGGCGGCCAGCTGGCCGGCGGCGAACTGGCGGATGGTCTCCAGCAGCGAATAACGGACCGCGGCGCCGTCCTGGAGGTGCACGACGGACTTGCCGGCCAGGCTGGCCAGCAGCCCGGCGATCGCCTCCGGCTGCAGCGGCGCGCCCGCGGCCACCCGTTCGGCCGTGCCGAGGTCGAACCCGCCGCGCAGCACCGACAGGCGGGCCAGCAGGCGGCGTTCGGCGTCTTCGAGCAGTTCATAGCTCCACGTGACCAGCGCCTCCAGAGACCGGTGCCGCCCCGGGCGGGCGGGACCGCCGGACAGCAGCCCGGGATGGCCGTCCAGCCGTGCGGCCAGTTCAGCGGGGCCCAGAGCCGGGCACCTGGCCGCGGCCAGTTCGATGGCCAGGGGGATGCCGTCCAGCCGGGTGCACACCTGCGCGACCGCGGCCGCGTTGCGCGCCGACAGCTTGAAGGCGGGGCTGGCCGCACCGGCCCGGGCCGTACGATGCGGGCTACCTGCCGAGGTCAGGTGCCGGTTCACCATGCGCTCCACCGACGGGCCCGTGGAAAGCGCCATGATCAGGTGCCCGGCCGGCCATTACTGCTGCGGGGCCATCGAATCCCTCACCTGGGCCGGCACGGACAAGCACGACCCGGGCAGTGCCGCCGTGACATCCCGCGGCGGGCGTGACAGCGTCCAGGGCAGCAATGATGGCCATGACGGCACGGACGGGTTCGCCGTCCGGCATTCCCCCGCCGAGCCGGAGCCCGGACATCGCCGCCCGAACACCGCTCCCGCCTACTACCTGGGCCACCCGGCCGCCCTGTGAATCACCGCCATGCGCCCACGCCGCCGGCGCACCGCCTCCGTCACCCGATGGAAACCGCCGTCAGCGGCGGTAACCCAACCCGGGACTCCGGCGTGCTCAGCACAGCTGACTCGTCCGTTCCGCGAGGGAGGCGGACATCGTGGCGCAGGCCCCGGACAGCTCGCCGTGGCACTACTACGCCACGCTGGGCGGCCCGCGGAACAGTACGCGGGTGGCCGGGCCGGGGACCGTGCCCGCTGCCGTCCCGGGCCACCTGCGCCACCGCCGAAGACTACCTGGTCACCTTCACCAGCGCGCTGGCGGCCCAGCGGCCGGTGATCCCGGTGCGCAGGCACCTCAGCGTCCCCACCTTCTGCCGACCGCGACGATACCCGGCAGCTCCGAAGAGCTGACCACGAGACGGAGGATCTGATGGCAACGCAAGACAACTGGCGCTTCTGCACGAAGTGCCACAGCCTCTTCTGGTACGGGGACCCCGCCAAGGGGGTCTGCCCGGCTAAGGGAACACACAGCCCGTTCCAGGCGGAAAGCCCGACGAACGCGGGCTCCAGCTGGGACTTCGCGCTGCAGGTCGCCTCGACCAGCGACCCAGCTCCCTCACCGGGAGGCGGAAGAGGCGCCAGCGCCGCGGGCACCCAGGGTAACTGGCGCTTCTGCACGAAGTGCTACAGCCTGTTCTGGTACGGCAACCCCACGGCGGGAATCTGCCCGGCCGGGGCAGCGCACAGCCCGCTGCAGTCGGCAAGCCCGACGCACGCCGCCACTAGCGTGGACTTCCAGCTGCAGATCGCCTCGACCAGCCCTGCGCCGCTTCCCTTCACCAAGATGTCGTGGGGTCCTTCGGGCACCGGGCCCGTGTCGGACTCCGCGACCGTGGGAAGCGGCGGCAACGAGTGCCAGTTCCAAGTCAGCCTGTCCATCCAGCAAGACGGCACTTGCACGTTCTCGGGATACTACGAAAACCGCGGCAATTGGACCTTCCCCAATATCGGCACGGCACCACCGCAGGCCTACCTCGTCGCGATGATCGTCTTCGACGCAGCCGGTAAAGGCTACACCTTCACCTATTCGGGCGAGGTTCCGTCGGCGCCCCAGCAGGGGGCCGTGGCCCAGTGGAACATCACCCAGAACTGCCCTGTCATCGCAGAAAACTGGGACTCAATCGCCGCCAAGAACTCCGCCATGGACTACTGGTGGCCACGCACCTGACGCTGGCCCGCCGAAGCCAGCACGCCGACCCTCACGCACCGTGACGAGCACAGAGCCCCACACTAGCTAGGCCAAGTCGAACAGATCACCGAATGCGCACGCGACCGCAGCGGTCTCGGCAGTGCGCATGCCCGGATGCCGATTATCCGGTTCTGCGCGCGCTGCTGCGGCGACGAAGGCGGGCGGTGAGTTCGGCGGCGCCGTCACCGGCGAGCTGCGGCAAGGCGGCAAGGCGCCCGGCGGACAGCAGGAGGATCGCGCTGATCGGGGCCTGGATCTGCGGGCCGTGGCCAGCGGCCCAGGCGGTGTCGGTGGCGGTGATCCGGAACTGCTGCATGGTGCGTCTGGGCGGGAATGGCGGCGGCCAGCGCATGGTCCATATCCGGGTGACGGCGGCAGCTGCGGCCTCGGGCGGCATGGGGTGGCGGCGGCCGAGGGGGATGGCGATGTCCTGGGCGTGGACGAGGATGTCGATCAGCGTTTCCCGGTAGGTGACGCCGAAGTTGTGCCGCCGCGACCCGGTCATGCCGCGGATGGCGGCGATGATCTGCCCGGTTGACAGGGCTGCGGCGCGCTGGCAGGCGCACTCGCGGATGGCGCGGTCGGTGTCGCCCCGGTACCGGAGCATCATCGCGATCGCGGCGCGGGCGCCGAGTTGCTGCAGGGTCAGGTGCGCGGCTACGTCGCGGACGGTCCACCCGTCACAGAGTGAGGGCTGCTGCCACTCGTGCTCGGACAGGTCATCGAGCAGGCCGGCCAGGCCCAGGCGCTGAGCGTCGATCACCTGCCAGGCCTGGCTGCGGTCCAGGAGGATGGGGCTGACCGGGTGGGCGGTCATGCTGGTATCTCCGCGGGCTAGGGCCGGATCAGGGCGGTCACCAGCGCCGAGATCTGCGGGAGCGGGCTGAAGGCCGGGTCGGGGCTGGCGAGCTGGTGCAGGACGATGCCGGTCCAGTGGTTCATGATGATGGGCGCGTCGCGGCCGGGGTCAGCGGACCCGGCGATGCGTACCCAGTTGGTGAACCACGCGTTGACCCGCTTGCCGGTGACGGTCAGCTGGTCCTGCAGCGGCGGGCAGTTCGCCGCCTCGACCAAGATCGCGTACCTGGCGAGGGCCAGCGTCCGGTCCGGGCCCGCGGCGTCCTGGGCGAACCTGGCCAGTGCCAGTGCTAGTTCTTCTGGCGTAGCAGGGTAGATCTCGACGGCGATCTGCTCCCAGTTGGCTCGCTCGCGGGCGGCGAACCGCTCGGCGACCGCATTCAGCAGCGCGTCCCGGGTGCGGAAGTGATTGGACGCCGACCCGCCCGGCAAGCCCGCCGCGACATCCACGGCGCGGTGGGTGAGCCCGTGAATACCTGACTGTCCGACCACGTCGATCGCGGCATCAAGCAGCGCGTCGCGGCGGTTAGCCATGACAGCAATACTACTATCATAGTGTACTTCACTACAATAGCTATTCTTTTTACTACGTTCATAGTGCGCCGGCTTGTAGCGCCGGTGATGTCTGCCCAGGTACCTCGGCGCTCGCCAGCCCGGGCGCCGCGCGTTATTGCGCTGTAGCCTGGACGATTGAGAATGGTGTGCCGGTCTGGCGTATTCCGATGCCGGCGAAACCCGCGGCCGTCAGGAGTTCACGCCATTCGGTTTCGGTGCGCTCCTTGCCGCCCATCATGGCCAGCATGTTCAGGTCGGAGATCTTGGCCATGTGCGGGGCGTCGCCGGGCGGCACCATGAAGTCGAGCACCAGCAGCCGCGCGCCGCTGCCGCCGGCGGCGGCGACGTTGGCCAGGATGTGCCGGGCCTGGTCATCGGGCCAGTCGTGCAGGACGAGGGAGAGAAGGTAGGCGTCCCCGCCGGGCGGTACCGATTCGAGGAAGTCGCCGCCTGCGCATTCGGCCCGGTCCTCGACGCCGTGGCGGGCCAGTGTCCTGGGCCCGTCGGAGATGACGTGGGGAAGGTCGAACAGCACCCCGCGCAGCTGGGGATGTGCTGTCAGGATGGCGGCGAGCACGGTGCCGTCGGCTCCGCCGACGTCCACGATCATCTTGGTGCCATCCAGCGGCAAGGACGCTATCGCGGCGGTCTTGAACCCGCCGGTCAGGTTGGCCATCGCGGCGGTGTACCGGCCGGCCTGCTCGGGGTGGTCCGACAGCCAGCTGAAGAACGGCTTGCCGTAGTAATGTTCGGCGGCGGGCTGGCCGGTGCGGATGGTGTGGAGGAGGTCGCCGAACGGCGCGTAGTGCGTTTCCATGAACATAATGGCCACGTCGCGCATCGAGCCGGGCTGGCTGCTGGTCAGCGTCTGCCCGAGCGGGGCCAGGGCGAAGACGCCGGGCTCGGGTTCGGTGAACACACCGACGCTGGCCAGCGTACGGAGCAGCCGGTGCAGCGACGGCGCGTGCGCGCCGGTATGTTCGGCAAGTACATCCGCCGGTGCCGGGCGGTGCATGGCTAGCTGGCCTGGTCCGCGGCCGCGCGGCGTTCGAGAGCGGCTTTCAGGTGAGTCATGTTTGCCGCCTCCTCCTTGCGGATCTTTATGAGGAACAGCGGGAAGATGAGCCGGAACCAGCCGTGCGGCCGGGCGTCGAAGTCGGAGAACAGCAGCGTGCCTTCCGCGGTGGGCTGGAGCCGGATGATGACGGTGACCTCGACGGGGCCGCCGTTGTGGACCGTCCAGCCGTGCGGCCGGTCATAGGCGATCGTCTCGACCTCGACGGCCTTCGGGGCGCTCTTCCACTTTGCCAGGTACTTGGTGCCTAGGCCGACCGGGCCGTCGGTGAGTTTGTCGATCGACTCGATGCCGGGGTTCCATTCCAGCTCGTTCCGGTGGTCGGAGAGGTAATCGAATGCTTCTTCTGGCGTGCAGCGGATCTCCACGCTGTTGCTGATGACAGTCAAGGCCGTACGGCCCCCGGAAGTCGAGGGATTGCGCCTCTAGCCCTCCACCGGGGCAGCCTGCGGCCACCGGCCGAAATGGCGATGGCCACCGCGCACACCGCGAGGACGGTCCACCACACGTGATCCGAGGATGGGCCGCCCGCGCCGGGCGCCGGGAACGTGCGGACCCAGCGCGCGACCTGCGGCACGAGGCCGGGCGCCATCAGCACCAGCACGACGGCGGCGCCGGCCGCCGCGCCCGGTTCCCCGGTCCGGGTCCGGGCCACGCACGCGGCGGCGAACCCGAGCAGCACGTTGCCGGCCAGCGCCAGGCCGGCCGCCGCCCAGGGCAGCGCCTGTCCGCGCAGGGCCGCCGCCAGCAGCACCAGCGCGCCGGCGGCGAGCGGCGCCAGCAACGCCACGGCGCGGATCGCGGTGCGCCGGGCGGGCCCGGTCGGCGTCACGTCGACGACCAGGCTGGCCGGCTCGTCCAGGGTGAACGCCGCGGCCGCGGCGAGCAGCGCGAAGCAGACCGGGAACAGCGCGGTGGCGGCGGCCGGGAACGCGGCCCCGCAGCCGCCCGCCACGACCGCCACGCCGCTGATGCCCGCGACCGCCGGCCACGCCCCAGCCCGCAGCACCGCTCCGGCCATCACGCCGTGACGGCGTGGGTGAACCCGCCCGTACCGGCCAGCACGAGCAGGATCACGGCCGTTGCTCCCGCGATCGCGAGGGCACGGATGATCCGGGAGCGCACCGGCCCCTCGGCCCCGCGCAGCAGCGCCACCAGAACCGCGATCGCGCAAAGGGCGAGCTGCCAGCCGATGAAGAACCACGGCGACCCGCGCCAGGCCGTGACGCCGCCGGCGTCGCTGTGGACCGTGAAGAAGGCGAACGGCGAGAACAGCCGCAGCACCGCGATGGGCGCCGAGTCCTGATGCGACAGGGTCAGGATCGTCACCAGCTCCACCCAGCCGAAGATGACCAGGAACAGCACGAACGCGGCGCCCGGGAACCGCACCCAGCGGCCCAGCGCGACCCCGAGCAGCGGGCCGCCGAGGGACGGGACGACGATCTGCCCGACCAGGACGGCGAGCCGCGCTGACGGGCTGAACGGCCCGTACACCGCGTCGCCGACGGGGTAGGGGTGCAGGAACCCGAACAGGGTCAGGACACCGCAGAAGAACGGCACGATCGCGACCCAGCAGAGGGCGGCGGTGCGGGTCGGCCGAGTGGTCGGGGTGACGCCGGCGACCGGTTCGCTGGCGCGCATCGACCGGGTCAGCCAGTACGTAGCCATCATGCCGAACCCGCCGAGGAAGACCGCCGGGTACCCGTTCACGTTGTCGATCTCAGTGGTCGTGCCGCCCCCGCCGGTCCACGTCGTCCACTCGGTCATCACCACGGCGAACAGGAAGACCGGGTTGAGGACGAACCGGCGCATCTCCCGGGCGGCGAGCGGGACGAGCGCGGCCCGGCCGGCCACGGCTCCGGGGCGGCCGAACTCGAGTGTCGCGGTCACGACGCCACCTCCCCGGCCGGCTCGTGCTCCGGTGACCCGCCGCGCAGCAGCAGGTACGCGTCTTCGAGGGACGGTTCGACGTGCTCGAACGTCGTCTCGCACGCGGGTGCCGACGTTGCGGTACCGGCCGGTGCCGGTCCGCCAGGAGACCTTCGCGGCCGGGTCCGGCTCGTCGGCCAGCCAGACCCGGCCCGCGGCCTGGCCGGTCAGGTCGATGACCGGACCGTCGTAACGGATCCGGCCGCGGTCCAGCACGATCACCCGCTCGCACAGGGCCGCGACGTCCTCGGTCTGGTGGGTGGACAGCACCACGATCGACGTTCGCGCGATCTCCGCCAGCACGGTCCGCAGCGTCACCCGCTGCTCCGGGTCGACGCCGGTGGTCGGCTCGTCCAGGATCAGCACCGAGGGCGAGCCGAGCAGCGCCTGGGCCAGCGCGACCCGCCGGCGCTGGCCGCCGGACATGGCCCGGATCCGCTTCGCGCCGAGGCCGGACAACCCCACCAGGTCGAGCACGCGGCGCACTTCCGCGTGCCGCGCGGCCGGCTGGGCCCACTCCTTGAGCAGCGCGATGTAGTCCACGAACGCGAAGGCGGTGAAGCCGCGCGGGAAGCCGACCTCTTGCGGCTGGTAGCCGAGCTGGCGGCGGATGCCGGTGCGTTCGGCCGGTACCTCCGGGTCCAGGCCGAGCACGCGCACCTGTCCGTGGGTGGGCGGCAGAGCGGTGGCCAGCAGGCGCAGCAGCGTGGTCTTGCCGGCGCCGTTGGGGCCGAGCAGCCCGGTCACGCCGGGTTTCAGGTCCAGGTCGATGTCGGCCAGCGCCCGGGTGGCGCCGAACGTGCGCCCGACGTCACGCAGGCTGATCGAAGTGGTCACTATCGCTACCTCCACGGTCGAAGCTGGCGCAGCCGGCGCCGGCGCAGGAGAAAGATCGAGAACGAAGCCGCCGCCAGCGCCAGGAAGGCCGCCTGGGCCCGGGCTTGGAGCACCGACTCCGGCGAACTGGACCGGGCCGCCAGCAGCCAGACCGTCGCGAGCCAGGCCAGGCTGACCGCGATGGCCGCGCGCAGCGGGCTGACCCAGGTCGACGCGGCGAGGACCACCGTGACGAAGCCGACGGCCGGCAGCAGCCAGGCGAACGCCGTCTCCCCGGGTACGACCAGCCCGAAGAGCAGCATGGCGGGCAACGCGAGCGCGAGCACCGCGATCGTGCGGAGCAGGATCAGCCGGAGCGCCGGGTAGGGCGTGACGAGTTCCGGTTCGAGCGCCGGGTCCATCCGCGGATCGTAGCTGGACGCGACCACGAGGCAGGGTACGATCGGCGCCACGGCCAGGAAGAGCCACTCCCCGCGGGTGTGCCCGATCGCCGCCGCGAGTGCGGCGAAGGCGAGGACCGCGACCACGCCGGTCAGCCACACCCCGCGGAAGGCGCTGGCCACCGCGACCAGCCGCGCCTCGTGGGCGGGGAGGCCGGCGACACGCAGCAGCCGCTCGAATACCGACGGGCGCGGCACTTCGACGGCGTCCCGGGTGCGGTCCCATACCGCGACGAAGTTGATCACATCCACCGTGGCGTGCTCGCCGCCACCATCCGGCGGCGTCCGGACCGGGATCTTCCCGCACTGGTCCGCCCGCCGCCTCACGCTGGCCGCCTGCGCGCTGGTCCACGGCCTGGACTCCCTCGAACTCGACGGCAAGCTTCCCCCGGCAGCCGGCCCGCCGCCGACTACCAGGCCATCCTCCGCGCCACTGTCACCGGCTGGCAGCACGCCACTCCGTACTGACCGCAGCAACGGCTGGCACCCTGGCTAGCCAGGCTGGGCGCAGCCAGGTGCCGTCTCTCGTCCAGCGTCGCCGCGGAGATCCCGGGCAACCAGGGACCGGCGCGGCCTGAGCACCCTCAATCGGGCCGAACCGGCGGGACGGGCATCACCCTCTCACCGCGCGATGCGAACGGCACCGTTCGGCACTCCCGGCCCGGCGCCGGGTTCGGATTGATCGACAACGCGATGTTCGCGCTGCCGATCGAGCAGCTGCCGGAGGCTGGGGCCACCACACTGTGGAACCTCGCCTACGACGCCGGATACGGCGCGGCCCCGGCCATCTTCGGCCTGTTCGCCGCCCGCACCGGCTACCCGGCGGCGTTCGCCCTGACCGGCACCGTGGTGCTGGCAGCACTCCCGGCCGCCCTGCGCGAGCGGAAGGCCGTGTCAGCACCGCGCGCTTGGCGTGATCACAGCTGCGCTCGTCCCGAGGCGCCGCCAGCGCCCGTATCGATCCTAAGCAGGACCCGCACCGCGCCGCAGAACGCCCATTTCGGCACGCCTCGAACGGCCTGGACTGAAGGGGCTTGATCCGGTACATAACGGCGGGAATGCGCGCGCCGGTCAGGTAGAGGAACCGATCACACAGTGTGAGAAGCTGTTTTCAGTCGCCTGCCGCGTTCTGCCACTGCTTGCACGAGAGCGCTTAGGCTGTATGCGTCGACGGCTCGCACCTCCGCACCCTGGCAGTGGCGCCGGGAACTGACTGAGCGATGACTGCTACCGGCTTGGGGCGTCTTATCTCGCAACGGACCGCGAGGAGGTTGGATCGATGGCAGGTACTCCGGCTGTACCGGACATGCGCTTGGAGCTTGTCCCGCTTCCAGTGTCTGATGTTGACAGGGCGAGGGCGTTCTACGAGCAGGCTGGCTTCGGGAATCTGCACGACACCCAGGTCACGGAAACGATGCGGGTGGTACAGCTCACCCCGCCGGGGTCGAGCTGCGCCATTGTCTTCGGCACAGGGATGGGCCCGATAACCGACATGGTCCCAGGCTCGGTCAAAGGCCTCCACCTTGTCGTGGAGGACATGGCTGTGACCCGGGCCGCTCTGGCGGAACGGGGCATCGAACTGAGCGACGTCGAGGACATGGGCGGCGTCCTCTACTCATATTTCAGTGATCCCGACGGCAATATGTGGGCGCTTCAGCAGTGGCCAGCCAGTTACCAGGCATAGCCAGGGAGCCGGCCCGCCGCGGCGAATGCCGACGCTGCCGCAGTCCCGCGCCGCCCGGCGAGGACATCGAGCCGGCCCCGCCCGGACAGGTCTCACGCAATCGTTATTCATTCAAGGGGTGCCGTCTTGAATATGCTGCCGGAAACGAATAATGAGCCAGGCGCCGAAAACGATGCCGCAAAAGAAGAGGACGACGCCAAGAAGCGCCCCGAAAGAGCATCATGGGTGTCATCGGCGGCATCAGTGCACGCAGCTGCCGCCCGGCGGCCGCTCCCATCCTGCAAACCCAGGATCGCAACGTGCCCCTCATACGAGGTCTTCTGCCAGCCTCTGTCTATCCTCTCATCGGTCATCCGCGTCGGACGGGCTCGGCAGGCAAGCACGGGCGTTTGGGGTATGGCGGCAGGCGGCGCCGGGTCAACGGCTTGCCTGGCGGCGGGCTGCACCCGGTCATGAGGATGGTCAGGACCGCCATTTGATGGAGCAGCCCATGCTGGGCCGGTGCGGCTCGGGCACCGGCTGGCCGGCCAGGGTCAGCTCGATGGCCGCGCGGAGCAGCTCGCCGGTGACCGGCTTGCCGTTACCGGGTGTGGACTGGTCGAACGCGCCGCGGTAGGCCAGCCGGCGCGCGCTGTCGTAGAGGAAGAAGTCCGGCGTGCAGGCGGCGTGGTATGCGCGGCCGGCCTTCTGGTCGGCGTCGACCAGATACGGGAAGGTCCAGCCGGCGCGGCGGGCTTGCCCGGCAAGCTCGTGCGGCTGGTCGCCGGGATACGCATTGGCGTCGTTGGTGCAGATGCCCACGACAGCCAGGTCAGGATAGCGCGACAGCACCGTGCCCAGCGCGGTCTCGATGTGGCGGACGTAGGGACAGTGGTTGCACAAGAAGGCGACCAGCAACGCGGGCGCGGCGGTGAAGTCATCGCGGCCTGCCATTGTCCCCGTGGTGTCGGGGAGGGCGAAGTCGGGTGCCTGCGTGCCGAGCGGGACCATCAACGATGAGGCAGCCATGGCGGAACCTTACCCGTGTCCCGCGAGGTAACCGCACTGGCAATCCCTGCCGATCCCCTGATCCGCGCGGCCTTCGCGATCATGCTGGGCAACCACTGAGCTATGCAGGTAAGGCGGATCCTGCGCGGCGGCCACAACCAGCGATGGTCACGCAGCGCGACCGGTGTTCCAGAGCGTGAACGAACCGAGCGCCGAGTAGGTACTGTCATTTTGTAGTTTTACCGTGTCAGCCGAGCGAAACATAAGTACCGGTTCTGGCGCTGTAACTACTGTGCGTGATTGGGGTCCTCTGCAGCCCCGAATCGACAGTGTGCAAGGCGTACCCGCGAATAACTGCCAATTTAAGCATTCACGGTAATGTAGTCATATTCCTCTGTCGTGAAGGAAGCTTTTTATCAGGTGGGCGCTGGGAGATCCGATCCGCTGGTATATCATCATGGCCCTGCGGAGACGTGTAGCGGCTTCGTCAAGTCGGCCCTCATGGAGATGGCATCTGCCAATGCCTTCTAGTGCGTGTGCTTCGACAACCGGAAAAGTAAGGCTACTGGCGATTACGAGGGAGTTTTCGTAGTGGGTAGACGCTTCAGTAATTGCACCTTCTTCAAGCGAAAGGTCACCCAGGTTGTTGAGGGCCTCGGCTTCACCGAACCGCTCGCCGAGGCCACGGTAAAGGCTAAGTGCTTGTGTCTGGCTGATGGCGGCTGCCTGAAGGTTCCCGGTTAGCCGCTGAACGGTACCTAGAAAGTTGAGGGCATTGGCTTCACCGAGCCGGTTGCCGAGGCCACGGTAAAGGCTAAGTGCCTGTGTCTGGCTGATGATGGCTGCCTCAAGGTTCCCGGTTAGCCGCTGAACGGTACCTAGAAAGTTGAGGGCATTTGCCTCGCCAGGTCGCTCGCCAATGGCTCGGTATAGACCGAGTGCCTGTTCCAGACGCGTGGCGGCTGCCGGGAAATGCTCAGTCAGTTCGGCGAAGCAAATACCCAAACTGGCCAGGGCGTTTGCCTCGCCGAGTTGATCGCCAAGACCACGGTAAAGCCTCAGTGCTTCTTGCTGGCTGGTTGTGGCCGACGTGAAATTCCCGGTCATTCTCTGAACGATACCGATTTCGTTGAGGGCATTAGCTTCGCCAAGCTGATCGCCGAGATCACGGTACATGGTTAGCGCCTGCTCGAGGCTCATGATAGACGACGTAAAATCCCCGGTCAGCCGCTCGATGTCGCCCAGATTAAATGTAGCGTCGGCATGCGCAGGCTTGTTACCGGTGCCATGTGCGGCTATAAGGGCCGTGCGATGTAGGGTGATGGCTTGGTCCCAATGGCCGTGAGCACGCAGAAAGCCGGTCATTAGGTCAGCGATAGAAATTGCGAGCTGCGGCTGGACGTGGGTTATAGCATAGTTTACTACAGCCTGGAGGTTAAGGCGCTCGTAAGTAATCGGTGATCCTGTGGGGCGGGGGCGCGCCTGGGTCGCGACACGCCGGGTTTGGTGCGTGACGTCGCTGTTGTAGCGGTGTGTGCTGGATCATGTGTTTTCGGTACCGGTGATCGATGAGGATGCTGATGTCGGTTACTGGCGTGCCCGCGCCGTGCGGGCCGAAGCGCTGGTGGCGGGGCTGCGGGCGGAGAATGCCGGGCTGACCGCACGGGTGGCGGAGCTGGCCGGGCAGGTGGCCGGGCTGCAGGAGAGCGTGACGACGCTGAGCGGGTTGCTGTTCGGCTCGTCGTCGGAGAAGGGCGGCTCGCCCTCGCGGAGGAACGGCCGGGAGCGGGCTGACCGGCCACGCGGCGCGGGTAAGCGGGGGCAGCGGCCGGGCGGTCCTGGTCACGGGCGGCGGGATCATTCGCATCTGGAGACTGAGGAACGTGTCATCGATGTGGATGACGGGCAGCGGTGCTGCGCCGAATGCGGAGAGCCGTTTGAGTTCCTGGGCACCGAGGACAGCGAGCAGGTCGACTGGCAGGTGAAGATCACCCGGATCGTGTGGCGGCGGCGCCGCTACCGGCGGCGGTGTTCTCATCCGGGGCCCGCGACGATCTGCGCGCCGCCGGCGGCCAGGCCGGTGCCGAAGGGCCTGTTCACCGCCGGGTTCCTGGCGCGGCTGGCGTATGAGAAGCATGTGCTGGGCCGGCCGGTGCACCGGATCGTCGCGGCGCTGGCCGCCGACGGGTTCGACGTGGCCCCGGGCACCTTGTGCGGGGCGCTGAAGCAGGTCGCGCCGCTGATCGCGCCGTGGGCAGAGGCGATCGCCGCGCATGGCCGGACCGCCGGGCATGTGCACGCCGACGAAACCAGCTGGCAGGTGTTCGAAGACGTCGACGGCAAAGACGGCCACCGGTGGTGGCTATGGGTCTTCGTCACCGACGCCACCACCGTGTTCGTGATGGATACCTCCCGCAGCGCCCAGGTCGCCGCCGGCCAGCTGGGCATCGACCGGGAGCAGGCCGCGCTGGAGGCCGGCCGCCGCCTGATCATCTCCTCGGACTTCCACAAGGCCTACCAGTCGCTGGCCCTCATCGACGGCGTCGACCCGTTGTGGTGTTTTGCTCACATCCGGCGGTATTTCCTGCGGGCCGGGGCCGCTCACCCCGAGGCGCTCGGCGACTGGTGCGACGCGTGGACCGAGCGGATCGCGGTGCTGTACCGGGCACACCATGCGCTCGCGGCCACCACACCGGGCACCGAGGCCCACGAGGATGCCGCCGGCCGCTGGCAGCGGGCCTTCACCGACATCGACGCGCACCGCATCCTGCAAGCCAGCGACGCCGCGAAGGGCCTGCTGCACCCGGCCGCCGCCAAGGTCATCGCCACGCTAAATAACGAATGGGACGGGCTGGCCCGCCACCAGGACCTGCCGCAGCTGCCGCTGGACAACAACATCGCCGAGCGCGCCCTGCGCACCCCGGTTATCGGCCGCAAGAATTTCTACGGCTCCGGCGCCCAATGGGCTGCCCACCTGGCCGCCGACGTCTGGACCATCACCGCCACCGCCGCCCGGCACGACATCGAGCCCCTCAGCCTGCTGACCGGCTACCTGCACGCCTGTGCACACGCCGGCGGAACCGCCCCGGCCGGAGCCGGCCTGGACCCCTTCCTGCCCTGGACACCCCAAGGACGCGCCCGCCATCGTCCCGCCGACGATCCGGGTCCCGGCCCGTAACCCCGGCAATCCGCAGCCCGGCAAAGCCGGCCCATGCCATTCCGCCACATGCCGCCGAGGGTAACTTCGCCATGCCCAGCCCGCCGACCCCACAACACGATCTCCCACGGGTTCCCCGATTACTTACAGGCGCTCAGTATTCATCCACATGATGGCCTGTTCGCGGCTGGACAGGTCCGGTGAGTAGGTAGACGGCAACTCGATAATGGCAGGCGGCCTGGCAGGAGTGCGGCGAGGCAAGTAGCTACTAGCAATATGAGCGGTCTGTAGGTAGTAGTCCAAGACCCGGCCGATGGCGGCGTTCCGTTCGGTGGGCGGATCTGACGCCGCTAGGCCCCGGGCGTGCTCGCGGATAAGGTCGTGAAACTGATAACGCCCTAGAGCAGGCTCCTCAATCAAATGGTAGGCGAACAAGTCTTCCAGCAACTGTCTGGTCTTCGCCAGATTGAAGCCGCTAAGCGCTGCCGCGGCATAGACGCTGAAATCGGATCCTGGATGGAGGCCGAGCCTCCGGAATAGCTGTCGCTGGTCATGAACGAGGTTTTGGTAGGACAGGGTGAATGAGGCGGCAACGGAACTGTTTTCAGCAGCCAATGGTGCAAGGCGGTCAGCAGCCGATTGCAGGTCAACGACCAGGCTGGCGGATGTCCACTGGGGATGATGCTTGAATTGACCAGCTATCAGGCTGATTGCCAGAGGCAGGTATCCGCACAATCCAGCAACCTTGCATACATTCTCACCGTCAAGCGTGAGGCCGGGGCAGCCTGCCATTTTAGTAAAAAACTCAGCGGCCTCACCAGGGGTCAAGATGTCCAGGCTGACCGGCAGTGCTTCAGGCAGGGCCGTGAGCCGATGGCGGCTGGTCACTAGCACCAATGTCCCGGTAGCCGCCGGCAACAGCGGCCTGACCTGCTCGCTACTAACAGCGTCATCGAGCACCAGTAGCATCCTCCGACTGGCCGTCCGGCTACGCCATTTCCCCTCACGAGCTTCCGCTCCCATAGGGATTTGCTGTGGGGCGACCCCGTCGGCCAGCAGCAACGTGGCGAGCGCGGCGGCGGGCTCGACCGGCCCCCTGCCGGCAGTATGCCCGTGAAGGCGCACGAACAACTGACCGTCAGGGAACTGCGATGCAAGGAAGTGTGCGGTATGAACTGCGAATGCGGTTTTCCCGACGCCGGCCATGCCATCGATGACCCTGATAGCCGGCGCTTTCGTGGTCGCCTCGCGCGACAGCGCCTTAATCATCAGGTCAAGATCACGTTGCCGCCCAGTAAACGAGATCACGTCAGCCGGCAGAGTGTGACTGGCCGTAACCAGGGCCGCAGACATCGTTCGGCCGTGCGCGGGCGAGCGCTTCGACGACTCTGCTCGGAAGCTGATCGAGCTGACGATGGGTCAGGTCGTCATTCAGCTGGCTAGTACGGCAGCCGTACTTCGGGTCGTGACCTGCGGCTGAGTCGCCTGAGACTGTAGTTCAGTGTGGGGCAGCCGCCTCGCGATCATGTGCTTGTGACAACAACAAGATCAGAGGCGGCTGCCGCTGCCAGGATAGGTGGCCGGCTGGCCGGGCGGATGCAGGCTGACCTGCTCGGCCGCTTGCGGCCGTGCTTTGCGCGGGTCGAGCCGTTCTTGCAGGCCAGGAAGTACGTGCGCGCGGTGATGAGCGAGCTGCCGAAACGGAACGGGTGGACGATCGCCGAGCATGTGCGGGACCGGACGCCGGATAGAACGCAGCGGCTGCTGTCCCGGGCGTCCTGGGATGAGCGTGCGGCAATGGCCCAGGTCCGCAGGTTCGCGATGACCGGGCTGACCGAGGCCGCACGTAAGGGCGGGCGGCGGCGCGGGCACCTGGTGATCGGGGCGATCGATGAGACCGGGCAGGAAAAGGCCGGCGAGGCGACCGCTGGGGTCAAGCGCCAGTACATGGGCTGCGCGGGCAGGGTGGCGAACGGGATCAACACGGTCCACTTGTCCTATGTGCGGGAGAAGACCGGGCACGCGCTGATCGGCGCCCGGCAGTGGATCCCGCGCGAGCACATCGATGATCCGGTCAGGTCCCTGAAGACGGGGCTGCCGCTGGACCTGGCGTTCCGCACCAAGGGCCAGCTGGCCACCGACATCTGCAAGGACGCCGCCGGCGACGGCGTCACGTTCGATTTCGCCTGCGCGGACGAGGTGTACGGCAACTGCACGGAGCTGCGGGAGTTCTTCGAAGCCAGCGGCCAGGCGTACGTGCTGCGCGTCCCGTCGAACTTCACCCTCACCCTGGCCAGCGGGGTCACCGCGACCTGCGCCGGGGCGGTCAGCGGCCTGCTGACGGGCAAGCGGGCCAAGGACAAGCGGCTGTGGGAGGTCCGCTCCGCCGGGAAGGGCTCCAAGGGCGACCGGTGGTACGCGTGGGCGTGGCTCGGGACCGCCTCGCCGCGGCACCACCTGCTTATCCGCCGTCACCTCAAGACCGGTGACCTGGCCTTCTGCTACTGCTACGTACCCGAGGGCCAGCTGGTCACCAAGACCCGGCTGATCCGCGCCGCCGGGTTGCGCTGGCCTGTAGAAGTCGGCCACCGCTGCTACCTGTCAAGCGGGATTTGTCTTTCACGGCTGCCCTCCTTGTCCTTCTTCCTGCGTTTCGCCGGTTTCTGCCTGGGGTGGTGCCCAGCGGGCGCGGGTGTAGTAGCCGGGCGGGCGGTCCCTGCGCTCGCGGAGCTCGCGCATCTGCTGCTCGTCGGCGGTGATGATCCAGTTCCTGCCCCCGGGTGCGCGGCGGGCGGTGATCCAGCCGCGGTAGATCCAGTTGTAGATGCTGGCGGTGGGCATGCCGAGCTCAGCGGACAGTCCCGGGACGGACCACTCGCCTGGGTCCAGGTCCGTGAGGACGGCGGGCCGGCCCTTGGCATTCTCGCGGATGGCGTGCTTGCTGATGATGTTGCGGACCTGCTGGCCGGTGAAGACCGCGGTGCGCTTGGGCGGCCGGTATCCCGCGGCGTTGAGCGTGCCGGCGATCTGCCTGCTGTTGCGTCCCTCGCCGGCGAGCCGGGTGACGGTCTCCAGGAGGGCCGGGTAGTAGGAGAGCTGGTCCAGGCGGCCGACAGGGCGGACGGCTCTCCCGCTGGTCCGGTGCCCGCCAGCCCAG
Source organism: uncultured Actinomycetes bacterium (assembly GCA_963798675.1). Taxonomy (GTDB): domain Bacteria; phylum Actinomycetota; class Actinomycetes; order Streptosporangiales; family Streptosporangiaceae; genus Palsa-504. The sequence continues at coordinate 19,215 of CAWCUJ010000026.1, read as the reverse complement.
GTGATGTCCACGTTCACGATCTCGCTGTCGGCCTCGACGGCCACGGTGACGTCGTCGGTAAGAATGCGGAGCAGCTCCTTGCGGTCGGCCCGCGTGGTCGTCGGGGCGTCCCAGACCCGCGGGAGGTCGGAGGCCAGGGACCTGATCGCGTCCCGCTCGGCGGGGGCCAGCACTGCGGGCGTCTGCTCGGCGAACCGCTGGTACTCGGCCTCTAGCCGCCCGGCCTCGGCGAGCGCGGATTCCCAGTCGGCCTCGAGCTGCCGGGTGACGAGCCTGTTCTCGGGGTCGGCGAGCTGGTACTGGCGGCGGGCGCGGTCGGCGGCGTAGCGGCCGCGCTCGACGCGCTGCCGCCAGAGCTTGTCCAGGGCGGCCCGCTCGTTCTCGGCGTGCGCAGCGGCGGCCATCGAGACCTCCAGGGCCGCCGGGGCCACCGCGTCGAGGACCTGCCGGGCGACGTAGTCATCGAGCGCGGGGCCGGCAATGTGCTGGCAGCGGTCGCCGGTCCCGTAGTTCACCGGGTAGAACCCGCAGGTGTAGCCGTAGGCGGCGCGGGCGGACGGGTCGTGGTAGCTGACCGCCATGCGGTGCCCGCCGCACAGGCCGCAGCGCAGCAGCCCGGACAGCAGCGCCTCCCCGTTCCGGGGAGCGCCCGGGGACTCCGCGGTCTGCTGGTTGGCGGCCAGCCTGGCGAGGTTCGCGCGGTACTCGTCCTCGGAGATGTAGGCGGGAAGCCTGCCCGGCAGCATGACCAGCCACTCGCCGGCGGGCTTCACCACTTTCCCGGTGTCCGGGCGGCCGGGGATCTTCCTGCGGGGATCGACCTGACGGCGGCCGTAGGCGTAATAGCCCGCGTAAGCAGGGTTGCGCAGCATGTTCTGCAGCGTCTCCCGGGTCGGGCGCCGCCATTCCAGGTCGCCCTTCGCCGGCCCCGAGCGCGCGCGGACCGGAAGCTGGATCTCGTGCCCGGCGAGATAGCGCAGCACGGCGTTGAGGGTCCCCAGCCGCTGGAAGGTCCTGAAGATAAGGCGGACGACGTCCTGCGCCTGCTCGTCGGGGTCGAAGGCGGCCTCGCCGGACGGGCGGCGCACGTATCCGGCCGGGAGCGGGAGGATCAGCTCGCCGCGCTCGGCCTTGGCCCGCTTCGCGCCCAGCATCCGCTGCCGGATCAGGAAAATCTCTGCCTCGCTCATCGTCCCCTTCAGCCCCAGCAGCAGGCGGTCGTTGTAATACCCCGGATCGTAGACCGCGTCCGGGTCAGCGAGAAGCGTCCCCGACAGCGAGCACAGCTCCAGCAGGTGGTGCCAGTCCTTCCCGGTCCGCGCCAGCCGCGACATCTCGATCCCCAGGACGACCCCCGCCCTTCCCATGGTGACCTCAGTGACAAGCCGGGCGAAGCCCTCCCGGGAATCCGGGACCGCCGCGGACACCCCGAGGTCGTCGTCGATCACGATGACCTGGGACCGGGCCCAGCCCAGCGCGACCGCCCGCCCGGCGAGCGCGTACTGCAGCCGCGTCGATTCCGTGTGCTCAAGGACCTGGCCCCTGGTCGACTGCCGGACATACACGATCGCGGCCAGGGCCAGGTGCTCCGGCCGGATCTTCAGCTGCGGCAGTCCCTCCGGATGCATGACCGCGTTCACCGTGACCGCCTCCCGCCGAGGCCGCGGCCCGTGCCGCGAGCATCGCCAGCAGCGCCACCGCCGTCATCCGCCGCCCTGGCGGCACCGCCGCCCAGATCAGCGGGCCGGGAGCCGCCGTCGTTCCGGTGCCCAGTCGCATCAGGATCACCTGCCGCAGCCAGCAGACGGCCAACCGTCGCTGCCGCCTGCAACAGTGCTCCCACGCTCAGTATCGCCCCGGATGCACCCGGAACGCTAGAGACGATTTCTTCTTTACGGGTATCAGCAGTGGCCGACTGAAGAAGATTTCGAGTTCGGCAAGGACAGCTTCGGACTGGACCAGTCCCAGGTCAGGCTGTACACAGCCATCGCCCGGCATCTCGTCCTGATCATGGCCGCCCTGGCGATCTGCGCCGTCACCGCCGCCCTGCTGCGCGACCGAACCGATACCCAGGCACCTGAACCGGTCCGCCCGGACCAGCCGCCGCCCGCCGACTCCGGCATGATCCCGCTCACCATCCCGGAGATCAAGCACCTGCTCGCCGATGCCAGCGCCGTCCCGCCACCGCCCGGCCACAAAAGCCACTGGCTGGACTGGCGACGACGGCACCAGGCACGCTCCCGGTGGTTCCACAAGCGCACCAGACTCGCCCGAAACGCCGAGATCACCATGGTCAGCTAGCGAATGGCGGCTGCCGTACTAGCCAGCGGGGCAAGCGGGCTGCCGCTTGCCCCGCGAGCATCTATCTCGCGCAGCAGATGGCGCGTCAGTTGCTCCGAAAGTTCGGCCACCGATACGCCTAGCAAATCCGCCGAGGATCGCCCGGTTCCGGTCAGCTCGGCATCGCCCAGAGGGGCGAGCTGAACTGCTATCCCAGCCTCAATCGCACCCAGGAGAGTCGGATGAAAGGTCAATGAAGCGTCTGGTACCGGTCGGCCGAAAACCTGCCCGATGATGAGTGCTATGTACGCCGCCTCATCGGGGTCTTGCGGCTTCAGCTCTGCGGCAGTACCTTGCACAGCGGCAATCGCAGCCCACCGCAACGCACGCTCCTGATCGCTTCCGAGTACCCAACCCTTCAGCCGAGCAAGACTCCCGTCTGCGACCTGCCCGAGAAGCCATGACGCGAACATGTCGGCACCAAATACCATGACTGTAGTCTCCGCCTACCAAGGCTCCACCACTCGGTCAGCAACATGATGACATTCTGCATTATTTTCGCTCGGTGCCTCGAAAAGCCCGACGGTTTGACGTTCCTAACCGTAGGGATTCGGCGACCCTGCGCTGCTGCCAGCTCACATCTGCGCCGTCCTCGACGCAGAACGCGGCCGGCTGGCGGTCTTCGAGCTGTCCGAGGGAACCGTCCGGTTCACTGCCGCCACGCCGCTGCCGGACGAGATCGTGCGTGACATCGCCAGAGACCGGATCCAAGCGATCGCCGGTCCCGCCCGTTGAGATGCCGCGCTATTTACCGGCCATGCGGTACCCGGACAGCGCGGTCACCGGCGTGAGCAGCCGACACCGCCAGGCCTGCCAGTTCGTGTTCGCCATCTTCCGCCGCAGGAGTCCTGCCGTACTGCCTGCGACGCCCGGGCGAAGGTTCTGTGCGCAGGGACGTTGGCCCGTGGCGCCTGGTCCCGTTACGGGGTGAACTTGGACATGATGGAGGACCCCAGGCAGATGCGGAGGAACGGATCAGATCCGCGCACCGCGCAATCGAGATCCGCTAGAAGCGGAGGCGGGTCCTCTTGTCGCGTCCTGCCTGGATTACCCTGCGCTCCAGCCGACGTCGAGCATGAGCGGCAGGCCGGTCGCCATGCGCGCTATCGGCGCAGAACGCCCCGTTCGGCGCAGCATCGATGTCATGGGCACGGCCTATCACAACGCACCGATCGGCGGATACGCGCGCGGTTCCGGCAGGTTGACGGGTGACGATCTGTAGTAGCTGACCTGGGATTATCGCGCCTGGCGGGCCGTCCGGGGCCACCGGCTCCGGGCAGCTCCGGGCGGCGGTCCCGCCGTCCCGGACCGGCTCGTCCTGCGCAGCTCACCGGGTGGGTTCCGCCGTGCCTGCCGCCTGCTGCTGATGCCTGCCGGGACCGGGTCCGCGCTCACCGTACGTGACACGCAACGGCCCGCGGCGCATGGACGACCGCGCGGAGCTGTCGCTTACTTCTTCGGCTTGTTCTTCGCGGGCTGCTTGGGCGGCAGCGTCCGCGCGTGTCCGACGCCGACGTCCACCCACCGGGAAAGGTCGTCGTCGCTGGCGAGGTCTTCCGGGCTGACGCGCAGCCAGCCGGGCATCTCCCGGCCCTGCATCACCGCAGTGGCGGCCCTGGTCGTGGCCACCAGGTCGCCTGACCGCCCGGGATCGACGTGGACGAGCACACCGCCCTGGCCGCTGGCGCTGATTGCCATGTGCCCGCGGATGAGGAAGGCCAGCCCGCCGAACATCTTCTTCTCAGTCAGGTCAGGGTCAGGGCCGATCAGCTCCCTGATACGAGCGGCGAGATCTTCGTCATAGGCCATGCGGCGATCGTACCGAGCTGGGCCTGGCCACACGATCCGGCGAACGCCCGCCTCCCGTAGCTGCAGGCACCGCGTCCCAGGGAACCCGCCGCGGGCCGCGGCACGGCGGCAGCCCGGGCACACGGGCCGGTATATTCCCGCGCCGCGCTTCACCTATCTGCAGCCTGCTGCGAATCACCTCGTTCTGCGCGCCCCGCCGAGGGATGCCAGGCTCCCGCAGTTGTACCGGACGGCGGTGTTGCGCGGAGTGGACCCTCTCCTCAGGGCCCGGGTGCCGTCACGCTGAGCACGAGCCGGACTGGCCGGCTGTGCGGTGCCGATCACGCGCCCGCTGGTGCGCATGGCTGATCAGCTCACATACCTGGCCGCTGGTAAGCAGTCCGGGATCAGGACTGAGATCCAGCCCTGCCGCGCGTAGGGGCGATGCGGAAGGACACAGGTCCAGCTCGGTGAAGGAAGCCAAGCTCTGCAGCGTGAACGGCAAATCCAGCGGGCCCGGAAAGCCGGACAGCTGCTGGAAGGTCTCGCGGCCCGTCACAGGTTGCGCCCGAAGCCGCCGGGCCGGTCAAGCTCGGGCGAGATATCGAAGCCAGAACAGAGTCCTGGGTGACGATGGTCGCGAACGGATGTCGCCGGTCCGCGGCCTGGGTGCGGGTCGTAGAAGAAGAACGAATCACCCTCCGAGACCCCGGGTGCGCCGTTCCCGCTGCTGGCTGTTAGCACGATCACGCCGGAAGACCCTCCAGCAGCGCAATCTCGCCTTCGGTCACCCGATCATCAGGCCGTACCCGTCATAGCCGGGCCCGCGGCGCATGCCGTGCCTGGCCGCGCGGGCTACCCGCCAGAAAAGAAGGCGAGTGCCCTGCGGGCCATTTCCCCGGCCGGGACATCCTCGATGTGCTGGCTCATCATCCACTGCTGGCCGAACGGATCGCGGAGCCGCCCGCCGCGCTCCCCATAGAACTGGTCCTCAAGCGGGTAGATCACCTCGGCCCCGGCCGCGACCGCGCGCTCCCACGCCGCGTCCACGTCCGCCCAGTACAAGGACAGCACGCAGGTGACCTTCCCGCCCAGCCGCTCCGGGGAGCTAACCGGCCCATCGATCGCGTCGTCGGTGATCATGACCACCGAGTCGCCGATCCGGATCTCGGCGTGGATCAGCTCGCCACCTGGCCCGGTGAACCGCTCCCCGATCTGCTCGGCGCCGAACGCCCGGACATAGAAAGCGATCGCGGCCGCGCCATCTGAGACCACCAACCGGGGTGTCACGGTATGCAGATGTTCGGGCACCGGGCTCACCGCTGTCACCCGGAATCCGACGCGCTCATAAGACCTCCCGGCGCTCAGCTGGAGCTGCGCAGAACTGCCAGCTCCGTGTCATTCCAGCATTACATCACCAGGCTCAAGCAGCCACGCATAGCGAGTTCTCGTATCGGTTGCTGTGGGCTCTGCCTCTCCCGTGATATCGGCTGCTGGGACCGAGGCGTTCCGGATCCCCGAGCGTCATGCCGGGCTCGGGTACCACCACGGCTCCGACCCGGCCTCGTGATTTGAGTTCTGCGGGTTAGTTCTGGTCGCTAAGTGTGGGGCTGGGCGCCCTCTGCGGTGCGCAGGAGCTCACGGAGTGCACGGACAGGTTCGAGGTGCCTGTTGCGTGAGGTTGCGGCGGCTACTTCTTTTGCGCGGAACAGGATGATTCCGGGCCAGAGGCCGGCTTGCAGTTCGGCCAGGGACTGGCTTGCGGTGCGGCAGCCTTCGTCGAGGTCGCCGGCGTGGAGCAGGCAGCTCGCCCGGTCCAGCGCTACCAGGACCCGGTGGGAGGGCACGGCAGATTTCAGGCTGGATGCCTGGTCTTGATGGGCGAGCGCTTCCTTCTTCTCGCAGGCGAACATGAGCGCGTTCTCCTGGCAGAAATGCATCAGGTGGGGATGGAAGCCGAATCCGCCCGTGTAGGCCGCGTCTGGCGAGAGGTGCTCGTACACGGCCTCCGCCGAGCGGACGGCGATCAGGGCTTCCCGGCGGCACCCGAGTCGTGCCTGGCCGCGCGCTTCCAGAGCAAATGCCCATGCCCGGACGCCGGTTGCCGGCTGCCCGGCTAGTGCCTGGGCGGCTTGGGCGAGCTGCACGGCGCGTGCGGCCGGGCGCTCGTACCACAGGTATGACGCGGACTCGCAGACTGTTACCCATGCGCGCAGGATCCGGTCCCCGGTCTCCTCGGCAGCCAGCCGCGCCGTGTGGAACCATGCCTGTGTTTCCGTCCTGTTGTCTGTATGGTCGACCAGCGTCAGGCCGATCATCCCGGCGAACCGCGCCATCACGTAGTACAGGCGTCGCTGGAAGTCCAGCGGCTGCCGGCGGCTGAGGATCTGCCGGATATCAGCAAAATCAGACAGCAGCTGAATCAGCAGGACGCCCGGTGGAGTCGTCAGTCGCAGGTCCTCATAGTCGTCGACGGTCGTCTCCCAGCGATCCACCGTCGCCGGGCTCACCGACTGGGTCTCGAGCAGCCGGTCGGCGCCGCGCCTGACTCCCTGGACAGCGTCCAGCACCTCCGGCGAGATGGCCGGTTCCCCGGTGAGGGCCCCTGAGCGCAGTATGCGCAGGGAAGCTTCTTCCGCCTCTGGCGGCGGGTCACTGACGTGCACTGCGTGCCGCAAGCCCTGGGCGACCTGGCCCTGCGGTGCACGTGCCGTCCGGGCCGGGCTGTAGTCGTGCCCGAAGCCAAGCATGTCGGGTCTGGCCTGGTATAGCTCACACAAGGCGTCCAGGTAGCGCGGGCTCGGCTGATCTGAACCTCTTTCCCAGCATGAAATCCGCTGGTGCGCCAGTTCCGCGGCGGATTCTCCGCGGCCGCGCAATATCATGCGCAGCCGCTCGGCTGCTTCAATAAGCGTCCAGCCGCGTGCATAACGGTGAGCCCGCAGAAGGCCCACGGCGCAATGCTGGTCAATGTCCTGCGCGATCTCGAGAGGCGTTGCCACCGTGCCTTCGGCCTGCTGGCGAATGCGCCTGGCGCAGCTTATTCCATGGTTCTCGCTAGTCACCACTGGCACTCCAATGCGGCTGCTTACCAGCCGTTCGCCCGCTGACCGATCACGTACCACGGTACATCGGCATTCCCCGATGCACCCATCCTGCAAGCTTGCGGATGTCGGCGCGCGTGCAGGCCGTGCACGCGGAGCGTGAAATCCGCCGGACTGTGAATTGCCGGATCCTGCATCCTTGCCCATATTCGGTAAACAGCCGTAGAGCGCATAGCCGCCATTGGCGCAGGACGGCCTGATCTGACTATGGCGCGCAGGCCAGAATCGAGGAAATGTCATGATAGTAATGCTTCTGCTCCTTCTGATCGCGCTCACGTCCGGCATCGTGCTCGGCGTGCTCGGCGTGACTGCTCTCGCGATCCGCAGCGAAGATAAGTCCGTACGGCGAATTCAGGTTGGGGTACGGCGACTGTGTGGTGCGCGAATCCCGCCCCCAGAAGAAGCGCGACGGCATTAGCTGCGATAATTCACAAATGAGGTACCGCCTCCCATGCAGATCAACCAATTCTGTGTGGCCCAAATGATCGTCACCAAGAGTGCCGCACGCGCGCCTAACGGCGGCTACTTGCGCGGGCACCCGAAGAGTCAAGTTACCCTCCGTGACGAATGACCTCTATGATCCTCCTCTCCCGGCCGGCGCAGCCCGCGACTGCCACCGCCCGGCTGCCGCGGCGGCGCACTACACTCGCGGCTGTGATGAGGTTCTGCAATGGGCGCTGATGCCGCGGTCGAGCGGCAGGACGGCCTGCCGCCAGGCGAAGACGAGATCGCAGCCCGGATGCGCGCCGAGGGCCTGAGCCCGTACGGGTGGGGCAACGGCCCCGGCGATACCTACGGCTGGCATGAGCACGGGTATGAAAAGGTGCTGTACTGCGTGCGCGGCCAGATCGTGTTCCACACCGCCAGCGGCGACATCGAGCTCGGCCCAGGCGACAAGATGGTCCTCCCGCCGCACACCGCGCACGCGACAACGGTCGGCGCGGAGGGCGTGCGCTGCATCGAGGCACCGCGCCAGCCAGACTAGAGCCCAGTTGACCGGATCCGCCACGTGACGGACGAGCCCGATGACCTGCCGTGGTCCGGACGTCCCTCATCGCGGCAGAAGAGCGAAATGCCATGGCAGGCTGACTTGCTCAGGAGGTCAGGCGGGAGACGGTCATGGAAATTATCTTGGGCGGTACCTCACTCCATAGGGCAGGCAGGCCACATCGCTCATGACCGGTACGCTTCGAGCCGTTCAGGAGACCAGATCTTGTTGGCGAGCGCTAGGACAAGCGCGCTACGTTCTTCCTGCTCATGCTTGCCGAAGTGTTCATAGGGACGGAACGGCAGGCTCTCAGCCGTAATGAATGACTGGAACTGTGGCTGGTGCTGATAGGCCGTAGGAGTCAGGCTGGCGGCGTAGAGGTTCTGCTTTGCGTAGTGAGGCGCCTTCTCCTCGAAGGGCTTGGCTTGGTAGCTCCGGTTCACGTCCGCGGGCAACAGGAGGAGCCCCGCGACGTTGTTGCGCCACTCATCGAAGTCCTGGCGTGTCGGAAACTCAGCGGCGTAGTGGTCAAAGTCGTCAGGCCAGATGTGCTCGATATCCAAGGGGTTCTTTACCGTTCGATCGATGTACTTGTCGAACAGATCTGGCTTGCCCGAGCCAACCTCCGTGTACGAGGTGAGACGTGCCAGCAGGTGGTAGATGTAACGCCGACTGAACTGGTTGAGACCGAGTTGCCAGATGCCCTGGCGGCCGCGTGACGGGCTACCCTCGAAAGAGGCATCGTCCTCGGCGAGCTTTTCTTTCAGGGTGTCAATCAGCTCCGGCAAGGACGTGTCGCGGATGTCCCGGCAAAGCGTCCACATGTTGTAGCTGACAGTGGAGTAGCCCACCCGGATGTAGTTGACAGTGCGGCGCATCAGCCAGATGTCCAGATAGGTGGCAGTGGCTGCGAGCTTCCGTGCGACTGCCTTGTCGTCGTCGTCAACCTTGAGTGGCGCCAGGAGGACAGTGGCCTGCCAGGTAAAGTCATTGTGGGCGTTGTAGAAGATCGGTTCCAGGCCGTGCGTATAGGTCGTGCTGGCATTGAGGATCTTCTGGTAAGCCCGCGCGAAGAACGGGAACTCCTCGGTCATCAGTCGGCGGTTTTGCTTATCGTCGCCAACACCGATGCGGACCGCCTTATCTCGCACCCATCTGTGAAAGACGGTCCCGATCAACTCCCAGTCCTTGTCGGAAGCGCCGGCCTTACGGTCGCGGATCGTGTCCGCATACTTCGCTCGAAGCCATGCCTTGACAAATGTGCTGTCACGTTCCACATCTGGGTCGGGCTCCCACGAGATCAGGCCTGAGACAGTCTTTTTCCAGATGCGGTTAGCGCTCGCCCGCTCTTGGTCGTCTTCGATAGGTGCGAGAAGGTAGGCCTTCAGCATGTCAACTGGGCTCAGCGGCTTGCCTCGATCATTCATCGTCTCGAAGATCGAGTATGCATGCGCGTCCGTCTCGGCGGAGATCTCAATCAGCCCTACGTTGCCAATCAGCCAGTAAATGAAGGTTGCAAGTCCCTCGCCCAACTGTTCGGCAAGGTCAGTGCTTTCAATGTCCCCGTAGCGCGCAAGCATGCGCTGGATTGACTCTTCCTTACCATCCGCATTGTAATCTTGTCCTTTGAAGAGCGCGCGTATCACTGGCACTCGCTCAGCGATGTCTAGGTTGAACTGTTGCTCACCATAGTTGTCCGAGAAAATGAGTGGCTCGATCGTAGAGGTGACAGCGAGCGCACGATTCTTGGCTGCGCGATAGAGGTAGATGAGCAGCAGCGTCAACGAGGTGACACGCTGTTGACCATCGACTAGGTAATTCTTGTTACCCCTTCGGGTGACGATGATCGAACCAAGAAAGTAACTGGCATACCCGCTCGCAGCTCGTGGTGTGTCGCCCTCTTGATACGAGTCCTCAAACTTGTCTTGAAGATCAGAAACGAGTTCCTCGATGTTCTTGTGTTCCCATTTGTATTCGCGCTGGTACTCGTCGATCGAGAAGGATCGACTCTGGAGCAGTTCTTTGATCGTCTTATAGTGCGGCGTAATGCTGCTCATATTCGTCCGTCCCGGGCAGGCGGGCGAGTTCGGCCCGTCAGCTCCTGAATCATTCCTGACGCTCGGCAGACTTCATGATCTTGGCGCCTGCCGAAAGTGACCGCCAACTCTTCGAGACTGCGGATCGTCTTCTCGCGCATGGCGCAGCCCATGTTACGCCCGTAGTAAGTAATCGGTGATCCTGTGGGGCGGGGGCGCGCCTGGGTCGCGACACGCCGGGTTTGGTGCGTGACGTCGCTGTTGTAGCGGTGTGTGCTGGATCATGTGTTTTCGGTACCGGTGATCGATGAGGATGCTGATGTCGGTTACTGGCGTGCCCGCGCCGTGCGGGCCGAAGCGCTGGTGGCGGGGCTGCGGGCGGAGAATGCCGGGCTGACCGCACGGGTGGCGGAGCTGGCCGGGCAGGTGGCCGGGCTGCAGGAGAGCGTGACGACGCTGAGCGGGTTGCTGTTCGGCTCGTCGTCGGAGAAGGGCGGCTCGCCCTCGCGGAGGAACGGCCGGGAGCGGGCTGACCGGCCACGCGGCGCGGGTAAGCGGGGGCAGCGGCCGGGCGGTCCTGGTCACGGGCGGCGGGATCATTCGCATCTGGAGACTGAGGAACGTGTCATCGATGTGGATGACGGGCAGCGGTGCTGCGCCGAATGCGGAGAGCCGTTTGAGTTCCTGGGCACCGAGGACAGCGAGCAGGTCGACTGGCAGGTGAAGATCACCCGGATCGTGTGGCGGCGGCGCCGCTACCGGCGGCGGTGTTCTCATCCGGGGCCCGCGACGATCTGCGCGCCGCCGGCGGCCAGGCCGGTGCCGAAGGGCCTGTTCACCGCCGGGTTCCTGGCGCGGCTGGCGTATGAGAAGCATGTGCTGGGCCGGCCGGTGCACCGGATCGTCGCGGCGCTGGCCGCCGACGGGTTCGACGTGGCCCCGGGCACCTTGTGCGGGGCGCTGAAGCAGGTCGCGCCGCTGATCGCGCCGTGGGCAGAGGCGATCGCCGCGCATGGCCGGACCGCCGGGCATGTGCACGCCGACGAAACCAGCTGGCAGGTGTTCGAAGACGTCGACGGCAAAGACGGCCACCGGTGGTGGCTATGGGTCTTCGTCACCGACGCCACCACCGTGTTCGTGATGGATACCTCCCGCAGCGCCCAGGTCGCCGCCGGCCAGCTGGGCATCGACCGGGAGCAGGCCGCGCTGGAGGCCTGCCGCCGCCTGATCATCTCCTCGGACTTCCACAAGGCCTACCAGTCGCTGGCCCTCATCGACGGCGTCGACCCGTTGTGGTGTTTTGCTCACATCCGGCGGTATTTCCTGCGGGCCGGGGCCGCTCACCCCGAGGCGCTCGGCGACTGGTGCGACGCGTGGACCGAGCGGATCGCGGTGCTGTACCGGGCACACCATGCGCTCGCGGCCACCACACCGGGCACCGAGGCCCACGAGGATGCCGCCGGCCGCTGGCAGCGGGCCTTCACCGACATCGACGCGCACCGCATCCTGCAAGCCAGCGACGCCGCGAAGGGCCTGCTGCACCCGGCCGCCGCCAAGGTCATCGCCACGCTAAATAACGAATGGGACGGGCTGGCCCGCCACCAGGACCTGCCGCAGCTGCCGCTGGACAACAACATCGCCGAGCGCGCCCTGCGCACCCCGGTTATCGGCCGCAAGAATTTCTACGGCTCCGGCGCCCAATGGGCTGCCCACCTGGCCGCCGACGTCTGGACCATCACCGCCACCGCCGCCCGGCACGACATCGAGCCCCTCAGCCTGCTGACCGGCTACCTGCACGCCTGTGCACACGCCGGCGGAACCGCCCCGGCCGGAGCCGGCCTGGACCCCTTCCTGCCCTGGACACCCCAAGGACGCGCCCGCCATCGTCCCGCCGACGATCCGGGTCCCGGCCCGTAACCCCGGCAATCCGCAGCCCGGCAAAGCCTGCCCATGCCATTCCGCCACATGCCGCCGAGGGTAACTTCGCCATGCCCAGCCCGCCGACCCCACAACACGATCTCCCACGGGTTCCCCGATTACTTACCGCCCGTAAGCCGCGGTTGTACCGAAAGGGTGCCCCTAACCCTCGTTTGTGCTCCAAGGCGTACCAGGTGAACATGCCTGTGATAGAGGCGCTGCGCATCCGATCATCGGCAGAAGAGGGCGGTCAGACGGCAGCACGAGCGCCAGAAGACCTATCCTCCGTCGCCGCCCACGAGCAACGCCAGATCACCACCGCAGGCTTGGTGCCCGCCGGGCTGTGGCGGCTCTCATATCGCCGGTCACTCAGGTCCAGCCGCCCAGGCGCGTCATGCTTGACACGACCCGGCCATCGCCGGATAGTGTGGCCCCATGAAATCCCTGATTCAGGGATTTCTCACCGGAACGCGGGGTGAAGCCCGCGCTCTGGCACCGAGGCTGGCGATATCTCCCCGGTTTCCGCGGCACTTGAATACGCCGCGGGAGATTTCACCACTCTGGGGACGGATCCCTCACTTGAGTGTTCAAGTCCCCCCTCGGACACAACCCAAGACCTCCTGAACTGCGCCTATGCAAGAAACGCATAGTTCTTGATTACCAAAGCCGCAGGTCAGAGATATGGGGGTTCAACTCGCCCCGGACATCTTCGAGTTCCCGGATGCGGCCGGGTTCGATCCACCGACCGCCGAGCGTTTCAATCTCGGCGGTGGCGGCGTCGAGGTCGTCCACGACCAGGGTCCAGGTGCAGCCGGTTCTTGCCGGACTTGGGGTCCGGTACCTGCACGTCCAGCAGCGCGCACCAGAACGGGCCAGTCGCTGCGGATCCGCGGTGTCGATGACGAGGTATCCACCGAAGCACGCATGGCGGTCCTCTCGTGGTCATAGTCAAAGGAGGCTGGCGAGCATGGCCGCGGCCCGGGCGGCGCCGTCGGTGGCGACTGGGCGATAGTCGACGTCCCGGTCGATCTCGCTGGCGATGGCGGCGGCGATATCCGCAGGAGTCGTGCTGTCATAGTCCAGGCAACGGCCGGCGTGGTACCGCTCGAGACGGTGGCGGACGTGCAGGTTCTGCTCGAAGTGATCGCGGAGCGGGAAGTACAGGAACGGCCGACGGCTGGCGGTCAGTTCCATGGTTGTGGTCAGCCCGCCCTGGACCACAGCTAGATCGCACGCGGCCAGGTGACGGTAGAGCTCGTGCACGTAGGGGCGGATCTCCAGGCCGTCGTGGGCAGGCAGCGAAGCCGGGTCGATCCGCGGTCCGGTGACCACGATCATCCGCAGGCCCGGCACCCGGTCCCGGGCTTCGGGGTAGGCGGCGATCACCTTGCGCAGCAGGGACCCGCCGACTCCGGAGCCGCCCACGGTCACCAGGCAGACTCGCTCGTCGTCGTGGTAGCCCAGTGCCTGGCGGTCAGCGAGCTGGCCCGGATCGAATCCGGTGATGTAGCCGGGGAAATCGTGATGCTGCTGCGTCCAGTCACGGATCCGCGGCAGGCCCGGGCCGAAGGCGTCCGGGACAATGTCGCCGGGGTCACCGACGAAGATGGCGCGGTCACGCACCCGGGGGAAGCGGGCGATCTGCTCGATCATCTCGGCGTTGTAGTCGGCGGTCAGAAAGGCCTCGCGTTCACCGCCGCCGGGCATCGGCAGCCAGCCGACAAAGTCGGTGAGCCAGGCGTAGGCGGCGCGCTTCTGCTCCGGGTTCTCGTGCAGGTAATAGTCCAGCTCCCACGCCTCATCGCCGATCCACAGGTCGTAGTCTTCCTCGCGCGTCACGTCGTGGAAGACCATGAAATTGGCCAGCAGGATCTCGTCCATGCGGCGGATGGCCTGGAATGCGTGCAGATCGTGCCCGGCCGATTCTGACTCGATGTGGCCCGACTCACTGGCCAGGTACTTGCTGGCCGGGTGAACCCGCTCACCGCGGGCGGCCAGCAGGGCAGTGACCGGGTGCTCGGCGAGCCAGTCGATCTCCAGGCCGGGGCGCAGCTTACGCAGCTCGTCGGCGATGGCCGCGTCCCGCTGGGCGTGGCCCAGGCCGATCGGCGACGAGATGAACAGCGCCCGCTTGGGGCGCGAGCGGCCGCGCACCCACCGCGCAGGCGGCGGTGGCGGGCAGGCGAAGTCGCGCAGCAGCAGGTTGACCTTAACTGGATCGCGGACATGCGGGCCGTGGCCTGAGCACTCGAGCAGCACCCGATCCCCGCTAGTCGCCTCGGCGAGGGCGACCCACATCGCGGCCCCGGTGATCTCATCAGCCGTGCCCTGGATCACCAGCACCGGACAGCGAACCCGGCCGCACAGCTCGCGCCCGGTCTCCTCCTCCATTTTGTCAGCGAGAGACGTCGCGATGAGCGTCTCGGCCGTCGTCTCCAGCCCCCAGCGCACGCAGTCCTCGATCGGCTTGGTCGAGTGCGGCTCGCTGAACATCCGGGCAAAGAAGAACTCCAGGAAGCCGTGGTAATCCCGCAGCCAGTAGTAGCGGTTGTCTTTGGCCCAGCCCTTGTCGGTGTCCAGCTCCTTGTCCCATGGATAACGCATGCGGTCCGCTGGCATCGCGGCCAGCGGTGCCCGCGGAGCAATGAAGACCGATCCGGCCACCCGGTCCGGGTGCTCAGCCGCCAGGATGAGGACGCGCTCCGCGCCGCGTGACAGCGAGACGAGCACTGCGCGCTCGGTAGCAGTCGCGTTCATCACCGCCAGGGCATCGGCCGCGAACTCGCGCTCCTCGTACCCGGCCGCGGGGCGGTCGGAACGGCCGTTGCCGCGCCCGTCGAAGGTGAGCACCCGGCAGTGCCGGGCCAAGTAGGGAATCTGCATCTTCCAGTGCCGGGACTGGATGATCGACCAGGTCGGCAGGAGGAAGACGGTCGGCTCGCCAGAGCCGTACACCTCGTAGTACAGCCGCACACCGTCGCGCTTGATGTAGCCGGAGCTGTCGGGGTACCGCGCCCGCGACTGCTCGCGGGCCGGCCCGGTCATTTCGGTGTCCATGGCTCGATCCAGTCCAGCAGCGCGTGGAGCCCGGTCTCGATGCCGTGGGCCTCGTACCAGACGCGCACCGTCGTGGTCACGGGCGGGCCTCGAAGACCAGATTGAACGGCGTCTCGGCCACACGGCGGAAGCGGGTGAAGCCCGCCGCGGTTACTATGTCCCTGATCCTCGCCTCGCCCGCCTGGGCGCCGAGCGCCAGCCCGACCTCCTGCGACAGTGAGGCCGGGGTGCACAGCAGGGTGGAGAACGCGTAGTAGGCACGGCCCACGGGATTGAAGTTACCCTCGACCCGGTCCTCCGCATAGGGCTCCACGATCATCCAGGTGCCGTCGGGCTTCAGCGAGCCGTGGACATGGCGGGCCGCCCCCAGCGGGTCGCCCATGTCGTGCAGGCAGTCGAACATGGCCACCAGGTCATACCCTTCGCCTGTGTAGGCCGACGCCGCCGCGGTCTCGAACCCGACCCGGCTGTCGACCGCGGCATCCCGGGCCCGCTGCTGCGCGGTCCGGATCGAGCCGTCGTGATAGTCGGTGCCGACAAAGGCCGAGTTCGGGAAGGCCTGGGCCATCAGGATCGTGGACGACCCGTGGCCGCAGCCGACATCGGCCACCCGCGCCCCGCGCTCCAGCTTGCCGACCACCCCGTCGAGCGCCGGCAGCCACTGCGAGATCAGGTTGGCGTTGTAGCCGGGCCGGAAGAAGCGTTCGCAGCCGTCGAAAACATCGGTCCCGTGCTCGTGCCAGCCGAAACCGGCCCCGCTGCGCGCCGCTTCTGTGATCCGCGGCGAGTCGAGCACCGAACCGAGCGCGATCTGGAAGAACCCGGGAAGGTAGGCGGGGCTGCTGGCGTCGGTCAGGGCTATCGCCTGCTCCGGTGGCAGGAAGTAGCGGCCGGTCTCCGGCTCGTAATTCACGAAGTCGCCCGCCGCCTGGGCATTCAGCCATTCCCGGACGTACCGCTCGGCCGTGCCGGTGCGCCCGGCCAGCTGATCCGGCGTCAGCGGGCCTGCTTCCGCCAGGGCCTGGTAGAGGCCAAGCTTGTCCCCCATCACCACCAGGGCGGCATTCAGCGCGGCACCGACCTCGCCGACCGCGCGGAACACGAACTGCATGAGCTTGCTCTCGTCGATTTCGGTCTGCTGGTCGATACTCATGGTGCCGCTCCTCGGGTCCGCCTTCTCGGGTGGTGTCCCGGCGAACGTAAGCCGGGACGGCCTGGCTTCGCTTCCGGCGGGCCACCTGGTCGCGCTCGTGCTTCTGCCGCCTGGCACCAGGTGCTTACAATCGCGGCATGCTGCTAGGCCGCGCTGACGAGCGGCGGGAAATCGAGCTGGCGCTGGCGCGGGCACGGTCCGGCGCCAGCTCGGTGCTGGCACTGGCCGGAGAGCCGGGGATCGGCAAGACGGCCCTGCTTGGCTACGCGGCGCAGCGGTCGGCCGGGATGCGGCTGCTGCGAGCACGCGGAATCGAGTCGGAGGCGCAGGTCCCGTTCGGGTCGCTGCTCGAGCTCATCCGTCCTGCCCTCGTGCTGCTCGACAAGATCCCCGCACCGCAGGCGGCCGCGCTGGAGGCGGCCCTGGCCCTGCGGCCGGCCGCGGCGCAGGATCGTTTCGCGGTCGGAGCGGCCACGCTCAGCCTGCTCGCAGCCTACGCCGAGCAGGCTCCGGTGACCGTGCTGGTGGACGACGCACAGTGGCTCGACGGACCGAGCGCGGCGGCGCTCCTGTTCGCCTTCCGCCGTTTGGTGGCCGACCCGGTCGCGGTCTTGATCGCGGTTCGTGAGGGCGAGCGATCGCTGCTTGACTCGGCCGACCTGCCGGTAATCCCGCTCGGCGGGCTGAGCCTGGACGAAGCGGCCCTGCTGACCCCTGGGTTGTCGCCCGCTGCGGTCCGGCGGCTGCACCAGGCCACAGCAGGAAACCCGCTGGCGCTGCGCGAGCTGGCGGCCGACGCCGGGGACCAAGACCTGATGCTGGCGCCCGAGGGCGCTCCGGTGATGGTCTCGGCCCGGATTTCGCGGGCGTTCCTGCGCCGTGCGAGCACGCTGGATCCGCCAGCCCGGCAGGCCCTGGTGCTGGCCGCGATCAGCGCCACCGGCGACCTGGCCATCCTAAAGCGGGCGGCGGCCGGGCTCGGCATCGACCTGTCCGGGCTGGGGACGGCGGAGCAGGCCGGGCTGGTCAGCCTGGGCGCGGGCACGGTGGAGTTCCGCCATCCGCTGGCCCGCTCGGCCGTTTACGCTGACACGCCCGCCAGCCAGCGGCGTGCGGCCTACCGGGCGATCGCCGCCGTGCTCCCCGACCGGGACGCCGACCGCCGCGCCTGGCATCTGGCCGCGGCCGCGGTCGGACCAGACGAAACGGCGTCCGCGGCGCTCGCCCAGGCGGCCGCCCGCAGCGGAGAGCGCAGTGCCTACGCCACTGCGGCCGCAGCGTTCGAGCGAGCCGGGCGGCTCGCAGCCGATGACGAGCGTCGGGCACGGCTGCTGTGGCGGGCGGCCGAGTCCGGATGGCTGGCCTGCCCGACAGACCACGCGGTCGTCTTGCTCGACGAGGCTCGCGCGCTGGCCGGCGATGCCCGCACCCTAGTCGAGGTCAACCGGCTGGCCGGGCACATCGCGACGCTGCGCGGGCCGGTGATGAACGGCCATGCGATCCTCATCGCGGCAGCGGCGCAGGCCGATCCCGAGTCGGCTGTGGCCATGCTGGCCGAAGCGGCCAGCGCGTGCTTCTACGCGGGGAACCCGGCCGAAATGCTGGCAGTGGCCGAGAAGGCGCGAGCCGGGCTGCCCGCCGACTCCTCAGTACGCGCCCGCTTCCTGGCCGCCATGGCCCTCGGCATGGCCCGGATCTTCGGCGGAGATGCCGCCGCCGGGACCGCGGCGGTGCACCAGGCGGTCACGCTGGCCGAAAACTCCGCCGAGTTGCGCGACGATCTACGCCTGCTCCCCTGGCTGGCTGTGGCACCGCTATTCCTCCGCCAGAGCGATGCCGGGCGTTCTCTGCTCGGGCACGCGCTGCAGGCGGCACGTGCCCGCGCCGCGATCGGCGTGCTTCCCTCAGCGCTCAACCTGATCGCCCGCGACCAGGCGACGACAGATCAATGGGCGGTGGCCGAGTCGACCCACCAGGAGGCCATCGATCTGGCCCGGGAGAGCGGGCAGCGGGCCGAGATGGCTTTCGGCCTGGCCGGGCTGGCCTGGCTGCACGCACGCCGCGGCCGGGAAGAGGAGGGCCGGGCCGCCGCCGCCGAAGCGCTGAAACTGTGCCGGGGAACGGGTATGCGGCTGCACGAGATCTGGGCCACGGTGGCCTTGGGCGAGCTTGAGCTCGGCCTCGGCGATGCGGCCCGCGCAGTCGTGCTGTTCGAGCAGCACCAGCAGCTGCTCGATGACCTCATGATCACCGACCCGGATCTTTCCCCGGCCGCCGAGCTCGTCGAGGGGTATCTCACCCTCGGGCGCCACGGCGATGCGCAGCGGGCCGCCTCCCGGTTCTCGGCCGCCGCGGAGGCCAAAGGGCAGCCGTGGTCGCATGCCCGGGCACTGCGCGCTCAGGGGATGCTCGCCGGAGAAGACAGTTTCGCCGCCGCCTTCGAGCGCGCGATAAGCCTGCACGAGCAAACACCGGACGCGTTCGAGGCAGCGCGTACGCGACTGGCGTTCGGGCAGCGGCTGCGCCGGTCCCGGAACAGGGTGCTCGCCCGCGAGCAGCTGCGCGCGGCGGTGGGCGGCTTCGACCGACTCGGTGCCCGGCCCTGGGCCGACCGCGCCCGAGCGGAACTCGCGGCCACCGGCGAAACGCACCTGCGGCGTGAAGGGGTGGCCATCAACGACCTCACACCGCAAGAACTCCAGGTCGCGCTGCTGCTCACCAGCGGGAAAACCACTCGGGAAACCGCCGCCGCGCTGTTCCTCAGCCCGAAAACCGTCGAATACCATCTCCGCCACGTCTACCAGAGACTCGGGATCCACTCCCGTAAGGAGC
>CAWCUJ010000025.1:0-5641 GCA_963798675.1 uncultured Actinomycetes bacterium | reverse complement strand
GTCGGCGCTCATGTAATTCCCCAGTTTTGAGGGGGTAGCGATCACGTAATTCCCCACCCCGATCACGTAATTCCCCATGGGGATCGCGTGCGTGTCGTGGTGGACCTGGCCATCGAGAAGGAGCAACCTTCCTCCCGTCTGTGACGGCGGGAGGCTGATGGCAAGGAGAACGTTCGACGTGATCGACGTGACTGAGATACTCGTGCACTGGCATGCGGGCCGGTCGAAGAATGAGATGGCTCAGAGCCCGGGGGTGGACCGCAAGACGCTGCGGAAGTACATCGCTCCGGCTGAGGCGGCGGGCATCGTCCCGGGCGGGCCTGCGAAGAGCGAGGAGGAGTGGGCGGGGCTGGTCCGGGGCTGGTTCCCGGAGCTGGCTGATACCCGGCTGCGGCAGGTGACGTGGCCGGCGATCAGCGGGCACCACGATTACATCGTCGCGCAGGTCAAGGCCGGTGTGCGGATGTCGACGATCCACCAGCGGCTGCGGGACGAGCGGGGCCTGGCAGCCAGCGTGGCGAGCTTCCGCCGCTACGTGAATGCCAACGTCCCGGAGGAGATCCGCCGGTCGCAGGTGACGGTGTGGAACCCGCACCCGGCGGAGGCCGGGGAGCAGGCGCAGATCGACTACGGGCAGCTCGGCCGGTGGCTGGATCCGGTGACCGGGAAGCTGCGCACCGTCTGGGCTTTTGTCATGGTGCTGGCGTGCTCGCGGCACATGTTCGTGCGGCCGGTGCTGAGGATGGACCAGCGGTCCTGGACCGAGTGCCACGTCGCGGCGTTCGGGTTCTTCGGCGGCGTGCCCGCCCGGCTGGTGCCGGACAACCTGAAGACCGGGGTGGACAAGCCCGATCTTTACGATCCGAAGCTGAACCGGTCCTATGCGGAGATGGCCGCGCATTACGGCTGCCTGATCGACCCGGCCCGCGCGATCAAGCCCCGCGACAAGGCCAGGGTCGAGCGCCCGATGCCGTATGTCCGCGACAGTTTCTGGCGCGGCCGGGAGTTCACGTCGCTGCCGCAGATGCAGGCCGAGGCGGTCCGCTGGTCGCTGGAAGTCGCGGGTCGCCGGCACTGCCGGCCGCTGGAGGGCGCCGCCCCTGCGGCGGTGTTCGAGGCCGTGGAGAAAGAGACGCTGCGGCCGCTGCCGGCGGAGCCGTTCGTGCTGGCCACGTGGGCGACGGCGAAAATAGGGCCGGACATCCACGCCCAGGTGGAGAAGGTGCTCTACTCGGTGCCGTGGCGGCACATCGGTAAGACCGCCGACGTGCGCCTGACCGGCACGATGGTGCAGTTCTTCATCGGCGGGGACCTGGTCAAGACCCACCCGCGGAAGGTCCGCGGGAAGCAGACCGACTTCGGCGACTACCTATCAGTTACGTGGAATCAAGGACCGGGCAGCGGGAGTCTCCGCTACGGTCTGGCCGGTAACTGGAAGGAGAGCCCGTGCCCGTCGTCGAGTTCGCGGAGAAGTGGCCCGTGCTGGGCCGGCACGAGGTGGCGGCCGGGTGGCTGCGGATCTGGACCGACCTGGGACGCGCGCCCCGGACGATCGACGCGTATGCCCGCGGGCTGGCCGAGTACCTGGACGTGTGCGAGCGGGAGAACGTCGACCCGGCCACGGCCAACCGTGCCCACGTCGCGGTGTTCGTCCGCGAGCTGACCAGCAGGCCCAGCCGCCGCGGCCCCAACGTCGTCTCGATCGACTCCGGAGCGGGACTGTCGAACGCCACGATCCAGCAGCGGCTCGTCCCGGTCCGCCTGTTCTATGACCACCTCATCGAGGAAGGCCTGCGCGACTCCAACCCCGTCGGAAGGGGGAAGTACACGCCTGGCCGGAAGTTCGGCGGCCACGAGCGGGGTCTCGTCCCGAGGCTGGTCAAGCTGCCGTGGATCCCCGACGAGCGGCAGTGGGCCGCCGTCCTGCGGACCGCTGCCGGCGAGCCGGCCCGCAACCGGGTGATGCTCGCCCTGGCCTACGACGCTGCGCTGCGGCGGGAAGAGCTGTGCCTGCTCGGCACCGAGGACGTCGACCCGGGCCGGCGGACGCTGCGGGTCAAGGCGGAGAACACCAAGAACCGCATGGAGCGCGTGGTGCCGTACTCGGCGCCGACCGGCGTGCTGCTGTCGTCCTATCTCGCCCACCGGGCGAAGATCAGCCGGGCGAGGGGGCCGGTGTTCCTGTCGGAGTCGCGCCGCAACTACGGGCAGCCCGTGACCTTGTGGACCTGGTCGAAGGTCGTGCGGCGGATCGCGGTCGATTCCGGGGTGGAGCGGTTCTCCACGCATACCACCAGGCACCTGTGCCTGACCGACCTGGCCCGGATGGGCTGGGAACTGCACGCTATCTCGGCGTTCGCCGGGCACCGGTCGAGCGAGTCGACGCTCCGCTATATCCACCTGTCCGGCCGGGACCTGGCCGACAAGCTCAACCAGGGAATGCAGCACATCCACGGCTGGCGGATAGAGACGCTCGCCCGCCTCGGCGATCAGCTAGCCGGGACGCGCTGAGCGTGACCGGGGCATCTTCGGCGGCTGCCGTCGGCGCGGCCGGCCCTTCGGCCTGGCCATGGCCCGTTGACCTGGAACGCTACCCCCGGCAGGGCCTGCTCTCCGTGACCGAGCTGGACGGCCTGCGTGCTCTCGGGCTGGAACTGCTCCGGCGCGCTGACCGCGACCTGGGCTCGGCGCCCTGGCGGCCGGTCCGGAAGCTGGTGCAGCCGCTCGACGATGCCTGGTCCGCGTTGCACTGGCACCCGGATACCCGCCATCAGCGGAGGTTCGCCCGGGACGCGGCCGCCCTCGTGCTGGCACGGTGCGCCGAGCTGGGCCGGCCGTACTTGACGTGGCCCGCGCAGGACTGGGCCGGCCTGATCGGGACGGGCGCCGGCGAGCTCCGGCAGTCGTGGCCGGGACAGGTGGGCTCCAGCGCACGCCCTTATCTGCTCGCCTACGCCTACTTGCTGGGCGGGTTCACCGCGTTCGACCGCGTCGGGCGCTTCCACCGCCAGTCGCTGGCCTCGCGCGTGTTCGGCAAAGACCCGGTTGACGATGCCATCGGGCAGATCCGCGACGTTCTCGCCGGCTGGGGCTACCATCGCCGCTGCGAACGAGAGCTGACGGCCGTGATCTGCCACGTGCTGCTGCTCAACCGCAGCCCGCGGCTGGAGGACCTGTCCGGCGAGGCGCTGGCCCGGTTGCGCGCCGATCCCGCGATGGGCCCGTACTTCCCCGGAGACCTGCACGGCGTCCACCGGGCCTTGGCAGCCCTCGGGCACGCGGAACCGCCGACCGCGCCGAAGTACGGTGACGGGCCGGCCGTGATCACGGGAGCAGCGGACGCCTGGGCTGGCTGGGTCGAGCGCTGGCACGCGACATCGACCCTGGCGCCCGTCACCCGAGGCATCTACCGCGTCGTGCTGGCCAAGACGGGCCGCTGGCTGGCCGGGGAGCACCCGGAGATCACCGAGCCTGCCCACTGGACCCGGCAGACCTGCGCGTCATGGGTCGCGGCCGTCGACCGGATGGCCGTCGGCGACTACTCCCAGTCGCTGGCCGGCAAGCGCGGCCGGGTCGGCGAGCCCTTGTCACCCAAGAACCAAGTCAAGCTACCTGCGGATGGCCCGCGCGTTCTTCCGCGACCTGCAGGAATGGGAGTGGATCCCCCGCAGGTTCGACCCGGCCAAGGCCCTGGGAGCCCCGCGCAGCCTGCGCGCCCTGATCGGGCCGGACCCGCGCGTGATCGCCGACGACATCTGGGCCAAGCTGCTGTGGGCCGGGCTCAACCTGGAGGCCGCCGACCTGCCCCGCGCCGACCGCCGCGTCCACCCCTTCGAGATGATCCGCGCGATCACCCTCACCTGGCTGTTCTCTGGCCAGCGCAGCGATGAGATCGCCCGGCTGCGCGTCGGCTGCGTCCGCTGGCAGCACGACGGGATGCCCATCACCGGCGACAGCGACCAGGTCCTCGCCCGTGACGTGGTCTGTCTCCTGGACGTCCCCACCCACAAGACCGGCACGGCGTTCACCAAGCCCGTGGACCCCCTGCTGGGCCACGCCATCGAGGCATGGCAGGCCGTCCGGCCGGACCAGCCGAAGCTGCTGGACCGCAAGACCAGCGAACGGGTGGACTTCCTGTTCGCCGTCCGCGCCAAACGGGTCGCCAAGCACTACATCAACGAGAAGATCATCCCGGTGCTCTGCGCGAAAGCCGGCGTCCCCGCCGCCGACGTCCGCGGGAAGATCACCAGCCACCGGGCCCGGTCCACGATCGCGTCGCAGCTCTACAACGCCAAGGAACCGATGACGCTGTTCGAGCTGCAAGCCTGGCTGGGGCATGCCTCTCCCGAAACCACCCAGCATTACGCGAAGATCACCCCGAACACGCTGACCAGGGCCTATAAGGACGCCGGCTACTTCGAGCGCAACGTCCGCACCATCGAGGTGCTCATCGACCGCGACGCTGTCGCCTCCGGACAGGCCGAAGCGGGCGAGCCGTGGCAGCACTACGACCTCGGCCACGGCCTGTGTTCGTATACCTTCTTCGAGCAGTGCCAGCACCGAATGGCCTGCGCCAAGTGCGACTTCTACATCCCGAAGAACTCGTCGAAGGCCCAGTTGCTCGAGGCGAAGGCCAACCTCCAGCGGATGCTCATCGCCATCCCGCTCACCGACGACGAGAAAGCCGCCGTCGACGACGGCCAGGAAGCGCTCGACAAGCTCCTCGAACGGCTCGCGGACACGCCGACGCCCGACGGATCCACGCCCCGTCAGCTGGCCTGCGGCGCTGCCGAGACCCCGCTGCTGCAGATCTTGCCCGGCCCGCCGTCCTGACCGGCGACGTCACCGAAGAACCCCAAGAAAATCAGGCGGCCGCTTGACGTGGCCTCAGATTCCACATAACGCCGGAGAAGATCGCGTTCCACATGCGGACCCCGGCCTGGTGCCGCCGCCAGGCCGCAGGCATCGGCCCGTCTTGCGAGCAGGTCATCGCGGAGCTGCTGGCCGAGAACGCGCTCTACCGGCTCCGCTCGGCGCAGGGCGTGATCGGGCTGGCCGACAAGCACGACCCGGCCCGGCTCGAGGCCGCCTGCGCCAAGGCGATCACCGCAGGCGACCCGTCCTACCGGACGGTCAAGGGCATCCTGGCCGCCGGGACCGAGCGCGACCAGCTTCCCGCTGCTGCCGGGGACGGCGGCGCGGCGGCGTTCCTGCGCGGCCCCGCGTCGTTCGCGAACGTCATCCCCCTACCCGGGACGGTCACCAGCGACGCGGTCCGCCCCGGGGACGCGGCGGAGATGACGCCGTGACCGCCGCCACCGCGAGCGGGAACATCCCGCTGGCCGCCCACGTGCGCATGATCCGCGCCGCCGCGGACCTGATCGAGCAGGCCGGCATCCCCGGCCTGGCCGTCTGGCCGGAGCCGGACGAGATCGTCGTCCAGGTTCCCGAGGCCTCAGGCGATGCCCCGTCCCGCACCCTGAAGGTCGCCCGGCTGGCCGCCCTCACCGGATGCGAGCCCGCGCCCGACCCTCAGCCCGGCAGGACCTGCGGCTGGATCCACGCCTGCGGCACGTTCGCCGGGCACCCCGTGCACATCTTCACCCCAGTCAGCCAGGAGGCAGCATCATGACCGCCGTCA
>CAWCUJ010000024.1:0-47300 GCA_963798675.1 uncultured Actinomycetes bacterium | reverse complement strand
TCGCTGTTCACCGCGCTGGCTTGCGCCGCCCCGCTGATCGGCCTGGTGGTGATCGAGCCGGCCCTGGGCGTGGCCCTGGTACTCGTCGTGGTGACCGTCACCATGATCGTGCTGTCCGGGCTACGGCTGCGCATCATCGCCGCGCTCGCGGCCCTGGTGGCCACCGCGATCGCCGCCGCCGGCGGCCTGCACCTGCTGAAGTCCTACCAGCTCACCCGGTTCACCTCCTTCCTGCATCCGGCCGCCGACCTGGCCGGCGCCGGCTACAACGCGGCCCAGGCCAAGATCGCGGTCGGCTCCGGCGGGATGTTCGGCCAGGGCCTGTTCCACGGCCAGCTGGTGGCGGGCAACTTCGTCCCGTCCCAGCAAACCGACTTCATCTTCACCGTGGCCGGCGAGGAACTCGGCTTCACCGGCACCATCGTGATCGTCTTCCTGCTCGGCGTGGTGATCGTCCGGGCGCTGCGCATCGCCACCCGGGCGGACGACCTGTTCGGCCTGCTGGTCGCGTCCGGGATCGCGATGTGGTTCGCCTTCCAGTCGTTCGTGAACATCGGCATGACGATCGGCATCATGCCGATCACGGGCCTCCCGCTGCCCTTCGTCTCCTACGGCGGCTCCGCCGTCTTCGCCGACATGATCGCCATCGGCCTGCTCCAGTCGGTCCACCGCCGCCACAAGGTTTTCGAGTGACGCGAGCGCTGACCCACCTAGACGGTCCTCCGTTTCGCGACAGTGTCACCACGGCCCGTTCGGATACTCTGGTCAGATGCCTGTCGAATCGGTGTACCCAGCGCTTGAGCCGCTGTTGCCGCGCGTGCGCAAGCCGATCCAGTACGTCGGCGGCGAGGTGGGCTCGGTCAGCAAGGACTGGGACAGCGCGGATGTCCGGTGGGCGCTGTGTTATCCGGACGCCTACGAAGTCGGGCTGCCCAACCAGGGCATTCAGATCCTCTACGAGGTGCTGAACGAGCGCGCGGGCGTGCTCGCCGAACGCACCTACACCGTATGGCCCGACCTCGAGGCGCTGATGCGCGAGAACGGCGTACCCCAGTTCACCCTGGAGGCGCACCGGCCAGTCGTCGCCTTCGACGTGCTCGGGGTGAGCTTCGCCACCGAGATGGCGTACACGAACCTCCTGACCGTGCTTGACCTGGCGGGCATTCCGCTGTTTTCCGCCGAACGGACCGCGGACCATCCCCTGGTGATCGCCGGGGGCCACGCCGCGTTCAACCCCGAACCGGTGGCGGACTTCCTCGACGTGGTGGTCCTCGGCGACGGCGAGCAGGCCGTGCTCGCGATCACGGACCTGATTCGCGACTGGAAGCAGGCCGGGCAGCCAGGCGGGCGGGACGGTTTGCTGCTCCGGCTCTCGAAGGTGGCGTACGTTCCTCGTTTCTACGACGTAGCGTACCATCCTGACGGCAGGATTTCAAAAGTAGTTCCGAATCGCCCCGACGTTCCGTCCACAGTTTCGAAATATACCGTGATGGACCTGGACGCGTGGCCCTACCCGCGCCAGCCCATCGTCCCGGTCGCGGAGACCGTGCACGAGCGGTATAGCGTGGAGATCTTCCGCGGCTGCACCCGGGGCTGCCGGTTCTGCCAGGCCGGGATGATCACCAGGCCGGTGCGGGAGCGGTCCATCACCACGATCGGCTCGATGGTCGCGAACGGCGTCGCAGCCAGCGGCTTCGACGAGGTCGGGCTGCTCTCGCTGTCCAGCGCCGACCACAGCGAGATCAACGAGATCGCCGTCGACCTGGCCGACTGCTACGAGGGGACTAACGTCGGGCTGTCGCTGCCCTCCACCCGGGTCGATGCCTTCAACGTGACCCTCGCCGACGAGCTGAGCCGGAACGGGCGCAGGTCCGGGCTGACGTTCGCCCCGGAGGGCGGGTCCGAGCGGCTGCGCAAGGTGATCAACAAGATGGTCACGGAAGAGGACCTGCTGCGCACCGTCACGACCGCCTACGCCAGCGGCTGGCGGCAGGTGAAGCTGTACTTCATGTGCGGGCTGCCGACCGAGACGGATGCCGACGTGCTGGCCATCGCGCAGCTGGCGCGGCGGGTGATCGCGGCCGGCCGGGAGGCGACCGGGCGGCGCGATATCAGGTGCACGGTGTCGATCGGCGGCTTCGTGCCCAAGCCGCACACGCCGTTCCAGTGGGCGGCGCAGTGCGCGCCCGAGGTGGTGGATGCCCGGCTGCGCGCGCTCGGCGGCGCGCTGCGCGCGGACCGCGGCTACGGCAAGGCGATCGGGTACCGCTATCACGACGGGCAGCCCGGCCTCATCGAGGGCCTGCTTTCCCGTGGTGACCGCCGGGTCGGCGGCGTGATCTTGGCGGCGTGGCGGGACGGCGCGCGGTTCGACGGGTGGAGCGAGCACTTCTCGTTCGAGCGCTGGCAGCGGTGCGCCGAGACGGCCCTGGCCGGGGAGCCAGTGGATCTTGCATGGTATACTACGCGCGAACGTGATTACAGCGAGGTGCTCCCCTGGGATCACCTGGACGCGGGTCTTGACCGCGACTGGCTGTGGCAGGACTGGCAGGATTCCATCGCTCCCGAGGGTTCTCGGACGCGGCCGAGGTGGAAGATTGCCGCTGGACTCCGTGTTATGAATGTGGGGTTTGTCCGGCCATGGGAACCGAGATCCAGGTAGGCCCGACGGGAGAGCGCCTTGACGGGAGGCGGCTGCTTCCCGTAGTGGGCGGGAGGTAGCGTGGCGGCACCGGCATCCACCAGGCCTGCAGTGCAGCATCTGGTGGTCCGGTATGCTAAGCGTGGAAAGATGCGTTTTGCCAGCCACAGGGACGTGGCGCGCGCTTTCGAGCGGGGAGTGCGCAGGGCAGGTCTGCCAATCGCTTATTCTGCCGGGTTCACGCCGCATCCGAAGATTTCCTATGCGGGCGGTGCTCCGACCGGTGTGGCGAGCGAGGCTGAGTACCTCAGCCTCGGGTTGACCGCCCGGCAGGATGAGACGCAGGTGTGCCAGCGGCTCGACGCGGCATTGCCTGATGGGATTGATGTGATCGACGTCACGGAAGCAAGGGGCGTCTGGGGGGATGGATCCCCCCAGGCGCGGGGGGTTCCGGGGGGTCGTCCCCCGGAGGCAAAAATCCCCCCGGCCAGCACCGCCTTCGGTCATTTGGAGGCATCTGAGTGGCGAGTGGTTCTACCGGGCGTGGGACCGGCAGCGGCGCAGCGGGCCGTTGCGGGTTTCCTCACCCTCGGCGAGGCGCCGGTAGAGCGCCTCACGGACAAGGGCGTCCGACGGCTGGATGCCCGCGCGGCCGTGGTCGAGATGAACGTTGTCGAGATGAACGTTGTCGAGATGGGACCGACCACGGCTGATCCTGACGGCGGCCAGCGTGCCGCCGTGACAGGCCACGAAGATTGTGCCATTCTTCGAATGGTTGTTCTACATACGGCGCCTGCCGTGCGGCCCGAGGATGTCTTGACCGCGCTGCGCGAACAGGCCGGCATTGTTCCGTCCTCGCCGCCCATGACCACCCGGATGGCGCAGGGCCCGCGGGCCCTGCTGACCAGGGATCCCCTGCTGACGGGGGAGAAGCGGTCATGACGGCGATGCGGTGGTGCCAGGGAGCCGTACCCAACAAGACAGAGATAGGTTACGAGGCTCGGTGCTGTCGGGCTCGCGCGGTAGCCGCGCGGACCCAGGACCGCCAGCGCGGCTCCGCCTGGGCCTTCGTTTACAACGTGCTCCCGTGCGGTGTGCGGTTGCGTCGCGGAACGCCGCCAGTTGGCGGAACACCGCGGTACCGCGCGCCCGGGAGCCTGACTGGAGATTGCCCGAATGCTCGAGAGCGAGCTGTACGACAGAGAATTCAATGACAACACCACGGGCGGGCGTGGTGCCGGCGAGCTGAACCCGGCCGTGCCCGCGGCGGTGTTCCAGCCGCCGCAGGTGGTGTTCCAGCCGCCGACGGCGCGACCAGAGCCCGTTCGGCCCGAGCCCGCGCCGTCTGGCCAGGTCACCGTCTCCCCGGCGCCCGCCGGGACCAGCGGGAACGCCGACGGGGCCGGTAGCTCCGGCGACGATGACGAGGGCACGGCGGCGGGGCGCCGCCGGCGGCGGCGGCCGAGCCGCGGCCGGGGCAGGACCGGCGACAGACGCCGGCGGATGCCGGCGACGGTCAGCCGGAAACCCAGGCTGGCGAGGGAACCCAGGACGCCCAGGGGTCAAGGCGGGTCAAGGGGTCCAGCCGGACGCGGCGACCGGCGACGGCCAGCCCGAGGCCCAGGGGGCCAGGCGGTCGTCTTCCCGCACGCGCAGCCGCCGGACCAGCGCGGCCAGGGACGGCGCGGACACGTCCGCGGGCCCGTCCGCCGGCCCAGAGGCGTCCGCGTCAGCTGGATCCGCGGACGGCAACGGGGACGATGGCGCCAGCGGTCTGGCCGAGGACGACGCCGAGGGCGCGGGCAGCACTGCGCGCCGACGCCGCCGCAAGCGCCGCCGCGGTTCGGCCGAGGGCGCGGCCGGGCCGGACTCGCTGACCCCGGACGACCCGCCGGACACCGTCGTGCACGTCCGCGAGCCGAACGGCAGCGACGACGTGCGGTCGGTCCGGGGGTCCACCAGGCTCGAGGCGAAGAAGCAGCGGCGTCGCGAAGGCCGGGACACCGGCCGCCGCCGCCCGCCGATCGTCACCGAGTCGGAGTTCCTCGCCCGCCGCGAGTCGGTCGAGCGGTCCATGGTGGTCCGCCAGCGCAAGGACCGCACCCAGATCGCCGTGCTCGAAGACGGCGTGCTGGTCGAGCACTACGTGAACCGGTCCAGCCATCAGTCCTACGTCGGCAACGTCTACCTGGGCAAGGTCCAGAACGTGCTGCCGTCGATGGAGGCCGCCTTCGTCGACGTCGGCAAGGGCCGCAACGCGGTGCTCTACGCCGGCGAGGTCAATTTCGACGTCAGCGGGCTTGAGGGCCAGCCCAAGCGGATCGAGTCGGCGCTCAAGCCGGGCCAGTCGGTGATCGTGCAGGTCACCAAGGACCCGGTCGGCCACAAGGGCGCCCGGCTGACCAGTCAGGTCAGCCTGCCCGGCCGCTACCTGGTCTACGTGCCCGGCGCGTCCATGACCGGCATCAGCCGCAAGCTGCCCGATACCGAACGGAACCGGCTCAAGGCAGATCCTGAAGAAGGTCATGCCCGAGAACGCCGGCGTCATCGTCCGCACCGCGGCCGAGGGGGCGGCCGAGGAGGAGCTGGCCCGGGACGTCACCCGGCTCGCCGCCCAGTGGGAGGCGATCGAGAAGAAGGCCAAGACGGCCAGCGCGCCCGCACTGCTCTACGGCGAGCCTGACCTGACCATTCGCGTGATCAGGGACGTGTTCAACGAGGACTTCGGCAAGCTCGTGGTGTCCGGCGACGAGGCCTGGGACGTGGTGGACGAGTACGTCAAGTACGTCGCGCCGCATCTGGAGGACCGGATCAGCCGCTGGCAGGGCGACCGGGACGCGTTCGCCGAGTACCGCATCGACGAGCAGCTGGCCAAGGCGCTCGAGCGCAAGGTCTGGCTGCCGAGCGGCGGGTCGCTCGTCATCGACAAGACCGAGGCGATGACGGTCGTCGACGTCAACACGGGCAAGTTCACCGGGCAGGGCGGGAACCTGGAGGAGACCGTCACCCGGAACAACCTCGAGGCCGCCGAGGAGCTCGTCCGCCAGCTCAGGCTGCGCGACGTGGGCGGCATCGTCGTCATCGACTTCATCGACATGGTGCTGGAGAGCAACAGGGAGCTGGTGCTGCGCAGGCTGCTCGAATGCCTGTCCCGGGACCGGACCAAGCACCAGGTCGCCGAGGTGACCTCGCTCGGCCTGGTCCAGATGACCAGGAAGCGGGTGGGCGCTGGCCTGCTTGAGGCATTCTCGACGCCGTGCGAGTGCTGCAACGGCCGCGGCGTCATCCTCACCTTTGACTCCGACGCCGACACCCAGGCCTCGCACCACACCCACGGCCGCGGCAACGCAGGCAACGGCGGCCGAGTTCCCGCCCCCGCTGCCATGTCCAGCCCCGCCGCCATGGCCAGCCCCGCCTCGGTTGCTGCCCGCGCCCGCCCGGCCGACCTCCCCCCGGCCGGCTCCCCGGAGGCTACCGCCAGCGCCCCGGACGGCCCGGCCGCCAACGGCCACCTGCCAGACCCGCAGGCAGAGAACGCCCAGGACAATGGCGAGGCGCCAGCCGCCCCGGCTGAGCCCACACGTTCCAGCAGCGGCCGCCGCCGCCGCCGCAAGCCCTCAGGTACCTCAGCCGCCCCCGGCACCTCAGCCGTCCCCGGCACCCCAGTCGTCCCCGGCACCCCAGCGGCATCGGCACCCGAGGCACCCGCCGCCGCGGACATGCCAGCCGCCCGGGACGGCGCCGCCTAGACCCCACAGCCGGGCTTCGCCGGCTCCCGCAACCGAGCTCAAGTGTCACACGATGCCACCCGTGTCGCGAGAGCCCCAAAAGATCTTGGTGGAAATGGGCTTCCGGGTTGATTAGGTGCACGATAGATCCCCTAGTCAACCCCCAAGCCCGAAACCACCCCGGAAGTCCGGACAAAAGGGCTGTTGAGGTGATAATCAAGAGGCCGAACGAGCTGGGTTCGTGCAAGCGCTGAGGTCTGGTAGCCTTAGCGGTCGGGAGTTGCCCGCTGCGCGGGCCCCGTGTGCATGTTCGAGCGAGCCCGCCGTGGTGACACCGGAGTTCCGAGGCACGCAAGGAAGCGCAAGGGACGAAGCGCGAGATAAAAGCGCGAGGAAAGAGAGAGTTCTCGGGTGTACGCGATTGTGCGCTGCGGCGGCAGGCAGGAAAAGGTCGCGCTGGACGAGGTCGTCACCGTCGACAAGCTGCCTGGCGCGGCCGGCTCGAGCATTACGCTCCCGGCCCTGCTGGTGGTAGACGGCGACCGAGTCATCAGCGACCCCGCCGAGGTCGGCCGCTACCAGGTCACGGCGGACATCGTTGGTGACGCAGCAGGCCCCAAGATCAACATGATCCACTACAGGAACAAGACCGGCTACCGGCGGCGTCTCGGCCACCGGCAGCGGTACACCCAGGTCCGGATCACCGGCATCGGCACCGAAGCCAGGACCGCCGAAGCCAGGACCGCCGAAGCCAGGACCGCCGAGGCCAGGACCGCCGAGGCCAAGACCGCCGAGGCCAAGAGCGTCGGCGCCAAGAGCGTCGGCGCCAAGACCACCGGGGCCGAGGCCACCAAGGCGAAGGCGGAGGAGGACTGAGATGGCACACAAGAAGGGCGCGTCATCCAGCCGCAACGGCCGCGACTCCAAGGCCCAGCGCCTCGGCGTCAAGCGCTACGGCGGCCAGCTGGTGAACGCGGGCGAGATCATCGTCCGCCAGCGCGGCACGCACTTCCACCCGGGCGAGGGCGTCGGCCGTGGCGGCGACGACACGCTGTTCGCGCTGGTCGGTGGCACGGTTCAGTTCGCTAGGCGGCACGGCCGCAGGGCCGTGAACATCGTCCCGGCCGAGCCCCCGGCGTAGGCTCGCCCGGGGAAACAGGCAGTTCAGACCAGAAGGCGGGCCAGGCAACCTGGCCCGCCTTTCTCGTGCATAAAAGGAGAGGAACATCGTGGCGGAGTTTGCCGACCGGGTCACGCTGCAGGTGCAGGCGGGCCACGGCGGCCACGGCTGCGCCTCGATTCACCGGGAGAAGTTCAAGCCGCTCGGCGGCCCGGACGGGGGTAACGGCGGCCGCGGCGGCGACGTGATCCTCGAGGTGGACGCGAGCGCGGCCACTCTGCTCGACTTCCACCGCCGCCCGGTGCGCCGGGCAGGCAACGGCCGGCAGGGCGAGGGCTCGAACCGCACCGGCGCCGCCGGCCCGGACCTGATCATCTCGGTGCCGAACGGGACCGAGGTCAAGACCGCCGCCGGTGAGGTGCTCGCCGACCTGGTTGGCGTCGGCACCCGGTTCGTCGCCGCCGCGGGCGGCCGGGGCGGACTCGGCAACGCGGCACTGGCCTCGAAGCGGCGCAAGGCACCCGGGTTCGCCCTCAAGGGGGAGCCGGGGCAGCAGCGCGACCTCATCCTGGAGCTGAAGACGGTCGCCGACGTCGGGCTGGTGGGCTTCCCCAACGCTGGCAAGTCCTCCCTTATCGCGGCGATGTCCGCGGCCCGGCCGAAGATCGCCAACTACCCGTTCACCACCTTGATCCCGAACCTCGGCGTGGTCGAGGCCGGCGACGTCCAGTTTGTCGTGGCCGACGTGCCGGGCCTGATCCCGGGCGCCAGCCAGGGCAAGGGCCTGGGTCACGACTTCCTCCGGCACGTGGAACGCTGCTCCACCCTGGTCCACGTGCTCGACTGTGCCATCGAAGCCACCGAGGCACCCGGCCGCGACCCGGCCGCCGACCTGGCCGCGATCGAGGCGGAACTGGCCGCCTACGGCGAGATGAAGGGGGATGGGGAGGCGGGTGGGGCCGAACTCGTCGGGCGGCCGCGGCTGATCGCGCTGAACAAGATCGACGTACCGGCCGCTCGCGAACGCGCGGACCAGGTAAAGCCCGAGTTCGAGGCCCGTGGCTACCAGGTCTTCGAGATCTCCGCCGCCACCGGCGAGGGCCTGCGTCAGCTGGGTTTCGCGATGGCCGGACTGGTCGCCGCGGACCGCGCCGCCCGCCCGGCCGAACAGCCCGCCGAGCGGGTTCGGGTCAAGGTCGCCGTCAAGGCCGCCGGCGAGCCGGGCTTCGAGGTGGTCAGGATCGGCGACAGCTTCTTCATCAAGGGGGAGAAGCCGCAGCGCTGGGTCAGGCAGACCGACTTCAGCAACGACGAGGCGGTCGGCTACCTGGCCGACCGGCTGGCCCGCCTGGGCGTGGAGGAGGCCCTCGCCGAGGCGGGCGCCGAACCAGGCGCGGAAGTCCTGATCGGCGACCTGGACGACGCCGTGGTGTTCGACTGGGACCCCGCCGCTCCGATGAGCAGCGGCGCCAGCGCGCACGCCAGGCATGGCCAGCGCAAGAGCGCAACGCAGCACCACGGCCCCCGCGGCACCGACCCCCGGCTGTTACCGTGACGACCGTGCCGGAATCCCCGGCGAGCGCCGCCGTCGACCGGCCGGACATCGCCACGGCGCCCAGGGTCGTGGTCAAGGTCGGGTCCTCGTCGCTGACCACGGCGGACGGCGAGATCGCCGATGAGGCGATCGCCGCCCTGGCCGCCGCCCTAGCGGCCCGCAGGCAGGACAATGCCCAGCTCGTCCTGGTCTCCTCGGGGGCGATCGCGTCTGGCCTGGTCCCGCTCGGGCTGACCCGGCGCCCCCGCGACCTGGCTACCCAGCAGGCGGCGGCCAGCGTCGGCCAGGGCCTGCTCATGGCCAGGTACACGGCCGCCTTCGCCCGGCACGGCATCCGCACCGGCCAGGTCCTGCTGTCCGCCGATGACCTGATGCGCCGCACCCACTACCGCAACGCCCAGCGCACCCTGGACCGCCTGCTGGAGCTGGGCGTGCTGCCGGTCGTCAACGAGAACGACACCGTGGCCACCGACGAGATCAGGTTCGGCGATAACGACCGGCTGGCCGCCCTGGTCGCGCACGTGACCCGGGCCGGCGCGCTCGTCCTGCTCTCCGATGTGGATGGCCTGTACGACGGCGACCCGCGGCGCGGCGTGGCGCAGCGGATCGCCGAGATCCGCGAAAGAGCCGACCTGGACGGGATCAGGCTAGGCCGGGGGGCCAAAGCCGGCCAGGGGGGCAGCCAGGCCGGCCAGAAACAAGGCATCGGCGGCATGGCCACCAAGGTGGAAGCCGCGATGATCGCCTCGGCGGCCGGCATCCCCACCGTGGTCGCCGACGCCGCTAGTGCCGCCGCCGCGCTGAGCGGCGCGCCGGTCGGCACCTATTTCGCGGCGGCCCGCGGCCGCCGCCCCGCGACCAGGTTGCTCTGGCTGAAGCACGCCGCGGTGGCCCGCGGCAGCCTGCGCCTGGACTCCGGCGCGGTGGAGGCCGTCATCAACAGGCGAGCCAGCCTGCTGCCGGCCGGCATCACCGGCGTCGAGGGCACCTTCGACGCCGGTGACCCGGTTAACCTCTGTGACGAGGACGGCAACGTCGTCGCGCGCGGCCTGGTGAACTACGACGCCGCCGAGATCCCCGGCCTGATGGGCCGCTCGACCAGGTGGCTGGCCAGCAAGCTAGGCCAGGAATACGAGCGCGAGGTCGTGCACCGCGACGACCTGGTGCTGTGCTAGCCCGGGGGGCGACCCGTGCTAGCCCGGGGGGGCGACCCCCCGGAACCCCCCGGTGCGCTCCGCGCCCCGCTGTGGTACCTCGCCGTAGTATCGCGCGGCCGGAGGGGCTGTGCTAGCCCGGGGGGGCGACCCCCCGGAACCCCCCGGTGCGCTCCGCGCCCCGCTGTGGTACCTCGCCGTAGTATCGCGCGGCCGGAGGGGCCATTAGGCCCCTCGCGGACCGCGTGATCGCGGCTTCGCCGGGGCCGCTCGCCGCTCGCCGGGGCCGCCCGCCGCTCGCCGCTCGCCGCGGCTAGTTGTCGTCGTTGCTGCTGCCGGTGCTGCCGCCGGTGCCGCCGGGGCGGTTGGACAGGCGGTCGAAGAGCCCGCCGCCGGCCCGCGCCGCGTTCTCGGCCACCCCGCGGAAGATCCCGATGAGCGGGTCCTGGGAACGGTTCCACGACTCTTGGTAAGCCCGGGCCGCGTTCCTGACTTCCTCGCCGACCGAGGCGCTGCCGTCGTTGTCCCGGCGCGGGTAGTCGCCGCCTAGGATGCGCTCGTACTCGCCGTGCGTGGCCCAGTGGTCTAGGTCGGCGAACCTGACCACGGCGAACGGATGAGTCGTGCCCTGCAGCTGCAGGATCTTCAGGATGCTGTCCCGCAGGTCGGGCACCGCGTCGTACTCGTGCGCCTGCTCCCGGAACGCGTCCGGGTTCAGCTCGGACAGCTGCGCGCCGCCCGCCAGCTTCATCAGCACCCGCCGGGAGGCGTCTAGGTCCTGCCCCGCCAGCAGCCCCGCGCGGTCACATGAGAGCTCGGACTTGCGGAACCACTCTTCCAGGCCCCAGATGATGGCCCCGAGGCCGAGGGTGAGCGGCAGGAAAGCGACCCGCGCGGCCAGCCGGAGCAGGATCACCAGCATGGTGCGGTAGACCGCGTGCCCGGACAGGATGTGCCCGAGTTCATGCCCGATCACTGCCCTGAGCTCTTCCGCATCGAACAGGTCGACCATGCCGGTGTTGATCACGATGAACGGCTTGTCCCGGCCCAGTGCCATCGCGTTCACGATCGGCGTCTGCATGACGTAGCACTCGGGCACCTCGGGCAGGTCCAGGATGTAGGACCCGTCCCTGACCAGCTCGTAGATGTGCGGGAACTGGCGCTCGGAGACCCGGACGCTGCCCGCCAGGTAGGTAAGCCGGAAGGCCCGCTCGTTGAACAGGCCGAACAGCTTGCGCAAAAGCGTGTCGAACCCGCTGAGCTTGCGCAGCGCGACCAGCGCCGAGCGGTCGGCAGGATGCTCGTATGCGCGGGACGAGATGCCGGTGAGCCGGACTCGCGCGCGATCAGGAACTGAAGTCATATCTCGTATGGTAACCCTAGCGCCGGCCGGTTGGGCCGGTACGAGACCGGTACGATACGACGGCATGAGGGCTCATAAGTTATGCGGCGGATCGGAGTGATGGGCGGCACGTTCGACCCCATCCACCATGGTCACTTGGTCGCCGCGAGCGAGGTCGCGCACGGCTTCGCGCTGGACGAGGTCGTCTTCGTGCCGACCGGCGAGCCGTACCAGAAGGACTACCGTGCCGTCTCGCCCGCCGAGGACCGGTACCTGATGACGGTGGTCGCGACCGCGTCGAACCCCAAGTTCAGCGTCAGCCGGGTAGACATCGACCGGCCCGGGCCCACCTACAGCATCGACACGCTGCGCGACCTGCGCGCCGCCGCCGGGCCGCAGGACGAGCTGTTCTTCATCACCGGCGCCGACGCGCTGGCCAGGATGCTGACCTGGCACGACGTGGACGAGCTGTTCACCCTGGCGCATTTTGTAGGCTGTACCAGGCCAGGACACCGGCTGTCGGGGGCGGGCCTGCCGGACGGGAAGGTCAGCCTGGTGGAGATCCCGGCGCTGGCCATCTCCTCGTCCGAGTGCCGCTTCCGAGTCCAGGCGGGCGAGCCGGTCTGGTATCTGGTCCCGGACGGGGTGGTGCAGTACATCGCCAAACGCGCCCTGTACGCGAAGGCGAACCACACCCCCGCATGAGAGAGTTAGCAAAACAACCTAAGGAGGCCGGCAAGTACTCGTGACAGCCACACCGAGGGCCGTCGAGCTTGTGGAGACCGCCGCGCTGGCCGCGGCGGACAAGCTGGCGGACGGCATAATCGCCTATGACGTGAGCGATCAGCTAGTCATCACCGACGCGTTCCTGCTTTGCTCGGCGTCGAACGACCGGCAGGTCAGGTCCATCGTCGACGAGATCGAGCTGCGGATGCGCCAGGCGGGCGCCGGGCTGGTCCGCCGCGAGGGCGAGCGGGAGGGCCGCTGGGTGCTCCTGGACTACCTCGACGTGGTGATCCACGTGCAGAACTCCGAGGAGCGCACGTACTACGCCCTCGAGCGGATCTGGAAGGACTGCCCGCAGATCCCGCTGCCTGAGCTCGCCAGTGCTGGCCCGGGGGGACGACCCC
Source organism: uncultured Actinomycetes bacterium (assembly GCA_963798675.1). Classification (GTDB taxonomy): domain Bacteria; phylum Actinomycetota; class Actinomycetes; order Streptosporangiales; family Streptosporangiaceae; genus Palsa-504. The sequence continues at coordinate 34,630 of CAWCUJ010000024.1, read as the reverse complement.
CCCAAGCCCCCCCGCCTAATCAGGGGAGGAACCGCTGAGCGACCCCGTGCGGCTGGTGCTGTGGCGGCACGGCCAGACGGTCTGGAATGCCGAGCGCCGCTTCCAGGGGCAGAGCGACATCCCGCTGGACGATACGGGGCAGGCTCAGGCCGCCCGGGCCGCGAGGCTGCTGGCCGGGCTGCGCCCGGACCTGATCGTCTCCTCCGACCTGAGCCGCGCGGCGAGCACGGCCGCCGCGCTGGCCCGGCTGACCGGGCTCGAGGTGACGCTCGACAAGGACCTGCGGGAGCGCCACGGCGGCTGCTGGGAGGGGCTGACCGACACCGAAATCCGCGCCCGCTACCCGGCCGAGCACGCGTCCTGGAACCCGCCGGACGGCGAGCCGAGCCTCCTGGTCGCCGAACGGGTGGCCGGCGCGCTGCTCCGCATCGCCGCGACAGTCAGGGAGCCGGGCATGGCGTCCGGGCTGGCCGTAGTGGTCAGCCACGGCGCCGCGCTGCGGCTGGGCATGTCGCGGCTGCTCGGCATGCCGGACGAGCTGTTCGGCGTGCTCGGCCCGCTGTCCAACTGCTCCTGGTCGGTGCTCGGCCGCCGGTCCGGCCGCTGGCGCTTGCTCGAGCACAACGCGGGCACCCTGCCCGAGCCCATTCTCAGCGACGACCGTTAAGACCATGAATAACCCTTATGCCGAACGGCCTGCGCGATTCGCCTCGCTCACCTGGTACGGCCAGGCCGGGTTCAGACTGGCGGCGGGCGACAGCCGGGTGCTGATCGACCCGTTCCTGACCGACAGGTCCGATCGCCGTTACCGGCCGCCCGCCGCGGCGACGGACTTCGCCGACATCACCCTGGTGCTCTGCACGCACGAGCACGTAGACCATCTGGACCTGCCGTTCCTACGGGAATTCTGCGCGGTCAACAAGACCGCCACGATCGTGGTCCCCGCGCCTGTGGTCGAGCTCGCGGCCAGCGCCGGCGTGCAGCGGTCCCGGCTGACCGGCGCGGTGCCCGGCGAAGAACTGCGCGACCGTGACGTGACCGTGCACCCGGTGCCCGCCCTGCACGGCATCGGCGGCGACGAGCCCGTGGTGTACGAGTTCTGCAGGGACGGCGGCCCGGTCAGGTTCCTGGGTTACGTGGTCGACATCGGCGGCATCCGCTTCTACCACTCCGGCGACTGCCTGGTCTATCCCGAACTCCCCGCCACCTTGTCCGCGCTGGCCCCCGACGTGCTGATGATCCCCATCAACGGCCGGGACCACATGCGCGAATCCCGCGGCATCGTCGGCAACATGAACGAGACCGAGGCCGCCTGGCTCTGCGCCGAGGTCGGCCCGGCGTTCGTCATCCCCATGCACTACGACGCGATCGCCAGCAACACCGGCGACCCCGGCCACTTCACCGCCCTGGTCCGCGAATCCGCCGCCCTCGCCACCGTCCTGGTCCCCCCGCGCGCCAGGCCCGTCACCCTGACCCTCCCTAACCGCCCTCCCTAACCGCCCTCCCTAACCGCCCTCCCTAACCGCTCCGCGGCCGAGCGGCGCCCAGATGATGGTGCGCTTGATGTCGCTGTCTTCCAGCCCGCTCAGGCCGGGAACATCGTAGGCAGCCAGCGCCGTCAGCCGGTCCCGGGGCAGATACGCCCGCCCGAAGTCGCCCGCCAGGACGTCGGCTCCGCGGGCCCGGCCCCGGTCGAGGAACCGCATCACCCGGTCGGCCAGGTCGCGTTCGTAGAAGGCGTCGGCGGCCAGTATCACCTCGATGCCGGGGGAGGCAGGGGCATCGGTGTCTAGGATGTCCGCGCAGACGGCCTGGACCGCTACGCCGTTGGCGCCGGCGTTGACGGTGATCGCGGCGGCCGCGAGCGGATCGATGTCGTAGGCGGTCACGGCCGCTGCTCCGGCCCGGGCCGCGGCAATGGCCACCAGCCCGGAGCCGGAGGCGATGTCAATGACATGCCGGTCTTTGACCGCTTCGGGGTGGTCGAGAAGGTAGCGGGCCAGCGCCTGGCCGCCCGCCCAGGCGAACGCCCAGAAGGGCGGGTCCAGACCGGTCCGGCCTGCCGCGAGCTCCGTGCGTAGCCACAAGTCGATCGGTTCGGTGGCCTGGTGCAGCCGGATCTCGGGGACCAGCGCCACCGGCCCCAGCTGGGTGCTAGTCCGGATGATCCGCAGCGCGGCTGGCTCAGGCTGGGTATTGCAGATCATGCTGGTGCTGGTGCTGGTGCTGGTGCTGGTGCTGGTGCTGGTGCTGGTGCTGGTGCTGGTGCTGGTGCCGTGTCGGATTACGTTTGCCTCGGTGGGCTTGATTAGCGCGAGTGGCGCGCCTTGCCGTCAGATTCGGCCGGCCCGATGCTCCATCGAGCCGGTTATGGCCGACCCGATGCTCCATCGAGCCGCCGGCCAGCGGGGGTGGTTCTGCGACGGTCGTCATGCCTCCGGCGGGTCCGGGGAGCAGCAACTGCGGGCAAGCGTAGCCATCCGCGGCGCTAGCCGCCGTCCGGCTTTGTACCACCCCCACTGCGGTGGCATCCAGGGAGACCCGCTTTCAATTTTAGTTTATGTCCGCCCGTCAATTTATGCAATTAACTTGCAATTGCAATAATGATGCATTTAATTTAGCTGGGTGGCTGGTGCGGGTCGGGCGGGCGTTGCGAGCGCGGAGTACCGGTGGTATCTCGGCGCGCAGGTGCTTTCGCTGGCAGGCACGATGATGAGCTACACGGCGCTGTTCTGGCTCGTGCTGCACATCAGCGGCGGCGGCGCCGTGGCGCTGGCCGCCGTGGACGCGGCGCAGTGCCTGCCGATGCTGCTGTTCAGCCGCCGGGCCGGGATCATCGTGGCCCGCCACTGGGCCGCCCGGATCGCGATGGTCACCCAGGCCCTGCAGGCGGCCGGATCGCTGGCCATCGGGGTGCCGCTGCTGGTCGGCTGGATGACGATCTGGTACCTGGTGCCGCTCTCGTTCGTGATCGGCTGCGTCCAGTGCGTGGACCTGCCGGCCCGCCAGACCTTCATGCTCGACCTGGTCGGCGGGGCCGAACTACGCCGCGGCACCTCGCTGTACGCGACGGTCACCGGGCTGGCCAGGATCGCCGGGCCGGGCGTGGCCGGGATCATCATCGCGGCCAGCGGCGAGACTGCGGTGTTCTTCATCGACGCCGCCTCGTTCGGCGGCGTGATCGCGGTGCTCGCCTGGCTGTCCGCCAAACCGGCCAAGGCCGGCCTCGCGGACGCACCCGCCGGCACACCCGGGGATGCGCCGAGGAATACGCCAGACCACGCGCCGGTCGCGCCCGTAGCCGCCCGGCGCTTCCGCTGGCTGCTCGACCTTCCTCGCGGCGTCCAGGCCGCGGCCGTGATGGCGCTGCTCGTGGGCGGCTTCGGGCTCCAGTTCGCGGTGACGAACCCGCTGATGGCCACCCGGGTCTTCCACCTGGGCGCGTTCGGCTTCGGGCTGTTCGGCACGTGCATGGCGGTCGGCGGGATCGCCGGGAACTACTACTCCTCGCGCCGGAAGGACCCTGGCCAGCGCGAGTTCCTGGCCTGGGCGCTGGTGTTCGGCGCGGCGGAATGCCTGGCCGCGGTCATGCCCGCGGCGTGGGCCTACGACGCGGTCATGGTCGTGACCGGCGCGGCCACCCAACTCTTCGCGAGCAGCGCGATCGTCTACACCCAGCAGGCCACGCCGCCCGCCCAGCGGGGGCTCGCGCTCAGCGCCTACAACGCCGGCTTCGTCGGGTTCGTGCCGGCCGGAGCGTTCGCCGTCGCCGCGATCGCCTCGGCCGCCGGGACCCGCTGGGCGCTGATCGGCCCCGGGCTGGCCATTCTCGCCTGCGCCGCGGCCCTGACCGCCCGCTCTTAAGGCGAGCCGAACAGGGCCACCGGGTTCTCCCAGCACACGGCGCGCAACCACGCGTCGCCAAGGCCGAGCCGGGCCAGCCCGCCGATCTGCCGGGCGTAAGGGTAGGGGATGTTCGGGAAATCGCTGCCCAGCAGGATCTTCCCGGCCAGCCCCAGGTCGCGCGCCAGCGGCAGGGCCGCGGCCGGGAACGGGGCCAGCTTGTCGAAGAAGTCGGTGAAGATCATCGTGGTGTCCAGGGCCACCCGCTCATGGTCCGCGGCCAGCCGCAGGAACGCGTCGTAGTCCGGCGCGCCCATGTGCGCCACGATGGCGGTCAGGGCCGGGTACCGCGCCAGCAGGGAACCGAACGGTCCGGGTCCGGTGTGCTCGGTACCCACCGGAGCATGACCGGCGTGGACCACGACCGGCACCCCCGCCTCGGCGAGCAGGCCCCACACCTCATCGAGGAGCGGGTCGTCCGGCGCGAAGCCGCCCACCTGCAGGTGCACCTTGAAGATGCGCGCGCCCGCGTCCAGCGCCTGGCGCACGTAGCGCGCCACCCCGGGCTCGGGGTAGAACGTCGCCGACGGCAGGCACCCCGGGTTGGCCTGGGCGAACGCCAGCGTCCAGGCGTTCAGGTCAGCCGCCATGCCGGGCCGGTGAGCGTAGGCAAGCGCGCTGAACATCCGCACGCCCATCAAGCGCAGGTGCGCCACCCGCTCCCCGTCACTCCACTTGTAACGGACCGGCCAGATCACGCCGACCAGCGGCCCGGCCGCATCGAAGTACTCCCACACCCGGCGCAGCATCCGCGGCGGCAGGAAATGAATGTGGATATCGGCCAGCCCGGGCACGCCGAGCGCCCGGCAGAACGCCGGGAGGTCTTCGTCCTCCTCCGGCGGCAGCATGTGGTCCATGCCCCCGATTCAACTCCAGATTCCGCGGCCGGATGTGTATCAGGGCCGGGCCAGCCCGCTCCGTCATGTCAGGCGGGGAGTACACGGCATCGGAGAGGCGCTGCGGGGGACCTCTCCGGTGCCGTGCTCAAGAGGCCGGCTGCTCCTGCCGGCTAAGGTCCGTCGCTACTGACCAGCAAGCCTCGAGCAGTACCGGAGTGAACACCTGCGGCGCCGTGGTGCATACCGCGTGGTCGGCGTCCACCTCGTGGACCGACGCACCAGGGATCGCCCTGGCCAGCTTCATCTGACGGCTGGGCGACACGATCCGGTCCCGGGTGGTGACCACCACCGCGGTGGGCACATCGACCTCGCCGATCCAGGTGTGCGAGGTGAACTCGCTGGCGGCCTGGGCGGCCGCGATGGCGGTGGCCAGTGTGGTCCGCCTAAACTGAGCGCGAGCCCACCTGGCGGTGGCCGGGTCGTCGACGGAGCCCAGGAGCGCCATGCCGAAAAACTCGGCGCTCATCGGCTGCAGCAGCGGGTTCCACGCGATGGCGGCCACCGCCGCCGGCATTGCCAGGGCGGCCATCCTCTCCATCGGTGATCCCAGCACGTTGCGTGCGGTGGCGCACAATACCAGACCAGACAACAGCCGGGCGTGCCGCTTGTACAGCAGTTGAGCGATCATGCCGCCCATCGAGTAACCCACGGCGATGAAGCTGCTGATATCGAGGACCTCGGCCAGCGCGGCGATATCGTCCGCGCAATCCTCGAGCCGGAATCGCGAGCCGACCCTGAACCCGTCACCGTGGCCCCGCAGGTCCATGGCGATGACCCGGAAATAACGCGAAAGCGGCTCGAAAACCTTTCCCCAGTTCAGTTCGGCCGTGAACGCCACCCCGTGGATGAGCATGACCGTCTGCGCACCGGGCGGGCCGGCGCATTCCCATACTCGCGTTACCCCGCGACCCGGCAATTCGACCAGGCGGGAAAGCGGAGCTGTTGCCTCTGCAAGCACCTGCCGTACGCTCCTCACTCTTCTGCGAGCCAGCCAGCGACGGCCAGCGATCGTGCCCGGTCAAGGACCGATCACGGTATCTGACCATGCATGCAGGCTTCGCGCAGCGCCGACAGGGCCAAAGGGCCCGTGTACCAGATGTTTCCCCGTGTTACGGGTGTGTATGCACGCGGACTGACGCAAAACGGCAAGTCATCGCGCGGCTGATCTGCGAGGCGCGGCTACGTGGGCGTACGGCCGGTCATGACGTATCCGTTGCCGAACGCCACCTCACGGACGCTAACGTCCTCGATCAGCTGCTCCAGGTGTCCCCACGGCCGGTCGAATCCGCTGAAGCTCCGCACGTACGGAGCGTGCAGCATGCTGGTCATCAGGTTGGCGGCCAGCATTATCGGCGCAGCCCACTTGCCGCCGCCTGCCGCGACCCACGCCCCAGGACGCAGCGTGGTCAGGACATTCGCCAGCGCGGAGGGGGACTGCATGATGTCGTGCACGGCGCAGAAAAGAGCGGCGTCCGCGTCCAGCGCGATCTGGGCATCCTCCGCCGAGGACTGCACGACCGTGACGTTGCGCCATCCTTCGGATGCGATGTGCTCGCGCGCCACCGTCGCCATCTCGGGCGACTCCTCGATGCCGACGACGGCTCCCCGCGCGCCCACCTTTTCCCGCAGCAAGCCGCAGCACAGCCCGGTACCGCATCCCACGTCGAGGACCACCTGCCCCCGGTGGAGCGGAAGCGCCTCGACGACCGCGCGGCGGTAGGGCTGGAACGCGCCGGTGTCACGGTCATAGGAACGGGCGTGCTCGCTGTAGGCCGGCTGCGGCGCTTCCTTCTGGGGCACGGCCTTGCTGGCGCGCGAATCCGCCGCAGACCCAGTGGTACGTGATGGCCTCATCATGATCGCGGCGTGGAAACCCCGGCCTTCAGGCCGGGGAGGAAACGCCGCTTCACCTCCCCGGAAATGTCAGTGGTGTCCGATAGTGTGTTCGCATGTCGAGGTACCGGCTGCTCCCCACCCCCGCCCAGGAAGCGGTGCTGCGGGACCACTGCGGCCACGCCCGGTACGTCTGGAACCTCGCCGTCGAGCAGCACGCCCACTGGCACCCCGGCCGGCCGGGCGGGAGCGGGCCAGGCTGCGGCGGCTGCAGCGCAGGCTCGCCCGCGCGACGCGGGGATCGAACCGCCGCGGCCGGGTCAGGCACGCGATCGCCCGGCTGCGGGCCCGGGAGACGGACCGGCGCACGGACTGGGCCGAGAAGGTGTCCACCGACATCGCGCGGCGGTTCGACGTGATCCGGGTCGAGGACCTGCAGATCACGACCATGACCCGGTCCGGGAAAGGCACGCGGGAGAACCCGGGCCGGAACGTCCGGGCCAAGGCCGGGCTGAACCGGGGCATCCTGCGGTCCGGGTGGGGGCTGCTGGTGCGTCGGCTGCAGGACAAGGCGCCCGGAAGGGGGGAGAAGGTCAAGCCGCATTACACGAGCCAGCGGTGCTCGGCGTGCGGGCAGCCGGACCGGGGCTCGCGTCAGAGCCAAGCCGTGTTCCGGTGCACTGCCTGCGGTTTCGCCGGCCACGCGGATGTGAACGCGGCCATCAACATCGCGGCGGGGCAGGCCGTGACTGTGCGGGGAGGCGACGGGGTTACCCGGCCGGTGAACCGCGAACCTCAACTGCTTGCCTCCTTAACCGGACGTGGGTAGCTGGAATCCCCCGCCTCCAGGCGAGGGAGGATGTCAAGGCTCTTCACCCGCCTTTTCGGTGGAGCGATATCTCCTGGCCTGTTTCCGCGTGCCGACCGTCGCAGGTTCTAAGCTAGCCACGGCTAGCAGCGTCCGCGTAAACGCTATGTGAGCTTCACGTTACGGGCAACGGCGAGGAGTGACGGAGCAGCGGTCGATGCAGCCAGTGGCGCGGCAGGCCATCAGGGAGTATGTCGAGAATCACCGCGCCGCGCCGAGCACCGCGGCGAAACGCCCGCCTTGCAGGCCACCGGTTTCTCGGGTAGACGTGCTTGACCGTCCACCCCGGTCCCGCGCATGATCCGTACTAAATGAGTGCTAGCACCAGCCCAGCCAGTCCCTTGAGGGAGTGAGCACATGAGCGAAGCGCCACACATTCCGTTCTCGGAATCGAAGGCACCTGAATCCCCGGAGCGGCTGCACCGCGGGGCCCTGGGCCTGATCGACATCTCCGCCTCGACGATGGCGAACATCGGCCCGGCCTACAGCTTCTACTTCGGCTTCGCCGGGATCGTGATCGCGGCCGGCCTCGGCTCGCCGCTGGTCGTCATCGCCGCCATCGTCGCCATCGCGCTGCTCGGCAATACGCTGTCGCAGTTCTCCCGGGCGCACCCGTCGACCGGCGGCTTCATCACCTTCGTGGGCAAGACCTTCGGCGGCACCAGCGCGGTGACCACCGCGCTGCTGTGCGGCGCCGGCTACATCATCGCGATCGCGGGTGTCATGGTCATCTCCGGCGGGTTCCTGTCGATCATGCTGCAGTTCTACCTGAACGTGAGCATCCCCTGGATCATCTTCTCCGCCGCCTTCACCGCCGGCGCCATGGTGATGATGTTCCGCGGCGTGGCCGTGTCGACCAGGCTGGCCGGCTTCTTCTTCGCCTTCGAGCTGACCGTGCTGCTCGTCGTGTCCGTCGCCGTGCTGATCAAGAACGGCGGCCACCTCAGCAGCGTGCCGTTCCAGCCCAGCCAAATTAACAACCACTTCAGCGGCCTGGCCCTCGCCTTCCCGCTGGCCGTCTACCTGTTCATCGGCTGGGAGAACTCGGCGGCGCTGGCCGAGGAGACCACCAACCCCCGGCGCAACGTGCCCCGTGCCGTGTTCCTGTCGATCGGCGTCATGGCGGTCGTGTACCTGCTGCTGGCCTACGCCACGGTCACCGGCTTCCACTACAACGCCACGGCGCTCACGGTCCCCCCCGTCCCGTTCATCACCGTCGCCCACAGCGTGGCGGCCTGGCTGGCCTTCATCGCGTACCTGGCCGGGCTGACCTCCACCCTGGGCGTGCTCATCGCCGCGGTGAACTCCCAGTGCCGGCTGATCTTCAACGCCGGCCGCGAGGGCCTGCTGCCGCGCTGGATCGGCTACGTCCACCCGGTTCGCCGGACGCCGGTCAACGCCATCATCACCTTCGTCGCCGTCGCCAGCGCGATTACCCTGGTCTGGGCGATCGGCCACTGGATCGGCGGCCACGGCAACAGCCTGGACGCGCTGAACTTCTTCTTCGAGGCCAGCACGATGGGCACCATCCTGATCCTGGTCGTGTACTTCGCGGCCAACCTGGCCCTGCCGTTCTATTACCGGAGGTACCGGCCGACCGAGTTCAACGTGATCAAGCACGTCGTGCTGCCGGTGCTTGGCATGGTCGCGATCGCCATCCCTATCTACTACCTGTGCAAGCCGCCGCAGCCCCAGCCGTACGACTGGTTCCCGTTCGCCGCGCTGGGCATCCTCGTGGTGTCCATCCTCTACTCGATGTGGCTGGTCAGGCGCGACCCCGGCCTGGGCGACCGGGTCGGCTCGATTGTCGCCGACGAGTAACCCAGGAGATCCCTCATCACCGACACCGCCGTGCAGGCGGGCGAGACGGCCAACTCACCGCCCGCGCACCCGCTCGACCCGGCCACCGCGGCCGAGTACCTGGCGGGCCGGGACATCATGGCGGCGGCCGGCCTGCTGGCCGAGCCCGTCAGGTTCGCCTACTACGGCCTCGAGGAGCCGCCCAAGGGCGAGGTGCTCGCCCGCACGAAGGCCACCGATCGCCGGCTGCGCGCGTTCCTGGTCAACACCGGCACCGGTGAGTCGACCGACGTGGTGGTGTCGCTCACGCACGCCGAAGTCGTCCGCGCGCGCCGTCTCGACCCGGCTAAAGACGGCCAGATGCCCATCCTGGACAGCGACTACGCGGCCGTGGACGAGATCACCAAGGCCGACCCGCAGTGGCGGGCCGCGATGGCCCGCCGGGGACACCCGGACGTCAGCAAGATAAGGACCTGCCTGATCACCGCGGGCGCGTTCGGCTCACCCGGCGACGACCGGCGCCGGATGGTCCGCGTCCTCGCGTTCGTCCAGGCCGACGAGCACCACCTGGCCTGGGCGCACCCCGTCGACGGCGTCGCCGCCTACGTGGACCTGGTCTCCAAGAAGGTCTTCAAGGTCACCGACGAGTTCGAGCTCCCGGTGCCGGCCGAATCCGGTGACTACGACGACGAGGCCGTGCGCGGCCCGCACCGCACCACGCTGAAGCCCATCGAGATCACTCAGCCAGAGGGGCCGAGCTTCACGCTGGACGGGCACGCGCTGCGCTGGCAGGGCTGGTCGATGCGGATCGGCTTCGACGCCCGCGAAGGCCTGAGCCTGCATCAGGTCAGCGTGACCGGGCGGCCTGTGCTGTACCGGGCGTCGATCCCGGAGATGGTCGTGCCCTACGGCGACCCGAAGTTCCGCTACTGGCAGGCGTACTTCGACACCGGCGAGTACCTGGTCGGCAAGTGGGCCAACTCGCTCGAGCTCGGCTGCGACTGCCTGGGCGAGATCGCCTACCTCGACGCCACCGTGACCGACGATACGGGCCAGCCTCGGACCATACCGAACGCGATCTGCATCCACGAGGAGGACTTCGGCATCCTGTGGAAGCACACCGACATCTTCAACGGCTCAGCTCAGTCACGCCGCCAGCGCCGGCTCGTGGTCTCTTACTTCACCACGGTCGGCAACTACGATTACGGCTTCTACTGGTACTTCTACCTGGACGGCACCATCGAGTGCGAGGTCAAGGCGACCGGGGTGCTTTTCACCTCGGCCTACCCCGGCGCGGACCACCCGTACTCCACCGAGGTCGCGCCCGGCCTGGCCGCGCCGTTCCACCAGCACCTGTTCAGCGCCCGGCTGGACATGACCGTGGACGGGCTGGCCAACGCGGTGGAGGAGGTCGACGTCAGCGGCCTGCCGATCGGGCCGGACAACCCGTACGGCAACGCCATCGCGCAGACCGTGACCCGGCTGACCCGCGAGTCGCAGGCGGCCCGCCGCGCGGACGGGTCCCTGGGGCGGACCTGGCGCGTCGTCAGCACCGAGCAGGCGAACCGGTTCGGCCGCCCCACCAGCTACACGCTCTACCCGGAGTCGGCGCCGGCGCTGCTGACCGACCCGGCCTCCCCGCTGGCGGCGCGGGCCGGGTTCGCGGCCAACCACCTGTGGGTCACCCGGTACGACCCGGCCCACCGCTGGCCGGCCGGCGAGTTCGTCAACCAGAACCCGGGCGGAGCCGGCCTCCCCGCGTTCATCGCCGGCGACCGGGACATCGACGGCGCCGACATCGTCCTCTGGCACACGTTCGGCCCCACTCACGTCCCGCGCCCGGAGGACTGGCCCGTCATACCGGTCGCCCGCTGCGGCTTCGTGCTCAAGCCGACCGGCTTCTTCGACCGGAACCCCACCCTGGACGTGCCGCCCCCGGCCCGCCACTGCCCCGCTGACTAACACGCCGGTGCTCACCCGGCACTACTACCTGCAAGAGATGCTCAAGTTCAGCCCGGTCAAAATCGGCATTGCCTTTCTCTGCAACATGCGAGCCCTGTCGGGGCCAGCCCAGGACGGCACCGCCGCGACGCGAGGTCAATATCCGCCGAACGGCAAGGGGAAGCCGGAGCCGAGGTAATTTACGGTGAAGTTCCCCGCGCCGGTCATGCCGGAGACCGAGGCGTTCGGCATGGTGATCTCCACCGGGTTGAACGTGGCCATGCTCTGGCCGTTTCCCGACGCGCTGGTGAAATGGGCCGTGCCGAAGTTGGTCAGCGGCAGGGTGCCGCCGAAGTAGGTGCAGCAGGGCGCCTCGGCGATGACCTCGGCCGAGGACCGCGCCGCTCCGGCCAGGGCCCGGGTGAGCGACTGCGTCCAGATCTGTGTGCTGTCAGTCAGCGTGAGGTGGAAGTTGCCGAGGCCCAGGTAGCTGACCGAGGCGGAGAAGTGGTCGCCCGCCCGGACCGGGTTGGGGAAGACCACCGACGCGCCCGGGTACATCTCGTACCAGGCGTAGTACCTGGGGGTGCGCCCGGCGCAGTCGACCTCGCTGCCGGTCTGCTCCACGGTGCTGCTTGCGTAGCCGTCGAGCCCGACCCAGAACGCGGCGTACTGGTTGCCGCGGCTGCAATTCCCAGCCGGCTGGATCCAGCTGGACGAGACGCTGGTGAACTGGCCGGCCGAGCCAGTAGCCGCGTAACCGGCCCAGTTGCTGCTTGTGACGATGGTGGTCCGCCCGTCGGCGCGGGTCTGCGGCCTGATCGTGCTGGTATGCGGGGTCACGGTCCAGGTCGGCTGTCCCGCTGACGACGAGACAAGCGGGCCGCCGAGCTGCACCAGCCCGCCCGGTCCCGTGACGCCAGCATGGGCCGCGGCCGGATAGGCGGCCACCAGGGCCCAGCCGAACACCAGGGGAATGGTCGCCACAAGAATGGGCCATCTGCGTCGCATATGTGCTCCTTGTCGCTCATTGCACGTTTCGTAACGAGTGCCAAAACAGCTGAGCACAATATGAAATGGCAAATACGCCGGATTTATGACCCTTTGCCCCCGCACTATGGTCTCAGCTAACACCTGGCATTCCCGGACGCCAGGTCATACAAGCATAGCCGTATCGGATATCTCATTCCCCCGGCGGCGGCGGTGTATTACTCAATGCCGCAATTCGTCCCGCAATTCGCGTTTGAGTATTTTGCCCAGCGGGTTGCGCCGGAGCTCGTCCCGCGGCCGGGCCTAGCTTGCCGCCCTGGTCACTCCATCTGTTGTAGTATGCGCTGATGCGGGCAAAGGGGGATAACGCCGAGGCACAGGAGCCAGCCACCACCGAGAACTCCAACGCCATCGCCCTCGGGCTGATCGGCGATGAGTGGAACCTGACCATCATCAGCCTGGCCATCATGTCCGGCGTGCGCCGGTACAAGGACTTCCGCGACCGGCTCGGCATCGCCAACTCGGTGCTGACCGTGCGGCTGCGCCGCCTCACCGAGGCCGGCGTGTTCACCATGTCCCAGTACCATGACGCGCCGTGCCGGTACGAGTACCAGCTCACCGAACGCGGCCGCGACCTGTGGAAGGTGCTGCTGACCATCTGGTCGTGGGAAGCCGTCTGGGTGACCGAGCACATCGAGCCGCTGCCGCCGATGTACCACACCGAGTGCGGCGAGGAGTTCTCTCCGGTCATGCACTGCCGGGCCTGCGGCCAGCCGGCCGGCATCTGCGACGTCCGCGGCGCGTTCGGGCCGAGCGGCGGCTTCGCCCGGTCGGTGCCGCGCGCCACCACCAGGCGCCGGTCCGCCGGCGGCTCGCCCGGTCCCGGCCTGGTACCTCAGACGATCGAGCTGATCGGCAACCGCTGGTCGGCCTCGGCGCTGGCGGCCGCGTTCCTCGGCGCCCGCCGGTTCACCGACATGCTGGTGATGATGGGCGCGCCGCCGACCATGGTCTCGGACCGGCTGCGCACGTTCTGCCAGATGGGCGTGCTCGAGCCGGTCGTCGCCAAGGCGGGCTCGGGCCGGGTCGAGTACCGGCTCACGGACAAGGGCCGGGCCTTCTTCCCGCACTTCATGGTGATGCTCGACTGGGGCGACCGGTGGTTCCGCGCGCCCGAGGGGCCGGCCACCCTGATCACCCACACCAGCTGCGGCGGCGAGTTCCACCCGGTCCTGCACTGCTCGGCCTGCCGCCGCGAGCTGCGCGGCTGGCAGATCCAGGTCGGCGGCGACCCGCCCAAGAGCAAATGACTATCCCGGGCCCGCAGCCAGGGTGGCGGTCTTCCGCGGCCGCGCGGCGGCCTGCTGCTGTGCCGCCCGGGCCAGCCCCGGGGTCATCCAGGCCAGCATCGACGGGACCTGGGCCCGCCACGTCGTCATCGTGTGCCCGCCCCCGGGGGTGAGCGTCAGTGGCACATCTGCCTGCCGCAGTCGCAACTCCCGCCAGAAGACCTCGGCATCCGCCACATCCTGCCTGTCGTCCGCGCCCGCGCCGAGCCAGAACCGGGGGATGACCGTGCCGTCGGGCAGCTTGGCGATCTCCGCAAGCGGGGTGTTCTCCTGCTGGAGCATGCGGTTGCCGCCGAACGGGCTGACCAGGCGGGCCGGTTCGGCCAGCTGGTTGTCGAACGGCTTGAAGTAGCCGCTGAGCACCGCGGCGGATCCGTAGCGCTGCGGGTACTGCAGGGCCATGTTGGCGGCGCAGAACCCGCCCTCGGAGTAGCCGGCCACGCCCCAGGCCAGGCCCGGCCGCTGCACCCGCAGGATGCGCGCGATCTGTGCCGGCAGGTCCACCGCCAGATAGGTCAGGTCCTGCGGGCCGCCCACCTGGTTCAGGCACTGCAGCGAGATCCTCGCGCCGCCGTTCGCGTCCGGCATGACCAGCACGGCGGGCCGAGCGAGTTTTTCCGCCAGCAGGTGGTCGAAGGTATCTGTTACGCCCACGACGCTGATCCAGTCCTCGGGTTTGCCCGGCTGGCCGTGGATGAGCTCGATCACGGGAAACCGGTAGGCCTGGTAGCCCGGCTGGAAGTACTGTGGCGGCAGGTAGACGTACACCACCCGGGTGATGCGACTGCGCGGGCCGGTCACCATAAGCCGCAGCGTGTATCCCTGCTGCTGCGCCAGCCTCAGGTGGCTGCTGCTCCCGTCGAGCGTGCCGGAGGTCAGCGCGATGTCGGGCACTCCGGACGCCGCATCGACGCCCCGGTTGGTCAGGTCCGCGATCACCGCGCCCCAGGTCTGGTAGTAGCCGTAGTACTTGTTCACGGCCAGCACCCCGAACAGCATCGCGGGCATGAAGGCCAGGCACGCGGCCAGGATGCGGAAGACGGTGTGACGGGCGACTATCGTCGGCCACATCAGCCCGCCGAATATCACCACTAGCAGGACAAATAGCGCTGTGCTCTGGGGTTGCAGCATTCCGGCCTCCGTGTCCCCGTACTGCCCCCTGGCCGACGGGACCTACCCATACGGAGCCTGCCTGGCTTGCCGTGATACGCCGGGCCAGCGCTATACTTTCGGGCTGGTTTCGGCCGGGTTGTCCGCGGGTGGCCGGCCGCGGGGGCGCATGGGTCGGGCCTGGCGAGGTAGCCGGCCGGCGTCGGCGAGCGCGCGGCGGAGCAGGAACTCGATCTGGGCGTTGGTGCTGCGCAGCTCGTCGTTAGCCCATCTGGCCAGCGCGTCGTGGACGGCGGGATCGAGCCGGAGCAGAAGGTTCTTGCGCTCGCTCACCGTGATCCCGGGCCCGTCGTGGCTGGTACTGCCGTCACTGGTACAGGGACCCGGTGTTGACGACCTGCTGGGTCGCCTGCTCGCTGCACAAGACCACGAGCAGGTTGGAGACCATGGCGGCCTTGCGTTCCTCGTCCAGTTCGACGACGCCTTCTTCCTGGAGTCGTTCCAGGGCCAGCTTGACCATGCCGACGGCGCCTTCGACGATCCGCTGCCGGGCGCCCACGACCGCGCTGGCCGCCTGCTGGCGGAGCATGGCCTGGGCGATCTCGGCGGCGTAGGACAGCCGGGTCAGGCGTGATTCGATGATGTGCACGCCGGCGGCGCGGACCCGGTCGGCGATCTCGGCGGACAGCTGCCCGGTGATCTCCTCGGCGTTGTCGCGCAGGGACAGCGCGCCGCTACCCCGGTTGTCGTAGGGGTAGCTGGAGGCGATGTGCCGGACGGCGGTCTCGGTCTGGATGGTGACGAACTGGGTGTAGTCATCGACGGAGTACAGGGCGCTGGCGGTATCTTGGACCTGCCAGACGACTACGGCGGCGATCTCGATCGGGTTGCCGTCGGCGTCATTGACCTTGGCTTGCGTCGACTCCTGGTTGCGGATCCGGGTCGAGACCACGATGCGCTTGGTGAACGGATTCACCCACTGCAGCCCGGGCTCGCGGATGGTGCCGCGGTACTTGCCGAACAGCTGCACGACTCGCGCCCGGCCGGGCACGACGGGGGTGAGCCCGCCCAGGACGAGGGCGCTGGCGACAAAGACAAGAATCCCGAGCCAGATCAGCGCCTTAGCGGTCCCGCCGCTCTGGTGAGCGGCCAGCACGATCAGCGCCACCCCGGCCGCTATCAGGACGATGCCAAGCACCAGTAGGAGCAGGCCAGGCAGGAACCGGGCCGCCCGCTCGGTCACCTGCCTGCTGGGCAGTTGCGGGGGGCCTGCGGTCACTGCATCCTCAGTAACCGTGTCCGGGCCTGCCGCCCGGGCGTTCCTGGTAACCATCTGGGGCCTCCTTCGCTTGACGGGCTTGATACCACATGCTTAGCATACTGATATCTATTTTTCTTGGCAAGCGCCATGGCGCGCATGGCAGGCACCGCGGACCGACCACCCGCGAGATGAGTCAGATGAGGTGTTTCGTGCGGCGACCCGCAGTGGCCAGCGTAACCCTGGTGGTGGTGGTGGCGGGCCTGGCGGCCGGCGGCTGCGGCAGCGCCGCCAGCCCGGCCGCGGCGGGCTGCTTGCCGAAGGGCGGAGCCAAGGGCAAGCTGCCCGCCACCGCGGGCTAATAGGGGCAGGAATGGCTCCGTTCTATTACTACGCGCATCTCCGCCATGAAGCGCTCAGTCATATTCCCTTTCAGTAGGGAGGAACCTGGAGGGGCGTTCCCGGGTTTGATACCCGATCTTTATCCGAAAGGAAATACAGCAACATGACAATAAATCGGTGGTCGGGCCGTAAGGGCAATGTACCCGGTGGTCGTCCACGTCTAGCTGTCCTCCCTCCAGTCACACTACAACCGTCCATAACATATTACGAAATTAAGGTAATCGCCAGTTAACTCCCCAGCATCGGACCCGAATGGCTAGCATGACGGCTAATCACTCCTCCCGGGGTTGTTGCGGGACCGCTAACGGGGTGTCCGCTTACGGTCACGATCCGGCCTGTAAGGCACAGGAGGCAAAGATGAACACCCGCAGCTTCCGTGCGGTACCGCTCATTACGGCAGTGATCATGGTCCTGGCCGCCGGGTGCAGCACCGCGGGCAGCAACGCGGCGTCGACCTCGGCCGCGGTCACGCCGGAGGTGCATGACATCACGGTCGCCGCCATACCGGCAGTCGACCTGGTGGGCCTGTACATCGCGCAGGACGACGGGCTGTTCGCCCAGCAGGGCCTGCACGTGACGATCGAGAAGATACCCAGCAGCCAGGCGATCATCGCCGCCCAACTGAAGGGCCAGGTCGACATCACGGCCGGAAGCTACGTCGCTTATATCTCGGCGCAGGCGGCGGGGGCCAGGTTCCGCATCCTCGCCGAGGCCTCCATCCTGGGACCAGGTACCCGCGCGCTGGTCACCACCGGGGACTCGCCCATCACGAACATCGCCGGGCTGGCGGGCAAGAAGATCGGGGTCAACGGAACCAACAGCATCGGCACCCTGCTGATCAGCGCGCTGCTGTCCGAACACGGAATCTCGCCGAAGAAGGTGGATTTCATCACGGACCAAAAGGGCTTCCCCGCGATGCCCGGGCAGCTACAGAACGGCGCCTGGAATGCGGCGTTCCTGGCCGAACCCTACATCACCGTCGCGGGGGAGAAATACGGCGATCAGGTGCTAGCCGACCTCGACCAGGGCGTCACCTTGAACTTCCCCACCGACGGGTACGTCGCCACCCAGGCCTGGGTGCAGAAGTACCCCAAGACGGCGGCGGCGTTCGTGCGGGCCATCGAAATGGGACAGACGATCGCCAACAGGGACACTACTGCCGTCCAGGCCGCCGTGGCGCGGTACGACCAGCTGGCGCCCCAAGTGACCGCGGCCATGGTGCTGTCCGGTTACCCGGTCGGCCCGGTGGACGAGACGCACATCCAGCGCGTCGCCGCGGCGATGCTCCAGTTCGGCATGCTCGGCCAGGAATACGCCACTGAAGTCGCGCGGGGAACCCTAGCAGAATCGATGGTCAGCCCCGGCTCCGGCTAGGCCGAGGCTAGGCGCGCACCGTTCCCCGGCTGTCGAAGCTCATGGCGCGCTGGAGGGCCGCGGCGCGAAGCTCCGCCGGGATCTCGACGGGACCGCCTAGCGCGGCGGCGTTGATGCCCGCCTGGGCGGCTTCCTCGACGACTCCGCCGACCAGGATGGCCAGCTCGGGGGTGCGGTGGAACACCAACACGCCGTGGTTGGCCAGCAGCACCGCGGGTACCCCCGGGGTGACCGAGGCCCGGATGCCGGCGATCGCCTGCTCCGAGCCGCGCGGCCCGTAGCTTGTCACCGGAACCCCGGCCGCCAGGCCGAACATCGCCAGCGCTTCCACCCAGCATCCGATCGGACGGTGCGCCACCGCGTAGGCGGTGGCATACGGCGAGTGGGTATGCAGGACGCAGCCGACATCGGGGTGATCGGCGTACATGGCCGTGTGCATGGCCACCACGGCGCCCTGGATGGGCGGCAGCTCGCCCTCAAGCAGGGTTCCGTCCAGCCCGATCCGCACGACGGCCGAGGCGGGATGACCCCGCAGCGACGGGCCGGCCGTGAAGTACATTTCCGCGGCCCCCGGCACGCGGACGCTCACGTTGCCATGCCCGTTCGCCGAGATCGCCCCGCTGGCGACCACTCGCTGGGCGATGTCCACCACCTGACCGGCCAGGTCCTTGTCCATGTCACGTTCCCCCCTGGCCGCGAGGGCCGGCGAAATTCAGCTGATGCGCATCGTCGAAGGTAGCCACCGGCGGTGCACGCTCACGCTACTGGTTTCCCCGCCCGTTCGGCCATCCGAACGATCTCCGCTGCCTCGCCTGGCCCCTGACCGGCCGCTTTCGAGCTGGACGGCCTGCGGCCTGGACTGACCTTCATGCCTATGCCTGCGGGCATAGGCCGCCGGGAAAGTGCGGCCCTGGGGCAGATCCCCGCTTGTGGCCCGGTCCGTAGCGTCTGATCATCAGCAAGGACTGGTGAAGGGGACGCACATGATCGAGATTGATGGCTTGACCAAACGGTACGGGGATAAGGCTGCGGTCGACGGGCTGAGCTTCGTGGTGGAGCCAGGGGTGGTCACTGGTTTCCTCGGCCCGAACGGGGCGGGGAAATCGACGACCATGCGGGTGATCGCCGGGCTGGACCGGCCGACGAGCGGGACGGTGCGCGTCAACGGCAAGCACTATCCCGATGCCGCCGCCCCGATGTCGGAGCTCGGCATCCTGCTGGACGCCAGGTCGGTCCACCCGGGGCTGTCGGCCCGCAACAATCTGCTGGCGCTGGCGCGGACGGCCGGCATCGGACGTCGCCGGGTCGACGAGGTGATCGAGCTGGCCGGGCTGGCAGAGGTCGCGGGCACGCGGCCGGCGGTTTCTCGCTCGGCATGGGCCAGCGTCTCGGCGTGGCCGCGGCGCTGCTGGGACAGCCGCAGACCGTGGTGCTCGATGAGCCGGTCAACGGCCTGGACCCGGACGGGGTGCGCTGGATCCGGCTGCTGCTCAAATCGCTCGCCGCCGAGGGACGGACGGTTTTCGTTTCGTCGCACCTGATGAGCGAGATGGCGCAGACGGCGACCCGGCTGGTGGTGCTGGGCCGCGGCAGGCTCATCAGCGAGACGAGCGTCGAGGACTTCGTCGGCCACGCGACCGCGAGCGACGTGCTGGTCCGCACGCCGGAAACCGTGCGTCTGCATCACGTGCTGGCCGCTCCCGGTGTCACCGTAACCGACGACGGAACGGACCTGGTGCGTGTGTCCGGCGCCACCGCCGAGCAGATCGGGACGGCGGCCTGGCGGGCTCACCTGCCCGTTTATGAGCTCACCCCCACCCATGCTTCGCTCGAGGAGGCCTTCATGCAAGTGACCAAGGACAGCATCGAGTACCACGCCGGAGCAACGCGATGAGCCAGGGAATGCGCACGGCGTTCGCGCCCGCGCAGGTGAAGCCGGTCCCAGCGACGGTAGCGGGACCAGTTACCCAGGTCCGCGTCGTCCGCGCGGAGTGGACGAAGCTGCGGGCGTTGCGCTCGACCAGGTGGTGCGGGCTGACCGCCGTCGTGCTGATCGTCGGCCTGGGGGCCGCGATCGCGGGGTCCGGGGCGCCGTACAAGGTCTCGGCGGGCAATTCCGCCGCGGCGGGGGTGTCGGCTAGCCTGCTTGGCCTCTTGTTCGCCCAGCTGTTGATCGGCATGGTCGGCGTGCTGGCATTCAGCGGCGAGTACGGAACCGGGATGATCCGCGCCACGCTGGCGGTCGTGCCATCGCGGCTGCCAGTGCTGTGGGCGAAGCTGATCGTGCTGGCCGGCCTGGTGCTGCCGGTGACCCTGCTTTGCGCGGTGGCCGACTTCTTCATGGCGACGGCGCTGGAGTCCTCTCGCGGCGGTTCGGCGATCTCGCTGACCGACCCGGGCGTGCTGCGGACGGTGGTCGGCTCGTCTTTGTACCTGACCGCCGTCGTCGTCATCGGCCTGGCCCTGGGCGCCCTGCTCCGCAAGACCGCCGCGGGCCTTTCGGTGTTCGCCGCGGTGTTCTTCGTCGTACCGATCGTCGTGGGGGCCCTCCCGCACAAGATCACGGGGTTGGCGCCCTACCTGCCGTCCAACGCCGGCGGGGCGCTGTGGGGCAATCCGCTGACCACCGGGCACGAGCTGAGCCCGTGGGCCGGATTCGCGGTCCTGTGCGGGTACGCGGTCGTGCTGACCGGCCTGGCCGCCTGGCGGCTGCGCCGCCGCGACGCCTGAATACGCGGAAAGGCTGCGAGGATAGAAAGCATGTCCTTCTGGACACCGGTCGAGAACCCGGGGACGCGCCCGCTGCGTTCCTGGGTCTTCGACGTCGGGTGCGCCCTGCTCGCCGCCCTGGGCTCCTTCGGGAGTTATTCCTTCGGCCAGGCAGCGCACCCCCCGCCTCCTACGCTGGCGGTCGGCTTGGTCGTGGCGGTCCTGACGGCCCTGGTGCTGTCGCTGCGCCGGGTCTGGCCCGGCCCGGTGTTCGGCATCACGGTCCTGATGGCGGCGGTACTGGCGCAGTGGCCGGTCCGGGGCGCGCTGTTCCCGGTCGCGCTGGCCATCAGCCTCTACACCGTCGCGGCCACGATGAGCCGGACCACGGCGCTGGTCGCGGCCGCGCTGGCGGCGGCGGCCGAGATCCCCCCGACCGGCCAGGGCGGCTGGCACAACAGCTGGCTGGCCATGATCTACGAGGTCATCGCCATCGCCGCCATCGTGGTCGCAGGCCTGTACACGAGTACCCGGCGAGCCTACCTGGCCGAGTTGCGCGACCGGGCCGAGCGGCTCGAACGCGAACACGACCAGACCAGCGCCCTGGCCGCAGCGGTCGAGCGGGCCCGCATCGCCCGCGAGATGCACGACAGCGTGGCTCATCACCTCACCGTGATCGTGGCCCTTTCCGATGGCGCCCTGGCCGCGGTCACCCGGGCGCCCGCCCAGGCTTCGGATGCGATCCGGGGCGTGTCAAGCACCGCCCGGGAGGCGCTGGCCGAGACCCGCCGCCTGCTCGGCGTCCTGCGGGCCGATTCCGGCCAGGAACTCCGCCGGCCGCTGCCCGGCCTGTCCGACCTGGACGGTCTGTTCACCCGGGTCCGGGCGGCCGGGCTGCCGGTCAGGTACGAACGCAGCGGTCCCCCCGCGGACACGGCGCCCGGCGTTCAGCTTGCCATCTTCCGGCTCGTCCAGGAAGCCCTGACGAACACGATGAAGCACGCCGGCCCCGGCGCCAGCGCCGCCGTCCGGCTTCAGCTCGAACCCGGCGAGATCCGGGTCGAAGTAACCGATGACGGTATCGGCGGCACCGGGGATCCCCGCGCTTACGGCGGCGGCCTGACCGGGATGCGTGAACGCGTCAGCGCGTTCGGCGGTGAACTGACCTGCGGACCGCGTCATCCGCGCGGCTGGCGGGTCACCGCCCGTCTCGATCCTGGTACGGCGGCCGCGCCGTGATCAGCGTGCTCCTGGTCGACGACCACTCCCTCATCCGGATGGGTTTCCGCCTGGTGCTCGAGGCCGAGACCGATATCGAGGTGGCCGGCGAGGCCGCCGACGGGACAGCCGCGGTCTCCATGTGCTCCGCGCTCCACCCCGATGTGGTACTCATGGACGTCCGGATGCCCGGCCGCGACGGCATCGAGGCGACCCGCGACATCGTGGCCGCCGGACTGCCGTCCAAAGTGCTGATCCTGACCACTTTCGACCTCGACGACTACGTCTACGCCGGGCTGCGCGCCGGCGCCAGCGGTTTCCTGCTCAAAGACACCCAGCCTGCTGACCTGGTCGCCGCCATCCGCACCATCGCCGCAGGCGACGCCGTCCTGGCGCCGGGCGCGACCAACCGCCTCGTCCGCCAGTTCGCCACCGCCCAGCCGCCCGAACCATCCAGCAGCCACGGTGCCGACCAGATCAGGGCCGCCGAGATACGGCAGGCCCTGACCAGCCGCGAGCAAGACGTCTTCTCCCATATCGCCGCAGGCATGTCCAACAGCGAGATCGCGAGCAGCTTGTTCCTGTCCGAGGGAACTGTGAAAATCCATGTCGGCCGGATACTCGCCAAGCTCGGCCTGCGCGACCGCGTCCAGGCCGTCGTGCTCGCCTACGAATCCAGGCTGATAAGCCCCGGCACGCCCCCGTCGTCATCTCGGCGGTGACCAGGACCGCGTGTCACGGCAGAGCGGATGATCGCAGGAACCCCGACGAGCACAATGCGGAGGCCATCCGGATCCTCGATCCACATTTCGGTCAAGCCCCAGAGCTCCAGGCCTGGCCGGTGCGACGGTGAGCGGACCGGCAAGATTACCGAGTATGAAGACGGAAGACCCGTACGATCTCCAGCGATTCGTGGCGGCCCAGGACGCGGGCGGTACGTATGACCGCGCCGTCGCCGAGCTGCGCGGCGGCCGCAAGACGAGCCACTGGATGTGGTTTGTCTTCCCGCAGATCGCTGGCCTGGGCTTCAGCTCGACGTCACGGACCTATGCGATCACCTCCCTAGACGAGGCCCGGGCCTACCTGGCGCATCCGGTCCTCGGCCCGCGGCTGACCGAATGCGCCGCCATCCTCGTCGGCCTGCCGGGCCGCTCCGCAGGGGGCCGTTCCGCGGCGCGGATCTTCGGCGACCTCGACGCCCAGAAGCTGCGCTCTTCGATCACGCTGTTTATGCGCGCCGCCCCCGGCGAGCCGCTCTTCCGCCAGCTCCTCGACCAGTATTTCGGCGGAATACCCGACCCCGCGACCGAGCAGCGCATCTGAAACGGATAGCGAGGTGTCGGGTGCCGCAGCCGGGCCGTCCACGCGCCACCGTCATCGCGGCGGCCAGGGGATGCGGCCGCTGGTGCGGCGCACGTAGTTGGCGTACGCGGCGCCCTTGGAGCGCGCCAAGCACCATGACGGGCCACCCCGCCGGAGCCGAAGTCGCCGCACACTTCGGCGTGCCAGGGCGTCGAGCCAGCCAAGAATAACCAGGCGAAGGGCGTGCGCTGGGCGTTGGACTATAAGGTCATGACCAAGTTGGAGTGGTGCAAGTGCTAAGCTGTGCGTCTGCGGCGCTGGTCCGGCCTGCTCTACGAGGGACCTCTCCAGCGGCGTGTATGAGGGGCTATGGCGCAGCTGGTAGCGCGTCTGCATGGCATGCAGAAGGTCAGGGGTTCGAATCCCCTTAGCTCCACATAGGGTCACCGACAGAACTGCCGGTGTCATACCGACAGAACTGTGGCGGTGGCCTTATTTAGTATGACGCTGGGTTCTGATACCGGCGCTGGTCGCTGTCTGGCCTGGCCGGGGGTGGCGACGGGCCTGTTACCGGTGCTGCGGGCTGGCTTGAGGCGTGGCTGACCTGCGGGGTTGCTGGTATCGGGGTGGCGGGGGCTGCTTGTGCCTTGTCAGCCGTCGGGGAGGTAGTCGCGCAGGCTGGTCCGGCGTCGCCGTGCCCGGCGGGTGATGCGGGCCTTGTCGCGGTCGGTGAGGGCCCGCCAGGCGCGGATCTTGCGGATGTTGGCGGCCATGAGCAGCAGGGCGGTGAAGACCGACTGGGCGGCGATGCCGCGGACGCGGCGCCGTGCGGGCTGGGCGAGGGCTTCGTGGGCGGGGTCTTTGATGAGCCCGTTGAGGCCTTCGATGGTGTTGCGCAAGGTGGCGTAGGACTTGTGCCAGGCTGGGCTGCCGTAGGGCAGGTCCTGGCGGTACCGGGCGCCGGTGCCGGGGGCGATGGTGATCGCTGTCTGGGTGCAGATCCTGGGCGGTTCGGGTGGTGGCTGGAGGACCTTGGCGCGCCCGTCGCGGGGTGAGCGCGAGGCCTGGCGCAGCGGGCAGATCAGCCCGGGGCGGCGGCCGGCGGCGGGGCAGGACAGCCGCTGGTAGCCGTCGGCGTCGGGGCCGTCTTTGTGCTTGAGCTGGTAGGGGCCGCGGGCGGTGATCTGCTGGTCGTAGAGGTCGCGGGTGATGGCGTGGTCGCGCAGGCTGGTGGTGGCGGTGATCAGCGGCCCGGGCAGGGCGGGGCAGTACCAGGTTCCCTCCACGAGGATGGCTCCGCCGGTGTTTGCCTGGATGCCGAGCTGGTCGTCGCGGTAGTCCATGACGGGCTTGTAGCCCAGGGCCCGGGCCGGGAGGTGGAATCGTGCCGGGAGGGCCTGGGTATAGGCGCGGTCGTAGCCGAGCCAGCCGGCCTTGTGGCCGCGGGCGGCGATGGAGGCCAGGACCCGGGCGCCGGTACCGCCGGGGTCTTCGCCGGGCCGGGCCAGGGCAAGGCTGATGGCCAGGCTCGGGCAGCCTTGCCGGGTGCCGGGCGGGCGGGCCATGGTGGCGATGGTGGCTTCCAGCGCCCAGCAGATCTTGCGCAGCGGCTTGCCCTTGTCGTCCTGGCGTTCGCGGTGGTCGCCTTCGCGGACGTACCAGCCGCCGTCGGGGTCGCTGGCGCATAGCCCGGTCCGCTTGGAGGGGCCGCGGGAGAACAGCGGAACGGGGGTGGCGTCCAGGCCGGCCGAGCCGTCGGACGCCGCGCGCTCGGCGTCGGTCAGAGCCGAGATGCTGGCTTCCAGCAGCGCGTTGATGAACGCCTCGAGCCGGCTGCGGGCAGCCTCGGTCTGGGCGCGGGTCATCGGCCTGGTGCGGGCCTTGAGGTCCGCCTGGCTCAGCCGCCGGTTCTTCGGCAGCGCCGAGGGGTCCATGGCCGAGCAGATGGCGGCGAAGCAGTAGCGGACCCGGCGGTAGGCGGCCAGGAAGGCCCGCTGGGTGGTGACGGTGCCGGTGACCTTGAGCAGGCTGCGGGAGGAGGGAGACAGCTGGCAGAACAGCAGCCGGGTGGCCTCGGTGAGGAACAGCGGCCGGTCATCCAGGGCCAGGCACAGCAGCGCGGTGAGCACCGCGCGGACCGGCAGCGGGCGGGGCCGCCCAGTGGCGCGGGCCAGCGCGGCCTCGATGACCGGGGCCTTGCCGGAGCGGTCAGTCAGCTCTGCGGCGAAGGCCACCGTCTCGTCGCTGATACCGCCGCCTGTGGCGGGCAGGGTCAGGCCGGCGCCGCTCATGACGAGTTCTCCGCGCGGCAGCGGGCGCGCAGGGCACCCGTGGAGGAGCTGATGCCCGCCACGTGGCGGGCGTAGCGGGCCAGCGATCCGGCCTCGGCGATCCCGGTGATGGCTAGCAGCACCCCTACCGGGGTGCCCGCGGCCAGGTGCCCGCAGATGAAGGCAGACCGGGCCCGGCGCAGCGACATCCGCGGTGCCGCCGGGTCAGCCGCCAGGCCCAGGGCGAAATTGGTGACGAAGTTCTTATAGCCGCGATCGGCCGTTCCGGAGCGGAACACATGCCCGCTGCCCGCACGGCGGGCCAGCTCCCAGGCGCGGCCGGCGTAATCCGGGGTGACCGGCACCACCCGCGCGGCCGGCCCGCTGACATGAACGGTCACCCGGCGGCCGCGCCGGGTAACGTCACCGCCGCGCAGCGCCACCAGCTCGCCGGGCCGCAGCCCCGCGCCGATCCCGAATACCACCAGCGCCAGCGCCGAGGCGCGTCTCGCCGGGCCGCGCTGCGCGGCCGCCAGGGCGGCCAGCTCCGCCCGCTCGGCTGGCGAGTACGGCGCCGGCGCCCTGGAGCCCGGGAACGGCGTCGGCCGCTGCCCCGGCGGCCCGTGCCTCGCTTCGGCGAGCCGGTACAGCGCCGACCGGTACGTCCCCCGGGTGGAGCACGCCCGGCCCGCCAGGCCGGCCACGCAGAACGCCTCGATCACGTCATAGTCCAGCAGGAACTCCCGGCCGGCCGGGACCCCGCGGGCCTCGGCGAACCGGGACAGCCCGCGCAGCGCGGGGGCGGTCACGCTGCCTGCCGGCAACATGCACAAGCCCGCCGCGTCGTCCCCGCGAGTCCCGGCCATGCTTGAAATATAGTGACTTCAATCCTGAAAGCGGGGGATGCCGCCGGCACGGCGGATAAGGAATCCTGTGACCATGGACGACCCGGCCCGCCGGCACCAGCAGATCCAAGCCGAACTCAGCCAGATCGGCCTGGTCCTGCCCGGCTCGCTCACCGACCGCACCACCCGCTGCCAGCGCGCCGGATGCCACTGCCACGCCGACCCCCCGCAACTGCACGGCCCCTACCCGACCTGGACCCGCAAGATCAGCGGCCGGACCGTCACCAGGACCCTCACCGCCGAAGACGCCGAACGGCTCCGCCCCTACTTCGACGCCCACCGCCACCTGCGCCAGCTCATCACCGAACTCGAAGCCCTCTCCATCCAGCTCGCCGGGCACCCCAGCCCGCCACACGCCCAGCCGGGAGATCAGCCCGCTTAGCGCGGGATCAGCACACCGGAAACCTGCCAGAACCACAGGTCAGCGACTTCTGTCGGTGACCCACATATTTGCAGCTCAGGGACATATTTCGATACTAAAGATGATCTTTGACCTCTTGCATGACAGCAAGAAAGTCAGGGTCCGAATTCCCTCAGCTTCACGTTTCCGCAGGTCAGCAGCATACTGCGAACTTGGAAAGATGGCCTCTGACCTCTTGCAATGCGGGAAAGCGCACGCCCTTTGGTCTTGTCTTCCGCCCGGAAGTTCTCGCCGCTCAGTCGCGTACTGTGGGCCCGGCCGTAGGGCGTAACGCCGGAACGGTCGGTCCGGGGAGCAAAAGGGGGAGCAACCGGGGGCAAGCAGGCGATCTGCCTGTCCTGAGTGACCGCCTTGCCTGGAGGCGGCGTGGCCTGGTGCGCACCATCGGCCCGTGGGGTACCGGTGCTCAGCATGGCGGACTGCTCGGCCAGGCCATGCTGCGGTCGGCAGGCGGGCGAGGACATGATCATCGTCCAGCTCACCTGCGAGCTCCTCTGCGCTATCCCGGTCCGCGAGGTCAGCGTCGCGGGCTCGACTAGCGCGCCCGGGCTGCAGCGTAGAACTGTTCGAGACCGCCGCGAGCGCGGCCTGCCGCGAGGTGGCTCGGGCTACCGCCCCGCCAGGTCGCGGGACCGTCGGCGTCCCGACGATCTCCCGGCTCCCGCTCCCGCCGGGCTGCCAGATGAGCCGTCTGCGCCGCCACGGGTCGGCCGAAGCGGACAGGTACCTGTCCGCGACCGATGGCGCGGTGTGGGAAGCTTCACCGACATTCCCTGTCGCTCAGTGTCACTCTGTCGATGGACGAAACGCCGAGGCGGGCCTTCTGGCCTTCGTCCAGATCCGGTATGACCGGTCTGCTGGAGGCCCCATGAGCCGTCGGCCGAGGTGCTTCGTCGAGCCAGTACCCGCCGCAACACAACTACATCATGCTGGAGCTGGCGCGCGGTATGCGGCAGAAGCAGGTGTTTGCGCCAAGAGCGGCAATGCATAAATATACGGCCTGGCGCATGAATGGTCGGTAGCGGTCGGGTTGGCCAGCGAGGCAATGAGCTCTTGATAACCCCGCGCCGACCCTTCGTTATGCACTTCGGTCGCGGTGTGCTGGGACTTCGTCTGTGCCGTGCATAACGAGTCGATCAGGTGAGCCAGATCTTTGAACCCGATCTGTTAGTAAGAGTCAAAAGTTGAGCTTCGGGCAAGGCATGTCGGCGACGCTCAGGCATCTATTTCGGGCGGTGCAAGTGCCTCGGCTGGCGTCTGGAAGAAGTCGGCCAAAAGCGACAGAGCGGCACGCGAGTCGGCGGGCAGATCGGGGAGTACGGCAGCGATCTGTGCGCGGCCTGCTAGGGCGTCCGCGACCTCGGCCGCGCGTGGTCCCTCTGCGGTCATCTGGTGTACGCTGAGCGTCACGCCGTCACGGCTGTCCACCTCGAAGATGCCGCCGCCGTCGCCGCCCAGCGTGAGCTTCTGCTGCACGTGGCGGCCGAACCTCGATGCCACCGCGGCGGCGATGAACACCCCGTAATTCGTCGCGTACGCGGTCGCGTCGCCGTCGGTGGGGTGGTCGGCGTCGCGTGCCAGCAGGACATCGCGCTCGTGGAGCCACGAATCCCAGAAGCCGTGCAGCATCTGGACTGTCCAGTCCATCGGCCCGTACGGCAGGCGGACGTTGAACCTGCGACCCTGGGCCAGCCGGTCGCGGGCGAGAACGAGCAGTTCCGTTGTCGTCGTCACGAAGCGGCTGAGGGTTGCGTCGGGTGACTCGCCCTCCGATGCGGTCAGCCACTGGCAGGGCGTGATTCTCGGGTCGAAGCCTTCGGCGTGGTCGAGCGTGCCGTCGCCTGGGCCGGCGGCGAGCCCGATCGCATTGCAATCGCACAGGTGGCGGACAACATCGTGGGCGGACCAGCCGGCGCACCGGGTCGGGGCAGCCCAGTCGCCGGGACCGAAACCTTCCAGCACCCGGACAAACCGTTGCCGCTGCGCGGTGAACACCTCGATCAGGTGCTCTGGATCGAAGTCGCACGCTCCGCCGGTCCGGAGTAGCAGCGTGCCGGGCCGCGTGACAGCGGCTCGCGGCCCGTCGGCTGCGAGCTGCGCGCTGAGCACGTCCTTGCGGATCTTGCCGGTCGGAGTGAGCGGGAGGCTGTCGGTGAACAGCCAGCGGGCCGGGACCTTGTAAACGGCGAGCCGGGCGCGGCACAGGCCGGTGAGCTCGGCCGCGGTAGGCGGCACCGGCCCGGCCGGGCGGATGGCGGCGCCCACGGCCTCGCCCCAGAACCGGTCCGGTACGCCGACTACGGCGGCGTCGGCGACGCCGGGATGGCTGAGCAGAACGGCCTCGATCTCCCGGGGGTAGATGTTCTCGCCGCCCCGGATGATCATTTCCTTGATGCGGCCCTGGATGCGGCAGTAGCCGCGTTCGTCCATGGAGCCGAGGTCGCCGGTGTGCAGCCAGCCGTCACGGTCGATCGCCGCGCTGGTGGCGTCGGGGTCGCCGAGGTAGCCCTGCATGACGAGGTAGCCGCGGCTGCAGATCTCGCCGATGGTCCCGCAGGGGACCGTGTTGCCGGTGCGCGGGTCGGCGATCTTGACTTCGGTCTGCGGCAGGGGCTGGCCGACGGTTTCGGCGCGGTCGGCGGCCGTGTCTGCGGCCCGGGTCGCGGTGATGGAGCAGCTGGACTCGGTCTGGGCGAACGTGATCACCAGCGGGATGCCGAAGGCCGCCTCGACCCGCCGGGCCAGGCTGGCAGGCACCGGCGCGCCGCCGCTGAGCGCGAACCGCAGCGAGGACAGGTCGTGCTGCGCGCGGCCGGGATGATCGAGCAGCGCGGTCAGCATGGTGGCCACGCCGCCGATCGTGACGCTGCGGAAGGCCTCGGTGAGCTCGAACGCCAGCCCTGGGTGGAAATGCGGCATGAGCACATGTGTGCCGAGGGTCTGAACCAGTCCGAGGGTCAGCAGCCCGCAGCCGGCGACGTGGAACAGCGGCATCGGGTTCACGATGGTTTCCCCGGCGCGCATGCCGATGGTTGCGGCGGCTAGCCGGGCGTTGTTGGTCAGGCCGCGGTGGGTCAGCACCGCGCCTTTGGGGCGGCCGGTCGTGCCCGAGGTGTAAAGGACCTGTGCGGCGCTGGCAGTGTCGACCTCCGGCAGCGGCCCGCCGTCGCCCGACGCGCAGAACCGGTCCCACTCGCCGAGCGGGACCACCTCGCGCAGGTCAGGTAGCGGCCCGCGCACGGCGGCCAGGATCGCCGGCAGCGAGACGCCGCGATGTTCGTCCGCCAGGAACAGGCCGCGCGCGCGGGAGTGCCCGAGCACGTACGCGAGCTCCTCCGCCTGGTAGGCCGGGTTGACCGTGACCAGCGTCAGCCCGGCCAGCGCGGCGGCGAACTCTAGCAGCACCCATTCGGGGCAGTTGCCGGCCCATACCGCCACCGGGTCGCCGGGTGCGAACCGCGCGCACAGCGCGTGGGCGGCGCGTACCGCGTCGGCAAGCAGCTCGCAGTAGCGCCACTGCCGCCGCCTGGCCGGATCCGGGTCGCCGCTGACCAGCGCGACCTGATCGGGGGCGTGCGCAGCGGCGGCGCGCAGCACGCCGCCGACCGTGGTCCCAAGGACCGGCGATGAGAAGTCGGCTGGCCAGTAAAACGTGGTCAGGGGCAGATGAGACATGGCGACCGCGGCTCCTCCCGGGCACGAGCGGATGGTTGCCTGGCGCCAGCACCGGGCTGGCCAGGCGAATCCCACGGTGCCCGGCGAGATGCCGCGGGCGCATCCAGGCCCGGCCATGAGTTTTCGCCCGGGCTACCATGAGGATTGCTGCGCCCCTGGCACCGGGCTTACGCTGAGCGCGCGGAATCTTTCCACTACGGGGCTCTGCGATGCCAGACACTTACCCGGGGATCCTCGAACGCGACGGGGATTTGGCGGTGCTCTCCGCGGCCGGCGAGGCCGCCGGAGCGGGATGTGGCGCCTTCGTGCTGGTCGAAGGGCCCGCCGGGATCGGCAAGACGTCGCTGCTGCGCGCGGCCTGTACGCGTCCTGCCGCGGCTGGGCTGCGGATCCTGACCGCGCGCGGGCTGGCCCTGGAGCGCGGCTTCGCCTACGGAATCGCCCGTCAGCTCATCGAGCCGGTCCGGGCGGCGGCCAGGCCGGGTGAATGGGATGCGCTGCTAGACGGGGCGGCGGGGCTGGCGGCGCGCGTCTTCGACGGGGCCGAGGTCGGTCGGGTCGAAGACGATATCCCGCACGCGACGACGCACGGCCTCTACTGGCTGGTCGCGAACCTCGCAGCCGGCAGCCCGCTGATGATCGTGGTGGACGACGCCCACTGGGCCGATGAGCCGTCGCTGCGGTGGCTCGCGCACCTGGCTGCCCGCATCGACGGGCTGCCAGTCGCGTTGCTGCTCGCCGTGCGCGGCGGCCCGGACGAGCCTGCCACGCTCAACGAGCTGCGAGCCTGCCCTGCGTGCACCCCGCTGCGGCTTGAGCCGCTCAGCAGCGCGGCGACCGCCGCGCTGCTGCGTGAGCGGCTCGGCGAGCTGGCGGACGAAAGGCTGTGCCAGGCCTGCTACGCCAGCACCGGCGGAAACCCGTTCCTACTCGAATCGCTGGCCAGTGCGCTGCGCGAGCTCGGCACCAGCGACGTGGCCGGGCAGGTGGACACCCTCGGGCCGCAGCCGGTCGCCTACGCGGTGCTACGGCGGGTCGGGCAGCTCGGCATGGGTGCCGGGCAGCTGACGCGTGCCCTGGCGGTCCTCGGCGGCCCCGCGCCACTGCGGCATGCCGCCGCGCTTTCCGGCCTGGACCTGTCCGACGCCGCGCGGCTCGCCGACCAGCTGCGCGCCGCTGACGTACTGGCTCCCGGCTTGGCACTGGAATTTGCGCATCCGATCGTACGCGCGGCCATCTACGAGTCGGTTCCGCCGGGCGAACGGGCCCTGGCCCACGCCAAGGCTGCGCTGCTGCTCGAAGGCGACGGTGCCGACACCGAGCGCGTCGCGTTGCACCTGCTGCACAGCGAGCCGGATGGCAACCCTCATGTCACCGCCGTACTCAGCGCGGCCGCTTCGGCGGCCAGCGGCCGCGGTGCCCCTGGTACGGCTGCGGGCTACCTGCGCCGCGCACTCGATGAGCCACCCGATCCCGCGGCCAGGCCGGCAGTGCTCCTCGAGCTTGGGCTGGCCCTGGCCAGCGAGCGCAATCCCGCGGCCGTGACGGCATTGCGGCAGGCCGTCGGACTGGCCAAAGCCTCCCGTGATCGGGCAGCCGCGGCGTTGCTGGCCGCGCGCGTCCTGGGCATCTGGGGCTACCACGACAGCGTGACCCTCATCTGCCGCGACGCGCTGGCGGCCGGGCGCGACCGCGGCCCGGCAGCAGACGGCCTGGAGGCCGAGCTGTTCGCCAGCACCTTCATCAGCGCCGCCACCGCCAGCGAGGCCTGGGCGCTGGCGGGGAGCCACCTGGCCGATCCCGGCGCCTCCAGCGCGTGGCGCGTCTATGACGCCGTGTTCGCGACGGGCATAGCGCAGCCCGCCAGCGACGCCCTGGCCCGGCTCGCCCCGGTCCTCGACGGCGGCTTCCATGAGATACCGCCCGACTCTCTCGCGGCGGTGTATGCCCTGCTGGTCCTGATCTGGAATGGCGATCTTGGCACGGCAGGCACCATAAGTGACAGCGTGCTCTCCGCCGCCCGCATGCGAGGCTCGATGAGCATGGTCGCTCACGTCAGCTGCCTGCGCTCGATGATCAACCGGCGTCTCGGGAAGCTGGAAGACGCCGCCGCAGACGGCAGGCTGGGGCTGGACTTCAAGCTCGCGACCTCACCGCCGCTGGCCGTCGCCTGGGCCGCCGCCTTCTGCATCGAGGCGCTCACCGACCTGGGCCGCCTCGACGAGGCCGAGGCCGTGGCGCAGGCCGCCGCGGACCGGGAGCCGCCGACGGGCTGGATTCACACCAATCTGTTCCTGCAGGCCCGCGGGGCGCTGCGGGCCGCCCAGCGGCGCCCCGGCGCAGCCCTCGACGACCTGGCCGCCGCCGCTGCGGGCTGGCGCGGCCTCTACATCGACAATCCCGCCATGGCGTCCTGGCGCACCGCCGCAGCCGCTGCGCACGCCGCCCTCGGCCATCCTGAGCAAGCAGCAGCGCTTGCCAGCGAGCAACTCGCGCTCGCCCGTAAGACCGGCAACCCGGAGACGATCGGCACCGCGCTCCGGGCGCACGCCGCCGTCGCCTGCGACCATCCCGAGGAATCCCTGTCCGAGGCGGTCAGCCTGCTGGAACCCACCCACGCCCGGCACGAACTGGCGCTCACGCTGGCCGACCTGGGCACTCACCTGCGGCGTGCCGGGCGCCGCAGCGATGCGCAGGCACCCCTGCGGCGGGCGCTCGACCTCGCGCAGCGAACCGGCGCGGCACCGCTGGCCGAGCAGGCCCGCCGACAACTCCTCGCCACCGGCGCCCGGCCCCGCCGCACCGCCCTCACCGGACCAGACGCACTCACCAGCGCCGAGCGGCAGGTCGCCGACCTCGCCGGCGGCGGCCTATCCAACCGGCAGATCGCCCAGCACCTGTTCATTACCCAGGCCACCGTCGAAACCCACCTGCGTCACGCCTTCCGCAAACTCGGCATCACCGCACGAGCCGACCTGCCAGCACAACTCGCCGGCGAAAGCGTCCGCATCGGCGTCCGCGGCGACCACCGCCATGGCTAGCGGCAAGATGAGAACAGGCGCTGCCCGATCGCCGTGGCGGCCAGGTCGGCCCGGGCGATCGACCCGGCCATCGGCGAACGCACCGGCGGACCGGTGTTCTTGACCGGGGACGGTCGCCGGCTGGACCGGCACGGCGCGGGGCGGATCGTCCGCGCTGTGATTCCCGGAGGGCCGTTACCCGCTGGCCGGGTGTTCAGGTGCTGTCGCGGAGTGCGTTGGTGACCTCGGCGAGCAGGTCCTGGAGTTGGTGCAGTTTGTCCGCGCCGACCCGGGTGGTGAGTTCTTGGTCGAGGTCGTCGAGGATGCGCGCGCAGGCGTCGGCTTCGTCCCATCCGCGTTCGGTGAAGCAGACCAGGGTGGCCCGCCTGTTGGTGGGGTCGGGCCGCCGCTCCACGTAGCCGTGCTGTTCGAGGTAGTCCACGAGGTAGCCGACGGACTGGTTGGTGAGCTTGGCCCGCTCGGCCAGTTCGCCGATCCGCGCTCCGTCGGGCCCCAGGTTCTGAAAGATGGCCATGTGGGCGGGGCGGACGTCGTTGAATCCCATCTGCTCCAGGCGGGCTTGGACGTACTCCATGACCCGGTGGTGGCCGGTCCGCATGAGCATGGCCAGGTCGTTCCCGGCCCGCAGCCGGGCGGTATGGGCCGAGGTCTGGCCGCGTGAGGTCATGCGACCATCCTGCCAGACATCTGGTTATCAAAGGTTTGTGGTGCCAGGCTTCTGGCACCCTTGACCGCTGTCCCATACCTTAGGCCAGACTTCTTCTATCAAGATATCTGGGTAAATGGTTCCGGCAAAGGTATCCAGCAGGCCCGGGCACGAGCCGCGCCGGGCGCGCCGAGAGGAGAATGCCATGGCTGCCGAGCAGGACAACGCCGCGGTCGTCCGCCGGTTCTGGGACCGGGTCTGGAACAACGGGGAGCTGCCGGCCATCCACGAACTGGTCGATGACGACTTCACCAACTTCGGCATCCGGCGGCCGGGCGGCCACGCCGCGCTGCGGCACATCGTCACGGCGTGGCGCACCGCGTTCCCCGACCTGCATATCGAGGTCCAGGAGGAAATCGCCTGCGCCGACGCGGTGGTGCACCGGGTGATGGCGCGGGGGACGCACCTAGGGGAGTTCCCGCCGGGGATCGGGCCCGGCCGCGTCCTGGACGCCATGCCGCCCACCGGACGGTCCTTCGAAGCCGACCAGATGCACATTCACCGGGTCCGCGGCGGCAAGATCACCGGGCACGCCGCGACCCGCAACGATCTGCTCATGCTCAGCCAGCTCGGCCTGCTGCCCGGCATCACACCGGTCAGCGAGGCATCCTGGCGCACCCAGCTGACCCCCCATTCCCCCCCATCCGCCTGAGCCA
>CAWCUJ010000023.1:0-236987 GCA_963798675.1 uncultured Actinomycetes bacterium | reverse complement strand
CTTGCGCGGCCAGCGTCGCGCCGACGTCGATCACCGGAGCCCCGTAGCCCGGCCGTGGCCTCCAGCACCGCCAGGCGCTGCTGATCAGTCCGCCCGCGCCGAGCGACGAGGACACGGCCAGTTGCGCAGCCCTAGCCGCGTTCCCGGTGGCCGCCAGGGTCGAGGCGGCAGTCAGCGCGCGGCGCTCTCGGCTGCCCGAGCCGCAGCCAGGCTGCTCGCCACGGCGAGGATGACCGGCCGGCCGCGCCGTTGCCGACCGTGCCCTGCGAGCCGAAAGCGTCGCCATTGAGGCCCGCGCCGGCACCCCAGCGCCCACGCCCGCCGACGGTCCCGGCGCCACCGCCGGCATCGCCTGTCGCGCGATTGCCGTCGGATGCGCTTGTCCCGCCCGAGCTGCAGCCGCCACCGCCAGTGGCGGCCGTGAAGCTGCCGCCTCCGCCGTCGAGGTGTGTGCTGTTCGTCGAGCCGGTTCCTCCGGTACCGCTCGTTACCGTAAGGTCTCATCCGGGTCAGCGGCGTCGCCGCCCACGTCCTGGTGGCAGGGGAGCGGGCTGCGGGTGCGTGAGTGGGCACTGGCCGTCCGCGTCGGCTATCTTGTGAAGCGCGCGCCGGACCCGTAGCCAACGGGGAGGGCGTCGGCGGCTCTGGGCCGCAGCACGAGTACGAACCGAAATCGAAAAGGCTTGTCCGCCCGTCTTCTAGGCCCCTTTCAGGGGTGCGAGACGAGCGGCCCGCGACCTCGGAGCACAGGTCGCGGGACGTCAGAGACCATTGATGGCCTCTTGCCTTCTCGCGTTCGGTTCGGTCGTTCGCTCAGGAGGCGGAAGCCAGGGCGAACGCGTAGGAGAAGCTTGTGCTCGCGCATGTGGGCTGGCCCACGGTCGGCCTCGCCATTGTGATCCTGATCGGCCGCGCCATCAGAGACAAAGACCAAACGCGTCGGCTGATCGGCCTCATCGTGGTCCTCGTGGCCGTGGTCGTGGGCTCCGTGGCCATCTGCGTGGAACTGCTCGGCATGCAGGTGCCCGGGTTCCACGTAGCCGCCATGACCCGGGCGGCGGCCCCGGTGGCCACCGCCTCGCCCCGGCCCGCGCCGCCTGTCGCGGCCGACCCGGTAGCGACCGCCAGCCCGTCCGGCCACTGTCACGCTCTCCCGGATCTCGCCCAGCCATCAGCGCACCCGCCTTCCCCGGCCGCCCCCGCCCCCGGGGAAATCACCGGGGCCGCCAGGCCGGATGTACGGGAATGCACGCTCGACTCAGCGGCTCACGTCAAGCCGGAACACGCGACCGGCGCGGCCCGTCCGTGGCCGTCCGTGGAAAGCCGACGGTGCACACCGACCGTCCCAGGGGCCGGACGCCGTCCGCTATATGTCCGTGGACACCGCGACACAGCGGTCCACAGCGATACAAGGTGACACATGGCGGGACAGAGAAGAAACGGCCCGCATAGCCGAGAATTTCCAGCTAGCGGGCCGTTTTCGCAGGTGGTGGCGGGTGTTGGGTTCGAACCAACGTAGGCTGAGCCGACGGTTTTACAGTGTTCCGCTCCTAACCACACCATATAGCCGCTGACCTGCGCAAACGCTGCCGATCAGCATTCCCGGCACCGACCCTGTCCGCTTACCTGCATCGCCACGTGACCGCAAGTGGGTTCGGTGATGGGCCGTTTTCCGTTTTGGGGCGTGCTTCAGTGTGCTCTCTTGCCCTGATCGCTGCCGGTTCCTGCGAGCGGGCGGCCGGGTCAGGGGGCGCGAAGCGCCCGCGCAGCGGCGCCGCAGGCGCCCTTGACGCGGCCGCCCGGGAGCGGATCATGGGCTGCGGGGGCAAAGGAGCGAACCGGGGGTCAGCGGTTTGGGGCTGGCGTGGGGCCTTTCTTGCTGGGGACCGGGGTGACCTTCCTCCGTGGCGGGGGCGAGGGCGGCGAGGGGCAGCCAGGCTTACCTAGGCCCGCGGGCGCTGTGCCGCGCCCGGCGACAAGATGATC
Source organism: uncultured Actinomycetes bacterium (assembly GCA_963798675.1). Lineage (GTDB taxonomy): Bacteria > Actinomycetota > Actinomycetes > Streptosporangiales > Streptosporangiaceae > Palsa-504. The sequence continues at coordinate 235,001 of CAWCUJ010000023.1, read as the reverse complement.
GATTGGGCGTCCTCCCGCCTGCGGGGGGACGCGGCCGCTCAGTCTATACAGGCCGTCCGCCTGGCCCTGCGCGGCAGGACCGGTAGCGGCTGACAGCGGACTGGCTGGAGCTGGCCGCGGCTATACCCCATCCGGTGAGTTCGGCGCCGGCTCGCTGCCTGGCCGGCCACGCCAGGATGGCCACCATGGGGGGCCGGGCTCAGGCGGCGGTGAGCGCGTCGTCGCCGAGCTCGGTCAGGATGTGGCAGGCCTGGCGGAGGATCTTGCGGGCCTCGGAGAGGGCGGCGCGCTTGCCGTCCTTGCGGTCCTTGACGGCGGCGTAGTAGCGGTGGTCGGGGGCCGAGGCGCGGGCGTGGGTCTTGCCGGCCTCATATACCGCCCAGCGCAGCACCGGCGGGCCTTGCCGGGACAGCCGCCCGGGCGGGCCCTTGCGGTCGGAGGACCAGACGGTGACGTCCAGCCCGGCGAACCGGACCGCCTTGCGGGAGGAGGAGAACCGGCCGGCGCCGCCCAGCCAGCAGGTCATGGCCAGCCCGGTGACCGGGCCGACCCCGTACAGCCGCTCTGTGAGCACCTTCGCCCCGGTCAGGCTCCGGGCAGCAGCCAGCAGCCGGTGCCGCAGCACGTCCAGGCGGGCCTCGAGGGCGGCGAGCATGTCCAAGGCGGTAGCCACCTGCAGCTGCCCGGCCGGTGACAGGTGCGCGGCGGCGGCCGCACGCAGCGCCTGCAGATCGCGGTCGGTCCGCAGCGCGCCGTCACCCAGCGCGGGCGCGCCCTGATGGAAGAACACCGCGTGAATGCGCTGCACCCAGGCGGTGTGCTCGGCCCGCAGGTCGTGATAGGTCTCCAGCAGCGCCCGGCACTCCAGGATGTGCGACGGCGGGACCCAGCACTCGGGCAGCCGGCCCTCGGCCAGCAATTCCCGCAGATGCCGCGAGTCGGTCTTGTCGGTCTTGGCGTGCCGCTTGCGGCCCCGGGCGAAGGCGGTATCCGCCGGCTCGGCGACGTGCGCCGCGACGCCGGCCCGGCCAGCTCCTCCGCGACGTACCGCCAGCCGGTGCACCCCTCCAGCGCGAACGCGACGTCGTCCCGGCCGGCGAACCGCGCCAGCCAGGCACGCAGGTGCACCCGGTCGGCCGGGGCGATCTGGCCCCGCTTCACCTCCCCCGTCACGGTGTCCAGGTAGTCGAACGTGAGCTGCTTCCGGTGGATATCCAACCCGCCTACGATGGGCATCGGGACCTCCTCAAGCTCCAGCGGGGCATCAGCACCCCGCGCGAATGCCTACGCGGTCAATCGTGACGCGTCTGAGCTGAGGAGGTCTCCCGCGCGGAAGGCACCGGCCTCAGCTCAGCCCGGCCGATGCATGTCATCTATATGTCCGTGGACAACTTTCTATTCCCCACTTCTACGACCAGCAGAACCCCCACCACCCGCCTCCTTCTTTTTTTTTTTTTTTTTTTTTTTTTTTTTTTTTTTTTTTTTTTTTTTTTTTTTTTTTTTTTTTTTTTTTTTTTTTTTTTTTTTTTTTTTTTTTTTTTTTTTTTTCGATGCATGTCATCTTTTGGCTGCTATCGGAGATGGCCGGGCTCATCCTCCCCACGTCGTTCGTCTGGGGCGAGTTTGCCAGCATCGGGATGGCCGACGCGCAGCCCGCCGCGCGCTATTTCAGCTCCGGCGCGGACCGGGGCTCGATCATCGGCAATCCCTTCACGGAGTTCTTGTGGGGGGCAGGAGGCCTTGCCGACTGGCCGGCCAACCCGGGTGAGAACCAGTACACCAGCGTGCAGAACTCGAACGTCCCGACGCTGCTCATCGGCGGGACGCTCGACTTCCAAACGCCGGCCCAGAACGCCACGAAGGAGCTGCTGCCGCACCTGCCCAACGGGCATCAGGTCATCCTGTCCGGGCTCGGGCACGCGGAAGACTTCTGGTCCTACGAGCCGAGCGCCAGCACGCAGCTGCTGACCACGTTCTACGCCACCGGCCAGGTCGACACGTCCCGCTACACCCCGAACAAGGTCAGCTTCACCACATCGTCCAGGCAGACAGCGGTTGCCAAGGACATCCTTGGGGTAGTGATCGGCGTCGTCGTCCTGGCTGCCCTGTGGCTGCTCTGGGTAGCGCGCCGGGTACGCAAGCACGGTTCCGCAGGGCGCAAGACCAGCGTCCTGGCCCGCACCATCGTCCCGGTCGTGCTCGGGCTCGGCGGCTTCTTCGGAGCAGTCCTGGTCGTCCTGACGCTGTGGCCCGCGCTGTCCCTGGCCAGTGAACTGCTCAGGATTCTCGCCCCCAGCGTGCCGATCGCGCTGGGCCTCTACCTGGCCTGGACTCACCGCGACTGGGACCGTGCCACCAAGTCACTCGGGCTCCTGGCCGCAATCGCCGGCGCCCTGCTCGGAGGGTGGCTCGGGTTCACCGCGACATCCGGGCTGTTCGCGCTCGTCACCACCACGATCGGAGCTGCCGCAGGAGGCAACCTCGCCCTGATCGTCGTTAGCCTCGTCCGCGAACGGTCCGCGCGCGGCCATGGCAACGACCCCGCCGCAACCTACGCCGTAGCGCCCGCTCCGGGCAGCCCCGCACCTCACGCGGCGCACCATGGCGACGTCCACCACGGCTCCGCAGAAGGCCCGTGACGCTGACGGTCATGATCCTCAGGGCCGGGCTGCGATTACCGGGCCACCGGGATCGTCCTGACGGCCCGCGAAGGCCTTAAGCAGACCCCGGCCCCTTGCGAGAGGCCGGGGTCAGCCTCCTGTCTGACCGGCCCGGCTGCGCGTGCCCCGGCGCTGGACCGGTGGCTGTTTCCCAGCCCGCTGCCGCGCGCCAGTCCCGTGGGCACGTCACGCCGGCCTGCGCGGGCCGGGTGTTCAAGGCCAGGGTCGCCCAGATCAGCACCATCGCTCAGGCTGACTGGAGGCAGTACCTGAGGTAGACAGCACCGCTGGCGAACCGCGGTCTTGCCTACTCCCGTCGGCCCCTCGACCACGACGAGCCGCATGTCGCGCCGCGCGATCGCTGCCCGCCAGGCCTCGGTCAGATCCCGGACAACGCGCACCCGGTCCATGCCAACCAGCACAAATCAAGATTGCCACGGATCCCGGCGCCTGCACCCACGCGGCGACGTCACGTACATGCCAAATGGCATCATGTGCCTTCCTGCCTACGCGAACGTGCCGTTGACAGCCAGCGCGTAATCGTACGACAGTCATCGGTGGCCGGGGGACGCCGTGCGGCGTGAAAATCGGCACGCCAAAGGCCCCGAGACCCGTGGCTTTCTCGAGAGTAGGGCTTGCTAGCAGTGGTGCTCAAGGGCTTGCGGCGTGGTAAATCCGTTGCCAATTCTTGTATCGTCTGCCGGCAGCGGGTTATGCGCGACTTCTGTGACGCGGGGAACGGCGAGTCGCCGGGGAACGACGTTGACCTGTCCCGGTGGACCCGCAGATAGCGGCATCCCTCACGATGCTGCTATCAGCAGGTGCAGAGCCAGGCCGCCGATCACGATGCTGGAGGCTATCGAGGTGATGAGCCGCCCGCGGCTGCCTGTCAGCACCCGGCCGAGAAACGCCCCGCCGCCGGCCAGGACCAGCTGCCAGCTGGCGGAGGCGACGAAGACAGCCACGACGAACACGGCCTGACCCGCACGCCCCGGAGCGGCTGCCGCCTGCCTGCCGAGCACCAGCGCCGTGAAGTAGACCACGGTGAGCGGGTTCATCGTCGTCATCCCCCACATCGCCAGGTAGGCCCGGGCCGCGCCGGACGCCGTCCGGCCGGCCCCTGTACCATCCCGGCGTTCGCGATGACGGCGGACCGCCGCCACCGTCCCATGGACCGCCAGCGCGATCAGCACCACCGCCGACCCCCGCCGCAACGGCAGTGTGACCGGACGGAGCACGCCAGCCAGCGCCGCGCCGCCGCATACGGCGATCAGCGCGTACACACCATCAGCGGTCGCGACACCGAGCGCGGCGAACACGCCAGTCCGCAACGACGTCTGCGCCGTCAAGGCCACCAGATATGCCGCGACCGCTCCGACTGGCATGGCGATGCCATAGCCAGCCAGGAGCCCCGCGACCAGGGCGGCGATCACAACCGGGCGCGGCGCGCCTGACGTGCCTGCCGCCTGTCGTCGGCTTCTGCGATCATTTCGTTGATGTGGTCGGCGGCGAGCTGTTGCATGATCAGCGGATTCATGGTGTCCTCCTGGGCGTGTTAGGCGGGCGGCCGCGTGGCCGCTTCCGGGCGGTGATCGCGCCGCGGGTGAAGATCTCGCCGCCCCAGACGCCGTGCGGCTCGTGGCGTTCGAGCGCGCTGGCCAGGCAGGAGCCGCGTATCGGGCAGGGCGTGCAGTGCGCCTTGGCCAGCTCTAGGTCGTCCGGCAGGTCGGAGAACCATAGCTGAGGGCTCTGTCGCTGGCAGGGCAGCGGTGCGCCGGTTGCCTGCGCCTGCCTGGTCAGTAGGGCCATGGAGTTGCCGGGCATGACGCGTCACCGGCTTCCGGGGATCGGCGTGGGCTGGGTGCGCCGGTCCGGCTGCGCACGGCGGGCGCGGGAACCGCTGGTGCGGCGGGCGACCTGATGGGCGTGCACGATGTCGGGGTCTCGCGGGTCGGCTGGCAGCGGCGATTGCTGCTCGCTGGCCGGGCCGGGGCGGCGCCTGGTGTGGCGGATCTGCCTCATCTGGGGCTTCCTTTCTTGTCGGGACGTGCAGGTGGCGCTGATGATGTCCGTGCCGAGGCGGGGTCTCATGGCGGGCTCGCCTGCTCGGCTTGGTCTGGGTCCAGCCGGCGCACCGAGATCAGGCACATCCCGAGGTCGCGTACCTTGATCAGCACTCCGTGCAGCGCTGGCTGATCGGGCAGCGGCCCGGAGATGACGGTCTGGCTGCCCTCGCTGGTGACCTGGAGGCCCTCGAAGCAGGCTGTCCAGCGCTGGTCGAGGACTCCCTCGACGCGGATCTCGTAGCGCGCTGGCGATTGCGAGCCGGTCACGCCCGCCCCCCGCCCGATGGCCGGACATTCTGCTGTGTCGCCGGCGGGCTGCTCGTGGCGTTGGCGGTGCCGTTCTTGAACTGGCAGAGGTTCAGAGCAGCCATGTGTTCCGTCCTGTGGGTGTGGGTCTGTGACCTGCACGCTATGAAGGCCGGGCTGGCGGGGCGTCACCCGAAAGTGCCCCTTGGGGTGGAATCTTCCGTGGCGGTATGGGGCACGGAAGTGACGTCCGGCGTGCGTGCTTCTGTGCGGTTACGCGAAAATGCGGGGGGAAGGTGGAAGATCGGCCCCGGTCAGCCAGCCGAGCCGGTCTTACAATGGGTTCGCCTGGCGGCGAGGCTGGCTGTCGCCGCGCGCGCTGAGAGTGGGTCGCTGATGGCTGAGCCGTCTGCGGTGGCCCCGCGCGGGGCCGCCGTGTCCGGGCCGGATGTGCTGCTGGCGACCAAGCTGCACGTACCGCGCCCGCGGCCGGGGTTCGTGCCGCGCCCGCGGCTGGCGGGGGCGCTCGATGAGGGGCTGGCGCGGCGGCTGATCCTGGTGTGTGCCCCGGCCGGGTCCGGCAAGACGGCGCTGCTGGCCGGCTGGGCCCTATCTGGCAACGGTCCGGTGGCCTGGCTGTCGCTGGACGCGGCCGATAACGACCCGGTGCGGTTGTGGCGGCACGTGGTTGCCGCGCTGGACCGGGCGCGCCCGGGGATCGCCGAGCGGGTCGGCCCGCTGCTCGGGCCGCCGGCGCCGCCGTCGTTTGAGGGGCTGGTGACGGCGCTGATCAACGACCTGGCCGCCCAGCGCGGTGACGGCGAGGTGCTGCTGGTCCTCGATGACTACCACCTGATCGACGCCCAGCCCGTGCACGCGTCGCTGGCGTTCCTGCTAGAGCACCTGCCGCCTGGCCTGCACCTGGTGCTGGCCAGCCGGGCCGACCCGCCGCTGCCGCTGGCCCGGCTGCGGGCCGGCGGGCAGCTGGCCGAGCTGCGCGCCGCCGACCTGAGGTTCACCGCGGCTGAGGCGGCGGCCCTGCTCCGCGAATCGGCTGGTGCTGACCTGCCCGCCGCGGCGGTGGCGGCACTGGCGGCCCGCACCGAAGGCTGGGTGGCCGGCCTGCAGCTGGCCGCCCTATCGCTGCGGGGGCGGGCGGATCCGGCCGGGTTCGCGGCGGCGTTCAGCGGCAGCCACCGCTACGTGCTGGACTACCTGGCCGAGGAGGTGCTGGACCGCCAGCACGAGGAGCTGCGCACCTTCCTGCTGGAAACCTCGGTGCTGGAGCGCCTGTCCGGCGGGCTGTGTGATGCGGTCACCGGCCGGGACGACAGCCAGGCGATGCTGGAGCGGGTGGAACAGGCCGGCCTGTTCCTGGTGCCGCTGGATGAGGTGCGCGGCTGGTGGCGCTACCACCACCTGTTCGCCGACCTGCTCCGCGCCCGGCTGCAGCAGCAACGGCCCGGCCGGGTTCTGGCGCTGCACCGGGCCGCGGCCGCCTGGTGTGAGGAGCGTGGCCTCGCCGACGACGCGGTGCGCCACGCCCTGGCCGCCGGGGATGCCGCGTGGGCGGCGCGGCTGGTCGAGCGGCACGCCGACGCGTTTCTCCTGCGCAGCGAAGACGCGACCCTGCAGCGGTGGCTTGCGGCGCTGCCCGCCGGGCTGGCCGGCTCGCGGCCGCGGCTGCTGCTGGCCCAGGCGCGCCTGGCTCTCCTCAGCCACCGCGTGGAGGCGGCCGAGGTCGCGCTGGATGCCGCCGAGCGCGCGCTGGCAAGCGCTCCGGGCATGGCCGATGAGCCGTTCGAGCCGTCTGTCGGCCGGGCCGCGAGCCACCTGGCCAACGTGCCCGCGGCGATCGCGCTCGGGCGCACCCTCCTCGCCGTGCTCCATGGCGACGCCGAACGCGCGATCACATTCGGCCGCCGGACCCTTGCCAACCTCGGCGAGGGCGAGTGGCTGCTGACATCCCACGCCAACGGGTACCTGGGCGTGGCCGAGAGGCTGCGCGGCCACCTTATAGAGGCCGAGCGCGCGCTGTCGTCGAGCATCGCCCAGGGGCGGGCGGCTGGCCAGCCCGCCATGACCGCCTGGGGCTACCAGGACCTCGGCCAGGTCCAGCGGGCCCAGGGCCGCCTGGACACAGCGGCCGGCACCTACCGGCAGGCGCTCGAGGTCGCCGCAGCGACCGGCCGGCCTGCCCTGCCCGCCGCAGGCATCGCGTACGTGGGCCTGGCCGAGGTGGCCTACCAGCGGAACCAGCTCGACACGGCCCTCCGGCACGTCAGCGAGGGAATCGGGGCGTGCCACCAGATGAACTTCACCCCGCCGCTGGCCACCGGCCTGGCCACACTGGCGTGGATCCGGCAGGCCCAGGGCGACGCGGCCGACGCCCGGGAGGCGATGGAAGAGGCCGGGCAGGCCGCGCCGGGCCCGGGCGTGGCCGGCCTGCTCAACCCGGTCCCGGCGCAGCGGGCCCGGCTGCAGCTGGCCCAGGGCGACGTCGCCGCGGCCGCCCGCTGGGCACAGCAGCGCGGCCTCGGCCCGGACGACGAACCCGGCTACCCGCGGGAGCCGGAGTACCTGGTGCTGGCCCGGGTGCTGCTCGCCCAGGACCGCCCCGGCCCGGCGCTCGCGCTGCTGGAGCGGCTGCACGCGGCGGCCGTCAGCCAAGACCGGGCGGGCAGCGTCATCGAGATCCAGGCCCTGCAGGCGCTCGCGCTGGCAGCCGCCGGCGAGGAGACCGCCGCGGTGGACGCCCTGGCCGGGGCGCTCACCCTGGCCTGCCCGCAGGGTTATGTCCGGGTGTTCGCCGACGAGGGCCCGCCGATGGCCGCGCTGCTGGGCGCGCTGGTCGCGGCCCAGCGGGCCGAGCAGGCCGCAGCCCGCGGTGTCCCGCTTGGCTGCCTGGCCCGGGTGCTGCGGGGGTTCGGCGGCAAGGATGCCATGGAGGGCTCTAGGCGCGGCGCCGCCGCGGCGGTGCCGGGCCTGGTGGAGCAGCTGACCGCCCGCGAGCTGGAAGTGCTGGCGCTGCTGGCCGCGGGCGCGCCGAACCCGCGCATCGCCGCGCAGCTGGTGATCACCCTCGACACGGTGAAAAAGCACGTCAGCCACCTGCTGGGCAAGCTCGGCGCGGCCAACCGCACCGAGGCCGTGACCCGGGCCCGCCAGCTCGGCCTGATCCCCTAACCCGGCACCCGCAGCCCGGTCCCCGGGCGGCACCGTGGTGCCAGACGCCCGGCTCGGCGGCACTGTGGTGCGAAGGCCAGGCCGCGGAAGATTCCACCGCGTGCGCACCTTCGGGTGACGCCCCAATGCGGCGGCGGCTCATACCGTCCCTTGAAGAACCAGTCCCCGAACGCATCAGGGCTACTTGTCAACCAGGCCCGGACATGGCGACTGGCCGAGGAGATGACAGATGAAACGCATCCGTACCCAGAAGCCCAGGACCCGGCGCCGGCGGACTAAGGTTCTTCTCGGCCTCGCAGTGGTGGTCCTCGGCCTGGCTGGGATCGTGGCCTACGGCTACGTCCGCTACGTGTCAGTGGCGCGTTACACCGCGCAGGACGGGCGGGTCACCGTCAGCACCGGCACAGTCAATGGGCTGGGGACGGTGCTGGTCACCAACAAGGGGTACCCGCTGTACGTGTTTCCGCCCGACCGGGCCAGCCGGGTCAGCTGCACCGGCGACTGCGCCGACGGCTGGCCTCCGCTGGTCGTGCCCGACGGCGACTCCGTCGCCGCGGGCGACGGAGTGCGCGCAGACCTGCTGGGCACGATGCCCGCCCCTGGCGGCGCGCGCGTCGTCACCTATCACGGCTGGCCGCTGTACACCTATCTCGGTGACGCCGGCCCCGGACACGCCGCCGGGCAGGGAAAGTACGACGACGGCGGCTACTGGTACGTCATGCGCCCGTCCGGACAGATCGTCGGCGGCTAGCTCGACTGGGTGGCCGGCGTCAGGCGCGCGGGCATCAGCGGTGTGCTGGGGCCTGCAGTCCCGCTGGGACAGCATCATCACGGCCTACGCGCTGCTGACGGCGGTCGCCGTGGTCGCCCTGCCTCCAGCGCCGCTGCGCACTGACTCCCGGATGCGACATCCGCAAATTGACACGGAGGAAGCCAAGTTGCACCAAACCCCGTCCGGAGCTGGGTTGAGGTGATCGGTCCGGTCCCCCCACCGGTTCCGTCCCGCCGGCCACGAACCATGAAAAAGGAGAAATGCGACATGGATGCCAGCGCACGTCTATGGCTGGTGCAGCCGACCGCCCGCGAGGCGCGGTCCGAGGCAGTGTTCGCCTCCACGCTGCAGCCATCCGACACTCCCACTGCCGACATGATCGCCAGCGCAATCAGCCGCGCCGTGCAGCGGCTCGGCACGCGCGGCTGCGCCGAAAAGATGGCGCAGGAATTCGGGGATCACCCGGATGTGGCGGCCGAGCGGATGCGCTGGGCGCGCCAGCTCGCCGCCTAGCCCTCCACGCTCAGACCGCCTGCACGGCACGCAGGACCGGGCGGCCAGCCGATCAGGCACCCGAGCGGCTAGCCAGCACCCGAAGGAGGCACGCAAGGCCCTGGCCGTCATCGCGACGGCGCAGCTGATGGTCGTGCTCGACGCGACCATCGTGCCCAACACCCGACCGCCCAAGCAGAGGAGCAGTGAGCAATCCGATGTCCATCTCGAACAACGTCCCCAGCACCCGTCCTCTTGTGCTCGTCATCGGCGCGCGCGGAGCCCTTGGCGCGCTCGTGGCCGATGCCTTCCGACGGCACGGCTGGGCGGTCCGCGAGTCCAGCCGCGACCCTATCCCGCCGCCGGACTTCCACTACGTCGACCTGACGGATCCCGCGACCCTGGCGCCCGCTCTCGACGGAGTGGACCTGGTCATCACGACGGTCCCGGACCCAACGCTCGCCGCCGAGCGACACGTCCTGAAGCGCGGGGGCGTGCTGCTGAACCTGTCGGCCGGACCCGCAACGGCACTGCGGTCCCTGCGTCGCGAGGCAGGGCAGGCGAAAGGCACGGTCGTGATGAATGCCGGCATCGCGCCGGGAGTCACGAACCTGCTGGCTGCCCAGCTTCTGGAGGAGAATCCAGGCGCCGACGAGGCCGAGCTCGTGTTCACGGTGACCGCTAAGGGCACCGGAGGTGCTGCCTCCGCCGACTTCGCCCATCGCGGTTTCACCGGGCAGGGTCATCACCGGGTCAAGCAGGTGACGCTGCCGGAGCCGTTCGGCTCGCGCCGGGTGCTGGGCTTCGCCGAGCCGGACGGAGGCTGGCTCGGGCCGATGGCCGACGGGCTCACCGTGAGCCCCTACATCTGCCTGGCCGAACGCTCCCTCGGCGCGACGATGCGCACGCTGAACGCTGTCCGGCTGATCTCGAAGCTGCCCCGGGCGGCGCTGGGGCCGGGCCGGCGTACAGCCGCGGAGGAGGCCAGCCGTGAACCAGTGGCGCACTCGGTCGCAGTACTGCGCGAAGGGCGGCGCCTGGATTACAGGTTCGTCGTCGGTCAAGGCGACTTCCGGATGGCAGCTTCAAGCGGCATCGTGTTCGCCGAGGCACTCCTCGGCCGGGACGGTCGCGTCTCCGCGCAACCGGGCGCCTGGTACCCCGAGGAGGTGCTCTCGCTTAACCGAGTGGAGGCGTCCCTGCGCCGGGCGGGAATCGATGTCACGAAGACCGACCACGGTCGGGTGGGCTCAGCCTCCGTCCGCTGACCAAGAAGGGCGCATGTTCCCGCCTCGCTCAGTCCCCGCCTGCGTCCCGTCCGAACCCGACGGGCTCGGTCTCTCACGCTCCGGGCTCAGGCCCGCAAGCGCGCCTCAGGCCGCGCGCACCGCTTGCGCGAATTGTCGAGGATATCGCGCGTGCCGAGGGGCATTACTGACGAAGACGATGTACAGCATCGTCCGCCGTAGCTTGCACGGTCACTACGCCCTGCCAGTTGCATGCCGCGCAGAAATCCCAGTTCGGCGTCACGACCACGGTCACCAAGTGAACTGTGACTGACGCGCCGAACGGCGGGTCAGCGCGCGGTCATCTGGGGATCTTTCCGTGTTGTTGGCCGCCCTCGGCAGTTCCGGTTACGGCCAATGGACGGTCAGCCGAGCCGTATATTTATACATCGCCGCGCTTGAGGTGAACGTCCTCAATTGCCGCGATGAGGGACGTCCGGACCACGACAGGTCATCGGGCTCGTCCGTCACGTGGCGGATCCGGTCAACTGGGCTCTAGTCTGGCTGGCGCGGTGCCTCGATGCAGCGCACGCCCTCCGCGCCGACCGTTGCCGCGTGCGCGGTGTGCGGCGGGAGGACCATCTTGTCGCCTGGGCCGAGCTCGATGTCGCCGCTGGCGGTGTGGAACACGATCTGGCCGCGCACGCAGTACAGCACCTTTTCATACCCGTGCTCATGCCAGCCGTAGGTATCGCCGGGGCCGTTGCCCCACCCGTACGGGCTCAGGCCCTCGGCGCGCATCCGGGCTGCGATCTCGTCTTCGCCTGGCGGCAGGCCGTCCTGCCGCTCGACCGCGGCATCAGCGCCCATTGCAGAACCTCATCACAGCCGCGAGTGTGGTGCGCCGCCGCGGCAGCCGGGCGGTGGCAGTCGCGGGCTGCGCCGGCCGGGAGAGGAGGATCATAGAGGTCATTCGTCACGGAGGGTAACTTGACTCTTCGGGTGCCCGCGCAAGTAGCCGCCGTTCGGCGCGTCAGTCACAGTTCACTTGGTGACCGTGGTCGTGACGCCGAACTGGGATTTCTGCGCGGCATGCAACTGGCAGGGCGTAGTGACCGTGCAAGCTACGGCGGACGATGCTGTACATCGTCTTCGCCAGTAATGCCCCTCGGCACGCGCGATATCCTCGACAATTCGCGCAAGCGGTGCGCGCGGCCTGAGGCGCGCTTGCGGGCCTGAGCCCGGAGCGTGAGAGACCGAGCCCGTCGGGTTCGGACGGGACGCAGGCGGGGACTGAGCGAGGCGGGAACATGCGCCCTTCTTGGTCAGCGGACGGAGGCTGAGCCCACCCGACCGTGGTCGGTCTTCGTGACATCGATTCCCGCCCGGCGCAGGGACGCCTCCACTCGGTTAAGCGAGAGCACCTCCTCGGGGTACCAGGCGCCCGGTTGCGCGGAGACGCGACCGTCCCGGCCGAGGAGTGCCTCGGCGAACACGATGCCGCTTGAAGCTGCCATCCGGAAGTCGCCTTGTGTCAGGTGGCCGCCGAGGGGCACACCGTGCTGTCAGCGGCCGCCGCGCGGCGGCTCATCGTGGCCTCCGCCGATCGGCAGCCGGCCCGCGACCGCGCCGGCACCTGGCCGGGTCGCTCACCGACCGCGAGGCCCAGGTGCTGGCCTGCCTCGGTGAGGGCCTGTCCAACGCGCAGATCGCGGCCCGGCTGTACCTGTCCGAAGCCAGGGTCAAGGGCTACGTCTCGCGGATGCTGGACAAGCTGGGCTGCGCCAACCGCGCCCAGGGCGGCCTGCTCGCCCACGACGCCCCGGTATCGTCAGCCCGTAGCCCGGGTAGGCGAAGCTGCAGGCTGGAACTCGGGCTGGGTGCCCGGCAGGCCGGGCTGCGTCCTTCGCCCGGACGTTCGTGCCCGCCGGGTGCGGCGGGCCTCACGGGCCCGCCGCGAGTCGGCGGCTGTTGCGATCATGTCGTTGACGCGGTCGGTGACCAGTTGTTGCAGGATCAGCGGATGCATGGGTCCTCCTGGGTTAGGCGGGCGGCCGCGGGCTGCCGGGCAGGTCGTTCCAGCTGCCGCGGCACGATCCGGCGCTCGGATTGTCCGGGCGGTCGGTGATGCATACACCGCGGCGCCGGGAAACTGGGCGCCCGCGAGCCGCCCAGTTCGCGCCGCGGGCGGTGTATATACCGGGTGGAAGTGCCACGTGGTGCGGAAGGAAGGCGCGCAGGATGGTGACAGCCGATCTGCTCTCACGGGCGCGGGCCGGGGATGGCGAGGCGTTCCGGGAGCTGACCGGGCCGCACCGGCGGGAGCTGCAGGTGCACTGCTACCGGATGCTCGGCTCCTTCGCCGACGCCGAGGACGCCGTCCAGGAGACGATGCTGGCCGCCTGGCAAGGCATCGGCGGGTTCACTGAGGAGCGCGCCTCGCTGCGCACCTGGCTGTACAAGATCGCGACCAACCGGTGCCTCAACGCGCGCCGCGCAGCGAGCCGGCGCCCGTCCAGGGAGTGGGACGTGTCTCGGTTCGAACCGCTCGTGCCGACCCCGCGCGACGAGGCCGTCTGGCTGCAGCCGTTTCCTGACGCCCTCCTCGAGGGTGCCGTCGACGTGCCGCCCGGGCCGGAGGCCCGCTACGAGCAGACCGAGGCCATCTCGCTGGCCTTCGTGACCGCCCTGCAGCTGCTGCCGCCACGCCAGGTCGCCGTCCTCATCTTGCGCGACGTCCTCGGATTCCACGCCAGCGAGGTGGCCGTCATGCTGGAGGTGACCGTCGAATCGGTCAACAGCGCCCTTAAACGAGCCCGCGCCAGCCTGGATCAGCGCCGGCCGCCGGCCGCTGGCCGCGAACCGGCTCCCGCCTCCGGCTCACCCGCCGAGGATGCGATCGTGGCCAAGTTCGCCCGCGCATGGGAGTCGGCCGACCTCGACGCGCTGGTGGCCCTGCTGACCGACGACGTCTTCATCGCGATGCCGCCGGTGCCCTTCGGATACGAGGGCCGGGACGTCGTGACCCGCTACTGCGCCAGCCTGTTCACCGCGGGCCGCAGGTTCGACCTCGTCCCGGCGCGAGCCAACGGCCAGCCCGCATTCGGAGCCTACCTGCGCGGCCCGGCCGGCATCCGCCACGCGACCGCCTTCTACGTGCTCACCCTTGCCGGCGACCAGATCTGCGCCATGACCCGCTTCGAGGCCAGCGTGCTGCCGTGGTTCGGGCTGCCGCGATCGCTCCCGAGCCGGTAGCCGGCCTTCGAGCAGTGAAAGTGAGCAGCCGCGAAAACACGACGTGGCGGATATGCCACTGCGGTTCAGCGGAATGCGGCAGACCAGGCATGAGAGTCGGCGCATCCACCGGCCCCACTTTTGATCCCGCGGACTCAACACGTGCCCCAGGTCGGTTCTGGCCCAAGCCGACGCTGCGGCACGCGCCGGAATGGACAGCAGCCTGACCGTCGGAGACCGGCATTCCCTGGCTCCGGACGCCTACCTGCAGAACGTGCCCCTGATCGCCCCCTGATCGGCCGCATCCGGTTTGGGACCAGCGAGCGGCCCGTCGACTGCCTGTCCCTGGTCCGCTGCAGCATCCGTGCTGATCGCCGACCTCATCCCTGAATGGACACAGTTCGAGGCGTTCCCCGACGAGCAGCGCCAGCGATCTCAACCATTGCCTGGACGGGCTGACCCAGGAGCAAGCACGCCGGTCGCTGGTGCCGTCCCGGACCACGCTCCCCGGCCTGGTCAAGCACGCGGCTTCGCCGAGAAGGTCTGGTTCGACGAAACCATCACCCACCGGCCGCGCGGAGATCGGCATCCCCGCAACGCCAGACGAGTCGTTCATCGATGATCGGGAACATTTGCTCCCCCAATTGCGAACGGCGGGGGTCGGCCCGCCCGGCACCCGGCTCGGCTGGCCAAGGCACATGCGTTTCGTTATAGACGGCGAGAGCGCGAAGCTCGCACGGCATGCGAGATCCGCCTATGAACGGCAGCAGGAATCTCGGCGTTCATCCGCTGGGGCGCACAGAACGGATATCCGGCGTGCTCTGCCTCGAGCAGGCGTCGCGAGGGCCGCTTTCACGCAAACGTTGGGGCTGACGGCCGTTCAGGATGCCGGGGTGTAGTTGAGCATCCAGCGGATGCCGTAGCGGTCGAGGGTGACGCCCCAGTAGGCGCCCCACGGCATGTCGGCCATCGGGGATCCTTCCGAGCCGTCCTCGGACAGGGCGCCGTACAGGCGGTCGGCCTCTTCCCTGATGTCTACGTCGAGGCAGAGGGTGGTGTTATTGCCGATACGGGTCTCCTGACCCATCGACTGGAGCATGTCCGTCGCCATCAGCAGGTGGCCGCTGATGATCGGGAGCTCAGCGTGCAGCACGAGGTTCCGCTCCTCGGCGGGCAGCTGGCCGGGCCCGACGGCGGGCATGTCCGAGTAGCGGCTGAGCATGGTGACCTCAGTGCCGAAGGTCTTGGCGTAGAAGGCGAACGCCTCCTCGGTCTGGCCCTGGAAGTTGAGGTATGTGTTGACTCGTGCCATGGATGGCTCCTTCGTCGGAGACGCCCCCCGGGCGCCCGCCTTATCGTCTGCCAGCGCAGACGCCCGGTCCGCCGGAAATTCATCGCCGTCCCGGACGCTGTCGGGTAAAGGCCAGGTCGCGGCGCACGATCAGCGCCGGAACAGGGGCTCGATCGTAACACCACATCGCCGTCGATCGAGGGCGGCGCCTGGGAGGCGTCGGCAGCCCATCAGCGCAGACCGGGATGTTCGGGGCGAGCTTGTAACCCAGGCCCGAACTCCGGGCGGGCGCCTGATCGGCAGGCTCCTTGATGTGTGACGGTCCTCGTCGCGCTGGGTAATCAGCCCTCGTATCTGAGCAACGCGCACACTGCCGCCTAATGCACAGCAGTCGATGCATGGGCGGCGTCGCTCGTGCTCAGCACGGATCTGGCTGATCTGCGCGTTCCCTAGCCCGGATCTGTGCCGGCATCCAGATGCCCGGGCTTGCATTCGTGTGCGGGTGGTCTTGACTCTTCCGTTGCGTGAGGGCTGCATGCTCGTGTCATGTTCAGCATCGGCGAGTTCGCCCGGCTCGGGGGCGTATCTGTCCGCACGCTCAGGCACTATGACGAGATCGGGCTGCTGCGGCCGGCGACGGTCGACCCGGATACGGGGTACCGCGGCTACTCGGCAGCGCAGCTGGGGCAGCTTAACCGGATCATGGCGCTGAAGGAGCTCGGGCTCTCCCTGACCCAGGCCAGGCGGCTACTGGACGGGGTCACGCTCGGCGAGCTCCGCGGCATGCTCATCCTGCGGCGCGCCCAGCTGGAGCATGAACTCGAGGCACACAAGAACCAGTTGCTCGGAGTCGAGGCGCGGCTCCGCAGCATCGCCCAGGAGGATGCCATGCCGGCCGACGACATCGTGACCAAGAAAATTCCTGCCATGGGCGTCGTCGTGATCGCCGGGCAGGCTCCGGGATTCGGGGCGGCGAACATCGTTCCCGTCGTCAACCAGCTCGCCGCGCAGTTCGACCAGCTCCGGGTCCATGACCGGGTCAAGGAAGCGGGACCCCGCATCGTCTTTTACGAACGCGAGCACGGCGAGGACGTCACGGTCTGCCTGGCCCTGCCGGTGGCCGGACCGCCGGGCGAGCTGCCTGCGCCAGCGCATTACCGCGTCCTGCCGCAGATCGAGGCAGCCGCCGCGGTGCGCAGCGGCCCGGCGGCAGGAATCTTTCCGATGGTGTACCACGATCTGGTCCGGTGGATCGAGGAGCAGGGCTACCACCCTGTCCCCGGCCCGGGCCGCGAAGTGTGGCTGCACGAAGTGGATGAGATCGCCGACGTGGCCCAGCAGGTGTTCGAGATCCAGTTGCCGTTCATCCGTGCGGCAGGCACCGATGAGAACTGAGCGCCGCGTGACGCCTGCGGCGGCGGCAGCAACGGCTGCTACGCGGCGCTGGCCGCCGGCGGACACGGTGGACTAACCCGTGATACATGCCATGGAACAGCTAGCGGCAGAGCGGGTTCGCAGCTGCCTGGAACTGGCGGAGCGGCGGCGGCGGGCACGACGGCAGCGCGCGCTGCGCCGGGCACGGCGGATAGAGCGCACGGCTGAGCGGCGCATGATCCAGGCCTGGCGCCGCGCCGCCGAGCTCCGCGCCAAGTTCGAATCCTCCGGCTACTGAACCGATCGCGGATGCCGATCCCGGGCGAACCGCTGCCCACGATGACGCTTTCCGGGACATCCAGAGAGCTGACGCCGCCAGACGACATCACGCCAAGCTACAAAGAAGACCCAGGGAAACGCACACCGAGCCGCCTTAATCGATCTGTACTGTGGGCAAACGTGGACGCATGCGCGGGATAGGACTGCATACGCGGGTAATCTGCGCCTTCCGCTGCATGGCAGCCCTCGAAAAGGCCAGAATAAAAGAGGCTTGATCCGCGCCGCCGCGGCGGCCCGTGTCCTGGAGCAGGCCACGCCGTCCGGCGCTGTCCAGCAGGCCCGCCATGAGCTGGCCGGCGAGTTCCTGGCCGACCTGCGCCGCATCGACGCCCAGCTGCGCGAGACCAGGAAGAAGCTGGCCGCCGCGGTCCGGGCGTCCGGTACCACCGTGACCGGGGTCTTCGGCGTCGGCCCGGCCATCGCCGCCACCGTGATCGGCGACGTCCGCGACATCTCCCGGTTCCCCAGCCGGGACAACTTCGCCGCCTACAACGGCACCGCGCCGGTCGAGGTGTCCTCCGGCAACCGCGTCATCTACCGGCTCTCGCTGCGCGGGAACCGGCGCCTGAACCACGCCATCCACATGGCCGCGGTCACCCAGATCCGCTACAAGCACAGCCCCGGCCGCGCCTGCTACGACAAGAAAATAGCCGAGGGCAAGATGCCCAGGGAAGCGCGGCGGGCGCTCAAACGGCAGATCAGCGATGCCATCTACAAGCACCTCAAGGCCGGCGCGGCCCGCGCCGCCAGCACCAGCTGCGGCCCGGGAGGGCACCCGGGGAACGGCTCTTCCGCCAGCGCGACCGGATTACACCCCGAACACCGGCTCTTCGGACAAGCCACTCCCGGACCTGCCCCCCACCCTACGATCCCGGCCCGGCACCTCCAAGGCCGCGCGCGGCGGGGGCAGGCCGCTGGCCTGCCCGCTCTTCCTGCCCCCAGGGACCGTCGAGGCTCCGGTGTCAACGGGCGGCCGCAGGCCGTCGCGCGCCAGCGCGATGTACAGCACCCTTAAGACCAGAGGAAAGGCCCGTAGCCTGGCGCGGCACGCCAGGAGGCCAGCGGCGGCGAAGCCGCCTGCTTCTCCGAACCACTTGACACCACGAACAAAGAGGATTCGATCTGTATCTTTCGTGACGTCGGACATTCCACTGGCCCGTCATACGCGAATGAACATTCTGCACGTGGCGCGGCTGTTGTCGGGGACTGGAGGGTGGCCGGGCGTGTCAATGGTATCGGCGGCGGGCGTCCGGCTGGCTCGCGACGGTGGTTATCGTTTCCAGCGCGGGAGTCGCGGGCCATTCCGGCCTTGGGCCGGATCTGAGCGGGCTAACATCTTATGTCCGGATGGTGAGACAGAAAGGGAAATGGTGCGCTGGGCGACAGGGGAGCAAACCGTCCAGTACCTCGTCGGCAGCGAGCGGCTGGAGAGCTTTGAAGCAGGTGATCTTGCCGCGCTGGCAGATGCTCTGGTGGGCCGGGCGGCGCTGCGGGTGGAGGTCACTGCTACGGCAGCTCTGGCAGGCGGTGACATTGATGGCGCTTTTGTTGCTGCTTACGACGCTTACCGGATGGCCGCGGAGGCGCTCCTCGCCCGGCAGGCTCTACGTCCTACCGGCGACAGGGGATCGCACACGGCCGTTGAAGATGCCGTGTCAGCGCAGTTCAGGGGTGAAATCCCGGCATTCACCAAGCCGACGTTCGCACGATTCCGGGAGACTCGCCACTCGGCGCAGTATTACGATCCTTCCGCGCCGTCGATCACCAGGCCCGATGCTTCGTGGGCGATCGAGAAGGCCACGGAGGCGCTGTCCGGAGTAAAGGCACTGCTGGCAGCGTCACCACCGGAGCGGTTCACTTAGCCGGACGGTAGCGCAAGCCTGAGCATGGGCCTGGTCGTGACCGTGTCGTGAAAGGCCCCGGAGCCTGTCTCGAGCCAGGAAGAGTCGCGGATAGCTGCCTGTACCGGTCTTCCCAGGCGTTCCTCAGCGAGGCTGAGGGCGGCATAGAGCTGATCTCTGTCAGGTTCCCCCAGGACAAGGACGTCAATATCCCCGACAGGCCGCTGGCCTGTCTGCCCTTCGTGCCGGGCGGCCCAGGAGCCGTAGATGTATACCTCAGCGATCCCGTCTACCCCGCGTAGGACATCGGCCAGAACGGCGGGTACGCCGAAGGCCCTGGTCAGGACTTCAGCCAGCCCGTTGTAATAAGGGCTGGCGGTGTTAGCGCGGACGAGCCTGGTATTCCCGACCTTGCGCGTGGTGACCAGACCTGTCTGCTCAGCGCGCTGAACCTCGCGGTAAACCGATGGATGAGGGGCGCCGACCTGGGACGCGATCTCGGTAAGGCTAAGCTCAAGGTCCGGATCGCCTAGGAGCAGCGCGAGGATCTCGCCCTGCTGCTGAGAGCGCAGGATGGGCAAGAGCGACGGCGCGGGCTGTTTATCCACTACCGGAAGACTACTCTTCAATTCGTGGATACTTCACGTCCGGGCCGGCGGGTCGTCCCGCCGAAAGCCTGACCCGCCGCGGGCCGCAACCGGCGCGACGACCGGGGCAGCGCGCGCCTGCTCAGCCATCCTGCCAGCAGGCCTGCGCTTACGGTAGCGGGACCCTTCCGCCGTCGCCCTACACAGGACCCTGCGTAGTCTGCCCCGAAAAGCACGCCAGAACCGGGCGATCTGGAGCCCCGCACCCGCGCAATGACGCGAATGACGACGCGTGCCGATTCGGCGGTCTGGAGCGTCCCCTGGGCGGCCTAATGTGCTCTGGCTTTCTGCTATTGGTGGCATAGCGTGACGGGCCCGAACGGCCTAGGGTTGGTTTCCGTTTAACCGCTGGGGCCGGGATTGGCCCAGCCTCCCGTGTCTCAGCCTGGCCGGGAGGTACCCGATGACCACAGCCGCCCCATCCGCCGCGCTCGCAACGATGCAGCCCGCCTTCACCGATGCCGAGCGAATCGCCCTCGCCGGGTTCCTGGCCGGATACCGCGGCCTGACCCGCGAGGCCTGCGCCCTGGACCTGCGCCAGTTCGCCAGTTGGTGCCGCGCCCGCTCGCTGGCGCTGTTCGCCGTCCGCCGCGCCGACATCGAGTCCTTCGCCAGAGAGCTGGAGGCGATGGGCCGGGCCCGCGCCACCGTCACGCGGAGGCTGTCCACCATCGCCGGGTTCTGCAAGTACGCCGTCGAAGAAGAGCTCCCGGACCGCTCACCGGCCGCCCACGTCCGCCGGCCGCGGGTCGGCTACGAGTCTCACGCAGCTGCGCTGGACCGCAACCAGCTCGGCGCGCTCCTCGTCGCCGCTGGTCTCGGGTCGCCATCGCTGCATGCGCTGATCTGGCTGCTCGCGCTGAACGGGCTGCGGGTATCGGAAGCTACCAGCGCGGACATCGAGCACCTAGGCCTCGAGCGCGGCCACCGGACGCTGACCGTGACCCGCAAGACATCCCAGGAGCTGAAATGTCAAGCCGAGACGCGAGATTGGCCGAGATTTTCCCGGTGTCCCCAGGCGGTGGCCTCATCGTAGATCCGGGCACGCGCTGTGATGCTGCCCGGTGGTCTGCGGGATAGCGTTGATCCCGGGAGAGGTCAGGAGCCCGGGAGGCTGACGATGGCGCCGGCGGTTTACGACGAGATCGCGGACTGGTATGAGCACGAGTTCCTGGCCACTACCGCCACGCGGGGGGCCGATCCGCTCGGCATCGATGCCGCGCTCGGTAGCCTGCTGGGCTGGGGAACTGGCGTCTGCCTGGAGATCGGCTGCGGCACCGGCGTGCACGCCGGCCGCGTGCGCGGCCTGGGCTGGACTTCGCTCGGCATCGACATCTCCACGGCGATGCTGCGGTACACCCACGGTCGCCTGTCGGCGCCCCGGGCCGACGCCGTACGGCTGCCGGTCCGCGACCGCTGCCTGTCGGCCGTCATCATCGTGATGGCGCACACCGACATGCCCGCCTACGCCGCCGTGCTGACCGAGGTGGCCAGGGTCTGCAGCCGGGCGGGCGTTTCGTACACGTCGGCGTCCACCCGTGCTTCTGCGGCGGGTTTGCCGACCGCAGCGACCCCGCCGCCGTGGTGATCCGCCCCGGCTACCGGGACGGCCACTGGACCAGGGCGTCCTGGACCACCGGCGGTGTCCGGGCCAAGGTCGGCGCCACTCACCTTCCCCTGCCCAGCCTCATGCACGCCTTCCTGGATGCCGGGCTGACCCCAGAACGGCTCGCCGAAGGCGGCGAGCCCACCCCCGCCACGCTGGCCATCCGCGCCCGCAGGCGTCCATGAACCCCGGGCAGATCACCCACGACGGCGCACCTTCACGGCTACCCACACCAGAAGACAGAGGCCCAGCGCCGAAACGACGGATAAGAATGCGGACCGGCCGTAGTCGCTGCGCGTGATCGGAAACGCTAGCCGATCGAAATACATATCCCTGCCGAGTCTGTACTCGTCGCACACGGTTCCCAAGCGCGGCAGTCCGGCGCGCATATTGACCATTTCTGCGCTCTCGCGGGTATTACCCGTCGGCGGCCAGACCAGTTTGGCGGAGGCGAACTCTGAAATCGCTATGGTCGTTCGTCAGCCGTGGTCAGCTCTAGCCGCTGATTGAGCTGATCCAGGCTCGGCGAGCCCGGCAGGACCGCGGCTAGCTGCAGCGCTAGCGGGATGCCATCCAGCCGCCGCGCAGGTCCAGGGCCTCCGCCGCATTGCCGACGCGGACGGCCTCCAGCCTGTCGGCGGTGAACAGCGACAGCAGGCGCTGCTGGCGGGCCAGCAAGATCGAGTACAGGTACCGGACGCTGTCACCGCGGGCGCTGACCCGGAGAGCAGCGCCGCTCAGCGCCGCCCGCCTGGAGCAGGGCGAGGTGATGCTCACCGGCTTTGGGCAGCCGGCGTTCAACGATGAACAGGCTCGCCGGTGCCGGGCGGGCGACCGCGGCCGCCGCCGCGCCCTCATCCGGGCCTCGGATTTGCCCTGAAATTGCCGGTTGCCCGCCAGCATGCCCGCCAGCGGTTAAGCCCGGCATCGTGGCCGGCTCGTAGCGTGACTCGTAGGCGGCAAGGCCTGGGCATGCGGTGACGACCGCAGTGCCGGGCAGAATCGCCAGAGGCCAGCCTGAATCGTCACGATTTGCTGCCGTTCCGGGTCCGTCTGGCCCGCGCTCGGAACGTGAGCAAGGAGGACCCCAGTACCGATTCACGTGCTGCCACGGATGTCGCTGTTCTGATGGCCCGTTATCGTCGGCTCAAGGCTGATCAGCGGTACCGGCTGCCGGGCACAGCTCGCCCTGTTCCCTAGGTGATGCCCTGCCGGTACGGCATCGCTGATGGCGACCGATCCGGTCCTCGGCGACCCGAAAGGACAGCCCCATGATTGCTGTTGACCATCTCACCAAGCAGTACGGGACCGCCGCCGCCGTCGACGGCCTCGGCTTCGAGGTCCGGCAGCCGAACGGTCTGGCCATCGCGAGGAGAGCGGTGGTGTTAGCCGGCAGGTGTGGCACCGGTGACGACAGGTACAGCCGGAGGGTCGGCTCCCGCGGCCGCCGTGGGCCGGGCTGGCCGGGCGCGGACGCTGGGCAGGTGGCTGGCCCTGTGGTGGTCCCGGGCCCCGGACGGCCGGACGTACCAGCGCAGACGAGCCGACGCGCCGATGGCCGCCGCCGGGCTCGGCGTGCTGGTCGTGTGCGGGGTGCTGGTCGCGAACCGGACGGTCCTGGGCACGGATGTGGCCGTGTTCCGCCGGGTCAATCACTGGCCGGGTGGCTGTATCCGCCGATGTGGACGGTCCAGTTGTCGGGAGTGATCGGGGCTCTTCCCCTGGTGGCGGCCGCGGCCGCGCTGTTGAGGCGGCTGCGGCTGGCGGCCGCGACCCTGCTGAAGGTCTGGCTGGAGGCGGTGGCCAAGATGGTCGTGCAGCGTGACCGGCCAGCGGAAACCCTGCCGGATGTGATCTTGCGCGGCCAGTCCGCGGCCCACGGGCTGAGCTGTCCCTCCGGTCATGCCATGGTGATCTTCGCGATCACCGCGCTGGTGGCCCCCTACTTCAAGGGCTGGTGAAAGGTCCTGCCTTGGGCGCTGGCCGCCGCGGTCTGCCTGTCACGGGTGTACCTCGGGGCGCACTTCCCCGTGGACGTCGCCGCGGGGGCGGGCCTGGGCCTGTTCATCGGGAGTGCGCTGAACCTGGTATTCGGCGTGCCCAGCGCCAGCACCGCCGGCGCCAGCGGATAACGGTGAGATGGTCCCGTGCACGTCTGCGCCGGAGACATCGCCGCCCGCGCCCTCGCCAGCCGGCTCGCGATGTGTCATCCTCGCTGCGGGCACAGGGGGAATCGGTACCGAAACGGCCTCGGCCGGCCCGTCTGGCTGCCCGGGGTGGCCTACGCTCAACCCATGATGCGGCCCGCGAGCAAGCATGAACGTGCCCTTCTGGCCATGCTGGCCGCTCCCGGCGTCCAGCTTGGCTTCGGCCTGGCTGCCCTGCTGGCCACCGCCGGTGCCGTGCGCCACGACCGCGTGGGCCCACGGGAAGTCAGGGCATTCCGCGCGGTCAACGGCCTGCCCGATTCGGTCTGCCTGCCCGCCTGGGCCGTCATGCAGCTGGGCGCGTTCGGTGCCGTCCCGGCGTCGGCCGCGGCGGCCTGGCTGGCCGGAGACGGGGAGCTGGCAGCCCGCCTCCTGACCGGCGGCACTGGCACCTGGGCGCTGGCCAAGGCGGTCAAGCGGATAGTGCGGCGGCCCCGGCCGGTGACCCTGCTTCCGGGCATCCGCCGTCGCGGCCGCGACGCCAGCGGCCTGGGATACCTGTCCGGGCACGCGGGCGTGGCCGTCGTCCTTGGCGTGGCTGCCCTGCCCCGTCTCGGCCCGGGCGGCCGCGCCCTCACCCTGACCGCCATCCCCCTGGTGGGACTGAGCCGTGTCTACGTCGGCGCCCATTTTCCGCTCGACATCGCAGGCGGGGCGGCACTGGGCCTCGCCGTTGACGCCGCGGCAGGCACCGCGGTCAGGAGGTACTCCACCCGGCATCGTGGCTAACTCGCAGGCCAGCCGGTAGCCGCGGTACGTGGGTCGCAGAGCGATGCTCGCTCATGCAGGCCGGCTTCATCCACCTATCCGCTGGCAGGGCCCGCGGCCTCCGTACCGACCGCGGCCAGCTGCTGAATTGCGTGCCGGGATCGGTGAATACCCGCCCGTCCCCGCTTGTGCTGAGCAGCTCGCGCACCGGTAAGCCGGACACGCTGAGCCGCCTGGGCATCGCGGGCGGCGCCGTTTATGACGCGCTGGTGGCGCTGGCCGCCACGGAGCACGGGGCAGCCCTCGCGACCCGGGACGCGCGGGCACGCGGCACCTGTGACGCGGCCGGCGTCGCGGTGATCGTCGTAACCTGACCGGACCGGCGGTCTGCCGCAGGAACGCCTTGCGGATCTCGGTGACCGCGATGATCGACAGTGCCACGGCTGCGCACAGGAGCCACTGATCTACGCCGAGCGCGGTGGTCTTCAGGATCGCCTGGCACGGCGCCAGGACGGTTGCCATGACGAGCAGGAAGAGGGACGCCCCGGTCGTCACGATGCACGTCCGGTCGGCGAACGTGCTGAGGGAGAACACCGAGTCCCGCCGGTCCCTCGACTCGAGCGAGAAGAACAGGTTAAACAGCGAGAACACGACCACGCCCATGGTCCGCGCGATGGCGAGCGTGTGCGCCTGTTCCGCCCAGCTGACCACGCTCAGCGTGCCGATCGCCATCACCAGCCCGGCCGAGACGAGCCAGGCGAGGACCCCTCCGGTCAGGATCGGCTGGCCGGGCGGCCGGGGCCGGCGTTCCATCAGCCCTTCGGCAGGCCTGCTGTAGCCGAGCCCGATGGACTGGATCGTGACGGTGGTGAAGGCCACCCACAAGACCTGCAGCGGAAGGAGCGGCTCGCCGCGGGCGATGTCGAAGATGCTGGCGCCAAGGAAGGTGATGATGAAGCCGAACATGCATCCCATCTCGAACCGGATGTACCGGACCAGGTTGTCATACAGCCCGCGGCCGATTTCCACCGCTTTGGTGATCGTGGAGAAGTTGTCGTCGGTCAGCACCATCACCGCGGCCTGCTTGGCCACCTCGGTCCCGGTGCCCATCGCGATCCCGATGTCGGCCTTCTTCAGCGCGGGCGCGTCGTTGACGCCGTCGCCGGTCATGGCGACGATCTGGCCTTCGCGCTTGAGCAGGTCCACCAGGCGGACCTTGTGCTCCGGAGTGACGCGGGCGATCACGCCGACATCGGCGATCGCCTCCATCGCCTCGTCATCGGTCATCGCGCCGAACTCCGCCCCGCTGATGACCTTGCCATCGATGCCGAGCTGGCGGGCGATCGCGGCCGCGGTAACCGCGTGATCACCGGTGATCATGCGGACCTCGATCCCGGCGGACTTCGCCTGCCCGACCGATGCCCTGGCACCGGGCCGCGGCGGGTCGACGATTCCGACCAGAGCCAGCAGTTCCAGATCGGTCACGAGCGGGAGCAGGTCAGCCCCCGGATCGACGGCCGCCGGGTCGAAATCCCTGCGTGCGGTGGCGATGACCCGCAGGCCCTCTTCCGCGAACCGGTGGTTATCGGCCAGGTACCGCTCGCGGAGACGGCCGTCGAGCGGAACCGGGCCGGCGTCCGGGTCCAGCACCGTGGCGGCCCGGGCCAGGAGCTGATCGGGCGCCCCCTTCACGAAGCAGCGGATCACCGCCTTCCCCGATTCACCGGTCATCTGGTGGAACGTCGCCATGAGCTTGTACTCGGCGTCGAAGGGGAGCTCGGCGATTCTCGGGTGTACCTGCCTGGTCAAGACGGCGTCGATGCCGCCCTTCGCGGCCAGCGCGACCAGGGCTCCCTCGGTCGGGTCGCCGATCAGCTCGCCGTCGCTGAGCACCGCGTCGGAGGCCAGGACCATCGGCATCAGGAACTGGTCCAGCGGGATCTCCGCCTGTCCGGCGACGCGGTTGATGCGCCCGCGGGTCGAGTAGCCCTTTCCCTCGACCGCATAGCGGTGCCCGCCGACGGCCATCTGGACCGCGGTCATCTGGTTCAGCGTGAGCGTCCCGGTCTTGTCCGTGTTGATCGCGGACGTGGACCCCAGGGTCTCGGTCGAAGGGAGCTGCTTCATGATGGCGCCGACCCTGGCCAGAGCCCGGGTGCCCCACGCCAGGATCGTCGTCACCACCATGGGCAACTGCACCGGGACCGCCGCGATGGCGAAGGCGACCGCGGCGGGCAACACCGCGTTGAAGGTATAGCCGCGAGACAGGTTCACGGCCATCGACGCGATCAGCGCGACACCCGCGACCAGCAGGAGCTGCTTTGAGAGCCGGTCGAGCTGGCGGGTGAGCGGGGTCTTGACGGCCGGCTGCGCCTGGAGCATTCCCGAGATGTGGCCGACTTCGGTCGCCATCCCGGTCGCGGTGACCACGAACTCGCCCGTCCCGCGGGTGACAGAGGTGTTCATGTACACCATGTCGGTCCGGTCGCCCAGCGGCATGCCGGCTTCCCCGACCGGGGCCGTGCCCTTCGAGACCGGCAGGCTCTCCCCGGTCAGCTCGGACTCGGCGACCTCCAGCGTGGCCACCCGGAGCAGCCTGCCGTCAGCCGGAACGACGTCACCCGCCTCGATCGAGACGAGATCGCCGGAGACCAGCTGTGCAGCGGGGATCTCCGCCTCCTGGCCATCGCGCCGCACCCGGGCGGTCACGATCAACCTCCGCTGGAGCACGGCGACCGCGCTCTCAGCCCCGCCCTCCTGCTGCAGGCCGAGAACCGCGTTAGCCAGTGTCAGCAGAATCAGCAGAAGGCCGGTTCCCAGCTGCCTGAGAGGGAAGAGGCTAAGGAGGCCGACCACGAGCAAGACGATCTGCATGGGGTCGGAGTACTGGCGGATGAACGCGCGCCAGCGAGGCTCTGCCCTGCCTGCGGCGAGCGTGTTGGGGCCGAACCGGCAGGCCCGCGACGCCGCCTCCGCCGAGCTCAGGCCGTGCCGCGGGTCTGCCCCCTCGGCTCGCAGCACCTCCTCGGCGCTAAGCGTGTGCCACGCGGCCTCTGGGGCCAGCACCTGGCGCTCCGCCCCGGGCACATCAACCAGCCTGGCCTGCACGGGACACCCCCCCTTCCCGGCGAGCTACCACCGAGACGACCCGAACCCCCGCCGCCGGCCAGCAGCCCCTGCTGGCCGGCCGGTGCAGGTAACGGCGCCACCGATCCTCAAAAAAGCCGGCGGAACACACCCGCCCATTCTGCCGTCCCTACATCGCCTCGCGCCATTACCTGTGCCTGACCACTCCCCGCCTTCGCAACCTGGCAGCTCCGGGAACGGCGCGCTGGCCAACGTCGCGTTCGAGCTGGGTTCGGTGCTCGCTGACGTCTAGTGCCCCGGTCTTGAGTTCCTTATCACCACTTGAGCCGCCTTTAGCTTCAGCTGACTGGTTCGATGATGACAGGGCGGCCGGAGTTCAGTGTGCTGGGAGGATGGGAGATCCCGCGCTGGCGCCGCTGGTGTTGTCGCAGGACGAACAGCACACATTAGAGAACTGGGCGAAGCGCCGCAGCACTGCGCAGGACCTGCGGCTAGCTGGGCAGCGCCGGCCCGGCTACTTGCTCATCGCGGGCATGCGGCATCTCGCCCGCAGAGCATGAGACCTTCGGTGTGCCGAACGTAGTTGACGAGGGTTGACCGGGACTGGAACGCCAGCGCGTTATCGACGGCGACGGCCAGCGCGGGGGATGTGCCTTGCGCGAAACTGAACCGGTAGGTGGCGCAGCCGCCGGGGAATGTGTAGAAGCGGAGGCTGGAGAACTGCGGCGCCAGGCTCAGCGGATGCTCGAACCGGCGCGTGCCGGGTTGGTCGGAGGGGATCTGCTGGGCGCCCGAGGTGTCGCAGGTCGCAGTGAGGGTTACGGTGACCGCTCGCGGCCCTGCGCGATCGGAGTCCAGCCAGAAGCTGGACTTCCCGCTGGCGATGTCCACGCCCCCTACCTCCAGCCCGCCGGGAGCGCGGCGATGCAGGGCAGCAGGGCAGCGGACGGGACTGCCTGGGCGCTGAGGATCATCGAATGGCCGGTGCCGCAGCTGGGGGCGTAGGCGCCCAGATTCCGGGCCGCCGGGGAGAAGGCATTCCCCGTTTCCCACACGGCGGCGGTGATGACGGCGAGCATCGCGGCCGCCAGAGCGACCCGCCGGATGTTCCAGCGTTGCAGCGCGATCGGCGGCCGCTGCGGGGCGAGGGCGCGGAATTCGCCGAGCAGGTCGCGCGGGTGCCGTTTCATGAAGGCGCGCAGCTGGGTCGGGCTGGCGACCCCGCGGGTGGCGGCGAATGCTTCGGCGAGCTCGGCTTCGGTGAAGTACGCCAGCGCCCGCCGGTAGACCCGCTGCGGGTCGGTGCGCACGGCCAGGACGAGCATCATGTTGCCCAGGTCGACCGCCTGCCGCCATGGTGACGGGCGCACCTGGACGAAGGCCACGTCGATCAGCAGCAGCTCCCCGGAGCGGACCATCAGGTTGCCTGGTTTGATGTCGCGGTGGGCGATCCCGGCGTCCCACAGCGTGCGGATCAGCTGCAGTCCCTGGTCGATCACCGTGTCGTCGACGTCGGCTTCGCCGATTTCGACGGCGCCGGTATGGAATTCGGTGACCAGCATGTACTCGCGCTCGGGCGTGATCTCCACGATGCCGTACGGCCGGGCCGTGCGGACCCCGATGTCCTGCAGCAGGCGCAGGGCATAGTCCTCGTACTCGACCAGGCGCCGCACGCTCTGGAAGGGGTGCTCGTCCTCCAGGGAGCCGTACAGGATGGTCCGCCACAGCTTGTACCAGCGGTCGGCGCGGACGTGGCCCTTGGTGTAGAGCTTGGCGAACACGAACTCCTCCGGGCTGCCTTCGACTCGCAGCCGCAACGGCG
Source organism: uncultured Actinomycetes bacterium (assembly GCA_963798675.1). Taxonomy (GTDB): domain Bacteria; phylum Actinomycetota; class Actinomycetes; order Streptosporangiales; family Streptosporangiaceae; genus Palsa-504. The sequence continues at coordinate 206,197 of CAWCUJ010000023.1, read as the reverse complement.
TGGAGCCGGCGGAGGACTCCAGGCCGACCGGCTTGATCTCGGTCACCGTGAGCCCGAGCTGGTCACGCACGGCCTGGCGGATCGCCTGCCCCCGCCGGCCGGTCACATCCACGTGCGCGGTGTTGCCGCGCCGGTAGGCGACGGGGAACGCCTCGTTCGGGGTGAAGTACCGGAACGCGGTGACCGCGATCGCCACGGCGAGTGCCACGCCTAGGAGCAGGTCATCCACGTGATCGACAGCCAGGTACAGGCGAGCCAGACAGAACACGCCGACCACCGCGACCACCGCAGCCTTAGCGTAGGTGCGGGGGCGGCCCGGCACGGCCAGGCAGTAGACGGCGCCCATCAAGAAGATCGTCAGGACCGCCGCCGAGCCGGATATCCCGGAGTACCCGCCCCAGCTGCCGATGATCGTTACGCCGTACGGGCGTGGCCTGGACAGCCCGAAGTAGATCGATGTCCCGGGCAACTCCAGGAACAACACGCTTCCCAGGAACACCAGCAAGTGCCGCCAGCGGCGGAACGCCATCGTCAGGGCGACCACCGACAGGCCGAGCGCGGTGGCCCCCCAGCCGGAGCCCGCCCCGTTGATCCCGTTGGCCACATCGGTCAGCCACGGCGTCCGTATTCCGGCCAGGAGACGCAGCACCCACGTGCTTGCCCGGTCATCGATCCGGAGCCACGGCGTGTGCTGGGACGCCAGGAACGCGCCGGCGAGCGCCACGGCCCCAAGGATCAGCCACGCTGTTGTGCTGATGGTGATAGGGTGCGGCAGCGGCGGCGGCGCACCGGTCGGGCGGCGCTTACGACGGTCCTTATGGACGGCCGGGCCCGGCGGCAAGCTGGCCGGGCCGTTCCCGGCGGCCACGGGCCTGATGTCGTCACCCAACGTGCGTCACCCCCGCCGAGATCAGCCCATGTGCGCGCAGCCAGCTGCTGGCCACCGCTATGAGCACCGTGCGCGATTTCAGCCCGAGCAGGCAGTAGGCCTCCTCCGGGCATTCGGGCGGGCCGCCGAACGCCATCCGCGGCGCTACCCGGGCCAGGTCGGCGACCGATCGCAGGCCATAGCGGGCCGCGGTCGCGGCGGTGACCACGATGACGTTGGCGTCCTGCGCGGCGGACGGGCGGCCCGCCGCCAGCCCCCGGCCAGCCACCTGCCCGGCCAGAGCCCTGCCGGTCGCCGTCACATCGGACGTCGCGGACTGCCGTCCCAGGCTGACGAACTCCAGCGCTGATCCGGAGTACTCCGGCACCACCTGGACCAGACCGCTCATCAGCGCCGGGTCCACCAGCTCACGCGGGCCCAGGTCCGGCAGGACGCGGACGGGGAAGCCCTGCGCCGTGAGCGCGCCGGCGTAGATGCCGGCGAGCAGCACGCTCTCCGGGAAGTCGAATGACCCGACGGTGATGACGGCGCCGTGCTGGGCGGCCCCGTCGGCATGGTCAGCCGGCCCGCTGCCGCAGGCGCAGCACACGACAGCCAGCGCCAGGCAGGCTACGTACGCTACTGTCCGTCGTTCCGGCGCTGCTCTCATGACGTTCCGTGCGGGTCGAGAAGAAAAGGTTGCTCCGCACGCGCCCGGAGCCGGGGACCCCGCTTCTGTGGGCGGGGCACCGCCTGAGAGGTGGCGGCGGCCGGCGGGCACGACCGGCACCCGCGCTGGTGCGCCCTGGACCAGCCGCGGCGCGCCGGCGCTCACACGTACTCCCGGTGCTGCAGGGACCGCCAGCACAGCCAGCCCGGCAGCACCGGCAGCCAGTAGGTGGCCAGCCGGTACAGCAGCACGGCCGAGACCGCGGGCCCGGGCTGCATGCCGACGCCGGTCAGCCCGGCGACCAGCGCCGCCTCGATCGCGCCGAGGCCGCCCGGCGTGGGGGCGGCCGCCGCCAGCGCCGCGGCGGCCAGGTACACCGCGCCGAGCACGACCAGGCCAGGGCCCCCGCCGAACGCCTGGACCGAGGCGTCCAGCCCGGCGATGTAGGCCAGGGTGATCAGGGCCGAGCCGCCGAACAGCAGGCCCAGCTTGACCGGGCTGGCGGCGGCCTGCCGCAGGCTGCCCGCCGCGGAGCGGACGCCGGGGATCAGCTGCTTGCGGGTCCAGCGGCGGCCCGGCCGGGTCGCCAGGACTACTCCGATGACCGCGATGATCACCGCCAGGATGAGCAGGATCTTGCTGGCCGACGGCAGCTTGAACGCTTTGGTGAGGTCGTGGCCGGCCAGCGCGAAGAAAACCACGATCAGCACGACGTGCATGATGGCGCCCGCGAGGGCGTTCACGCCGACCGCTGCGACGCTGGCCGGGGTGCTGGTGCCGCTCTTTTGCAGGAACCGGGCGTTCAGCGCCATCCCGCCGACGTTGGCTGGCGATACCCGGTTGATGAATGACGAGGCGCCCTGCGTCAGCACGGCCGGGCCGAACGGGACATGGCCGGGCACCGCGCCGATCAGCGCCATCGCGCTGGCCACGTAGGTCAGCGCGGACAGGCCGATGATCACCGGCAGCCAGGCCCAGTTGACGTGCTGCAGCGCGTGCCAGCTGCTGCTCACATCGGCGATCTGGGGAAGCAGGAAGTAAAAGGCGCCGGCCAGCGCGGCAATCGCCAGCAGGGTGCGCGGCCGCACCCGCTGCAGCCGGACGAGGTCCTTGTCAGCGTCGTCGCCGGAGGCCGCGATCGCGGCCGCGCGCGTGTTCTTCAGCAGCGCGTCCTGGCCCTTGATCGCGCGCCGGGTGCCGGCCGACAGGGCGAGCGGCTGCAGCAGCGGCACGGCGGCGGCGACGCCGCCGGCGCCGATCTCGGCCGCCGCGGCGGCGACGGCACGGTCCGGGCCGATCCGGCCGGCCAGCGAGGTGAGCAGCTCGGCCACGTCGATCGCCCGCTGGCGGCTGGTCGCGGCGAGCTCGGCGAAGCTGAAGTCGACCAGCCGGGGGCACCCGTCCTGGCCGATCATGATGTTGCTGCCGTGCAGCGACCGGTGCGCGATCCTGGCCTGATGCAGCCGGCCGACCTCGCGCCACAGGGTCCGGGCGAGCTGATCGGTGATCCGGCCGGCCGGGACCTCGTCCAGGGACGTGCCCGCAACCAGGTCCATGGTCAGCAGCACTGACCCGTCGCCGGCCCTGATGACCTGGCCGACGTGCGGCACCGCGACCCCGGCCCGCTCGGCCATCACGCCCAGCAGCGCCTCATGCTCGACGGCCTTGAACAGCGAGGCCGCGGGCCTGGTGTCGCCGACGCCGCGCAGCCGGATGCCGCGCCAGGCCCGGTACAGCAGGTCGGCGTCCCGCTGATCGGAGCCGAAAACCTTCACGAACAGGCCGTTCCCGTCGCCGGTGGTCGCCTCGAACGGCCGCGATCCCTTCGCAGCGCGCAGCGGCCCGGTCACCTGGCTGACCGGCACGCCGCCCGCACGCAGCGCCGCTGCCACCCCGGCGGGACCCATCCGCCGGTCCGGCACGCCGAACGCCACCAGCAGCCCGGCCCCCACGGTGACCCCGGCGGCCAGCGCCAGCACCAGCTGCAGCGGCAGCAGCCCGCCGGTGACCAGCCGGGCCGCGCCGATCAGCAGCAGCGTGGCCCAGGACGCCCGGCGCCACGGCCGGCTCAGCCACGGCGCCGCGGCCACCGCGACCGCCGCCAGTCCCGCCAGCACGGCCGGATCGGGGAAGCCCGCGCCGGCCAGCCAGGAACCCTGGCGCAGCCCTGCGGGCGCGGGGCCGCCGGGCCCGGCCAGGTAGGTGATCCCGGCCATCAGGGCCGCCGCCGCCGCGAACCCGCCCGCCACGGTGGCCAGCACCCGGAACCGGCGGTACCGCAGCGCGGCGACCAGCAGCACCAGGGCCGCCGCCGCGATCATCACCTGGACCAGGCCGGTCAGCACCTGCCCGGCCTCGGTCGCGGGCCCGACCCCGGTGACCGCCGCCGCCGGCCGGAGCAGGGCAGGCAGCAGCATAGCGATCACGACCGCGACGGCCAGCACCAAGGCCGCCGCGATCAGCCGGATCACATCGCCCGGATGCCGGTACCGCGTCGGCGCCAGGACACGGCCCCGCGGACGCGTCTTCGGCCCGCCGGCGGCCAGCAGTATCGCAGGCGAATCCGTCATGGGCAGTACCCCCAGGCCGTGGCCCCCAGGCCGGGCAGCACTGCGGCTCGGCGCCCTGCCCTAGGCACGGCCCGTGACCGATTCCAGGAAGCGCAGGACTGCGCCGGTGGTGATGCCGGGCCGCTGCGACTGCGGGTAATGCCCGGCCTCGGGCACCATGACGACTTGTGCGCGCAGGGCGCGGGCGATCCAGTCGGCCTCCGCCCGCGGGTCAGGGAAGTCGGGGTCCTGCTCGCCCATCACGACCAGGGCGGGCGCCGTGACATCGGCCAGCCGCGCCTCGGCCGGGTCGTGGCTGGTGCGCGTGGTGGCCGAGAACGCCTTGGCGTGTCCCGGCCGGCGAAGGCTCGCCACGACCTGGTCGCGGTACTCGCCGAAATCCGCTGGCTTCCGGCCGGCGTACAGCTTGGGCAGGTATGACTTCCAGGAGATGGCCGCCCACGGCGGTGCCATGGCCACGCGCAGCAGGAGACGCTGCATCGCGCTTGTCTTGCCGTTGCGGACGAACGGCCCGGTCAGCACCAGGCCGGAAACCAGGCCAGGTCGCTGCGCGGCGGCCAGGACCGCGGACCCGGCGCCCATCGAGTTGCCCACCACCACGGCGGGGCCGCCGAGTTCCTCGATCAGGGCGACGACGTCGCCGGCGGTTTCCTCGTCGCCGTAGGAGCTGAACGTGGTGTCGCTGTCACCGTGGCCGCGAAGATCGGTGCAGGCCACCCGGTAACCCGCCGCCCGCAGGCCGGGGGCCAGGAAGCGGTAGCCGGCCCGCAGGTCACCCATGCCAGGCACCAGTATCACCAGCGAGCCGTCACCCGCGACGTCGTAGCCGATCCGCCCCTCAGGGCAGCTGAGATAGCTGGTTTCCTGGACCGCAGGCACGGAGCTGGAATGGCTGGCTCGCGTCGTATGGTCTGCTGGGGTGCTCATGCGTTCATCGCCTTCGGTATTTGGTCGGGCTTGGGTGCCAGGCGGCGGGTCCAGCCGGGGAAGAGGGCGCGAACCTCACCGGCCGGCTTCCCCGCCGGACTAGGAATCCAGGCCACAGGCAGCCCCGCGGCTTAGAGCGTCCCTTCTGGCTCTGGCCGGGACGCCTCAAGATGCTGCTACCCGGGTACACCGGCCGGCTCCGGTTGCGGCTGGCTGGCTGGGAGAGCAGCTGCCTGCCAGAGCCGGGCCGCCAGCAGGACCATCGCGGCCGCGAATGGCAGCATGTACACGACGACGATGGGCCCGCCCGAGGACTGAAATTCAGCGGCATACAGGCCGATGACGAACAGGGCCGCCAGCCAGCGCGGGACGCTCCGGCTCCGCCACAGCGCAAACCCCAGCAGGACCGGCGCGGCGTACTCGCCGATGAAATAAGCGTAAAGGAACACGTGGCCGAACCCGGAATTGAAGGTTGTCACCAGGAACCGCGCGGCCGCGCCTGGTGTCAGGTGTGCCGTCGCCGCGGCGGCGAGGTTGGGATAGACCAGGACGTTGGTGATGGCTCCGCAGAATGCGCCGAGTCCCCCGATCAGCGCGGCGACGGTGGCCAGGGCCGAGCCGCGGTTCCTGACCAGCGCGGCGATTGCCGCATATGAGACGGCCAGGCCGCCGAGCCCGAGAAGGGCCAGCGAGCCCGCGACGTAGAGCTGAGCCGGATGCCTGGCCGCGATGGGCAGCACCTTGAGGGCGGTGGCCGTGGTCGATATCACCTGGTCGGTGCCCTTGGGCTGAGCGCCTCGGCGCTTATATAGAGCACGGCGGTGACAGGGAGGAAAATTGCTAGCACCCGCTGACGTGTCCGTGCCGCGTTATCCATTGACTTCTCCAGTCAGCTCGGTGGCCGATCGCCTCGGCGAGTTGATGCTACGCAGGGGCGCTCAACCGGGAGCGTATTTTGCGCAAGGCTATTCGTGGTGGGCGCGGGCGAGAAATTGCTCGCCGTGCAAGTGCACCTCCTGATCCTAGGAGCGGCCGGAACGGCTGCTGACGGCCATATAACTCAGGTTTGCCCGCATCAATCAGGGTTCGAAATCGTATCGGGTCCTCCTGCTTACTCCGGATATCCCGCGAACGGCCGGCCGCCCCGGCGAAGGGACCACATACCAGCCCGGGCACCGATGCCGAACCGGAATGTTCCCCGGTGTACCGCACCCGAGACTGGAGCGCCGGGGCCTGCCACCTTCGGGTTCCCAGCACCAGAACGGGTGCCTGCATGTCGTCGAATGCAATGGTCACGGCATTTCGCTGCTAGCTGAGGAGGCGTCGAGCCCGTACGGGGCGACAGACCGCGGGCGGTCGTCCTGCCCGAACCAGGCGTCTCATGGGTCAATCCGCTACGCCAGCGCTACCAGGGTCCGGAGCAACGCTCCCGGACGCTGCTCAAACTGCCTTAAGCAGAGACCAACACGGCTACGGGAATATCCGTCGTGTCCCTTCTCACGCTACGTCAGGCCATACCGCGCTTCAATAGACGCTGACTTATTTCCGAAGTGTCTATGGGCACTCAGGGATTCGTCAAGGTCGGTGTGGCGGCGTGTGACTAGAAGTGTCGGTGCCTCGCAGGAGTCCGGGGAGCCTGGGGGCTTTTCTTTGGTTACTTTGCGGTGAAGTTACTCGGCTGGCGGGGCAGCGCGCGGCACAGGGTCCTGTGGTGCGGATGTGCTTGACGTGAGGGCGCGGCCCGTGGTGATGATTCGGGTGCCAACCCTGACAGACCAGCACCGACAGGACCACGCCCGTGTCCTCATCGTGGCTTGCCGGCTGCATCCGCCGCCACCTGCCCATGCCATGGCCCGCCGATGATGTGGACCTTCGAACCAACCGCTTCGCGTGATGGACGCTGCTCGGATGCAGCGCCTCAGGCAAGGTGGAAGAACAGCAGCACACCGATGACGATCGTGCCAGCAGCACCAATAAGAGTCAGGATGAGCAGAATCTTCGAAGCGGCTCTGGTGTATGCGAATGTCAGCCCGCCAGAAATCACCAGTACGGAACCCATCAAAGTGTCATGCCAGTCCATCGCCATCGTGTTGCCCCGTATCCTGCTCGCAAGCCGTGCGTCGCGGACCGCGGAGATGTGCTCGGCTTTCCGCTGGGTGGTCAGGTAGTGGCTGAGGTCCTGGCGCAGCGCCGCCTGCAGCGCGGTGCCGCTTTGGCGGAGCGGGCCGGCCGAGGCGCTGGCCGGGCTGCCGGACAGGATTCCGGCCGCGGCCAGCAGGGCGCAGCAGGCCGTGGCGGCCAGCGTGTTCCGGGCAGTTCTTCGTACCTGGTACGGGTTCGCGAATCTCATGCCAGCTCCCGGGGGTCTGTAGTGGCATGGTGCTTACGGGTACGGCGGTCGGCTCACTGGACCCGGGCGGCGTGACACCGTGATCACCGGTGATCCAGCTGCCGCCAGTGGGTATCAGCAAGTTGCGGCCGCGCGTGCGGACGGGAAGAGTTTCTTCAGCCGACCGGTGCGGCCGGAGCCGGGACCGGCGCGGCCGATGCTGGTGCGAGGTCATCGGGTGCGGGGAGGGGCACGCCGTCCCCGCCCTGGTCTAGGCGGAACGGCGGGTAGGCGTCGGTCATCAAGGCGGCGTACGCGATGACCCGCAGCACCCAGCGGTTCATGCCGACGACGAAGTCGTAGAGCCCTCGCGGGTAGCGGCCCGCGAACAGCAGCGTGATCGCCGCGAACAGCACGAGCAGCCCGATCAGGCCGCCCGAGAGGGCATCGGCCTGCCACGTTTTCCCCGAGGCCCCGGTCGCGGTGTAGGTGGCGCCGCCGGCGAACACGGCGACGATGGCGTACTGCGGGATCGCCAGCAGCCACCACTTGACCAGGACCAGGCCGCGGGAGAGCCGCTCGGGGTAGGAGATGTCCAGCGTCGCAGGGTAGTCCGGCTCCTCAGCCAGGCTGAACGGCGGGTAGCGGTCGGTCCCCAGGGCACTGTAGGTGTAGTAGGCGACCCGCCACGACCAGCGCAGCACCCCCAGATTGAAGCTGAACAGCGAGCGCGGGTAACGCGCGGTGAACAAGATCGCGAAGAACGCGATGACGGTGACAACGGCGAACGCGATCCACAGGAAGAACAGCACGAGGTAGTGCGGGATCGCCAGCAGCCACTTGACCAGCCACAGCCAGCGGCTCAACGGCTCATCCAGGCGAGCTCGCACCTGCACGGGGTAGCTTTGGTCCATGGTTTCCTCCTTGTTGATGCCTGCGGATGCCACATTCATGACACGGGCACGTGATGCGCGGGCAGGGGCAGGTAATCCGGTCTGACTAGCCCCGATCCCCCGGCTATCAAAGAACCGTCACGTGGATGGCAAGCGCATTCTCCGTGGAATTCGCGTGAAGCTGCCTATAGCACACCAGGGCCGTCACGGACTCCCTGGTGAACGCCAGCGACCGCACGCGAGACTGGAGCACCGAGGGCCTGCCATCTTTGGGTTTCCCAGCAACAAAACGGGCACCCAGATGTCGGCGAATACAATGGTCACGGCATTTCGCCGCTAGCTGAGGAGGCGTCGAGCCCGTACGGAGCGACAGACCGCGGGCGGTCGTCCTGCCCGAACCAGGCGTCTCATGGGTCAATCCGCTAGACCAGCGCTACCAGGGTCCGGAGCAACGCACCCGGACGCTGCTCAAACTGCCTTAAGCAGAGACCAACACGGCTACGGGAAAATCCGTCGTGTCTCTACTCACGCTACATCAGGCCATATCACCCTTCAATAGACGCTGACTTATTTCTAAGTATCTTTGAACCGACGAAGATGCAGCGGGCCTTGTCCCGGCGGGCCAAAAGCCACTTCCGGCTAGCAGAAAATACCACTTAGCCTATTTTGATCATGCTGCTACCTGGGCTTGTACGGGATTCGCGAGCCTGATCATGGGCGGGCCGTCATGGCGGGTGCCGTGGTCGCCGGGTTTCTTGACGTGGTAGTGGTTGTGCGGGCGCGCTTGACCACGCGCGGGTAGCTGCGGTCGCGCCGTTTGTTCAGGTGCCGGCTGCCGGTGATGTCGGCCATTACCCGGTTAAGGGTGCGCTGGCGCTGGTCAGGTGCAAAAAAGCCGTGGCAGCTGGATGCTTCCATCGACTTGAGGTTGAACACGTCCATGTCTTCTGGCGTGGTCCTTGGCATGCCGATGGGACCGTGAAAGAGATTCCCCTGCCGACTCGGCTGCTGTCACCCCGACCAGCGCCAACCGGACTGGCTGAACGCCGTATCGGCCGCAGCGGCAGCCGCGCCCAGATCGTCCATATCCGTGCGGCGACAACCACCAGCCCGTCGCGTTCCCCGAAGAAACAGAAGGCGGATCTCGCGCACCACTTCTCGGCCGGCCGTCACAATCGGACATGGGCCGGAGGTGGCCATGCGCGATTTGGCGCCGCCACGCCGAGCGTACCGGCGCCAGCGTGAGCATGGCGGAGACGCCACAACGGAAGGGCATGCGGCAGCCGGCGCTCACCAGGTGCCGCAAGATGCTCCCGCCGAGCGTCGCGTAGCGTTCGGGCGCTGGGGCCGTATATCTGATGTGCTGAGGTGTGCGTGCTCGGATCGTCAGCGGGTAGGGCCGCGTGGCCGGGGTGGTGGCCGTCGCACTGGTGGCTGTCCGCCCGGAGCCGGACCGGGCTGTCCTGGTGTCGCTGGTCGCGTAGCTGGCCGGGCTGACTGGGGGAAAGACTGCCCGGCGAGCTAGGCGGCGGTGCTGGCGTGCTGGGCCGGGCGCGGCTGGGCAGGCGGTGCCGGGCGTGCGGCGGCGTACAGTTGCTCGGCGGCGGCGCGGGCTGCGGCGGCTTGGGCGGCGTGGTGCTGGGCGTCGCGGAGTTCGGCGACGGCTTCGGCGAGCGCGGCCAGCCGGGTGATGAGTACGATCGGGGCCATGGACCGGTCGCCGGTCAGGTAGGCGAACGCGGACAGCAGCCGGGCGGCCTGGCGGAGCTGGTTCCCGGCCAGGGACGGTGGCGGGATGCGGCCGTAGGGTGGGCGGGCGGCGCGGTCGTAGGCGTCGGCGGCCCGGCGCAGGATGCGGCTGCCGAGCATGGCGGCGGCCACGTGCAGGGTATCGGAGGTGGCCCAGGCGGCGTCGGCGGCGGCAGCCGGGTCGGTAGAGGCCATGGCCCGGATCTGCGCGGCGGCGTCGGCGGCGGCGCGGGTGGCATGGTCCAGACCGCGTTGCGTTCCCCGGCGGTGAGGTTCAGATGAGGTCGGCCGGGTGCGGCCCGGGTCGGGGTCCACCGCTGCTGCAGCTTAGGCCAGCTCAGGTCCGCCGCGAGTTTCCCGCCGCCGTACCAGACCGGTCCGCCGTCCTTGGTGGTGTCGCCGGGCAGGGCGACCGAGTACCCGGTGACCTGACCCGAGCTCGTGACGCTGAACCGCTTGCGTACCAGCACCGCGGCCTGGTCCAGGCGGGCGAAGAACTCGCCCTCGCTGCCCGCTGCCGCCGCAGCGGTGGTGACCTGCCGCCGCAGCGTGATCCTCGGGGCCTCCTCCAGGCCACGGCGGGCCGCCTTCTCGTTCTCCGCTCGGGCCGGCTGGCGGGCCGCGGTACGGTCGGCGGGTGCGGTGGAGCGCAGCCCGTAGCGCTGCTCGGCGGCGATGCAGGCGTCGCGGACCTGTAGCGTTTCCAGGACAGGCTGGGTTTGCCGCCGTCCTGGCGGGCCAGCATCGCGGCGAGATGAATGTGATCATCGCCGTGCCGGACGGCGATCCAGCGGACGGCCTCGTCGTCCTGGCCGTAGGGGGATAGCCCGGTGCGGTGCATGACCTCGTGCGCGATGGCCGCCCATTCGTCATCGGACAGCATCCGGTCGCCGGGGGCGGCGCGCATCGAGCAGTGCCAGACCGGCCGCGGGTAGCCCCGCTCGCCGAGGGCGGCCTGCGGCTGCTTCAGCAGCCCGGTCAGCCTGGCGAAGTCCCGCTTTCCGTCCGGCCGCAGCGGCGGTTCGAGGCTGGCCGGATGACGCCAGCCCGCGACGATATGGGGATCGGTGTGTTCCTCGTGGCGGCCGGGACCGAACAGGTAATACAGCAGCGGTTCGACGTGTTCCCCGCGCGGGGTGCTGATCTTCCCGATCACCCGGCCACCGCCGCCACCCGCCGCGAGCTTTATCCCAGGGCCTTGCGTACGGCGTCGGCGACCTCGTCGATGTGGCCGGCGCGGCGGATGCTCCCGGCGGCGTAGCCGGGCAGGTCTCCGGCAGGTTGCCCGGTGGCGTTCAGCTTCGCGGCCGCCTGGTTGATGTTGGTGCCGATGCGGCGGACCAGCCCGGCCGCGCGCATCAGCTCGATCAGCGCCCGCCTGAGCGACTCCTGGTCGCTAAGGGGCCTGCTGTTCGCGGCGGCGGCCAGCACCGCCTGGGCGATGTACGCCCTGCGGGCCAGCCCCGCTCGCCTGGCTGCTGTTTCTATGACCGCGTATTCCTCGCCAGTCAGCGTGACCTCCACCCGGCGGGTACGCGGGACCGGCTGCCGTGCCCGCCGCCGGCCCTGCCCCCGAACGCCGGTCTGGCTGTCGTCGCTGATAGCGCCCGTCATTCTGTCGTGCTCCCCGCTCGCGGCTTCTATTTCGTGACCGCCCTTGTTTACTCGCACGCTGTTCCCCGGGTGGAAGATTTACCGGTGGCTATGCCCCGGTGCCAGTTTACGTATGGACCGCGCCCGGTCCAGACGTAAGAGGGGGTTTATCCCACATCTTGCTGCCGGTGGTTCAGGGCTGCTTTCATCCAGAGCAAGAGGCGCTGGCCAGTGACCGTGCATTCCGCCTCCTCGCCGCGAGCTAGCGCTCACTGGCGCACGTGGGAAGGCAAGCTGGAGCCTTTCTCGAGGTCCCTGCCGGGGCGTCGGCTGCGCTGAGCCGCAGGTCAGCGACCGGGCTTAGGTGCCCCGTGAGGCGACCGTGGCGTAATGGGGCCAGGCCGACGATAACCACGCGTCGCGTTTATATGAATGCTTGAACACGCAGAACGGGGACGTATCCCTGGTTTACGTGTTCAAGCAAAAAAATTTGCCGTACTAACCAGTGACATCCAGTGCTGCCGGGTGATGCTGAGTGATGCCGGGTCCCGTTTAACGCGGTCTATGATAGCGCACGTTGATTTGCCGCCCGGCCGCAAATACGTCGCTTTAAACCAGCCTGCTGGCCCCGGCTAGCTGTATCGCGTCGCGGATCGTCATATGTGTTAATATAACCGACAGGAGCCCAAATGCCGGCACGACCACCGGCTCAACAGCATCCCCGCTGGCACGTCGACCAGCTCCCGGACGGCACCTTCCGCTGGACCACCCCATCGGGCCGCCAGTATGTCACCGAACCCACCCGCTACCCCATCTGACCGGCGGAGGGGGCGTATCCGCCTGTCCGGCCGACTTGATCACGCGCCGGGCAGGGTGAGCGTCATCTCGGTGCCGCGACCCAGACCCTCGAGCTCGCTGCGGGCGGTCAGGCGGCCTCCGTGGGCCTGGGCCAGCTCGGCCGCGACGGCCAGGCCGATGCCGCTGCCGGAGACCTGGGCCGCCTGCTGGCCGCGCCAGAACCGGTCGAAGACGCGGGGCAGGTCGTCGGCCGGGATGCCGGGGCCGGTGTCGGTGACCTGCAGCACCGCGTCCGCGCCGGCCGGCCCGGTGCTGATGGTGACGCTGCCGCCGGCCGGGGTGAACTTCAGCGCGTTGCTGAGCAGGTTCGTGATCACCTGGTGCAGCCAGTGCGGGTCGGCAAGAACGGGGCTCGCGGCCAGCCGCCGGTCCAGCGTGATGCCGGCCGCCTCGAACCTGCGGGCCAGGCTGTCGGCCGCCGTGGCGGCAAGGTCGGCCAGGTCGCAGGGCCGCCGCGCCAGGTCAAGCGCGGCGGCGTCGGCGGCGGCCAGCGTCTGCAGGTCCTCGACCATGCGCGCCAGCCGCAGCACCTCATCGCGCAGCGAGCCGAGCTCGGCGGGAGTGGGTTCGGCCACGCCGTCGAGCAATGCCTCGTGGCCCGCCTGCAGGACCGCGATGGGAGTGCGCAGCTCGTGGGCGACGTCGGCGACAAGGTTGCGGCGGATCTGCTCCTGCCGGTCCATCGTGCCGGCCATCTGGTCGAAGGCCGCTGCCAGCTCGCGCAACTCCTCGGCCGCGCGGATCTCGCCGACCCGGGCGGCGCGATCTCCGGCCGCCATGGCCCGGGTCACCGCGATCAGCCGGGCGACCGGGCGGGTGATCCGCCGGGCCACGCCGAGCCCGGTGAGCAGCGCGAGCAGGGCCGCCACCCCGGCGGCCCCGGCGATGGCCCGCAGCAGCGCAGTCTGCAGGACACGGTTGGCGGCGTTGAGCCCCGAACCGGTGGACCGGATCACGGCCGTGCCCACGCGCTCGCCCCGGACCCTGATCGCGGGACTGGACTGCGGGCCGTGCGCGGTGGCGAAGGCGGGCGAGGACGCGACCACGTGCCCGGCCTGGTCACGTACCTCGACGGCCGCGCCGGTCTTGGTGGCGAGGTCGAGGACCGGGGAGAGGTCGGCGGATGACCAGGTATGGTCCCGGTCCCATACCGCCCCGGCGGCGACCGCGATCGCGCCGGCCAGCTCGGTGCGCTGCTGGCTGGCCAGGGTGGAGACGTCCGCGGCGGCGAACGCCGCGGTGAGCCCGGCGAGCAGCGCGACCGCGGCCAGCGCGACGGCCAGGAACGCCAGCGCCAGCCGGAGGCCGAGCGTCCCGCCGCGGGCTGCGGCTCCCGGCGCCGCGGCTCCCGGCGCCGCGGCGGCGGGGCCAGTCAGCGCGGGGCCAGTCATCCCCGGGCCAGTCGTCCCGGGCTCAGTCATCGCGGGCCAGGCCGAGCCGGTAACCGCCGCCCAGGACGGTCTGGACGATCCGGGGATGGCCCGGATCGTCCTCGACCTTGCGGCGCAGGTTCTTCACGTGCGAGTCGACGGTGCGCTCATAGCCTTCGAACTCATACCCTCGCACCCGGTTGATCAGCTCGAACCGTGAGTACACCCGGCCCGGGACGGTGGCCAGCGCGACGAGGACACCCCACTCCGTGGGGGTCAGGGCGACGGCCGTGCCGCGCACCGTCGCCAGCCGCTGCGGCTCGTCGATGACCAGTTCGCCCCCGCCGTAGCTGATGACCCCCTGGGCGGCGGGCGGCCCGCCGCGGCGGAGAATCGCCTGCACCCGCAAGACCAGCTCCCGCGGGCTGAACGGCTTGGTCACGTAGTCGTCGGCGCCGAGCTCGAGCCCGCGGATCCGGTCCTCCTCCGCGCTCTTCGCCGTCAGCATCAGGATCGGCGTACTCCCGGTGACCGACGTGGCCCTGAGCTCGCCGGCCACCGTCTCGCCGGGTACGTCCGGCAACCCCAGGTCGAGGATCACCAGGTCCGGTGCGGCGCTCGTGGCCATGGTGATCGCCTCGGCGCCCGAGCCGGTCGACAGCACGGTGAACCCGGCGCGCTCCAGGTAGGACCGGACCAGCTCGCGCAGCTTGCGCTCGTCCTCGACCACCAGCACGGTCGCCGCCATCGTCGATCACCCCGCCTTTCCGCCTGCCATGCCGCCGGATCGTCCGGCATGCCTGGACCTTCCCATGATCCTCACTCCGTCCCCGCGTGCCACTGCTCCGACACGGCTCCCCGCCTGCCTCCACACGGTCACCATGTCAGCTTCACCGGGCCCGCATGACGGCCAGATGCACTGATCGTGACAGCACTGGCAGTTAAGGGGGCGACGCGGATGACCGGAACCGACCTGATCGTGCTGGCCCCGTGGATCGCTTTCGCCGTGGGGCTGGCCGCTATCTGCCTTCTCCTGCTCCGCTCAGGTCGCCCATCCGGGGCTCGGCCACGCGGCCGGCGGCCGGATCCTCCGGCCGTGTCCAATCCGAAGGAAACCAGATGTCCAGAGAAGAACTCAGGAGCCAGGCCGCAATGACCTCAGCACCGGCTGCCGGAACTCGCGGCCCGCGCTGGCGGGCATTGCTCGAGGCCCGGTGGCAGGCCCGGGTGCGGGAGGTCACCGAGCTATCGCTGGCCTACCACGTCGCGGCCGCGGCCGCCCCGGACGGCACCGGTGACGGGGCCGGTCAGCCGGAGACACGGGCCTTGCTCGGCAGCGCGGTCGCGGCCCGCAGGAAGCTGGCGGACGTCGAGGACGCCCTCGGCCGACTGGCGGCGGGCCGCTTCGGGTCCTGCGAGCAGTGCGGATGTGCGATCCCGGCCTGGCTGCTCGCCACCGCGCCCGAGACCAGGTACTGCCCGCGCTGCGAAAGGGAGCCTGTCCGGGTCCGGGACGTGGCGAGACGTCTGCCGCGATGACGCTACCCGTCTGGGCCGGGACGTTCGCGGTCTTCGCCCTGCTCATGGTGGCGGACCTGACGATGACGAGGAACGCCATCGGATTGCGCGCCGCCGCGATCTCGAGCGCGCTGTGGGTCGCCGCCGCGCTGGCCTTCGGCGGCGCCCTGTGGCTGTGGCGGGGCCCGGCCACGGCCGGTCAGTACTTCGCCGGCTACCTGCTGGAAAAGGCCCTCAGCGCGGACAACGTCTTCGTGTTCGTCATGCTGTTCGCCTCGCTCGCAGTGCCGGCGGCGCTGCAGCGGCGGGTCCTGCAGTTCGGGGTGGCCGGGGCGCTCCTGCTGCGCGGCGCCTTCATCGCGGCGGGCGGCGCGCTCATCGAGCACATCGGCTGGATCTTCTACGTATTCGGCGCGCTGGTGGTGCTGGCGGGCGCGCGCATGTTCCGCTCCGGGGCCGCCGACGCCCCGGGCCGGAACCTGGCCGTGCGCGCGCTGCGCCGGGTCCTGCCGGTCACCGACGGCTACGCGGGCGGCCGCTTCTTCGTCCGGCTTGGCGGCAAGACCGTGGCCACGCCCTTGTTCGTGGCCCTGGTGGCCATCGAGGCCACCGACTTGGTGTTCGCGGTCGACTCCATCCCGGCGGTCTTCGGCGTCACCAGGGACCTGTTCGTGGTGTTCACGTCCAACGCCTTCGCCGTCCTCGGCCTGCGGGCGCTCTACTTCCTGCTGGCCGGCTTGGTGGACCGGTTCGCCTACCTCAAGCAGGGAATCGCCGTCCTGCTGGTGTTCATCGGCGGGAAAATGCTGATCTCACCCCTGGTCCACCTGCCGGTCTGGATCAGCCTCGCGGCGATCGCCGTGGTCGCGGGCGGTGCGGTAGCCGCCAGCCGCTGGCGCGACCCGACCCGCGCGAGCCAGGGCCGGCAGCCGGAGCCGCTCGAGCCGGTGCGCACGTGACCGCGCTCGCCAGCCTGCAGGTCGACTCGGCGATCTCCTACGCCATCGCGGTCATCATTCCCGCCCTGGACGCGGTCCTCCCGGTGCTGCCCAGCGAGACCGTCATCATCGCGCTCGGCGTCGCGACGGCAGGCAGCACCGATCCCCGCATCGCGCTGCTCGTGGCCTGCGCCGCGGTCGGCGCGCTGCTCGGCGACAACCTCTCCTACCTGCTAGGCCGCCGCTTCGGGCCGCACGTCGAGCGCCGGTTCTTCGGCGGCGAGAAAGGCGCGCGACGGCGCGCCTGGGCCGAACGCGCGCTGCAGCGACACGGGATGCCGCTCATCGTCGTCTGCCGGTTCATTCCCGGCGGGCGGACGGCAGTCACGCTGTGCTGCGGCATCATCGGCTATCAACGGCGCCGCTTTGTCATCGCGACCGCGGCCGCGGGCATCATCTGGGCGACCTATTCATTTCTCATCGGACGGCTGGGCGGACGGGCCTTCGAGGACAAGCCCTGGGCCGGGTTGCTGCTGGCGTTCGGCGCCACGATCGCCATCAGCGGGCTGATCGAGGTGATCCGGCGAATCAGATCCTCCAGATCACCGGGCCAGGCCGTCACGAGGGCGTCACGCCGGACAGGTTGAGGCCGATGACGCCGGCGAGAATCAGGCCGATCGACACCAGCTTCAGGGTGGAGACCGCGTTGCCGAGGAAGATCATGCCCACGGCCGCGGCGCCGACGGCGCCGATCCCGGTCCATACCGCGTACGCGGCTCCCACCTCGAGCCCGCGCAGCGCCACGGTGAGCAGCGCGAAGCTCATCAGCGCGCACACGGCGAAGGTGGCGGTGGGCCACGGGCGGGTCATCCCGTGGCTCAGCTTCAGCGCCACCGCGAAGCCCGTCTCGAACAGGCCGGCGGCGAGAATCATCAGCCACGCCATCGCGTCACCTCTGTGTTGCCGTGCTCGGGTCATGTCTTACTGATATGGCGGCGGCGAGGAATCCCGGTGTGCCGGTGATGAAGCCCGGATGGAGGATCGCGCCGGCGCCCCGCTGACCGCGGCTAGCTCGCGAGGTGGCCGGCCAGGAACGCCAGCGACGGCGGCTCCTGCGCGGCGAAGAAGGAGCCGTTGTGGCAGCCCGGCCCGAAGTCCACCACGGCCCTAGCGCTAGGCGGGAGAGCGCGCACGAGTGTCTGGACGCCCGGGTAGAAGGGATCGCCGTAGCCCGACGCGACCCGCACCGGGCGGCGGCCGAGCGCGGCGGCGTGCGTGACGGCGTCGTTAGCGGCGAAAGCCGCCGCCGAGGCAAAGGCGGCGGGGTTGGCCTGCCTCGCTTGCGCGTAGCTGGTCCAGATCGCCGGGCTGATCGCGGCCACCGCGGCGATCAGGTGCGGGTACTTCTCAGCGAAGAGCAGGGCGCCGTAGCCGCCCATCGAGATGCCCAGCGTGGCGATCCGCCGCGGCGGACGGCCCAGGCCGAGGCGCTGGCAGCGCGGGATCAACTCGTCGAACACCATCGCCATCGGGTTGTCGCCCGGGTGCGGGTTCCAGTAGCCATCGCCGCCGTCGACGGTGACCATCGCCATCGGAGCCAGCGGCCGGCCGCCGGCCTTGAGCGCCAGCCCCTGCGCGGGCGACATCCCGGCCAGGGCGTCGGCGTGGCTCCCGCCCAGGCCGTGCAGCATGACCACGAGCGGCAACTCGTCGCCGGGACGGTGGCGGGGTGGGTAGGCGATCGTGTACCCGACCGTCCGGCGGCGAGCCGCGGAGTAGAACGTGCCCGAGAACGACGGCCCTAGGGGCGAATACGCTAGCGGCGGACTCGGGACCGAGCACGCGCCGTCGAGCCGGTCGAGCATGCTCCGGCCGGGTATGACGCCGCGGGAGACCAGATCCACCCCGGCGATCCCGGCGCCCACAAGCACCGCCGCCGGGGCTAGCCCGAGCGTCAGCACCCGGCGTCGGGTCCAGCCCGGCCGCCGCTCACCCCGCCCGCCGGCCTCGCGGCGTCCAGTCCCCTCAGTCATCCTCCGCCCGCCCGGGCCGGACGGGTGGCGTCCGGTCGCCTCGCTCATCTCGCTCCGGCCCGGGCCTGGCGCACGGCTTGCCGCGCGACCGCCAGGGCTACGGCCATGACCGCAGCCCCGGCGACGTCGATCGCTCCGGGGTGGAGCAGGTTGCCCGGTCCCGGCGCCCGGCCGGTGATCCAGGCACAGCACCCGCCGAAGAAGACGGCCATGGTGATGCAGGCGGCGATGCCGAGCCGGATCTCGAAGCCCAGGACGCCCGGCGAGAGCTCGGTCCGGCGAACGGCCGCGGCCGCGCCGACCACGACGCAGGCCACGGCCAGCGGGCTGAGTGCCATCCAGGCGAGCTCGGCGGCGGGGAAGGCCGCCAGCGCGGCGGGGTGGGCCCAGAACGAGGAGACGGACAGCGTCGACGCCCACGAGAAGGCCGCCACTCCGCCGGGCACCAGGTCCTGGCGGGCCCAGGGGTGACCCCCGGTGCCCGGCCAGCCGTTCCCGAAATGCCTGCCGCCGACGACCACGACCGCCAGGCCGGCCAGGAAGAGCGCCGACGGGACGACGAGGCCCCGCCGCCTCCGGCCGGCCACGCCTGACACCACGCTGCACGCCACGGGCAGCGCGGCGAGCAGCGCCAGGACGGCGAAGACCAGCATCGCCCCGGACATCACGAACGTCGCGATTGTGCCGGCCGTGTCCGGCTCCGACCACTGCCAGCCGATGGTGAGCTGCGACCATATGGCGTCGCCGATGCCGAGGAAGACGGCCACGCAACAGGCGAGCGAGGCCAGGCTGGCGCGGACCTGCGCGGCAGCCTCGGGCGCCCACCCGTACAGCCCGGCGTCCGCGAGCCGGGCCACTATCCCGCCCCGGATCACGTCCGCCGTGCGCGACCGCGACCGCGGTCGCTCGCCGATGTCGGAGATCAGGAGCTCCGTGAACTCCTCGCCGTAGCGGGACCGCCATGCCCTCGGGTACCAGCGAAGCAGCCGCGCGGCGCGGCGCGCGTCCGGGTCTGCGGCGGCCGTGGTCGGGACGTTCACGTGAGGCCCCAGTTTCCGGCCAGGCGGCGGAGCCCGACATCTGCGACACGGCGCTGCGCGTCGAGGTGGGCCCGCAGCGTCGCCGCCCCGACGGCCGTGAGCCGATAGGGGCGGCGGCGGTCCTGGCTCTCGACGGGCTCGATCAGCCCCTGCGCCTGGAGGCGGGCCAGCGCCTCGTACAGCGTGCCAGGCGCCAGCCGGACGCCGGCGAAGGACTCGATGTCCTTGGTCAGGGCATAGCCGTGCTTGGCGCCGTCCGCGAGGCTGGCGAGGATGAGCGTGGCCGGGCCGGCGTAGCGGCCGAACCCGGCGAGCGCCTTCGCGTGGTCCGGCTCAGGCTCGTTCTCGGCTTTTCTTCTCGGCACGGGCACCACTCTATATCGGTTTCCGATCCATCGCTAGCCGATATACGGAACCGGCGGGTGAACCCAAGGGACCTTGGTCCCTGATGCTCGCCAGGGTCTGGGTCGTAGCCTGACGGACATGCCAAACGGACCAGGGCGACGAGACGTCACTGCGTTGCCGGATTTGCTGCACGGACAGTCCCGCGCCGGGCCCGTCCGCGAGATGCGCCCGCTGTACGTCGACCTGCTGCCGCCGTGCAACGCCGGCTGCCCGGCCGGGGAGAACATCCAGGCCTGGCTGGCTTACGCGGAGACCGGTGACCACGAGCGGGCGTGGCGGCAGCTGACCGCCGACAACCCGATGCCGGCCATCCACGGCCGGGTCTGCTATCACCCGTGCGAGACCGTCTGCAACCGGGCCAGCCTGGACAGCGCCGTGTCGGTTCACTCGGTCGAGCGGTTCCTCGGCGATCTCGCGTTCGAGCGGGGATGGTCGTTCGACCCGCCCCCGGTCCGCACCGGCCGACGGGTGCTGGTCATCGGGTGCGGGCCGAGCGGGCTTTCCGCCGCCTACCACCTGGCCCGGCTCGGCCACGAGGTCGAGATCAGGGATGCGGGCGACCAAACCGGCGGGATGATGCGCTACGGCATCCCGTCCTACCGGATGCCACGCGACGTCCTGGACGGCGAGATTGACCGGATCGCCGCGATGGGCGTGCGGATGACCCTCGGCCACCGGGTGGAGGACCTGGACGCGGAGCGGCGCGAAGGCGGCTTCGACGCGGCCTTCGTGGCCGTGGGCGCCCACCTGTCCAAGCGGGTCGACATCCCGGCCAAGGACGCGGGACCGATCGTGGACGCGGTGTCGTTCCTGCGCAGCGTCGCCTCGGGTGAGCGGCCGGTGATCGGGCGGCGCGTCGCGGTCTACGGCGGCGGCAACACCGCCATGGACGCCGCCCGGGTGGCCCGCCGCCTGGGCGCGAACGACGCGCTCATCGTCTACCGGCGCACCCGCGAGCAGATGCCGGCTCATGAAGACGAGGCCGAAGAGGCCGAGCGGGAGGGGGTGCGGATCAACTGGCTGCGCACCATTACCGCGTTCGACGGCCCTGAGCTGACGATCGAGGCGATGGAGCTTGACGAGCACGGATTCCCGCAGCCGACCGGACGGTTCGAGACGCTGGCCGCGGACACCGTGATCCTCGCGCTCGGCCAGGAGAGCGACACCGCGTTCCTGCGTGAGGTGCCCGGAGTGGAAATCAGCCGGGACGGCACCGTGCAGGTGTCGACGTCCATGATGACCGGATGCGCCGGCGTGTTCGCCGGAGGCGACATGGTGCCGTCCGAGCGCACCGTGACGGTCGGCGTGGGGCACGGCAAGAAAGCGGCCAAGAACATCGACACCTGGCTGCGCGGAACCGCGCCGGCGAATACGGCCAAGCACAGACAGGTCTCGTTCGGCGACCTGAACTTGTGGTATTTCGGCGACGCCGCCCGCCGGCAGCAGCCGGAGGTCGCCCCGGCGGAGCGGATCGCGGATTTCGGCGAGGTGCTCGGCGGCCTGTCCGAGACCGAGGCGACGTACGAGGCACGCCGCTGCCTGTCGTGCGGCAACTGCTGCGAGTGCGACGGCTGCCTGGGCGCGTGCCCCGAGGACGCGGTGATCAAGCTCGGGCCCGGGCATCGCTACGAGTTCAACTATGGCAAGTGCACCGGCTGCCGCGCGTGCTACGAGCAATGCCCGGTGCATTCGATCGAGATGATCCCGGAGGACGAATGACACGCGCCACGGTCGACGGCAACGAGGCCGCCGCGTCAGTCGCCTACCGCCTCAACGAGGTCTGCTGCATCTACCCGATTACGCCGTCGTCGCCGATGGCCGAGTTCGCGGACGAGTGGTCCAGCCAGAAGCGGCCCAACCTGTTGGGCGGCGTGCCGTCCGTGGTGGAGATGCAGCACGAGGGCGGGGCCGCGGGCGCGTTGCACGGGTCGCTGCAGGGCGGGGCGCTGGCCACCACCTTCACGGCGTCGCAGGGCCTGCTGCTGATGATCCCGAACATGTACAAGATCGCCGGCGAGCTGACTCCGGCCGTGATCCACGTGGCGGCCCGGTCGCTGGCGGCGCAAGGGCTTTCCATCTTCGGTGACCACTCGGACGTGATGGCGGTCCGGCAGACCGGTTTCGCGCTGCTCGCCTCCGCGTCGGTGCAGGAGGCCCACGACCTCGCGCTGGTGGCGCAGGCCGCCACTTTGGCGACCCGGGTGCCGTTCGTGCACTTCTTCGACGGGTTCCGTACCTCGCACGAGCTGAACACCATCGAGATGCTGACCGACGACGACCTGCGCGCGCTGGTGCCCGAGGCGCTGATCCGCGCGCACCGCAGCCGGGCGCTGTCACCGGAGCGGCCGTTCATCCGGGGCACCGCGCAGAACCCGGACATCTACTTCCAGGCGCGGGAAACGGCGAACCCGTTCTACGCCGCCGTGCCGGGCGCGGTGCAAGAAGCGATGGACGGCCTCGCCGCCCGTACCGGCCGCCAGTATCACACCGTGGACTACACCGGCCACCCCGAAGCCGACCGGGTGATCGTGGTGATGGGCTCGGCGGCTGAGACCATCGGCGAGACCGTGGCCTACCTGCGCGGCCAGGGCGAGCGGGTGGGCATGCTGCAGGTACGGCTGTACCGGCCGTTCCCGGCCCGGGCCCTGCTCGATGCGCTGCCCGCGAGCGCCGGACGGATCGCGGTGCTCGACCGGACCAAGGAGCCAGGTTCGAACGGCGAGCCGCTGTTCCTCGACGTGGTCGCCACGCTGGCCGAGGCGCACACCGACGGTGAGCGCCCGGTGCTGCCGCTGATGACCGGCGGCCGCTACGGCCTGTCATCGAAGGAACTCACCCCGGGCATGGTCGCCGGTATTTTCGCGGAACTGGCCCGCGAGCGGCCGCGGCCCCGGTTCACGATCGGCATCCACGACGACGTGTCCGGCCTGAGCCTGCCGTATGACCCGGCGCTCGACATCGAACCGCCCGGCACGATCCGCGCGGTCTTCTTCGGCCTCGGCTCGGACGGCACGGTCGGCGCGAACAAGAACACGATCAAGATCCTCGGCGCCGAGGAGAACCTGAACGCGCAGGGCTACTTCGTCTACGACTCGAAGAAGTCGGGCTCGCAGACCGTGTCGCACCTGCGGTTCGGGCCGCAGCCGATCCGCGCGCCTTACCTGGTCCAGCAGGCCAGCTTCGTCGGCTGTCATCACTTCGGGCTGCTGGACCGGGTTGACGTGCTCGGCCTGGCGGCCCCGGGAGCGACGCTGCTGCTCGACTGCAAGCTGCCAGCGGATGAGGTCTGGGATGCGCTGCCCCGCCCGGTCCAGGAGAAGATTCTCGCCAAACGGGTCGAGGTTTACGCGATCGATGCCGGCCACATCGCTCGCCAGGCCGGCCTGGCCGGCCGGACCAACACCGTGCTGCAGACCTGCTTCTTCGCCATCTCGGGCGTGCTGCCCCGGGATGAGGCGATCGCCAAGATCAAGGCGGCGATCGCCAAGACCTACGGCCGCCGCGGCGCCGAGGTGGTGGCGAAGAACCACGCCGCCGTCGACGCCACGCTCGAAGGACTGCACCAGATCGAGGTGCCCGGCCGGGTGACGTCCGACCGGGAACTGCCCGCGATGGTGCCGGCCAGCGCGCCGGAGTTCGTCCGCACCGTCACCGCGATGATGATGGCAGGCCGCGGCGACGAGCTGCCGGTCAGCATGCTGCCGGTGGACGGCACCTACCCAAGCGGCACCACGGCGTATGAGAAGCGCAACATCTCAGAACTGGTCGCGGAATGGGATCCGGACCTGTGCATCCAGTGCGGCAACTGCAGCTTCGTCTGCCCGCACAGCGTGATCAGGGCCACCTACTACGACGAGTCCCTGCTGAAGGAGGCGCCGTCGGATTTCAAGTCGGCTCCGCTGGATGCCCGCGGGCTCCCGGACACCCGCTTCACGCTGCAGGTCTACGTGGAGGACTGCACCGGGTGCGAGCTGTGCGTCCAGGCCTGCCCGGTCGGGGCGCCTGACAACCCCGAACGCAAGGCGATCAACCTCGCGGCCAGGCAGCCGCTGGTGGCCGCCGAACGGGACAACGTCGCGTTCTTCGAGACGCTGCCGGTGGCCGACCGGTCCCGGGTGGACTTCGGCACGGTGCGCGGCACGCAGTTCCTGCAGCCGCTTTTCGAGTTCTCCGGCGCCTGCGCGGGCTGCGGCGAGACGCCGTACGTCAAGCTGCTCTCGCAGCTGTTCGGCGACCGGCTGATGGTCGCGAACGCCACCGGCTGCTCCTCGATCTACGGCGGGAACCTGCCCACCACCCCGTGGACGAGCAACGCCGACGGGCGCGGCCCGGCCTGGTCGAACTCCCTGTTCGAGGACAACGCCGAGTTCGGCCTGGGATTCCGGCTGGCTGCCGACCGGCACGTCGAGCTGGCCCGAAGCCGCCTGACGGAGCTGCGCGACACGATCGGCGCCGACCTGGCGGACGACATCCTCGGCGCGTCACAGCTGCACGAGTCGGAACTGGCGGCCCAGCTCGACCGGGTCGCCGAGCTGAAGCGGCGGCTCGATGCCCTGGACCAGGACTACGGGCATGTCGCCGATCTGCGCAGCGTGGTCGATCACCTGGTGCGCCGCAGTGTCTGGATCGTCGGCGGGGACGGCTGGGCCTACGACATCGGCTCCTCCGGCCTGGACCACGTGCTGGCCACCGGGCGCAACGTGAACGTGCTGGTGCTCGACACCGAGGTCTACTCCAACACCGGCGGGCAGTCATCGAAGTCCACACCGCTCGGCGCCGTCGCCAAGTTCGCCTCGGCAGGCAAGACCGTGCCGAAAAAGGATATCGCGCTCCAGGCCATCGCCTACGGCAACGTCTACGTCGCCCGGGT
This sequence comes from uncultured Actinomycetes bacterium, assembly GCA_963798675.1. Taxonomy (GTDB): domain Bacteria; phylum Actinomycetota; class Actinomycetes; order Streptosporangiales; family Streptosporangiaceae; genus Palsa-504. The sequence goes on along the minus strand of CAWCUJ010000023.1, from coordinate 181,566 downwards.
GGCCATGGGCGCCGACCCGCAGCAGACGCTGCGTGCCTTCCGCGAGGCGGAAGCCTACGACGGGCCTTCGCTGGTCATCGCCTACAGCCACTGCATCGCGCACGGCATCGAGATCCGCACCGGCCTCGACCAGCAATACCGCGCCGTGGCCAGCGGGCACTGGCCGCTGATCAGGTACGACCCGGTGATCAGGACGACCGGGGGCAACCCGTTCCTGCTCGACTCGCCGCGGCCGCGCATCAGCCTGGCCAGCTACACCCAGCGCGAGTTGCGGTACCGCTCGCTCAGCAATTCCAACCCGGCTGAGGCCGAGCGCCTGGGGGCGCTGGCCCAGGAAGCGGTCGACCTGCGCTGGAGCACCTACGAGGAGATGGCTACCCGCGGAGCGCAGATGTTCCCGGCGGACGCACGGAAGGAAGACTGATGGACCTTTCGACCGACTACCTTGGCCTGACGCTACGCAATCCGCTCATCGCCTCCGCGTCCCCGCTCTCTAATACCGTCGACGGCGTCCGGCGGCTGGCCGACGGCGGCGTCGGCGCGGTGGTGCTCTACTCCCTGTTCGAGGAGCAACTGCGCCGGGAGGCCGCGGAGAACGCGCGGCTGGCCGAGATGGGCACGGAGGCTTTCGCCGAGTCCCTGTCCTACTTCCCGGCCGAGGCCGAGGCGGAGGCGATGGAGGATGGCAGCGCGGACGAACCTAGCCCGCGCCGCTACCTGAGCCTGCTCGAGCGCGCCGCGGCGGCGGTCGAGATACCGGTCATCGGCAGCATCAACGGCGTGACCCCCGGCGGCTGGACCAGCTACGCCCGTGCGATGCAGGACGCGGGCGCCGCGGCGATCGAGCTGAACATCTACTACATACCGGGCGACCCGCACATTACCGGCCGGGAGGTCGAGCAGCGGCACCTCGACATCTTGTCCCGGGTCAAGGACGCGGTGACCGTGCCGGTGGCGGTCAAGCTGAGCCCGCACTTCAGTTCGGTCGGCGAGATGGCAGTGCGGCTTGACGATGCGGGCGCAGACGGCCTGGTGCTTTTCAACCGGTTCCTGCAGCCCGACATCGACGCCGAGACCCTGGCGATAAGGCCCGACGTGTACCTCTCCAGCCCGACCGAGGCCCGGCTGCCGCGCACCTGGATCTCCATCCTGCACAAGCATCTGCGCGCCTCCCTCGCCGCGACGACTGGCGTCGAGGGACCAGCCGACGTGATCAAGTACCTGCTGGCGGGGGCCGATGTCGTGATGACGGCATCCGCGCTGATACGGCACGGACCCGGGCACGCCGCCGTCCTGCTTGACGGCCTGTCCGAATGGATGACCCGCAAGGGATATCCGTCGGTCGCCGGAGTGCGCGGAATGCTGGCCCTGCCCACGGGTACTGACGAGGTTGCCTACGAGCGCGCAGGCTACGTCAGCGCGATGCAGGCCGCCAACAGCTCCCGCGGTCCGTGGTGACGCCGCTTCTCTATCACGCTCAGCGCGTCCCGTGCGGTCCTTCAGTGAACCTCTAGATAACCTGCAGTAAGCATCCAGCAAGACTCCAGCAGACGGTCAGGCTCGTCGGTGATATTGAGAGTGCTTCCCGGTATCAGGCCGCCAGGCCAGGCCGGTGAGCGTACAAGAGGGCGTCCCGCCGGCCGGGCCGGCGGGACGCCCTTGCCATGTCGCACTCACTCCCGGCAGGTGATGCCGGGCCAACCGAGCACCGCACTGAAGCGACCAGCCCCGACAGAACGGAGTGAAGCATGTGCCGCTGGCTTGCCTACCGGGGTTCACCTATCCTGCTCTCCGATGTGCTCTACACCCCGGTCCATTCGCTGATCGACCAAAGCTTGCGCTCGAGGCTGGGAGCTGAGACGACGAACGGCGACGGGTTCGGCGTTGGCTGGTACGGCGCCGCGCCGGTCCCGGGGGTTTTCCACAGCACCGAGCCCGCCTGGAATGACCAGAACCTGCGCGAGTTCGCGGGCCACGTTACCTCGCCGCTGTTTTTTACGCACATCCGCGCGGCGATCGGGTCTGCCGTTCAGCAGACGAACTGCCATCCGTTCCGGCACGGCCGCTGGCTGTGGATGCACAACGGATTCATCGACGGTTTCGCGACGATCAAACGCGACCTTGTGTTCACGGTCGACGAATCGCTGTATGCCGAGATCCAAGGACAAACGGACACCGAGGTCTTGTTCTACTTGGCGCTCACGTTCGGGCTTGAGTACGATCCGCCAGATGCCGTGGCGCGCGCTATCGGATTCGCGGAGGCATGCGGGCGGCGGCGCGGTATCAAGTACCCGTTCCAGGGCACGATCGCGACGACCGACGGCGAGAGCCTGTGGGCGTTCCGCTACTCAAGCGAGGGCAAATCACGGTCGCTGTTCTTCAGCCGGGACGTCGGCACGCTCAGACAGCTGTATCCGGAGCGAGAGATCCTGCGACAGGTGTCCGGCGATACGCGGCTCGTAGTCTCGGAGCCGATCGGTGACCTGCCCGGCGCCTGGATCGAGGTACCCGAGGCAAGCTACGGAGTGGTCGGCAAGGGATCTGACCGACTCCTGCCCTTCGCCTCGAAGCCCCCGCCGCCGTAACCCTGAAATGCCCCCGCCGCCGTAACCCTGAAATGGCCCCTGCGCGACGGGGTCCGGCGTTACAGGTGGCTGAACCCGCCCGACTCCTCCTTGGTCATGGACACGGTGACCGGATGCTTGTCAAAGTGGGCCACCGCGTCGCGGAAGTCGTCCAGGAGCAAGGCGGCCATGTCCTGGCTCACGCCGATGCGGACCAGGATGCGCTGCACGGCGATGTCGGACGCCGTTCCGGTCAGGGTGTAGGCGGGCACCTGCCATCCCCGGCCGCGCAGCCGGTCGGCCAGGTCGAACAGCGTGTAGCCGGGGTTCTCGCCGTCGCGGATCCGCCAGGTGACCGTCGGGATCCCGGTGTTCGGGTTGCTGTCACACAACAGCTCGAAGGGGCCCAGCTTGACGATCTCGGCGGCGAGGTACTGGCCGATGTCGTAGGACGCCTGGTGGATGTGGCGGTAGCCCTCATGACCGAGCCGGAGGAAGTTGTAGTAGCTGGCGATGATCTGGCCGGCCGGCCGGGAGAAGTTGATCTGGAACACCGGCATGTCGCCGCCCAGGTAGTTGACGTGGAAGATGAGGTCATCGGGCAGCTCACTCTTGTCCCGGAAGATGACCCAGCCCACACCCAGCGGAGCGAGCCCGAACTTGTGTCCCGACGCGCTGATCGACTTAACCCGGGGAAGGCGGAAGTCGAAGACGACCCCGGGCGCGCAGAACGGGGCGAGGAACCCGCCGCTGGCCCCGTCCACGTGGATGTCGATGTCCAGGCCGGTGTCCGCCTGTAGCTTGTCGAGCGCGTTCGACATCTCCTCCACCGGCTCGTACGCGCCGGTGTAGGTGACGCCAAGGGTCGGCACGACCATGATGGTGCTCTCGTCCACCCGCTCGAGCATCGACGCGGCATCCATCATGTAGCTGCCATGTGACATCGGGACCTCACGCATCTCGATGTCCCAGTAGCGGGCGAACTTGTGCCATACCACCTGCACCGGACCGCACACCATGTTCGGCCTGTCCGTCGGCTTGCCCTCGGCTCGGCGCTTGGCCCGCCACCGCCACTTGGCCGCCATCCCCGCCAGCATGCAGGCCTCAGAGGAGCCGATGGCCGAGGTGCCCACGGTGTTGGCCGCCTCGGGCGCATTCCACAGGTCGGCCATCATGTGCACGCACCGCCGCTCGATCTCGGCGCTCTGCGGGTATTCGTCCCTGTCGATCATGTTCTTGTTGATCGACAGCGCCATCAAGCCATGAACCTCGGGTTCCTCCCATGTCTGGCAGAACGTGGCCAGGTTCTGCCGGGCGTTGCCATCGAGCATCAGCTCGTCCGACACCAGCTGGAACGCGTCCCTGGGCAACGTCCCGTCCTGGGGGAACCGGTACTTGGCGACCGGCCTGGTCAGGTCCCGGTCGGCAAACACGCAGTCATCGAGCTGGTGACGGACGGTCTCACGCTCGTGCAACGCCATAGTCAGCATCCCCTCATCAGGGCCGCTCCGCGTCGCGATCCTGCGGCATGGCTCCGCTGTCCGGCCGGAGGCGGCACTGCTTGCCATGTTGGCGGCACTGCCCGGCGACGTCGTCACCCATTGCGGGTGAGTGCGCAAATACCAGGGCAGGGCAGTCTGCAATCAGGGCCGGGAGGATCGAACCACTCAGATAGGACACGCCGATGTCCACGCAGCAGGGCCGCGTCGGGCCCTTCCTGACCTACGTCGAGCGGGTGCGGCCGGACGGCGTGGTGGCACGCTGGGACTCCCGCCGCCACCGCAAGCACCCGCCGGACGCCCCGGCCGCCGGCTCGACATGGTGGGCGCCGGGGGCCCGGGGATGGTGGATCGCGGTCCTGTTCGCCGTGGGCTCGCTGCTGTTCGCCCTCGGCGCCGTCCCCGGCTACGCCAGCGCGGTCGGAGCCCGCTGGGACGCCGTGACGTTCTTCATCGGCTCGCTGTTCTTCACCGCGGCCGGGTTCCTGACCTATCGCGAGGCCGTGGATGCCGGCCCGCAGGCTCCCGGTGCCACCCGGCGGCACTTCTTCGTCTACCAGCCCCGCCGGATCGACTGGCAGGCCACCGCGATACAGCTGGCCGGGACCCTGTTCTTCAACATCAGCACAGGAAACGCGGTCCGGGAAGATCTCACCGCGCAGGCCGCGCACCAGCACGTGTGGCGGCCCGACGCCTTCGGCTCGGTCTGCTTTCTGGTCGCCAGCGCGCTGGCCTGGTTCGAGGTCTGCCACGGTTGGACCGGCTGGCGCCCCAGGTCCTGGTCCTGGTGGATCACCCTGCTCAACCTGGTCGGGTCCGTCGCCTTCGGCGTGTCCGCCGTGGCCGGCTACATCAATCCGTCCACCGGCCAGCTGCACAATGCCGAGCTGTCCAACCTAGGCACCTTCATCGGCGCGCTTTGCTTCCTCGCGGGCTCGCTGCTGCTCCTGCCCGAACGCACCGAGGACGGCACAGCCCAGGTCACGACGCCCGACGTCGGCCACACCTGATCGGCCGACGGCTCGCACCTGCTCTTGCCTTGGCGCGCGCAGGTGGGAAGGATGGGCTGGTATGGGCGTGCCGGAAGTCCCGGCCTCGCTGCGGTCCTGGATGTCCGCCGTGAGCGAGATCGTTCGGTCCGTCAATGCCGCCGAGCCGCTCGAGAAGGTCCTGACCCGGGTAGCGGTGCAGGCCTGTGAGCTCATCGGGTTCGAGTTCTGCGCGGTGATGCTGGCCGACGAACGGCGGGAGTCTCTGCACATCGCCGGCTGCAGCGGCCTTACGCCCGATTACCTGGCCCAGGTCAGTGACGGCCGTTCGCTGCGCATCAATCCCCCCAGTCCCGACCTCGACACCCCGGCCGCCCGTGCGTACCGGGAAGACCGCACGATCGTCGTACCCGACGTGCGAAAGGCCCCCTCCTACGGCAGGCTGCGCCACCTCGCGCCGACGCAGGGCTACCAGGCCCTGCTGGCCTCGCCGCTGCGCGGGTCGGACCAGGGGGCCGGAGTCATCGTCGCCTACTCGGTCACCGCACGGCAGTTCAGCGGACCCGAGCTGGAACTCGTCGAACTGCTCGGCGGCCAGGCCGCGATGGCCCTCGAGACGGCACGGCTGCGGGCTGAGCAGCACGAGGTCATCCGGGAACTGTCCCGGGCCAACGACGAGCTGCGCCGGGGGCGGGCCGTACTGGAGTGGGCCGAGCAACAGCACCACCAGCTGATGCAACTCGTGCTGGACGAGGGCGGGCTGCCGGAACTGGTCAGCGCGCTCGCGTCGGCGCTCGGTGCGTCGGTCACCGTGGAGGACACCGACGGCCGCGTGCTGGCGAGCGCCCCCGCCGAAGGCTACTGCCCGCCCCCCGCCCCGGCCGCGCGGCGGGCGCGCGCCGCGCGCATCGCGCTGAAGGCCCAGGAGTTGGCCGGGCGCCGATACACGGTGGCCAGGGTACCCGTGCCGGAAGCGAACGGCCGGACCGCGGCGGGCGGGCGCCGGGCACCTCGGGGCGACGCGGCCGCCTGGGCCGCCCCCGTCGTAGTAGGAGGCGAACTGGCCGGGCGGCTGTGGGTGACCGCCCCGCCGGCCGAGCCGGAGCCCGTTCAGCTTCGGGTGGTCGAGCGGTTCGCGCTCGTCGTGGCGCTGCTGATGCTCCAGCAACGGCACCTGCTCGACGTGCAGAGCAGACTCTCCGGTGACCTGCTCGGCGACCTGCTCAGGGACGGCGGTCCGGTCCGGCCCCGGGCCGTCCTGGACCGGGCGGCGGCGATCGGGCACGACCTGTCCCGGCCGCATGTCCTCGCCCTGCTGACCGTCGACGTCACGGTCCGGTCCACCGTCCGGCTGCCCGAGCTGGCCAGGATGGCGGCCGAGCCGGGCCCGGCCCCGCTGGTGGGGCCGTACGACGGTGCTTACGTCCTGCTGCTGCCGACCGAACCCGATCCCGGCGACGCACTGCGCCGCGTCCTGGCCAAGGCCGACCAGGCAGTAGGCGCGCAGGGGATGGTCACCATGGTCGCCGGGCCGGTAGCCCGCGACCCGGCCGGCTACGCGACCGCGTTCCGGGTCGCCCGGGGCGCGGCGGCGCTACGTCGGGCCAGCGGCCGGGGCGGTTTCGTCAACGTCGGCCGGCTCGGGCTGTCCGCGCTGCTGCTCGAGACGGGGACGCCGGACGCGCTCAGGCACTTCGCCGCCACCGTGCTGCAGGACGTGGAGGCACACGAGGAACGCTACGGCGGGGACCTGCTCGCCACGCTGCGGGCCTGGCTTTCGGCCGGCTGCTCGACCGCCGCGGCGGCCGACGCCCTCGTCGTACACCGCAATACCGTCACCTACCGGCTCGGCCGCATCGAGCAGCTCACCGGGCGGACGCTGCGGGACAGCAGCGTGCGCCTAGAACTCCAGCTCGCGCTCACGATCCGCGAGATCGTCCAGCTCGGGGCGGCGGGCTGAAGCCGCCCCTGGCCCACCCGTAAGCAGCCTGGACATCCAAGCAGCCTTGTGCGGATGACCAGCACATCGCCGACTTTCCTGGGCCAGCGCACATGGCGGGAGACCGTCCCCGGCGGCAGCATCAAAGGGGGCCGTGCCGCGGGCCGGGCGTTTCCGCGGGCCTGCCCACCGCGCCGACGAAGCCGCGAGACCCGGGAGGTCGCCGTGAAACCGCCCCCCTTCTGCTACGCCGCGCCGACCACCCTGGCCGAGGCGGTCGGGCTGCTCGCCGAGCACGCCGAGGCCGAGCCGCGGGTGCTGGCCGGCGGCCAGAGCCTGATCCCGCTGATGAACTTCCGGCTGGCCAAGCCGGGCTACCTCATCGACCTGCGCAACGTCGCCGGGCTCAGCGGCATCCGGCGCGAGGCTGACACCCTGATCATCGGGGCCATGACGCCGATGTCGGAGGTCGAACGGTCGCCCGAGGTGGCCGTGGCCGCCCCCCTGCTGGCCGAGGCGGTCGGGCTCGTCGCGCATACCCCGGTGCGGAACCGCGGCACGGTCGGCGGCAGCCTGGCGCACGCCGACCCCGCGGCCGAACTGCCCGCGGTGGCCCTCGCCTCCGACGCGGAGTTGGTGGCCGCCGGGCCGACCGGATCCCGCGTGATCCCGGCCGCGGAGTTCGTCACCGGACCGTTCAGTACCGCCCTGGCGCCCGACGAGATCCTCACCGAGATCCGGCTGCCGGTGTGGACCGGCGGGCACGCGTTCGTCGAGTTCTCCCGGATCCACGCCAACTTCGCCGTGGTCGGGGTGGCCGCGCTCATCGACCTGGGCGGCGACCGGATCCGGCGGGCCGCCCTCGCCCTCACCGGTGTCGCCCCGACCGCGATCCGGGCCGCCGCGGCCGAACGGGTCCTGGCCGGCGCCGCCGCCGCCGACGTGACGGCGGCCGCCGCCGAGGCCGCCAGCGCGGCCGTCAAGGACCTGACGCCGGTCGGCGACCTGCACGCCAGCCCGCAAACCCGGCTCGCCCTGGCCCGGACCTACCTGCGGCGCGGGATCGAACTGGCCACATCGCGCGCACGAAACGAGAGGTGAGCACGTTGGCCCCCACCAGCACCTGCACCATCAGCCTGACCGTGAACGGCCGCCCGCACGTGGCCGAGGTAGAGCCGCGGCGGCTGCTCGTCGACTTCCTCCGCGAGGATCTCGGGCTCCCCGGGACCCACATCGGCTGCGAGCACGGCGTCTGCGGCACCTGCACGGTCCTGCTGGACGGGGCCAGCATCCGGTCCTGCATCACGTTCGCCGTGCAGGCCGACGGCGCCGACATCAGCACGGTCGAGGGGCTGGCCCGCGACGGCGAGCTCCACCCGCTCCAAGACGAGTTCTCGGCCAAGCAGGGCCTGCAGTGCGGCTACTGCACCCCCGGGATGCTGATGCGGGCCTGCGAGATCCTCGCGGAGAACCCCGACCCGTCCCCGGCCGAGGTGCGCTCGGCCATCGCGAGCAACCTGTGCCGCTGCACCGGCTACCAGTTCATCACCGAGGCCGTGATCGGCGCCGCCGCGCGGATGCGCGCCACGAAGGAGGTCGCCTCGTGACCACCGTCGACCGGGCCGCCGCCGCGCCCCCCGTCCGCGACCAGTCCGCCAAGCGGCGCTGGGTCGGCCAGTCCATCCGCCGCGTCGAGGACCCGAAGTTCCTGCTCGGCCGCGGCGGCTACATCGCCGACCGGATCACCCCAGGCACGCTGCACGCCGCCGTGCTGCGCAGCCCGCACGCGCACGCCCGGATCGTGCGGATCGACGCTTCAGGCGCGCGGGCCCTGCCCGGCGTGCACGCGGTGATCACCGGCGCGGAGGCGGCCGAACTGTGCAATCCGATGCCCGACTTCGGCCCCGACCCGGCCCGGCACACCTGGCGCTGCCTGGCCGCGGACAAGGTGCGGTACGTCGGCGAGGGCGTCGCGGTCGTCGTCGCGGACAGCCGCTACCTGGCCGAGGACGCGATCGAGCTGATCGAGGTGGAGTACGAGCCGCTGCCGCCGGTGACCGACCCGGAACGAGCCCTGGCCGACGGCGCCCCGCTGGTGCACGAAGCCCTTGAGTCGAACTGCGCCTACGAGCGCACCTTCGACTTCGGCGACGTCGACCGCGACTTCGCCGAGGCCGATCTCGTCATCCGGGACCGGCTCCGCTGGCACCGCTCGGGCGGGCAGCCGCTGGAGACCGTCGGCGCGATCGCCGAGTACGACGCGGGCACCGGCAGTTTCACCATCGACACCAATACGCTGAGCTTCACCAGCTACCTGTTCATGGCCGCGGGCACGCTCAAGGTGGCCGCCAACAAGCTGGACATCAGGCCGGTGCCGGCCGGCGGCAGCTTCGGCTCCAAGCTGTTCGCCAACAAGCCGGCGGTGATCGCCGGCATGTGCGCACGGAAAACCGGCCGGAAGGTCGCCTACCTGGAGGACCGGGTCGACAACATCTCCAACTGCGACCACCACGGCTCCGACCGGGTCTACGACGTCGAACTCGCCGTGATGCGCGACGGCACCATGCGCGGCATCAAGATCGACGTGGTCGACGACTACGGCGCCTACATCCAGTTCGGGGTGGGGCATCACGGCAACGCCCTGGCCCAGGTGGTCGGGCCGTACACGATCGGCAGCGTACGGTACAGGGTGCGGGCCGCGCTGACCAACAAGAACCAGCAGGGCGCCTACCGGGGCTTCGGCTCCGAGGTGAACAACTGGATGCTCGAGCAGATGGTGGACAAGGCCGCGCGGGAACTTGGCCTGGACCCGGGCGCCATCCGCCGCCAGAACTTCATCAGGGAGTTCCCGTACTTCATCCCGACCGGCAACGTCTACGACTCTGGCGACTACGACCAAGTGCTCGACAAGGCCCTGGACCTGGCGGACTACAGCGGATGGCGGGCCGAGCAGAAGCGGCTGCGCGAGGAGGAAGGCCGCTATATCGGCATCGGGCTGATCACCGCGCAGGAGCGCAGCGTGTTCTCCGCGACCGAGTTCTGGTTCTGGTTCGACGAGCCGGGCGCGCCGGTGACCTCGACGCCGGAGTCGGTGTCGCTGAAGGTCGACGCCACCGGCGGGATCACCGCGATCCTGTACTCCTGCGCATTCTGGGGCAACAGCCCGGAGACGATGGTCGCGCAGTTCGTCGCGGAGGAGTTCGACTGCAGCCCCTACGACGTCTCCATCGTCTACCACGGAAGCCGCGACGGGCTGCCGGCCACCGGGCCCGGCGGCTCCCGCACCACGGTCATGCTGGCCGGCGCGGTCGAGGGGGCGGCCGGCAAGATCAAGGAGAAGGCCCGCCGGGCCGCGGCCCACCTGCTCGAGATCGACCCGGACGACGTGGAATGGTCCGATGGCGGCTTCCAGGTCAAGGGCGACCCGGAGCGGAAGAAGTCGCTCGCCGAGATCGCCGTCATGCTGCACCTGTTCAAGCACAGCTTCCCTGAGGACATGGAAAGCGGGCTGGACGCCTCGAAAGTATTCGACCATCCGTACACCACGATGCCGTCCGCGGATCGCAAGGATCTCGGCGTGTTCTACCCGTTCATGGGCCACGCCTGCCATATCCCCGTGGTGGAGGTGGACATCGAGACCGGCGCGGTCACGTTCTTGCACTATGCCGCGGTGCATGACTGCGGGACGCTGGTGAACCCGCGCTCGCTGGCCGGGCACATCGTCGGCGGGACGGCCCAGGGCATCGGGACGGCCCTGTACGAGGAGTACGTCTACGACGACGACGGCCAGCTGCTGTCCTCGAGCTACCTGGACTACCTGATCCCCACGGCGATGGAGGTCCCGGAGCTCACCATCGGCCACGTGGAGACGCCGTCGCCGTACACGCCGCACGGCGTCAAGGGCGGCGGCGAGGGCGGCCGGATGATGGCGCCGGCCGCGATCAACGCCGCGGTCAACGACGCGCTGTACCCGCTCGGGGTCCGCCTCACCGAGCTGCCGATGACCCCCGAGCGGATCCTGTCGGCGCTGCGGGCGGCGGGGTCCACGGGTGGCCCCGTGGATGGCGGCCCCACGGGTGGCCCGATGGGTGGCCCCGTGGGTGGCGGAGCCGGGTGAGCGGGCCGGCCGGAGCGGTCGCGGTGGTCACCGGCGCCAACCGGGGGATCGGCCGCGCCGTCACCGTGGCCCTGGCTGCCGCCGGGTTCACCGTCGCCGCCAGCGCCCGCGACCCGGCCAGCCTGGCGGATACGGTGGCGGCAGCCGGGAAGGCCGGCGGGACCGCGGTCCCCCTGGCCTGCGACGTCCGCGACGAGGCCGCATGCTCGGCGCTGGCCGAACGGGCGGAGCAGATCGGCCCGGTACACACGGTCGTCGCCAACGCCGGGATCGCCGGGCCCACGGCGCCGCTGCACGAAATCCCGCTGACGGACTGGCGGGAGACGATCGCCACCGACCTCGACGGCGTGTTCCTCACCTTCCGGGCGTTCATCCCCGCCATGATCGGGCGCCAGGACGGCAACCTGATCGCGATCTCGTCCATGACCGGCAAGCGCCCGCTGTACGGCCGCACCCCCTACGCCGCGGCGAAGATGGGCGTCATCGGGCTGGTCCGGACGCTCGCCACCGAACTCGGGCCGCACCACGTCCGGGTCAACGCGGTCTGCCCCGGCTTCGTCGCCGGGCCGCGGATGGACCAGGTGGTCCGCCTGCAGGCCGCCGTCCGCGGGATCGCCGCGGAGACGGTGCGCGGCGAGGTGACCGGCCTGTCGCCGCTGCGCCGCATGGTGCAGTCGGAGGAGGTGGCCGCGACCTGCGTGTTCCTCGCGTCCGCAGGCTCGGCCGCAGTCACCGGGGAGGACCTCAACGTCACCGCCGGCGTCGTCATGTACTGAAGGAGGACCATGCGGATCATCGATCTGTCCCAGGACATCTACGAAGGGATGAAGGTGTACCCCGGTCACCTGAAGACCGTACAGTTCGAGCACGCGACGCACGAGGAGACGGCGCCTCGGTTCGACGGCGGCTTCTCGTTCCAGACCACCGGGTTCATGCTCAACGACAACGGGCCCACGCACGTGGACTCCTTCTCTCATCTCGATCCGGATCCGTCCGCCGAGACCATCGAGAAGATGTCACTGGAACTGTTCTACGGCCCCGCGGTGTGCCTGGACGTCACCGGTTTCCCGCCGCGCACCGACATCACGGCCGAGGACCTGGATCGCATCGAGGCCGGGTCGCCGGTCCGCGTGGAGCCTGGGGACATCGTCCTGTTCCATACCGGCACCTGGAATCGCTTCGCCGGGGACAAGCGGTATCTCACCGAGTTCGCCGGCTTCGGCGAGTCGGCCAGCGGGTGGATCGTCGGCCGGCGGGTGAAGACGTTCGGCGTGGACAGCCCCACCCCGGACAACCCGGCCAGCACCAGTTATCCGGTTCACATGATGTGCCGCCGGGAGCACATCACGCACTACGAGAACCTCGCGAACCTGGACCAGGTGGTGAACACGCGGTTCACCTTCGCCGGCTTCCCGCTCAAGCTCCGGGGCGCACACGGCGGCCCGACCCGCGCGGTGGCCCTCGTCAGCTAGCGCCAGGGCGGGCAGACTGGAGGTGGCACGCCGGGCCGACCGACACAAGGAGGCGCTATGAACGCGACCAGGGCGGCCGTCGGCCGGGATGCCGCGGCCCAGCAGGTCGCCGCCGGGATGGCCGCCGCCGCGGCTGCCTGGCTTGACTCGCTCGACCCCGCCCAGCGTGCGGTGGCCACCGGTCGCGCGCCCAGCCCGGACGCCGAGTCAGACGCCGAGCGCAGGCGCTGGTTCTACACTCCCACCGACCATGGCGGGCTGCCCCTCGGCGCCCAGCGGCCTGCTCAGCAGCGGCGCGCCCACCAACTGGTCGCCACCGGGCTGTCCACCGCCGGGTACGTCACCGTCGCCACCATCATCGGGCTGGACAACGTGCTCGACCACGTCGAGGGCTGGACCGTCGACTGGGGCCGCGAACGTGGCCGCGACCCGGGGCTGTACTACCTGCGGGTGTTCGGCGAGCCCGGCGGCGCGGAGCCGTGGGGCTGGCGCTTCGGCGGTCACCACGTATCGCTGAACAACCTCATCACCGACGGCGCGGTCGTCGCCACCACCCCGTGCTTCCTCGGCGCCGACCCGGCCGTCTCCCCGCTGCTCGGACCCGCACCGCTCCGCCCGCTCGGCGGGACCGAGGACCTGGCGCGTGACCTCGTCCGCTCGCTTGACCCGGAGCGGGCCGCCCGCGCCATCCTGCTCGACCGGGCGCCCTCGGACATCGTCGGCGGCAACCGGGCGCGGCTGGCGGACGGCGACCAGACGATGCACCTGCGCGACGTGTGGCGCGGGCGGTTCACTGACCCCAACCTCGCCGAGCGGGTGACGCAGATGGGCGACGGCGCCGAGCAGGCCTCCGGCTACGACGCCGGCGACCACCAGCGGCTCGCGCTGACCAGCGCCCCGAAGGGCCTGCCGGCCCGGGAACTCGACGCCAGCCAGCGGGACCTGCTGCGCGCGCTGCTGGCCACCTACCTGGGGCGTGTCCCGGACGGCCTGTCGCCGCAGGCGGACTACGCCGACGACGCCGCGCTGGACGCCGTCCACCTGGCCTGGGCCGGACCCGCCGCCCCCGGCCAGCCGGTTTACTACCGGCTGCAGGGCCCGCGGCTGCTCATCGAGTACGACAACACCCAGCGCCAGGCCAACCACGCCCACTCGGTATGGCGGGATCCGGCGGCCGACTTCGGCTACGACGCCCTCGGCGCGCACCTGACGGCCTACCATGGCTCGAGCCGGTAAGTGACTTCCTTGACGTCGCCGCCTTGGTCGCCGGTCCAGGAGTAGCGCGGCAGCGACGGCCTTCTTCATAGACCACCGCGGGGGTTTGCCTCGACTGGCTTGATGGTGCGAGCGCGCCTGTCGGCCGGATCCGGCCGGCATGATGTTCCACCGTGCCGGTCATTGCCGGCATGATGTTCCACCGTGCCGGCCCGGCCGGGTGGTCTCGCGGTGCTGGTGATGCCTCCGACTGGTCCGCCGCCGCGTAAGCCGGAGCGAACGGGCGAAGCTCCGTGTCCGTCGTGCTACGAGCGGCAGCCGCAGTGGCCTTGCCGCCTGTCCCGGCACGGCTGCTCGCATGCGCAGAGGCAGGCCTGGCCGGGATGCAGCACCGGGCCGACGCCGGGCAGTGCCTGGGCGCGGGCCAGCCGGAGCAGGGACTGCGACGCCTCACGGGAGCTCTCGCCGGTTCCCGACATCCGGGCGGCGATCAGCCCCGACACCACCGGAGTCGAGAACGAGGTTCCGCTCCACCTGGCCATGCCGGCGAACTCCGCCTCCTGGCCAACCCGCACCTCCTGGTACTTGTACAGGCCACGGGCGAAGGCGTGCACCAGGTCCTGGCCTGGCGCGTAGACCTTGACCCAATCGCCGTAGTCCGAGAACCAGGCGCGCGCGTCCCCCGGTACGCCGAGCGCCCCGACGCCGATCACCTCGTCCAGGTCCGCGGGCGAGAATTTCCAGTCCAGGCCGTCATTTCCGGCCGCGGCGACCAGGACGGTCCCCTCGCGTTCGCGCAGCGGTCCTTCGACGAAGACCTTGAAGCTCAGCAAGCCGCCATCGAGCCAGGTGTGCGTTCCCGCGGACAGGCTGATGACGTCCGGGGCCCGGTCAAGCACCTCCAGGAGCGCCTTGACGATGTTGGTTTCATATATCGCGCCCGCCTTCTCGAAAATGCGGACTACCTGCACATCGGCCCGGGGAGCCATGGCGCGGATGATGCTGGCGATGAACGTGCCGTGACCGCCGTACCGCTCGATGGACGTTCCCTCGTGCACCTGGAGATCGGGGTCGCCGGCGACCCCGTGCAGCCACGGATACCAGGCGGCCGTTTCCTTCACCAGCCCCGTGTCCACCACGGCGACGAGCGTCCCGCGGCCGTCACAGCGGGACCTGGATATCCCCGGCCGCGCGGGAGCCTCAGCGGGCACCCAGTCGGGCTCCGTGGCCGGGCAGTCAGTGGCCGGCGGAGACGATCCGGTAATGTGCACCACATGGTCCGGGACGGCCCGGCCCGGGCCGAGTTCCTGCCCGATGACCTGCAGCGCGCCGAACAGCAGCTGGGCTTCTCCCAGGGGATCGGTCGGGCCGCCGGTCAACGGGACGAGCGCGAGGCCGGGTATCGGATGGGTGACATCCCCGGCCGCTGGCAGCCCGTCCGCCCGCTGGGTGACCGGGACGCGCTGCGGGTTGAGAATGTTCAGCACGCTGCGCAGGTCCTGGTCGCGGGTCAGCAGATGACGCCTGCGATAGAGGAACTCGACCGGAGCCGCGTCAGGGTCGTTGTCAGCCCGCGGCGGGTAGACGGCAGCGTCGGGGAAGCTATCCAGGATGTACCTGGTCTGGTTTTCCGAGATATCCCTGACGCTCGCGGACATACCCGCTTCCGTGCGCATGCCGTCGTCTGCGCTGCTGCCCGGGCTTCCGCCTTCACTGTCCGTCATCGTAACCCCCTCGTAGTGAGCACGCCTGTCGGGCGATGCCGATTTCCACCATCATGGACATATGTCAGAGAATGGCGGCTGCGTCTCAGATACCGAGGCCAGACATCTTCTCGTTCTCACACACTCCCGGCCGGCCGAGGCGCTGGCCCGGGCGCGGTCGCTGCTGTCACGCCGACCGCCGGTCAGCGCGGCTGAGGCCTCCATGGCGCGGCAGGCGGCCGGCCTCGCGCTGCGGGATCTCGGCCACCCGGAGGAGGGGCTCACCGAATTGCGGCGCGCCCTCCGGACGGCCAGGGCCAGCGGCCAGGTGCAGCGCGAGGCCGACGTCCGGGCCAGCCTCGGCCTGACGATGGCGAAAGCTGGCCACACCGCCAGGGGGATGGCCCACCTGGACGCGGCGGTCAGCGCGGCCCGCGGGGGACTCACCGGGCGGGTCCTGATGCGCCGTGCGGCTGCCCTTGGCTACATCGGCCGGCGGGATGACGCGCTGCGCGACCAGAACCAGGTGGTGGCGATCCTGCACCGGCACGGGGATTTCCTCTGGGAGGCCAGGGCCCGCAGCCACCGCGGCCTGATCCTGCTCGAGCTGGGTCAGGCCCGCCGGGCCGACGCTGACTTCGTCCAAGCCGAGCAGCACTACAAGCTGGCCGGGCAGGAATGGGAATACGCCACCGCCCGGCACAACCGCGGACTGGTCGCGGCCGCTTCCGGGCATGTGCCGGAAGCGCTCGAACTGCTCGCCGAGGCTGACCGGTGCTATGCGCGGCTGGGCACCCCCATGCTGGATGTCGCCATCGACCGGTGCGCGATCCTGCTGTCGGCCGGGCTGGCGGCGGACGCGTGGGCCGAGACGGAAACCGCCATCCGCGGTCAGGGCCCCGATATCCGCCGGTCCGCGAAGTTCGCCGAGCTCCTTTACGCCTCGGCGATGGCGGCGCTGGCCGCGGGCGATCCGCAGGCGGCCAGCGACCGGGCCGAGCAGGCCGCGCGGCTGTTTCACCGCCAGCGCAGGGAGCGATGGTCAGCCCGCACTCGCCTGGTGCTGGCGCGAGCCCGGCAGGCCGGGGGCGACGCCGGCTCGGGCACCTACCGGCTGGCCTGCTCCGTCGCCCGCCAGCTTGACGCCCTCGGCGCGGATGAGTCGACGGAGGCACACCTGCTGGCCGGCCAGCTGGCCCTGCGGCGGGGCATCAGCGGGCAGGCCGAGGATCATCTGGCCGCCGCAGCGCGGCCCAGGCGGGGCAGCCGGCCCCTGAGCCGGAGCCGGGCCCTGCTGGCCCGGGCGCTGCTCTGCCAGCTGCGCGGACACGATGCCGAGATGCTGTCCGCCTGCCGCCGCGGCCTGGCGGTCCTGGCCGAGCAGCAGCAGATGCTCGGCGCCAGCGAGCTGCGGGCCGCGGTCACCAGCTACGGCAGGGAGCTGGCCGCCATCGGCCAGCGGGCCGCGCTGAACCGGGGTCACGGGCGGCAGCTGCTCGTCTGGAGCGAGCGGTGGCGGGCCACCGTACAGGCCGCCACGCCGATCAGGATGCCGAACGACGGCGAGCTCGCCGAACAGCTGTCGGCCTTGCGCGAAGTCAGCCGGCGCCTGGACCGCGACCTGGTCTCGGCCCCGCTTATCCCAGCCCTGCGGCGGGAGCGCTCACGGCTGGAGGCCGCCGTGCGTACCCGCATACTGCGCACTCCCGGTCCGGCCGCGGCGCGCACCCGGCAGGCATTCACCGTGCCGGCCTTGCTCGGCGCTCTCGGCGACGCCGTTCTCGTCGAGCTCATCGAGCTCGACGACACCCTGTACGCGGTGACCGTCCGGCAATCGGGCATCCGGGTGCACATCGTGGGCGGCGGCGAGGATGCCGCCCGCGAAGCGGATTTCGCGCGTTTCCTGCTGCGGCGCCTGGCTGACGGGCGGCCGGTGCCCGATCCCGGCCACGCCCTCGCCGATGCCGGGCGCCTGGTCGAGAAGGCCGTACTCGGCCCGGTGGCAGCCGGGCTCGACGCCGATACGGTGGTCATCGTTCCGACCGGCAGGCTGACCGCCATACCCTGGGGCCTGCTTCCCGTGCTGCGCGGCCGGTCAGTCAGCGTGAGCCCGTCGGCGGCCATCTGGTTGCGCGCCAGCCTGGCGGCCGAGCCTGACCACCGGGCGGTCACACTGATCGGCGGCCCTGACCTCGCCGACGCCGAAGCCGAGATCATGCGCCTGGGCGAGCTGTACCCCCAAGCCACCGTCCTGGCCAACGGCACCGCAACAGCCAGCCGCGTGCTCGCCGCGCTCAATGATTCCTGGCTCGCGCACATCGCGGCGCACGGGACGTTCCGCGCGGACAACCCGCTGCTGTCATCGGTGCAGCTGGATGACGGCCCGCTGACGGTCTACGACATCGAAGGCATCGACCGGGCGCCGCATCGCCTGGTGCTGTCCGCCTGCGAGTCGGGGCGCGCGGCGCCCGCCGGAGCAGACGAGCTGCTCGGGCTGGCCAGCAGCCTGATGCCGAAGGGGACGGTCGGCATCGTCGCCGCCATCGTCCCCGTCAACGACCGGGTCACTCCCTCGATCATGGGATCACTGCACAGGTGCGTGGCCGGCGGTGCCGGGTTCGCCGACGCGCTCCGGCTCGCCCAGGCCGATGCGGCGGCGACCGGCGACCCCGTCGCGCTGGCCACCGCGTGCTCCTTCATCGCTTTGGGGGTGTGATGGACGATGGAGACGCAGGACAGTCCTGAACCGGAGACGGCCGACACGGAAGTCACGGCCGACCCTGTTGCCGGCTGGGTGCGGGCCGCAGCGGCCGGTGACGCGCGGTCCTGGGAGCAGCTCGTCGACCGCTACAACGGCCTGGTCTGGTCCATCTGCCGCGCGCACCGGATGACCGACGCCGACGCCGCCGACGCTGTCCAGCTGACCTGGCTGCACCTGCTGGAGAACCTCGAGCGGATCCGCGATCCACGGCGGCTGGCCGGCTGGCTCGCGACCACGTGCCGGCGCGAGTGCCAGGCTCAGCTACGGCGATCGAAGTCCTCGGTGGCCGTTGAGGGGGAGACCATGGACCGGCTGCTCGGTGGCGGCGCCCCAGCTGACGAGCCGGTCCTCACGGCCGATCAGCACGCCGTCCTCTGGACGGCCTTCCACCTGCTCAGCGACTGGTGCCAGCGCGTGCTCCGGGCGCTGGTCGTCGACGCAGACCAAGGACCGCCGTCCTACCGCCTGGTAGCCGCCCAGCTGCATACGCCGCCAGGCAGCCTCGGGCCGACCCGCGCACGGTGCCTGAACCAGCTCAGAAAACTACTTGACAGCGCTGGTATCTAGCGCCTTCGTGTCGGCTCATGAAGGATAGGAGCCATCTGGTTCCAACCTAGGTCACCGGGATGCCCTGGCCTCACGGGCCCGCGGCTGCGGCGGAGGGGCAGATGAGCACGGACGACCCCGCGGCCCGCGAGGACGGAGGGCCAGCCATCGAGGCGTCGGCCATCGAGCTGGGCGAACTGGACGACGAAGGCTTGCTCGCGGCCTTGCAAGAGGTAATCGGCCACGACCTGCCGCCGCCGGACTGGTCCGCGGACCTGGCCAAGGGCAGCTACGACCTGCGGGAAGCGGACGCCAGCCTGGCGGTGCTCATTTCTGATTCCGGGCTGGCCACGGCCCAGTCCGTGGTGCGCTCGGGCACCGCACCCCGGCTGGCGGTCTTCGACACGGGAGACCTCAGCGTCGAGATCGAGGTCGAGCGCGGTGCCCCGGTCGGCTCCTGGCGGCTGATCGGCCAGCTGACCCCGGCCGCGCCCGCGCGCATCAAGGTCCGCCAGCATCAAGCCGAACCCTCCTGGGTTGATGCTGACGACCGGGGCCGCTTCGCCGTCGACCACCTTCCAGGCGGGCCGCTGAGCCTGATCTGCCTGCGCGATGGCATGCCAGCCGCCGTCACCGAATGGATAACGATTGGCTAGGGCCTGTTAAGAAGGTCGCGGCAAGGGCCGGGGCTGGCGGGCCGGGTGATTCTGCGGGTGCCAGGTTGTCGCCGGCGCCCTGGCATGCTGGATGCATGAAGGGCCTGGTCCGATTGCTCCGCCGGATCGCGGTCACCGTGGTGGGCACGTTGATCCTCGCCGTCGGCGTGGTGCTGCTGGTGGCACCCGGACCTGGCCTGCTCGTGATAGTCCTCGCGCTGATCGTGTTCGCGGTCGAATACGAGTGGGCCAGACGTCATCTGGCCGGAGTACGGGCACGCGCGCGTTCGGCAGCCGACAAGGCCGCCGCCAGTCGAGTCGCGACGGCCTCCGCCGTCCTTTTCGGCATTGGTGCCATCGGCCTGGGCGGGGTGCTGATCTTCACCGACATACTGCCCCTGTCCGGCCTGGGGGCTGGCGCAAGCGTTGCGTTCGGCGGGCTGACTGTGCTGGCCACCACGGCATACAGCGTCCGGGAGTTGCGGCGCGCCGGAAAGACCGGTGAGATCGGACCGACTCAGACTGGAGCGGCTGAAGACCTCGATGAACCATGAACGGGGGCCGCGGCGCGGGCGGCAGGAGCACAGGCAGGCCATGACTGTTACGACCCCAGGCGGCGTCCGAACGGCTGGTACATCCGCCAGGACGGGTGAGCCAGGCTGTTCGTGCCGTCTGCATGCCGAATACCGGGACGTCGCGCCGGGGAACCAGATAGCGTTAGGCGCGATGGACGCTACCGCGCCGCCCGCCGGGAACCTGTACCTCGTCGTCGGGTATGACGACTCACCTCCTGCCATCCGGGCGCTCGACGCTGCGGCCAGGCTGCTGTACGGCCGGGCCGGCAGCATCGAGGTGGTGTACGTCGCTCACCTGCCGAGCATAGACATGCTGTCGCCAGGCGCCGTAGCCGAAATGGAAGCCAGCTTTGACGATATCGCGCGGGAGCTGCACACTGCGGCCAGCGAGCAGCTGCGCGACCGCGAGGAGCGCTGGCGGTTCGAACGGCGCGATGGCCTGATCCCGGACGAGCTGATCGCCGCCGCCGCGGGCATCCGCGACGCCCACCCCGGCGACACTGTGGCGATCGTGGTCGGGAGCTCATCGCATGCCATGCACCGGGTGGTCGGCTCGGTCGCCGTCAGCCTCGCCCGCCGCTCAGCGGTGCCCCTCGTGGTCGTGCCTTAGGCTCGCCGGATCCGGTTTGCCCGTGCGGGCCGGAGGTCCCGGCTTGGGCGAACAGCCAGGCGCTGAGGGAAGCCCGCCGACATGTATGGCCAGGCGCAGGTGGACGTGGCGTTTCCGGTATGCCTATCGTGGCTTGAGATAGCGGCCTTTGGGCCAGCCATCCCCGGCAGCATTCCGGGCCATCGTTGCTCCGGACCCCGTTAGCGATCCGTGCAGTGCGCTCCACGCGAAGGGACATAGATCCCATGTCATCTGCCGTCCAGGGCCAGCCAGCCCCCGTCGACCGGCGCTGGCTGGTCCTGGTCGTGGTGGCTATCGCCCAGCTGATGGTGGTCCTGGATTCCACCGTCGTAAACATCGCGCTACCGTCGGCGCAGCGTTCGCTGGGGTTCCCGAACGGCGACCGGCAGTGGGTGGTGACGGCCTACGCCCTGGCCTTCGGCAGCCTGCTGCTGGTGGGCGGCCGGCTCGGCGACATGTACAGCCGCAAGTGGATCTTCATCACGGGCCTGGCCGGATTCGCTGTCTCCTCGGCCATCGGGGGCGCCGCCGTCTCGTTCGAGATGCTGGTGGCGGCCCGGGCGCTGCAGGGCGCGTTCGGCGCCATCCTCGCGCCGTCCGCCCTCGGTACCCTGGTCAGTACCTTCCAGGACCCGCGCGAGCGGGGGCGGGCCTTCGGGGTCTTCGGCTCGGTCGCGGCCGGCGGAGGCGGCGTGGGCCTAATCCTCGGCGGGGTGCTCACCCAGTACCTGTCCTGGCGCTGGACGCTCTACGTCAATCTGGTGTTCGCCGTGATCGCCGCGGCCGGCGCCCTGGCCTTCATGCGCAGCAGCCGGCCCGCCATCCGGCCGCGGATGGACTGGCCCGGGGCGGTACTGGCCGGCGCCGGGCTGTTCCTCATCGTCTTCGGCTTCTCCCACGCCGAGACGGCCGGCTGGACAGCCCCGCTGACGATCGGCTCCCTGGTCCTCGGCCCGGTGCTGCTCGCCGCGTTCGTGGCCGCCGAGCGGCGGAGCAGTCACCCGCTGCTGCCGTTGCGGGTGATACTCGACCGCACCCGGGGCGGCTCCTACGTCGCGGTCGGCCTCTCCGGAATCGCGATCTTCGGCGTCTTCCTGTTCCTCACGTACTACCTGCAGACGGTCAAGGGATACAGCCCGGTGACCAGCGGGCTGGCCTTCCTGCCGATGATCGGCTGCATCCTGCTCAGCTCCAATGTCTCCAGCATCGTGGCCTTGCCCCGGCTCGGGCCGCGCGTCCTGATCACCACCGGGATGCTGTTCGGCGCCGGCGCGATGAGCTACCTGGCCCAGCTCACCGTGACCTCTAGCTACGTCGGCGTCGTGCTGCCCGCCCTGCTCATCATGGGCCTGGGCTTCGGCATGATCTTCTCCCCGGCCATCAACACGGCCACGGCCGGCGTCGAGCGCCAGGACTCAGGCGTAGCCTCCGCGCTGGTCAACACCATGCAGCAGGTCGGCGGATCGATCGGGACGGCCGCGCTGAGCACCATCGCGCTGACCGCGACGACCAGCTACCTCGTCGCGCACCACACGGGGCCGCTGGCGCCGGCGATCGCGGCCACCCACGGTTACACCGTGGCCTTTTCGGTGTCGGCGGGAATCTTCGGTCTCGGCGTGATCCTCGCGATCGTCTTGCTGCCATCCAAGCAGCGGCTTGCGGAACTCAGGGCCGCCGCCGCCGCCGCGGCCGAAGCTGCGCCTCGCGCCGCCGCACCCGCGCCCGCCGCTAGACCCGCCGCCGCGCCGGCGCCCGTCGCCGCGGCACACGCCGCTGCCCCCGCCGCCAACCTCGCGCCGCCGCTCGAGGCGCACGCGATGAACGCGATTCCGGTCGCCCTGATCTGCTGCTCGCCGGTGATCAAGTCCGCTTCGCTCCCGGCGGGCAGGCCCTCCCAGTGATCGCTGGTCCGGCCCGGTGACGAATAGCACCAGGCCGTCGCGGTGCTCGATGACGTAAGCGTTGATCGGCCGAGGCCCGGTCCAGCGCCGGGAGGCGAGCAGCCACCAGGCGGTCGGCCGCCAGGTGGCTTCAGCCCGCTCCCCGGATCCGGCTGTCCCAGTGGTCGTAGTAGGGGCGGACGCCGAAGGCCTTCGCCAGCGCCCACAAAGGGGGGAGCATGAGGTTCTGCACCCAGATCGGCGGTGAGGTGACCCGGCTTTCGTGGCGGAAGTACCAGAAGGTGGCGCCGAGCTGGAGCGGGTTGCGCGGCGCGCCCCTGGGCGTGGTCTTGCCGTCGGCCACCAGGCCGGCCAGGGCCTCGTGCCACTCCTTGGTGCGCAGCGCCGGGCGGAGCTCGACGACGCCGTCGATCTCGGCCGGTCCGGGGTTTCCCTCGGAGTGCGGGACACCAGCTGGGACGACGACCGTCTCTCCCGCTCCGGCCACGAGCTCCGCACCGTTGAGGGTGAAGTGGGCCTCGCCCGCCAAGATGGTGAAGCGCTCCTCCTGGCGGGGATGGATGTGCTCGGTGATCACGCCGCCGGGAACGCTGCGCCAGGTGAAGCGGACGAGCTGTCCGTCGCTGTCCTCGGCCAGGGCGGTGTAGGTGATCCACTCGCCGGTGGCGGGGTTGAAGAAGGGCCGGAAGCCAGCCACGGAGTTGTCAGCCTGAGGCATGCTCATCGGGCTTTCGTACTGAGCCGGGCCGGGCCCGCGGGCCGCAGCCTCGCGAGGTCGTGGAAGCCGGCCGCGGCGGTACCCAGGAGCACGACCCCGGCGGCGATGCCCGTGGTCACCGCCAGCGCGGACCCCGACATCGTGGCGACGAGGATGACCGGCCCGATGATCAGCGCCCAGCCGACCGGGCGGTACCGGCGGATGTGGACCAGGTGGTCGAGCCAGAGCAGCAGCGGCCCGATCGTGATCACGATCGACGGCAGTACCCAGTCGGAATGGCCGATGGCGATGACGATGACGGGCAGCACGAAGGCCGCCACCAGCTCGATCACGGTGGCGATGGTCACCGACCGCTCGATCCGCCTGGCCTCCGGGCCGGCCGGCCGGGGGGCCAGGCCGGCCGTGACCCTGATCGCGTAGGAGACCACGCCGATCACCGCGACGGCAGACGCCGCGAGCAGGACGTCTCCGGCGCGGCCGCCGATGGCCAGGCTCGCCCGCCCCAGCCAGAAGGCGGCGAAGGCGGCCTGGATGAACCCGCCCACGCGCCGCACCCGCCTCGACCACGCCGCAGCCGGAGTCAGGCCGACGGCGCTGGCCGCCGGTTCCGCTGGCACGGTGGTCGGCTGAGTTGTCATGGCGTTTACCGCCCCGATTCGAGTGTCATGACGTGCTCGGCCGGGTCCGGTACCAGGCGACGGTCGCGGCAATGGCGGCCTTCAGCGGGGTGCCGGCCGCCCCGAACGCGGCCTCATATTTACTGGTATCGAGTACAAAGGGCTCGTCGAACTCATACGACATCTCGGCCAGCTCCCGCATCAGCGGGTTGACCAGGCCCAGGGCGCGCACGGCCAGCTTGGGAACCGACCGGATGCCGACCGGGTGCCCTACCTCGGCGGCCACCAGATCCAGCAGCGCCCGGGTCGTGACGGTCGCCGGGCCGGGCAGGTGCCACACCTGCCCGGCCGCGCGGGTATCGGCGCCGAGGGTGGCCAGGCCGACGGCGATGTCGGGGACGTAGCTGTAGGTGTGCGGCAGGTCAGGGTGGCCGATGAAGTCGGCGCGCCGGCCCGCCAGGGCGTTTCCGAAGACCCGCTCGCCGAGCGTTGACCCCTCGGTGACGCCGGGGCCGAAGAAGTCCGAAGCCCGCCCGATCGCGACGCGGACCCGGCCGGCATCGGCAGCGGCCAGCAGGTCGGCAGTCATCGTTGCCCGGGTCCGGCCCTTGACGGTCGTCGCGGCCAGCGGGAGGTCCTCGGTCATCGGCTTGCCGCCGGTCGGGCCGTAACCGTACAGGTTCTCCAGAGCGACCAGCAGCGCGCCGGTGCGTTCGGCGGCGGCCAGCACACCCCGCTGCAGCGGCGGGAATCGTTCCGGCCACTGGGTATAGGGAGCGTTCAGGCACTGGTACACGACCGCGGCGCCCTTCGCGGCGTCGCTGGCCGCGTCAGGGTCGGTCGCGTCCGCCGCGCGCCAGTCGATCCCGTCAGCCAGCCCGGGTGGCCGGTGTCGCGCTACTGCCCGCACCGCCAGGCCTCGTCCGGCCAGGCATGCCGCGAGGGTACGACCGACCTGCCCGGTGCCGAACACCACATGCAGCCGGTCCTCACCCATTGGTGGCTCCGGCGCGGCGACAGCCTCGGCGGGATCCATGCCCGCGGAACCGCCGGGCATCGCAGCAGCCCCCGAGTTCAGGCCATGCTGGGCGTGAAGTGCCGGCCGCACGCCAGCGGCCGTGGTGACCCAGTGGCACTATGTCGTGGCACCGCAGGATGACCGGTGCGGGGACGCAGACCGCGACCCGCAAGCAAGAAGGTGCTGCCATATTCCGCCTCGGCTTGGATGCGCGCTAGGCGCTGCCGAGGTCCAGGGCAGCCGGAATCTTGATGTCGTTTACACACAGATTAACGAGCATTACTTCCTGTTCAGACGTTACGCCCGATCCACCGGCGAAACAAGGGAGCCGACAGGCTAGGCGGAAGACCGGGCGCAGGTCCACCGCGTGATCTACGAGGAACTCTGCCTCGGCGAGGTCCGCGAGGACAACGGCGCGGCCCGCCTCTTCGCTCACCGCCGCCGGCGTTATCGTGCGGCTTGACATCCCAGCGGATAACCGTTATCCATAGATAGATAACCGTTAGGGAGATGCGATGCAGCAGGGAGCAGTCCTGGCCATGCTGGCCAAGGAACCGACCCACGGATACCAGCTGCGGGCCCGGCTGCGGGAGGCGCTGGGCCCGGTCGGGGACACGATGAACGACGGGCAGATCTACGTCACCCTGACCCGGCTGGAGAAGGCCGGCCTGGTCACTGCGGAACAGGAGCCTGGCCTGCCGGACCGGCCCGACCGCAAGGTGTACGCGCTGACCCCCGCCGGACAGCGGCGGGTCGCCGACTGGCTGGCCGAGGTGAGCTGGCCCAAGCCGGACCTGGCCGAGTTCCACCTCAAGCTGATCGCGGCCGCGGCCGCCGGCCTGGCCGACCCGATCACGATCATCGACACCCAGCGTCGCGAGCTGCTGCGCCGGCTCCGCGACGCGCAGCGCGCGGCCATCGCCGAGCCCGACCGCTCGTCGGCCGCGCTACTCCTGGAGGGCATCGTGCTGCGGCTGCAGGCCGACCTCCGCTGGCTAGAAGCATGCGAACAGAACTGGACAAGCCGGAAGGACGAGTCATGAACGACATCGACGGGAGGAGCTGGGTGCTTCGCGCCCAGGGGCTGCGCAAGGAATACGGCCGGGAGGCCAGCTTGGTCCGCGCCGTCGACGGGGTGGACCTAGAGGTCGCGCGGGGCGAGACGGTGGCGGTGATGGGGCCGAGCGGCTGCGGTGGTGATCGAGCGGGAGTTCGCCGAGGCGCTCGGCGTGAGCGTCGGCGACCCGCTCACCCTGAACGGACAGTCGTTCACCGTCGCCGGGATCGCGGTCAGCGCCGCCAAGCCGCCCTACCCGAACATCTGCATGGCCGGCGGCTGCGAGATCTTCTTGCCCGGGATACACGCGAAGGACACCGGCCTGATCTGGGCGACGGAACCCGACGCTATCAAGCTGCCGGTGGCGGCGGAGCCGCTGAACACCTACGTCCTGGACCTCAAGCTCGCCGACCCGGACCAGGCGCCGACGTTCGCCAGCCGCTACGGCCCCGGACCATCCGGCTCCGAACATATCGGCCCCGGCCAGCCGTCCGGCGCCAGCCAGCCGTCCAGCCCCATCCTTGTCTCCTGGCAGGACATCGCCGCCGCGGACGGACTGCTGGTCAGCGACGAGCAGTCCGTCCTGGTGCCCGGCGCCGCGCTCCTTTGCCTGCTCGCGCTGGCCAGCGTGGCCGTCCTGGTCGGAGGCCGGCTGGCCGAACACACGCGACGGGTCGGGCTGCTCAAGGCCGCGGGCGGCACGCCGGGCGTGATCGCCGCGACGTTCCTGGCCGAGAACCTGGTCCTGGCGCTGATCGCGGGAGCGGCCGGGCTAATGGCCGGGTGGCTGACGGCCCCGCTGCTCACCAGCCCCGGTGCCGCCCTGGTCGGCGCCCCGGGCGCCCCCTCGCTTACCTGCTGACGGTCGTGGCGGTCCTGGGCGTTGCGCTCATCGTCGCGCTCGCCTCGACGCTCGCCCCCGCCATCCGGGCCGCGCGATCCAGCACCGTCAGCGCGCTGGCCGACTCGGCCCGCCCGCCCCGGCGCCAAGGCGCGCTGATCAGCCTCTCCAGCAGGCTGCCCGTGCCAGCGTTGTTCGGGCTGCGGATGGTCGCCCGCAGGCCGCGCCGCGCCCTGCTCAGCGCGGCCAGCATCGCGGTGACCGTCGCCGGTATCGTCACCGTGCTCGCCTTCCACGCCACCGTCAACGCGAGCGCAAAGACGATCGGCGGGTCTGCCGGAGGGCTGGCCGACCCGATCGTCAGCCGGGATGAGCGGGTGCTGACGGTGATCACGATCATGCTGGTCACGCTGTCGGCCCTGAACGCGATCTTCACGGCCTGGGCCACGGTGCTGGATGCCAGGCGCCCGTCAGCGCTGATGCGCGCGCTCGGCGCGCGCTCTGAGCAGGTCAGCACCGGCCTGCTGGCGGCGCAGGTGCTGTCCGCGCTGCCGGGCGCCATCCTGGGCGTCCCGCTGGGCATCTTCCTGTTCAAGGTCGTGGGCGGGCACCAGACCGCTCCGCCCTCGGCGCTGTGGGTGGTCGCCGCGGTACTCGGAACCCTCCTCGCCGTGGCCGGGCTCACCGCCGTCCCGGCCCTGGTAGGCGCCCGCATCCCGGCGGCACAGATCCTCCAGTCCGAAACGGCGTGATCCCGGAGCGCCGGCCAGGTGGCGGAGCTGCAGGGCGTGCCGGATGACGCCGGTCCCGATGCCCTGCAGGGCGGTCAGCTCGGTGATCGACGGCAATTCGTCACCCGGGGCGAGGATCCCAGACCGGATAGCCTCTGCAGGACAGGTCGCCGCGCTGGCGCCTTGTCCGGCGTGCCCTCGCCGCACGCTCGACGAACTCGGTAACGGCGTCACCCAGGACAGGCGACAGAGCTGTGCTCTCGTCACAGCACGGCGGCCTGTCCCGTCCAGCGCTGTCAGGTGGTTCCACGCCGTGGCGCGGCCATCATGGGACGCGATCTTCGCTACGAAGAAGCCGAGTCCGCATGACCGCTGGCTTCGGGCCGCTCTTCAGCTGTGCCGCTGCGACGCGGCGGTGGCGGTGCCGGGGCTGGCGGGGGGCCGGGCTCGGTGCCGTGCCGGGAGGTGAGGCGGGCGGGCCGGTTGCGCTGGCCGCGGAGGGGCTCGGGCGGGCTGGCGGCGACAGCGGCGGTCCGGGCGAGAACCTTGGCGAGCAGGTCCAGCAGGTGGGCTCGTTCGCCCGGGATGAGCGCGGACAGGATGCTCCGCTCGAGGGCGCGGATGCCGGGCAGCAGCTGGTCGGCGGCGGCGTGACCCTCGGGGGTGATCTCGATCAGGACGCTGCGCCGGTCGGCGGGGTTGGGGACGCGCCGGATCCAGCCGCGGCGCTCCAGCAGGTCCAGCGTGGCGGTCATGGTGGCCGAGGCGACCAGGACCCGCTCGCTGACCTCGGAGGGGGGTACTCGTCCTCGAAGTCGGCGTCGACCGTGACGATGCCGAGCGAGGCCGGGGAGGGGCGGCTGCCCCTCCCCGGCCTCAGCGGACTGCTCGGTTCAGACATCCGTGAAGATCTCGATCCGCGGCGCTCCCTCGACCCCGCCGGCCTGCATCCCCTCGCGCAGCGCCGGGTCGTGCGCGAAGCTGCCCGCCTGCAGGGCATACGTGGCCTTCGACTCAACCACGGCGGCGTCTTGCCGCTCCTCTTGACGGCATACAGGAATCTTCTTGATGAGGCTGGCATTGCGTTTAGCCGCGGATCTGTACGCGGGCCGCGCGTCCAGCATGCGGCCGACGGGTCTGCGGCAGGACCGGCGCGGGGAAGGCGACGTCGATGGCCAGGCCGCCGCCGGGCCGGGGTTCCGCGGTGATAGTGGCGCCGTGGGCGGTGGCGATAGCCCTCACGATGGACAGGCCGAGGCCGTGGCCGCCGTCGCGGCGGGCGGGGCGCGGGGCGAGCCGCTGGAAGGGCTGGAACAGCCCGTCGACCTCGGTCGGCGGGATGACCTGCCCCGAGTTGGTCACCGACAGGACGGCGTGACCGCTGCTGGTGCTGGTAGTGACCTGGATATGCCCGCCGGGGTGGTTGTGCCGGACGGCGTTGTTGACGAGGTTGGCCACGAGCTGCTGAACCAGGAGCGAGTCGCCGTCGAGGATGGCGGGCTGGATGTCGGCATTGACGTTCAGGCCCAGGCGGCTGATCGCGGGGCGGGCAGCGTCCAGATCCGCGCTGGTGATGGCCGCCAGGTCAAGGGGCTCGCGCTGGCCGGGGCCGCCTTCGCTGCTGGCCAGGGTGAGCAGCGCCTCGATGAGGTGTTCCTGCTCGGCGTTGGAGGCGAGCAGTTCCCGGCTGACGGCTTGCCAGGTGCCGGTGGTGGCGGCGGGGTCGGCGAGGGTGACCTGGAGCAGGGTGCGTTCGCGGGTCAGGGGGGTGCGCAGCTCGTGCGAGGCGTTGGCGGCGAAGCGCCGCTGGGCGTCGAAGGAGGCCTCCAGCCGCGCGAACAGGCTGTCGAGGGTGTCGGCGAGTTCCTTGAGCTCGTCGTCAGGTCCGTGCAGGGCCAGCCGCTCGTGCAGGCTGCTGGCGGAGATCCGCCGGGCGGCGGCGGTGATCGTGCTCAGCGGGCGCAGTACCCGGCCGGCGATGAGCCAGCCGATCGCGGCGGCAGCCACCGCGATGACCGCCAGGGCGATGGCGCAGCCGATCAGCAGTTGCCTCATGTCGAAACCGATCTGCCCAAGAGCCGCCTGGTCGCCCGCTCTCTTGGCCTGCTGAAGGACGGCACGGACAGCCGGGTTGTTAGAAGCTTCCTGAAGGGCGGCATTGACCTGCGCCTGAACGGCGACGGCGCGAGCAGCAGCCGCCTTCTCGTCGAGACTGCCGCCGCCCGGCGGCCCGGAGACGTGCATCGCCGGCAGACTCTGGGAGAAGTGCACTATGTGCCGGTAGAACAGGTAGATAAAGGTGACCACCGCCGCGCTGCAGGCCAGGAACGCCACCCCGTACAGGATGGTGAGGCGGAGTCGGGCGGTGCGGCGGGGCAGCCGCAGCCAGCGCAGAGGACCGGGGCGCGGGCGGGGAGCGTGCATTATGGTTCTCCGATGCGGTAGCCGCTATCCCGGATGGTCTGGATCACCGGCGGGTCGCCGAGCTTGGCCCGGAGCCTGCCGATGGTGGTCTTCACGGTGCTGGTGAACGGGTCGGCCGCCTCGTCCCATACCCGTTCGAGCAGTTCCTCGGCCGGGACCGGCCGCCCGTCCGCGGCGAGTAGGCATTCCAGCACGGCGAGTTCCTTGGCGGTGAGCGGCAGCCGCCGCCCGGCGCGGACCGCGACCCGGCGGGCCGGGTCCAGGCTCAGGTCACCGTGCTCCAGGCTGGCGGGCAGCCGGGCGGCGGCACGCCGGCCCAGGGCCCGGATGCGGGCCACCAGTTCGGCGAAATCAAACGGCTTGGGCAGGTAATCATCGGCGCCCAGATCGAGGCCCTCGACCCGTTCCCGGACCGACCTCGCCGCGGTGAGCATCAGCACCCGGCTCTCGGATCTGCCCGCGGCGAGGGCCCGGCAGACATCGTCGCCGTGCACGCCGGGCAGGTCCCGGTCCAGCACCACCACGTCGTACCGGTTGACCGCCACGTGTTCCAGGGCCGCCCCGCCGTCCAGGGCGACGTCGACGGCCATCCCCTCCCGGCGCAGCCCGGCCGCCACCGCCTCGGCCAGGATCTCGTCGTCCTCGGTCACCAGAACCCGCATCGTCTGCGCGCCGCCTCCGTGCCCCGCGGCATGTCAGCCGCCTGCTCCCCAGCATCGCAGACCGCAGGTGACAGCCAGGTGACATTTTCCGTCACCGTGCTGTCACCTCCCATTCTCTACAACAGGCAGTAGCAGGAATACACATTCCGGCTCTACGAGGAGGCCGCGATGAACGAAAAGACCGCTGGTAAACGGGGCCCGCGGCGTGCGGGCGCCCTAGCCGTCGCGGCAGCCGTCG
Source organism: uncultured Actinomycetes bacterium (assembly GCA_963798675.1). GTDB lineage: Bacteria > Actinomycetota > Actinomycetes > Streptosporangiales > Streptosporangiaceae > Palsa-504. The sequence goes on along the minus strand of CAWCUJ010000023.1, from coordinate 150,692 downwards.
CCGTGCTGGCCACGGCGTGCGGCGGCAGCGCCCCGTCTTCCGTCAGCGCGCCGACCTACGCGCAGGTGCTTGCCCTCGCGCAGTGCATGCGCAGCCACGGCGTACCGAACTTTCCCGACCCCAATACATCGGGGAGCTACACCTTGACATCAAACGGGTCAATTGAGGGTGCCGGGGGGTCATCAGTTGACATCGACAGCAGCCAGGCACAGGCGGCTTATGGCGATTGCCGGCATGTGCTGCCCGGCGCCCCGTCGATCTCACAGCTGGAGCAGCTGGAGCAGCAAGAGCAGCAACGGCAGGAGCAAGCGCTCCCCGAGTTGTTGAAGTACTCCCAGTGCATACGCAGCCACGGCGTGCCGAACTTCCCCGACCTCGGACAGAGCGGCCAGAGCCCACCGCCCGGTAACAGTGGTGCCTTCAACCCCAACTCGCCGCAGTTCCAGGCCGCGTCGACCGCCTGTCATCATCTGCTGCCCCCAGGCGCGCAGGTATCGATACACACGAACACGTCAGCCTCATGAGCAGGACCGTTTCCCGTGGCGGGGAGGTCGGCCAGCGCGACGTTGCGGTGGCGGCCGGGAAGACCGGCCAAGCGCGGCCGCGCGGCCGGCGCCGACGGCCAGTCGCGGTGGCGCTGGTACTGGTGGTGCTCGGGGCGGGGGCAGGGATCGCGTGGACGGCGGGGGCGTTCCGGTCGCAAAACTCGTCCGGGACCGGGCAGGGGGCGCCGCCGCCGGCGACGCAGCCGGTGATCCAGGAGAATCTGTCGTCGCAGGTGCCGGTGACCGCGACGTTGGGGTACGCGGACTCGTACACGGTGCAAGGGCAGGGCGGGGGGACGCTGACCTGGCTGCCCACGGCGGGGCAGGTGATCGGTGAGGGGCAGGTGCTGTGCCGGGTGGATAACGGTACCCCGGTGGCGCTGCTGTACGGGCCGGTGCCGGCCTGGCGGACCCTGGAGGAGGGGCTGACCGGGGCGGACGTGACCCAGCTGAATCACGACCTGGTGGCGCTCGGCTATGCGAGCAGCTCGGATATCAGCACGCTGGGCTGGGATTATTTCTCGTGGGAGACCGCGTACGGGGTGCAGCAGATGGAATCGGCGCTGGGGGTTTCCAGCCCGCCGGGGTCGCTGCCGCTGGGTTCGGTGGTGTTCGAGCCGGGGGCGATCCGGGTCAGCGATGTGCTGGGCAACCTGGGCGGCCCTGGGGCCGGGCCGGTGCTGGCGGCGACCTCCGATCAGCACGTCGTGACGATCCCGCTAAGCACCGCCCAGGAGTCGGAGGTGGCGGTGGGGGACGCGGTCACGGTCACGCTGCCGGACAATGCCAGCACGCCCGGGACGATCTCCTCGGTGGGCACGGTGGCGTCCGGGACCGCCAGCAACGCGACGATCCAGGTGACGGTCACGCTGACGCACCCGTCGGTAGCCAGGACCCTGGGCCAGGCGCCGGTGACGGTCTATATCACCACCGCCAGCGTCAGCAACGTACTCGTAGTGCCGGTGGGGGCGCTGGTTGCCCAGTCTTCGGACCGATACGCGGTCGAGGTGACCGGCGCCGGTAATACCCGGCGGCTGGTGCCTGTGACGGTCGGGATCTTCGACGACAACTCCGGCATGGTGCAGGTGACCGGGGCGCTGACGCCCGGTGAGCAAGTCGTGGTGCCGGCCACGTGAGCGCCAGCGAGTCCCGGAGGCGAGAAGAAAGCACGGTCCTGGAGCTGGAGCGGGTGACGAAGGAGTATCCGGGGTCGCCGCCAGTGCGGGCGCTCCATGAGGTGAGCGTGGCGGTGGCGGCCGGGGAGCTGGCCGCGGTGGTCGGCCCGTCCGGGTCGGGGAAGAGCACGCTGCTGCACCTGATGGGCACCCTGGACCGGCCAAGCAGCGGGACGGTGCGCATCACCGGCCTGGACGTGGCCCTGATGACCGACCGGCAGGTTTCGGCGCTGCGGGCGGCTCGGATCGGCTTCGTGTTCCAGCAGTTCTTCCTGGCCGAGCATCAGACCGTGCTGGCCAATGTGGCTGACGGGCTGCTGTACGCGGGCGTGCCGCGGGCCGGGCGGCGCCGCCTGGCGGCCGCCGCGCTCGAGCGGGTCGGCCTGGGACACCGGGTCGGCGCCCGGCCAACCCAGCTGTCGGGCGGGGAGCGGCAGCGGGTGGCGATCGCCCGGGCGATCGTCGGCAGCCCGCCGGTGGTGCTGGCCGACGAGCCGACAGGCAACCTGGACTCCGCGACCGGCGCAGCCCTGCTTGACCTGCTGGAAGAGCTCAACGCCGCCGGCGCCACGATCATCGTGATCACCCATGACCATGCGGTCGCCGCCCGGATGCGACGCCGCATCGAGGTGCTCGACGGGCACATCATCAGCGACACCGGCCCCGCCCCCGCCGCGGCCGGGGGCTGGCCGGCGCAGGAGAGCAGATCATGACCATCACGTCAGGTCCGGCCGCCCCGGTACCGATCCGGCTGCGCCCGGGCGACCTGGCTGGGCTGGCCAGCGTGGGGCTGCGGACCCGCAAGCTGCGGGCGATGCTGTCGGCGCTGGGCATCGCGATCGGGGTGGCCGCGATCGTGGCCGTCCTGGGCCTGGCCAGCTCTTCCCAGGCCGGGCTGCTGGCCGAGATCAGGCAGCTGGGCACCAACCTGCTGACCGTCACCAACGGGGAGAGCCTCACCGGCCAGCCCGCCGAACTGCCCGACGCCGGGCCGGGGATGGTCGGCCAGCTGCCCGGCGTCATCGCCGTCCAGTACACCGGCACCGTCAGCGCCGATGTCTACCGCAGCCCGCTGATTCCCTCGATCGACAGCGATGGGCTGAGCATAGAGGCCGCCAGCCTGGGCCTGCCCGCCGTGGCGGGCACCTCGGTCGCCCAAGGCAGCTACCTCAACGCCGCCACCGCCAAGGAGCCGGTCGCCGTACTCGGCTCGGAGGCCGCCCAGCTGATGGGCATCGACCGGATCTGGCCCGGCGAGCGGATCTGGGTCGGCGGCCGGTGGTTCTACCTCGTGGGCATCCTCAACCCCGCCACCCTCGCCCCGCAGATCAACACCTCCATCCTGGTCGGCTTCCCCGGCGCGCAGACCTACCTCGGCTTCGACGGGCATCCCTCCGAGCTTTACGTCCGCACCGTCAATACCCCGGCCGCCACCGCCAGGGTTGACAACCTGCTCGCCGCGCAGGCCAACCCGGAGTACCCGAACGAGGTCAACGTTTCCCAGCCGTCGCAAGCCCTGACGGCGCAAGCCGACGCCGCCGGCGCGTTCGACACCCTGTTCCTCGGCTTGGGCGCGGTCGCGCTGCTGGTCGGAGCGGTCGGCGTGGCCAACATCATGATCATCTCGGTGCTGGAGCGCCGTCAGGAAATCGGGCTACGCCGCGCGCTGGGCGCCACGAAAGGCCAGATCCGGATCCAGTTCCTGGCCGAGGCCATCCTGCTGGCCCTGGCCGGCGGGGCCGCCGGGGACATCGCCGGCGCCGTCGCCACCTCCGTCTACGCCCACGCCAAAGGCTGGGCCGTCGTCATCCCGGCTGACGCATGGGTCGGCGGGCTCGGCGCCGCTCTCCTCATCGGCGCCCTCGCCGGGCTCCTGCCCGCCATCCGCGCCGCCCGCATGTCACCAACGCAGGCACTCTGGACTCTGTGACACCACGCAAGCCGGATGCCCCCGGCGATAACACGTGCGTACCATCATCGGATAGCCGGGCAAGGTAAACCTCAGGGCCGCAGGGGTCACAGGGTCACGCCGGTCAGCGCGGCGCAATATCTGAGCAGTCGGTCCTGGATCTTGAGATCGCGGGCGGCGGGGTGTGCCGTGCGGGGCTTCTGGTGATAGAAATATCCGCCCGTCACCCTTGCGCCCGGATCCGAGCTGACGGCCAGCCATGCCTGGGTCACCGGGGCGAGTGACATGTCATCGGGTGCGCCGGGGCCGCCCATTCTGGTAGGTACCCAGCCAGGCTCAAGGGCGTTCGATAGGACCCCGCTCCACAGCCGCGCGACGGCGAAGGCGAGCACGACGTCGAACAGCTTGCTGTCGGAGTATGCCTGCGAGCCGTTCCAGCGACGGTGTTCCCACTGCGGATCGCTCAGGCCGGGATCCCCGCCGCGATGCATGCCCGAGCTGAGGTAGACCAGCCGGCCAGGCCGCTCGATCAGGCCGGTCAGCAGGTACGGGGCGAGCACGTTGATCGCGAAGACGTGCTCAAGGCCGTCATCGGTGCGGATGCGCCGCGGTTCCCGGTAACCGACCCCGGCATTGTGAATGACCGCGTCGTACGGGCCACCCGCGTTGGCCTGCTCGGCGACCTGCCGCATGCCAGCGATGCTGGACAGGTCGCCGGCGACGACGGCCCTGGCCGCGGGCAGGGCCGCACGTGCGTCCTCGGCCCTGGCTGCACTGCGGGCATGCAGCGTGACCGAGTGTCCGTCGTCGGCCAGCAGCCTGGCCGCCATCAGTCCCAGGCCCTCAGTGGAGCCGGTGATGAGCACGCGTGACATCAGCAATTCCCTTCAGACAGAAGCGGCAGCCGCCGGACTGGCAGCGCCAGCACAGGTCGAGATGATCGAAGGTCAGGCCAGGAGCCAGCTTGTGCGAGGGAAGCACAGGGACGCCCTTCGACCGCCAGCCTCCGGGTGTCGAACATCTGGACCTGGTGGCGGTATTCCAACGCCAGCGACGTCGTCGTCAACGACCCGTCCGGCACGCTCAGCGAAGGTGTCACGTTGGACTGGACCACGTTCGGCCTCAAGATCGCCAGCACGGCAGGTCGGAGTGCCGGCAGACAGCCCCGGCCTCGATCAGCATCTGGCTCCGCCACCCCGTTCCATGATCCACGGGACGTGTCCCAGGCCGTACGGATTGGGCCGGACCGGTCTGGCGGAGGGGCACGGGCGGCGCCCGTGCCCCTCCGCTGATGGTGCATCATAAGTTTCTGCTAATCTTTGGCCGTTGTGCTGGCACCCCGACTTAGTAGCGACGTCCGTCGCGCTACCCTGGTGAGCACGCTCGTACCGGTCGATCCGGTGTGATGACGGAATTGGCTACCCTCAAGCTGCTGTTCTAGGGGAACCGCGTGGTTTCTAGGACGCCCCTGTTCCGCCCCCGCCGGGCGGATCCTTGGGGCGACCCGCGCGCTGGTGGATTCCGGACCGCGCTCGCCGCGCTCTTCCCCATAGCGCCCAGCGTGTCGCCAGGGCCAGGGGGGCTCCTGCGCGAGCGGCCGGTGCGCGTCGCCATCGAGGTCCTCGCTGTCCTTGTCGCCGCAGTGGCGATGCTGCTGCGCGTCGCTCACATTCCGGCCTGGGACCTGGTTTATGCCGAGGACAACGGTGTCTTCCTCACCGGGGCACTCGCGCACCCGTGGGACCTGCTCGCCCCGTTCGGCGGCTACGTGGAGCTGGTGCCGCGCATCCTCGGGCAGATCGTCTCGCTGCTGCCACTCTGGGACGCCGCGCGGGTCTACGCGGTTTCGGGAGCCCTCATCGCAGCCGTCTGCGCGCTGTTCACGTATCACGCGAGTGAGGGGTACATCCGGTCGCCCTGGCTGCGGGCCATGCTGGGAGCCGCCCTGATCCTGCTGCCGCTCGCGCCGATCGAGATGGCCGACAGTGGGGTGGACTCCCCGTGGTACCTGTTGCCGACGGCGTTCTGGGCGGTGATGTGGCGGCCTCGGACGCGTTCGGGAATGCTGGCCGCCGCGCTCATGGCCTTCGCGGCGACCTCGTCGGAGATCGTCGCGGTCATCTATCTTCCGCTGCTGGTGATCCGGATCATCGCACTGCCGCGCTGGCGGGAGCACGCGGTCACCATCGGCTTCCTGCTCGGCCTGCTGGTGCAGGTGCCAGCGATCCTGTCGACCTACGCCCAGCATGCACAGCGGCTCCATGGCTTCGGTCAACCGCTCGCCTCGGTCAAGTTCTACTTCCACGCCTTCATCCTGCGCTCCGTCGGCTGGCACCTGTCGTGGTGGCTGCAGAGGCTGCTTGGCCTGAACGCTGCCACGGCGGTCGTCGGCGCGTTCCTGCTGGCCGTCCTCGCGTGGGTCCTGATCACCGGCGATCGGCAGGTCCGCGTCTTCGCCGTGCTGGCCACCGTGATCGGCTTCGTGCAGGTGATCGCCGTCGCGTCCGTCCCTGGCCCGCCCGGCGCTCACTGGGTGGCGCACGCGGTGGCCGACCCGACCTTCCAGCCGGGCTCCCGCTACGACGCCGTCCCGGTGATGCTCCTGGACGCCATGGTGGTCATCGCGGTCGACACGTTCATCCGCCGCCGCGGCGCGGTCACGCCTACGCCACCATCGCAGGGCGCCTGGCGGGGCTCGCGACCGTGGGCGCTGATCGCGGTCATGGCGCTGACCTGCGCGCTCGCGTTCGGCTGGGTGAGTGACTACAGGTACTACGTACCCAGTCGCGTCAGCGCGGGTTACTGGACTGACACCGTGCATGACTGGCTGAACGCGTGCGCCCGGAGCAAGACCGGCGAGATCTCGCTGATCATCTGGGCTGCCCCCAACGCGACCGTCCCCTGCTCACGCATCCGCCGCTAGGGGTCCCGATCGTCCCGGACCTTGAGATCCTCGTACTCCCCCGCCTGCAGCGGCGGCACGTGCATCCCTCACTCGCCCACCACCGGTAACAGCGCGAGAGATCGGAACGGGTTCGGGGAATTCCGGGCGGTGCGTGAGTTCGTAGGCGCGACGGCCGTGCGGTAGGCCTGCTGGGCCAGGCCGTGCCTGGCCCGCTGGTGGAGGTCGGCCAGCATCAGGTCGGCGCGGTCGATCTGGTCGCAGGCGGCGCCGAAGTCGGGGCCGGCCGGGCCGAGGGCGCCCCGGCCGGTGCAGTAGTCCATGAGCCGGAAGGCCTGCGGCCGGTCCGGGTAGGTGCCGGAGCGGGCGTGGATGCGCAGCTGGGTCTTCAGCGCCGGGGTGATCTCTCCGGTGTGGACGAAGCGGACCAGGTCCCGGACGAACGGGGGTGGCTGCGGCCGGGCGGCCGGCCAGATGGCCAGCCGCCGGGCGGTGACATGATCGACGGCGCCGCCGCGGGCGTCGGCTTCGGCGCTGCCGTGGCCGATGAGACGCTGGTACAGGGATAGGTGGGGCAGGAATCCGTCCTAGGGCTCACCAGCGAGTTCTCAACCTAGGCACATGCTCCGCAAAACTAGTTCTCATACTGTACGGTCACGCTGATCGCACGCGTATCGACGGCGCATGTCCCGCATGTGCGTCGTAGCGGACAGCAACGCGACGCCCGGGGCCAAGGTCGGGTCCGATCTTTCGACCCCGGGAGGCAGCCGGCTTGGTGCGCATGATCACGCCGGGGGCCAAGGCGCGGGCTCGCGTCACCGGGGCGCGGCCGGCCGACGCGGGAGACGCCGCACGCCGGTCACGGCGGCGGTGGGTGCTGCTGCTCATCGCGGGCTGGCTGTGCCAGGCCGGGCTGCGGGTATGGTTCAGCCGGATGCAGACCGTGCCGCTGGCCAACCCTGACGAGTCCGCCTACCTGATCGCGGCTCGGGTCCTGGCGGGCGGCCCGGCCACCGACTTCTCTGACTCGACCCTGTACCAGGGCGGCTATCCGCTGCTGATCACCCCGGTGTACTGGTTCACGTCCAACCCGGTCGCCGTGTACCGCGCCGTGCTGATGATCAACGCCGCGGTCAGCGCCACCTTGATGCCGCTGGCCTGGCTGGCCGGCCTGCGGCTCGGGCTGAACCGCCCCGCCGCCTACGTCGTGGCGGCCGTCACCGCCCTGCTCCCGGCCGCGTTCTTCTACGCCGAGTACGCGCTGGCCGACGCGATCTTCCCGGTCCTCGTGCTGGCCTGGCTGCTGGCCACCCACAGCTGGCTGACCGCCTCCTCCGCGCGGGGCCGGTACGCGGCCGCGGTCGGGTCCGCGCTGCTCGCCGGGTACGCCTACGCGGTTCACTCCAGGGGCGATGTCATCGTGCTCGGCTACGTGGCGGTGGGCCTGCTGGTGGCCTGGCGCCGCCTGGCGCCGCGCGGCACCGTCGCGGCGGCGGCGCTGGCCCTAGCCGCCGCGACCGGCGCCGGTTGGCTGCTGGACCGTTATCTCACCTCCGCGATCTACCCCGAGGGGACCCGCAACCTGTCCGCCGAGATGGCGACGCGGCTGCGCAGCGTGCACGGCGCGATCAACGTGTTCGAGATGGCGGCCGGCCAGCTGTGGCGGCTCGCGATCGACAGCTGGGGCGTGGCCGGGATCGGCCTGATCGCTGCCACGGCCGTGATCGCCCGGCGCGGCACCCGGGCCGACGTGCGGATCATGGCCGCGCTCGCGGTCGCGGTCACCGCTGGCATCGCGTGTGCCGCGCCCGCCGCGCTGCCCGACGGCTGGTCCCAGACCTGGGCGTCCGGGCGCTACCTGGACGGCATGATCGCCGTGTTCTTCGTCGTCGGCGCGGCGGTGCTGCTGCGGGCGCGCGCCCGGACGATCCTGGCCTGCGCGGCCTGCGCCGCGGGGCTGACCGTCCTGACCGGCGTGATCGTGGCCGTCTACGCGGGCTCGTCCCTGCCCACCGGGGGCTTCGGGAACGGGTCCAGCTTCGCCGGGCCGGCCGTGCTGACCCAGGACTGGGCCAGTGCCAGCGTCTGGGTGGCGACGGCGGCGGCGCTGGGACTGCTCGCGGCCTGGGTCCTGCTGGCGCTCGCCGCCCGGCGCTGGCCTGAGGCAGTCCTGGCGGTGCGGGTCCCGGTGCTGATGCGGGTGGCGGGGGCGGCCGGGATCGCGGCGGTGAGCCTGGTGGCCGTGGCCCAGATCACCAGCCACGTCTCCCAGGCCGCCGAGCCGGCCCAGGCGGCGGGCACGACCGGGTTCGTGGCGGCCGCCGGGCTCAAGCCGGGCGACCAGATCGCCGTGGCCTCCAACGGGCCGGGCCAGCCGGTCGCCGCCAACGATGTCAGCTACGTGCTGTGGGCGCCGCAGGCGTTCGAGGTGTGGTGGACGGAGCTGGAGTTCTTCAACCCCGCCCAGCCGCCGCCCGCCGGGATCAACGTCGTGGAGACGGGCTGGCCGGCCGACCAGCCCGCGCACGCGAGCTGGCCGCAGGCCCCGGCCGGGTGGCGGATCGTGGCCTCGAGCCGGGCCGGAGGCTGGGTCGTCTGGCGGAAGGCCTGACGCCGCCTGGTGACTGGCGCCGCCTGGTGACTGGCGCGCCGAATGCAGGTCGTGCCGCTGGCCACGCCGGATGAGTCGGACATGGACCCCGTGGCGCTCGCGGCGTAGCCTCCCCCACTTTGTCCCGCTCTCCATTGATGCCGGTACCTGAGCTCATCGTGCCGACCTGATGCCCCGGCCACTATGAACTTGGGCTTCAGCACAAGCGGCCAGACTGGGGAGCCAAGCGGGGAGCCATTACCGGCCGGCACGAGGCCACATGGAGCCTGCTAGAGTGTTCGATTTCTTTGATGAGACAGGTATCTAGAGACAGGGAGCCCCATCGGGCGACGGTAAGGATCTCGTTCGCATAGAGGGAGTCATTTCGGGACCTTAGCGGCTTGCGTAAGCACGCTTCTGGACGACGGCCTGGCCCGTTACCACACGGCATGCGCGGCCGCCCGGCAGGCCTTCGAGCGCGACGCTGCTGCGAATTATCCGGTGGGATATGCGTCGCTGACCGTGCCCGAGCTGGAGATCGGCGGCGTCTGGGATGAGGCCCGCGCGCCGGCTGGCCTCGGCCGCCGCGATCTGGCCGCGGGACGGATCAATGAGGCCGAACGAAACCTCCGGCAAGCCCTGGAGATCTTCCCGCGGATCGGGGCGGGAGAGCCGCCGTCCAGACTACCGGACTCGGCGCGCCGCGCGTCATGGCCCCGCCAGCGCCAGGGAACGGCGCGGACTTAGGGGCGCATTCCCTTCAGCATGGCCGTGAGCAGCCGCGCGACGCGCGGCTCGACGTCGACCAGAGCGTGTGCCAGCCGAGGGTCGCTGCGGTAGAGGGCCGCGGCCTCGGGCCCGGGCGTCGCCATCTGCCAGAACGCGCCTGCCATCGCGGTGGCGGCCGCGATGAGGTCGACGCCGTCCCGCTCGGTCAGTCCCGGCAGCAGCCGCCGGACCACCGCCACGATCGCGTCCACCTCGGTGAGGGTGACGAGCTTGAAGGCGCGGACCGTCGCCAGGGAGACGTTCCGCTCCAGGTTGAGCGGCGCCTGCGCCAGCAGATCGCAGAACAGCCCGCGGGCCGCGAGCGTCCGGGCGAAAGCGTCCGCCACGGCCGCGGGCGCCGGCGCCGCGAGCCCCTGAAGCTGTGCCCGCAGCGCGGCCGACCACTCCCGCCAGCCGTCCGCGGTCAGCCGCAGGAAGATTTCCTCCCGGGTCTCGAAGTAGCGCAGCAGCGCCGACTTGTGCATGCCGACCGCCTCGGCGATCTCGGTCAGCGTGATCTGCCGGATGCCGCGCCCGGCTGCCAGCGAGCGTGCCGCCTCCAGGATCGCCGACTCGCGCAGCTGCTTGGCCGCGGCGCTGCGCGCGCAGTTCGAGACCAACTTCTGGGGCGTCTACAACGTCTCCAAGGCGGCCATCCCCGTGCTCCGCGAGCAGGGCGGCGGCCTGATCATGCAGTTCTCCTCCACGGGCGGGCGCGTCGGCGGCTCGCCCGGCATCGCCTCCTACCAGGCCGCCAAGTTCGCCATCGACGGCTTCAGCCGCGTCCTCCAGGCCGAGACCGCCCCGTTCGGCGTGAAGGTGATCGTCGTCGAGCCGGGCGGCTTCAAGACGGACTGGGCCGGCTCCTCGATGATCGTCCGCGACATCCCCGAGGCCTACACCGAGACCGTCGGCACCATCAACCGGCGCGTCCGGCAGAACCCCGCCGGCCCCGCAGGTGACCCCGTGCGCGCCGCCGAGATCCTCGTCCAGATCGCTAAGCGCCGTGACATCCCGTACCACCTGCCGCTCGGCGTCACTGCGGCCGAGGGTTCGATCCGCCTCGACGAGCAACTCCTCGCCGAAGACCGCAAGTGGCGCGCCGTCAGCCGCTCCGCCGACTTCGCCGAGCCCTACCCCGTCGCGTTCCCGTCCGACACGGCCGGCTGAGCAACCGCCACCACCGCCGGCTGGCCCCGGCCCCTGCGGGGCGGCTGCATTCCGCTGCGGGCGCGGCGTAGCGGGTAGCCCAACTGGGAGCCATAATCGCAGCCAACGGCCACAGCCACCCAGCCACACTCAGCCACGCCCAGCCTCGTAATACCTGATCAGATGGCACATCCAGCCACGCCGAGCATCACCCAGCTACCCTGCGAAGTCGACGGATACTCAAGCAGGTTGCCGGAGACCGCTTGTCCTCGTTAGGCCGCTTCGTCTTCGCATGGCCGAGGTGCCTGATCCCCGATGACGGAGCAACCGGGGATCAGAGCTCACAGGACAGGGCCCAGCCGAGAACGGCGCCGCGGTTCCCGAACCCGCCGGGACGACGGTGCCGTCTAGCAGGTACGCGACCGACAGGAAGCCTTCATCACGAGGCGGGGATGCGGCGACCGTCATGACGATCGCCGCGTCCATCACCCGGTCGGCCCTGAAGTATTCACTGTCGGCCAAGGACACGCTCCGCTCAGCGGTAGCAGCACCCGCTGATGGCCTGAGCTGCCGGTGATGCTTCAATGGTGAGCCGGCACGCCCATGGCCGCAGTATGCCGGGCAGATCCTAGCCTCGTGGAGGCGATGACGGTGGAAGACCCGCTCCGCGCGCCGCGGGCCGGCCAGGCCGCCGGCGTGCGCGCCGCCGCCGGCACCGCCGCCCGCGGTGCCGCGCCGTGCCGCGTCATCTGGGGGACCGGAGCGTGAGGGCAGGCCTGATGCTCGGCACCACCGGGGATCCGGGTGATATAGCCGGTGAAGCCCGGCACGCCGAACGGCTCGGCTTCGACCTGGCTGCCGCCGGCGAGCACGTCTTCTTTCACGGCCCGGTGGCCAGCGCATTCGTCACGCTGGCCGCGGCGGCCGCAGTCACCGAACGGATACGGCTGCTCAGCGCCGTGACCTTGTTGCCGGTGTACCCGATGGTGCTGGCGGCCAAGATGGCCGCGACCTTGGACCTGGTATCGCACGGCCGTTTCGAGCTCGGCGTCGGCGTGGGCGGGGAGTACCCGCCGGAGTTCGCCGCGAGCGGCGTCCCGGTGGCCGGGCGGGGCGCGCGCGCCGACGAGGCGCTCGCGGTCCTGGTGCGGCTGCTGTCCGGCGAGAGGGTGACCGCCGAGGGACAGTTCGGGTCGCTGCGGGACCTGCGGCTGGACCCGCCGCCGGTGCAGCGGCCGCGGCCGCCGCTGTGGGTGGGCGGCCGCAAGATGCCCGCGATGCGGCGGGCCGGCCGGTTCGCCGATGTCTGGATGCCCTACATGGTCAGCCCGGAGTCTTTGGCGCGCAGCCTGGCCAGGGCCAGGGATTTCGCCCGGCAGGCGGGGCGACCCGGAACGTCGCTGGCCGGGGCCCTGTTCATCTGGGGCTGCGTCGACCCCGATCCCGGGCGGGCCCGGCGCGAGGCGGTGGAGTCGGTCAGCCGGATCTACGCCCAGGACTTCGATCCGCTGGCCGACCGCTACCTGCTGCACGGTGACCCGGACATGGTGGTAGCCCGGCTCGCGGAATACCACGCGGCCGGAGCAGGCGCGGTGATCTTCTCGGCCGCCTGCCCGCCGGAACGGCGCCCGGCCGTGACCGAACTGTTCGCCGGGGCCGTGCTTCCCCGCCTGACACGGCACATCGACCATGGCGTCGTCCGGTAACCGTTCGCTAAGGTCGTAGTCTCGGTTAAGCCGACGCACCTGAACCACCGATATGCACGGTTGTCGCCTCGAATCCGACTGTGAAGTGGAGCGTCCAGATCAGGGTGATATGCATGCTGCCGGGGGTGGCTCAGTATTGGGGGGTGACACTTCCGGGCCAGCGTAGGGCGACCTCGCCTATGCCTCTGACCCGCTGCTTTCTGGATCTTTGTGCATGTACCCGCGTGCAGCCATGGCCGGCTGCTGGGCCGTCAACGTCGACCAGCCGCAACAGGGATCAGGTCAAGCGGCCAGTCATAAGCGAGCTGCCCCGCGTTTCCGGACAGGTGATTCGCGGCTCATCGCACGGCAATTGCCAGCCGTCACGGCTGGCAACCCGCGAGGGCGCCACCGCTGCGGTGACCATGAGCCCGCCGTGGCGGCCGGCGAGGATGGCTCCGCTCAGCTTCGGCGGTGTGCCGGTGACCTCGACCGGCCGGCGGAAGCTCGCCGCCCGGGCCGGCTGAGGGCGGGCACAGGGATGTCTGACCACCCGCGCCCGGCGCTGGCCGCCGCGGCCGCCCGCTGGAACGCCTCCCAGCGATCAGACTCACCACACAGATGAGCAAAACGGCCAGGTATATGGGGTTGCTGAGGACGAACAGCTCGATCTTCGCACGCGCGGGATCGCTCTCGGTACCCGCAGGCCAAGGCGAGAGGAATACGAACGCCTGCACGCCTGCATAAAACGCGGTTGCCGCCGCCATCACCCGGCCGGGCCGCAGGACTGGCTGCCCGCCCTGGGCCCAGGAGGGCCTGCGCGGCCGTGCTGCGGTCGGCCCGGCGGGAAGGCCGACGGTGACTGCGGCCAGCTCCGCGTAGGTCCGCGACGCGAACGCCTGGCTTACCCGCAGGTCGAATTCGTCCTTGGCCAGCATGCCGCGCACGAACGCGGCCTTGAGAGTGTCGATCACCCGCTCGCGCTCAGCATGCGACACCCGAAGGTTTCCGCGGCCCGCCGCGGACGCTGCCAGCTCGTCTCCCGGCCGTGTCACCATCGCCCCCCACCATCCCAATCAAGGGAAGCGTAGCGCCGTGCCCATCCTGGCGTCATCCTCTCAAATGCCAGACTGCCCGCCCCGCCAGGATCGGCAAGTCCGTCACGCCCCACACGCTGAGACACGCCTTCATCACGGCCGCCCTGGATGCTGGAGTGCCATTGCGGGATGCGCAAGAGGCGGCGTCACATGCGGACCCGCGCACCACGATTCGGTATGACCGGGCCCGCGACAGCCTGGACCGGCACGCCACCTATATCGTCGCCGCCTACGTCGCGGGTGCCGCCAGATAACCGTGAGGGCACCCGCCACGGCATCTGGCTCAGTGACGCCGACCAGCCCCACCTCGACCTCGCCGCCTGCCCGGAGATCATCAGCGGCTCGCGCTGCCAGGCGTGCGCCTGGACGCGGTGCCGCCGCGGCCTAGCCGACTATGTCGGAGGCGGACAGCCCGGCCCGTTCGAGCAGCCCCTCCGGAAGGTGTGCCGTGGACGTCTCCCCATCATCACGGGCGCCCGGCCGGACCGGAAGGCACCGGTGCCGGCGCCGGGATGACATACAGACGCCTGGGGCCCGGGTGGCGTCGGTGCCATCCGGGCCCCAGGCTGGCCGCTCCGGGCGTCAGGCCCCAGGCTGGCCGGTCCGGGCGGCGGCCCCGGTGCTGCGCGGCTCGAGGGCCCGGGCCGGCAGCCGGGACGCGCGCACGCCGAGGGCGACCGTGCGCACCAGGATCATGGCGATGGCCATGAAGATCAGCCCGTCGGCGAGGGCCGCGACGCTGACCTGGTGTGCGATGCCCCAGCTCACCAGCGGGGCGGTGAACCAGTGCACGGAGCCGTAGGAGAAGGCCGCGCGGGCGCCGATGATGGCGGTCCAGAAGATCGCGTACGGCAGCCCAGCCCGGCTGACCGGCTTGCCGGTCGTCGGGCTCCGGTAGACGCCCATCAGGGCGCTGGCGGCCAGCCCGCACAGCAGGCCGGCGGCGACGCCCGCGATCTCAACCGCCAGGGCCGTCCCGCGGGTGGCCGGCCAGTCGACAAAGAACGGGATGATCACCGCGGCGGCGATCACGGGACGCAGCAGCCGTATCTTGCTGATCTTGCGCGCGGGGCCGAGGTCGGTGGCCAGCACGGTGGCGAGCACGACGCCGTTGACGATCATTGCTTCGGTCAGTTCGGAAAGCATCTCGCGCTCCTTCGAGTGGGTTTCGTTAGCGACTCCATATTCGCCAATTGCGCTGGTGAGCGCGTCGGAGCACGGGCTGGTCCCTGGCATGAGAATGACGGGCGCGGCCTGGTACCAGGCGGTACCAGGCCGCGCCCCGGCGGGTCAGCCCGGGCTTCAGCCCCGGGACTGACGTGCCGCTGCCGCGCCCCGGCCGATACTGGAGGCATGCTGCGCACGGTCAACGCGCTGGCCCGCGCCCTCGGCTTCGTGTGGCTCGGCCTGCTGGCGTTCCTCATCGCTCCGCCGAGCGCGCCGTACGCCGTGCCGGTTCAGATCGCGTGCTACGCCGTGCTTGGCCTGGCACTGCTGGCCTGGACCGTGCTGGAGGCGTCCCCCGCCGCCGCGGCGCGATATCCCGCCTGGGCGCTGCCCGTGGCCCGCGGGGTGATCGCCTTCGCCTCGGGGTTCGCGGCCGGCGCTGGCGGCGGCGGTTCGGCCATGGTGGTCTTCGCGTTCGTGGCGGCGATGGCCGCGGGCGTTAACAACGACCTCGCGGCAGCGGTGGCCGTGACCGCAGCGGGCATACTCGCGATCGAGGTCAGCGGGCTGGCTTTCGGCCAGAGCTACGGCACGCTGCTCGGGCTCCCGGCGATCGTGCTCGCCGGCCTGGTGATCGGGCGCAACTGGGGCACGTACCGGGTCCAGGCGGAGCAGGCGGCGGCGCTGCTGGCCCAGCGCGAGCAACTGCAGGCCGAGCAGCGCCGGGCCGACCTCCTCGACGAGCGCGCCCGCATCGCCCGGGAGATCCACGACGTGCTCGCCCACTCGCTCGGCGCGCTCGGGATCCAGATCCAGGCGGCGCGGTCGGTGCTGCACAAGGACGCCGACCAGGCCAGTGACCTGCTGGCCGCGGCCCAGCTGATGGCCGCGGAGGGCCTGGTTGAGACCCGCCGCGCGGTTCAGGCCCTGCGCACCGACACCCTGCCGCTCGATGAGGAACTCGCCCTGATCACCGACACCCACGCGCAGCGGTATCACGTCCCCGTCAGCTACGACACCGGCGGCGTCCTCGCGGCCCTGCCCCCGGACGCCACGCTCGCGCTGCTACGCATCGCCCAGGAGGCCCTGGTCAACGCGGCCAAGCACGCCGCGGGACAGCCCGTGGCGGTCCGTCTCGACTACGGCGACGCCGATGTCCGGCTCACCGTCCGCAACGACCTGCCCCCGGGCGCGGACACCCGCCAGCCGGCGGACGTGAGCACCGTCAACGGCGGCTACGGGCTGACCGGCATGCACGAAAGGCTCCGGCTGCTGAACGGAACCCTCGAGGCGGGGCGCCGCGACGGCCAGTGGATCGTGACCGCCGAACTACCGCGCTGCCAGCCTGAGACCATGGCTTCATGACCACCCCGGCGGCGGCGCCGCTGCGCCTCGTCATCGCCGATGATCAGGCCAGCGTGCGCCAGGGCCTCGTCCTCCTGCTCGACGCGGTACCCGACATCGAGGTGGTCGGCGCCGCCGCGGACGGGGAGCAGGCCCTGGACCTCGTGGCCGAGCACCACCCCGACGCGATCCTGCTCGACCTGCGCATGCCCGTCCTGGACGGCATCGGCGCCATCCGCCGGCTGACCGCCGAGCACCCCGAGGTCGCGATCGTCGTGCTCACCACATACGCGGACGACAGCTCGGTCCTGGACGCGCTCCGGGCCGGCGCGCGCAGCTACCTTACCAAGGACGCCGACTACACCGAGATCGCCCGGGCGCTGCGCGCGGCGGTAGGCGGGCTGACGGTCTTCGACCCCCGCGTGCACGCGACGCTGCTCGCCGCCACGGAAGCCCCCCCGAAGCCCGAGCCCGCCCGGAGCGCGCCGCCCCCCGACGGCCTGACACAGCGCGAGGCGGAGATCCTGGGCATGATCGCCCACGGGATGACCAACCCGGAGATCGCCGCGCAGCTGTTCCTGAGCAACCACACGGTCAAGACCCATATCAGCCGGATCTTCGCCAAGACCGGCTCGCGGGACCGCGCCGCCGCGATCGGCTACGCGCACCGCCACAACATCGGCTGACCGCGCGGACCAGATTTGTGACCGAGTTCTTTAGTTGGCCACTGAGCATCGATAGTTGGCCACTGCGGACCGTAGCGAGTACGCGATGATGACGTCGGCAGTTGTGGCGACCGGTTTCCCTGCGGTACGACATGCTGACCGGGAGGTCCGGGGCCCTCGGTTAGGGATTTTCGGGATATACCGGGCTGCTAATCGGAAGAGGTCAAAAGGATCTTTGCTGCATGTTGTGCTTATTAGGTGACCATGAGCAAGGCGATGGCGGTGCGGTCGGATCGCTGCGGGCTGGACGAGCTGTTCCTGTCCTATGAGACCGGAGACGCGGAGCGTGCCCGGCTGGAGCTGGGCCCGGGATGGACGCGGCAGTGGACGGCCACGTGGCAGGTTCCGGGCGGGGACGAGGTTTCGCTGGTCAGGGATCTGGGGTCGGCTCCGGTTGCCGGATGCGAGCCGGTCCGCCGGTTCTCCTGGGGGCGTCGTCAGCGTCACCGGCCGGGGCTGCAGTTCATGGTGTCGACGGGGCGGGTGCACGGGTTCGAGTCGCTGGAGGAGCAGGCGCTGCTGCTGGCGCTGGATTTCACCGGTGCGCTGGAAGATGTCCTCCCGCAGCCGTTCACGCTCCGGTTCGGGACCGCCGATAGCGGTTTCCTCAGGCATGTCCCGGACTTCCTGGCGGTCTTCCGCGACGGGTCCCCGGTGGCTGCTCGACGTCCGGCCCGCGAGGCTGGTCAAGGAAGACGACGCGACGCGCTTCGCCGCGGCGGCGGAGGCGGCGCTGGAGGCGGGATGGCGGTACTCGGTGGTGGCCGGGTCGCTCCCGCCTCGCAGTGGCCCTCCCAGCTGGGGAAGAAGGAAAAGGAAGGGCCGTGCCCGCGAGAGGGCGCAGGGCGACCAGGCGGCCAGGGACAGGCACGGCCCGGAGCCCGCCGGAGACGGCCGCGAGGGGGAAGTGGTTCCCCTCCGCTGGCCGGAGCAGACGTCCCGGGCCCGCGACGCGATTGATGCCGAGCGCCGGCGCCGCCGCGAGCAGGCCGCCTACGCTCCTGTCCTGCGGACCTTCACCAAGACAGGCGGCTCCCGGGGCCGACGCGACGCTGTCCTCCGCCCCGGGCGCTGGGGACTTGAGAACATCCCGGCTTTCCTGCCCCAGGACTGGTACGCCCGTCACTTCATGCCGATCGCCGGCGTCAGCGACCGGTTCATCCGGCGGACAGCAGCACTCCGGCTCGCCCAGATGGTCGCCGGCGGCTCCCTCAGCGATGCCGCGCAGCTTCTGGGAATCGCATCAGCCGGCAGCGCCCTGCCCGGCTGCGGCATCTACACCGGGGCAAGCCACGTCCACTCCGAGGCCAGGAAGCAGTACGGTCCCCTCAGTTTCGAGAACGCGCTGGAAGCCCTGGCACGCGAGCTCGGCAACCCGGCAACGCCACTGGTCAACTACCAAGCCCGGCGGCAGGCCCTGCAGACCTGGCACCTCGACGAGGACACCTGGACGAGCATCACCGCCCGGCTGCCCCCCGCCCCCGGCCCCCAGCAGCCCGACCTCGGGGACCGAAAACGCCAGCTCGCCTCCATCTACGTCTGGGCCCAGGTCACCTCTGGCGAGCACCTCTTCGCCCCGCGGCCCATCGAGGCCATCATGCCTCCCAGCCTCCGGAAACCCTGGACCTAGTGAACAAGTGCATGGAAACTGCTGGACCCCGGCCACCCCGGGCCTCACTAGACCAGCCTGAAAGCCGAACTCGGCACCATCGCGACCTCGCTTGCCAGGACTATCGATAATCGCTGCTAGCGACCGTCATCGTGGCTGCGACCCCCAGCTATAGATGGCGGCTTGAGGACGGGCAAGCAGCGGGTCCTGCCGTATTCCGAGGCGTAGCTGGCGGGAGCGCCCAGGTCTTCTTGGCGTCTCCGTACATGATCTTTACCGGGTGGATCGAGGTAGGCCGGCTGCCCTGCTGCGCGACCTGCGGCCCTCGCCTGGCGACCCGGCCAGGCGAGGGCCTGAAATCAATTCGACCCCGCTCGCCTCGCCCGGTACGGTGGCGAGCTTGTTATCACTGCCGGGAGCCCATGAGATCCGCGTCCGGTCACCCCGGCATTTCCCACGCTGAGAGCAGGTTTCATCAATGGCATGCCGTATCAGTGAGCTCGTGCTCAAGTGCCGCGACCCCGAGGTGCTGGCGCGGTTCTGGTGCGAGGTCCTGGACTTCACAGAGCTCGATCGCGAAGAGGAGATCCTCATCGAGATAGGCCCGCGCGAAGGGTTCGGCGGCCCGCAGCCGACGATCATCCTCATCCGCAATGACGAGCCGACGAACGGGCATGCCCGGCTGCACATCGACGTCAACCCCACCGACCGCGATCAGGACGCCGAGCTCGAGCGCCTCCTGGCCGCCGGGGCCAGACTCGTCGACATCGGTCAGCCCGCGGAGGCGTCCTGGCACGTCCTCGCCGATCCAGAAGGCAACGAGTTCTGCCTGCTCAAGCGCCGCCTCGACCCACTCTGACGGCACTCGCCCAAACGATCGAAGCAGCAGCCACCCCACAGCCGCCAACAAGATCTGGGAACCGCCATCTATAGCTGGGGGTTACAGTGGCGCATCCTCGCAATGGCCCGCAGTGGCCAACTATCGATACTCAGTGGCCAACTAAAGAACTCGGTCACAAGATTCAGTGAGACAAATCAGTGGATCGGACCAGGTTCAGCGAGACTGGACCAGATTCGATGAGACAGGACAGCAATGCCCACACGACGATCTTGGTCGTAGCCGGCAGCCTGCCGAACCGTTAGTCCCTACTAATAATGTCCCCACGGACCTTGCTCGTGCTGGCAAATAGGCCTCTGACCTATAGAGGACTTCACGCTGGTTTGGAGGTGACCTGCGCAGAGGGACGCTGGGCGGCGGGCCGACCACGGGTTAAGCGGGCTCAGCCCACACTTTCCGGGAGTGGATGCTCCGGTACGGCAGGTATACGGCTCCCGGGGCTGTCTGCCTCGATGACCACAAGGGTGAGGTCCTGGAGCTCGGCGAGCAGGCCGCGGAGTTTTCTCGCGTTATCGAACAGCGGCTGGTATTCGGCGAGCTCGCGGGGGGTTAGCCGCCTGGTCACGGTCTTGCCGCCGATCTTGCGGGTCCATTCGGCGTAGGGGCCGTGGAGGCGGGGCGGGTCGGCGTGGAAGCGGCAGTTCGGCTTTCCGCAGGCGTAGGAGCGGATGGTGAGGGTGCCGGGCAGGGCGTAGCCCGCCCGGGCGCCCGTGTACACCCCGCCCGCTGCCAGAACTCGGGCCGCTCGCCCGCACCGCCACCAAACAGCAGGCCGCGGACTGGGAACGCAAGACCAGCGAGCTGGCCCGGTACAAGCTCGGCCGCCTCATCGCCGACGACCAGGACGGCTACCACCGGGTGCAGTGCCCCGCCGCAATGGGCAAGATCCGCCGCCCGCTCCGCCCCGCGTCGATGACGCTGGACCGGGATGCAGGCGGTCGGCGTCGGCCGTGGGACTATGACAGCTCTTTGCGCATCAGCGTGCACACGGTCTCATAGCGTCTTACCGCTCCGTCCTCGGTTTGTTCATCCCACGCTTCGGGTTTGCGGCCGTAGGCGGCATAGCCGAGCCGTTCATAGAGCGCGCGGGCCCGGGGATTGCACTCCTCCACCGCCAGCTCGGCCCGGTGCAGGCCGCGGGCGCGGATGCGCTGCTCGGCGGCATCAACAGAGAGGACAGCCAGGCGTGCCCGTTGCGTGCCCAATCGGGCGGTAAATGGGAGTGATCCACGGTCACTCACGGACACACCGCAACAGCCGCTAGCTGGGAACGCACAGGTCAACCCCCTGCGTGAAACGACCTTCCAAGCTGGGGCTTTCTGGTTACTCATAGCGTCACCCTAAACGGCAACAGGCCAAGATCCTCCCATTTCCAGCCCAAACCAGATACGAGCAGTCAGTTACTCCGCAGTCAGACGAGCCGATAGCCCGGGCACCGGTTACGGCACCCGGTCACTGTCCCGCTATGCGTCGTACTTGTTCGGCCCAGGCGTTCCGGAAAGGCAGTAGAACACGATGAGCGTGATGGTGCCGATGATCGGGATGAAGCCGATGAGCCACCAGAACCCGCTCTTGCCGGAGTCGTGCAGCCGCCGGACCGCCAGGCTGACGGTCGCGATGGCGACGAGCACATAGATGATGTACTGGATGGCGACGACATGGGCCGCGTTCCCGATGATGGCGCCTATCAGGTCGATGATGATGGCGCCGAGGAAGAACCACCAGAACGCGGATCGTGAGGCGCGGCCGTTGAAGGTGACGATGTTCTTGAAACCTTCGGAGATCGCCTCGCCGAAGCCGACGGGCCCGCCCTGCAGGTAGCCCCGCTGGCTGGGGTGCCAGCCGCCTTGCGGCGGCTGCCCGTAACCGCCTGACGGGTCCTGCGGGTACGGCTGGTAGGGGCTGCTCATGAATATCCTCCGTTTTATCCCCCGGTTTTCAGGGCTTCCTGCTATGGCAACGTTGCCGATTCTCGCCCGGTTCAGGCCGCAGGAGAAGTATATATTGAGCATTTTCATGCACCTTATGCGGCGTGAATCTCCAGGGCGTGGATGGCTTTGGCGAGCTGGCCCGCGCGCCAGGGGCAGCAGCGGAGCTTGTAGAGGATCGGTCAGGCCTTGAGCTGGGCGTTCGTCCGCTCGCCGGAAGCGCGGAGTTTCGCGTGCGCCTTGTTCGCCTCTTACGTGCCTGACACAGCGTCAGGGCGACGCAGCGGAGACCGCCACCAAATTCGCGTGCCGGTTGCAGTTCGGGTTGCAGTATCTGAGCGTCTGACCCGAATCCGCGAATAGCGCTGTGAGCTGACTGTCGCTCGCGTAAATGATCTTGGTGCGCCGGATTCCTGGTAGCAGGCATACTGGCGGCCCGGGCGCCGGCGCCGGGTTCGCGGTCTGCGGGGCCTTTCTGCGGGTCGGGGCTGGCGGGCCGTGGACGGAGACGGGGAGCCGGGGCTCAAGGTGCGCAGGTCAGGCGGGTGCGGGCAGGTCCCGCAGCCGGGCCAGGACCTCGTGCAGGAGGCCGTGGCCGGGCGGGAGCCGCAGGGTCAGGTGGCGGGCGTGGCGGGTCAGCCGGCCGGGGACGGCGATCAGCCGCCAGCGCAGGGTGGCGATCATGGCCTTGCCGCCGCGCACGCCGTGCCCTGCCAGGATGTCCTGGCCGGCGGTGGCCGCGGTGAGCTGGTGCAGCCAGGCGGCCATGGTCGCGGCGAGCAGCGCACCCCACATCCAGGCCAGGTTGACCTGGGGGTATCCGGACGGGAGGTGCCGGAGGGCGGCGCCGAGCTTGCTGTCGCGGAAGATGTTCTCCACCGTGGTGCGGTGCCGGTACCAGTGCTCTACCGCTATCGCCTTGTCCGGGCTGGACACGTCCAGGTTGGTCAGGATGAAGCTGTAGGCGTAGATCGCCCCGGCGCGGGCCAGCTCGGGGATCGGCAGGGCCCGCTGGTCCGGGTGCAGGGTGCGGCGGCGCCGGGACCGCGGGTCGGCGGAGACCTGGGACGGATCCAGCAGCACCCGGCGGACCAGCAGCCGGGTATTGGCCGGCCACCAGTCCGGGCAGTACTCCGCGACCGCGACCTGGGCGCCGTCCATGCCGGTCGCGTCGTGCCAGTCGTCCTCGGCGATCCCGGCCAGCAGCCGCCACAGCGGCGCGATCCGCTTGGCGCCGATCGCGAAGCCGATGTGCGCCTCGTGCGCGGCGCGGGCCAGCGCGCCGGCGAAGTACCCGGCGTCGGCGCGCAGTGCCACCCGGCCCGGTTGCCGTGCCCGCTCCGGCAGGCTGGCCAGGGCGCGGCGCAGCAGGTCCGGCGCGGTCGCGCGCGGGTCATCGGTGCCGTCGCCCAGGTCGGCGGCCAGGACAATCTCGGCCTCGGCCCAGCTGGCCACGTGCGGCCGCCCGACCCGCTGGCCCTGATGGTTATAGGCCACGCCCCGCTTCTTGCGGCCGTAGACCTCCACGTCAGTGGTGTCCAGGTCGATCGTGACCGGCCCGCCGGCCAGCGCATCCGCCCGCGGCGCGGGAAGCAGCGCCAGCATCCGGCCGGTCACCGCCGCCAGGCCGGACTCCACCGCCCGCCACTGCGCCGGGGTGACCCGCCGGGCCAGGCCCGCCGCCGTCGTGGACGCCAGCCCCGGCACCGGCGTGATCTGCTGCCCGGCCGCATCGGCGCGCTGGCGGTCCAGCCCGGTCAGGAAGTCCTCCCCAGCCAGCTGCGCCGCCGCGATCCCGGCCAGCAGCTCCCCGGCTCCGAACCCGCGTTCGCGCTGCTTGACCGGGCCGACCGCCGCATCCAGCGCCGCGATCACGCCGAGCCGGTCACACAGCTCGGTGATGGCCGCCAGGCCCGCGTTCGGCGTCAGCGCCGGATCCGGCGCGCCGATCCGCGGCCGCTGCCGCGATCTGCCCGCCCCGCTGCGTATCCTTTTCACCAGGTAGGTGCCTCTCCGCCTGAGATGATCATTACTTCGCAGCGATCATCATCCCAGGTCAAAGGGGCACCTATCGGCATTTGCGCCGCCGTGTCACCGACCTACTCGCGGATTCGGGTCTGACGGTGTCTTCACCCGTCTACGCTGCCTGCAGCCTGTACGTATGGACATTCATAGACGCGCATGGAACGGCCGGAGCGGACTTTAATCCACGGTCTTGGCCTTACCGACGAGGACCACCATCCGAGTTCCGCCCTTGGCACGCGCGTGATTCTGCCCGGTGAGGCCGAGGACGCGTGGCGGGCAGTCGGCCGGGTGGGTGGGTGGGGAAGTGATCCTGGGCACTGCGGCGAGCGTGGCCGAGACCCTTGGGTACCCGGGCTGGTGGCTCGGCCTCAAGGCGGAGTGCCTGATCGGCGTCACCCAATCGGGGCAGTCGCCCTACGCACTGGACGAGCGAATCGCGGAGGCCGGTGCGACGTCGCTGTGGTCGCCGTCGGCCGGTCCAGCAAGTCTGCCGTGGCTACGGTGGCGGCTATCACAGTCACACCTTGTGGCGGACGGGATAGTACCGACGTACGGTATCCGCCGTTAGGTGCGATTCTCGGGTAGTGACGATTGTCCGTGGCGGTCGCTCATAACACGGTGTTAAGGACTGTCCGCTCCGTCCGGGCTGGGGGCGGACCGATTGCCTGGCGGCGTTCTGACAGTGCGTCGCGGAAGGCGCCGATGTCGGCATCGGAGTGCGTCTCGGCCAGGGTCACGATCTCTGCAGCAGTGCCTCGGCTGCCTGGAGTGCTTCCTCGGGCCGGCCATTGGACAGTGACTCGAGTCGCTCTGCGAGCCGCTCGGGGACCAGGCTGAGCCCGGTGGTCAGGTGGCGCTGCCATTTGGGCTGGCGGTGCGGCAGGTAGACGCGGTTGAGCGCGAGGATCGCGCGGATTGCCGCGTGTCCGGTCCTGGTCAGCAGGTCCCGGGACCGCCAGGGCATCGCCGCGGCTGTTAGTGCCGAGACCAGCTTGCGGGGGAAGGTACCGGCTCGGGCCCGCCAGGATGCCATCAGCTCGGTGCCGAGAAGCGGGCGGGAGCGCTGCAGCGCCGCTAGGCGCATGTGCCCGGACCGGGTCGGTGCTTGCCCGCCCGAGCACGTCGTTGAGGAACTGCTCGACGGAGCTGGCCAGGAAGTTGCTGACGGTGACGCCAAGTTCGCCGACGAGGTAGTCCCCGCGCCATTCCTGGTCGTCTTGGTCGTAGTCCCATGGGGCGGTCAGCTCGCCGGCCAGCGCGTGGACGGGGGCGAGCCGGGCCGCCGGCCCGGCCGGCGGGCTGGCCTAGTAGCAGTCCAGCTCCAGGTCCGAGAACCGGTCGGCGATGCCCGCCCCGACCGAGCCGGCCACGGCCAGCGCGGCGAGGTTCCGGTACCCCGCATAGACCCCGGCGGCCCGCTCGGCCACGCCCATCCGCCACGCGGCATGGACGTTCTGCGCGCCCGGCATCCCATCCGGCAGCTGCATGGCTCCCGATCCTGCCATCAGGCAGCGGGATAGGCCCAGCCAGGTATGCCCGGCCATCGGCTCCGACGGCGCAGGCACCAACTGGTGGGTGTCGTCGAAGCCGACCGCGAACGGCCGATCTGCGCGGAAAGCACCAGCGTCGGGTCCGTGCGTGGTCCTCGCGTACCGGATGACCAGCGTGTGGGCGGCCGGCGGTGCGGTGGTACTGATCTGGTCCGTCCGGCGTGGAGCCGGTGACGCACCTCGATCAGCGGAAGCGGAGCGGGTTCAGGCCGGGCCAGTGTTACGCAGCTGCGGATGCTGCCCGGACTTGGCCAGTTTTCCGGCGGCCACCAGCCCAAAGCGCCGCTCGGCCCAGCTCCTTCACAGCGCCCGGATGCGGTGCTGCCCCGGTCTGCTCTGTTGCCTCGGCGTCGCCGGACAGCGGCGCCTGCGGGAGCCGTCACCGGCAGGCTCGGCTCCGGGAGCCCTGGCGTCAGCCGATGGTGATCAGGATGTGCGGGCGGTCGGCGGGGTTCAGCCACCCGAGCACGGCATCAAGCTCAGCATCGGGCAGGGCCACGCAGCCTTCGGTATACCCCTCTGGCATGTCGTCATGGAGGAAGATGCCGGCTCCGCGGTCCGGAGGGCTGGGCATCTTGATGTCGATGAAATGCTGGTAGGGCTGGATCTCAGTCCACAGGGCTTCGGAATCGTCGCCGTATGGCGGGGTGATCCCGCAGGGCACCTGCTGGAACGTGTCGTAGGCCGGGCTGCCGGGCTGCTCGTCCCACCAATCACCGCACACCAGGTGATGGTAGGGGTAGCGGCTGGTCGGGCTCACGGTCGAGTTGCCGTAGACGCTCGTGCCGAACGAGAACAGGCCGGTGGGGGTGGCCCAGTCGCCGGGCACCCGCTGTGCGATCGGCAGCAGGCCACCGTAGCCCGTCTGGGCCCGGAAGGGCTGCGCGGGCTGCCCGGCAAACGACACCGGGCTCCAGCAGCCGTTGGCTCCCCTGGACCAGGCCGTAAAGGTCCCGGCCCAGCTCGCCGCCGAGGGGACGACGACGGTGACCAGCTGGGCGCGGCCCCCGGTGTCGGCCACCTGGTTCGGGTCGATGCCGTAGGTCGCCGCCGGGTACCGCGGGCAGCGCGACACGGGGGCCGCAGCCGTGACTGGACGGGCCGTCACCGGCGGTGGACCAGCGGCGATCCGACCCGGCGCCGCTGCCGAAGCCGCAGGCGTGATAGGGGCAGGCGGGGCCGGAGACGCGGACGGCGCCGCCGCCCCGCACGCTGCGCTCAGGCAGGTCACCAGCAGGCCGATCACCGCGACTACAGGCTTCGCTCCCACCCTCACAGGATGCCCCGAACTGATCTTCGATGAAAGAGCCGCGAGTCCCTCCATTGCTCCGGTAACCTCTCCAGTTCAAAGATCGAAACGAAGCGCGGGACGCCCTTTATGCCGTGATGAGTACGTCTGCCTGCGGGGCACCCTGGCCTGTAAGCCTCCAGACGTAGGTCGCCGGCGCCGAGAACGCGCCGACACTCGCGCCCGGTTCGGCACCTCCGGGGGTGATGACGGAGGGTGATCGAGTCACTCCCACCAACCCGCGCACGGACCCGCCGATCGGAGCGGCTGCGGAACACTCGGCGTCCCAGACCGTTCGGGTAGGCACTGCCCGGGCTCCGCTCAGCCGCGCAGCCGGGTCACAGCAGGCACGCCACCCGGCATCGCCCGCGCGGATCCTGACCCGCGGATTCTCAGCCCTGAGCCGATGCACCCGAGCCTAGCCTGGCAGCTGGCCGGGCGCATGGCGGCGTGATCACAGCTCGTCCTGGCCAGCGGCCAGGCGCGGCCTGCGGGCGGCGCTCAAGACCTCAAGCCTGGCGTCGTAGCGGGCCGAACCGATGTGCCCGGTATCCCGCGGGTCCTCGCCAGGAGGATCGCGGCATTAGTGCGCAGATCCGCTCACCCCGGCCCGCAAACCCGCAGGTCAGCGAGTTATACACGTTGGCCCGGGCCGCCGGGCGTGTCACAAGTCAGGGCTGCCCGGGCGGCGCGCCAGGCACCACCGAAAGCACCGCACCAGGCGAGACATCCCTGTACCGGTCCTCCCCGGGCCCTAAGGGTAAGAAATGTGTCACCAGCCGCAAACGAGAGTGATGGCGCCGGTCAGACCGGAAGTTGCCGATGACGTTTGTCCTAGCGCTGCCGGGTGCAGGCGAGGGCCAGACGGGCGCCTCGTTACCGACGGTGACAGCTCCGCGGTCGTGCGACACGCGATATCGATATGCGCACCAGCCGTTGTCTGGCCAAGTCGCTGTTGTCAATGGCCGCGCCGAACTGGCCGATCTGAGCTGCAGCGGGATGCACGTGATCGTCTTTTAGCCCGCCCTTTGGTGGCGCTCTTTGTAAGAGGTCAGGCCAGCGGCCCGTATTGCCAGAATGCTCTATCCGCTGGTCGCTCTTCGTGAGTCTCCCGGCGCCAGTCATTGGACCGGCGCGGCCGCCGACGGCGGGCTGTACCCCCATCTGAAAGCGAGCGGCCTTTGGGTCAAAGGGTCACCCCGTAAGGGGTGGCGACTTCGAGCCCACTCCGTGTCCTCCGCTATCTGCCGGGCCGCAGAGGAGCGGCGTGTCGGGAGTGGCCAAGCACGATCCCTGCCGCACAGATCTGAGCCATCTGAACCAGCCGGCTGCGTTCGCAGCCGGGAAGTGCAGTAGGCCTACGGATACCCCATAGCTAGGTTCCGGATGCAGACTCAGACTGTGCGAGGTCACCCGGGACCGGACCTGTGCTGGCGCGGGCGATCGCGTCGCATGATCCTCAGCGGTTTACCCGCGCAAACGAATCATGATCACCGCCCAGCAACGGAGTCGTACCATGCCTCAGGAATCACTCACCTCTAAAGAGCAACTCGCGATCACCGTCCCCGACGCCCGCGCCGGCAGCAAGGGAGCGGGAAGTGACCCGGGACCAGGCCTGCGGCCGGGCAGCGGGGCTGCCAAGGCACCTGCGGGCCGGGCGGCGCTGCCGCGTGCGGCCGGGTTCTGGCTG
The DNA here is from genome assembly GCA_963798675.1 of uncultured Actinomycetes bacterium. Classification (GTDB taxonomy): domain Bacteria; phylum Actinomycetota; class Actinomycetes; order Streptosporangiales; family Streptosporangiaceae; genus Palsa-504. Next base: position 122,648 of record CAWCUJ010000023.1, on the reverse strand, counting down.
GTGGCCGGGGTGTTGTTCCTGATGCTCGTTGCGTCGGCGGCCGCGTCGCCGCTGTATAGCGTCTACCAGGCCCAGTGGCGTTTCTCGGCAACCACGCTGACCACCGTGTTTGCCATCTACGTCCTGGCCCTGCTGCTCACCTTGCTGGTATTCGGGTCGCTGTCGGACTACCTGGGCCGCCGCGGTGTCATTGCCGTGGCCCTGGCGGCCGGCGCGGGCGCGTGCGGGCTGTTCCTCGCGGCGCACGGCGTCGGGCTGCTGTTCGCGGCCCGGGCGCTGCAGGGCGCCGCCGTCGGCGCCGCGACCAGCGCGGCCGGCGCGGCGCTGATCGACCTGCAGCCCGGCCGCAGCGGGCGCGGGCCGACGGTCACCAGCGCGGCCGTCCTCCTGGGCCTGGGCGTCGGCGGGCTGGGCACCAGCGCGCTGGCCCAGTACGCGCCGGCGCCCACGCATCTGGTCTGGTGGCTGCTCCTCGGCGCCTCCGCTGCCGCTGCCGTGGCCGTGCTGGCGATCCCGGAGACCGCACCGGGGCGGGCGGGTGTCCTGGCCGCGCTGAGGCCGCGGGTGGCCGTGCCGCGGCAGGCACGCGGGACGCTCGCGGTGGCCCTGCCATGCATGATCGCGGCGCCCGCGCTCAACGGCTTTTACCTGTCCCTGGGCCCGTCGCTGGCCGCGCAGGTGCTTCGCTCGCCCGACCTGTTGTGGGGCGGCCTGGTGATCTTCCTGGTCGCCGGGACGGGGGCCGCGGCCACGGTCGCGTTCCGCGCCGTCAGCCCGCCGTCGGCCATGCTGGCCGGCTGCCTGGACCTGCTCGCCGGCGCCGTGATGACCCTCGCCGCGATCGAAACGGCATCGGCTGCCGCGTTCCTGGCCGGCACCGCGGTGGCGGGCGCGGGCGTCGGCACGGGGTTCTTCGCGGGCGCCTATCGCATCCTGACCGCACTGGCCAGCCCAGGCCAGCGGGCTGGACTGGTCGCCGCCATCTGGGTCGTCTTCTACCTGGCGTTCAGCGTCCCCGTGGTGGCGGCCGGGGTGGCCACCACGCACTTCGGCCTGCACCAGACCGCCGTGGTCTACTCCGCCGCGCTCGCCGTGCTCGCCGCGGCGGCCGCGGGCAGCTTCCTGTTCCGCAGGCGATCCCGGACCCTCGGGCCCGCCCAGCGGCGGCACAAGCAGGCCAGAACGGCTGACACGCAAGGACGAGGCAGATGAGGGAGATGACCACTATGCAGGCGGTCGATCACCACGCCGCGAAGCTGCCCCCCCCCCGACCGTCAACCAGAACAACCGGCAGATGTGCCCGTCATTAAATTAGGAAGGTGGCGTCATGCCTGAATTCACCATCGGTAACTATCTCGCGACGCGGCTCGAGCAGATCGGTATCAAGCACTACTTCATGGTGCCCGGGGACTACAACCTGGTGCTGCTCGACCAGTTGCTGGCGAACAAGAACATGAAGCAGATCGGCTGCTGTAACGAGCTCAACGCGTCCTACGCCGCGGAAGCCTATGCCCGCGTCAACGGCTGCGGCGCGGTCGTTGCCACCATGAACGTCGGATCGTTCTCCGCGCTCAACGGCGTGGCCGGGGCTTACGCCGAACGGCTGCCGGTGATCTTCGTGGCGTCCGGATACAACACCAACGACGCCACCGCCAGCCATCTGTTGCATCACAGCCTGGGCACGCACGACTTCTCCTACCAGTACGAGATGTTCAAGTACGTGACCTGCGCAGCGGTCCGCATCGTGCACCCCGACGACGCGCCATCGATGATCGATCACGCGATGGACCGGCGAGCCGCCCGCCGCGAAAATGATCAACGTTTCGGCCCGCGACGTGCGCTTCACTGACGCCGAGTACACCAACGTCGCGATGGCTGACTTCCTGGCCGGGCTGGCCAAGACCGTCCATCGCAACGACACCACGCTGACCCAGTTCCACCGGATCGCGACCGCGCCCGCCGAGCTCGCGGCACGCAACGGCGACGCGTCAGCTCAGCTGACCCGGGCAGAGCTGTGGCATCAGATCGAGCAGGACCTCGACCCGAAATCGACCTTGCTGTGCGAGGGCGGTGATTCGTGGTTCAACGGCGCGTTCACCCGCCTGCCGGGCGGCGCCCGGTTCGAGATCGAGATGCAATGGGGATCCCTCGGCTGGGCCTGCCCGGCCACCTTCGGCTACGCGATGGGCCTCGAGGCGGACCGGCGGCTGGTCTCGGTCATCGGGGACGGCTCCTTCCAGCTGACCGCCCAGGAAGTGGCCAACATGATCCGCCACGGCCAGGAGACCGTCATCTTCCTGGTCAACAACCGCGGGTACGTCTCCGAATCGGCGATTCACGACGGCCCGTACAACTACTTCAAGAACTGGGACTACCCCGGCCTGATCGACGCCTGGAACGCCGACGACGGCCACGGGCTGGGCCTGACTGCGACAACCGGCGGGGAACTGGCCGACGCGATCAGCAAAGCACGCAAGCACAAAGGCGGCCCCGTGCTTATCGAATGCCAGACCGCGCACGACGACTGCAGTCCCCAGCTCATCGAATGGGGCGCAAGAGTCGCCCGCGCCACCACCCGCCCGCACCAGACCACCTGATCCACAACGTGATGTCCCCCGGTCCCCCGGTCCCCCGGTCCCCCGGTCCCCCGGTCCCCCGGTCCCCCGGTCCCCCGGTCCCCCGGTCCCCCGGTCCCCCGGTTCCCCGGACCCAGCGGGGCGGTTCACAGCTGGCGGCTGCAACAGCACCGGTCACAACAGTGCGCCCGCGCCCTGCGCGTCCGGACAGGCCACGTAGCCCCGCGCGCGTCGCTACCGCTCGTCTGCCGCCTCTACCGGCTGCGCCGTGGACTGCAGAGAATCGCGCCGCCGCTGGGGACCAGGGACGGCAGGTGACCGACGAGGGTGTGTATGAACGCGCAAGCCGGAGAGCGGTCGACACCGAACAAGTCATTCTGCGCAGTCGGCGATGGTTAAGTCGACTGATTCAGTGGAAATTCATACTCGGCGATCTGGCCACATGAGGAGGTCTGTTTCCCAGTCGCACTGTGTGTTCGCACTGGCAGGAGATACCAGGGAACCGTGGCGGCCGTTGGATGCTGCCCGGCGGTCACGGGACTAGACGGGTGCCTGCCGTCGTCGTGATCCGGCATGATCTGCTCGTTGCGGCGCCGGGAATCCCGGATGAGCATCTGGTGGTGCCCTGGGTGCCTGGGCGGAGGGGCCGGCCGATAATGGGGTGGTGCCGGGTTTGCTGAGGGAAGGCCGGGTCACGGCCAACGGGCTGCGGTTCGCTTACCTGGAGGGGGGCAGCGGGCCGCTGGTCGTGTTGCTGCACGGCTGGCCGGACACGCCGCATACATGGGACTACCAGCTGGCTGCCCTGGCCGGGGCTGGGTTCCGCGTGGCAGCACCGTGGCTGCGCGGCTACCCGCCCACCGAGATCCCGCGGTCGGGCTACTTCGATATCGGCACGCTGGCGGTGGATGTCCGCGAGCTGATCCGGGTGCTCGGCGGCGGCGATCCGTGCCTGCTCGTCGGCCAGGACTGGGGCGCGTCGATCGGCTACCAGGTGCTCGCCGCCTTCCCCGAGGTCGTGCGGAGCGCCGTGGTGATGGCCGCACCGCATCCGGCCGCGACCCGGGAGTCACTGCTGCGCGCCGAGCATGTTCACCGGTCCTTCCACTGGTTCTTCTTCCAGCTCCCGCAACTGCCAGAGCAGGCGCTGCGCGCCGACAACTACGCGTTCGTGGACTGGCTGTGGGACTACTGGACCGCGCCCGGCTTCACCGATGAGGAGCACCTGGCCGAGGTGAAACGCATGCTGGCCGTCCCCGGCGCGCTGGAGGCGACACTGGGCTACTACCGGGCCATGTTCGACCTGGCCAGAGCGGACCCGGACCTGGCGGAGGTGCGGCAGGCGGCGGCCCGGCCGATCGTGGTGCCGACCCTGGCCCTGTGCGGCGCCGAGGACAAGCGGGCCGAGGTGATGCAGGACCAGGCTCGGCACTTCGCCGGGCCGTACCGGTTCGAACTCGTGCCGGGCAGCAGCCACTTCCTGCAGCGCGAGCAGCCGCATGCGGTCACGGAGCTTGTCCTGGACTGGTTCGCCCGGCAATAGCCGGTATCGTCAGGCCGAATTGATGGTTACTGGTTAACAGCGCCAGAACTGGCACAGCTGCGCACAGACGCGGCCTACTGCAGTCCGAACGACAGGCACAAAGATTCGGCGGTCTAGAGCATTTCTCACCTGGCCTGCCGGGCTTCGGCACTGGTTCTTTGTGCGTAGCGTGACCGGATCAGGCGGCTTACGTTGGGTTTCCGCTTTAACTGCTGGGACCGGAACAGGCCCAGCCTTCCTGGTTCCAGACTGGCCGGGAGGTGCCCGATGACCACTGCCGCCCCATCCACCGCGCTCGCCATGATCCAGCCCGCCTTCACCGACGCCGAACGGCTCGCCCTCGGCGGGTTCCTGGCCGGCTACCGCGGCCTGACCCGCGAGGCCTACGCTCTCGACCTGCGCCAGTTCACCACCTGGTGCCGCGGCCGCTCCCTGCCCCTGTTCGCCGTCCGCCGTGTTGACATCGAACGCTTCGCCAGAGAGCTGGAAGCCCGGGGCCGGGGCCGCGCGACCGTCACCCGCGGCTGTGCACCATCGCCGGGTTTTACAGGTACGCGGTCGAAGAAGAGCTCCTGGAGCACTCCCCAGCCGCGCACGTGCGCCGTCCGCGGCTGGACTACGAGTCGCATGCCGTCGCCTTGGACCGCAACGAGCTCGGCGCGCTCCTGGTCGCCGCGGGACTCGGCCTACCTGTCGAGCATGCACTGATCTCACTGCTCGCGCCCGTGTTCCTTCCTTTCCGGCGGCGGCCGGGTGCGCGCTCCATACTGGAGGTGGTGGACACCAGCCGAACGTGAGTGGGGCTGGACCGTGGCCCCAGGGACGCCACTGCCTGACGTAGGCGCGCTGATTGACCTCATCCGGCCATTCCAGCCGGCGCAAGGCCCGATGACCATTCCGGCCGGCCACAGCACCGTCGCCAGCGGCACTCCGCGCGAAGTCAGCACCCATCAGGCGGTCGCGCCTCCGGGCGAGATGCTCAAAGCGGCGATCCGGCGCCTGGAGGGTTCTGGCGCCAGCAGGAATATCCGCGAAGCCGCCGACGGCCTTCGTGCTATGGGCTACGACCTCAGGCTCGCCAAGACGACAGTTCCGGGAAAGCGCCCCGAGAACTACTTGCGCATAATGGACCCGCAGTACACCGCCTACGGCATCGGCTACCTGACGCCCACCATGTTCTCGTTCAGCCGGGCGATCGACCGGGAACGCCTTGCCCGTCTGCCCGGCGCCACCCTAGCCAACATCTCTGTCAACTTCCTGCATGCCGACAGTGCGCAGCCAGGCCTGGCCGCCGCCAGGCTTCTTAAAGACGGACGGCAAGCGCAGCACCTCAACAAGGCTGTCCCGGCCCCTCAGGGCGCATCGAGTGCTACGGCGCCCAGACATACTGCTCCTAGCGAAGTCCATGCCAGTCCTGGAAACGTAAAGGCGACGGCAAATGATAACCAGCGAGAGCGAACCCCAGGTGAGTGGAACGTAAGTATTCGGAAGTCCTGTGAAATGGCATGCTGATAGCCGGCGTGGCCGGTTCGGCAGCCACGCCGGTGCGGGCGTGTTCGCGGCGGGTTTATCCGGGGGATGGCGGTGGCTGTGCCCAGGTGCGGAGGTCGCCGGGGCTGGCGTTCCAGGGCAGGAAGCGGTCCAGGTCCTTGCCGGCGAGGGGTTTCCCGCCGTTGCGGCCGCATTCGTCGAGGTAGGCGGTGAGCCAGGTCAGGAGGTTCAGGCCGGCCAGCTGGGCGGTGGCAGTGACGGTCCAGATCACGGCGGCGTTCCGGGCGGTGTCCCCGTTGCGGGAGCCCCCGGCGTTCTTCCTGGTCACGACGGGGCCGCGGATCATTCTCTCGGCGGCGTTGTTATCGTTATCCGGATGTCGGAATAACGATAATTATCCCGATGACGCGGTTATGCCGATGTCCGCGGTCTGCGGCGGTCCCGCCGCTGGTCAGGGCGGTGCCCTCGCCGCATAGTGCGGCATAGTCTCACAGGCTTTCGAGGAAGGCGAGGAGCTTGTCGGGGGGCGTGTAGCGGCCAGTCCGGGTGTGCGGCGGAGCGGTTCGGTCGAGTGCCTTCTGCTTGAGCTCGAGGTCGGCGTGCAGGTAGGGACGTGACGACGCGGGGGATTCGTGGCCGAGCATGAGGGCGATGGACGGCCCGCCGACGCCTGCGGATTGCAGTTTCATCGCGAAAGAATGCCGCAGGACATGGGGGGTGACGTTCTTGGCGGCGATCCCGGGGCATGCCGCTGCTGCTGCTGCTGCGTGGACCTTGATGCGCTCCGCGACGGCGTCGGTGCTCATCTTCCTGGTGGTGCCGCGGGCGGTAAACACGAAACTGCCGGGGCCGGCGGGGTTCTCGCGGTGCCACTGCCGCAGTCCGGTAACGGCGGGCTGCTGGAGCGGGCTCAGCCGTTCCTTCCGGCCTTTGCCGTGCCAGAGGACGCGGGCTCCAGGCTTGGCCAGGGTGACGTCAGCCCAGGTGAGGCGGGTGATCTCTGATACCCGGGGACCGCTGGTGAGCATGAGGAGCATCAGGACGCGGTCCCGGCGGCCGGTCCAGGTGCCGGTGTCGGGGGCGGCCAGGAGGGCGTCGGCTTCGCCTGCGGTCAGCCAGGCGACCGTCGAGCGGGACGGCCTGCGCGGCTGGATGGCCAGGACCCGGGCGATGAGGGCGGCGTGCTCGGGGTGCCCGAGGGCCGCGTGACGGTAGAGGGAGTGGATGGCGGCGAGCCGCTGGCTGCGGGTCCGGCTCGTGTTGTGCCGCTCGTCCTCGAGCATGGAGAGGAAGCCGCTGACCGTCGCGGCGTCGATGTCGGCGAAGTCGAGGTCGGACGGGCGGGTGCCGGACTGCTCGCGGATCCACGCGAACAGGAGCCGGAGCGTGTCGCGGTAGGACGCGATGGTGTGCGGGCTGGCGCCGCGCTGGGCGATGAGGTAGCCGGTGAAGAACGACTCCACGGCGGGGGCGAGGGCGGTCATCGGAAGTTTCCTCCCTGGTAATACAGGGCCGCGCGCTCGGAGACGGCGTTGGCGAGCGCGGGCGTGATCGTCAGGTACCAGTACGTGTGAGCTGGGCCGATATGCCCGAGATGAGTGGACAGGACCGCGATGCAGGCGTCCACGTCACGGCCCTGGCGGTGTGCGTCGATGAGGGTGCTGACGGCGAAAGGAATGGCGGAAATCATGCAACCGCGGGGACCTGCAGCCGGGCTGGGGCTCCAGGCCGCATCCGGCAGTCAGTGACCGGAACGCCGGGTAGGCCACGCTCCGGCCGAGGCGGCGGCCCGCCTGGCCGATGAACAGCGCGGTGGTGCCGTCCGCAGCGTGCTGTTCCCGGAACCGCAGGTAATCCGAGAGAGCTCCGGCAGCCGACGAGTGCAGCGCGATCAGCCGCTTCCTGCCGTACTTGCCGGTGACCGTCAGCACCTGCGCCTCGGTGTCCAGGTCGCCGGTGTCCAGGGCAAACGCCTCGCCGCTGCGGACGCCGGTGCTGGCCAGCAGCCCGATCAGCGTCCGCATGCTGGCCGCGAGCACCGGCGACGAGAGCGTCCCGGCCGCGGCCATGAGCCGGGCGGTCTCCTCACCGGAATACAGGTAAGGGACCCGCCGGGCGGTCCTGCCAGGGATGAGCCCTCCGGGGACCGGGTCGGCGGCGGCCGGGTCCAGGGCGTGGACGTAGCCGGCGAACGACCGCACGGCCGCGAGCCGCTGGGCGTGCCAGGCCCGGGTGGTCCCGGCCGGGGCGGTCGCGAACGTGATCGCGGCGGGCACCGTGATCCGGGTCTGGCCGCGGGCGTCCAGGCTGTCCAGGAACGCGCCGAGCAGGCGCTCGCGTCCTTCGAGCCGGTAGCCGCGGGCCCGCCGCTCGGCCAGGTGGCCCGCGATTGCCGCGCGCAGGTCAGTGCTCACCGCGGTCCTCCTTCTTCCGGCCAGGGCCGGGCTATCGACCGCAGCGCGGCCAGGTCGGACCGGGCATAGACAGCGGTCACCTGCGGGCCGTCGTGCCGCAGCAGCTCCCCGGCCTCGGCCAGGCCGCCCCCGCCGGCGAGGACGCCACAGGCCGCGGTGTGCCGGAGGAGGTGCGCGGCGCCGTTCACGCTGATCCCGGCATCGCGCAGAGCCCGGCCGGCGACGCTCGTCACCGCTGCATGGGTCACCGGGGCATGCGGCGCGTCCAGCGCCAGGAACACCTGCCGGCGCGCCGTCCCGGCAGGGCGCCCGTCGCGCAGGTAGCGGGCCAGCGGCCCGCCGACGTCGGCCGGCAGCGGAACCTGGTCGGCCCGGTCTCGCTTGCCGCGGACGGTAATGACTCCCTGGCGCCAGGCGATGTCGTCCAGCAGCAGCCCGGCGGCTTCCCCGGCCCGCAGCGCCAGCCGCAGGAGCAGCGCCATCATCGGCTCGTTCCGCAGCCCGCCCGGGGCCGCCCGCACGAACGCGAGGAACTCCGCCGCCTGCACGGGGCTGAGGCCCTTCGGGACTGCCGGGCCGGCCGGGGCGGCGAACGACCCGACGAACTCCGCGAGCGGGACGGCGGTCAGGCCTTCCAGCCACGCGAAGCGCAGCAGCGCCCGGACGGCGTTCGCCCGGACCTGCGCGGACCGGGGCCGCAGCCCCGCGGCACCCTCGGTAGCCAGGACGGTGACCTGGACAGCGGTCAGGCCGCCGAACTGCCCGGCGCAGGCATCGGCGAACGGCCGTGCCTGGTGAAGGTAGCTGGACACCGTGGCCGGGGCCAGGCCCCGCTCACGGGACAGCCATCCCCCGAACCGCGCCAGCAGCACGTCCACGGGCTCGCGCGGCACGACGACCGCGGCCGGCGGGACGGCACCGAGTTCCCGCAGGTAGCCCAGCACCGGCCAGAGCGCTCGTTCCGACCGCAACTGCACCCGTTCCCGCCGGACGGCGGCGTACTCGCCGGCCACCTCGCCAGTCAGCCCGGCCAGCGGCACGTTGCGCTGCGCGAGCCAGCCTGCCAGGTGCCGCAGCAGCGCGCCCTGCGCCTCGCGGGTCCTCGGCGAGTACCCCAGACGGCCGAGCCATGCATCGAAGCCACTGGCGTACTGCGCCAGCTCCGGAGTTTCTGCTTGTGGTTCCAGGCGTTCCATGATCTTCTCCTCTCCACCTGGATGGATGAGAAGATCGTCGCCCAATCCGTAGTTATGCCGCACTATGCGGCGAGGGCACCGCCCTGACCAGCGGCGGGACCGCCGCAGACCGCGGACATCGGCATAACCGCGTCATCGGGATAATTATCGAGGCCGATCATCGGGTAGTCGCGGTGCGCGGCGAGGCCGTCCCATTCGCGGTCCAGGGTGGCGAGCGCCTTCTTCGCCGGCCCGGCCAGGCCGGGGGCGGCCATCTGCTTCTTGCGCGTCTCGTCGATCGCGGTGAGCGCGGCGTTCCACCCGGCCTGCGCGTCGTCCAGCCGCGCGGCGGCGGCCGTCTTGTCCCGCGGCGCGGGGGCGGCGGCGCCGTTCCACGCGGCCGTGAGCTGCTCGTGGGCGGCGTACAGGCCCTTGATCCGCTCCAGCCACGCAGCGGTCCAGTACGTCAGCCGGGCGGGGTCCGCGTCCCCGGCCCGGACGAAATACCGGCGGATATGCGCCCAGCAGTACAGGTTCACCAGGCCGTCGGCCTTCTTCCCGGCAGACTGGTAAACGGAGTAGAAGTCGCTGGAGATCACCAGGCGCCGGGGCCCGCCGTCCTGGTCCGCGGTGAGCTGGCCGGTGTCCTCGTCGATGCCGGCGTGGCGGGCCAGGACCGCCCCGGATCTCGTCGGGTCCATCACGAAGCACACGGTGTCCGGGCCCAGGAACACCCACAGCCACCACTTCGCCGGGCCGGTCCCGTCCCGCGGCGCGAAGACCCGCCACGTCGTCTCGTCCGCGTGCAGGTGCCAGGAGCCCCGCGACCGCTCCGTGACCGCCGTCCGCGACCGGGGCCAGCAGCGCCCCGGCCTGCGCGCACGTCCCGGCCAAGGTGGCGGGCGAGATATCGGCTCCCTGCCGGGCCAGGCCCTTCACCAGCGAGTTCAGGCTCCGCCCCGCCGTGAACCGCTCCACCAGGAGCATCGCGATGAACGCGTTCGTGAACAGGCCCTTGCCGACCGCCTTCGGCGGGCCGGGCGCCGTCACCGTCGCCGGCACCCGGCAATCGCAGGCCCGCTTATAGCGGCGGCGGCAGTGCGCCGCCAGCCGCACGATCACCTGCCAGTCCAGCTGCTCCCCGGACCAGTGATCGCCCAGCGGCGTGAACGGCTCCCCGCACTCCGGGCAGCAGTACCCGCCCCCGGGAAAATCCCAGAACACCTCGAACCGGGGCAGGTGCGAGTAATCCCGCCGCCCCGCCCGTGCCCCCGGGCCGCGTTTCCTCCCCGCGCCGGTCCCGGCACCCTGCCCGCCGGCGGCATCGCCGGCACCGTCCGGCGGCTCCGGGCGCGACCGCTCCGACGACCGCCCGAACACCATCCGAGACAGAACCGCCAGGTCAGCGCGCAGTTTCCCCAGCTCGGCAGCCTGCTCCGCATTCTCCGCCCGCAACCGTTCGTTCTCCCCGCGCAGCTCCGCCGTCAGCCGCGCCAGCTCCCGGTTCGCATCCAGCGCCGCAGCCAGCACATCCCGCAGCGATGCCTCAGCATCCTCCGAATCCGGGACAACGCCAGCCGCAACCGTCACGCAGCACAGCAAACACCCTCACCAGCCACAAAATCACGCACCCCGTGCCAGCGTGTCGCAGCCCACGGCCCTCGTGGACGCCAACACCCCATCACACGAATTCCGAATACTTACAGTGGAACGGCCTCGACTATTACGTAATGTTCGGAGATGACCAGGCCCGTTCCTGGGAAGACGCGCGGTCGTACGGCTATGTGAGTGCAGGCGGAGGCAGCCAGTGGAGCAAGCCGCTGCAACGTCTCCAGCCCGGAGCCCGCGTGTTCGTCCACCACCCTCACGACGGATACGTCGGCATTGGCCGTGTCGTCGAGGGACCAGTACCGGTCGGCGACTTCACCGTCATCGACGGCGGCCGACCGCGATCGCTCATGGACATCCCGCTGAGGAACGACAATATCAAGAAGGCCGCTACCGATCCCGAGCACGCTGAGTTCCTCGTCCGAGTTACAGTAAGTGGGAATGGACTGTACCAGCTGGCCAAGGCGTATGGGCCAAGCACTTTTTCTCACGGCGGACAACGGTAACTGAGCTGCGGGATCCTGCGACATCCCGTAAGCTCTGCGCCCAGGCTGGCCTACCGTTCACAGAAGACCAGCCAACCCGCGCAGCGAGTCAGATTGAAGCGTACGGCTTATTCCAACTGCGATGAGGCACGCCATCTGGAGCGTGCGCCAGAACTAGACGTTCTGCGCATGAGTCTCGGCGTATCGAAGGCAATCGCTGCTCGCGCCTATTCGGCAGGTAACTCACGCTCAGGAATAAGCGCGACGCTGCGTTATGATCCACTGGCTGCATCCAGCGTACGAGATCCCTGCCGTTATGCGCCCGTGCAGGCAATCGGCCGATTGCAGATGGCGGGCGCCGTAACGGGCGATCGGAGTCCGTCGGATCGTCAACCACGCGGCGCCGCTTCGTACTACGGATCGTTCATGGTTTGCCCTTCACAGTGATGGCCTGTGGTCCAGGGTAATCAGCGACCCGAGGGATCCGAGCCGGGGATCCTCCTTCCCGGAAGCGGCCTCACGGGCCAGTCCCGCAGTTGCCGAGATCGAGGATGCGTCTTATCTCAGGCCGTCGCTGAGTCGAGAGTTGCCGGCATGTGTGAACCGTCCTGGTGAGGAACGAGCGTGCAGGATGAGACCTTAGGCGGCCCCGGGTACCGCATCGGCCGGGGGATCTCAGTCGAGCGGGGAGTGCACGGCGGGGGTGAGCAGGGCGGTCAGCTGCGCGATGTCGCCGAGAGTGTCGATGTCCAGGACGGCTTTTTCGATGGCGGCCTGGCGGTCGGCTGAGATGATGCGGTGGGTCAGCTTGGCGTACTTGTCGCGGATGCCGGCGTTGGTCAGGTTCCGGTCGCCGGTGCCGCGCGGGTGGACGACCTTGGCGGTGCGGGTGGTTCCGTCGGTGAGGGTCAGGCGCACCTGGGTGGTGAGCTGCTCGTCGGCCGGGAGGTTGTCGTAGGCCCGTTCGTGGTGCGTCAGGGTCCGGTCGATCAGGGCCCAGACGTCATCGCGGTTGATCCGGTCCTGGGTGAACTGGTCGATGAGCACGTCGCCATCGAGGAAGGCGACCGCGACGACGTAGGCGACGTTCATCTGGGCGCCGATCACCTGCAGCGGCCGCTCGGCCTTCCACCCGCCGTGCGCGTAGGCGGCGTCGCCCATGTCGATGTCGATCCGCTGGATCTGGCTGACGTTGACCTTGGGCCGTAGCTCGAGGGCGGCGTCGATCGCGGCGTGCAGCAAGCCCATGCACGCGTACGCCTTGACGGCGATCCGCTCGGTCTCCCACAGGTTGCCCAGGCCCGCGTAGATCGCTTCGGGGTAGGTGCGGTGGCCCTCACCGAAGACGGCCAGCCAGCCGCCGTACGGGCGCTCGAAGACCCGCTTGATGCCGACGTACCCCGCTGCCGCGAGCGCGGCGGCGGTCAGCCCGTTGCGCGAGGCGAAGCCGTGCTGCATGCGCTTGACCATCGATTCGAACATCGCCGACATCAGCCCGCACGACTGGGTCGCGGCCATCCCGAAGGCGTCCTCGAACCCGGCAGCGTCCAGCCCGTACAGCGATCCCGCAGCAGCGGCCGCGGCGAGGGGGCCGAAGACCACGCCCGAATGCCACCCCCGGGACAGCATGTCCAGGCCGCCGAGCGCCTGACCGACTCGAGGGCCGGTCTCGTACCCCAAGATGGCGCCGAGAAGGAAGCTCGCGCCCGAGACGCGGCCCGCGCGCGGGGCGGCGGCGAGCATCGCCGGCAGGACCAGCGAGTTGGAGTGCAGCGGGGCCAGCGGGTGGTAGTCATCCAGCTCGAAGCCCTGGATGAAGCTGGAGTTCACCATGGCCGCCGACGTGGCGCTGGTCGCCCGGCCGTCCCAGCCGATCAGTGCGGAATCACCGGCGTCATCGAGCGCTGTTACGCCCTGCACGCCAATGCGGGACCAGGGCAGCTGCGCACCGACCAGGGCACAGCCGATGCCGTCCAAGACCAGGTGCTTGGCCCGGTCGCGGACGGAGGCGGGAACGTCGCCGAGCGTTGTCTTAGCGACCCAGGTGGCAAGCCGGCCGGTCGGGCCGGCCGGGTCGGTGGCGGGACGGCCGGCGGCCGTCACTGCGGTGGGAGTACTGGGAGGCATCGCGGGTTCTCCTCTTCGTTCCTGGACGGGCGGGTGTCATGCAGCTACCCGGCACAGACTTCGCCTGACAGACGCCAGCGGGCACTCATGTCGCCGTGGCTGCTGGCCCAGCCGGCCAGCCTCCCCGGCTGCGATCCTGCCCGCTGCGGCGAGCGCTGTTGAAGATCAGTAGCCGTACACGGGGATGAGCAGGGCACCCGCGATGGTGTGGAAACGCAGGTTGAAGCCGGCCATGGCAGGTGAGATCTCGTGGCTGACGCCCAGCGACTCCACGCCGGGCGCATGTACCGCGAACACGTAACGGTGCGGCGGGTCTCCTTCCGGCCGCGCGGCACCGCCGAAATCCTTGACCATGTAGTCATTACGGACGTGGAACGCCCCTTCGGGCAGGCCGGAACCGCCGGTGCCGGCCGCGCCCGCCTCGAGTTTGGTCACCGACGCGGGGATGCCGAGCACGACCCAGTGCCACCAACCGGAACCGGTCGGCGTGTCCGGGTCGAACAAAGGTCACCGCGAAGTTCTTGGTCTGCGCCGGGAAGCCGGACCATGACAGCGAGGGCGAGATGTTCCTGCCGGTCATGCCGAACGCGTCGAAGACCTGGTTCTGCGACATCATCTGGGTGTCGGCGACGTCATCGCTGCGCAGTTCGAACGACGGCACGGCCGGCATGAAGTGATCGGGCAGCGGCGCGCGGTCGGTCATGGCGTACCTCCTCATCGAGGTGGGCCTGGTCCGGGAAGCGCCGGCCGGGTCCAACGTTATGGTAAACGGCGCGGTCTTCCGGGGCCTGGCCGGATGCGGTCTCCTCGGATTCCGGCATCTCCTACGGTGGTGTTGCGGGCCAGCAGCCTGGACGGGTGAGGCAGCCGGGACGCAGGGTCCCCAGGCGAACGCTCCGCCCGGCCGCGCAGCGACCTCCGACGTCGGGCCTTTCGGTCTCACCGGATTGGACTTCGTCGACTGTCTTGCGTCCCTCGGCGGGACTGAGGTCGAAGAGGTAGGGCGGGTTGGCGGTCGCCGCGGCGAATTGCTGTGCGGCTGGCTCTAGTGCGACTGGTGCGACAGTTGTACCGGCGGACATGGTCTTTCCTATTAGGAGGTGGCGGTTGTCATTTGGGTGGCTGTGCCGGCGCGCCGCTTATGATCCTCGGTGAGCCTGCTCTGCTGCGCGGGTGCCGCGCCCCGCGCTCACGGCTGCAGATGGGCTCTACGCGACTGTCATGCGGGTGCGGTCCCACGTGGTCCTGGTCAGATGTGTGCGGAAGAATTCGGTGAGCTTTGCGATGTCTGGGGTCACGTACTCGTCCTTGTCGTACAGCGCGACGTGGGTGGCGCCGTCGATCCAGAACAGCTCCTTCGGCTGTTGGGCGTTCCAGAACGCCGCCGTTGTCATGTAGGAGGTAGCGGCCTCCCGCCCGACGATCATGAGCAGCGGGCGCGGTGCGATGAAGGCGATGAACCGGAAAGCATCGAAGGTGCTCGATGTCCTCGCAGACGCGCTGCAACTCACCCTCGACGAGCGCGCACACCTCGCCACGCTGGCCGAAGTGGCCACTTCTCCCCGGTCCCGGGGACGCGACCGGTCTTGGAATGAGGGATGGCTGGCGGTATGGCGACGCTGACACATGTCACGCAGCATGCGCCGACTCACGGTGCGGCCGGTTGACGTGACGGCTCCACAGAGGTCGAGCATCATGGGTACGGCAGGACCCGGGCCATGCCATATGGTCGCAGGCATGAACTCTGTCAGCCGAGGACGGAGGCTGGCAGGAAGCCGTCACGAAGAGCAACCTCGGTCTTCGCGCGCCTGCGCGCGTACCCGCCGATCTGCGTGGATGCCGGGTAGATGCCGATCATGGCGGCCGTCATTCAGATCTCGGTGTTCTGCGCGCGGACTAATTCAGGCGTTTCATGGCGGCTTCGCGCCACGGTTCTACGTGCGCCTGCTCGGCTATGGCGAGCGCGTGCCGGTAGTGGGCTTCCGCGCCGGGGAAGCGGAAGTGGCGGGCGAGATCTCCCAGGATCTGGGCGGCGGGCCAGAGGGTCAGGGTCGCGCTGTCGGCTCCGACCGGGCGGGCGGCGTAGGGCAGGAGATCCTGGTAAGCGGATTCGGCCCGTTCGAGGTCGTCGATGGCGATGGCGAGCAGGCCGCGGACGCCGGTATTGAACAGCCAGAGGACGTCCCGGCGGATCGGGCGCGGCCGGGCGGCCAGCTTGCGGGCCTCGGCGGTGTGGCCGGCGGCGGCCAGCGCGAGCGCATACGGTTCCACGAACATGGCTGACATGCTGGCGAGGGGCTTCAGTTCACTGGTCATCTCCGCCACCCGGTCCTGCATGATCAGCAGGGAGAACCGGCCCGCGATGCTGACGCCTGCCCCGTATTGCCAGAGCCCGAGACGGTCCAGCTCGGCGGCTGCCTGCCGGTAGAGCTGCTCCGCGGTGGCCATGTCGCCGTCTACCGCGGCCCGCAGCGCGCGGTGGATGCTGATCATGACGGTGACCGCCGGGAGGCGGTAGCGATCGGCGATGCGCGCGGCCTGGCTGGCATGCCCGTCAGCCGCATCGAAGTTGGCCGTGCTGCTGCTGATCCCCATGAGCGCCACGTGGGCGAGCGCTTCGGCGGTCACCGGCTTGCCGGGCAGCGCGAGCAGCTCGGCGCCTAGGCGCTGGCGCTCGGCCAGGCCGTCGTGGCGGTAGCTCTGCCAGAAGCGGCCGTTGATGGCCACCGTCAGCGCGCCGGGGTCGCCGAGGCGCCGGGCCATCTCGACGGCCTCGGCTGAGGCCTGGTAGCCGCGCTCAGACTCGGCGCCGTCCAGCTCGACGGCCAGCGTGGTGAGCAGGCGGCAGCGCAGCGGATGGTCGCCGGGCGGCAGCCTGGCGAGCGTCTGCTCGACGGTGGCGACCAGCTCATCGTCGGTTTCGCCGTATTCGCGAGATGGAACGGGCATGGGGACGTCGAACGCGGTGATGACCTGGGCGAGCAGGACCGGGTCGTCCAGCGGCACCGCGGCGCGGATGGCATCGCCGCGGTGGGAGCGGGCGCGGGCCAGCTGGCCGGTGCTGGCCAGCGCGCGGACCAGGCCAAGCACCAGCTCCAGCCGGCTCCGGGCCGTGGCGGCACCGGCCTGGTCGAGACAGGTGATGGCCTGCTCGTAGAGCCAGACCGCCTCATGGTAAGCGAACCGCTGCTCGGCCTGCTCGGCGGCCAGGCGCAGGTAGCGGGCCGCCTTGGCCGGGTCGGTGCCGGCCTCGGCAAAATGGTAGGCCAGCGCCGTGACCTCGCCGGGGCTGCGCCGTTCGATGGCCTCGGCGGCGCGGGCGTGCAGCCGGGAGCGGCGCAGCCGGGACAGGTCATGGTAGAGGGTGTCGCGGACCAGGGCGTGGGCGAACCGGATCCGGCCTGCGCCGGGCTCGGTCACCAGGCCGGTGAGCAGCCCGGCCTCGATCGCGTCCAGCAGCACGTGCTCCTCGGCGCCGGTAACGTCGGCGAGCACGCCGACGTCGGTCTCGGTGCCGATCACCGCTGCCTGCCGCAAGATGGTCTGGGCGGTGGCCGGGAGCCGGGCGATCCGGCGTTGCAGGACCTCGCGCACTCCGGCTGGTACCTCGGTGGCTGCCGCGAGCGTGCCTTCGGAGTCGAGCAGCCGGGCGGTCTCCTTGATGAAGAACGGGTTGCCGCCGGTCCGCTCGGCGATGCTGCGCGCCGTTTCCCCGTCGACGGGGCGGGCGCAGGTCGCCTGGATCAGCTCGCCCGTAGCGGCCGCATCCAGCCCGCCCAGGTTTACCCGGGCCGGCTCACGCGCAGCCAGTGCTGCCAGGCAGGCAGGGAGCTGCTCGCCGGCCTCGGCAAGCCGGTAGGTGGCCAGTACGAGAATCCTGGCCGCGGTCAGGTGCGCGGTGACGTCGGTGAGAATGGCCAGCGTCTCGCCGTCGGCACGGTGAACGTCGTCGAGGACGACAAGCAGCGGCGCGGCGCGGCTGACCTGCTCCAGGTACCCGCCGACGGCCCGGTGCAGCCGGAACCGGGCAGCAGCCGGGTCGCCCTCCCGCGCCGGGGCGTCGGTCAGCAGCGCGGCCAGCGGCTGCGGATCAGCCGGCGCAGCGACGGCGGCCAGGGACCGCAGGACCTCGGTCCAGGGCCAGCCCGCCGGGACGCCCTCATGCTCGGGGCATCGCCCGATGGTCGTCAGCCAGCCCTGGCCGGCCAGGCGCTGGCTGACCTGGCTGGCGAGCGCGGTCTTGCCTGCACCGGCATCGCCGGTCACCAGCACGATCCGCGTCCGGCCCGCCGCAGCTTCCACGGCCGCCCGTGCCACCTGGCTCAGCTCGGAATCCCTGCCGGCATATGGTGCGGGCGGTGCCGGATTGCTGACCGGTGAATGGACGACCGGCACCGACGCGCGCGGCAGGGCAGCTGGCGGAGCGGACAGGTGCGGTGCCTGGGCGAGGATGCCGTCTTCCAGCGCGCGCAGGGCCGGCCCGGGGTCGACGCCGAGATCGGCGGCCAGCTGGGCCCGCGCCCGGCGCAGTGCCGCGAGCGCGTCGCCCTGGCGCCCGGACTGGTACAGCGCCAGCGCGAGCAGGCGCCACGCCTCTTCCCGCAGCGGATGCTCGGCGGTCAGCCGGCTCAGGCTGGCGACGGTCTGCGCGGCACGGCCCAGCCGCAGCGCCGCGTCCGCGTGCATCTCCATGGCCGCCAGGCGCAGCTCATCGAGCCGGGACGCTTCCAGGTCCGCCCACTGCAGGCCGCTGAACTCCTCGAAGGCTGCCCCGCGCCAGTGTGCCAGCGCGGCCGTGAGCCCGGAGTGCACGGCGGCGGGGTCGTCCATCCCGGCGGCCTGATGCACCTGTTCCTCGAAAGACCAGGCATCAACCACGTCGCGGCCCAGCCGCAGCGCATATCCCGGCGGGGAGGTAACCAGGACGCCCGCGGCAGCCCAGGCCGCCCTGCCCGGCTCCAGCGCCCGGCGCAGATGAGAGATATAGGACTGCACCGCGGCCAGCGCCCGGGGCGGGGCCTCATCGGCATAGAGATCTTCGATGAGCCGGTCAGCGGAGACGACCCGGCCGTGTCCTGCGATCAGCCGCGCCAGCACGCACCGCTGCCTCGGCCCGCCAAGGTCGGCCGGGACACCGTCGACGGTGACTTCCAGCGGGCCGAGCACCCGGACGCCGATCACAGCCACCTCCCTGGCGAAGGGGTCACCACTACCCTGGCGCGCCCGCAACCGGGCCGCAAGTCTGCGGCAAGTCAGCCGCCAGGATGCTGGCCCACGCTGGGGACATGACCACCGCACCGCGGTTCGCGCTCAGGACCAGAACCGCCGAAGAGGCCGAGCCCGACCTCACCTCCATCGTGGTCATCCACCGGGCGATCCGGCAGGACCTGCGGCGGCTCGCCGCCTGCCTCGGCCAGGTCGCTGATCACGGCGCGCCGTGCTCCCGCTCGCGCGCTATCTGGCGGTACACCGCGGCACTGCTGGCGCAGATCCAGACCCACCACCAGAACGAGGACGAGATCCTCTGGCCGGTGATCGCCGCCACCGCCGGGCAGGCCGTTGACCTGGCCCCGCTGACCGATGACCACCAGGCGATCAGGGCCGCGGCCGACCGGGCCAGTCAGGCACTGGCTTCCTTCCGCGCCGCACCGGGCACGGTCGCTGAGCTGCATGCATCGGTCAGTCAGCTGCGCGACATGCTCGATGAGCACATCGCCGACGAAGAGCAGCAGATCCTCGCGGCCATGAGGCGGTACCTGCCCGCCGACTCGTACCGGTGGTGCGAGCAGCAGATGCGGCTGCCCGGCCTGCGGTTCACCGCACCATGGCTAGCGCGCCACGCGCAGCCCGAGGAACTGAACCGGCTGCTGGCCGCCGGCGGCTGGCCGGCCCGGATCATGCTGGCCGCAGCCCGCCCCCGGTACGCCCGGCTGGAACGCCAGGCATTCGGCACATCACGGAACGACCAGGAGGAGCTCATGACAAGCAGTACTGACATGCACCCGAGGCCAGCAGGCCTGGTGACCGGTGCTCCGGACGCCGCGGTAATGATCGGGCTGGCCGGAGTCGAGAAGGTGTACCGCGGCAGGCGGGGCGTCGGGTTCCCCGCGCTGAGCGGGGTGGACCTGGTCATCTCCGCAGGCGAGATGGTGGCGATCACCGGCCCGTCGGGCAGCGGGAAGAGCACCATCATCAACCTCATCGCCGGCATCGACCGGCCCACGGCCGGCACGGTGACGGTTCACGGCAGCCGGTTGGACCAGATGACCGAGGAGCAGCTCGCGGTGTGGCGCGGCCGCACCATCGGCATCGTCTTCCAGTTCTTCCAGCTCATGCCCACGCTCACCGCAGCGGAGAACGCCACGCTGCCGTTGGATCTGGCCCGCCTGGGCCCGGCGCGCGAGCGCAGGGCCGTGGCCAGCCGGAACCTGGCCGCGGTCGGGCTCGGCGACCGCGGCGGCCGCCTGCCGCTGGAACTGTCCGGCGGGGAGCAGCAGCGCGTGGCGATCGCCCGGGCGCTGGCCTGCCGGCCGCCGGTCCTGCTCGGCGATGAGCCCACCGGCAACCTCGACACCGGGCTCGCGCGGGAGATGCTCGAGCTGCTCAAGGGCCTGAACGAGAACGGGACCACGGTCGTGTACGTCACCCACGATCAGGTGCTCGCCGCACTCGCATCCCGGGTCGTGTCCGTCCGCGACGGCCGGATCACTGGCGACACGGGGCGGCGGCCATGAGCACCCTGAACCGCAAGGCCTGGGGTGACCTGACCCGACACTGGGCCCGGACGCTGCTGGCCCTGTTCACGATGAGCATCGCGATTGCGAGCCTGGGCTTCCTGGCCGTGCCGAGCCTGCTGAATGCGGCCATGAACCGCCAGATCGCCGCCAGCCACCTGTATGACGTCGGGATACAAACCAGCACCCTTGACTTGAGCCCGGCGCAGCTCCGCGCGCTCGGCCACCTGCCGGGCGTCGCCGCGGTCAGCCCGGCCGTGGGCTACGCCACCACGGTGACATCGGCCGGCGGTCCCCAGGATGTCGAGCTGGCGGGCACCGCGCTGGCGTCGGCCCCGGTCAACACCGTCGCGCTGGTCACCGGCGCGATGCCCGGACCGGGCCAAGGGCTGGCCGACGCGGGCAACGCCCGGGCCACCGGCTTCGCCGTGCCCGATGGCGGCACGATCGACGTGCGGGCCGCCAGCGGCAAGCTGGTACGGCTGCGGATCAGCGGCACCGGCCTGAACCTCTACGCGACACCTGGCGCGAGCGGCTCGGGCACGCCGGTCTTCTACGCCCCGACGGCCACCGTCCAGGCGCTAGGCGGCATCCGCGGCTACAACTACCTGGGGTTCCGGCTCACCGACGACAGCACGGCCGCGCAGTCGAAGGTGATCACCGAGGTGCGCGCCTACCTGACCGCGCAGACCGGCTCGGACCCGATCACGGCGTTGCCAGCCGTCCGGGCCCCCGGGCAGTGGCCAGGACAGTCCGGGTTCAGCCACATCATGGCGCTGCTGTACATCATCACGATCCTGGCGTTCGCCTCCGCCCTTTTCCTCATCTCGGCCACGATGAACACCCTGCTCGCCGAGCAGGCAACCGAAATCGCCATCCTCAAGACGCTCGGCGGTCGGCGACGCCAGATCGCCGGAATCACCCTGCGCACCGCAGCGATGCTCGGCGCGGCCAGCGCGGTCGCAGGCACCATGGGCGGCATCGCCATCGCCTACCTGATGGCGCAGTACTTCGCCGTCAAGCTCATCGACGTGTCGTTCGGCTTCGGGATCGCCACCGGAGTCGTCGCAGCCAGCCTGCTGCTCGGCCCGGCGCTCGCCGTCACCGCCTCGCTCCCCGCCCTGCGCCGCGCGCTGCGCAGGCCAGTCGCGGCGACCCTGGCCGACACGGGCACCAGCGGATACGGCTCCGGCCGGCTCGACCGCCTGGCCACCTTGCTGTCCGGGACCCGGATTCCCGGCACCATGCGGATGGGAGCCCGCAACGCGCTGCGGCAAAAGCGCCGCAGCGTCGCCACGATCGCCCAGGTCGCCGTCGCGGCCGGGCTCGCGATCTCCTTCCTCGCCCTCGGCCAGTCGGTCACCGCCGTCATCAGCCAGACCATCGGCCTGTTGCACTTCAGCGTCAGCGCCAGGGAGGCAACGGGCCAGGGCGCGCGGCCGTTCACCAGCCAGGCGCTCGACGTCGCGGCCTCCACGCCTGGCGTCACGGGAGCCGAGCCCGTCGAGACGAGCTCGGTGCAGTACGACGGACAGGACTACGTGGCATGGGGCCTGGGCACGCGCCCCTTCTACGCCTACCGGCTGACCGCCGGCCGGTGGTTCACCACCGCGGATACCGCCGCGGACCCCCGCACCGGCATCTCACCGGTGGTGCTCGGCCCCGCCGTCGCGCGCATCACCGGTGCCCGTGTCGGCCAGACCCTCGCCCTGACCGCGGCCGCGGGACCGGTCCGGGTCCGCGTCATCGGGATCGATACCGGCCAGCTCAACTCGGGCGACACCATCTACTTCCCGCTGCCGGTGCTCGAGCGCCTCGACGGCGAGCCCGGCACCGCGAACTCGATCTGGCTCGCCACCGCCAGTTCCGCCCACGCCACCATCGACCAGGTGACCACTACCGTCGCGAACCGGCTGGCGGAAGCCGGCTATCCAGTCAGCACCACTGAGGTCTACGTCACTGAGGCGCAAGTCAGCGCCGCCGACACCTCCATCCTCGCCATCGTGCAGATCCTGGGCCTGGCAGTGGTGGCCATCACGCTCATGGGACTGGTCAGCGGGCTCAGCACGGGCGTCATCGAGCGCACCCGCGAGGTCGGGATCCTGCGCTGCCTGGGCGCCCGGGCCCGCTACATCCGGCGGATATTCAGCGCCGAGGCGGTGGCCCTGGCCGTCGCCGGCTGGGCGTGCGGAATCCTGGCCGGCTGGCTGCTCTACCAGGGCTTGCTGGCGCTGCTACTCCGCACCGCCGACGTCAGCCTTCCGCAGGAATTCCCGCCCGTCATCCCGCTGATCACGTTCGCCGGCGTCCTCGTGCTCACGCTCCTGGTCATCCGCGGGCCGCTGCGCCGCGCCACCCGGATCCAGCCCGGCACCGCCCTGAGATACCAGTGACCGAACGCACCTACGCTTTCTGCCGATGGTCTGGCTAGTCGCTCTGGTGACAGGGTCGTGTTCCACGCCCACTCTTTCGAGGTCGGCTCCGGCGAGGTGTCCACGTCCCCGGACCGGACGACACCGACAAGTCAGTCAATCAATTCAAATACGGCCAGCTGGGAACGCCGGGCATTCGGCATCCGGCGCCCGCGCGCACGGCACGCCGTACCCGAAGACGCACAGTCACATTCACGATGAGGAGGAACCAGCAATGATCCAGCACCATGCCGAAAAGCTGATGACCAGGCTGGGAAGCCTTGCCTGGCGCTCGTCGGGCCAAGGGCCGGCAATCGTCTTCTTCGCCGGCGCCCTCGCAAATGGCGACCTGTGGCGCGATGTCGTCACAGCGCTCGAGGACCGCTATCGCTGCATCACGATCGACCTCCCGCTGGGAGCGCATCCCTGGCCGCTGTCCGCGGGGGCAGACCGGTCGGCCACCTCGCTGGCCCGGCAGATGCTCGACTGCCTCGACCTGCTCCAGGTGGACGACGCGACAGTAGTCGCCAACGACACCGCCGGCGGGCTGCTCCTGCTGTCGCTGGCCAGCGGCCATCCCGCGCTCGGCCGGGTAGGCCGCCTCGTCCTGACGAACTGTGATTGTTATGACCAGTTCCCGCCCGATTCGCTCAAGAAGGCATCGGCGGCTGCCCGCGCGGTCCCCTGGCTTGCCAGGGCAGCGCTCCGGCTCCAGGCCCGGTCGCCGGTCATGCAGCGCAGGGCCCTGTCCACCGTCACGGCTCGCGGACTGGACTCCTCGCGCATAGAGTCGTTCTTCGAGCCGATCCGGCGCGACAAGCGAGTGGCCGACGACTTGGTCGCGGCCATGGCCGGTTTCCGGACGGAGCTGATAACGGAGGCTGCAGCGGCGATCCCGCAGTTCGACCGCCCGGCCCTGGTGATCTGGGGCGAGGCATGCCGCTTCTTCCCGATGACGCTGGCGCGGCGTCTCGCGTCTGAGCTCCCGCGGGCCACGCTGATCCCCGTTCCAGGCGCCGGCACGTGGGTCCCGGTGGACGACGCAGCCGCCGTGGCCGACGCCATCGGCAAGTTCGCGCCCGCGTCGGCACCCTAACTGGGCGACGCCGGATGTCATGCCGCCCCGAATGACCGGGCCGGCCGGGGCTGACTTCGGCGATCACGCACGAGACTCCCCTGGAGCTGATCGGGTCACTACGGTTGCGCTCGCTGCGGGTGCGGCTTACCCCGGCCTTTGCCGGAGCCGGCGACCTGGCCGGCAAGCTTGACGGCATCGGGGCAGACCGGATCAAGGCGGCGCCCGAGCGAGGCCCGCACGAACCAACCCTCGCGCGGCTTCCTGCTGCCGGACAGGTTAGCGGACAATCCAGGCCTGAGCTGCGAGATGGCGCCAGACGGCAGAACCCTGGCACCCGTTCCGGGCAGGCCGCTGGTCACAGTG
This sequence comes from uncultured Actinomycetes bacterium, assembly GCA_963798675.1. Lineage (GTDB taxonomy): Bacteria > Actinomycetota > Actinomycetes > Streptosporangiales > Streptosporangiaceae > Palsa-504. The sequence continues at coordinate 98,643 of CAWCUJ010000023.1, read as the reverse complement.
CTGGTTCATGATCCCGCGCTGCCTGACGACCGCGAACGGCTGGACACGGCAGCCGCTACGCAGCTACGCCCGTCTACATGCACTGGTTCGCGCCAGCCCGAAGACATGCGGGCCTCACGACAACCCAGCGCAAGCCGCCACGGCCTGTCAGCCTCACGCTGACTAACCGCGCCCCTTGGCGCACGCACCTGCATGCCTATAGTGAACACAAAATCCGCAGATATGCGCCGGGCGCGACGCCGATCCTAAGTTGCGAATGCCCGCTCTATATCGATAATCGGCGTTCGGCGCGGAATTACCTCAGGGCGGGCAGGACACAGCGGTGACGCTGGATTGCTCGGAAAGCGATCACCAGCCTGCGCAAGTTGCGGTACCTGGTGCCTGTGTCTGGTCGGCCAGGAAAGTCAGGGGCTTCTGGGAGCCCCGCAGAACCCCCACAAGCCGGCGACACGGCGGCTGATCTCCACAGGAATCCCACGGACGGCCGCCCTCCCCGTGCGCGGACAACGGCGTAGGCGTGCCAGTACGAAACGTACGCCGCGATGCCCGCCACGGCTAGGACGGCAACCGCGGTGGACACGCGGATCGCCCGGTCCGCCCCAGTCGCCGTAACGGAAATGTGTCCGGACCCCGCCCTCTGTGGTACAGCGAGACTGGTCACCGTCCTGCCTCCCTTCCTCGCCTACGGCGGCCGGTCATGAGCACGCACCGCCCGGAGCCGAGCCCGCGTACCAGGTACCCGAGGGCGAGAGGGTAGCTGTCGGTGCTGAGCAGCCCGCGCACTGCCTGCGGGTAAGACATGAACATTTCCTCCTCGATCAACCCGGAGAACTTTGGGCAATCAGGGCGTGGGTGACCGCACCGGAATCCCTTGTCACGTGCCTGGGGGTGCTTATTCGGTGGCGTTGCGGGCGCGGTCGAGGATGCCGGCGGTGGTGCCGACGTACAGGTCGAGGGTGATGCGGTAATTGGCGTGACCGGCCATGCGGGACACGTCGGTGGGGTCGAGCTTCCAGGTGAACAGGGCGGTAGTGCAGAACACGTGCCGCAGGCTGTACCAGGTCCATGGCCGATCGCCGCGGTCCCCGCCGGGGTCGCGCCATCCTGATGCCAGGTAGGCGGCCTTGAGGACGCGGCGGCTGAAGTTGCTGGCGCGCCAGCGCCCGCCCTTCGGGGAGGGGAACATCAGCCCCAGCGGGTTCGTGCCGGCTTCCTGCTCGCTGCGGGCTGCCTGGATACGGGCGGCGATCCTGTCGGCCAGCGGGTAGCCCTCGGGGGTACGGCGCGGATCGATGGTGCGCCGCTGCTTGCGGTTCTTCGGCGTCTCCTCGAACTGCTGCCCGCCGATCTCGATGACCTTGCGGTCCACGGTGATGACGCGGGCAGCCTGGTCGATCTGGCCGGCGGTCAGGGCGGCCAGTTCGCCCCACCGCAGCCCAGCGTAGGCGGCGAGGATGGCCATCAGCTCATGCAGGTCGCCCCGCGGCCCGTGCCTGGCCGAGCCTGGCGACATCGGCGTGCCCGGGGATCTCGGCGGGATCGACGAGCAGGGCGGACTCTCCGGCCACGGTCACCTGCGGCGCGGGCGCGGGACGGTCCGTCCCGGCCTGCCAGTGGACCTCTTTCAGCCGCGCGTTGGCCAGGTAGCCCCGGTGATGCCCGACCCGACCAGGGCCGAGACCAGCGCCCGGAGCCGGTTGCCTTCCCCGGCGGTGGACGCGGCGTTGACGATCTTCTGCATGTCGGCGACCCGGATGTCCTGGCATGCCAGGCCGCTGAGAACCGGCGCCACGAACCGCTCGCACAGCCGCCGCTGGGTGTGGGCGTGTTTGCGGGACCACGGCTGCCACCGCCGGCCAGGTGACAGGTACCAGGTGATCAGGTCCGCGCCGAGCCGTTCCATGTTCGGCGCATCGGCTTGCAGCCGCTCGGTGACCTTGGCCAGCTTCGCCTCGGTCACCGCCTCGCAGAACCGCCGTCGGCCATCCTCCGCCCACACCGCCCGCCACGGGTCCCCGTCCTGCTGCGGCGGGTACACCGTGATCCCCGCAGCCAGGTCGATCACCACCCGGCCGCGGGCGGACTCGCGGGCGTCTCCTGCCACATGGACGGAGCTTCGTGCCGCCCGGCGTGCCTTCCCGGTACCGGAAGCTGCCAGCGCCGCCCCACCGCGCGGGGGTTGTGTTGTTTTTGTGTTGATCTTGAGCCGCAGGGTCGCTGTCTGCGCCATGGGGTTCCCTCTCTTCCTGCGGTTTGCGCAGGTGAGAGGGCTGGTATCGGCTGGAGGGATGGGAGCCGGTGAGCGGGTTCGAACCGCTGGCCTGCCGTTTACAAGAAGTCCGGTTTATGGCGATGTGCGCCCTAACTGCACTGATGACACAAGTTATTGCTCTGACGGCACTCACCGAACTGGGGCTATCCAGCGGCTCGTCCCACGATTCGTCCCACGGCGCAGAGCAGCAATTAACCCGTACCTGTAACGCTGCGTAGCTTCAAGGGCTACATAGGAATCCTGCATGAGGCCTCGGCCGGGCCGAATCCGGCGTCCGCCACCCTGTGCTGAGTGGAGGCTGCGCTAGTGGCTGTCGGCTGGTGGTGGGGGTTGGTCGTAGGTGGTCATCGCGGCGGGGCTGGTGTCGGTGGTGAGGAGTTCGAGTTTCCAGGGGCCGGCGTTGACGTCGAAGTCTCGGCCGAAGCCGACCCACTGGCCGGTGAGGCGGTGGCCGGTGGGGTCGGACAGGAGCTGGATGGCGCCGTGGTACGTGGAGCCCTGGTAGTAGCCGGCGGGGTTGGTTTCCTCGGTCCAGGTGCCGGTGATGACCTGGCCGTTGATGGTCAGGTCCATCATGAGCTTGGAGGGGGCGGAGCCGAGCAGGGAGCGGGCTTGGAGCTTGCGGCCGTGCTGGATAAGCAGCACGTGATGCTGATCGATATAGGTCTGCTCGCGGCCGGAGCTGGTGTATTCGTAGGTGCTGAGCCAGATCCCGGTGAGCGGTCCCTGGGTGGCCTTGGGGCCGGGTTCGGGCAGCCAGATGCCGGTGGCGGGTCCCATGGCTTCGCTAGGGTCGAGGCCGTATTTGTGGTCGGCGCCTTCGAAGCCGAGGGCCTGGATGGTCTGCCCGGTGACGTATCCAGGGCTCGTGCGTAGGGGCCGTGGGGGGTGCGAACGAGGCCGGCTTCCCAGCGCTGGATGATCCGCTTGGTGCAGCTGTTGGGTTCGCCGGCTCGGTCTCCGGCCTGGCGGATCGCGCGGGCGAGTTCGTCCTGGGATAGGTGGAGCCGCTGCCGGGCTTGGCGCAGGGCGGTGTTCGGCGTGCTCATGCTCTCAGGGTAGGCCTGGAGGGCGTGGAGTTAAAACGTCGTTTTGACGCCCGCTACGACGTCTTATCGACGCCCCCTGGGACGTCGTCTCGGCCGCGGCGGCTAACTAGCGTGCGAGGTATGACAGGACCTGCCTCTGAGGCTCAGCCCGTCCCGCAGTCCGCGCACCCGTTGGGCGCTCTCACTACTTATGAGCTGAACCGGTACCGCCGTGAGCTGGAACGCGCGCTGAAGGGCCTTGGCGTCGGTGTCCCCGCGCGGCGCCTGGTCCAGGACAAGCTCGCCCAGGTGCTGGCGGAGCAGGATTCCCGGGCCCGGATCCGGGCCGACCGCCAGCCCGACCTGTGATCATCCGCAGTAGCCTCGCCCCAGCTTGGCCCAACCAGGCAGGGGACATGCCAACCTTCGGTCAGCAACGCATTACGAGTGGCATGCCGCGCGCCTGCGCACGCGCTACCTGCACCGATAGCACGGATCATCGCACTCACGGCACCCACGATGCTGGAATTATCCGGCACGCCGTTCCACGAACCGTTCCACGGCGCGGCGCCGCAGATTCAGAAGGGAGACCTTTGATCGGTGTGATTGTCGATCGTCAGGGCTCTGACGCGAGGCGTTGGACGCTGCGGGGCAGCCCGCTCACCGGTGCAAATGGGCAGCGAGTCTGGGTACCCACAGTGACGCCCTGTGTCCGGCGCTCCACACGATATCCGCCGATCTGCGCGGCCATGGGCTGGAGGTCACCCGTATCGGCGACCGTCCAGATCAGGGCGTTCTGCAGCAGGGTGGTCGCGTCCGCAGATGTCACGAGCGCACGGGCTCGGGCGCGAGGGAGCCGTGTTTTGTCTGCTCGACGTATCGCTGGGCTTGGCTGGCCAGGTTGTCCCACATCTGGTGGAATAGCTGCACGGATTGTCCCCGTCTGGCTGGCTGGTGCATGAACTCGTCGGGGAGCTCGGGGTCCAGGAGCGGAAACTGGCGAAACGAGTGCATGAGGTTCGTTCGGAGTACGAACGCGTCTCGGTCGCTGTGGGGGCGGCGTGAACCTCGGCCTGCGGCATAGCTCTGGAGGAAGTCCTCGTAGCGGGGCGCTAGCTGGGTAAGCTCCCAGCTTTCGCTGATGGCCTGAGCGACTCGCCGGGGCTGGGCGGGCCGGCCGATGAATATGTCGGCATGCTCTTCGGCCGCGAGCTCGTCAAGGAGCCTGCGTAGGTCGGGGGTGCGGTCGCGTGGCGCGATCCAGGTCGCCGAATGCAGTGCGGTGAAGCCCAGGAACCGCAGACGCTTGCGGAGGTCGTGCCGCAGTGCGCGCTGCTGCTCGGGGACCGTGTACATCAGGAGCGTCCATGTGCCGTCCCAGGCGGGCTTGAGGCCGAAGCCGAAGATCCGGTCCCGCCCCTCCTCGAGCACCCGGCGGCCGTGTTCGGTCAGCCGGTAGTGTGTCGTTCGTCCTTTTCGCGTCCGCGCGATCAGCTGGCTGGCGCACAGCCGCGAGAGGGCCATCCGCGCTGCGGGCGCGGAGGCGCCTAGCTCGGCGAGCAGCGTGACGAGGGCGCCGGGAGAGATTCCCCCGTCACCGGGGAGCAGGTAGTCGCCGAGGATGGTGACCAGCAGGTCCTGTGGCGGGACCGGCGTCGCGCGCCCGGCGTGGCGTTCGGGCCGGCCGGCTTGGAGTCCGCTCAGTGTTGTGTCCTATGGCCGCGTCGGGGCGCTGGTCTGGCGCTGGTCGAGGTCGACGATCATGGCGCTGCTCCTGGCAGTCTTGTTCCTGAACTGCTTGAGGCGCTCACGGAAATGGGGATGGACGACGGAGGCCATCACGTTCGCGATCTCATGCTCGGTGCAGTCCTCCAGCGACTGTGATGAGCCCTCCTGAACGCGCGTCTTGACCAGCGCCTGGATATGTGTCGGGCCCGCCGCGAGCTGCGCCGCGATCTCCCTCACGCGCTCATCGAACTCCGCCTCGGGGTAAACGCGGTTGACGACGCCCCACTCGAGCGCCTCCGCGGCGCCGAGCGTCCGGTTGGTCAGCAGCCATTCCATCGCCCGGCGGTAGCCGACGATCCGGGAGAGGTAGAAGCTGGTCCCGGCGTCGTTGGCGATGCCGATCGACATCCAGGCGGGCAGGAACGTGGCGCTGTCGGTGCACACGGCCAGATCGCATGCCAGCACCATCCCCAGGCCGCCGCCGACCGCGGGCCCGGCAACGGCCGCGAGCGTGGGCTTGCCGATTCGGGCCAGCATGTGGATGACGGCGTGGTAGTAGAGCGCCTTGATCCTGAAATGCGCGTGGATGCCGTGCGATCCGCCGGGCTCGAGCGGGACCTCGGAAAGGTCGAAGCCGCTGCTGAATGACGGGCCCGTGCCCGTTACGACCACGGCGCCCACGTCGTCGCGGTGCTCGAGCGAGTACAGCGCGGTGAGCGTCTCATACAGCAGCCTCTCGCTGGCCGCGTTTAGGGATTGCGGCCTGGCGAAGCGGATGGTCGCGACGCCTCCCGCGACCTGAAGGTCGACCTCGCGAAACGCGCCTGGCTCAGTCATCGGCTCTCCTGCTCCTGTCCTGGATGCTCTGGCGCCTGCCGGAAGCGCCCGGGGCGTTCGTCAGGCCGGCCAGCCGCGCCCGGGCAGCGTCGTCGCGCAGCTGCCGGCGCAAGATCTTGGCCACGGCATTGCGGGGTAGCTCGTCGGCGAACAGGTAATCCCGCGGGCGCTTGTAGTTGGCCAGCGGGCTGGCCCGGCAGAACTCGTCGAGCTCGTCTGCTGTGACGCCGCAGGCCGTGGTCACGCAGCCGACGACGATCTCGCCCCACCGCGGGTCAGGCACGCCGACCACGGCTACCTCGCGTACCGCGGGATGCCGGGCCAGGACCGCCTCGACCTCCTCGGGGTGAATGTTCTCCGCGCCCGAATTGATCATGTCGTCAATCCGCCCGGTCAGCACGATGTCGCCGGACGGGTGCTGGTAGGCGGAATCTCCTGTCCGGTACCAGCCGTCGGCGACCTTGGCGGCGGTGGCCCCGGGGTTGCCCAGATACCGCGAGAAGGTGGCATCCGCGCTGGCGTCCACCAGCAGCTCGCCCTCCTCCCCCGGCGGCACCGCACTCCCGGGGTTACCTCCGATCGGTGAGACCCGGATCCTGGAGTAGAAGCCGGGTCGGGTGCGCTCGGCGCGGCCCGCCGGGTCCTTCGCGTACAGGGAGTTCATGGTCTCCGTGGTGCCGTAGATGTTGTAGACCGGGGCGGGGAAGCTGGCCGCGACCCGATCGAGGAGCCTGCTGTCCATCGGAGCGCCCGCGTAGGCGAGCAATGTCAGCGACGACATCCGCCCGGCAGCGAACTCGGGGGCTGCCAGCATGGCGTGGAAGTGGGTCGGAGTGGCAAACAGGCAGGTGATCTGCTCCTGTTCGATGAGGTCCAGGGCGCGAGCGGACTCGAACGCGGCGACCGGATACCAGCGGCCGTTGAACGCCAGGCTGGCCAGGAAGACCGCGTAGAAACCGACCACGTGGCTCAGCGGCATGAGCCCGATAAGCCGGTTGTGCTCACCGAAACGAAGACCGCACTGCGTCGCCATGAAGAGCATCCGGGGCTGCGTCGCGCGATGCGGGATCACCACGCCCTTCGGCAGCCCGGTCGTCCCCGACGTATAGAAGACGAACGCCGGGTCATCGGCACCCGGCGCCAGCCGCGCGGGCAACCCCGATGCATCCCCGTGATACGCGGTCAGGCCAGCCTCCCCGCACCTCACCACCAGCTCGGGCGGCATGCTCGCGCCAACATGCCCGATCAGCCCGGACTCTTCCGGCACGATCATCCCGCTGATCCCGCCCTGAGCGACAAGCAGCGCCAGCTCCGGCGGCTTCATGCGCGGGTTCATGAGCGCGGGCACGGCGCCCAGGCGGGCAAGAGCCAGCAGCGAGATCGCGTGCTCGACCGTATTCGGCATGACGGTCGCGACCAGCATGCCGCGCTCGACGCCTCGCTTCGCAAGCCCTGCCGCCAGCGCCTCGGCCCGGGCGACCAGGTCCGCGTAGGTCAGGCGCACGCCAGCGGCAGTGTCGATGACCGCGAGCCCGGCTGGCTGGCGCTCCGCCGAGAGCACCACGAGATCAAAAGCGGTCTGCATGGCCGTCCCCTGCCTTTCCCGCTCCGGCAACATATAACACTTTCGTGCCGGGCGGCACAAGGGGGTTACACGATAAGGACGGCTGCTAACCGCAGCCTTCCCCATCTATGGGCTCATCTGTGCCCATCGCGCCGCCGCGGCGAGGCAATTTGATCCGGCACCCCGAGCAGAGCTCTTCGGGCCGTCCCCGCGCTGGCGTCAGTGTCGAGCGCCGGCGGCACGACCGCCAGGTCATTCAGCGCCGGCCCGGGGCGAACGCGTCATGGCCGTGGATCCAGGCCACGCGTTCCGGCAGCTGGGCTAGGTAGGCGTCGCGGCGCTGCGCGGCCGGCCCGTCGCGCAGGTGCAGCGCGGCCGACGCTGCCCAGGACATCAGCTGCACCTGCCGGGTCCGCACCCGGCGCCGGCCGGCGTAACGGCGTAGCGCCGCCCGGACATCGTCGGCGCCGTCCAGCTCCGCGGCCAGGACGACGCCGTCCTCGACCGTCTGATTCGCGCCCTGCCCGTGGTGCGGCAGCATCGCATGCGCGGCATCGCCCAGCAGCACGACCGGCCCGCGGCTCCAGCGCCCCAGCGGCCGGCGGGCGAACAAACCCCAGCGCGGCGACTGCGGCACGGCGCCGATCATCTCGGTGACCGCCGGATGCCAGCCGGCGAACGCCTCCAGGTGCGCGCCGGGCTCGGCAGGCTCCATCCAGGCCGGCGCCGTCCACCGCTTAGGTCCGTCGATCACTGCGAGAAAGTTGATCACGCTGCCGCCGCTGATCGGGTAGTGCAGCAGGTGCGCGCCGGGCCCGATCCAGAACTGCAACGCACCCGGATCGGGCAACCGCGGCAACCGCTCGACCGGGACCAGGCCGCGGAACCCCGACGTGCCGGAGTAGACTGGCTCATCGCCGCCAGTCACCCAGTCCCGCACCCGCGAGTGCACGCCGTCGGCCCCCACCACGACATCGGCGTCGAAGGTAGCCCCCGCCGAGCAGCGCACCCGCATCCCCGCGCCGCGCTCCTCCAGGGTGTCCACGTGACAACCCAGGTGGAGATGCTCAGGGCCCAGCGCGTCGCCGAGCAGCCGCTGCAAAGCCATCCGATGCAGGCCGAAGAAAGGCGCGCCGAACGTGTCCTGGTACCACCGGCCATCCCGCGTCGCCGCGATCCGGTGGCCGTCGCGGCCATCGCGATGGATTAGCCCGGTGGGCTCGGTGGACACCTGCGCCAGCCCTTCGCCCAGGCCCAGGTGCTGCAGCACCCGCGTCGCGTTAGCCGCAAGAGCTACGGCAGCGCCGACCTCGCGCAGCTCGGCAGACTGCTCCAGGACCTCAGCGACGATGCCCCGACGGCGCAGCAGCAGCGCCAGCGTGAGCCCGCCGACCCCGGCTCCGATGATCACTATCCGCGGGTCGCGGGACGACATCGCGGCCTCCTCTCGGCACAGCGGCAAATCACGAGTCCAAGACACCCCTACTGCTATATAGAGCACCCAAGCTGGTATATAGAGCACCCAGCTGGCCAGAACGTACAACATCCCAGCAGATCGCCGCGAAGCCTTGAGCCCGTGGCCGCGGCCGGCTGCAACTGCGCCGATCGTCTGCCGCGACACGGCACCAGACGCAGGCGATCTGGGTACACCGCCTTCGCGAAATCCGTTACCGGCGCCCTCGCGACAACGCTGCACAGAACCGGCTGATCTGCCGGTGACCGCGGTGTTCGTACCCGACGGACCGGTCGCGCCCGAGTCGGCGATCTGGCATGAGTCTGCGTGGAGAGTTTGCGTGGAGAGTTTGCGTGTCGCTTTGGGACTTACGTTACCCGGCTGACCGTTTGGGCTCGGTGATCGGCTGGGATCACGGCGGGTGGCGGCTTTGGGCTGGGCCGGCGGGTGTTGCGTTCGCGGGCGCAGACGTACCATCGCGATTGTGGCCGAGTGGTGGTCGATCGAGGTCCTGCACGGTGAGGTTTCTGCCTTCCGGTGGCAGGAACAGCATGACTCGGCCCTGATCGAGGCGGCACTGACCAACGGGGTCCGCGACGGGACGTGGCATGCGGACAGGTGGGGCGTGGTGTTCGAGGTGCTCTTCGACACCGAAGACCGGTGGGAAGCGTTCCGCGGCCTGCCCGTCGTGCGCGCGGCGCTGGATGCCGTCCCGGATCCCGTCAACGGCCTGCTCATCTACCGCGGTCGCGGCGGCGGGGCAGGTACCAGGGAGCCGCGCAGGCCGAAGCCCGCGCCGGGCTCGGCTGCCGTTTCGCTGCCCGGGCCCGCGGACGAGCCGTATCTGGATCTGGCGGCTGTCTCCGCACCGGCCGCCCGGCCGACGACGGCAGGGGCGTTACAGCGGCCGCCGGATACATGCCGTCCCGGGCCTGGCCGAGATGACGCTGACTGACACGGTGCCGGTCCTGCGCCCGTCTGTCCGCGGCACGGAGGAACTGGCTGCTATCGGCAGATCCGTCACAGGACGTGAGTGCTTAAAAACGGTCCCATGCGCCGGAACCGCCGATCTGTACGGTTGCGGCTGTTGGGCTCTGGCCAATGAGCGGCACTCATATCGGGGATATATGTGAGCGGGAGGCGGAGGTCGTATTGATCTTGATGATGCCGGGCGGTCCTGCGGGCATCGGATTAGCGGAGGTCAGGGTCGGGCCGTGCCGATGGCCAGAGATACGCTTCGGGCGGGGCCTGCTGAGGCACGGCGCGCGGAACTGGCATGCAGCGCCATCTGCCGGTACCGGCAGCCGTGCGGGACTGAACCCCGGCTGTTACGCAGCAGTGCAGCGGCGGTGGGCGCGAAGCGCTAGCTGGGGACAGTGCGTGCTTTGCGCTTGGCGAGGATCATGCGGAGCAGGTAGCGGGGGCTCGGCGGGATCCAGCCGAGTTGCTGTGCCATGGTCATGTCATCGCGGTTGGCCCAGTGCTCGATGACCTTGCCGTCGGCGAGCCGGAACCAGTGGGTCTGCGTGGCCGAGGTGGCCTTGCTGGTGGGCGGGAAGACCTGGCGCGCTGCTCCGCTTTCGTCGTAAATGACGAAGGGCCCGGTCTGGCGGCTGCGAGCGGTGGTGTGGACGACCATGATGTCGCCGTCGGCCGCTACCTCGTGGATGTCCCAGTGCATGTCGGTAAGGGCGCTGCGCAGCCACAGGCCGGTCGCGTAGAACGCGGCCGGCCCCGGCCCCGGCAAGCGCTGGGCTGTGTGCTGGCCTCGCGGTTGACGGCCTCGGGGTGGAACAGCGCCTCGAAGTCGGGCAGCTGCCCGTCGGCGAAGACGCTGAAAATGCGCTGGCACAGCGCCCTGGGGTCGGCCGCCGCCACTGGGTCCTGCGTTGGCGTGGTGCCGGTGAGTTCTGCAGGCGGCATGATGGCGCTCCTCTCGGGAGTCCCCGGTAACCTCGCATGGCACCTTATCGCTCAGGTACGATGCTATGTAATCGATACATGACTATGGAACGGAAAGAGGTTGGCTGTCAAGGCCACGCGCCGCTATAAATCCCCCAGGCGGGCTGAGCAGGCCCAGCAGACCCGCGCCGCCGTCACCGACGCCGCGAAGCGGCTGTTCCTGCGCGACGGGTTCGCGGCTACCACCGTCGCGGCGGTCGCCGCCGAGGCAGGGGTCTCGGTCGAGACGATCTACAAGGGATTCGGCGGCAAGCCGGGCCTGGTCCGCGCGATCTGCAATACCGAACTCGCGGGCGGAGAGCAGCGCACCCACCAACCGCTGACCGAGCCAGATCCCCGCGCCATCATCCAGGGCTGGGGCAGCCTGTCCGCCGCGGTAGCCCCCCGGGTGGCGCCCATCCTGCTGCTGCTGCGCGCCGCGGCCACCACCGATCCGGCGATGGCCGGCCTGCAGGCTGAGATGGACGCCGGCCGCCTGCGGCGGATGACCCGCAATGCCAGCCACCTAGCCGAGGCCGGGCACCTGCGCGACGGGATCACCGTCCAGCACGCCGCCGAGATCATGTGGGCCTACACCTCACCCGAGCTCTACGAGATGCTCGTCCTGGCCCGCAGCTGGCCGCTGCATCGCTACAGCGACTTTATCGCCGACGCAGTGATCGCCGCGCTGCTCCCGCCATCACCAGGCCCCCGGCCGCCCGAACATCCGTGAAACCCACGAAGCCTCCCGCAAGACCGGCCTAACGAGTACCAAGCGCAGAGAGTCGCCAGTCGGAGAACGCTGGCTTTCGACGCGAACCCTCACCTCGTTCTCGCCGTGGTGTGAGCGACGCTTCGCCAATCACAGCAGGAGCCACCTAACGTCTCATCTGCGTGGTCACGCCGACAACGCTGGCGCGACCAGCGGCCACTCCGATCGGCGGATCAGGTGCGGCCGTAGCTCTGTGCTCAGCCACATTCCGTGACCGTGGTGGCCTCATCAAATGACCGCCGACCGTCCGGGTTGTTCGTCCTCGCTTCGCTGCAGGCGCTCCACCTGGACCGCGGCTCCGGGCCAGGCAGGGATCGCGGCCACGAAGGAGAGCGGTGGAGAAAGAGCATGGCCGTTGATCATGACTTGGTGTCCAGATAAACGTGCCGTCAACAACAGTGTGAAGAGCGCCAAGCATCTGTGTCCTTGTCCGTGGATCGCCTGGGTGATTAGCCGAACGCGGGGAGCAGTTCTGGGTATGCCTGGGTGTAGCAGGGGACGTCGGTGCGCGAAGCGGGGACGGGGACTGCGGGGCCTGCGCCTGGCGGGGCTGCTTCGTATCATTTCCAGTAACTCTGCTGAGGGGGCGTTTGTGTCCGATTCCGGCGGCGTGGTCGGGCGCGACCGCGAGCTGGCCACGGTGACAGCGTTTCTTGACGCGCTGCCGTCTGGGACATCGTGCCTGCTGCTGGAGGGTGCAGCCGGGATCGGTAAGACCACGATCTGGGAGGCCGGTGTGGCGGGCGCCGCCGCGCGTTCTTACCTGACCTTGTTGAGCCGCCCGGCTGAATCAGAGGCAACGCTGTCGTTCGCGGCGCTCGGGGACCTGATGGACGGGGTCCTCGGCCAGGTGCTTCCGCAGCTGCCGGTGCCCCAGCGGCGGGCTCTGGAGGTGGCGCTGCTGATGGAGGATCCGGTGGGCAGCCCGCCGGAACAGCGAGCCGTCTGCCTCGCCTTCCTCGGTGTGATCCGCCACCTGTCCGCTTCAGCGCCGGTGGTTATCGCGATCGACGACCTGCAGTGGCTCGACCGTCCGAGCGCGGCGGCGCTGGAGTTCGCGCTGCGGCGGCTCGGGAGCGAGCCGGTCGGGCTGCTGGCGTCGGTCCGGATCCAGGCCGGCGGGCACGCCGCGTCCGCGGCCGGAGCAGGCCTGCCGGCCGGGCGCCTCGCGCGCCTGCAAGTCGGTCCCTTGACCGTGCCCGCTTTCGAGGCGGCACTGCGGGCGTCGGCCGGTGCCGGGCTTTCCCGGCTGACACTGCGCAGGCTTTTCGACGCCTCGGGAGGTAATCCGTTCTATGGCCTTGAGCTGGCCAGGGCGCTGGACCGAGTTGGGGGTGAGCCCTTGCCGGGGGAACCGCTTCCCGTGCCCGCCGACCTGCGCGGGGTATTGAGCGCCCGGCTGGGCGTGCTACCAGACGATGTCCAGGGTGTCCTGCTGGCGGCCTCGTGCCTGCGGTCGCCGACGACCACGATGCTCGAACGGGCGGATGGCCCGGTGGCCAGGTCCGCCCTCCAGGCGGCTGCCTTGGAGGGCGTGGTGGAGTTGGAGGGTACCCGGATCCGGTTCACTCACCCCTTGCTTTCCTCGGCGATCTACTCGGGGGCGCCGCCAGACCGGCGCCGGCTTGCGCACCAGCGGCTGAGCCAGGTCGTCCCGAACGTGGAGGAACGAGCCCGGCATCTCGCGCTGTCGGTGGAGGGGCCCGACGAGGACGCCGCCGCCGCCCTGGGCGAGGCGGCGCGGGCGGCCGCCGCTCGCGGCGCTCCAGCCGCCGCGGCGGACCTGGCCGAGCTGGCCGCCGCGCGTACCCCATTTGATCAAGCCCCGGCCCGGTGGCGGCGACGGGCGGACGCCGGCGCTTACCTGTTCCGGGCGGGCGACACGGCCCGGGCCCGGCATGATCTTGAGGCGCTGGCCGAGGAGATGCCCGCGGGGGCGGCTCGGGCGGAGGCGCTGCTGGTTCTCGCGGAGGTCCTGCTGTACGACGCCGGGGATCCGGTAGCTGTCCCGGTGCTGGAGGAGGCGCTCGAAGAAGCCTCCGCCGATCGGCTGCTGCAAGCCCGCATCCACATCAGCCTCGCCAGGACCTGCGGTGACGACCTACTGTATTGCGCCCGCCACGCGGACGCTGGGCTCGCGCTGGCGGAGCAGGCGGGCGATCCGGGGCTGACCGGCGCGGCCATGTGCCAGAAGCTGTACGCGGATTTCATGGTGGGGCGAGGCCTGAACCTTGAGCTCGGCGACCGGGCCATGGACCTTGAGCGGGAAGGCAGGCCCCCGCGGGTGGAGGAACGCGCGGCGATGTGGGTCGGCCTGTGCCTGGTTCGCGCCGATCGCTTCGATGAGGCCCGCCGCCTGCTTGAGCTAACGCTGCAGGCCGCCCGTGAGGAGGGTGATGACAGCTCGCTGCCCAACCTGCTGGCTCACATGGCCGACCTGGAATGCTGGGCCGGCAACTGGCAGAGGGCCGAGCGCTACGCGGCGGAGTGCTGGGAGGCCGGCCAGCAGGTCGAGCATCGCGTGTGGCGGGTTATGACCTTCTTCGCGCGAGCGCTCATCGACGCCCAGCTGGGACGCCTCGACGCTGCCCGGGCGGCAGCCGAGGAGGGCCTGTCTGTCGCCGCCGCAGGCCAGGACGCCTGGGCCGTCATGCTCTTGAACGGCGTCCTGGGGTTCGCGGAATTGTCGGCCGGGAAACTGGAGGCTGCCGAGGCCAGCCTGTCCAGCGCCGCCGATCTCGCCGACCGCATCAGCCTGGCCGAGCCGGCGGCGTGGCGTTTCCACGCCAACCAGGCCGAGGCCGTGATCGGCCTGGGCGACCTGGACCGGGCAGAAGGGCTCGTGGAACGGCTTGAGGGGTGGGGTCATAGCACCAGACGCGCATGGACGCTGGCCACCGCAGCCCGCTGCCGGGCGCTGCTGCTGGCGGCCCGCGGCGACACCGACGGCGCCGTCCGGGCGCTGGAGGAGGCCCTCGGCCACCACGAGCACCTGGCGATGCCGTTCGAGCTTGGCCGGACCCTGCTCGTCATGGGGCAGGTGCAGCGCAGGGCTAAGCGCAAGCGGGCCGCCAGGCAGCACCTGCAACGGGCCCTGGAGATTTTCGAGTCCCTCCCGGCCCCCCTGTGGGCGGAACGGGCTCGCTCGGAGCTCTCCCGCATCGGGCTCCGCCCGCCTGCCCCGCTCGCGCTGACCGCCACCGAGGAACGCGTCGCCGGCCTGGCCGCATCCGGCCACACCAACCGGCAGGTCGCCCAGGCCCTGTTCCTCAGCCCCCGCACGGTGGAGGCCAACCTCGCCCGGGTCTACCGCAAGCTGGGGGTATCCTCGCGGGCCGAACTCGGCGCGGCCATGGCCCGCAGAGATCCCGGCGCGCCCGCCCCCTGACGGCAGTCCTGGCGAGGACCCTCCAGCCGCACTACTGGGTGGCCGACGTCACTGCTGAGAAACCTCTGTCCTGCGCCGCGAGGGTCTGGTCGTTAAGGCGCAGGGCGGGCATTCACGTGGTGCCGCGTATACGGTATTCCTCTCCCACAGCACGTCACCGCCGCGCCGGCCCGGGCGGCCAGGATGGCTACCCCGGGGGCTGGCCCGCCGAAGCCGTCTCTTCCGGGCAGAACTCCGCCTCGCCGGTCAGGCCACGCCGTCGGTTCGCGGCGCCCACCGCCCAGAACACCACCCCGAGCAGGACCATTACCCCGAACACGCCCAGGGTCACCGACTCGAAGAACACCCGCGACACCCCGGAGCTTCTCTTGATCGAGTAGGACTCCCCGAGCAAGGCGTTGATGGCGCCCGGCCACAGCAAGGTGACCGCCGTCACCACCACGAAGAGCTCCGTGATCAGGGCCGCGGCCCAGGCGCCGGCCATGCCGCCCGGAACCCGGTAGGGGCGATGCGCGTGCGGGTACTTGCGCCGCAGCACGACCAGGGCAGGGAACACGAACACATAGCTCAGGGCCGTGGAGGAGATCGCGAGCGCGATCATCACGGAGAAGAAGTCCGCCAGGCTTCCCTTCGTGATCAGGAACACGAAGAAGACGAACGCGGAGCTGATCACCCCGGACATGAGGTTGACCGTGATGGGGGTACCGAAACTCGCGAACCTGCCCATCCACGACGGAGCGGCGCCGTCCAGCGCGGCGATGGCCTGAACGCGGTCGCCACCCTCCAGCCAGACCGCGCCGCTGCCGACCAGCGTGAGGATGATCAGGATCCCGAAAACCACGTCAAGCGGGCGTGAGTGCAGATCGCTGGACACTGCCTTGTAGGCATCAGTGAACCCGGACACGTTTGACAGGCCGGTCCTGGGGATCACCAAGATGATGCCGACGATCGCCAGGCCGTACAGGAGCGCGCCGATAACCCCGGACCCGAGGATCATCCGGGGCACGTCCCGCTGGGGGTTGTGCATCTCCTCCGACGCCCCGCTCGACAACTCAAAGCCCACCCACAGGAAGACCAGCACCCCGATCACCGTAAGGAACCCGTTCACCGACGGCCTCAGGTCCGCCGGCCCGGACACCCCGGCGGGACGGCCGTGCCGGGCGAGGAACACAATGAACAGGATCGTGAAGATCCCCACTACCGCGATCTTGACGAAGGTGCCGATGTTCGGCGCCCACTTCCCGTAGCGGAACGCGATGATGGCGAACGCCACGGTGATCCAGGTGAATGCAAGGCCGACGACGATCTCGCCCGCCGTGCCGAGCGGCTTGCGCATCACGAAATCGTTCAGCGTGGCGATCGCGGTGGCCGCCAGCGTCCCGCCGATCCAGATCGGGTTCGTCAGCCAGTACAAAACAGCGGTGACGGAGCCGACGAGCCGGCCAAAGGACATCTTCACCCACTCATACGGCCCGCCTTCGGCCGGGAAAGCCGATCCCAGCTCCGCCGCCAGCATCCCGTAGGGGATCAGGAACAGCACCAGTGAGATCGCCAGCCAGGTGATTGCCTGCGCGCCCGCCTGCGCGGCGAACGAGACACTGTCCAGGCCCACAATCGCGCAGGCGGTAAACAAGACGAGGTCGAACCGCCGGAGAACCTTGCGCAGCTTGGCCTTTTCCCGCGCGACCAGCGCACCTTGCGAGCCGGCATCTTGCGTACCCGCAGCCATGAGCGCCTCCCCCACCGCAGGCGCAGCCAAGACCTGCTGGCCACTCCATGATTCGCGCCCGGGTCTCCCGGGTCAAGGCGCTCGCCCGGCCCCGGCGGGACCATCGTCGGCCGCGAAGCCAGCCAAGACCCAGAGCACCCGGCAAACGGACTGCTGAGGCTAGCGGCGCCCAGTCCCCGAGGGCCGGAGCCGGGGAAGGTCTGCCGGCGGCCACCACCGCGCACGCCGCCGGCCGCACATTTATGCGGCAGTCGGCCCACCTTCATGTGGAAACACCGGATTCCTTCTGACTGTCCGGGACCTACCGTCTCGATAACGGCATTCAGCGAAAGCCGCAGGAGCCGGCAGTTCCAGGACATGCACCTCCGCTTAACGTATCTGATATTACATATATATCATATTGGTATCAATTTAACAGACAGGAGAACACCATGTTCGCGCACCTTCACCGCCAGGGAACTCAGCCCCGCGCGGCAGCGCCCCCGGCCGGCACGCGCCTGCGCCGGATCGCCGCGGTCCTGGCCGCGGTCACCACCGGCCTGCTGGCCTCCGCCGCCACCATCCCGGCCGCCTTCGCGAGGGACGTCCCGAGCGGGCAATACGAGCCGGCCCGCCCCGCGCCGGTCCCGGCGGCCACCGTCCACGCGGCCACCACGGGCGGCATGACCGGCTGGCAGATCGCCCTGATCGCCCTGATCGCCGGCGTCGCCGTGGCGGCCGTCACCGTCCTGCGGCACCGGACACGAGCCGCCCACCGGGCCGTCCCCTCGCCAACCGCCTGACCCGCCCACCCGGCTCGTGCACGACACCAGCCGCGGGCCCGATCCCAGCCAGCAGCCCGGCGCGGGCCTGGCCGACCAAGCGGCGGCCAGGCCCGCAGGCAATTCCTTGCTGGCCGACTCGATCAGCGACCCCAGCTCCGGGTCCGCCCCCGCCGCGCGGTCGCGGGCCATCCCCAGGGCCAGGCTCAAGATCACCAGGGCGCGGCCCGATCCGGCGATCCGCGGAAATTCCTAACGTCGGCGCTACCGGACATCAGCAGATGTGGACCAGCAACGACTTCGCCGGGCTCGATCAGGTCACCACCAGCCAGATGCGCACCATTTACCTGTCCGAGGAACGCCAGGCGAGCCTGACGGACAACGCGGACCGGGAAGCGTTCCAGCTCACCGGCCTGTCGATCACGGTCCCCTGCCACACCGGTAGCCCCGCCGTCTTCGTGGCCTACGGGGACACCAATGTCTTCGATCTCGGCACCGGCATGCAGTCCGTGGCCATGGTGTTCCAGAGGGTCGGCGGCCTGTGGAAGCTGGCCACGGCGGTCAACCATCCCGATGGCGGCTCAGGCTGGCCGGCACTGTGCACCCAGGGAACGCCCCCCGCCACACCGCCCGTGCTCGCGCCCGGCAGCTACACCTCCGACCTGGCCCGGGTGCTGACCAGCGCGGTCACCGGAGCCGCGCAGACGGCCGCGACGGCATCACCGTTCGCGGTCAACGACTTCCTGGCCGGCTCGGGCTCGATCCCCGCGCAGTTCGCCAGGTCGATCCGGCAGGACCAGCACGGCGGAGTCAGCTACGCCGGACGCTTCGCCCCGGCGCCTGACCCGACGTTCGCGCTGCCGCTGGCCAACGGCCGCGGCTACTGGGTGATCGGCATTCTCACCCAGAGCGCCAGCTACAGCGCGCCCGCCGGCCTGCGCGCGAAGGACTGGCCAGACGGTAACCAGGTAGCCACGCCGAGGCCCGCCGTCGTGCACCACGAGACGGACACGTTCACCACCACCTACACGGCGATCGACCCGCTGCGCTCAGACCACGCCACCGTGGGCCCTGGACGGCCTCTTCGGCTGGCCGCTCGCGGCCACCGCAAGCTGAACCCGGATCAGTCCGGAAACCCCGGGGCCATCCCCAAGCAGGCAATCCTCGAAGAGCATTACCGGCACACTGCTACGCCCATAACCAGCCAATCTGCGCCCGCCCGGCTGGTCGAGAGGCGCCGCGGTCAACCGCCCAGAGTCGGCATCGTTCCGCATCCGACGTCACGCCGTTTCCGGTGTCATGCTCCGTATTCGGTCAAGCTCGCGACCCGCGATCGGATCGCGGAGAACTGCCTGCACTTCCGGCTCGGGGACCAAGCCCCGGTGTTACGCCTGGACCCGTGTGATTCCCGCCGCGCCATGGGGCTGGTCTTCCCGCAAGCCGTCCGATGTGCGGGTAGGCTGAGGTTCGTCGCGGGTCGGTGGTGCCGGATTCTAAAGGCGGATGACGGCCTTGCCGCGCAGGCCGCCACGGCGGAGCTCGTCCAGGACCTGCCCGGCGGCGTCCAGGTCGACGGTGGAACTGATACGCGCGGTGATCGTACCGTCCGCGAGCATCCGCGCGACCGTGGTCAGCCCTTCGGGCGAGATCAGGGGATTCGCGCTGGAGGCATGGTTGACCGCGGAGATCTGCCGCTGCGCAAACCAGCCTTCGTCCGCCGCGAAGATGGTCGAGACCAGGCGTCCTCCGGGCCGGATGACCTCGGCGTCGCGGCGGATGGCGTCCGGGCCGCTGACCAGGTCAAGGACGGCATCGGCGCCGCCGGGGTGAGCGGCGCGCAGCGCATCGATCACGTCTGTGGCCTGGCTGTCGTACACCTCCTCGGCGCCCAGACGGCGAGCCTCGCCGGCGTCGCCGCGGACGGTCGCGATCACGTGCGCGCCCCGGGAGCGCGCCATCTGCACCGCGTAGCCGCCGACCCCGCCGGTCGCGCCCATCACCACGACGTGCTGGCCCGCGGTGACCTCGAGCAGGTCAACCGCCCGCAGCGCGGTGACCGCCGGGATGGGCAGCGCGGCGGCCTGGTCGTCGGCCACGCCGTCGGGGATACGGGCCACCGGCTCCATCTTTGCCGCCGGGGCGACCGCGGTGTACCCGGCATACGAGCCGTGCGTCCGCGCCATGCCGAAGACACGGTCCCCGTCCCGCACGCCGTGGTCCCCAGCCGGGACGCGTTCGGCCACCCCGGCGAAGTCAATGCCCACGACAAACGGATACGGCGAGGCCACGGTCAGGCGTCCCAGGAGGTTGCTGTCCAGCGGGTTGACTCCCGCGAACCGCACGCGGATGAGCACCGCGCCATCGGCGGCGGGGACGGGCAGGTCCTGGACCGACGCAGGCTCACCGAAGCTCCGCACGGCGAATGCGCGCATACCAGCCTCCCTACATTGGCACCATCCCGAAAATACCGCTGCCGCCAGCCGCAGATCCCGGGCAGCATGCTGGTCGGGACCGGACAACCAGCCGACAGCCACCGCTGGCGGCTGCGCCAGCCAGTCGGCCCATGCCGCAACCACGCGGCCGCGGCGGCCGCCGATCACACTTCGTTATAGCGTCTGCGTGCGCTGACGCGATATCCGCCGTTCGGTGGTGTGTCCTGAAAGGGGAGTGAGGCGATGTAGAAGGTCGCCGGCACGAACCGTGCTGTGCCAGTGATGGAGGTAGGTCCTCCGGGTTCGCCGTGCAGGCGGGGAGCCCAAACCACCGCAAGCTGCGCCGGTTAAGAGCCGGGGTGGTGAGCGTTGCGGAAAAGGCCCGCTGTCAGCGGGTCAGGTGTGCGACGAGAAGACGAACATGCGTGAACCACTGCTGACGCATCGATAGGCGGAACGATGGCATCAAAACCGGGGGATCGCCGAATCCCCGGGACAAAGGCACGCCAGGCTGGCGTGCCCTCAGCCAGGGGGCGGCCTGCGTGCTGCCCTGGCGGTGCCCGGTGTAGAGGTGGCGTGAGCTCGTCGCGGGCGCTGGCATGGAACAGGAGAACCTGTCGCCCCGATAGCGGCGGCCAGGGGACAGGGGTGACCCGGCCCGGGCCGCGAGAGGGAGGACCGCAAGCGGCGGGCACCGCGAGCGGCAGAGTACCGAGGCGGGGCACAGGGGCGGGACGGCCCGTAGTAGCGGTGAAGGTCCTGTAATGGGGCTGGAGCAAAGGGGCCGTGCAGACCAGGGTCATTCTGAGGCCAACCCGCCAGGGGAGGAGCCGGGGAAGCGACCCGAGCCGAAGGTGAAGTCGTTTGAGATCGATAAGCGTCTCATCGTGGAGGCGTGGGAGAAGGTCCGGGCCAATAACGGGGCGCCGGGCGTGGACGCGGTTGGCATCGGCCTGTTCGCCGAGCAGCTGAGGGACAATCTCTTCAAGCTGTGGAACAGGATGAGCTCGGGGAGCTATTTCCCGGGTCCGGTGCGGGGCGTGGAGGTACCGAAAGATCATGGGGAAGGCGTGCGTTTGCTCGGCGTGCCCAACACGGGCGACCGGGTGGCGCAGACTGCGGCGGCGATGCTGCTGGAGCAGAAACTGGAGCCGGTCTTCCACCGGGACAGCTACGGGTACCGTCCTGGGCGCAGCGCCCATGACGCGCTGGCCGTATGCCGCCGCCGGTGCTGGACAAAGGACTGGGCGCTGGACCTTGATGTCCGCGCCTTTTTCGACTCCGTCCCGCATTCCCTTGTGCTGAAGGCGGTCGCTCACCACACCAGCGAGCGATGGGTCTTGCTGTACATCTCGCGGTGGCTGAAAGCGCCGATGCAGATGCCGGACGGGACCATTGTGCCGAGGGAAAAGGGAACCCCCCAGGGCGGTTTATGAAAAGCGTTACATAAACCGCCTTCGGGCTCTCCATTTAGCCGGAGTAAGCTGGGACCGTGGCTGAGGTCCGTGGCGGGCTGCAATACCCTCGCTCGATAGGCGAGTTCCAGGCCTGGTTCCGCACCGATGCCGACTGCCTGGACTACCTGGAGTGGCTGCGCTGGCCACACGGGTTCGAATGCGCCCAGTGCGGCAGCGTTGGAGGCTGGCGGACGGGTGATCGCCGGATCATGTGTGCCGGGTGCGGGCACCGGACCTCGGTGACGGCCGGCACGATCTTCGACAAGACGCGCACACCGCTGACCGTGTGGTTCACGGCCTGCTGGTCGTTCGCCACGGCTAAGGACGGGATCTCGGCGCTCAGCTTGCAGCGGTCGCTGGAGATCGGCTCCTACCAGACGGCGTGGGCGATGCTGGCCCGGTTCCGCTCGGTGCTGGTCCACCCGGGTCGCAAGCGGCTGAACGGCACGGTGGAGGTGGATGAAACCTACATCGGCGGCGAAGAGCCTGGGCTGGCTGGCGGGCGTGCTCAGGGCAAGAAGGTCCTGACCGGCATCGCGGTCGAAGTCCGCGAGCCCAAGGGGATCGGCCGGTGCCGGATGGCGCTGCTCGAGGACGGGTCGGCCGCGTCATTGCTTCCCTTCGTCAGTGATCATGTCGCCCCGGCAGCGACAGTGATCACCGATGCCTGGATGGGGTATCACGGGCTCGCCAAGCTCGGCTACGCCCATCGGCGGCGCAGCCAGCGGGCTGCGCGGGCCCGTGGCGAGGACCCGGCCACGCTGCTGCCGGCCGTGCACCGCGTCGCTTCGCTGGCCAAGCGGTGGCTGCTGAGCACTCACCAGGGGGCGGTCGAGCCCGCCCACCTGCAGAGCTACCTCGATGAGTTTGTGTTCCGCTTCAACCGCCGGCGCTCGCGCAGCCGCGGCATGGTCTTCTACCGTGTGCTCGAGCTTGCGGCTGGTCACGAGCCGGTGCGCTACCGCAACATCACTGCCGGGAACAAGCCACGGAAGACCTCACCAGTGCCGCCTGCTACGCGCGGGCATCCGCCGAGCCTGGACCGAGTCACCGCCGGGCATCCGTGGCGGGCGGCGTATCTGCCATACTCCGGCTAAATGGAGAGCCCGAAACCGCCTTATGAGCAGCGCCGGGTTATGCGCAGCGCTGGCCTTCTGGCCCTGGTGACAGCGACGCTGGAGGTCGATCGCTGCGCATATCCCGTGTGCGGGGCACTGGCTCACAGGCTGGCGAGCCAGTTGAGCAGTCCCGGGTTCTGGTTCCATTCGGGCAGGTCGTCGGTGACGATCTCGGTGTAGGCGGCCTCGAGGGCCTTGCGCTTGGCCTCGGTGGAGGCGCGTGCGTAGATCTCGGTGGTGGACAGGTCGACGTGTCCGAGGATGTCGCGGATGTAAGGCAGTGGGATACCTGCCTCGCAGAGGTGCATGGCCTTGCTGTGGCGTAGCACGTGAGGGCTGAGGTCGGCGCCGGCGAGTGCCGGGTCGCCGGCCTGGGCCTGGTATTTGCGGATGATCCAGGCGATGCCGCCGCGGGTGAGCTTGCTGCGATGCTGGCTGACGAATAGCGGGTGGTCGTCGTGGCCGGGCTTGTCCAGGCCGTGCTCAGTTAGGTAGGCGGCCAGCAGTGCTGTGGTGTTGTCGCCGAGCGGGACGTGGCGGGTCTTGCGGCCCTTGCCGGTCAGCACGGCCAGGGGCGGGGGCTCAACGCGGATGTCGCGCACGGTCAGGCCGGCGAGTTCTGAGACCCTGGCGGCGGTGTCGTAGAGGGTGGCCAGCAGGGTCGCGTCGCGCCGGCCGCGCCGGGTGGACCGGTCGGGCTGGGCGAGCAGGAGGCGGGTCTGCCCGGCCGTGAGGTGGTTCACGCCGGGCTGGGCCTGCTTCTTGGCGGGGATGGCCAGAATCTCCTGGCAGCCGGCCATCCGGGCCGGGTCTTGCGATTGCATCCACCGGAAGAAGGAGCTGACCGCTGCCAGCCGCTGGTTGCGGGTCGAGATGCTGTTGTGCCGTTCGGCCTCCAGCCAGTTCAGGAACCCGGCGATGGCGGCGTCGTCGATGCGGTCGAGGGTGAGCTTGTCGGGCGGAATGGACCTGACGTCGCTGAAGAAGGCGATCAGCAGCTTGAACGCGTCCCGGTAGGACGCGATCGTGTTCGGTGAGCAGCCGCGCATCCCGGCCAGGTGCGAGGTGAGAAAGCGGTGCAGCATGACCGCGAAGTCAGTCGCCATCGCACAGCCCTGCGGTGAGGGGAGGGACGATGTCGCCGAAGGCGCGCTGGATGGCCGCGGCGATGTGGGGGTAGGACTCGGCGGTCAGCCTGAGGTAGTAGTCGGTGCCGGCGATCGAGGAATGACCCATGTAGGCCTGCAGGACCGGCAGCAGCGCGCCGGCGTCCTCGCCGACGGCGAACCACGACCGCAGGTTATTGACCGCAAAAACATGCCTTAGCCTCGATCCACCGGCCGAATTTGGACGGTTGCTGGACGGAATCAGCGGCCGGATGATCTGACCTTGGCAGTGAATAGGGCGTGAGCTTTCCGCCGCTTGCTTGTTCTGCGGCTTGTCCGGGGTTCCTGGCTCGGGGTCGGGTTCGGGGTGGCCGCTGGGGCCGTGGCGGTGCGGTGACGGGGTCCGGGCTGGTCAGGCCGCCGGGGCGGGCGGCCCGCAAGCGGCCAGCAGGGTCATCCACTCGTGTTCGCGGTGCCAGCCTTCGGGCAGGTGGAGCGTGATGTGGCCGCGGCCTGACCGGGCGGTGCGGGCGGCGACGTTGATCAGGTCGCGGCGCAGCGTGGCGCCGCGGGCTCTGGCGTAGACCAGGCTGGCCAGGGCGCCGGCGGCGCGCAGCAGGTTGTGCGCGATGGCGGCGCAGGCCAGCCACGCGGCGTTGGCGGCGAACGAGCCGGAGGGCAGGTGCGCGAGCGGCCCGTCGGTGACGTCGGCGAAGACCTGCTCCACGATGGCGTGGTCGCGGTGCTGGCCCTCGGCCTGCAGGAGCTCGAACGGGGAGTCGGTGAAGACGGCATGGTACCGCCACAGGGGGAACAGCTCGTCCTGTCCCGCGGCGGCCTGCTTGTTCAGGTCGCGTACCCGGCGGACGATCAGCCGGGCGGTGACCGCCTGCCCCTTCTTCGAGGTGAACGCCGTGTATTGCGCCTCGGCGACTTCGGCGTCGGAGACCCAGGCGCGCAGCTGGTCATCCCAGATCGCCCGGGGATACTTGATGGCGGTCCAGGCGTCCTCGCCGATGGCCGCGATCGCGGCCTTGACCTTGGGATCCATCGAGACCGTCACCGAGAACCGCGCGCCCGCGCGGCGGATGGCGGCGATCACCTTGGCCGCGTAATACGCCGAGTCCATCCGGACCACGATCAGCCCGGTGCACCCGGCTTCCCGCGCCGTGGCGATGGCCCCGGCGGCGAAGCTGGCCGCGCCGCGGGCCGAGGCGGCGTTCCCGCCGCGCAGCCGGGTGGCGGCGATCAGCGGCGCCGACAGCGGCGTCGAGACGACCGCGGCCAGCGCGTTCAGCCCGCGGACCAGCAGCGATTTACCCTGGATCTTAGTGTGCCCGAACCGGGCGCCCTGCTTCTTGTGCCCGTAGACCCGTTTTTGCATCGAGTCGATGTCCACGAACGCCAGCACGTCCTTGCCGGGCAGCAGCGGCGCCCGGGCGGCCAGTTCCGCCAGCAGCGCGCGGTTCACCGCCTCCAGCTGGCGGACGTTCCCCCAGGTATAGGAGCGCAGGTGCGACCCCAGCGTGGACGGTGCCCGGATCCCGCCGAACAGCACATCCATCGCGCCGTGCCGGAGCAGGTCCATGTCATCGATGCTGTCAGCGCCGCCGATCATCCCGGCGACCAGGCAGGGAACCTTCAGCTGGGCGTTGACCCCGCACGGGCCGCCGGGCCGGACCTGCTCCGCGACCAGCTCGGTCAGCCCGGCCCGCTGGGCCAGCGCCATGACCGGGACCAGCCCGGCCCGCGACACGAGATTGGGGTCATCAAAGGATGCATGCGTCCGGGTCAGGCTATGCAACAATCGCACTTGACGGGTGTCCTCTCGAACCGGGCGACGGAAGCTTTAGACACTCCTATCGTCCCAGTTCAGAGGGCACCTTTCGCGTTGACACGCCCGTAAACACCCCTATTTACGCGGTGGATCGAGGCTAAGGCCCGCGAGGGCTACGGAGACGGAGTGCCCGCAGTAGTCGGCGGGGTAACGTCCGCCCAATCTGGAGACCGCTAACAACGGACCACAGGGCGAAGGGGCACAGGCGATGAACGAATGGGAATCATGAGGGATGCGCAATGCAGAAAGCCGAAGTGGTACTGAGCGTTCTCCGCGAGCGCGGCAGGCGGGGCCTGCCGCTCACGCAACTGTACAGGCAGATGTTCAACAAGGACCTGTACCTGCTGGCCTACGGGAACATCTACTCCAACGAGGGAGCGATGACGCCCGGAACCGGCGGGGAAACGGCAGACGGCATGTCCGAGGAAAAGATAGAGGAGATCACGGAACTGATGCGCCAAGAGCGCTACCGGTTCTCCCCGGCCCGGAGAACTTACATACCGAAAAAGAATGGCAAGCTCCGGCCGCTCGGCATACCGTCGTGGTCAGATAAACTGGTCGGCGAAGTGATGCGCCTGCTTCTTGAGGCGTACTACGAACCGGGATTCTCAGACTGGTCGCACGGGTTCCGCAAAGGACGAGGGTGTCACACCGCGCTGCGGGAGATACGCGAGACCTGGAGCGGAACGACATGGTTCATCGAGGGTGATATCCGCGACTGCTTCGGCAGCCTCGACCAGGAAATACTGGCCGGGATACTAGCGGAGAAAATCCATGACCAGCGGTTCCTCCGGCTCGTGCGCAACATGCTCAGGGCCGGGTACCTGGAAGACTGGGAATACCACGAGACGCTCAGCGGATGCCCGCAGGGCGGTGTGGTATCGCCGGTCCTCAGTAATATCTACCTGCACAAGCTCGACGAATACGTGGAAAGGGAACTGATACCGCAGTACACCCGAGGGGAACGCCGCAGGATAAACCCTGAATACAACAGGGTGTCAGCCCGGCTGAACTACGCGCGGAAGACCGGGAACCGGGCGAGAGCCCGCGACCTGGGAAAGCAACAGCGCTCGCTCCCCTCACGCGACCCCGTGGACCCCGGATACCGCCGCCTTAAGTACTCACGTTATGCGGACGATCATATTCTGGGATTCATCGGGCCGAGGGCCGAGGCCGAGGAAATCAAGGCGAAACTGGCGAAGTTCCTCCGGGAAACCCTCGGACTGGAACTCAGCGCCGAGAAGACCCTGATCACCCACGCGCGCAGCCAGCCCGCGCGGTTCCTCGGCTACGACATCATCGTCCAGCACGCCGAAACGAAAATCACCAGCGGCCGCAGGTCGGTCAACGGGACAATCGCGCTGCGCGTGCCGCCGGACGTGGTAAAGGCCCAGTGCGCCCGCTACCGGCAGCACGGCAAACCGTGGCACCGGCCCCGGCTCCAGAACCTGGACGACTACGACATAGTCCGGATCTACGGAGCCGAATACAGAGGCGTCGTGAACTACTACCTTCTCTCCCAGGATGTGTGGAAGCTGGGCACCTTGCGGTGGAACGCCGTGACGTCCATGTTGAAAACCCT
The DNA here is from genome assembly GCA_963798675.1 of uncultured Actinomycetes bacterium. Taxonomy (GTDB): domain Bacteria; phylum Actinomycetota; class Actinomycetes; order Streptosporangiales; family Streptosporangiaceae; genus Palsa-504. The sequence goes on along the minus strand of CAWCUJ010000023.1, from coordinate 71,638 downwards.
GGCCGCCAAGCACCACTCAACCGTCACCAAGATGGCGGCCCGTCATAAGGCCAAGACCGAGACCAGTCACGGGCTGAGAACGTGCTTCGAGGTCATAAAGCACCGAAGGGGAAAGAAGGACCTGGTAGCACGATTCGGCGGAATCCCCCTGAAACAAGACCGGCGGGCGGCCATCCGCGACCCGGCACCCGTCTGGGTGCCCTCTCCCCGCAAGGAACTGCTCAGACGGCTCCTCATACGGGAATGCGAGCTCTGCGAGACCGGGGCCACGGTGGCAGTTCACCAGGTCCCCAGTCTCAAGGAACTCGGGAAACCGGGAACAGGTCAGCCCGCATGGGCGGCACTCATGGCGAAAATGCGACGAAAAACGCTTATCGTCTGCGCCGCATGCCATGATCTCATCCACACGGAACCCGTCGCGCACGCGGCATAAATCGCTGGAAAGCCCGGTGCGCTTAACGGCGCACGCCGGGTTTGGAGGGAGGCTGCCCGGAAAAGGCCCGAATTACCGGGACCTCGCCGGGCAGCCGACCCTACAGCAAAGACCGCTCGGCTTGCCGTCATGGCCGGATAAACTGGTCGGCGAAGTGATGCGGCTCCTGCTGGAGGCGTATTACGAGCCGCAGTTCTCCGGCCGCTCACACGGTTTCCGCCCCGGCCTCGGATGTCACACCGCATTGCGTGAGGTGGAAGACGTCTGGTCCGGGACGACCTGGTTTATCGAGGGCGATATCTCCGACTGCTTCGGATCTTTGGATCATGAGATAATGGTCTCGATCCTGGCGGAGAAGATCCGCGATAACCGGTTCCTCCGGCTCATCAGGCAGATGCTTAAGGCCGGGTACCTGGAGGACTGGACCTGGCATGCGACGCTTAGCGGCGCACCGCAAGGCGGGATCATTTCCCCGATCCTATCCAATATTTACCTGGACCGGCTGGACAAATTCGCCGAGACAGTCCTGATCCCGGAATACACCCGGGGAATAATCAGGGTCGCAAATCCCGGATACGCCAGGCTGACCAGAGCGGTCAGCGACGCCTGGCGGCGGGGTGACCGCGCCGCAGTGCGGCAGCTGCGCGCGCAGCGGCGCGGCATCCCGCGCGGGGACCCGGGTGATCCCGGCTACCGGAGGCTGAGATATATCCGGTACGCCGACGATCACCTCCTCGGGTTCACCGGACCCAGGGCCGAAGCCGAGCAGATCAAGCAGCGCCTCGCGGCGTTCCTGCATGACGACCTCAAGCTGGAACTCAACGAGGACAAGACACTGATCACGCACGCCCGCACCCAGGCGGCGTCCTTCCTCGGCTACCAGATCACCGTCCAGCACAGCCGGGACCGGCCCGCAGTCAACGGCGTGGTCCGGCTGCGCGTTCCCCGGCCGGTGATCACGGCCAAGTGCGCCCCCTACCTCAAGCACGGTAAACCCGAGCGGCGCGCCGAGCTGATGAACCTGCCCGACAGCCTGATCATCAGCACCTTCGGCGCCGAGTACCGGGGCATCGTCCAGTACTACCTGCTCGCCAGCGACGTCTGCCGGCTGAACCGGCTGCGCTGGGCAGCCGAGACCTCGCTGCTCAAGACGCTGGCCGCCAGGCACCGCTCGACCGTGTCGGCGATGGCCCGCAAGCACCGGGCTACCATCACCACGCCGCACGGGCCGCGCGTCTGCTTCGAGGCCACCGTCGAACGGCCGGGCAGGAAACCACTGGTCACCAGGTTCGGCGGTATTCCCCTGAAACGGCAGAAGAAGGCCGTCATCGCTGACCGCCTTCCCGACCTGCCCACCCGCCGCAAGGAGCTGATCACCCGGCTCCGGGCACGGCGGTGCGAGTGGTGCGACACGCTGACCGACGTGGAAATCCACCAGGTCCGCAAACTCGCCGACCTCACAAGGACAGGACGGCCGCAGCCCTGGTGGGCGCAGCTCATGGCCCAGATGCGCAGGAAGACCCTGGTGGTCTGCGCCTCCTGCCACCAGGCCATCCACCACGGGAGCATAACCGCGCCGGTCACGGCGTAATCGCTGGAGAGCCTCGTGCTGGGAAACTAGCCCGCGGGGTTCGGACCGGGGGTCGCTGGAAAAGGACCCGCCTTCGGCGGGCACCTCGCCAGCGGCCTACCGGTGTTCCGCGCGTTTGGCGGTGATCATCGGGCTGCCGTAAAGGCTGCGTGGGGCAGCTGCCTGCGCCGGGGCGGACAGGTCGGGCGATATCGGCCGGAACGTTGCGATCTACCTGCCCTCGCCCGGTGTCCAGGTACCGGTGATTGGCTGGGCTCCGCTAGGCCGGGGGAGAGCTTTTCCAGTTCCGGCCGCACTCGGCCTGCCAGTGAGATGATGTCCCTGTCGGCTGGGAGTAGGGCAAGGCAGGCCGGGGGCAGCCTGAGACGCCGCTGCTTTTCCGCCGCTCAGTACGCTTCGGTTCTCGGTCGCCTCCAGGTCGTTCCGCTCTGGCATGCCCTGCGCTCCTGCGTTTTCATGGCAGCTATCAGGGAGCGAGGACGGGCACGATCACCTACATCAAGGTGCTCGCGCTTTAGCGGAATCCCCGTACAGGAGGTCTTCCGTCACTGGAAGACTGGCGGGCAAGATCGCTCTCGTGGCCGGAGGCGGTCGCGGTGGCGGTGAGGTACTCGCCGGGCGCTTGGCCAGGGAGAGCGAGAAGGTCGTCTCATGTCTGTCCCGGACCGCTTGCCACGTCGTGGCCCACCAATTTGACGCGCCACCCGATGCCAGGCCCGGCCGCTACCGGTCGGCCCTACGCGGTCCTGGCCCTCCTCGAAGCTCTCTTACTATGTCGGCTTTACCGCCAGATACGCGGCCGCCACCAGCGGCTTCACCAGCAGGTCGGCATAATCCCGAGGTCGGCGTAATGCAGCAGGCACCGCTGCCAGGCGGTCTCGCGGGAGGACTGCGGCGACGGCATTCACCAGTTACGACGTGGCTACGACCGGGGCCAGCGCCCGCTCGGCGCGGCGGCGGTGCTTCAAGAAGCCCGGGAAGTACGACCCCTGGCGGGGCTTTGGATGGCCAGCGCGATCGTCTCGGCCTAGGAGCCTGCTGAAAAAGCCTATCGGCAACGCATATTTTCCGGTTTCAAGTTCGATGCTGGGATAGCTGTCTCGTCCAGGGTTCCGGGCACCTGATTCCGGGGCCGACTGCTGGTGCTGCGACCTGGCCTTGCGGGGACCGGCATCGGCGGTCCTGCCCGGCTGCCCGGTCAGGTGGCCAGGACCCAGGCGCCAGGTGTCCATTCCCTGCGCCGATATCCGTTGCGGGAGTTCACCCGGTCCAGCGTGACCTCTTCGTACTCCGCGTTGCATGCGACCACGATGTAGGCGTCCGTCATCCGCTGGGTGAACGGCCGGATCATCGACGGCTGTACATCCGCTCGCCGATAAAGTATCGCGAGGTGGCCGCCTCCCTTCGGGCGACACGCCGCGCTCCGGCAACTCAGTCACATCAGTACTGATTACCCCATACACCACTTCCGTGGACGTGAACCTCGCCTGCTGGACGCTGCGGTAGCGGCTTGAGACTGTTCAGGTACCACCTGTGCGGTCGGCGTGTCGAGCGGTCACCGTGCATTGTCTGCCGACTTCTCGCGAGCAGGACATAGAGCCCGACCCATGGACCGGTTCCGACCTATGGGTGCATCCTGGTTTGTGGGGTGCGTGCTTGGCCCGATGCTGGAAGATTGCGCAGAGCCATCAGGGGGGTCGCTGTGGCTGACCATGGCGGACTGGCAGAGCCCGCTAGCCGCCTGCCGGATGCAGCAGGCACGAGTAACGGTAATTCATGGAAAAAGGGCTAGCGATCGCTGTTCCTGCTCGGCGTGACCATCGCCTTGGTGCTGCTTGGCATTGCATTCAGGCATGCTGCCGCACCCGGTAAGGAAGACTCTGTTTTGGAAGCCAGCACTCCGCAGGTACTTGGTGTCTTTTCGACAGACCCAAATGCGACGATTCGCCTTACTGCGGATGTGTTTTGGCGCGACGCGTCTGGGGGAGGATTGCGTGTCCCATTCGAACAGCTTTACGTCTCAGCGGTAGTGCGCAAACCCAGCAAGTCGCAAACCGTCCTAATCACTTCAAGCCTCAAGCCGGCCCCGGCCAAGATTTCAGGGCAGCCGTGTTCTACGACGGTAATAATCCGTCCCGCATTCTTGATTCGCACGAATATGTCATAGCGATACCCCTTGACGTCATCCAGCATTTTCTGGTCGGCCCATATGGGTTCCCTGTCGCCACATTCGAGCTTCCCCAGGTGACTCAGGAGTCAAATGGCAGCTTCTTCGCGCATCTTCCGCTTATGGGCATTAACGCTGGCGCGTCCTACAATGCCCCGTACTTCTTCAGTGTGAGCGATTCATTCGGGCAAAGCGAGAACATGATCGAGTACCCGCGGCTGAAAAATGTGCAGGATTATCCGCTGCGCGGTTATGCAACCTCTGATCCTTCGAAATACCAAGCGCCTCCAGGCCAGCAGCTCGCAACGGCTTACTGGCAGCCATCATCTCTGACCACTACGGAGATCCTAGAAGATGTCAGGTCGGAGCTTGAGAACGCTACAGTTAACAGCATCGTACCGTCAGACGGCCATCTTCAGGACTTCAGCTACGTCTGGCAGGAAAACGGTTCCCTTGAACCCACGATTAACCTCACCAACCAGGATACTGCAGCTTCGCACAGCGAATGGGATTTCCTTTCTGGCATCGCCTTCGGTGTCGCGGCAGGAACGGGTGTCGCGTTTGTCCAAGAAGAAAATAACCCGCTAGTCGGCGCGCTTGGACCTGGGTTCCGCAGTTGCTGAGCGCGATAGTCGGTGAATCTGGGGTTTGACGTGCGGGAATGCGCTAGTTCCTGGCTGGAGGGCGTGTATCTAGGCGGGGTGTTTCCGCTGGTCAGTCGGCAGCGGCTGGGGTGAGCTGGTAGATCTTCGGGGGCGGGGTGATGCCGAGCCGGTCGAGGATGTCCTGCTGGGGCTGGCTGATCTCGGTGCGCTGGCGGAAGGTGCCGGCGGGGCCGGCGAAGGTGCCGACGGCGATGCGGTCGAGCTGGCGGCGCAGTTCGGGCCAGGTGGCTGCGCAGGCGTTCTCGGCGACGCGGGCGAGCAGGAGGGCGAGCCAGCAGAGGATGACGTGGGCGCGGATCCGCTCCTCTTTGCGGTGGTAGACGGGCCGCAGGTCGATGACCTGCTTCATGTCCCGCCAGCCGCGCTCGACTTCCAGGAGCTGCTTGTAGCCCAGGGCGATGTCCTCGGCGGTCATCTTCGGGTCGGAGGTGCGCAGGAGGTACTTGCCGTCGAGGTTCTCCTCGGCCTTGGCCTTCCCCGCGTCGATGCGGAGCAGCCCGCCGGGGGTGACGCGCAGGTAGCGGTTCAGGCCCGGCTTGGTCGAGATGACGCCGCGCAGCTCGGCTCGCTTGTCCTTGCCCAGCGCGTCCGTCTCGTCGATCAGTTCCCTGAGCTGGGTGATCATGCGGGCGCGGATCGCGGCGTCCCGCTCGGCGCCCTCGGGGCTATGGCAGATGACGAACCGCTCGTCCTCGGCGATCCGCACTTCCTTGACCCGCAGGTTCTCCGCGACTTCCTGGTAGCGGCCCTGCCGGGACAGCGCCGCTTCCGCCTCGGCGGACCCGGAGCGGAGCCGCTCGCCGATGATGTAGTGGTTCGCGCCCCTGCGCAGGTAGCGGCGGTTCTCCGCGGAGGTGAAGCCCCGGTCGGCGACCCAGATCACCCGGGACAGGGACCAGTCCCGCAGGTCGTCCTTGACCTGCCGGATCAGCGCGGAGTCGGCAGTGTTCCCCGGCCAGCACCACACGCGCAGCGGGATCCCGTCCCGGGTGACGGCCATCCCGATGACGACCTGGGGCAGGTCATCGCGGTGGTCCTTGGACTTGCCCCAGGTCCGGAACCCCGCCTCCCGGGCCCCGGCGGCGCCTTCGGCGCCGTCCGCGACGGGGTTACCCTGCTGGTCGCGGGCGACCGGGGCATCGGCCTGCTCCGTCACGAAGTACGTGGATGTGGTGTCGAAGAACAGCAGGTCGACCTCGAGGCCGAGCACTTCGGAGGACCGGTCGAAGACCTGCCTCTCCAGGGTCTCGCGGATCTCCAGCAGCCAGTCCATCGCCCGGTAGCAGGCATCGTCGGTGGTCGTGGCCAGGCCGTTGATCAGCACGTCCTCGCTCGCCCAGCGGGCGGCGGCCAGTTTCGACGAGGGGGCCAGCGCCCGGTTCGCGACCAGGGCGAACAGCACCCGCTCCGCCGAGGCGTCCAGCCGCCGGCCCTTCAGCAGGCCCCGCATCGCCGGCCCGATGCCCAGCCGTTCCCACAGCGCGTCCAGCACCCAGATCCCGCCGAGCGGGCGGGACTCCGCGAACTCCAGCCCCTCCGCCGAGATGGCCCGCGCCTTCCCGGGCTGCAGGTGCCGGGTGACGGAGGCGACCAGCCGCTCCAGCGCCTCCCGGGTCCCGGGTCCCTCCCGGCCGAAGTTGTACACGACCTGCACCCGCGACCGCTTCGCGGCCGGGTCCCACACGTTATGGGCCAGCTGCAGGTACCGGACCTCGCTGCCGTCCTTGTTCCGCCGCGGCGTCGACCGCAAGTACACATACTAGACAATACGCTGTTAAACCAGCCTTCACCAGGGATGATTCCGGCACTGCATGTATCTATGAACCTTGCGCTGCAACAGTGCCCGCCAGCCGCCTGGCCTGCCCGTCCACGCCGGAATGCGGACTAGGCAACCGGCCAACTGCGGAAGCCAGGTTGGAAGATTCCTCAATTTCCGCTGGCTACGGAAGCGAGCGAAGATCGAAAGTAAATCCTCAGCAGCTAAAAAGACTGGTAAATCCCCCACCGGGCTGGGTTGGCCCCGGTAAGAGTATCGGCTAACTTTCCCGACCCGACGAGGCTTAAGCATCGTCCCGTTCCTTTCTCGGCCGCTTACTGTACGGCATTAGCAATGCAGCATCGCCGTGGATGGAGAACGTCCTCTTCTGCCGCGGACAGGGCGAGCGTCGTGGGCATGGCGAGACTTGCCGAAGGATAGTCCCTTTCCACCGGTATTCACTCACCTGTTGTCCGCTGCCCGTGTACTCGGCGTCCCAGGGTTCGCTCCCCGGCCCGGGTACTCGCCCGGTAGGTCTTCGTCGGCTGGGTATTCGTCGATGGGCAAGAGCCTGATTCCCCGTTGCGATGAGATGACACCGGGGAGTTCGAGGTGAGCGTTCCTGGTAAGCAGGTCGGTGCCCTGAATGGCCAGGGTGGCGGTGATGTCGCAGTTACCGGAGCGGACGGCGGCGAGTCGGCCGCCACTGATCTCGAGCAGCAGGGCACTGACGTCGAACGCGATGGACAGGTCGAGCTGGAGGGTAGCGACCCGGAGACCGTCCACCAGGACGCTGACGGAGGGCCGTTGGTCCAGCGTGACCTCATGGGAGGACGTGCTGACCAGCTCGGTGCTGTCGGCTGCGGCCAGCGTCCGCCGTGCGGCGGAGATAATGTCGCGGTGCTTGCGCCACCCGGCCACGAGCTCGGCAATCAGGTCGACCTCCAGCAGGGCTGCCGCAGCGGTTGCCGCTTCCTGCGCGGCGGCCTTCCTGGTCATCTCGGGGTAATGCGCTAGAGCGCGGCCAAGATTTTGGTCGCTGACGGATGACAAGATCTCGCCAGCCAGGGTCTCGGCCGCGTCCGTGTCCGGGCCGAACAGCAGATCCAGGGCGGTGAGCGTACTGCCCTCTCCAACGGTCGTTATGGCCGCCCCTCGCTGGGTCGTCTCCTGTCCGATGTCACGGACGCTCACCACGTCCGGCCGGGAGGCATCCGGCACGGCCCGCACGTCCGGCGCCTCGGCCATTTGCTGGCGGCCGGAACTGATGACGGCCTGTGCCCCGGCCGTGCGCACCGCGCCGGTCAGCGTACTGATGTCGTAGGCGCCGTAGTGGCGTTTGCCGTTGATGAAGAACGTGGGCGTGCCCGAGACGCTGCTCAGGTCGGCGGAGTCCACATCCTCCGCAATCTTGGCAGCCCCGGCATGGTTGCGCAGGTCGGCGGTGAACCGCTCGATGTCCAGGCCGAGCTCGGCGGCGTACCGGATCAGGTCGTCGGCGGTTAGCGCGTCCTGGCGGTGCAACAACTGGTCGTGCATCTGCCAGAACTTGCCCTGACGGGCCGCGGCCTCCGCACCCTCGGCGGCGAGCTGCGCGTGCGGGTGCACGTCGGTGAGCGGCAGGTGCCGCCACGCGTAGCGCAGGTCACCGTGGCCGACCAGCAGCTCCCGGATCACCGGCTCGGTCTGGCCGCAGGAGGGGGATTCGTAGTCGCCGTATTCCACGAGCGTGACCGGCGCCCGGGCCGGGCCCCGCACGTGATCGCGCTCGGCATCGACCGGCAGTACCAGGTCGGTGATGGTGTCGGCGGTGCCGACCAGAGTCATCTCAACGGTCGACTTCAAGCCGAGGGCCTGTAGAAAGCGAACACGATCGGCGCCGTCTAGCCGCTCTACCCACTCGATCGGCACCACGGTGAGCGAGCCGCTATCGTCCGGTAGGTGATGCTCTGCCACCACGCCGACGAGCAAACCACCAGCAAACACCGCGGCCCCTGACATGCCAGCCCACGCCGATCTGCCCAACTCGGTCTCGCTCGTTGGCAGTGGGCGTAGGGCTGTCCCCGCCACCTTAAGTCTCAGGAGCCCTTTCTGGTCACGCCTGCGACGCGGCAACCAGCTCCGTTGTCTTTTGCTGGTGGAGATCCAGCCATCGACCTGCCAAATCGTGGCAGGTGCATCGGCGCGAGCGGCATGCTGCGGGAAGCCGATCGCGACGCATCGGCCGATCTGTCCAGAGAAGTTGCGGTCCACCCGCGCGCACAGGGTCGGCGGCACCTCAGCGTCCGGTGGCTGACTCCCTTCCTTGATCGGCACGCCCTCCTTGGCCTCGATGGCTTGGTGGATGCCCTCGTCGTACCGCGTGCCGTACACGATCTGTCCAGTTGACTCGGCCCTCATCAGGACCTCGCCGTTCATCACGACGTAGTCCCTGTCGCGCTTGAAGAGCTCCTTTGCCTTCAACGCCCTGTCGAGATAGGTGACGAGTGGAATGTTCACCTGGCTGTGCAGATTGTCGATACCGAGCCAGTTCTCGACCTTCTCTATACCGGGCTCAAGAAGCTGAATCGTCCGCATCTCCTCGTCGACCTGGTAATCACCCTCGCCATCCTCGCTTCGGCGAAGCCGAGGAGCTATCTTGGCGAACTCGACGGGCCAGCCGGAGCCGGTATGCCCGGGGGTTATTTCCAGCAGTGCTAGGTCGATTTCCGCGGCTCCGTTTACAACGACCCGAGCCGCATGTTCCCCATCCGGCAGCCACACCCTGTGCACGGTGCCGCGGACACAATGGGCTGCGGTGAGCACAAAGCGGCCTGTCACTCGGTAACCGGAGCCCACCTGACGCTGCCCGTCCATGAACCAAATTACCGGCACCACTCGTCCGGCTTGCGAGCCGGGCTCGCCCAAGCTTGTGACCGATTTGCCGAGATCGCTTGTATCGGGAGCCTCGGTTGCCCGTCTAGGGGCAACGCTGGCCTGGGCTAGGCCCATCGCTTGGATGAGGTTTGCGGCTCCTGCCCGGACCTCCTCAAATTCTTCCGTGGCGTCTACGGGCGCGGTCTCGCCCAGCAACAGCGCGGCAATGCCCGGACTTTTGCCGGTTTCGCGTTCGATGTAGCCGCTCAGGGCCTCCAGCACCCGCAGGGCTTCAGTACCCGTCATCGACCGTTGTAGCACGCTGACGACACCGTTGACGAATTCGAAGACCGGCTCTTCCTGGCCCTCGGGCTGTTCCGCTTGGCGGACGAGACCACCGACTAGGACCTCGGCCAGATGTACCTGGCCGGAGTCCGGGTGCACCGCTTCCTGCACGACGCGGGCCAGTCCCAGCCCCCATGGGCCGTGCAGCACCGCGGACAAGGCAACGGCTAGGCGGTAGGCGACGGGCGAAACCGTCACGCGGAAGCGCCGCACCAGTTCCTCGGCGTCGAGTCGGCCGTGCCCCGGTCTCGCGCCGGTGCTTCCGGGCGGCGGCATGGCGAACACGCCTGGGCTTTCCGCACCGCCTGCTCCCATCGTCATGCGTGCCCAACTGGCTACCTGGTCGGCCTCCAGCGTGATGACAGGCACCGGGACGGCTGGCCACGGCGGCTCGTCGTCGGGCCACCACCAGGGCAAAGTGACGTCCAGCAAACGGTTGGCCGCGCCGGGACGGTGCGACCGGATAGTGACCCCGGGTGATCCCAGCGCCGTTCCCGGCCACAACCGGGCCGGCAGTGGTGATATCACCACGACGGGAGAGAACTGCCCCCAGCCTCGGATCGCATCCCAGATCGGCGCCTGGTACCACATGGCGGCGATGCAGTCGGTCAAGATCATGATGAGTCGCCGAGCGTCGGGATTCACCAGCTGGGCGGCCTCGGAGCGTGCGTCCGCGGCGCGGGACAGACGCACCGTCTCGTCGGCCTGTTCCATGTTCCACCGGCGGACCTCACGGAAGGCGCCATGACACTGAAGGAACGAGACGAACTCGGCCACCGTGTCCTGCCACACGGCCATAGAGGGGCCGACGTCGACTAGGACGTCCACATCGAACCAGCGCTCGGCGCCCGGCACCATGATCGGTGTCAGCACGCCCGTATCGCAGAAGTACTGGACCGTCGCGTCGGCATTGAGGCTACGGCGGCGCTTCGACGGGTGCCTTTGCTTCAGCGGCCGCAGAGCCCGGCCTAGCTCCAGGGTCCGCGGCAGGGCGTGCACCTTCGGGAGCGTGATCGATGATGCTCCGGCGCCCGGACCAGAGCCAGCCTGCCTTGCGGTCGCAGATCCGGCTGGTTCCCCTCCGCTCTCGGACGGAGCGCCGTCTACCGGGTCCCGCGGCTCGGCATCGGGCGGGCGAGGCTCGGTCGGGGCTGGTCGCCCGGCGGCGGCCGGCCGCTGATTGCCTTCCACGGAATCCTCGCGCCGGGCCCGTGCCAGCCAGAGCGCGTCGGCGATCGCCTCGGCGTCGATCTCCACGCCGGCCTCATCAAGCGCCGTAACGAGTTGCCGGATCACGGCTGGTCTGCCTCCAGCCGCTTCTCCAGCAGCTCGGTCACCCGGTCCCGCTCCTCCGAGCTGGGCCCAACTTCGCGGGTCACCATGTAGATCGCGTTCATGAGCTGATCTGCCGCCAGCGCGCGGGTGCTCTCGGCCTTGGCCGCGAACTGCTCGATCATGTCGCCGCATTCCGCGGCGACGTCGGCACCCAGATGCGCGGTGATGATGTCGGTCAGCAGGTCCGCGTCAGGTGGCGGCATCCGCAGCCGGATGCACCGCCGGAGAAACGCTGCCGGGAAATCCCGCTCGCCGTTGCTCGTGAGCACGACGAACGGGAACTGGGCACAGCGAACCTGGCCATTTTCTATCCGGAAGCGATCGGCGCCCGGAGGCGCTTCACGGATGTCGTGCCCGCCGCCCACGCGGGCGAGTTCGGGGATCTCGAACTCGCCACGCTCAAACACATTGAGCAGGTCGTTGGGCAGGTCGATGTCGGCCTTGTCAATCTCGTCAATCAGCAGCGCCCTCGGCCTGCCGGTGGGTAGCAGCGCCGTGCCGAGCGGCCCTAGGATGAGATACTCGGCGATATCCGGTGCCCGCTTCTCCAGCTGGAGTTCCTGAAGCCTGCCCACGGCGTCGTAACGGTAGAGGGCCTCGTTCAGGGTGCTTGACGAGGTGACATGCCAGCGCAAGACCCGGCCGAGGGACAGTTCGTTGGCCACGGACTCGATCAGCATCGACTTCCCCGACCCGGGTCGGCCGGTCAGCATCAGTGGCCGACGCAGATGCAATGCCGCGTTGACCGCCTCGATGACGTCGGTACGTGCCTTGAACTTGGCGCCGTTGGGCTCCGCGTTCTGCCGGATCTTCCGGTCGGCCTCGGGGACCGTGCCACCGTGCATGCGCCACGGCGGCGGGTCTGGCAAGCTAGGCGTCTGCTCGGAGGGAATGCCCGTCCCGGTGTAGACCTTCCAGTTGTCAGCCATTCGGTACCAGCTCCTCACCCAGGCGCTCGAGGTAGGGCGGCAGTTCATCCGCACTGTCCCAGATCACCCGGAGCGCCTCCGACAAGTAATGGTCTGACCTGCGGCGCTGGCGCAAGATGACCGGGAAGTCTTTGATCGGCGTGGCCATTTTCCCCAGTTGGGTGCGCAGATCGTAGCCGTCGGCGGGCGCGGCCCGAACCCACATGACATACGGGGCACCCGCGGCAATGGCCGCCATCAGTGCCGTCGCCCGCACGTCCGGACGGGCTTGCGGAACGAATGAGAAGGCCACGTACGCGGCGTCGCTCTCCTGGACGGCATGGCGTACCGCTCTGGCGTCGTCTTGGTCGAGCCACAACACGCTCGGCGCGCCGCTCGCGGATACCTCGATTGCGGCTAGCTTGCTGTCCCAGGCCAGTTGCAGCTGCCGGATGGTCATCCGCTCGGCGGCGTGCAGCACCACGGGGTACTCCTCACACAGCCGGGTGGGTGCCATGACCTCATCGCCGTACTCCCATAGTTCCGGGAGTTCCCGCAGCATGCCGAGCCAGATCAGGAAACCGATGGCGAAGTCGGCAGCTTGCGACCGTGCCCAGTCGACGATCTTTGCGACCGCGCGGCGCACGCCATCGAGAGTAGGCTCGCACGTCACGGTGCGGGTGTACCAGCCGGGCCCGAGGTAGCCGGTGAGCAGCGCCTGCCAGCTGCCCGGCGTGGAGTCACGCAGGTCTATGACCAGCTTGCGAGGCTTCTGTGCTTCCGCGGCGACGCTGGCCCTGAGCGCCGCCACGGCCGCCTCATCCATGCCCTGGCTCGAGAACCACCCGGCTGGAACCTCCAGGTCCCGCCGCCGGTGCTGAAGCCGCACGACGAACTCGGCGAGCGGGGACCCCGCCAGCCTCGACATCCGCAGGTCGGCTAGCAATTCCAGCACCTGGTCGACACCGGTGATGCCCTCGGGCGCGTCGCCCGTAGTTCCTGCCAGCGCGCCCAGAACCTGTGTCAGTGACGTCCGTCGCAGCATGCCCAACAGGGGCGTCACGGCCGCCTGCAGCTCCCACCGGTGGCGTATCGCCCTAGCGGCTATGCGCTCGTCCTCGCTCGCCGCCAGGCTGAGCAGCGCCTGGACCAGCGCCGCCCCTGCTTGCCGGTCGAGTACGGCGCTGACCAGGTCGAGCAGGTCGGCCTGAGGGTCGTCGGTGCAGGCAACGGGTCCGACCGCGCCGTGGAGGGCTTCCATGAGCGCCTTGCGGCCGCGTTCGGTTGCCAGCTGTGGAGTGCGGGAGATCGCCTCGGCCGTCGCCCGCAACTGGGCGGTGGTGAGCCCGGCGGACCGCGCAGACAGCTGCACGTTTCCCGGTACCGGATCGCCGCCGAACACATGCTCGGTGCCGTGCAGGATCTCCTGGATGCGCACCGGATGCTGCGCGGTGACGCCATCCGCGTGCAGCTGATCGAAACGCTTGAGCACGTGGGCGGCCAACAGGTCCATCTGCGGGGGGAGCGTGCGGACTTGCTCGTCGAGCCAGTCCGCTACGACCTGTCCGAGGCTCGCCCTGCGGTCAAGTATCGCCTTCTCGCCTTGCGTCGCGGCCAGCAGCCCGTCGCGGTTCACCGGCCTCTGATCGCCCAGGGCGAATCCTGACTCTGGCGCTTGCAGTTTCAGCCGCATCTCGTGAATGAAGTTGGCGCAGGCATCGACGATGACCACCTGCCGCCGGAGCCCCTTGAAGTACTTGCCGCTCAGCGCGGCCAGCAGGTCGGTGACGTTGATGTTGTACTTGGCGTGAACTCCCGCGTCGGCGCAGAACAGCCGACGCTCCAGCCTCCGATCCAGCACGCCGTGGCCACTCCAGAACAGCACGAGGAGATCGCCCTCCTTCTCCGGCAGTTGCTCGGTGACGACTTGGCGGATCTTCTCGACGGTGGCGGGCAACGGCTCCGGCGGAAAGCCTAGATCGGCGAGTCTCTGCTCCACCTTCGACCGATTCGAGTCGAGCGGCGACAGCAGCACAGTAATGTTCTCGGCGGGAACCTCGCAGTCGCGCAGCCATCCGATGATCCGCAGGGCTGAGTCGGCAGCGCCGTCGAGCTTCCACTCGCTCCCGGCCTCGTACCGTTCGATGCCGACCACGACAGCGTAGGTCCTCGCCGCGGAGATCACGCCAGGAACTCCCTGATGTGCTGCCACACGGCGGCGTTGCACCAGTAGGCGCTGTGCACCAGCGGGAAGGGCTGGCGGTTGTCCACGCGCTTGTCCGTGACGCGATCGGGAAATACCCCCGCCGCGATATAGCTGAGGAAGTCACGACTGTCGTAGATGTTCAGCCACGCCGGAAACTGGTCCGGCAGCGGCTTTCCGTAAGGAAGCGCGGAGAGCGCGTCGATCTCATAGAAGAACGGCGCCTGTGATCCGACGGTGACCAGTCGCTCGACCCCCGGAATGGCCTCCTCGATCAGCGCATCCACACAGGCGATCCCGCCCAGGCTGTGCGCGAGGAGCGTAACTCGGCGGCTGGGATCCGCCGCAACGGCGTCGGCAACCACCTGCCGGATGTAGCGCCTGATGCGCGATCCGCGCGCCTGATAGCGAATGATGTCACCGGCGGCCGGGGCCGTCGCGTCGGACACAGCGCCTCGTTTCCGGGCGACCTGCCACGTCACCACGCGCTCAGCGACGCCCTTGAACGGGCGGGCCAACCAGGTGGCGATACCCATGCCGTAGCCGTACAGGTCAGCTACGACGGTGTCGACGACCACGTTGCGGGTGTCCCCGTCGATCGGCGGCGCGCCGGAATCCTCCGCGCTGATCATCGTGAAGGCGACCAGTGCTCGTGCCACGGCCTTCCGAAGCTCGTTGAGGTTCTCCTCGGTAGCTGCGTCCGCCACCCGCTCGAACTCCGGCGCAGCCTGCAACGACGCACATGCGGCATCGAAATGAGAGCGGAGGTCGTTGCTGTCCAGCACTCGGCTCAGTTCCTCGGATGGCACGAAGCTCTCGACCTGCTCGCTAAAGAGCACCGACGTCGGGACCTGGCCAGGGGCAAGCTCACCGCCGTCGTCTGGCCAGTTACTAAGCAGCCTCAGCTCATACCACGGATCGGTATACAGCACCGCCCAGAGCGCGAGGTCCTCATCGGCAGGCGAGGGATCGTCGCCGCGGGTCTCGGCATAATCGGGAATTGACGCGCCATCGGCCCTCAGTTCGGCGCCCTCCGAGGCACCCCAGAAACACCCGTGCACGCTTATCGTCGAATCCAGGCCGAGCAGTCGCTGCCGCACCAGGGCGAACGATTTCGCCCACCCCTGCTCGCGTACCCCGGTTCCGTGTACGAAGACAACGACATCCGCCATCGCTCCCCCTCCATGACGCGTTGATCTGAGGATACGCGCCCGCAACGAGCCATCGAAAGCCCTCATGACTGGTCGCTGACCCCATGTGGAGGTGACTCCAGTCAGGCCCTGTGCTTCGTCTCTCGATGAAAGCGGGATTCTTGTAGCCTCAGGGACTGATGGTACCGAATCTGGGTACCATGCATTAGATTATTGGAGTTTTTCGCCCTCCGAAAGACCCCTAAATCCAGCAACCTTACCCTGCAGTTTTGTCTGTCGACGTTCCCCTATCGAAGCCAGATTAATTGAAAGAACCTTGCGATTACTAGCATGATGGCGATGACTAGCCGAAGAAAGTCCCTACATTACAGACAGATATCGTGCGCCTTCATCTAATGATTTTTAAGTTAATAGCGCGGTTGCTGGTCACCGGGTCGGCGGTGCGCTATGCCTGAGTAATGAGGTACGCCGATGGCGGCAGGCTGACCGCGGCGGAGCGGGCCCGCCGGGAGCAGGTGCGGCTGGCTGCGACTGAGCTGATCGAGGCCGGGCCAGCGACCGGGAGGCGGCGAAGCAGTTCCAGGTATCGCGAATGTCGGCGAACCGGTGGCCTCGGGCCCTGGCCGCCGGCGGCTGGGCCACCCTGGCCTTTATGGGGCGGACGGTCCCCGGTGTAAGCTGACTCGGGCTAGATGGGCGAGCTGGAAGCGGTCCTGGACGCCGACCCGGCTGCCTGCGGCTATGCGGACCAGCGCTGGATGCTGGCCCGGATCGCCGAGGTGATATGGCGGCGGTTAGGGGTGGAGTACACGCTGACCGGATGGATGTACTGCTGCACCGGTTGGGGTGGAGCGTCCAGGTCCCAGCGCGCCGGGCGGTTTGGCGGGACGAGGCGGCGATCGCTGGGTGGAAGGAGCATCCCTGGCCCGTGGTAAGAAGGATAGACACCAGCACCCACCTCGGCAGGCAACGCCCGCCGGCCGCGAGCAACCTGCGCACCAACAGGTTATCTGTGCGGTTGGTACGGCCAATACCTATCGAATGAGCAGGAATTCCTATTCAGCGATCAGCGCGGCCCGCCCGGTTATGGCATGATCGGTCTGGTCACTCGCCGTCGCGGCAGCCGGCCCGGCGCAGGAGTCCTGGCGCGCTGCATCTCGGCGGGTGCATGCTCACGAGCCTGTCGCCACCAGACAGGACAGCGGTCTGTGCCGCGTTCACGATAGCTGATGCCTGACGTTCACCATACGCGGCGTAACAACCGTCCTCCCGGCGGCCTTGCCCTGACGGAGCGGGTTAGCGGCTGGGGCCGCGTGGCCGTGGTGGTGACGGTCGGCGTGCCGGCGGCGGGCCGTCTGGATCGGGGCCGGGCTGTCCGGGTGCGGCCGGCTGCGGGGCGGGCCGTGCTGGCTGGGGGAAGGACAGCCCGGCGAGCTGGGCGGCGGTGCTGGCGCGCGGGGCCGGGCGTGGCTGCGCAGGCGGGGCCGGTCCGGCGGCGGCGTACAGGCGTTCGGCGGCGGCTCGGGCTGCTGCGGCCTGGGCGGCGTGCTGCTGGGCGTCGCGGAGTTCGGCGACGGCTTCGGCGAGCGCGGCCAGCTTGGTGATGAGCACGATCGGGGCCATGGACCCGTCGCCGGTCAGGTAGGCGAACGCGGACAGCAGCCGGGCTGCTTGCCGGAGCTGGTTCCCGGCCGGGGTGGGCGGCGGGATGCGCCCGTGGGGTGGGCGGGCGGCGCGGTCGTAGGCGTCGGCGGCCTGGCGCAGGATGCGGCTGCCGAGCATGGCGGCGGCCACGTGCAGGGTATCGGAGGTGGCCCAGGCGGCATCGGCGGCGGCAGCCGGGTCGGTCCAGGCCAGGTTACGGATCTGCGCCGTGGCGTCGGCGGCGGCGCGGGTGGCGTGGTCCCAGATCGCGTTCCGCTCCTCGACGGTCAGGTCCGGATGCCTGCCGGGCGTGGCCCGGTACGGGGCCCACCGCTGCCGCAGCTTGGGCCAGGTCAAGTCCGGGGCGAGTTTCCCGCCGCCGTACCAGACGGGGCCGCCGTCCGTGGTGGTGTCGCCGGGGAAGGCGACCGCGTACCCGGTGAGCTGACCCGGGTTGTTGACGCTGAACCTTTTGCGGACTAGCACCCCGGCCTGGTCGAGGCGGGCGAAGAACTCCTCCTGGCTGTTCGCGGACGCGGCGGCGGTGCTGACCTGCCGCCGCAGCGTGATCCGGGGGGCTTCGTCCAGGCTACGGCGGGCGGCCTTCTCGTTCTCCGCGCGGGTCGGCCGGCGGGCCGCGGTGCGGTCGGCGGGCGCGGTGGACCGCAGCCCGTACCGCTGCTCGGCAGCTAGGCAGGCGGCTCGGACCTTGTACCGTTCCCAGGACACGCTGGGCTTGCCGCCATCCTGCCGGGCCAGCATCGCCACCAGGTGGATATGGTCCTCGCCGTGCCGCACCGCGACCCACCGGACGGCCTCGTCCTGCTGGCCGTAGGGTGACAGCCCGGTACGGTGCATCACCTCGTGCGCGATGGCCGCCCACTCATCGTCGCTCAGCATCTGGTCGTCGGGGGCGGCGCGCATCGAGCAGTGCCACACCGGCCGCGCGTAGCCCCGCTTCCCGAGCGCGGCCTGCGGCTGCAACAGCAGGCCCGCTAGCTTGGTGAAGTCTGGCTTGCCGTCCGGCCGCAGCGGGGGTTCGAGGTCGGCTGGGTGCCGCCAGCCCGCGACGATATGGGGATCGGTATGTTCCTCGCGGCGGCCGGGACCGAACAGATAGTAAAGCAACGGCTGGATGTGCTCCCCGCGCGGGGTGCTGATCTTCCCGATCACGCGGCAGCCTTCGCCGTCACCGCGAACGTCGCCGGAGGGCCTTGCGTACCGGGTCGGCTACCTGGTCGATGTGGTCGGCGCGGCGGATGCTCTGGGCGGCGTAGGCGGGCAGGTTCCCGGCGGGCTGCCCGGTGGCGTTCAGCTTGGCGACCGCCTGGTTGATGTTGGTGGCGATGCGGCGGACCAGCCCGGCCGCGCGCATCAGCTCGATCAGCGCCTGCCCGAGCGACTCGTGGTCGCTGATGGGCTTGCCGTTGGCGGCGGCCAGCGCCGCCTGGGCGGCGTACGCGCGCTGGGCCAGCCCCGCCCGCCCGGCCGCCGCTGCCAGGACCGCGTATTCCTCGCCGGTCAGCGTGAGCTCCACCCGGCGGGTGCGCGGCACCGGCTGCCGTGCCCGCCGCCGGCCCTGCCCGCTGAGGCCGGCCTGGCTATGGCCGTCGATGGTGCTTATCAATTCGCTACGCTCCCCGCTCGCCGCGCCCAATTCCTGACCCTCTCTGTTTTACCTCCCGCCGATTCCTCCGGGCGGAAGGCTTTACCGGAGGCCATGCCCCAATGCCAGTATACGTCTGGACCGCGCCCGGTCCAGACGTAAAGGGGGGTTTATCCCACATCTTGCTTCTACCAGCGCGGGTTTCATCTGATGAAGGACTGGAATGGTTTTGATGCGGCGTGCCAACCGGTTATGAATAATGCCGCTGAGGTGCGCTGAATGATGCTGGGTGCTGTTTAGTCCGGCGCATTTTGCAAATCGCGGCAGGAGGGCGGCCGGCGTGGCACGGAGCGGCTGCCTGCCGGGTTGCGCTCCGCCTACATCTGGTGAAAGATTCCTTCGTCTGATGTAAGTGACGGAGGGTGGTCGTGATGGGGATGGGGCGGGACGGGACGCCGGGGTCGGCGGGCCTGCACCTAGCGGCGGGCGTGCCGCTGCTGCACCCGGATGAGCAGGTGTTCGCGGCGATGCTGGACGGCTGGCGGGCGCAGCAGCTGGCCCGGAACCTGGCGCTGGCCACGATCGGCCGCCGGGAGGCGATGGTGCGGGCGTTCGCCGCGCATGCCGACGCCATGCCGTGGCAGTGGGGGCCGCAGATGCTGGATGAATGGCTGGGCGAGTTGCGCGGGGTGAAGGCGCTGCGCCGGTCGACGGTCCGGTCCTACGCCTCGTCGGTGTCGGCGTTCTGCCGGTACGTGACCGATCCGGCCTACGGGTGGGCCGGGCAGTGCCAGGGCCGGTTCGGCACCCATCCGGTGCAGGTGGTGCATGAGTGGAACACCGCGGTGCACGTCCAGCAGAACGAGGCGGACCCGCGCAAGCGGGCGTTTACCCTCGATGAGCTGCAAGCCCTGTTCGACCACGCCGATGAGCAGGTCGGGCGGGTGCGCGGCGGCGGGCGCAAGGGATGGCTGCCGGTGTTCCGGGACGCGGTCGCGCTGAAGGTGGCCTACGGGTTCGGGTTGCGCCGCACCGAGACGACGATGCTGGATGTCGCCGACCTGGGCCCGAACCCGCACGCGCCGGAGTTCGGGGACTACGGGGTGTGCCAGGTCCGGTTCGGCAAGGCGATGAAGGGGTCGCCGCCGAAACATCGCAGCGTGCTGACCGTGTGGGAGTGGGTGCCCGGGGTGCTGGCCCAGTGGGTGGAGGAGGCCCGGCCGCTGATGCCGTCGGCCGGGGAGTCGGCGGCGCTGTGGCCGTCCGAGCGCGGCCCGCGGATCGGGTCGGGGACGCTGCACAAGCGGCTGTGTGAGTACCGGGACGCGCTGGGCCTGGATGAGGGCCTGGATCTGCACTCGCTGCGCCGCTCGTATGTCACGCACCTGATCGAGGCGGGCTGGGACCCGTTGTTCGTGCAGCAGCAGGCCGGCCACGAGCATGCCTCCACCACCGCGATCTACACCTGCGTATCCTCGGACTTCCGCACCCGCACGCTGCGGCGGGCGCTGGACGCGACGGCGGCTGCGGCGATGCGGCCGGGACGGAGCGCGTGATGGCGGCGAAACGGCAGGTCAGCTACCAGTGGCGGCTGCGGGAGGTGATGGCGGCCGCCGGGCTGTTCAACGCGTCCGACCTGGAGCCGCTGCTAGCCGACCGGGGCATCACGCTGTCGTCGGTGCAGGTTTGGCGGCTGGTCACCCAGACACCGGAGCGGCTGTCGCTGCCGGTGCTCGCGGCGCTGTGCGACATCTTCGGCGTCACCCCGGCGCAGCTGATCGCCACCCGCGCCGAGAACATCCCTGCCCGGCGCCGCGCCGCCGTCAGCGGTGACGGCCCGGCCGACCTGAACGCGCTGCGCCCGGCCCGGGCCCGGCTGCGTCCTGGGTCATGACCCAGCCCGCGAAGAAGCGGACGTGCGCCCGGTGCGGGCAGCCCGGATACCCGGCCGCTTCGTTCCCCGAAGGGCACCTGTGCTGGCGGTGCCTGACCGCGGCGCTGGCGGTGGCCGGGACCTGCCCCGGCTGCGGCACCGGCAGTCGGCTGCTGCCCGGCCTGCGCGACGGGGTGCGGATCTGCCGGGACTGCGCCGGCATCACCCGCGAGTTCTGCTGCCTGCGGTGCGGCACCGAAACCGGCATGACCGGCCGGCGGCGGGGCCCCAGCCGGCTCTGCGGCCCGTGCGCGGTGACCTGGACGGCCGCCCGGCTGCTCGATGACGGGACCGGCGCCATCGCGGCGCCGCTGAAACCGCTGGCCGAGGCCCTGGCCGCCGCGCCCAGCCCGGCCGCCACGCTGGAATGGCTGGACCAGCCCCACATCCGCGACCTGCTGATGGCCCTGGCCGCCGGCCAGCTGGCCCTGACCCACGAGGCGCTGGACGCCTGGCCCCGCCCGCGGGCGGTGACCTACCTGCGGGATCTGCTGGTCAGCTGCGGCGTCCTGCCCGCTGTCGACAAGCAGCTCCGCGAGTTCGGCGTGTGGCTGGACCGACGCCTGGAGGCCCTGGCCGGGCACCCGCACCTGCGGCTGCTGCGCCAGTTCGGGCTGTGGCACCAGCTGCCGGCGATGCGCGCCAGGACCGCCACCGGGCCGCTGCGCACCACCGCCGCCCAGTACGCCCGCAGCCGGTTCATCCAGGCCCAGACCTTCCTGACCTGGACCGCCGCCCTCGGCGTCCGGCCAACCGCCCTCACCCAGGCCCACATCGACGCCTACCACGCCAGCCACGGCACCCACCAGCGCGAAGGCATCCGCGCGTTCCTGGTCTGGGCCGCCGGGCACGGCCACATCCCCCGCCACCTGGACATTCCCCGCCAGCAGCCCTACACCGGGCAGGTCATTACCCAGCAGCGCCGTCTGGACCTGCTGCGCCGCTTCGCTACCGACACGGCCATCCCGGTCCGGCCCCGCGCCGCCGCCTGCCTGATGCTCCTCTACGCCCAGCCGCTCAGCCGCATCCTGCGGCTGTCCGCCGCAGACCTGTCCCGCGACGAGACCGGCCAGAGCTGGCTGCGGCTCGGCGACCCGCCCAGCCCCGTCCCCGCTCCCTTCGGCACGCTGCTGCACCACCTCGCCGCCACCCGCCACGACCATGTCCCCGCCAACCACGGCAGCGACTGGCTGTTCCCCGGCCGCAATGCCGGCCAGCCCGCCGAGTACCGCAGCATCGCCGCCCAGCTCCGTGAGCACGGCCTGCCGCTGCGCACCGCCCGCATCTCCGCGCTGCGCCAGCTGGTCCTGCAGGTTCCCGCCCCCGTCATCGCCGCCGCCCTCGGCTTCCACCACACCACCACTACCCGCCAGCAAGTCAATGCCGGCGCCACCTGGAGCCGGTACGCCGGCGGCGGCCGCGAACCCTGATCACGCCGGGTGCACGTCAGATTTGTAGGTAACCGAGATCATCTTCAAGACGAACCTGTTCAGTGGCCTATGTCTGGTTGCGTGCGACAGACCAGATGGGCTGCTCAGGGTCGGCACGACTCGGCGTGTGAGGCGGTGACCAGCAGTTTCTCATCTGGATGTGACCGCGCATCCAGACCGGCTCCGCTACCAGGAGGGGCGCTTCGGCCGCGGCTCACCCGGACATATTTCAGGCGGGTACTTGACATTAACAAGACACGTATACGACGATTAGCGGCTAGTTAACGTTATAAACGACAGCTTCTGGGAGGGTTAACAGTGTCTACCCGCCAGGATGACGACGAGATCTTTATGGTCCCGGTGCCGAAGAGCCAGCTGCGGGCCGTCTACAAGGTCCTGGCCGATCCGGCAGCGGACAGCCGGGCACTCGCGCAGGCTGAGGAGACCATCGAGGTGCCGGGGCAGGGGCCCTGGACGCCATCGATGGTCCGCCGGCTCGAGGCGGACCTTGACATCCCCGCCGTCAGGACGCTTATCACGCTCATCGCCCAGCGGGCGCCTGCGCCGCTGACCTTCCAGGAGGCGGCCGAGGCTACGGGGGCAGAGGCCAGGCTGCTGCGGGCGCAGGTCGGTTCCCTGACCAAGACCACCAACCGGTTGTTCGGGAAACGGACGTGGCCGATGTCCGTGCGCCACGGCGAGGCCGGCGACGCCAGCTATTCGATGGTCCCACGGGTCGCTGAATGGTGGACCGAGGCTACCGGCCAGAGCGAGTGAGCTTGCGGACCCTGAGGAACGGTATCCCAGGCCGATGCACGGACCTTCCCGATGACCAGCAGGTAGGCGGCAGCTTGTCGCGCTGGGCATCTTCTGAGTACGTGCCACACCTCAGGCCAGAACCCTGACCAGCCCCGATCTTACGAGTCCTGCAGCCGTCGGACACTCGTTCTGCCGGCAAGCTCCTGGGAGCTGGCCGGCTCACGTGACAGGCGAACGCGAGCACGGCAACTAGTGGATATGAGCGCAGCACCCGGCGCGAAGGCCGCGATGCGAGACGGCTCGAGCGGCTCGGCGCTCGCCGAGTTCGAGCAGATCTACCGCGCCAATGTCGGCGCCGTGACGGCCTACTTCGCCCGGCATTGCGCCGATCCGCAGACGGTCGCCGATCTGACGTCGGAGACGATCGTCCGGGCGGCCGGCGCGTTCGGCGGCTTCGATCCCGGCCGAGGCTCCGCGCGCGCATGGCTATTCGGGATCGCCAGCCACGTCTACGCCCAGTATTGCGCGCAGGCGTCAAACGGCCGGGATGCGGCCGCCAGGCTGGCTGGTCTCGCCGTTCTCCCGGTGGATGAGATCGACGAGCTGACGCACAGGATCGACGCGCAACGCGCGGGCCGGGAGTTGCTCGAGCGCTGCGCCGAGCTGTCGGCGGTCGAGCGCGCGGCGGTCGAGCTGGTCGACCTGGATGGTTTGACGCCGAAAGAGGCCGCAGCGGCGCTTGGCGTCCCACGGGGGGTACTGCGCATGCGCTTGTCACGGGCGCGGACGCGACTCAGGAAAGGAGCATCGCAGCGATGAGTAACTTCGAGGATCATCTCTGGCGAGAGTTCGCACGTGAACACGGGGCTGGCCTGGCACAGATGAGCAGGCCAGCAGCCACCCGCCACCGGCGGGCACGACCGGGGCTGGTCGCCGGAACCGGCCTCGGCCTAGCCGGGGCCGGCGCGGCGCTGGCGCTCGCGCTCGGCGCGGCGACTGCCTCGCCGGCGTTCGCGGTGACCCGCAACCATGACGGCACGGTCACGATCTGGATCAAAACGTCCAGCGGCATCGCCGCCGCGAACGCAGAGCTGCACCAGCTCGGGATCAGGGCCGAAGTGATGACGCAGCCACCGGCCGACTGCGACGCCCGCGCCATCCGGCAACAGGCGCTGACGCCGTTGCAAGGGATCGCGAACGCCCACTGGACAATCAACCCGCGCAACGTTCCCGCGGGCCAGACGCTAGCGCTCACCGCAGGCGGCCAGGTCTGGAGCTGCAGCCGGGCACTTCGAGAGTCGCCAGCTCCAGGCACCGGCAACAGCGGCAACAGCTGATCCGCGCACTGCCCGAAAACCTCACCCCAGCAGCGTCTCGACACAGGCGATCAGAGGGTCCACGGCGTCTTGGCGGGCGGGAGGCAGGTGGCCCGCAGCGCGGACAATCATTGAGCATGGCCATCCACCGGCCGCCTCGGCCGAGGCTCCGGGGAGCACCCTGGCACGCGATAGCCGCACGACCAGGCCGGGCGGGATGCCCGGCGGGCGTTCCCGGCTCACGGGCGTATCCCCGCCGCGGGCTATCCGGCGGCCGGCCCCGGGAACGGCGGAAGCGGCCCGTCCAGGTGCTCACGCCCCGGTCCGATGTCGATGACAGCGATCCAGTCGCGCTCAGCCCAGGACTCCAGCTCCGTCGCGATAGCAATCAGGTCGGCCGCAACGATGTGCTCCCGGGTGACGCCTTCCGGCCATCCATGCGGCCCCCGGGGGGCAGGGCCGCCTAGTGCTGCAGCGTACTGACGCAAGAGCCCGGCATCGCGTCCGAGCGTCCAGCGGCTCACCCGCGCTACCGGGACGAGATTATCCGTATGCGCAGCGGCCTCAGCACCACGCTCCATCCCCTCCTGCCAGCTCTGCCGGTCCTCGGCCGCGCCCGGGCACAGCGCGTCGGCGGTATCGCGATCCATCAGCAGCCAGGTCTTCACGCCCTCATCCGCGGCATCGGTCCAAACCGCAAACTCCGCCTCGGTGAGGATATAACCGGGTGCCTCGTACTCACCCATGTCGGCCACGCAGACCAGAGCCTTGTCCGGCGGCACGTCCTCCAGGCCACGCGGCGCGCCAGGCAGGACCGCAGCACCGAACTCGCTGACGAGCCGGTCCGGCTTGCCTCTCTTGCCCGGCAGATCAAGATACAGCGTCATCTACCTCACCACCCACAGCGCATCGTATCGAGCGCAGCGGCCGGCAAAGGCGCAGACGAGGTGGAGGCAACGTCCAGAGCCCGGTAATCGGCGGATGCCAACCACACCCAGTAGCCGCCCCATGAAACGCATCCCTGAATACGCACCGGACAAATACGCGCGTTCACCAGTCCGGTAGTTTCCGGCCGGTTCCACCCCGGTCAAGCGCGCTGGTGAATGGCCGTGTATCTCCCCTCCTTCGGCGCTGACCTGATGGTCGCGGTGGCACCGGGAAACCGGACGATGTTCTCTTCGCAGCCCTCGGTTTTCCTCGTCGCTGCCGGGGTTGGCGGTCACGCTGAACCGCAGGCCAGCGACAGTATTCGTGTGCTCGCTGAGGCCAGGGTGACACGCTAGCGCCAGGCCCGTATCACCAGCCTGCTGTCAGCAGTCCGGTGTTTAGGAGAGACACTTGAACACGCTGGGACGTATCCCCGGTTTAGGTGTTCAAGCAAAAAAATTTGCAGTACTAATCAGTGATATCCAGTACTGCTGAGTGATGCCTAGTGCGGCTGAGTGAAGCCCAGTCTTGTTTAGCGCGGTCTATGTCGGCGCACGTTGATTTGCGGCACCACCGCAAATGCCAGTTAGCTTAAATCATGCGTGCCGAAGGGACCAGCACCGCAGCGGAAAAGGGACCGAGATGAGGAGCCGGCCGGGCATCCAAGCGGCCAGCCCGCGAGCAGCCCGGTCCGGCCCGCCCCCGGCCACGCCCAGCCAGCAGCAGGAACGCCACCACCACGACGAGCACACCGCAGACGACCGTGAGAGCGGCCTGGACGCCTACGTCAAAGAGCTGGTCGATGCCGCTCCGCCGCTGACCAGCGAGCAGCGGGACACGCTCGCGCTCCTGCTGCGCCGCCCGCGCCGCAGATGAGCGCCAGCAGGGACGGCCTGGCCGGTATCACGCGGCGTCCGACTTCTTCCACGTGACCTGGACCGTGGCCGGATCGAACGGGCGGCGCGGACCCCGGCCCGGCGAATCCAGCGTGACCGCCATCAGCGTCTTGATCACCGCCCGCTTGCGGCTGATATCCAGCGTCTCCCACACGCTCGCCGCGTTCTCGGCCGCGATCAGCGGGGCGAGCACGTTCTCCCGCGCCGCGTGGTCCAGCTCGTCCCCGATCTCATCCAGCCGGACGCCAGCCCGCTCGGTCGCCGCCAGCATCTGCGGCCGGGTGATCAGCCCCAGCGCCCGGTCGGCGGCCATCTCCTCCAGGTTCCGGCGGATCGCCGCCGCCTCCTCCCGCAACGCCCCCACATCCACCCCGGACTCTTCCACCATCACCAGGTCCGCGGCATCCGCGCGGGACAGCCGTCCCACGACGATCTTCTCGATGAACTCCTCCACCGGCACCGCCTGCCGCGCCACATGCGTGCCCTGGTACGCGCGGTTGCGGGTGGCCGGGGTGCACCGGTAGATGTGATGCCCGGTGTGGGACGGCATGCCGGTGACCACGTTCCCGCACGGGCACAGCGCCAGGCCGCCGAGCAGGGTCCGCACCCCGCGCGGCGGCTTGCGGGTGGGGTCTTCCAGGATGCCGTGCACCGCGCGCCAGGTTTCCTCTGGCACCAGCGGCTCCCACTGCCCTTGGCCGACGATCTCCCCATGGTAGGCCGACAGCCCGGCGATCCTCGGGTTCAGCAGGATCATCCGGATGCTGGTCCGGTTCCACCTGGTGGTGCCGCGCTGGGCCTGCTGCGGCGGCATCAGCTCAAGCCTGGTCCACTCCCGCCTGATCCCGCTGATCGACCCGCCGCCCAGCAGCGTGGCGCACGCCTCCGCGACCGCCGGACCCTCGACCGGGTGGGCGGTCACGTGGTCCTCCAGGTAGCCGAACGGCCGGGGGGTGCCCAGGAATCGCTTGCCGTTGATCGCGGCCTGCTCGTTGGCCAGCTTCTGCCGCTCGGCCTTGCGCTCCTGCTCAGCTTTGGCGACCGCGATCAGGATGCGGGCGTGGAGCCGGCCGGAGTCGGTGCCCAGGTCGATGTTCCCGTCTACCTCGGCGAACCGCACCCCGGCCTTGTCAAAGCGGGGGATCAGGTACTCCAGGTCCAGCGGCTCGCGGATGAACCGGTCCCACTTGAAGCACAGCACCGCGTCCACCGCCCGCGCGTCGACCAGCCGCATCGCCTCCTCGTACCCGGGCCGGTACTTCCCCGGCTTGGTCGGGTCCTTGCGGGTCACCCCGATGTCGTTATCCGACAGCCGGTACACCACCGTCCAGCCGCGCTCGTGGGCTTTCTGCTCCAGCTTGGCCATCTGGTTGGCCACGCCATGCCCGTCGTGGGCTTTGTCCATGCTGATCCGGACGTAGATCAGGCACCGGATGACGCCGTCCGCCGCCAGCCGCATTGCATCACCGATCGTCATATGTGTTAATATAACGGACAGGATCCCAAGTGCCGACACGACCATCGGCTCAAGCAGCACCCCCGCTGGAAGGTGGAACAGTTGCCTTCTGGCGAATTCCAGTGGACCACCGTCAGGGCGGAGGTACATGACCGAACCCACGAGATACCCGATCTAGGCCGGGCGGGATGACGGGGAGACGCCATCTCAGGGATAGCCAGCGAAGGGTAACGGCGTTACGCTTCGCTGCATCACGCTGATCGGGGAGGCGCCGTGATGGCAGGGCCTGGAGATGAGATGGCACCCACAGAAAGCCGAAGCCGTGGCGGGCTCCGCGCGTCCGACGCCGACCGCGAGCAGGTGATCGGCATCCTCAAGGCCGCGTTCGTCCAAGGCCGGCTCACCGAGGATGAACTCGGCGCGCGGGTGGCTCGGGCATACGCGTCACCGACGTACGCCGAACTGGCCGAGGTCACCGCCGACATCCCCGCCGAACTCGCCAGAGCCCAGCCCCCGCGCAATCCGTGGCGGGCAACAAAGATGGCCTGGCTGGTCGAATACGCGATATTCCTGCCGGGCATCGTTGCGTTCCTCCTCCTCCCCGGCGGTCCCCGTACCACCGTGGGGGAGGTGGTCACCTTGACCGCGGCCGTCTATCTCGTTTTCTGGATTCTCGGCGTGTGCATGATGGTCGCCTCACGGCCCGCAGCAGACGCGGGAGGCGGTGACCGCCTGCACGTATCTCACGCCGTCGCCCGCGGACAGGTGATCCGCATCCTCAGGGCCGCGTGGGCACAAGGCCGACTGACCGAGGATGAACACGACGCGCGGGCGGCCCAGGTGTCCGTCTCGCGGTTCCAGGCCGATCTAGCCGCGCTCATCGCCGACCTCCCGGCCGGCCTGGCCGCCAAGCCGCCGACGGACAGGGACGTCCGGGCGGGCATCTGCGTGATCATTGCCGCGGCCAGCGTGCTCGCGGCGACCATACTGTGGCACCCCGACAACTACCCGGCGTTCGCGATGGCACTACTCGCCGCCGCCAGCCTGATCGTGGCCCCGGTCATCACTGTGGGCCTGATGGTCGACGCACGGCATCAGAAGCGATCTGGCGGGCGGCTCCCGCCGGGACCAACCCTCACGGTTGATCGCGTACGCCTGCTGCGGCTATGACCTGCGCTCGGGCATGCCGAGGAGAACGGCGACCCCGGGCGAAGCCGTGGGGGGCGCGGTAACGGCGGCCGCCCAGGCGTCGCCGGCGCGGGTGCGGCGGACGGCCAGCGGGGCCGCGTCGGACAGCAGGTAGTGAGGGGCACCGCGGGTTACGGTCACGGTGACGACGTTGCCGGGGCGCGGCGCGCCCGGAGAGGGCTGCCCCGGAGAGGGCTGCCCCGGAGAGGGCTGCCCCGGAGAGGGCTGCAGAGCGTCCGGGGTGAAGTGCACCAGGCGGTTGTCGCGGGCGCGGCCCGACATCCGGTGGGTGGCGGCGTCCTTGCGACCCTCGCCCTCGGCCACCAGGACCTCGACGGTGGCGCCGGCCAGCTTCTGGTTCTCCGCGTAGGTGGTCTCCTCGACCAGGGCGGTGAGCCGCTCGTAACGCTCCTGCACGATGTCCGCGGGCACCTGGGCGTCCATGGTGGCGGCCGGGGTGCCCGGGCGGATGGAGTAGCGGAAGGTGAACGCGCCGGTGAACTGGGCCTGGCGCACCAGGTCCAGGGTGTCCTCGAAGTCCTGCTCGGTCTCGCCGGGGAAGCCGACGATGATGTCGGTGGTGATGGCGGCATCGGGGATGCTGGCCCGGACCCGATCCAGGATGGCCAGGTAGCGGTCCCGGCGGTAGGCGCGGCGCATGGCCTTCAGGATGCGGTCCGAGCCGGACTGCAGCGGCATGTGCAGGCTGGGCATGACGTTCGGGGTCTCGGCCATCGCGTCGACAACGTTGTCGGTGAAATCCCTGGGGTGGGGGGAGGTGAAGCGGACGCGCTCCAGGCCCTCGATCTCACCGCAGGCGCGCAGCAGTTTGCCGAACGCGTTCCGGTCCCCGAACTCCGCCCCGTACGAGTTCACATTCTGACCGAGCATGGTGACCTCGAGCACCCCGTCCGCCACCAGCGCGCGGATCTCGTCCAGGATGTCGCCGGGCCGACGGTCCTTCTCCTTGCCGCGCAGGCTCGGCACGATGCAGAACGTACAGGTGTTGTTGCAGCCCACCGAGATCGCGACCCAGGCCGAGTAGACCGACTCGCGCCGGGCGGGCAGCAGCGAGGGGAAGGCCTCCAGCGTCTCGGAGAACTCGGCCTGCGCCTCGTTCCTGACCCGGGCCCGCTCGAGCAGCGCGGGCAGCGCGGCCATGTTGTGGGTGCCGTAGACCACGTCGACCCAGGGCGCGCGCTGGGTGATCCGGGTGCGCTCCATCTGGGCCAGGCAGCCGCCCACGGCGATCTGCATGCCCATCTTCTTCTGCGGCAGCAGGTGACCGAGGTTGCCGTACAGCCGGTCGGCTGCGTTCTCCCGGACCGCGCAGGTGTTGAACACCACCACGTCCGGGGTCTCGCCGTCGCCGGCCCGCTGGTAGCCGGCCTCGTCGAGCAGGCCCGCCAGGCGCTCGGAATCGTGCGCGTTCATCTGGCACCCGTAGGTGCGGATCTGGTAGGTCCGGCCGCCTGCTGTCACAGGACCAGGATAGGGGCGGACACAAGGGGCCCCGTGATCTTAGCCGCCCGATCCGGCATGATATCTGTATGCGAATGGCTACAGAAGCGGCATCCTACGGCGCATGGCCCTCCCCCATCGAGGGCGCCGATGTGGCGCGCAAGCAAGTTGGCCTGGCGTTTCCCACCATCGACGCCGCCGGGGTGTGGTGGCAGGAGTCGCGGCCCGCCGAAGGCGGCCGGCTGGCCATCGTCTGCCAGGGGCGGGACGGGATCAGCCGTGACCTGCTTCCGATGCCGTGGAACGCCAGGACGCGGGTCCACGAGTACGGCGGCAAATCGTACCTGCCGCTGCCGGGCGGGTTCGTGTTCGCGAATTTCGGCGATCAGCGGCTGTACCGTTGCGGGGTAACGGCTGAGCCCATGCCGCTGACTCCGGCGCGGGGCGAGGACACCGCCGACCGGTTCGCCGACTTCGTGCTCTCGCCCGGTGGGAACGAGGTCTGGTGCGTGCGAGAACGGCACCGTACCAGCCGGGACGGGGCCAGCCGGATCACCCGCGCGATCGTGGCCGTCCCGCTGGACGGCTCGGCCGCGGACGATCCCGCCGCGATCCGGGTCCTGGTCAGCGGTTCGGACTTTTACGCCTACCCGGCGCCGTCGCCGGACGGCACCCGGCTGGCCTGGATCTGCTGGGATCACCCCCGGATGCCGTGGGACGGCACCGAGCTACGAGTCGCGGCGCTCACCGGCGCCGGGCCGGTCAGCGACAAGGGCCAGCAGCAGCTGATCATGGGCGGCGACGCCGAGTCCGTGCTGGCTCCGGTCTGGCGCGATGACCGCAGCCTGTACGTGATCTCCGACCGGTCCGGATGGTGGAACCTCTACCTGGCGGACCTGATCGCCCGGCCGCAGGCCAAGCCGACAGGGCCGTTGGCGCTGTGCCCGCGGGAGGAGGAGTTCGCCGGCCCGCTGTGGCAGCTGGGCACGAGCCCGTACGCGGTGCTCGGCGACGGCCGGATCGCCGTCGCGCACGGCACCGAACAAACCCGGCTGGGCGTGCTCGACCCGGAAACGGGCCAGCTCACCGACGTCAACCTGCCCTACAGCGTGTTCGTCCTCGGGCTGAGCACAGCCGGCCAGACCGTGGCCACCATCGCCGGCGGCCCGACGGTGCCAATGACCGTGATCGGCGTCGACGTTCCCGCTGTCTGCGGTAACCCGCAGGCCGTGGCGGTCCGCGAGCTGAACCGCAGCGCGGACTCGCTGCCGGAAGCCCCGTACCTGCCGGTGCCGCGGGCGGCCCGGCTGACCGGGCCGTCCGGCTCGGTCGTGCACGCGCTCGTCTACCCGCCGTCCAACCCCGCGGTCCGGGGTCCGGACGAGGAGCGGCCACCGTACATCGTCTGGGTGCACGGCGGGCCTACGGCCCAGGTCGTGCCCCGGCTCGACCTGGAGAAGGCTTTCTTCACCAGCCGCGGCATCGGGATCATCGACGTGAACTACGGCGGGTCGAGCGGGTACGGCCGCGCCTACCGCGAGCGACTGCGCGGCCAGTGGGGCGTCGTAGACGTGGCCGACGTGATGACGGCCGCGCTGGCCCTGGCCGAGGCGGGCGAGGCGGACCGGAAACGGCTCGGCATCCGCGGCGGCTCCGCAGGCGGCTGGACCGCGCTGGCCGCCGTGACCTCCGGCGTCGCCGTGACCTCCGGCGTCGCCGTGGCCGAAACAGGCTCCCGGGGAAGTGTTTTCGCGGCGGTGACGTCGTACTTCGGCGTGTCCGACCTGCGGGGGTTCGCGGCCCAGACGCACGACTTCGAGTCCCGCTATCTCGACGGGCTGATCGGGCCGCTGCCGGAGTGCGACGCGCTTTACGCCGAGCGGGCACCGGTCGGGCACGTGAACGGTGCCACCTGTCCGGTGCTGCTGCTGCAGGGGCTCGACGACCCGGTCGTCCCGCCCGCGCAGGCCGAATCCATCGCGGCGGACCTGGCCGCGCACGGCATCCCGTACGCGTACATCACCTTCGAGGGCGAGTCGCACGGGTTCCGTAAGGCGGAGAACATCGTGGCCAGCCTGGAGGCCGAGCTCTCCTTCTACGGCCAGATCATGGGCTTCACCCCGCCGGGCGTCCCGCCGGTGCCGCTCTGTTAGCCCCGGGGGGACGACCCCCCGGGATCCCCCCGATCCTGGGGGGAAACCGTTTCCCCCAGACCCCCTCGGCCCCTTGCTAGCGGGCGAATTCCGTGGCTCGGGACTCCCGGACCACGGTGATGCGGATCTGGCCGGGGTAGGTGAGCTCCTCCTCGACCTGCTTGGCGATGTCGCGGGCGATCACCTGGGCCTGGATGTCGTCGATCCGGTCGGGCTTGACCATGACCCGGATCTCCCGGCCTGCCTGCATGGCGAAGACCTTCTCGACGCCTTCGTGGCCGCCGGCGATCTGCTCCAGGCGCTCCAGGCGCTTGACGTACATCTCCAGCGACTCGCGGCGGGCGCCCGGCCGGCCGCCACTGATCGCGTCCGCGGCCTGGGTGAGCACGGCCTCGACGGTGCGGACCTCGACCTCGTTGTGGTGCGCCTCGATGGCGTGCACCACGTCCTCCGGCTCGCCGTACCGGCGGGCGATCTCCGCGCCGATCAGCGCGTGGCTGCCCTCGACCTCGTGGGTGAGCGCCTTGCCGATGTCGTGCAGCACCGTGCAGCGCTTGAGCAGCGCCGGGTCGATCCGCAGCTCGCTGGCCATCATGCCGGCGATGTGCGCGGACTCGACCAGGTGCCGGAGCACGTTCTGCCCGTAGGAGGTGCGGTACCGCAGGCGGCCGAGGAGATCGACGAGCTCGGAGTGCATGTCGGTGATGCCCAGCTCGACCAGCGCGTCCTCGCCGGCCCGCTTGCATAGCTGCTCGATCTCCGCCTTGCCGCGCTCGTAGGCGTCCTCGATCCGCTGCGGGTGGATGCGGCCGTCCAGGACGAGCCGTTCCAGGGTAAGCCGGGCGATCTCGCGGCGGACCGGGTCGAAGCAGGAAAGGAGCACCGCCTCGGGGGTGTCGTCGATGATGAGGTTGACGCCAGTCACCGACTCGAAGGCCCTGATGTTGCGGCCCTCACGGCCGATGATGCGGCCCTTCATCTCGTCCCCGGGCAGGTGCAGCACCGAGACCACGGACTCGCTCGTCTGCTCGGTGGCCACCCGCTGGATGGCCAGGGTAACGATCTTGCGGGCCCGCTTCTCGCCTTCCGACCTGGCCTCGTGCTCGATGTCCCGGACGATCAGGGCCGCTTCCCGCTTGGCCTGGTTCTCGATCGTCGTGACGAGCTCGGCCCTGGCCGACTCGGCGGTGAGCCCGGCCACGCGCTCGAGCTCTTTGCTGCGCTCGGCGTCTTGCCGGTCTAGTTCGGCGGCACGGCGGTCGAGGTCGTGCCTGCGCTGGTCGAGGGCCTGGGCGCGGTCTTCGATGCGCTTGAGCTCAGCGTCGAGGCGCTGCTCGCGGTCGGCGAGACGAGTTTCGCGGCGCTCGAGATCGCTGCGCAGCTCGCGCACCTCGTCCTTGACCGCGCGGATCTCTTCCTCGACCTCCCGGCGGCCCTGGGCAGCCTGTTCGGCTTCCTGGCGGGCCCGCTCGAGGATCCCGGTGGCCTCCGTCTCGGCGCGAGCCCGGATGTGTTCGGCTTCCTGGGCGACGCTATCGAGCTGGCCGCGGTCCGCGGGCTGGGCGAGCGCGGGTCTTGGGGTACCGGAGGTCCGGCGCCAGACGACTACGAGCGCGAATACCACCGCGAGCAACCCGATCACCATGAACGCGAGCGACAATGCGCTGCTCACGGTCACCCCTTTCCGTCCATAGCCCTCGGGGCACCCTCGTGTTGTGTCTGTGTCGTGACGTCTGGCACCAGGGTGTAATGGGTTTATGCCCTGGTGCGGGCGGTTGCACGCCACGCCGCCCGGTAGCTGATCTTGCCGTCAGCTTCGGCTACACACCGTATCTTCCTACTTCGCCTCCGCTGGATTTCTGTGCCGGATGAGACAACATCTCGCTGCCGTGAGGTTAAGGCTTGATAACCTTTTTATCAAGCAAAGCATCTTCGACTATCCCGAACGGTGCGTCAACCGGACATTAGGCGCACGCGGTATTGCCTGCGCAGACGCGGAGAGATGACGCGTCGGGAGGGACCCGTTCGAAGAGGTGCGAGGGGTGCGGCGCGGGCTGGCTTTCCCTGGCCGCCGCCGGGGCGCAGGTTACAAGGAGTAGCCGACGTCGCGGTCGTGACCGTTGTCCCAAGGGCCGGGGTCGGCGTCTGGCTCGGTTAGCTCGTCCAGGTCGATGGCGTCGATGGCGGCGTCGGCGTCCTCGTCCTGCAGGGCTTCCTTGATCAGCCGGAAGGCCAGACCCGGCGGATAGCCCTTCCTGGCCAGCATGCCCGCAGCCTGCCGGACGCGGGTTTCGGGCGGCCGGCCGCGGGTGCTCGCCATCTTCCGCTCGACCATGCGCCTGGCGGTGGCGACTTCCTGCTCTGGGTCGAGTGCGTCAACCGCCTCGCGGATCTGCTCGTTCTGGACGCCGTTCCGCCTCAACTCGGCGGAGAGGGATCGCTTGGACAGCCCGCGGCTGTAGTGCCTGGACTCTACCCAGGCCCGGGCGAACGCGGCGTCGTCGATCAGCCCGGCGTCGGTAAAGCGGACGAGGATGGCCTCGGCGGCCTCGGCCGGGACACCGCCGCGGCGCATCGCCTGGACCAGCTGCGCCCTGGTCCGGGGCGCAGCCGTCAGCAGCCGCAGGCAGATCTGCCGCGCGCGGGCTTCAGGGTCACCGGGCCTGGTCTCGCCCGGTGACCCTGAAGCCTGCTTTCTAGCCACTGACTAGACCGCGAGCCCAGGTATCGTCACCGAGGCCTTCGGCGTTGTCACTGGAGCCTTCGGCGTTGTCACCGAGGCCTTCGGCGTTCCAGACCCGTTGCCGTTGCTGGCGGCGCTGGCGTTACCTGGGTTACTTGGGTCTGCGTCGAGGCGCGGGCCTATGCCGAGCTTCTCCTTGATCCGCTTCTCGATCTCGTTGGCCATATCGGGGTTATCCCGCAGGAAGTTGCGGGCGTTCTCCTTGCCCTGGCCGAGCTGGTCGCCTTCGTAGGTGTACCAGGCACCCGACTTGCGCACGATCCCCTGCTCCACGCCCATGTCGATGAGGCTGCCTTCGCGGCTGATCCCGATACCGTAAAGAATATCGAATTCCGCGCTGCGGAAGGGAGGGGCGCACTTGTTCTTCACGACCTTGACGCGGGTGCGGTTGCCGACGGATTCGGTACCGTCCTTCAACGTCTCGATCCGCCGCACGTCGAGGCGGACGGAGGCGTAGAACTTGAGCGCCTTCCCGCCCGAGGTCGTCTCGGGCGAGCCGAACAGCACACCTACCTTTTCCCGCAGCTGGTTGATGAAGATCGCCGTGGTCTTCGTCTGGCTCAGCGCGCCGGTGATCTTGCGGAGGGCCTGGGACATGAGCCGCGCCTGGAGCCCGACGTGACTGTCCCCCATCTCGCCCTCGATCTCCGCCTTGGGCACGAGCGCGGCGACCGAGTCGATAACGACGATGTCGATGGCGCCGGACCGGATGAGCATGTCCGCGATCTCCAGTGCCTGCTCGCCCGTGTCGGGCTGGGAAACCAGCAGCGCGTCGGTGTCGCAGCCGAGCTTCTTGGCGTAGTCCGGGTCCAGCGCGTGCTCGGCGTCGATGAACGCGGCAATCCCGCCTGCCTTCTGGGCATTCGCCACGGCGTGCAGGGCCAGGGAGGTCTTGCCGCTGCTTTCCGGTCCATATATCTCGACGATGCGGCCGCGCGGCAGGCCGCCGAGGCCCAGCGCCACGTCCAGCGCGATCGAGCCGGTCGGGATCACCTCGACAGGCACTCGCGTCTCCTCGCCGAGGCGCATGACCGAGCCCTTGCCGAACTGCCGCTCGATCTGGAGGAGAGCGGTCTCCAGGGCCTTCTCCCTGTCGCCCGCCCGCTCCGGGCTCGACTTGCTATTTGCTGCCATGGGGGACTCCCTGCCGGGTTTAGGGGCCTGCGGGCACCTCCCGCACCGCCCAGGTCGTCTAAGTTCCTTGTCCCGCCGGACATCCCCCGGCGGCTATCGGTGGACACGTTACGCGCCGCCACCGACATTTCTGGCTGGCACCACGCGGCACCTGGCCCGAGGGGATTTTCCGCGGCCGTTTTCCCCGGCTTTTCGAGGCTGGGGACCACCGCCACTCGACCACTATAGAGCGAACGTGTATTCGATCATGGGCGACACGCCGAAAGCGGTGCCAGAAATCCGGGAAAATGCAGGCCTGGCAGGGATGCTGGGACCTAGAGTCGGCCCGGGACCTGGGCTGGCCCGGGACCTGGGACCGGCCGGTTACGGATGGCGGGCTAACATCTCCAGGAGCCGGTACAGCCAGCGCAAGGAGATCAGTGATGCCGCTCGACGAGGACGTGACCCGGCTCGCTAAGGGCAAGAACTTGGCCACCGTAGTGACGCTGATGCCGAATGGGCAGCCGCAGGCACTGCTCACCTGGGTCGACGCCGACGACGAACACGTCCTGGTCAACACCGAGCCGCAGCGGCAGCGGGCTAGGAACGTCGCCCGCGACCCGCGCATCACCGTGCTGATCCACGGCGAGGATCCCTACGACTGGGCCGAGGTCCGGGGACACGTGGTGCAGACCGTCACCGGCGACGAGGCCAGGCGGCACATCGACGAGCTGGCGCGCAAGTACACCGGGCAGGACTACGCCGCCCCCGTCGGCCCCAACGGCCGCGTGATCCTCAAGATCGCCGCGGACAAGGTCAACACGCCGCGACTGCTCGGCCGCTGACGGCGCGGGGCCAGGATCAGGTCGGTGCCGGGCGCGGTATTAGGCCAACCGCAGGCTTAGCGCATGTTTTCTGGCACCTTGAAGGTGTCGCAGACCGCCCGCCAGACGGCCTTGGCGTCTACCCCGTCCGCGAGAGCACGCTCGACCGTGCGCCCGCCCAGTTTGTCGAACACGAAGTCTTTGGCCACGCTCTGCGCGTACACCTCGCCGAACTGCGCGTTCATCCGGTTCCAGAATTCGGTCAGCCGCACGCAGCCCAGGTTACTGCCGGCCCAGGACCAGGCCGGCGCGGCAGATAGACCAGTGCTGGCCGGCCAGGGCCGGGGCGCGGGCGACCGGAGACCATTTGCCCGATGTGTCGTTATTGAACCCGATGTGTCGTTATTAAAAACGTGGGAAATAGTGTCAGCAGGGCGCACTTCGCGATCTTGGTCGTGCGCCGTCCGACCAGACAGCCGGCGCAGCGGGGGCCGGCCGCGGCGGGCACTGTGCACGATGGAGGGCGGATGGTTGCGCCTGCGGGGGTAAACGAGGAAATTCCTCGGGAACCGGTGACGGCCGGCCCGGTGCACGCCGGGCCCGCCGAGGGGGAACTGGCAGCGGCCTCGGACGGGGAACTCGCGGCGGCGCCAGGGGAAGCCGAGCTTGCGGAGGCGGCGCCCGGGAAAGCGGAGGTCGCGGAAGCGGCGCCCGCGGAAGCGGAGGTCGCGGAAGCGGAGGTCGCGGAAGCGGCGCCCGCGGAAGCGGAGCCTGCGGCGGGGGGGCCTGCGGCGGGGGAACCTGCCGAAGCTGGGCCCGCCGACGCGGAGCCGACCGGACCAGGCGGGCTGGGCCGGGAAACGGAGGAGGAGAGCCGGGATGTCCGTCCGCTCGCGGTGGCGGGCATCATCCTCGGGATCATCGCCCTCGTCGGGGCGGCGGTGGGCGTGCTGGCGGTGATCACTCACGGGTTCCGGCCGAAGACGGTGATCACCTACCGGCCGGCCGCCGTGTTCGGGCTGCGGCCGGGCGAGTGCGTTAACTCTGCCGGGAGCGGCCTCAACGTCACCGTGCTGTCCTGCACGATCCCGCACGACGCCGAGGTGTTCGCCACCTTCAGCCTGCCAGAGGGGGCCTGGCCCGGCGCCGCGGCGGTACAACAGAACGCGGGCAACGGCTGCGCGAACCGGTTGGGCAGCTACCTGAACCCGCAGCTCGCGACCGCCGACCTGACCCAGGAATACGTATACCCGAACCAGGCCGCCTGGCAGGCTGGCGAGCGCACCGTGGTGTGCGAGGTCCGCTCGGTCAGCGGGCAGCTCACCGGTTCGGTGCGGGCGCAGAGCTGATCCCGGCTGGGTTCTGAGGGGTTTTAGGGGTTGCCGTCCAGCCACTCGCCCTGTCGCATCACCGCGCGCAGCCGGAACTCCTCGTCGCAGACGACGAGGTCGGCGTCCAGGCCTGGGCGCAGGGCGCCGGTGCGGTCGGCGAGGCCGAGCACGCGGGCCGGGGTGGTGCTGGCGGCGGCGGCCACCGCGGTTACCGGCAGGCCCGCGGCGACCGCATGTCTGACGACGTCGGCCATGGTGGCGGTCGAGCCGGCGATCGCGCCCGGGCCGACGATGGCTCCGGGTCTGGCGACGGCGCCCGGTCTGGCGACGGCGCCGGCCCGGCCGGGTTCGCTGTCGCTGGCGAGGCGGGCCACTCCCCCGGCGACCTCGACCCGCACGGGTCCGAGCCGGTAGCTGCCATCCGGCATCCCGGCGGCCGCCATCGCGTCGGTGACAAGCACCAGCCGGTCCTGGCCGGCGGCGCGGGCCGCCAGCCGGATCATGGTGTCGTGCAGGTGCACGCCGTCGGCGATCACCTCGCAGGTGACCTCGTCCCGGTCGAGCAGGGCGCCGGCCGGGCCCGGCTCGCGGTGATGCAGCGGCCGCATGCCGTTGAACAGGTGGGTAGCGTGGGTCACGCCGGCGTTGACGGCGGCCGAGGTGATGTCCGCGGTGGCGTCGGTATGGCCGACGGCGGCGGTCACGCCGGCCCGCGCCGCTGCCTTGATCAGGCTGGTCGCCCCGGGGAGTTCGGGGGCGATGGTGATGACGCGCAGATGACCCGCGGCCGCCGCGTGCAGGCGCTCGAAGGCGGCCACGTCGGGAGCGAGCATGTGCCGCGGATCCTGGGCGCCGCACCTGGCCGTGGAGAGAAACGGCCCCTCCAGGTGAATCCCGGCGATGACGCCCTGGCCGGCCAGGGCGGCCAGCATGGCGGCCCTGGCCTCGAGGTCGGCGATCGGCGCGGTGACCAGGCTGGCCACCATGGTCGTGCTGCCGTGCCCGCGGTGGAACTCCGCCGCGCGCCTGGCGTCGTCGGCCGGTCCCGCGGTGAACGACGCGCCGCCGCCCCCGTGCACGTGCAGGTCGACGAATCCCGGCAGCACCCAAAGCCCGTGCAGGTCGGTGACGGGAAGTCCGAGCGGCCGTAGCTCCGCCGCCGCGCCGGGCCCGACCGCGTCGATCAGGCTTCCGGCCACCCGGATCCAGCCGGGGCTGAGCACCCCTTCGGGCGTCACCACGCGGCCGCCGGCCAGCAGGCGGTGAGGCTGAAGGCTCCGGGAGGAGGCCACGACCGGGTGCACTATGCCAGGTTGACAGAACGTGACAGGGCTCGGAACTGGTCTGGGTCGATACCCAGACCGCGAACGGATCCAGACCGCGAACGGATCCAGACCGCGAACGGAGTCAGCAGCCGCCCGGCGGGCCCGGGATGCCCGGGCCGACGGCGGGCTGATCGACGACTCCGGTCACCACGGGCCGGAGGACCTCGCCGAAGTGCACCACGTACCACACGCCGCGCCAGGAGATCAGCGACGCGATGCCGAACGACCGCTCCTGACCGTGCTCTCGGTAGACGACCCGGGCGCCGCCGACGTGCCAGTAACCGATCGTGTTGTAGCAGCCGCCCGGGTACACCCAGGCGGCCTCGGACCCTGGCACGATGACCCGGACCAGTCGGGCGCCCCGGGCCACCAGGCGGTGGGCCGCGGCGACGTCCAGGGCGAAGTCGTACCAGAGCCTGTCCTGCCAGTCCGCGTCGGGATTGGGGATGGCCTTCACGTGCAGGTACGCGGCCTCTGGGAAGAAGGCGGGCTGGCCGAAGCGCGGGTTCCCGCTGGTCACGGCCAGCCAGAGATCGGCCATCGCGTTGCGGAAGGCGGTGGAATCCGTGCTGGGAAAGGCGCGGGTCTGCGGCAGTGCGCCCGCGCCTGGCACCACCGGCAGGGAAGCCGGCGACGGGGTCGCGCTGGCTTGCGGAACCGCGCTGCCTGCCGGCCTGGCAGGTGGCTGCGTCTGCGGCGACCCGGTCCTGGGGGCGCTGGCCTTGCTGGCCGACGGCGACGGGGCGTCCGAACCAGCGCTGCACCCGGCCAGCAGGGCCGCGGTGATGAGCGCCACCGCCAGCGGTGACCGCCGGGACCAGCTCATGCCGTCACTCCGCCACGTCGCGTTCTCGTTTCGAGTGCAGCCGAGACTACTTCACCATGATCTCCGGAGGATGCCCTGGCCTTCAGGCCGGGAGGAATCCGGTGCCTCGCGAAGCGGGGCACCGGAACCAGCGGGCAGCACGCGCGGCGCGCCTCCCGCACTCTTACGACCATGTGTTCGATACTGTAAGGGTGAGGACGGCCTACCGGTGCCGGGTATACCCCCGGCGAACAACAGCAGCAGGTGCTGAACCGCACCTTCGGCTGCGTCCGCGTGGTGTGGAACCGGACCCTGGCCGCCCGGCACGCCCGCTGGCAGACCGGACGCAAGACCACCTCTTATGCCGAGACCGACGCCGCGCTGACCCTCATGAAGAAGGACCCGGACCTGGCGTTCCTGTCCGAGGTCTCCTCGGTGCCGCTGCAGCAGGCGCTCCGCCACCAGCACCAGGCATTCACCGCGTTCTTCGCCCGGCGCGCCCGCTGCCCGCGGTTCAAGTCCCGCCGCGGCCGCCAGAGCGCGCACCACACCCGCCGCGCCTTCACGATGCGCGGCGGCCAGCTGCGGCTGGCCAAGACCGCAGCTCCGCTGCGGTTCACCTGGTCCTGGCCGGAGGCGGATGTGGCCGCGCTGGACCCCACGATGGTGATCGTGTCCCGGGAGCCGGACGGCCGCTGGTACGTGACCTTTGCCATCGACACGGATTTCCCCGAGCCGCTGGAGTCGGCCGGTCATGCGATCGGCATCGATCTGGGCGTGACGGACTTCGCCGTGACCAGCGACGGGGCGAAGATCGCCAACCCGCGGCATCTGGCGCGCAAGGCCCGCAACCTGGCCCGCGCCATCAGCGACTGCGGCTGGGGCGAGTTCCGCCGCCAGCTTCAGTACAAGTGCCAGCGGTACGGCCGGGAACTGGTCATCATCGACCGGTGGTACCCGTCGTCCAAGACCTGCTCGGCGTGCGGGCACCGGCTCGCGGAGCTGAGCCTTTCCACCCGGCAGTGGACGTGCCCGTCCTGCGGCACCCGGCACGACCGGGATCTCAACGCCGCGAAGAACATCCTGGCCGCTGGTCAAGCGGTGACTGCCTGCGGAGCTGGCGTCAGACATCCCGGGACCTCCCGGATGCGGCCGGCCGTGAAACAGGAACCCCCGCCAGTGACGGCCGGAATCCCCGTCCTCCAGCTCCAAGGCGGGGAGTAGTCAAAAGTAGCGGAGACGGGCGTGCGTTCGGTCATGAGGCCACGCCCGGAATCAGGAATGTCAGTACCCCGTGGTTAGCTGAGATATGGAGACCTGCTCGGCTGAGTGTTCGCCGACTGGGTGCCGATTTGGGCCGTGGCCGACGCCCGCGGCCAACTGCGTTTGTATATACTAAAATAGCGTTTCGATATATATTGACGGGAGGCGGGCCGTGTCCAAGACGCTTATCGATGTGGACGATGACCTGCTCAACCAGGCGCAGGCGGCGCTGGGGGCCCGGACAAAGAAGGAGACGGTCAACCGGGCACTGGCCGAGGCCGTGGCCTCGGTGGCGCGCAAGCGCGAGGTGGAGCGACTGGACGATGGCGTATACGCGGATCTCGGCGACTCGGCCGTGATGGAGCGGGCGTGGCGGTAGCCAGGTACCTGGCGGACAAGAGCGCCATCGTGCGGTGGCACCATCAGCGAGTGCGGACGGTGTTGGCACCGCTGATCGAGCATGGCTTGGTCGCGACCTGCGGAATCACGGAGCTTGAAGTGTTGTTCAGCGCGCGCGGCAGGACCGATTATTGGCAGATCGCGGAGGACCGGCAGTGTACATATGAGTGGCTGCCGACCGAAGACACCGACCTGCGGCGTGCGCTGCGCATCCAGGCTGAGCTGGCCGGGCGCGGCCAGTTGCGGGCCGTATCGCTCCCCGATTTGATCATCGCGGCCGTGGCTGAGCGGCACCGCGTCTGCGTGCTGCACTACGACGTCGACTATGAGCATGTGGCGAGCATCACTGGCCAGGCCACGCGGTGGGTGGTTCCGCAAGGCAGTGTCACATGACCAGGAACGATGCGCTTGACGGGTTCTCGCTGGCCACCCGGGCGTGGTTCGACGGGGCGTTCGCCGAGCCGACCCAGGCCCAGGCCGGGGCGTGGCGGGCGATTGGCAAGGGCGAGGACACGCTGGTCGTCGCGCCGACCGGTTCGGGCAAGACGCTGGCCGCGTTCTTGTGGGCCATCGACAAGCTGGCGGCGCTGCCGCCGCCGGCGGACCCCAAGCTGCGCTGCCGGGTGCTTTACGTCTCCCCGCTCAAGGCGCTGGCGGTGGACATCGAGCGGAACCTGCGGGCGCCGCTGACCGGCATCAGGCACGCCGCGCAGCGACTGGGCCTGCAGGAGCCGGACATCAGGGTCGCGGTGCGCACCGGCGACACCGCCGCCGAGGAGCGCAGGAAGCTGGCCAGCAAGCCGCCGGACATCCTCATCACCACCCCGGAGTCGCTCTTCCTGCTGCTCACCTCGCAGGCCAGGGAGACCCTGCGCGGGGTCGAGACGGTCATCGTGGACGAGGTGCACGCGGTCGTGGGCAACAAGCGCGGCGCCCACCTGGCCCTGTCCCTGGAGCGCCTGGACGCACTACGGGGGACTTCGGACCGCGCCGCCCAGCGGGTGGGCTTGTCCGCGACGGTGCGCCCGGTGGAAGAGGTGGCCACGTTCCTCGGCGGCACCCGCGCGGTCACCATCGTGCAGCCGCCCAGCGCCAAGGTCATCGAGCTGAAGGTCGTGGTCCCGGTCGAGGACATGACCGAGCTGGACACGATGCCGGGCCGCAGCGGTGAGGACGAGGAAGACCCCGGAGGCGGCTCGGCGCCCAGGCGCTCGATCTGGCCGCATGTCGAGGAACGGGTACTCGACCTGATCGAGCAGCACAAGTCCACCATCGTGTTCGTGAACTCGCGACGCCTGGCCGAGCGCTTGTGCGCCCGGCTCAACGAGCTGGCGGCCGAGCGTTCGCAAGGACTGGATGAGCCGGGCCTCCCGCCCGCGGCGGTCCGGGCCCCGGCCGAGGTCATGGCGCAGGCCGGGGCAACCACCGGCGCCCCGCTTGAAGTCGCCAGGGCGCACCACGGCTCGGTGTCGCGGCAGGAGCGCGCCGAAATCGAGGAGGCGCTCAAGGCCGGCCGGCTGCCCGCGGTGGTGGCCACGTCCAGCCTGGAGCTCGGCATCGACATGGGCGCGGTGGACCTGGTCATCCAGGTCGAGGCGCCGCCGTCGGTGGCCAGCGGCCTGCAACGGGTCGGCCGGGCCGGGCACAACGTCGGCGACGTCTCCCGCGGCATCATCTTCCCCAAGTACCAAGGCGACCTGGTCCAGTCGGCCGTGGTGGCCGATCGGATGCGGACAGGCGAGATCGAGGAACTGAAGATCCCGCGCAACCCGCTGGACGTGCTCGCCCAGCAGATCGTGGCGATGACGGCGGTCGACGACTGGCTGGTAGACGAGCTCGAGCAGACGGTCCGCAAGGCCGCGCCGTTCGGCGGCCTGACCAGGCCGATCCTCGAGGCGGTGCTGGACATGCTGGCCGGGCGCTACCCAGGCGAGGAGTTCGCCGGACTGCGGCCCCGCATCGTCTGGGACCGGGTGGCGGGCACCATCCGGGCCCGGCCTGGCGCGCAGCGGCTCGCCGTCACCAGCGGCGGCACCATTCCCGACCGCGGGCTGTTCGGAGTCTTCCTCGCGTCGGGCACTGGTGCTGGCAACGCGGGCAAGCAGCCGCGGCGGGTAGGGGAACTCGACGAGGAAATGGTGTACGAGTCGCGGGTCGGCGACGTGTTCGTGCTCGGCGCCACGTCCTGGCGGATCGAGGACATCACGCCGGACCGGGTGCTGGTCACGCCCGCGCCCGGCCAGCCGGGCAAGCTTCCGTTCTGGCACGGCGACACCCCCGGCCGGCCCGCGGAGCTCGGCCGGGCCATCGGAGCGGCCTGCCGCGAGCTGTCGGCGGCCACAGAAAGCGAGGCGACCGCCAAGCTCATGCGAGGCGGTCTTGACGAGCTGGCGGCGCGGAACCTGATCAGGTACCTGGCCGAGCAGCGCGCGGCCACCGGCTACGTGCCGGACGACCGGACCCTGGTGGTCGAGCGGTTCCGCGACGAACTTGGCGACTGGCGGGTGGTGCTGCACAGCCCATACGGGGACCGGGTGCACGCGCCGTGGGCGCTGGCCATCGCGGCCCGGCTGCGCGAGCGGTACGGCGGCATGGACGTGCAGGCGCTGCATACCGACGACGGGATCATCATCCGGGTGCCCGATTCGGACGAGCCGCCGCCGGCCGGGATCGCGCTGCTCGACCCCGACGACGTCGGCGACCTGATCACGGCCGAAGTCGGCGCCAGCGCGATGTTCGCCTCCCGGTTTCGCGAGTGCGCCAGCCGGGCGCTGCTGCTGCCGCGCCGCCAACCGGGCCGCCGCATGCCGCTGTGGCAGCAGCGGCAGCGCTCCGCGCAGCTGCTGGAGGTGGCCAGCCAGTACCCGGCCTTCCCGATCGTGCTCGAGACCGTCCGAGAGTGCCTGCGCGACGTCTTCGACGTGCCGGCGCTGACCGATCTGCTGCGGGACATCGCCGCGCGGC
This sequence comes from uncultured Actinomycetes bacterium, assembly GCA_963798675.1. Lineage (GTDB taxonomy): Bacteria > Actinomycetota > Actinomycetes > Streptosporangiales > Streptosporangiaceae > Palsa-504. Next base: position 26,692 of record CAWCUJ010000023.1, on the reverse strand, counting down.
GAGTGCGGATCGTCGAAGTCGAGACGAGCGCACCAAGTCCGTTCGGTAAATCCCTGCTCTTCCGCTACGTCGGCGCATTCATGTACGAAGGTGACGCCCCGCTGGCCGAACGCCGGGCGCAGGCCTTGTCACTCGATCCCGCGCTGCTGGCCGAGCTGCTCGGCCAGGACGGTCTGCGCGAGCTGCTCGACCCCGCCGTCATCGCCGAGGTTGCTCGCGACCTGCAGCACCTGTCCCCGTCCCGACGCGCCCGCGACGCCGAAGACGTCGCCGACCTGCTGCGCACGGCCGGCCCGCTGACGCCAGAGGAGGTGGTGCAGCGGTGCACTGATCCGGGGGCCGCGAGTGACTGGCTCGGGGAATTGTCGGTGACCCGCCGTATTATCCAGGTGCGGATTACCGGGCAGCCGATGTGGGCCGCGATCGAGGACGCGGGGCGGCTGCAGGACGCGCTCGGGGTGCCGCTGCCGGTCGGCGTGCCCGAGGCGTTCACTACGCCAGTCGCGGACCCGCTCGGCGACCTGGTGGCCAGGTACGCGCGGACGCATGGCCCGTTCACCGCCGACGGGGTGGCTGCGCGGTACGGGCTCGGCGTCGCGGTGGTGACGCTGGCCTTGCGGCGGCTCGCCGCAGCCGGCCGCGTGGTCGAGGGCGAATTCCTGCCCACTGGACAAGATGGCAGCGGGCAGGCCAGCGGTAACGGGCAGCTGCCCGCCGCGCGGGGCACCGAGTGGTGCGACGCCGAGGTCCTGCGGCTGCTGCGGCGGCGGTGCCTGGCCCGGCTCCGCAAGGAGGCGGAGCCGGTGCCGCCCGAGGTGCTGGCCAGATTCCTGCCCGCCTGGCACGGGATCGGTGGTTCAGGAGGGCCAGGGGGGTCGGGACGACGGCGCGCCGATGCGGGCGCCGTCCTCGAGGTGCTCGAGCGGCTGGGCGGGGCGCCGGTGCCGGCGTCCGCGCTGGAGACGCTGGTGCTGCCCGGGCGGGTGCCTGGCTACTCCCCGGCCCTGCTCGACGAATTGACTTCGGCGGGCGAGATCGTCTGGTCCGGAGCCGGGGCACTGCCTGGTGGCGACGGCTGGCTGGTCCTCGCGCCCGCCGACGGCGCCTCGCTGCTCCTGCCCGAACCGGCCGAGGTGAGCATGACCCCGCTGCATTCGGCCGTGCTCGAGGCGCTCGGCGGCGGCGGCGCGCTGTTCTTCCGGATGCTCAGCGACCGGGTCGGCGCCCTGCTCGACGGTCCGGTCCCCACCGACGGCGAGGTGGCGGACGCGATCTGGGACCTGGTTTGGGCCGGGCTGCTCACCAACGACACGCTCGGCCCGCTGCGGGTGCTGCTCGGCGGCCAGCAGCGGCGGGCGGCCGCGCCCGCCCGGACCGTGCCGCGGCCGCGCCCCGCCGGGCATTCTGGGATTTCCGGGGTTTCTGGGATTTCCGGGGTTTCCGGGGTTTCTGGGACGGGACGGCGGTACGGTTTCGGCCGTCCGCCCATGCCGTCCCGCGCCGGGCCGCCGACGGTCAGCGGCCGGTGGTCACTGCTGGCCAGCCGGCACGACGTCGATCCCACCCAGCGGGCGCATGCGCTCGCGCTGACCCTGCTCGACCGGCACGGCGTGTTGACCAGGGGCGCGGTGGCCGCCGAGCGGATCGCGGGCGGCTTCGCCGCGGTGTACCCGGTGCTGCGCGCCATGGAGGAGGCCGGCCAGTGCCGCCGCGGCTACTTCGTGGAAGGGCTCGGCGGGGCGCAGTTCGCGCTGCCCGGGGCGGTCGACCGGATGCGGGCGCTGGCCGACCCCAGAGCCGCCGGCGTGGGTCGTCCCTCCGGGCAGGGTCATTCTTCCGAACGGGCCCTGGTGCTTGCGGTGGCGGACCCAGCTCAGCCCTACGGGGCGGCGCTGCCCTGGCCCGACCGCCCCGGCGAGACGGCCTCCTCGCACCGGCCGGGGCGTAAGGCCGGCGCGCTGGTCGTGCTGGTGGACGGATCGCTGGTTCTGTACGTCGAGCGCGGCGGCCGGACCCTGCTGTCCTGGACCGACGATCCCGAGCGGCTGGCGGCCAGCGCGGCCGCGCTGGCCGCCGCCGTCCGCGGCGGCGCGCTCGGCCGGCTGACCGTGGAACGCGCCGACGGGGAGCGGGCCGGCGGCGACTCGCCGCTGACGCAGGCCCTCGAAGCGGCCGGATTCCGGCCCACGCCACGCGGGCTCCGGCTGCGGGCCGGGTGAGCTCTCCCCGGGTCATCCGGCCGCTGATGTTCGTGTGCCGCACAACGAGGCTACGGGGCGGGTATGGTGGCGCAGAAATGACGGAACTCCCTGTGGGGGGATAATGACAGAGCAATCATCCAGCCCGGGCCGGCCCGATGATTGGAGCCGCGGCGGCTACGACCCCGGCGAGCCGTACGTCGGCGAGCAGTACGCGGGCGAGCAGTACGCGGGCGAGCAGTACTACGGCGCGTCCGGTTCCCCCAGATCAGTCCCGGGAATGCCGGGCCAGGCAGGTTCGGGCTACGGGACGCCCGGCCAGGGCGGGGCGGGTGCCGCACGGCCCGGCCCGGGGATGCCTGGCCAGGGAACAGCGGGTCCGGGGATGCCGACCGCCCCGATCTGGCAGGACACGCCCGGACAGGCCGCACCGGGACCGGGTGCAGCAGGGCAGGGCGGCTGGGGACAGGGCGGGCCGGGCCTGGGCGGGCTGGGCCTGGGCGCCCCGCCGGCCGCCGGGCCGCAGCCGATGGGCCCGCCGCCAGCCGGGATGTCGCCGATGGCGGCGACGCAGGCCGCGGACGCGAGGGGCTTCCTCGGCGCGCTGTTCGACTTCAGCTTCACGTCCTTCGTGACCACCCGGATCATCAAGGTGCTCTACGTCCTGATCCTGGTCATGACCGTGATCACCGCGCTCGTTTACACGGTCTTCGCCTTCAGCGCAAGCAAGATGTTCGGCTTCCTGACGCTAATCATCGGAGACCCGCTGTTCATCATCATCGTCATGGCACTCTGGCGGCTGGTGCTGGAGTCCTTCGTCGTCAGGTTCCGGATCGCCGAGGACGTCCGGGCGCTGCGCGAACGCGGCGGCCGCTGAGGCCAGCAGGATCACGAACCCAGCCCAGACGGTCCAGGTAGGTGTCGGTGGCCGCCTCCTACGGAAGCTTGCTTAGCTGTCTGCCGGGCCGGCCAGGCCATACAGCAGCAGCCTCGCGAGGCTGTCGATGACATCCGAGCTGGAGTAGCCGGGCGCGGAATCCGGTGGTCCTCCCTCGGCCGGTCTCTCTGCGGGTTCCACGGGGAGCAGCGCGTAGGCGAGCATCGACAGCATCCCGCCCATGGCCGCCGCGATCAGCGCCGGGTCGCCGGGCAGCTGATGCCCGCTGTCCTGCAGGTACTCCAGGTGCTCGCGGAACATCCTGGTGTCCTCGGCCAGCCGACCCCAGAGCGCACCGGAGGCCGGACCGGCCGCCATGGCTGACTCGAACAATGCGGTCATGACCGAACGGTTATCGCGCATCACATTCCAGGCCACGGCTAGGTGCTCGCGGAGCTGGCCGGGGTCGGTGAGATCGTGCGGCGGATGCTCGCCGGAGTCGAACTGGCCGCCCGCCTGCCCGTGCATGTCGGCGAGCAGGATCCGCAGCAGGTCTTCCTTGCTGGCGAAATGCTCGTAGAAGGACCCGGTGGCGCGGCCTGCGGCGGCAGTGATGTCGGTGATCTTGGTGTTCAGGTAGCCGCGCTCGGCGAACTGCCGCCGGGCCGCCTCCTTCAGCGCCGCCTCGGTCTCCGCTGCCCTGACCTTCCGCACTCCCATGGCTTCCTCCCGACTGGACGGTATCCGCTTGACGGCGAACTTGCCTGCCGATCATAATGAATATATATTCACTGAAAATGTATTCAGTGAATAAATAGTCGGCGTGCGGCGGTGATGGGATCGGTATGCGTGCGGTAGTGAAGGGATCGGTATGCGTGCGGTAGTGAAGGGATCGGTATGCGTGCGGTAGTGATAGGCGGCGGGGTGGTCGGGTCGGCCAGCGGGATCGCGCTGGCCCGGATCGGTTCCGAGGTCACCGTGTACGAGGCCTATGAGGATCCGGCCGGGCCGGTCGGCTCGTACGTCAGCCTGGCGGTCAACGGACTGCGCGCCCTGGAGGTGCTCGGCTGCCTCGAGCCAGTGCAGCAGGCCGGGTTCCCGATCGCACGCCAGCTCATGTGGTCTGGCCGCGGCAAGCTGCTTGGCGACGTGGCCCGGGGCCGGAGACCGCAGGACTCGCTGCACAGCATCACGCTCATGCGCGCCGACCTGGTCACCGCCCTGCGCGAGGAGGCGCTGCGGTGCGGTGCGCGCATCGTCACCGGCCAGCGGCTCACCGGCAGCACCGACCCGCTGGCCGCCGACGCCGACCTGATCGTCGGGGCAGACGGCATCTGGTCGGCGACCCGCCGCGAGCTTGACCCGGCGGCCCCTCAGCCCGCCTACGCCGGGATCTTCCATATCTCCGGAACCTCGGACGGAGCCAGAATCCAGACGCCGATATCGCGTCAGGGCTTCAACTGGATCTTCGCCAGGAACGGCGTCTTCATCTACCTGCCCGCGCCGGACGGATCGGTGTGGTGGACGGCCCAGGTCGCCTCCGCGCAGCCGCCGAACGACCCGGCCGCGGTGAGCCTGGCCGAGCTGGCGGAGATATTCCGGACCGAGGAGCAGGCCGTGGCCGTGCTGCAGGCGGCCACCGGGATGCGGGCCGCGAACATCGGGTACGTGCTGGCCCCGGTCATCCGCCGCCACAACGACCGGACGGTGCTTATCGGCGACGCCGCCCATCCGGTCGGCGCCGGGCAGGGTGCGTCCATGGCCATGGAGGACGCGGTCGTGCTGGCGGCGGAACTTGCCGCCGCGGACGGCATTCCCGCAGGCATGGCTGCCTTCCACCGGCAGCGGCACCCCCGCTCGGGCAAGCTAGCCAAGATCGAGGCCGCCAACCGGGACGCCAAGACCGCGGGCCCGATCGCCAGCCGGATACGCGAGCTGATCATGCCGCACGTCTTCAACCGCTTCTATGAGAAGGCGACCAGCTGGCTCTACGACTTCGACCCCGGCATGCTTTCCGCCCGCCAATCCCGCTAGCGCGGTGAAAGCGGGTTTCCCAGGAAGCGGCGCAGCTGCTGGCGTCCCTGCAGGCCGCACTTGGCGTAGATGTTGCCGAGGCGGTACTCCACGGCCTTGCGGCTGACGAGCAGCTCGGCCGCGAACTCGGGATTGGACAGCCCTTTTTCCGACCAGGTGGGCTACTTCGGTCTGCCGGCGGTCTGCTGTAAACGCAGGACCGGGCAGGAAACGGGCGGCCTGGCCGCCCGTTTCCTGCATGCGGAACAAGTACTCGATGGCCGGCCTGGCACGACCTAGGCTCAGTCCTGTGACAGATGCGCAGATCAGTGACCGGGAAGCCAAGGCCCGACGGATGGAAGACGTCATCCGCGGCTACTTCGACGCCTGCAATACGGGGGACGGGGACGCGGTGGCCGAGTTCTTCGCGCCCGGCGCGGTGCACTACTTCCCGCCGGACATGTACGAGGGACCGTTCCGCGGCGGTGAGACGATCGGCGCGAAGTGGTCCTGGGCGGTGCGCACGCTGGGCTCGCACTGGACCGTGGACGAGGTCCTCTGCGACCCGGACACCGACCGGGCGGTGATCGAGTGGACGCACGAGAAGACCAAGGCCGGCGTGGTGCTGCGCGGCGACGAGTGGTACCACTTCGACCGGGACACCGGGCTGATCACGGAGATCCGCGCGTATTATGCCTCGCCGCAGGCGGCGGGCCTGGACCGACTCGAGCTCGCCGGATACCCCTACGCCGAGCGCGGTTATGCCGCCAGCAGCTGAGCCGCCAGCAGCTGAGCCGCCAGCAGCTGAGCCGCCGGCGGCCGAGGCCGACGGGCCCGGACTGCGCGGGCTGCTGCTCGACATCGGCGGCGTGGTGCACAGTACCGCCATGCACCTGGTGGGGCGGCTCGCCGAGAGCGAGCCCGCGATGCGGCCGGTACTCGAGCGGATCGGCGGGGTGGCCAGCGACCGGGACGAGCTGTGGCAGCAGATGCTGCGCCGCCAGGTGACCGAACGGCAGTACTGGGCGCAGCGAGCCGCGGAGTTCGGGGCCGCGGTGGGCGAGCCCTGGGATACCCGGGCCATGATGCGCCGACTGTACGAACTGCCCCGGCAGGACTGGCTGCGCGCCGAGATGGTCGACCTGATGACCGAGGTCAAGGCGGCCGGGCTTCGGCTCGGCGCGCTAACCAATGACATGACCGCGTTCCACGGCCCGGGCTGGGTCGAGCGGCAGGAGCACTTGAAACTGTTCGACGTCATCGTCGACGCCAGCCTCACCGGGGTGATGAAGCCCGATCCGCACGCGTTCGGCCAGGGCGCCGGGGCGCTCGGCCTGCCCGCGGACCAGATCGTGTTCCTCGACGACATGCCGTGGAACGTCGAGGCCGCCCGCCAGGCCGGGATGACGGCCGTCCGGGTGCCGTGGGACGACCCCGGGCCGGCCATCGACACCGCCAGGACCCTACTCCGGCTGCCGCCCCGGCAGCCGGGCGACAAACACCGAGGCGACAAACACCGAGGCGACAAACACCGAGGCGACAAACACTGAGGAGCAGGCATGCCGCTCGTCCGCATCGACATCATGGAAGGCCGCCCGCCGGAGAAGATCCGCGAGCTGCACAGCCGGGTCGCCGCGCTGGTCGCGGAGATCCTGGACACGCCGATCGAGCGGGTCCGCACCTACATCACGCAGTTCCCGCCGGAGGGCTGGGGCATCGGCGGCGTCCCGGCCGACGTAGCCCGCGCCAGCGAGGTCGATGCGCGGCGCGTGGCGGCCGCGAATCGGCTGACGGACGCCGTGCTCGACGGCTCGTGACCGTGAACCCCCGCAAGCCAAAGGGGCGCCGGTGCCGCCTGGACTGAGGAGCGACGGAGGAGCGACGAGGGAAGGCGGCACCTCGAAAGGCGCCCCGGAGGCGAGCGGGGGAATAGGAGTCGTGGTCGGGGCGACCGGCGCCATCGGGCAGGCCGTGATCCGGCGGCTGACCCGGCGCGGCCTGCCGGTCCTCGCGGTGGCGCGCGGGAAGGCCGACCTCGACGAGCTCGCATCGGCCAGTGATCTGGTCACGCCCTGCCCCGCTGACATTGGGAGCAACGATGCGATCCAGGCCATCGGCTCGGCGCTGGCCGGGCTGGGCGGGGTCGGCGGGTCGGTCCGGATGGCGGTCTTCGCGGCCGGACTGCCGGTCCGCGGCTCGGCGGACACCATCGACCCGGACGCGCTGGCGGTCGGCAGCAACATCAAGGTCGGCGGGCTGCTGCGGCTGCTGCACGCGGTCCGCGACCATCTGGCGCCCGGGTCACGGTTCGTGACGTTCGCCGGCTCGCTCGGCCTGGAGCCGCGGGCGCACGAGGCCGGCCCGGGCGCGGTCAACGCCGCCGTGTTCAACCTGATGCGCCAGATCAGCCTGCTCTACGGGCCCCGCGGGGTGACCACGCACACGCTCAGCCCGGGTCCGGCCGACACGCCCAGGCTGCGCCGCATCGTGGCCGCGGTCGCCGCCGAGCGGGGCGCGGCCGAGGATGAGGTCTGGCAGGAGTATGTGGCGCAGAACTCGCTGGGCCGGCTGCCGACCGTCGACGAACTGGCCTGGGCCGTGGAGCTGCTCCTCGCCCCTGAGGCCGACGTGCTGCACGGCAGCGTGCTCTACCTCGACGCCGGCGGCCACCGCGGGATCCACTGAAGGCCGGCGGAAGGGCTGGTGCCTGGTCCGTTAGGTACAAAAATTCTGTTAAGCCGGCGGGGAGCTGTAGCCGAGCCGCAGGGAGATGACCCGGGCCGACTCGACCACCAGCGCGGTGGCCCGCCGCATCATGGTGCGCATCCGGGCGCTGTCGCCGACGACGCTGACCGCCGCCATGACCTTGCCGTCCCGGCCCCGGATCGGCGCGCCCACTGAGACGATGCCCAGGTGCCCTTCCTCGTTGTTCTGCGCCCAGCCGCGCCTGGCCACCGCGGACAGCTCGGTAAGCAGCCGGTTCTTGTCGGTGATGGTCCACGGGGTCTGGGCCACCGGCCGCCAGTCCGCGAGCCGCCGGGTCAGCTCGTCCGGCGGCAGCGCGGCGAGCAGGATCTTGCCCGAGCTCGTCCAGTGGGCCGGCAGCCGGTGCCCGACCTGGCGGAAGATCGGCAGCAGGTTGCGGCTCTCGAGCCGCTCGACGTAGACCACCTCGAGCCCGTCGAGCACGGCCACGTGCACCATCTCCCCGGTCTCGTGCCGCAGCGTGGCGAGCGCCGGCAGCGCCGCCTGGTGCAGGTCCACGTGCTCGGTGACGTTGCTGCCCAGCTCGTACAGGACCAGGCCGAGGCGGTACCGGCCCGGGGTGCTGCTCCGCTCAAGCAGCCGTTCGGCCGTCAGCGTGGTCACCAGCCGGTGCACGGTGCTCTTGCCCAGGCCGAGCTGGCGGGAGAGTTCGGTGATGCCAAGCTCCTGACCGGCCCGGGAAAACGCGCGCAGCACCCGGGCGGCGTTGCGCACCGAACCCAGCGTGGTCCGGTCTGATGGAGCACCGCCGGGCGGGGAACTGGCCGGGGCCGACGCGATGGACGTCATGGTCCCCACCGTAACTCCGTTCCAACTCCGTTCCGCTCTGCGGGACAAAAGCATTGGTATCGCAGGCAGGCGCGTCGTACGGTCTGGGCAGGTCGTACGGTCTGGCAAATCGCGCAAACCGGCGGTCACGCCTGGGGGTTATGTGGCGCAGATCCTGTGGTTCGAGAACTACCAGCTTGCCGACGCCCCGGTGCTCGGCGGCAAGAACGCCTCCCTCGGCGCGCTGCTGGCCGCCGGGCTGCCGGTGCCGCCCGGCTTCGCCGTCTCGGCCGACTGCTATCGCAAGGCGCTGGCGGACGGCGGGCTCCTGGGGCAGTTCGACGCTCTGATCGCGGCGGTCGACCCACATGATCCGGCTTCGGTGGCGGCGGCCGGCGCGCGGGCGCGGGCGCTGATCGGCTCGCTGGTCATGCCCGGTGACCTGGCCGACGCGATCCGGGTCGCGTACGCGGAGCTGTGCTCGCGCTGCGGGGACGGCGACGTTCCTGTTGCGGTCCGCTCCTCGGCGACGTGCGAAGATCAGCCGGACGCGAGCTTCGCCGGCGAGCACGACACCTACCTGTGGGTACGCGGCGGCGATTCGGTAGTGGCCCACGTACTCCGCTGCTGGGCGAGCCTGTTCACCGACCGCGGCATCGCCTACCGGATCGAGCGAGGCTACGGCCGAGCCAACGCGGCGATGAGCGTCGGCGTGCAGCAGATGGTGCGGCCGCGGGCCGCCGGGGTGGCGTTCACCCTTAACCCGCTGAACGGCGACCGGTCCCAGATCGCCATCGACGCGTCCTGGGGCTTCGGCGAGGCCGTGGTCAGCGGCGAGGTCACCCCGGACAACTTCCTGGTCGACAAGGTCATGGGGACGATCACCAGGCGCACGATCTCGGCCAAGACCCTGGAGTACCGGCTGGTTGACGGGGATGCTGTGACCGCCGTTCCGGTGGAGGCGGACCGGCAGTCCGTCCCCTGCCTGACCGACGACGAGATCCTGGCCGTGACCCGGCTGGCGCGGCGCGCGGAGAAGCACTACCGCTGTCCGCAGGACGTGGAGTGGGCGCTCGAGGCCGCTGGAGACGTCCTGCTGCTGCAGAGCCGCCCGGAGACGGTGTGGAGCCGCCGCCCCAGGCCGGCCGCCAGTTGCACCGCGGACCCGATCACGAGCATGGTCCAGACCCTGCTGAACCCTTCGCACGGCACGCCGGAAGGCCACGGTCACGGCTGACCCCGGCTGGCGTACCCGCATCACCCGGCGGCCAATGGTGGCCGACGGCACCCTTAGTTCCCAGGAGGAACACCATGGCCGACCGGTTCCCTAGCCCGTTCGAGATGCCGACTCCTCCGGGGGCGGAGGGATGGCAGGACCTGTACGCGTACTCGTCGGTGTTCAGCGAGGACCGCCGCGAGTACGAGGAGTCGGCGTTCTGGTTCATGGACGGCGTGCACTCCCCCGAGGTGATCCCGCCCTGGGACGCCACCATCGTGGAGTACGCGCTGATCGCGCTGTCGCAGTACAACACCAGGCACTACGTGATCCCGCCCGCCCGGGGCGTGGACATGCGCTTTCTGAACGGCTACATGTACCTCTCCCCCGTCGGCGTGACCGATCCGAAGGAGATCGAGGCCCGGATCCCCGAGTTCGCCGAGCGGGCCGGGTACTACTTCGCCAACTGGGACCGGCTGTACGCGGCGTGGATACCCAAGGTGCGCGCACTCATCGACGAGCTCGAATCCATATCGTTCTCGCCGCTCCCGGAGCGCGAGGACATGGCGGTTATCACCGAAGGCCGCGGCACCGGCAGCGCGCTCGACCTGCTGACCACCTACCACCGGCTGGTCGACCTGACCCTGAAGCTGTGGCAGCACCACTTCGAGTTCCTCAACCTGGGCTACGCCGCGTACCTGGACTTCTTCGGCTGCTGCAAGCAGCTGTTCCCGTCCATCCCTGACCAGGCCATCGCCAAGATGGTGGCCGGGATCCAGGTCGACCTGTTCCAGCCGGACGAGGAGGTCAAGAAGCTGGCCCAGCTCGCGGTCGAGCTCGGCCTGGCGGACCGGTTCTCCGGCTCCGACCCGGCTCCGCCAGCCTCGGAGGTGCTGGAGGGGCTGCGCGGCGACCCGCAGGGCGACAAGTGGCTGGCGGCCTGGGAGGAGGCCAAGCAGCCCTGGTTCAACTTCTCGGCCGGCACCACCTTCTACCACACCGACAAGGTATGGCTGGAGTACCCGGACATCCCGCTCGGCTTCCTGCGCGCCTACATCGCCAAGGTGCAGCGGGGCGAGACGCTGGAGCGGCCGATGGAGGCCGTCATCGCCGAGCGCGACCGGATCGTGGACGAGTACACCGAGCTGATCGACAGCGACGAGGACCGGGCCACGTTCGGCGCCAAGCTGGGGCTGGCCCGCACGGTGTTCCCGTACGTGGAGAACCACAACTTCTACGTCGAGCACTGGGCGCACTCGGTGATCTGGCGGAAGATGCGCGACCTCGGTCGGGTGCTGGTCGCCGCCGAGTTCTTCGATGACGCGGATGACGTGTTCCTGCTGTCCCGGCACGAGGTGTCCGAGGTGCTGTTCGACCTCTACCACGGCTGGGCGGTCGGCGCGCCGTCGCGCGGGCCGAAGTACTGGCCGCGGGAGATGGCCCGCCGTAACGGGATCATGAACGCGCTGCGGCAGTGGTCGCCGCCGCCGGCCCTGGGCGTGCCGCCCGAGGTCATCACCGAGCCGTTCACCATCATGCTCTGGGGCATCACCTCCGACAGCGTCCGGCAGTGGCTCGGCGGGGCGCAGGCCGACGGTGGCCTGTCTGGCTTCGCGGCCTCGCCCGGCATCGCCGAGGGACCGGCCCGGGTGATCACGTCCGCGGACGGGATCGCCGAGCTGCGCGACGGTGAGGTACTGGTCGCGCCGCTGACCGCGCCGAGCTGGGCACCGGTGTTCGGCAAGATCGCCGCGACGGTGACCGACGTGGGCGGGATCATGAGCCACGCCGCGATCGTGTGCCGCGAGTACGGGCTGCCGGCCGTGACCGGCACCGCGTTCGGCACCAAGACCATCAAGACCGGACAGCGACTGCGGGTGGACGGCAACGCCGGCACCGTGACGATCATCGACTGAGTTTGCTAGCACTGGGAGAGTTTCATGCTGACCGCCGAACAGAACGATGAGCTGACCCAGGTCGCGGCGGGTACGCCCATGGGCGAATTGCTGCGGCGCTACTGGTACCCGGTCGTGTTCACCCGCGCGCTCGAGGAGTTCCCGGTCCAGCCGGCCCGGCTGCTAGGCGAGGACTTCGCGGTCTTCAAGACGCCACGCGGTAAGTACGGCATCCTGCCGGAGGGCTGCCCGCACCGGCGGGCCTCGCTGGCCTACGGCGTGGTGGAGGCCGACGGGCTGCGCTGCCCGTATCACGGCTGGCTGTTCGGGGTGGATGGTTCCTGCCTGGACCAGCCCGCGGAGCGGGAGGAGACCAACTTCCGCTCGCGGGTCCGGGCGGCCGCCGGCGTCGCGCAGGAGCTCGGCGGGCTGGTCTGGGCCTACATCGGGCCTTTGCCCGCGCCGGAGCTGCCGCGGTTCGACGTGTTCGTGATGGACGGAGTCCGGGACATCGGCTGGACCGAGCTACCGTGCAACTTCGTGCAGATCATGGAGAACGCCGTCGACCCGCACCACACCGAGTGGCTGCACGGCCGGTTCTTCGAGTTCATGGCTCGTCATCAGGGCTTCGACGCGCCGCCGTCGTTCGGCAAGAAGCACGTCAAGGTGGGCTTCGACGCGTTCGAGTGGGGCATCATCAAGCGCCGGGTGGTCGAGGGCGCGTCCGAGGAGGACGACGACTGGAAGATCGGCCACCCGCTGGTGTTCCCCTACAACATGCGGGTCGGCGGGGCCAACATCGAGCAGATGCAGATCCGGGTGCCGATCGACCGGACCACCACCCGGTTCATGCTGTACACGGTGCACGCGCCGGTCGGGGTGGAGTACCCGTCGCAGCCTTTGGTGCCTGATTACCAGATCCCGGTGTATGACTCTTCTGGGCGGCATCGCGTGGATTACGTCGAGGGGCAGGACATGATGGCCTGGGTCACCCAGGGGCCGATCACCGACCGGACCGTGGAGCACCTGGGACGTTCGGATGTCGGGGTGACGATGCTCCGGCGGATGTTCAAGGAGAACATGTCTTTGGTGGCCCGTGGTGAGGATCCGCTCGGGGTGTACCGGGACTTCCGCGACCGGATCGACCTGCCGTGCGAGAAGAACAAGTTCTCCTCGGGCGCGGCCTTCGCGATCGACTTCATCGACCGGGCCTCGTCCCGGTTCAGCCCGCAGGCCGACGCGCTGAAGAAGCTGCACATCAAGGCGCACGAAAACCGGAAGGCCGCGGCCGGGTGACGGTTGGCCCTGGCCCGCTCGCTGCGCCTGATGTGGGGCGGGGCTGGTTTCCGGCGGACGCGGACCGGCATCGCCGGGACGCGCCCCGGTACTGCCCGGCGTGCGCGGCGGCGTTGTCGCTGGCAGATGGCGGGCAGGGGCTGACCACCGAGTACTGGACGGGCAGCGACCGGGTGTTCGTCTGCTTCTGCGGGGCGTGCGGCTGGTCCGGCGACATCGTGCTGGCCAACCGGGTCATCGGTCACGAGGCGGCGGAGTGAGGGCGCGGCGTCGAGGATTTGCCTGCGGTTTCGGGTGCTATAGCGCCACTGGTTGGGCTGGGTGTCGCTCGCAACATGCATCGGGCGCCAGGGCGGGCCGACTATTGGTGACCTTACTGGCATCGTCGCTGTTAGTGGCGGTGCAGCCCTGGATCAGGGTCTTGGCCTAGGGCGGCTCCGGCGTCATGTCGGCCGGACGAGTATCAGCGCCGGGTCGATCGCGGCGATATCGCTCGGGTCGCTGGTGATGACGGGATGTTTGCGGTCGCTGGCGCAGATGGCCACGCTCACGTCCACTATGTCCGCCGTCCGAGTGGCCGCGCACCGGGCACCCACCCGAAGCGCCATCTTGGCGTCCAGCGGGATGACCGACGTGTTCGACGCGCGCAGCAGGCGAGCGATCCGAGCCTGACGTCCGCCGCCGCGCCACGCCTGAGCCAGCACCCCGGCCGGGACGGCCAGCTCCGCGCGGCCGGCGAGAGCTTCTTCCGCCAGCACCGCCATCCGCGTGCTGCCGGATTCAAGCGCGATCAGCGCCCCGGTGTCGAGGGTCGCGCCGGTCATGGCTCAAGGCCAAGCACGCGGCGAGCCCATAGCCGGTCTTCCTCGGTGGGCTGGCCGCTCTCCGCGTAGATCTCGGCAATCGTCTCGGCCATCTCTTCATCCGCGTCGCGGCGCGCGAGCGCCTGCGAAATGAAGGCGGAGACCGAAGCGGCACGGCCCTCAGCGACAGCCTGCCGCGCCGCGGCCACCTGCTCCTCCGGCAGGGTAATCGCGATCTTCTGCCGTGTCATACTACCTATCATACCGTCGGCAACCCTCCCGCCAAGCTGAATATGGTCACCCCGCACCCGAGAGGCTACGGCCAGCCGCCGACATTTCCACCGGCACTTGCGAGGCGACCTGCCCTCGGCCTGCATGGGTCAGGGTAGCAGTCTGTGAATATTGTCGCCACTGTTCACGAGTGTTTGCAGTGACACGATGTTGCCGGTACGTTGGAGGCATGGAACCCGGGGGGCGGGAGCTGATCACTGCGGCGGCCATCGCGCGGCTGGCCGGGGTGGGGCGGGCTGCCGTGTCCAACTGGCGGAAGCGATATCCGGAGTTCCCGAAGCCGGCAGGCGGATCGCCGAACAGCCCGACCTTCGACCGGGCCGAGGTCCTGACCTGGCTGAAGGAGACAGGAAAGGCGGATCAGCTCGCAACGGCGGGGCGTACGGACGGCGGGACGAACCGGGTGGGCGCGTCTGGCGCGGACACCATGGATAAGAGTTTCGGCAAGACGGTCGATGTGATGTTCGCGAAGGCGTGGGAGCGGCTGCCGGAGCGGTCCATCAGCGATCTGCTCCCTCGTAATCTGCTGGCCCGGACGATGGTGGCGCTGCTGCCCCGGTCGATCGCACCGGACCGCGACGATGGCGCCTGGCCGGATCGCCCGTATGACCAAGACGGGAGCTTGGCCGGGGGCGGGTCGTATCGCGGTGACACGAACGACGGCCCGGAGCTGCCGGCAGTTATCGATCCAGCGTGCGGGGCGGCTGCGGCGCTGATGGCGGTGGCAGACCGGTTCGGCCCGCGGATCCGGCTCGCCGGGCAGGACATCGACGAGAAGGCGGCCAGGATCGCGGCATTCAACCTGTCGGGGAACTCGCACGGGGCACCGTATGAGGTACATGCCGGGGACTCGTTCATCGACAGCCAGCTCTACGCTTACCTGGGCAAGGCCGCTGCCGTGGTGTGTGAGCCGCCGTTCGACCGGCCGGACTGGCCAGCCGCCGAGCTGACCACGGACCGGCGATGGGCGTTCGGTATACCGGCACCGCGTGACGGGGAACTGGCCTGGGTGCAGCATTGCTACGCGCACCTGCGGCCGCACGGGGTCACGGTCGCCGCGGTGTCACAGCGGGCTTGTGTGCAGCCGTCCGGCGAGCACATTCGGGCCGCGCTGGTCCGGACCGGCGTCCTCCGCGCGGTGATCGCGCTGCCGAAGGGCATGGGTTCGCTGCCCGGCACCGATATCTGCCTCTGGGTGCTGCGACGCCCCGGCGGCGCGCCCGACCACGCACCGGTGCGCATGATCGACCTGTCCGGACTCGGTGACCCGGCTGACGTGCCGCTTGAGTTCGGCGCCTGGCAGCAGCTGTTCGATGGCGGTGATCCCGCTGTTTCCCGCGCGGTGGAGCGGCTCGAGCTTCTGGACGAGGGCGCGTGCTTGCTGCCGTCTCGCTATCTGGCGGCGCGCGGCCAGGTGTCCGCCGCGAACCTCGGCCAGGTGACGGGGCGGCTCGCCGAGATATACGGGGCAGTGGGACGCGGTCTGCCGCGGTTCGCGGCGCCTACGACGACGAGCCGCCACGCGTGCGTGACCCTCGCGGAGCTTGAGCGCGTGGGGGCGCTCACGATCCGGGCGCGGGATGACACGCCCCGGGTGGGAGACGTGCTGCTGCGGACCCAGGGCAGGCCGCCGGTCGTGGCGACCGCCGAGAAGGCCAGCGACGAGGACGCGATCGGGCGGTTCGTCGAGGTCAGCGGCATCGCACAGGTCGTGGAGATCGACTGCACCCAGCTCGATCCGTACTTCGTCGCGCTGTTCCTGCGAAGTGACGTCGCCGCGCTGCCCGTCGCCAATACGCTCGGAGCCATCAACCGGGACGACTTGCGCCGGTGCCGCATCCCTCGGATGTCTCTCGCCGAGCAGCGGCGGTACGGCGAGGCGTTCCGGCGCCTGAGCGAGCTTGAGCAGGCTCTGGCCGCATTGTCGGACCTCAGCGCGAAGGTGATCGGGGAGATGATCTACGCATTGACTGCCGGTGCGGTCGCGCCCGAGTACGAACTTCCGGCCGCGAGCCGGGTGCACAAGCGGGACATCACGAGATGAAGGGGCGGCGTCAGTGACAGCAGCAGTTTCATCAGGAGCAGGGGCATCGGGACCGACGCATCAGCGGATGGCGGCCGACATCTGGTCGGTAGCGGACAAGCTCCGCGGCCACTACATGCGGCATGAGTACGGCGAGGTGATCCTGCCGCTGACGGTGCTCCGGCGGCTCAACGCGGTCATGGCGAAGACCCGGCAGGCGGTCCGGGATCGTAACGAAGCACTGACCAGCCAGGGCATTAAAAATAAGGACCGCCCGCTGCAGCTCGCGGCGAAGCTGCCGTTCTACAACACGTCCAATCAAGACTTCTCGACGATCACGGCGGATAACTCCCTACTGTCCGTGCGAAAGAACCTGCAGGACTACCTGGCCGGGTTCTCAGAGAACATCCAGGAGATCGTCGAGCGGTTCGATCTATACAGCCAGATCAGCCGGATGTTTGAAGCGAAGATCCTGTACCAGGTCACGAGCACATTCACCGGGATGAAGGATCTCGAGAAGCTGTCCACGCACGACATGGGCTACGTGTTCGAGCACCTGATCCGCAGGTTCTACGAGGACGCAAACGCCACCGCCGGTGAGCACTTCACGCCGCGCGAGGTCATCCACCTGATGGTAAACCTGCTGATCGCCCCGGACCGAGATACGATCAGCGGCGAGGGCCAGGTCATCAACATCCTGGACCCGGCGTGCGGGACCACCGGCATGCTGACCGCCGCCGAGGACAAGATCAAGTCGTTCAATCGGAGCGCCAGAGTCTACCTCTGGGGCCAGGAATTCAATCCTCTAGCGTGGGCTACAGGCAGCTCGGAACTGCTGCTGCGCGACCAGCCTGGCTCGATCTTCTTTGGGAATTCGTTCAGCAACGACGGGTACGCGATCCGCACCGGTGATGGCCCGCCGACCAAGTTTGACTACATGCTGGCCAACCCGCCGTTCGGGGTCGAGTGGAAAACCGTCAAGCAGGACATCGACGACGAAAAGGCCGCGCTCGGCTACGCGGGACGGTTCGGGGCCGGGTTGCCACGGATCAACGACGGTTCGTTCCTGTTCCTCCAGCACATGATCTCCAAGATGGAGCCGGTGGAGGGCAAGGGGTGCCGACTCGCGATCGTCTTCAACGGGTCACCTCTATTCGCCGGTGCGGCGGATTCCGGTGAGTCGAACATCCGGAAGTGGATCCTGGAGAACGACTGGTTGGAAGGGATCGTCGCGCTGCCGGACCAGCTCTTCTACAACACGGGGATCTCCACGTACTTCTGGATCCTCACCAACCGGAAGGACCAGGCCCTGGCCGGCAAGGTCATCCTGCTCGACGCCCGGGACCAGTGGGAGAAGATGCGCAAGTCCCTCGGTGACAAGCGCAAGCAGATCAGCGACGACCAGATCGAGCACATCACTACCGTCTATGGGGAGGCCCTAGCCGTAGCGGCCGATCCGGAGCACCCAGACCACGGGCGGGTAAAGGTGTTCTCGACGCGGGACTTCGGCTACCAGCGGATCACCGTGGAACGGCCGCTGAAGCAGCGGTTCGAGCTCACCGACGACACTCTCGCCGCCCTGGAGTCGTCGAAGGCCCTAGCCAAGTGGGACGGGCGGGACGCGCTCATCTCGGCGTTCCAGGATGCCGTCGGCTCGGTGTGGTCGACGAAGCGCGACGCCGAGGCGGGGCTGCTCGCGGCGGCCAAGGCGGGCGGAGCTCTGTGGCCCAGCTCGACTCCAGTCCTGAAGGCCGTCTGGGCGGCGGTTTCGGTCTCCGACCCCGACGGCGAGGCCCAGACGGCCAAGGGTGCTCCACTGCCGGACCCAGACCTGCGCGACTACGAGAACGTGCCCCTGGACGAGGACGTGAACGCGTACTTCGCCCGCGAGGTACTCCCCCACGTCCCCGACGCCTGGATCGACCACGACAAGACCAAGATCGGCTACGAGATCCCGTTTACGCGTCACTTCTATGTCTACGCGCCGCCGAGGCCGCTAGCCGAGATCGACGCGGAACTCCGCGACCTGGAGAGCCAGATCCAGAAGCTGCTTGGCGAGGTGACGGGGTGACCTACGACGTTGCGATCAAAAGTCTTGAAAGCCGAATACCTCCGCACTGGAAGATTATGCCCTTTCGTCGACTAGCGGCTTTGGTCGATATTGCCAATGCTAACAGTTCAGCCCCACTGCTTTCCCTGGCTTCAACCGGGATCATCGCGCCGCGTGAAGAATTCGATGGCCTGGGACGGCAGATGCCAGCCGAATCGACCATCGAGCGGTACTGGCTGGCGGAGCCGGGCAATCTCGTTGTTAATCCCATGTGGCTAGTCGGAGGCGGGATCGGAGTCTCTGAAATATTCGGAGCGGTGAGTCCAGACTATCGCGTGTACCAACTTGGTCCGGATCTCTACCCACGATACATCCACCACCTGCTACGCAGCCGAACATACCGCGATCAGTACAAACTCTACACGCGAGCGGAGACGACCTTCGACCGACGTGTATCCAAGGTCGATTTTCATGCGATGCCTCTCGTGGTTCCGCCGCTCGACGAGCAGCGGCGGATCGCCGATTTCCTCGACGCCGAGACGGCCCGGATCGATAGTGTAATTGCGCTAATTACCCGCCAAGGGCAGGTGCTCGATCAGCGCTATCAGGCGACTATCGATGCCGCTGTTGGGAAGACCAAAAAACAGATACCGCTCAAGTACATCGCCTCTATCGTCGATACCGAACACAAGACGGCACCAACGGTGCCGGGCGGCGGATACTGGATCGCGGGCACTTCTTCCGTGCGTCGTGGCCGCATCGATCATCAAGCCCTGCACGAGACCGATGGGCCGTCATTCAAAGAGTGGACAAGTCGTCGGCGACCGCAACCGGGAGATGTTTTGTTGAGCCGCGAAGCACCAGTTGGCGAGATCGGGTTGTATCGCCCGGATGATCCACAACTCGCGATCGGCCAGCGTATGGTATTGCTGTCGCCGCAGCCCAAGCGGGTTTCGAGCGAATTTCTTGTCTGGACGCTTCTTTCGTTGCGTACGAGAAGATTCATCGACGATGTGACGCAGGGGTCGCTGCATCCGCATTTGAATATGTCAGAGATCGGCTCCATCCTTGTCGATGACATCTCACTTCCAGCACAGGAAGCTGTAGCGGCCCATCTGGGCGCAACCGTCGGTGAGCTTGAAACGCTGAGCGGGCTGCGTGGAGCACAACTCGCGCTGCTCGCTGAGCGGCGGCAGGCGCTTATTACGGCGGCAGTTACGGGAGGGATCACGGTATGAGTCCTGGGGTGCATACCGAGTTCGCGTTTGAGGAGCGGGTTGAATATGAGTTGCTGCGGCGGGGGTGGATGCGGGGGCCCCGGGGGTATGACACGGAACTTGGGCTCGCCACTATGGAGATGTGGGAGTTCGTCGGGAAGACGCAAGCTAAGAAGTTTGAGAAGCTGATCGAGCTGCATGGCGGGGATTATGACGCCGCGATGCTCGCGTTCGCGATCCGGGTCGCGAACGAGATCGACGCGCGCGGGGTCCTCGATGTGCTACGGCACGGGGTGAAGGACCGCGGGGTGCTGGTGGACCTGTGCTACTTCCGGCCAGGGCATACGCTGGCTGCCGACGCTCTCAAGGAGTACGACGCGAACGTGCTGTCGGTAGAGCGGCAACTGCACTTCTCGGCGCGGGATGTGGCGCAGTCGGTGGACCTGGCGTTCTTCGTGAACGGGCTGCCGGTGGCGTCGGTGGAGCTGAAGAATCCGATGACCGGGCAGGACGCGGATCATGCAGTCGCGCAGTACCGGCGGCGGGATCCAAATGAGCTCTACTTCGCCAAGCGGACGCTCGTGCATTTCGCGGTGGATCCGGACCGGGCGTTCGTCACGACGCAGCTGCGTGGCGGCGATACCGAGTTCCTGCCGTTTAACGTCGGGTCCGCGGGGGCGGGGAATTCGGGCGGGGCGGGGAATCCCCCACCCGTTCGGAATGATTATTCTGTTTCTTATCTGTGGGAGAACATCTGGCAGCGGGACAACTGGCTGGAGATCCTGCAGCGCTACCTGCATGTGCATACGGCCGACCCGAAGGATAATCCGCATGCGGCGCCGCGGATCTTCCCGCGCTACCACCAGTGGGACGCCGTGCAGCGGATGGTCGCGGACGCGCGGGCGCATGGGGCGGGGCAGGACTACCTGGTCGAGCATTCGGCTGGGTCGGGGAAGTCCAATACGATCGCGTGGCTCGCGCATCGGCTGTCCACCCTGTTCTCCGACACGAACGAGCAAGTGTTCCACAAGGTCATCGTGATCACCGACCGGACCGTGCTCGACAAACAGCTGCAACGGACGATCTACCAGTTCGACCACACGCCGGGCGTGGTGATGCGGATCGATGAGGACTCCGCGCAGCTCGCCGCGGCGCTCGAGGACTCGACGTCGAAGATCATCATCTCGACACTGCAGAAGTTCCCCTACGTCCTGAGCAAGATCGCCGACGCCGGGCTCGGCGGTAAGCGGTACGCCGTCATCGTCGACGAGGCGCACTCCTCCCAGGGCGGCGACGCGGCCGCCCGGCTGCGGCAGGCGATCGGGGCGGACAATGAGGGGCGCCCAGACGAGACGCCGCTCGAGTACCTGGGCCGGATGCGGCGCAAGCAGCCGAACCTGTCGTACTTCGCGTTCACCGCAACGCCGACGTCTCGGACGCTGAACCTGTTCGGCCGCTTCGACCCGGCCCGGCCGAACCCAGAAAAGCCCGGTGAGACCGGCATGAACGTGCCGTTCCACATGTACTCGATGCGGCAGGCGATCGAGGAGGGGTACATCCTCGACGTCCTGGCCAATTACATCACCTACGACATCAAGTGGCGGCTGCGCAACCTCGCGGTCGAACAGCAGGAGTCGCTAGCCGCGAACCCGGAGGTGGACGAGCGGAAGGCGAAGCGGGAACTGGTCAGGTTCGCGGTGCGGCATCCCACGTCGGTCGACCAGCGGGCGAAGCTCATCGTCGACGACTTCCGGGACAACGTCGCGCGGCGGCTTGGCGGGCGGGCGAAGGCCATGGTGGTGACGCGCAGCCGCGCGGACGCGCTCGCCATTTACCAGGCGATACAGACGTACGCGGACGCCCTCGGCTACGGGACGCTAGTGGCGTTCTCCGGGTCGCTTGAGCCGACGCCCGGGCTTACGGTCACCGAGGCGCAGCTCAACGGGTTTTCCGAGGGGCAACTGCCGAAGATGTTCGACTACACGCAGGCCGACGACCCGCACGCCGCGACGAGCGGCAAGCGGGAGTACCGGCTGCTTGTCGCCGCGGAGAAATACCAGACCGGGTTCGATCAGCCGCTGCTGTGCGCGATGTACGTGGACAAGCCGCTGACCGGGGTCGCGGCGGTACAAACGCTGTCCCGGCTGAACCGGATCCACCCGCTCAAGTCGCAGGATGACGTGCGGGTGCTTGACTTCGTGAACTCGGCCGACGACATTCAGGCATCGTTCAAGCCGTGGTTCGAGACGACGATCGCGACGCCTGAGGACCCGAACCTGCTGTATGACAAGCAGCGGGAGGTCATGGCGTACGCGGTGCTTTCCGTCCCCGAGATGGAGGCGTTCGTCCGGGTGCTGACGGAGGCCGGGCCAGGGCGGCTGCCGGACGCTGCCGAGCGTTCCCTGCACGCGCGGCTGCATGGGTACCTGCAGCCGGCTATCGACCGGTTCACCGCCTTGGAGAGCGACGACCAGCAGGAGGAGTTCCGCAAGTCACTGCGCGACTATACGCGGGCGTACGCGCTCATCGCGCAGATCGTCGACTGGGGCGATCCGGATCTCGAACGGCTCTACCAGTACGGGCGGGTGCTGCTGCTGCGCCTGCCGGGGCGCCCCACTACGTCGGTGGACATCGGGGACGCGGATCTGTCGCACTTCCGGCTTGAGTTCACCGGAGCGCACGACCTGTCGCTGTCGTCGCCGGGTGAGGATGGCGTGGTGCGCGGGCACTCGGCCGGCGGGAGCGGCTTCCGCGAGCCTGAGGTCAAGCACCTGGCGGAGGTGATCAGGGAGCTGAACGAGCGGTTCGGGCTCGACCTCGGCACCGGGGACGAGATCCTCGTGTACCAGCAGGTGGTCGGGCTGGTGTCGGACACCGAGATGCAGCAGGTCGGACTGATGAACGACGAGGCGCGGTTCGGCCAGGTGGCCGACGACCGGCTCGACGACATCGTGGCGGAGAACTCGGAACGGAACACCGAGTTCATGAAGCTGTACTTCGACAACGAGGAGTTCCGCAAGGCAGTCAAGGAAGCGGCCCGGCGTCGCGCTTACCGGATCATCACCGACCCGTTGCGTGAGGAAGCACTGGCGCGGCTGCGCGCCGAGATGGAACGGGAGACCGGCGGGTCCGGCGCGTTACGTTATGGCCTGTTGAGCGGTGGTGACGGATGACAGACGGGAAACGCCGGCTCGCCGGGCGGTACCGGATGGACGGGCTGCTCGGCCGCGGCGGCATGAGCGAGGTTCACTTCGGCTACAACGAGCGGCTTGACCGGCCGGTCGCGGTCAAGCTGCTCCGACCGCCGTCCTATGTGCCTGGGTCGCCGGACTCGCCGGAAGCGGTGGAGATACTCGACGCGATCGACCGGGACCAGAAGCGGTTCCTGCGCGAGATCCGGATGACCGCGCGGTTGGAGCTGGCTGGCGTACCAGCCGTTTACGACACCGGCGTGGACGATCTGCCGGATGGGACACGGCAGCTCTGGCTCGTCATGCAGCTACTGCACGGATCGACGCTGGAGACCCTGCTTGACGGCGCGTCCTTCTCGGGTCCGGATACGCCTAGCGTCGCGTGGGCGGTGGCGATCGCCACGCAGATCGCGGCGGTTCTTGCCGATGTGCACCGGGTGGACATCGTGCACCGCGACATCAAGGCGGCCAACATCATGGTGACCGACGGCGGCCTGGTCAAGGTGCTCGACTTCGGCATCGCGATACTGCGCGGCGCCGGGGCGCTGCCCAGGCTTACCCAGGTCGACCGGACCGTCGGCACGCCCGCCTACATGTCGCCGGAACAGTGGGCGGGACAGCTGGTCACTGCTGCATCGGACGTGTACTCGCTCGGCTGCCTGCTGTTTGAGCTGCTCACTGGCGGCATGCCATTCCATGGGTCGTCGCGGTTGCCGCTGCGGGTCGCGCACCAGGAGTCCGCAGTGCCTTCCGTCGCAGCGGCGCGGCCCTCGGTGCCGCCCGCGGTTGACGTGCTGGTGGCAGCAATGCTGGCCAAGGACCCGGCCGCGCGGCCTGCCGCCGAGGCGGTGTACCAGGCGCTGCTTCCGGTCGCTGCTGGGACCGTCGCGGTTGCTGATGGCCTGTTGCCGGGAGGTGACGAAAGGCGGGACCCGGTAAGGCCGTTCCGGCAGCCGCTGCTCGGCCTGACAGGCCGTAACCCTTTCCATGTGCCCGCCGACGGCAAGGCCGCCGACGAGAGGCCCGGTACAGGGACCACCCGCCCGCTCACCGAGGAGGCGGCCGCGCGGCTGCGCGCTCACGTACAGGTACTCCTTGAGGGTGAGCACCCGTCCGATGCGGTCAGCCTGCTCGAAGCGGGACTGGGCCACGCCGTTCCTGGTTCCGTCCTCGAACTGCAGATGCGACGTACGCTGGCCGCCGCGCTGCTGATTGACGGCCAGTACAGTCGCGCCGCGCAGCTTTTCGAGCGGGCCGGGGCGACCTACCGCCAGCACCTGGGAGCCGCCGATCCGTGGGCACTTGACTGTTCCTACCAGGCAGGGCATGCCTACGCGCAGGCCGGAAAGCCGGATAAGGCACTGCCCCAGCTCCGCTACTACGTGATGAACGCCGTCCCGCTAGCGGTACATGACGCGGACGAGGCGGCCAAGGTGATGGAGTCCCGGTTCGTGATCGCCCAGTTGCTGGCGAGCACGGGTGAGGCCGAGTCAGCGATCGCGGAATTGCGAGCCGTCCGGCCACTGCTCGCCGCCGCCTACGGGCCGGAGTCGGCGCAGGTCCGCAACCTCGACAAGCAAGCCGCCCGCCTTCACTCCGCACCAGGCGAGACGTCTTGAGTCTATTGCCCGCACCGGCTGAAGCTCCCCCGGAGACCATCGCGCCGCGTTCCCGTACCCGCACTTGCCAATCAGGTAGATGAACGACGAACTCAGGACCGGGGCGCCCTGGAACCCTGGGAATCACCAAACTCAAGCTCGGTTCCATCACCGCCCAGGCCGCCAGCGGCAACGACCCCGCCCTCGCCAGCAGTCGCCTCAGTCACGCAGATCCCGATAGTGCCCAGCGTCAGCCTTGGCCAGAAGTACACGCCGCCGTTCCGGTCGCTGGTCGCCAGGCTCTGCCGTCGAAGCTGAACGCGACCGGCAGGATGCCCCGGTTGCCTGGGGCGGCGTGGCGTTTCCCGGAAATGTCGGTGGCCGCTGCTAGCATAGAACAAATAATCAAATCATGATCATCAAGCTGTGGCGACAGGAGGACCGCTCCAAGGACTGGTCCGCGAGGAGCCCCGGGCCACCCGGGTGAGCCCAGGTGAGCACCGTTCAGCCCGCCAGCACGGCCGAGGCGTTGGGCATGCTGCGCGCCGCGCTCGGTCACCTGGCTTCGGTGGACTCGGCCGCGCTGACGATCGAGGAGCAGGCGCGGTGCCTGCGGGTGTTGGAGCAGTCCAATGCGGTCGCGGTCGCCGCCCGGACTCTGGTCCTCGGGGCGTTCGCGGCCGCCAGGGGATATGCCGAAGACGGGGATTACGGCCTGCGGGCATGGCTGATGCACCACACGGGGATCACCCAGGGGGCGGCAGCCTCGCACATTGCCTGGACTAAGCGCACCCCGGCGCACCCGGAGGTCGCGCGGGCGATGGCGGCCGGAGAGCTGTCCGAGTCGGTGGCGCGGGCGCTGTGCGGCTGGATCGACAAGATGCCGGAGGAGTGCCGGGGCAAGGCCGGGGAGGTGCTGGTGGCCGCGGCGCTGTCCGGGCTTGGCCTGCGGGACCTGGCCGCGCTGGCCGGGGAGATCATGGACCGGGCCCGGCCCCAGGGCCTGCCCGATGGCGACGGCGAGGGCACGCGCCTGCGGGATGAGGCGTTCGAGGACCGGGGAGTGCGACTGGAGGCCACGTTCCAGGGTGCGGGGGTCCTGCATGGCGACCTGACGCCGGAATGTGCCGCGCTGGTCGGCGCGGTGCTGGACGCCCTGTCGGTCCCGGCCGGGCCGGAGGACACCCGGACCCAGGCCCAGCGGTGCCACGATGGACTCGAGGAAGCCATGCGCCGACTGGCTGCCAGTGACCTGCTCCCCGACCGCGCCGGCCAGGCGGTGAAGGCGTGGGCGCACATAAGCCTGGCGGACTTGATGGTGCTGGACGGAAGCTCGGCCTTGCAAGAGGAGTGGACCGCACGGGTCCGCGCTCAGTGGGCCGCGCACCGGGCGGCGAACTCACAGGGCGGCGGGGACGGCGGGGCCTGGCTGGACGGCGACGCCGCCGCCGCGATCGCCTGTGACGCGGCGACCACCCCGGTCGTGACCGGGGACATCAACGTGGACGCCCTGGAGGACCTGGTCCGGCTCTGCGTCCAGTTCGACAAGCTCCGTCACCACGACCGCGCCGCCCGGGACGGCGAAGGCACCCAGGCCGGAGATGACGCCGACGCCGACCTGGGCGCCGCGGGCGGCGGGCACACCGATCCGGGCACGCCCGGGACAGGCGCCCGCGGGACGAACGCGACCCTGGCACGGGAGGCGCTGGAGCGGGCCGTGATCGGCAAGGCCGTCACCCTGGTCTCCGGGCCCGGCGGGCTCGCCTCGTTCCTGCGCCGACGGCAGCTCGGCGCCCGGCTCGCGGGCCCCAGTCTTCCGCTGGACATAGGTTTCAGCGACACCGTGCCCGCCGGGATCCGCAACGCCGTGATCCTGCGGGATCAGCATTGTCGTTTTCCGGGCTGCCGGCAGCCCGCCAAGGCCTGCCACGTGCACCACGTCAGGCACCGGGCCGACGGCGGTGGCACCAGCATCACCGAGTGCGTCCTTCTGTGCCCGTTCCATCATTTGACCGTGATCCACCGATGGGGATGGGCGCTGGTACTGAACCCGGACGGGACCACCACCGCGTGGAATCCCGACCGGACCAAGGTGCTCTACAGCCACGGGCCGCCCGCCGGAGCCGGGTAAGGGCCCGGGGACACCGGGGCGATGAGATGCCGCGCGGGACCGATAGGCCCGGGTAGGCGGGCCGGTCAGTCGCGGGCCACGAACATTGTTGCCCCGCCGTCGGCGAAGTTCGCGACGTCCGCTGCCGCCGCGTGTCCCTCGGGCGAGCCCAAGGCGGCGGCCAGCGCCTCCTGTGAGGCGAAGCTGAGCTCGGCTAGCAGGTAATAAGGCGGCTGCGAACCATCGAGGCTGTCGCAGTGGCGAGCAGTGAAGCCCGCCAGGCCGGGGATCTTCTCGGCGAGCGGGCGGTGGGTGGACTCGTAGTACGAGTCGAACGCCGCCGGGTCGGCGGGGTGCCCGTAGCAGACGGTCAGCACATG
>CAWCUJ010000022.1:0-25400 GCA_963798675.1 uncultured Actinomycetes bacterium | reverse complement strand
TATGCCCGTCGCGCGCGAAACGCGTGCCCGGCCCGGACGAGGCTTTACGGAGCCCTGTTCGGCGTTATCGGTAGTCAAGGCGAGGGGCCTTCCTCGGTTCTGCTACAACGTGTCGTGCAAACAGTATCGCGGACCGTCCGCGACCCTTCTAGGACCCCACATGTTTGCGCCATCTTTGCGCGGAGGCACGCGTACCGGGACCGGAGGCGGGCATGATGGAGAACGTGAGGCAGTGCTGGCCCGGGGGGACGACCCCCCCAGACCCCCCCGCGGGCGCATGACCGGGCGTCGGGCTCGCTTGTTCGGCCGCGGCCCGGCGGCCGACCAGACGGACCGGCAGGCCGCCGACGCCAGTTCCGTCCCTTTTCTTGAGGCCGAACGGGCCGTGGTTCCTGCGGCCGCTCCAGTGACGGCCCTGACCATCGACGCCTTGGGCCGGAAGTGCCCGATTCCCATCATCATGCTCGCGGCGCAGATCAGGGACATCCCGCTGGGTGCGGTGGTAGCCGTACTCGCGGACGACCCGGCGGCCTACACCGACATACCGTCCTGGTGCACGATGAAAGCGCACGAGTTCGCCGGGTACCAAGAGCTGCCACGCGGCGGCTGGGCGCTTTACATCCGCCGCCGGCTGTGACGCTCAGCTCGGCTTGAAGCGGCTGGTGAAGCGCGGGTCGTCTTCCCACCAGGGCTTGGACCCTGCCGCCTCTTCCCCGCCCGGCTCCCCTTCGCGCGCCGCCGCGGCCGCCTGGCGCTCGGCGTCCCTGGCGTCGAGATCAGCGTCGATCGCCATCGCGTCGGACTCATCCTCGCGCATCAGCTGGATCAGCTGCGCGGCCAGGAACGGCAATCCGACGAGGTCGCCGAGGATCCAGAGCACTCCTCCGCCGATGACCTGATCGACCCGCAGGGTGGGTCCCCAGGGCCGGGCCAGCGCCTGGTAGTAGGCCGCGCCGATGAGGTTCTGGTCGGCGATGACGGCAATGCCCAGGAACGCGTCGCCGATCACCAACGCGCTGGTGATCCACATCGAGACCGCGTAGGAGTACTCCTTCGGCACCGGGTCGACCCGGAGCAGGGTCCAGAAGAACGCGAAGCCCGCCGCCATCAGCGCCAGATACGTAAGCTCCCGCACGGTGGCGCTGTGGAACACCGCCGTGTACCAAGGCGTGAAGTACATCACGAAGGGCACGCCCACCAGCGCGAACGCGGTGATCGCGGGGAACGTGAGGATCCGGGCCGGGCGCGAGCGGATGAACGTGTCGATACCCGCCCCTGCCCGCGGAAGCACCGCGATGGCGAGCGAGATCGGCCGTCCGAGCGTCAGGAACAGCGGCACCACCAGAACGAGCAGCACCGTCTGCACTGCCCGGGCGTAAAAAAGCACCGGCTGGTAGACGCCCACCCAGGACATCGTCGCGATAACCAGGAAACCCAGGCCGAGGCCGAGGAACCAGATCCGCCGAGCCACCGGCCAGCCCCGCTGCCTGCGCGCCCCGGCGACGTAGCCGCCGCCGAGGATGAGTACAAGCGCGAGCATCCATGGGTCAAGCGTCCACTGCGTGAACGCTCTGGCCACCGTGAGCGCGGGCGGCCCCTGGTACCCGGACCCGAGCGTCCGGGTCAGTCCGGCCAGACCGCCAGACGCGAGCACGGTTCCCATGCCAGCCACGCTACCGCTGGTTAGGACGAGCTGCCTGAGCCGGCCTGGACGGGGCCGATGTACATGATCTGGACGGACTTGCTGCAGCCAGTCGAGGTGCTGGTCAGGTAGACAGGGACGGTTTGGTTGGGCGGATAGATCTTCAGGGCGGTCGCCTTGGTCGGTCCGCAGCTGGCGCTCGGGTAGTTCAGCGCGTCCACGATCTGCAGCAGGGCGTTGGCGGTCGCGCCGTGGGCCAGTGTGATCAACTTGACCGGCGCTGACGCGGCGGTCCGTTTGGCGGCCAGGCCGATCTGGGTGTACGGCGGGCCGGAGACCAGGGAGACGCCGGGATAGCCGTACAGCGTGCACGTGCTGGCGGAGGTGTTGGTGAAGTCGATGACCTGGTAGACGCCGCCGGCGTACCCCTGGCCGATTCCCAGCTTCACCTGCAACGAGCTGGTCGGGCAGGCGGGCGCGCCAGTCGCCGCCGGGGATCGTGAGGTCGTCGGCGTGGAACTCGATGTGCCGCCGGAGGCGGCTGGGGCGGTGGTGGTGACCGTGATGGTGGGCGCGGCCGACTGACTGCCTGAAGACGAGCAGCCGGCCGCGGTCGCGACGCAGGCGAAGGCCGCAGCCGCGACCGCAAGCCGACCGGTCCTGGAAAACGGTGCACCTGGAAACACTGGCGTGCCCTTCATGTGGGCGGCACCTCATGCGCCTCAGGCGGGCAGGTAAGCCGCGACATCAGCCGCTGCGGCGTCGCCGTAGGCCGCGGCGAAGCGGTCGGCCAGCAGGCCCGGCTTCAGGTTGTACTCCTGTGGGCCGGTGGCCTCTAGGGCGTGCACGGCCAGCAGGTTGCCGAGCTGGGCGGCGCGCTCGAGGGACAGGCCCCAGGCGACGGCGGCCAGGAAGCCGGAACGGAACGCGTCGCCCGAGCCGGTCGGATCCACCGGCTTGGCGTCGGGCACCGGGGGCACCGCGATCAGCGGCTCCCCCTGCTGCTCGATCCGGGCGCCCGCCGACCCGAGGGTAGTGATCCGGACCCCCACCCGGGCCAGCATCTCCGCGCCACCCCAGCCGGACTTGCGCTCGATCAGGGCTTCCTCGTACTCGTTGCCGAACAGGTAGTCCGCGCCGTCGACCAGCGAGCGCACCTGCTCGTCGTCGAGGATCCTGGCCAGCTGCTGTGACGGGTCGGCGGCGAACTTCAGGCCGGCGTCGCGGCACTCAGCGGTGTGCGCCACCATGCCCCCGGGGTCGCCCGCCCCGATCAGCACCAGGTCGATGCCGCCGTGCTCCTCGGCCAGCGGCACGATCTTGATGTCCGCGTCCTCGCTCATCGCGCCCGCGTAGAACGAGCCGATCTGGTTGCCGTCCATGTCGGTGGTGCAGACGAAGCGCGCGGTGTGCTTGAGCAGTGATTCCCGCACGCCCGCGGTGCTCACCCCGTGGTCCTCCAGCCAGTGCCGGTAGTCCTCGAAGTCAGTCCCGACTGCGCCGACGAGCAGCGGCCGCAAGCCGAGCACGCCGAGACCGAAGGCGATGTTGGCCGCGACCCCGCCGCGGCGGATGGCCAGGTCGTCGACCAGGAACGACAGCGAGACCTTGTCGAGCTTGTCCGCGATCAGCTGGTCGGTGAACTTGCCGGGAAACGTCATCAAGTGGTCGGTCGCGATTGACCCCGTGACCGCTATGCGCACGGTGGCTACCCCCCGGCCGACGTCAGTGGAACGAATCGCCGCAGGCGCAAGAACCCGTCGCGTTCGGGTTGTCAATCGTGAAGCCCTGCTTCTCGATCGTGTCCACGAAGTCGATGGTCGCGCCCATCAGGTACGGGGCGCTCATCTTGTCGGTCACGACGTGGACGCTGCCGAATTCGCTGACGATGTTGCCGTCGATCTCGCGCTCGTCGAAGTAGAGCTGGTACTTAAGCCCGGAGCAGCCACCCGGCTGCACCGCGATGCGCAGCTTGAGATCGTCCCGGCCCTCCTGGGCGAGCAGTGAGCTCACCTTGGCCGCCGCCACGTCGGTCAGGAGGATCCCCTGCATGGCCTCTTGCTGAACAGTCACCTTAGCTCCCGCCTGGTCCGTGTGTCGCGTGCGTGCGACGTTTGGCGTTGCTCCAACGTGCAATGCCAACGATATGCGGTCCGCCCGCATTCCAGCCACCCCTGAGGCGTGGCTCACAACCCTTTACAAACCGGGGGCGCCCCAGACAGGAAACCAGCGGGACAAATCCGGCTCGAACTTCAGGTCGCTGCCGATCACGCCCTTGACCTGAAGCTCGAGCGCGTTGTCCCGGCGCTCGCCGGAGAGCGGGGCGAACGGGTAGAACGTGCCCCGCTTGTACAGGTAGATGAGGCCGAGCCGGCGCTCCTGGTCATCGCGGAACGCGACCAGGGTGCAAAGCAGCTGCGGGCCGAAGCCGTTGTCCACCAGCGAGGAGTTCACCGCGTGCAGGTCGGTGACCAGCGCGTCGAGCTCGTCGGACATGTGCGAGCTGACCAGCCAGTTGAAGCCGTAGGAGTCCGTGGTCACCTCGACCGGCAGGCCGCCCTCCTTGCCCGAGCTCACATCGAGCAGCTCCTGGACGTCCTTCTGCACGTCGGAAAAGGACCGGCCTTCGACGGGGCGGAAGCAGACGGAGCCGGATCCAGTGGGCTTGAATCCGGCTCCCGCGTCCAACGTGACCGCCGCCGACGGCAGCGCGAACAGGTCGTCCAGCTTCGGCTGGACCGGCTTGGTCCGGCCGAGCAGCGTGTCGAAAAAACCCACGAGCGCTACCCGGCGGTCCGGCCGAGCTGCTGCTGCACCTTATCCAGCTCAGCCAGCCTGCGCTCGAGGCTCGGGTGGGTGGAGAACACCGTGGACAGGCTCGCCTTGGCGTTCAGCTTCATCGCCGGCGCGAAGAAGAACGCGTTCAGCGGCTCGGCCGCGCGCAGGTCCTGGGTCGGGATCCTGGACATGTCCGTGCTGACCTTGATCAGCGCGCTCTTCAGCGCGCTCGGCTGGCCGGTGAGCAGCGCGCCGCTGCGGTCCGCGGCGAGCTCGCGGTACCTGGACAGCATCCGGATCAGCAGGAAGCTGACCGCGTAGACGACGATGCTCACCGCCATGAGGATGAGCATGATGACCCCGGCGTTCTGGTTATTGCCACCGCGGCCGCGGCCGCCGCCGAACAGCTCTCCGTAGAAGGCGATCCTGATCAGCAGCGCGGCGATGATAGCCAGGAACGAGGCGGCGGTCATCACCTGGACGTCCTTGTGCGCCACGTGCGACATCTCGTGCGCGATAACGCCCTCGAGCTCCTCCGGGGTCAGCATATCTATCAGGCCAGTGGTCACGCAGAGCACCGCATGGTCGGCGTTGCGCCCGGTCGCGAAGGCGTTCGGCAGGCGGGTGTTGGCGATGGCGATCCGTGGCTTCTTCATGTCGGCCAGCGCGCACAGCCGGTCCACCGTGCCGTGCAGGAGACGGGCGCGCTCCCCGTCGTTCGGGCCGACCTCGATTCCCCCGGCCGTCTTCAGTGCGATCTTGTCCGAGTAGAACAGCGACCCGATGGCGAAACCGCCGCCCAGGACCACCGCGAACAGCACGATCGCGGCACTGGACGCGTGATACGCCGCCCCGATGCCGATGATCGCGGCGACGAACGCTACGAACACCAGCCCGAGCAGGAACATGGTCGCGGTCATCCGCAACGTCAGGCCCCGGTCGGGCGCATACCTGGTACGCGCCGCCATGGCGCCACCTCCGTTCGGCCCCGGGCTGGTTGCGCCCGCCCGAAGCCAGCTGCTATCCAATAGCTCAAATCTACCCGTACAACGCTGAACGCCCGCCGAACGTTACCCGCGAGTATGCTCTGGCCTTCAGCCGGACTTGTTCCCGTCCCGTCAGCCCGGAATGAGGCCTTCTTCCGTGAGCAGCTTGCGTACCTCGTCCATGCTCGAGTCCTCGTGAGGAAGGATCAGGTCCGACGGTTCCAGAGTATCCGGGGACAGGGGTGAACCTTGCGCGCGGACCTGGGCCAGCAGGCCGTCGAGCGCGGCCGCGAAGGCGGCCTCGTCGTTGTGGTTGACGGCCGCCTCGAGCTCGGTGTCCAGCCGGTTCAGCTCGGCGGTGGCCGCGTCGTCGACCCTGAACTGGCCCTCGCCCAGGATCCTGACGATCACGACCCCTCACCGTCCTGCGGCTCGGCGGCGGGCAGGTCGGACACCGGGATGCCGGCCGGCTGGGCCTGGGCCGACGGCGGCGGCGGCGCGTACGGGCCGCTCTGGTCCTGGGCACTTTGGGGATTTTGGGACTGGCTCTGGGTGGCCTGGCTGGTGCCGTTGGCCCCGCCTTCGAGCTGCTTGGGCGCGTTGGCGGTGATCTCTCCCTTGAGCCTGCTCAGCTCGCGCTCGACGTCACTGCTCGCGGCCATCATGTCGAGCTCGGACTGGATGTCGTCGCGGCGGCCGCCGATAGCGTCGTCCAGCGCGCCCGAGGCCATCAGCTCGTCGATCGCGCCCGCGCGCGCCTGCATCTGGGCGGTCTTGTCCTCGGCCCGCTGGATCGCCATGCCGACGTCGCCCATCTCTTCCGAGATGCCGGAGAACGCCTCGTTGATCCTGGTCTGCGCTTCGGCCGCGGTGTAGGTGGCCTTGATGGTCTCCTTCCTGGTGCGGAAGGCGTCCACCTTGGACTGCAGCCGCTGGGAGGCGACCGTCAGCTTCTCCTCTTCGGCCTGCAGCTGGGCGTACTGCACCTGCAGATCGTTCAGTTGCGTCTGCGCCGACGCCTTGCGCTCGAGTGCGGCCCGGGCGAGGTCCTCACGGCCCATCCCGAGCGCCTTGCGCGCCTGGTCCTCGAGCTTGTTCGAGGACTGCTGGAGCTGGTTCATCTGCAGCTCGACGCGCTTGCGCGACGTGGCGACATCCGCGACCCCACGGCGGACCTTCGTCAGCAACTCGAGCTGCCGCTGGTAGGAGTAGTCCAGGGTCTCACGAGGGTCTTCCATCTTGTCCAGGGCCTTGTTGGCCTTGGCCTTGAAGACAAGTGAGACTCGCTTCATCACGCCCATACGCGCGGCCGTCCCCTTCAGTTAACTTCTACGCCGCCACCAGACCGCGCGGCCGGGCCGAAATTAGGCCGGACACCCGGCTAGACGGCGGACGAGCCCGTGCGACTAGTCGCATTCCACCCTACGCGGTCACCCGCATTGCGAGCTACCACGCCCGCACCCCAGCGCGGGTGGTGCTAGCCCCCCGAAAAGACTGTGCTGCCCCGACCCCCCGAAAAGACTGTGCTGCCCGGGGGGGCGACCCCCAGACCCCCCGAAAAGACTGTGCTGCCCCCGGGGGGCCGACCCCCCGACCCCCCGAAAAGACTAAGCTGGGCGCGTGTTCCGACGCCGTAGCGCCGGGGCGACGGACAACACGGCCCAGGATTCCCCGGGCGCGCAGAGCCCGGACGGCCCGGCCGACAGTAAGCCCCGCTCCCCCGCCGAGGCGGCCAAGGGACGGCCCACGCCCAAGCGCAGCGAAGCCGAGGCCAGGCGGCGCCAGCCGATCACCGGGTCGCGGGCTCCGACCGCGCCGCGTACGCCCGAGGATAAGGCAAAGGCCAAGACGGCCCGGGCCACTAAGTACGAGGCGATGAAGCGGGGCGAGGCGTGGGCACTCAACCCGCGCGACCGCGGCCCGGCGCGCGCCCTGGCCCGTGACTTCGTGGACTCCAAGCGCCGGGCCAGCGAGTACTACATGTACATACTTGTGCTCCTGCTCGTCGCCGTGTTCCTGAGGAGCAAGGCGTTGCAGGAGTTCATCTCCCCGCTGGTCCTGGTGCTGATCGCGGTCATCGCGCTGGACGCTCTGCTGATCCGGCGCAGCCTGCGGAGGCTGGTCGCCGAGCGGCTACCCGGCGAGTCCACCCGGGGCCTGACCACGTACTCGGTGATGCGGGCACTGCAGATCCGCAGGTTCCGGATGCCGGCCCCGCGGGTCGGACCCGGCACCAAGATCTGACCCGGCCCTAGACCTCTAGTCATCCGGGTGCAGGCTCATCGGACCATACTCGGTCCTGGCGTCGTCGAGCAGCGAGACCTGATCCACCCCGGCCGCGAGCAGCGCGCGCCAGTTCTCCCCAAGCCAGCTCTCCGCGTCGCCCTGGCTGGCGAAGATGGCCTCCTGCAGCTCATCGGTGGTGATCACGGTGCCGTCTGCCTTTTCGTAACGCCAGGTCCAGGGCATCGGTGAGTGGCCTCCCGCCGTGAGACAAGCACCTGTTGAGACAAGCACCTGTTGAGACAAGCACTGTGCGTGTGCTGACTGAGGGTAGCCCAGGGGCACGGTCGGCGCGATGCCAGGGCTACTGGATCACGCCACGGCCGCGCAGCGCGTCGAGGGCGCGGACCTTAGCTGCTCCGACCGCGGGCCTTAGCTATCTAGGTGTGTCAAAGTGAGCGCTAACAGTGCAGATAACGCGCAGAACAAGATGGCCCAGACAGCCTTGCCGCGGCCGGTGACGGGGCTCCAGCCCCAGACGTCGCTTAGCGCGTCCACCATCTGCAGGCCGCGGCCTGCCTCTTCGCTGCGGTCCGGCATCCGCAGCACCGGGGCGGTGTCAGACGGGTCAAGCACGGCGCACATGACCTCGCCGGTCCGGCGCAGCAGTCGCAGGCCGAGCGACTGCCCGGACTCCGCCGACCGCGTCGTGTGCGACACGGCGTTGGCCACGAATTCGCCCACGATCGCTTCCGCGTCATCGGCGAGCGAGGCCAGGCCCCACTCCTTGAGCGTGTTCCTGGTGAATTTCCTCGCGGTCCGGCCGGACTGGGCTCCGGCGCTAAGCGCGCAGGCCGCGACCGCAGGTGAATCCCACCAGTCAGAAGGCATCCGGACCACGCGCGGGCGCCCGGGTGCGCACTGCAGCCTGGTTTTCAAGTCAAGCGGGCGGCGAACGGCAGGATCGACCTTGGTTCGTGTCGGCAAACCTACTTGGCTCAAACCCATCGCGACCCCGCGAAAGCGTAGTGCGGTCAATCCCAGATGATTGGCGCAAATCACATCCTGCCCGAGATTCCGCGCATCATGCAAGACCAAATGCACGTTCATTTGTCACGTGCACTCATGCGGTCCCCGGTCACAGCGTTTAATTAACTTTTCAAGTAAAGCTCTGGAAGGCATCGCAGAACCACGGTCCTGGTGTCACCGGAGCGGGCCGAGCCGGTGGCGCAGGGGCGGTGGCTGGTGATTGGTGCGGGGACTTGCCGGGCGCCGCCCGATGCCGTCAGGAGACGCTGCGCGAGCCGCCCCGGGCTGGGCTCCGCGGCGCGGGCAGGCCACGTTATCGTGGGGCGTTACCGCACTGAGCTGGGAGCCGCAGATGCTTGTCGCTGGTGTCGATTCGTCCACTCAGTCCACGAAGGTGCTGCTCTGCCAGGCCGACGACGGCGCCATCGTCGGGCATGCCACCGCCCCGCACCCGGACGGCACCGAGTGCGACCCGGAACTGTGGTGGCGGGCGCTGGCCCAGGCGGGAGATGGGCTGCTTAGCCGCGCCGGCGCCATCGGGGTAGCGGCGCAGCAGCACGGCATGGTCGTCGTCGACGAGGCGGGCCAGGTGGTCAGGCCGGCCCTGCTCTGGAACGACGTGCGCTCGGCGCCGCAGGCAGCGGCGCTGATCGATGAGATGGGCGGCCCCGGGTACTGGGCGCGGCTGACCGGGAGCGTCCCGACGGCCTCGTTCACGGTCACCAAGCTGCGCTGGCTGGCCGATCACGAACCGGACGCCGCGGCCCGGACCGCGCACGTGATGCTGCCGCACGACTGGCTGTCCTGGCGACTGGGAGACCGGGCCCATCCTCCCGCCACCGACCGCGGCGACGCCTCTGGCACCGGCTACTTCTCCCCCGCCACCGGCTGCTGGCTGCCGGAGCTGGCCGAGGCCGCGCTGGGCAAGCAGGCGGGGCTGCCGCGGGTCGCCGCCCCGGCCGAGATCGTGGCCCGGACTCCGGGCGGCGCGGCGCTAGCCGCCGGTACCGGGGACAACATGGGCGCGGCGCTCGGCCTGGGTCTTGGCGTCGGTGAAGTGGTCGTCTCCATCGGCACCTCGGGCACCGCGTATGCGGTCGCGGCCGAGCCCGCCGCCGACGAGTCCGGGGCCGTGGCCGGCTTCGCCGATGCCACCGGGCGATTCCTGCCGCTGGTGGCCACCATCAACGCGGCCCGGGTGCTGACGGTCACGGCCCGCATGCTCGGCACCGACGCGGCCGGCCTGTCCCGGCTCGCGCTAGCCGCGCCCCCCGGGGCGGGCGGGCTGACCCTGCTGCCCTACCTGGACGGCGAGCGGTCCCCGAACCGGCCGGGCGCCAGCGGCGTTATACGCGGGCTGACCAGTACTAACACGACGCCGGAGAACCTCGCGCGGGCCGCGGTCGAGGCGGTGCTCTGCTCGCTCGCGGACGCCATCGACAACCTGGCCGACTGCGGCATTACCGCGCAACGGGTGATCCTCATCGGCGGCGGCGCCCGATCGCCCGCCGTCCGCGCGATCGCCCCTGCGATCTTCGGCGTGCCGGTGACAGTGCCCGAGCCCGCGGAGTACGTGGCGCTGGGCGCGGCCCGGCAGGCCGCCTGGGCTCTCTCCGGCGCGGCCGAGCTCCCGGACTGGCCGCTGGCGGGCACCAGCGCAGAGTACACCGCAGAGCCGGTCCCGCTGGTCCGCGAGCGCTATGCGACCCTCCGCAACGCCACCGCCGACTGGTCCGGGTCCGGGTCCGGGTCCGGGGCCGGGGCCGGGGCCGGGGCCGGGGCCTCATGATCATGGCCAGAAATGGGCGCTATTTGCCCCGAACTGGCCACGATCATGGAACGGCGCTCGGGGGCGGCAGGTGGAAGGATGGGAAGGATGGAAAGGATGGGCGAGCACGAGTGGCACGATCATCAGGAAGGACTGGCCGGTGAGCACGGATTACGTTCCCTCACGCGAGGACCGCTTCTCGTTCGGCATCTGGACGGTGGGATGGCAGGGGGTGGACGTGTTCGGCTCGGCCGTGCGGCCGCCCATGCCCGCCGAACGCGCCGTGTACAAGCTGGCGGAACTCGGCGCCTACGGGGTGAACTTCCACGACAACGACGTGTTCGCCTTCGACGCCACCCCGGCCGAGCGGGACGAGCGCATCGGCGCGTTCCGCAAGGCGCTGACCGAGACCGGGCTGGTCGTGACGACCGCCACCACTAACCTGTTCGGCCACCCGATGTTCAGGGACGGGGCGTTCACCGCCAACGACCGCGAGATCAGGCGGTTCGCCCTGGCCAAGGTCATGCGCAACCTCGACCTGGCCGCGGACCTCGGCGCCAAGACCTATATCTTCTGGGGCGGCCGCGAAGGCGCGGAGTCGGGCGCCGCCAAGGACATAAGGGCCGCGCTCGACCGGTACGCCGAGGGCCTGAACCTGCTGTGTGCGTACGTACGCGAGCAGGGCTACGAGATCAGGTTCGCGATCGAGCCGAAGCCGAACGAGCCGCGCGGCGACATCTTGCTGCCGACGGTCGGGCACGCGCTGGCTTTTATCAACGGGCTCGAGCACGGCGACATGGTCGGGGTGAACCCTGAGGTCGGGCACGAGGAGATGGCCGGGCTGAACTATGCGCACGGGATCGCCCAGGCGATGTGGCACGGCAAGCTGTTCCACATCGACCTGAACGGGCAGCACGGGCCGCGGTACGACCAGGACCTGCGGTTCGGCGCCGGGAACGTGCGCGGCGCGTTCTGGGTGGTGGACACGCTGGAGGCCGGCGGGTACGACGGCCCGGTGCATTTCGACTACAAGCCACCGCGGACCGAGGACGACGAGGGGGTCTGGGTGTCCGCGGCCGCCTGTATGCGCAACTACCTCATCCTGCGGGCCAAGGTGCGGGCGTTCCGGGCCGACCCGGAAGTGATCGAGGCGCTGCGCGCCTCCGGCGTGGACCAGCTCGGCTCGGCCACGCTAGCCCCCGGCGAGACCTGGCGCGACGTCCGCGAGCCCCGCGCCGACGTGGACACGCTGGCCCAGCGCGGCCTGGCCTACGAGCACCTGGATCAGCTCGCGCTCGAGCACCTGTACGGCGTCCGGTCCTAGCCCTGCGGGATCAGCCGGCAGGCGTATCGCCCCCGGCGACCGGCCCGGCCGCGCTGGCCTCGGCGTCGACCTGGCCCCGGCTCGCGGCACGGGCTTCGCTGGCGACGCGCATCATATGGCGCTGGGAACGTACCTGGGTGACGACGATCACGGCGATCAGCGCGATCGAGATCCACAGCCCGTAGTGCGAGATGGTCTGCGCCACCACCACCGCGTGGTGGCCGAGTTCATAGCCGAGGCCGACCAGCATGCCCGCCCACAGCAGCGAGCCGATGAGGTCCAGGATGATGAACGTGACCAGCCGCATCCCGGCCCACCCGGCGATAACGAAGATGATCGCGTTGGGGATGGGCAGGAACGGGGAGAGCACCACGGCGGGCCAGGTGAACTTGCGGCCCCAGCGCTGCACGCGGCCCATGTACCGGCTCCCGCGCTTGCGCCGACCGGACAGCAGCGCGATGACGCGCTCGCCCCACAGGCGGCCCGCCCACCAGTAGAGCGGATCGAACGTCATCAGCCCGGGGATGGCGGCCAGCAGCGCCACCACCAGCGACCCGTGCCCGACGCGGGCGAACGCCGCGGCCGTGACGATCGCCTCGGTGCTTCCGTTCAGCAGCTCGGACAGCACCGGATGGGTACCCAGCAGCGATGCCCGGAACGGCAGCAGCGTCCAGTAGTAGATGCCGCTGAGCGTGATGCCGGCCCAGCACAAGATGTCGACCCGCCGCGGCTTGCCGGCCCACGGCACCCGCGGGTCATCCCAATTCGACCGTTGGGGTCCGCCGTCGGCGACTACCGGGACGGCTTCCGCCACAGCCTCATCATCCACCCCGCCACGGTATCCCGGATCACGGGTAAGACTATCTTTGGCCGAACGAGCATCTGAGCCAGCCTGGGCGCCGGTGATGCGCCATGATGGACCCTCGTGGACGACCCCTTCGCCGCCGCGGCGGCCAGCGCAGCCCGCATCACCGCCCTGGCCGGCCCGCATGATGCCGCCGTGGTCCTCGGCTCGGGCTGGGCGCCGGCCGCCGACGCGATCGGCGCCGCGGAGACCGAGATACCGCTGGCCGAACTGGGCGGGTTTCCCGCCTCGACCGTGCCGGGGCACACGCCGACGGTCCGTTCGGTAGCCGCGGGGCCGGTCCGGGTGCTGGTGTTCCTCGGCCGGGTGCACCTGTATGAGGGGCTGTCCCCCGCCGCCGTGGTGCACGGCGTGCGGACGGCGGTGTCGGCGGGCTGCCGCACGGTGGTGCTGACCAACGCGGCGGGCGGGATCCGGCCCGGGCTCAGCGTCGGCGAGCCGGTGCTGATCAGCGACCACCTCAACCTGACCGGCAAGTCCCCGCTGGCCGGACCACCGCCGTCGGCCGGCCAGCGGTTCGTGGACCTGACCGACCTGTACTCGCCCAGGCTGCGGGCGCTGGCCCGCGAGGCCGACCCGAGGCTGGCCGAGGGGATCTACGCGATGATGCCCGGCCCGCACTACGAGACCCCCGCCGAGATCACCATGCTGGGCAGGCTCGGCGCCGACCTGGTCGGGATGTCGACCGGCCTGGAGGCGATCGCGGCCCGCCAGATGGACGCGGAGGTGCTCGGCGTCTCGCTGGTCACCAACCTGGCGGCGGGCCTGGCCGGGCACGGCCTCAGCCACGCCGAGGTGGTCGAGGCGGGGCGGGCCTCCGCCAGCCGGATGGGCAACCTGCTCGCCGGGATCCTGCCCCGGGTCTAGACCGGGCCGGCGGATAATGGAGATCATGGATGACGGGGAACGGCTGGCCGTGCCGGAGACGGCCAAACGGATGACGGGTGCCGTGGCCGCGTTCCTGGCGGCGCTGACCGCGACGCAGCGGGAGCGGGTGTGTTTCGCCTTCGGCGACGAGCGGCGCGACTGGTCGTTCCTGCCCGCGCCGGACCGGAACGGCCTGCCGATCGGCGCGCTCGACGACGGGCAGCGGCGGCTCGCGCACGAGCTGATCGTGTCAGGCACGAGCATGCCGGGGTACGCGAAGGTCGTGTCGGTGATGGCCATGGAGCACGTGCTCCGGGCGCTGGCGCCGAGTCTGGCCGATCTGTTCGATCCCGAACGGTACTGCTTCAAGGTGTTCGGCTCGCCGGGCGACCAGGCCTGGGGCTGGCAGTTCGCCGGGCACCACGTGTCACTCAACTTCACCGTGGTCGACGGCCGACACCTCTCCCCCACCCCGTGCATGCTCGGCGCCGAGCCCGCTTCGGTCGGGATGCTCGCGCCGCTGGCCGACGACGAGGAACTCGGTTACCGGCTGGTGAACTCGCTCGACGCCGCCCAGCAGCGCGCCGCCATCATCCACCACCGGCCGCCGCCTGACCTGGCCGCCCGGATGGTGCCCCGGATCGGCGATACCGAACGGCCCGACGCGGTGTTCGCGCCCGAGCCGGACTACGTGATCAGTGAAGACGAGCGGGACATCCTCAGCTACGTTCGGTCCAGCCCCAAGGGCGTCGCGGCGGCCGGGCTTGACCAACGGCAGCTCGATTCGCTCGCGGCCCTGGTCGGGGCGTTCGCGCGGCGGCTGCCCGACGAGGTGGCCGGGGTCCAGATGCACGACCTGGAACGCGCCGGCTTCGATAACCTCACCTTCGCGTGGGCGGGCAGCACGTCGCCTGGGCAGCGGCATTATTACCGCGTCCAGGGACCCACGCTGCTCATCGAGCACGACAACACCCAGGGAAACGGCAACCACATTCATTCGGCGTGGCGGAACCCGGCGGCCGACTTCGGCGACGACGTGCTGGCCGAGCACTACCGTCGGCATCATGCTTAGCCGGCTTGGCTGGGCTGGGCGCTTGGCCGGGCTGGGCGCTTGGCCGGGCTGGGCGCTTGGCCGGGCTGGGCGCTTGGCCGGGCTGGGCGCTTGGCCGGGCTGGGCGCTTGGCCGACTTGGCCGCTTGGCCGACCCGGTCACCTGCCGCTAGGTTCAAGCCCCGGCGTTTCCTGGCGCGATGAGACGTTCCAGTAGCCGGCCAGATCCCGGTACATCGCGGAGCTGGCCAGCAGCGAGGCGTGATCGCCGGCCTGGGCGCGGACGCCGTCGAGCACCAGAACGCGCTTCGCGCGCAGCGCCGAGCTGATCCGGTGCGCGATGACGATCAGCGTGCCGGGCCTGCGCGCGAAGGCGGCTTCGGCGCGCGCCTCCGCAGCCGGGTCCAGGTGGCAGCTGGCTTCGTCGAGGATGGCGATGGGCGCGGTGGACAGGTAGGCACGGGTGATCGCGATGAGCTGCCGTTCACCTGCGGAAAGGGCAGCCGGATCGATGACCGCGCGATATCCGCCCAGCCGTGACACCAGGGGACTCAGGCCTAGTGCGTCGGCCGCGGCATCGAGTTCGGTCCCGGGCGGCGGGCCTGCGGCACCGCGGAGGTACAGGATGTTCTCGGCGAGCGTCCCGGTGAAGATGTACGCCTCCTGCGGGATGAGCACCCGCAGGCGGGCCAGCGACGCGGCCGGGTACCGCGCCATCGGCACCCCGTCCAGGAGAATTTCGCCGGCCGTGGGCCTGAGCATTCCGGCCAGCAGCCCGGCCAGGCTGGATTTGCCGATGCCGCTGGGGCCGACGATCGCGAGGTGATCGCCTGGCGCGATGTCGATGCTGAGGTCGGTGATGATCGGCTCCGCCTGCGCGCCATAGCCGAACCCCACACTGCGGAGCCTCAGGTCCCCGGACCCATCGGCGTGGTGATCGCGGGCGGCGTGATGATCCCGGGCGGCGTGGTGATCGCGGGCGGCGGGCGGCTCAGGCGGGGAAGCGGCTCGCGGGGGATCGGCCGGCTGGGTGCTTGCCCCGACGATGCGATCCAGCGTCACGGTGAGCCGCACCAGGCCCGCTCCGACGCCCTGAGAAAGCGTGTACAGGGTGCCTCGCAGGCTCCCGACGATGTAGCCGACGGCGCCGATGATGTGGGCCGGGGCGACGCCGCCGTGCAGAATCGACGGCGCGGCGGCCAGCACGAGCAGCAGCGGCAGCCAGCCGCCTACCGCGAGGCACAGCAGGCGGGCGGAGCCGATCCTGGCGACCGACCTGGCCGCGTCGGCCTGCTGCCTTACCACGGCGTCGAACTGCGCGAGAACCTGTGCCTCGGCTCCGCACGACGTGACGTCGCGCAGGCCAGATACCGCCTTCGCGGCGGAATTGGCCACCGTCTCCTCGCCGATAACGGCCCGCCGCTGGCGCGCGGCGTAAGGCCGCAGGAGCAGGCGCAGGATCAGCACGGTGACCAGCAGCGGCGGGATCACATAGGGCAGCGTGGCTGGAACGAGCGTGAGCAGGCCCGCGAGCGTGCTGCCCGCCGTGAAGGCGAACGTGCAGGCCACGGTCAGCATGCCGGCGAACGCGTCCCTGACGATCTCGGCCTGGTGCGTCATCCGGGCGACCGCGTCGGTGTCCGGCGGCCTGGTGGTATCCATCGAGCGCGTCAGGGCGCCCATGACGATGAGCTCGACAAGCTCGTCGCGCAGCGGCTCGACGACGGCGCCGAGCCGCAGGTATGACTGCCGGGTGCCGAGCGCGCCTGCCAGCGCGGCCAGAGCCAGCAGCCCGAGCCAGCGCAGGCCGTCCAGGGTACGGCCGGCCAGGAACATTCCGGCCGCCTCGGCGAGTACCCAGCCTGAGGCGAGTGCGGGCAGCGACTGCACCGCCGACCAGACGGCGAGCCAGGCGACATCTCGCGGGCGGCGCCGCAGGCTGCGGATCAGCATGGGGTGCCGGGTCCGGCTCCGAAAATCGCGCGGTACCGCGCGTCGGCCCACAGTTCATGGTGCGGGGCCAGGGCGCGCAGCCGCCCCGCCTCCAGCCAGGCGACCAGATCGGCCCGGGCCGCGGTCGTGGCCCGGTGCGCCACGATCAGCCGGGTCCGGCCGCCCATCTGGTCGGTGAGGACCCGGCTGACAAGCATCTCGGTGGCGGTATCGAGGCTGGAGGTGGCGTCGTCGAGGATGAGCAGCCTGGCGTGGCTGGCATGGGCGAACGCGCGGGCCAGTCCGAGCCGTTGCACCTCGCCGCCGGACATGGGTGTCTCGCCGAGCGGGGCTTGGATGCCGCCGGGCCGCCGCGCGAGGAACGCGGCGGCGCGACTGTCGCTCGCCGCGGCCAGCACCTGTTCACGGGTCGGCCGCCAGCCGCCGAAGCTGATCGCCTCGAAAGGCGTCTCGCCGAACAGTGCGGGGCGTTCGAAGGCGTACACGACGGCATCGCGCAGCGCGCGCCTGGTGAGCTCGGACAGGACGAAACCGTCCAGGATTACCTCGCCCTCGTCGGGATCGATCAGCCGCCCGGCCAGACTGGCTAGCGTCGACTTGCCCGCTCCGGACCTGCCCACCACGGCGACCGACGCACCGCCGGGAATGATGAGATCGAGCCCGTCAAGCACCGCCTCGCCGCCGCGCCTGACCGTCACCCGGCGAAAGCACAGCTGTCCAGGACCAGGTCCGAGACCGGCCGCGCCGTACACGGGGCGCTCCTGGGCGAGCAGGCCGGCCGCGCGCCGACCTCCGCCCCGCGCGCGGCCGAGCAGGTTCACCTGGCCGAGGCTGGCTCCGACCCCCACGGCGATCACGGCGTACTGGCTCGCGGCCACCAGCTCACCGGGCGTGATCTTGTGCTTACTGAGCTGGAAGCCAGCGACGGCGAGCACGATGACCTGCAGGATCGGGACGATGACCATGCCTTGCGCGGCAGCGCGGGCCTGGATCCGCCACGA
The DNA here is from genome assembly GCA_963798675.1 of uncultured Actinomycetes bacterium. Classification (GTDB taxonomy): domain Bacteria; phylum Actinomycetota; class Actinomycetes; order Streptosporangiales; family Streptosporangiaceae; genus Palsa-504. The sequence goes on along the minus strand of CAWCUJ010000022.1, from coordinate 7,914 downwards.
GGCGTCACCCCGGGCGCGCAGTTCGGCCAGCGGGGCCAGTATCCGGTGTTGTTCATCGCCCTTGGTGCCCGCCGCGGCGATGGTGCGCGCGCCTGCCAGGGCGTCGAGCAGGCGGGCCGCGATCGCTCCCTGAGCGTGCTGGTAGTCGGCGCTGATATCGGAGGAGTCGCGGACGAACCTGCGCATGACCAGCGCGAGTGCGGGGAACCCCGCGCCGAAGGCAACGGCCAGCCAGGGGTCGATCAGCCCGAGGGCGAGCACGCTTCCGAACGGGGCTATGACGGCGGTGACGGCACTGACCGCGCTGGCGGGCGCGGCACCCGCATCGACTGTGCCGCCGACGATACGGCTGACGGTATCTCCGGTGCTGAAGGACCTGAGCAGCCCGGGCCCGCAGCGCAGCACGTGGCCGGCCGCGGACTTGCGCAGCCAGGCCGTGGCGGCAGCGCTGGCCGTTCCTGTGGCCAGCTGGACCGCGGCCTCGGATGCCACGATGACGGCAATGAGCAGGGCGCAGCTGGCGAGCCACCTGGCCGTGCCTCCGGCGTGCGCGGACCTGACGGCGCCGAGCCCGGCGTCCACCGCGCGGCCGATGGCCGCGGGCAGCAGTACCTCGGCGATGGCTCCGGCGACCGATGCGCAACCGAGCAGGGTGAGCCACCAGCTGCCACGCCGGGCCAGACGCAGCAGCAGCCGGTCGGCGTCCGTGCGCAGGCCACGCGCATCCGCGTCGGCTGGCTGTGCTCCAGTCATGTGTGGCCGCGTCCCGGGTCAATGACACAATTGAATTGATTGAAGGTGCCGGTCCCGGCGGGGAGCCGGGGTCAGCCGTGCTCCCCGCCGGTTACCGCTTTTTCCTGGTTAGGCGGCTGCCTAGAGGCAGAGAGTGATGCTGGCCGTGCTGTCGCAAAGCAGCACGCTCAGGTGACTTCCGCCACCGTGGCCGCCTCCGCCGTTACCGCCGCGCGAAGCCGGGTCCATCCCCTGCATGTCGAGAAGAGCCATCATTCACCTCCTTTCATCGCTCGTGCTTTCTCGGCTCCCTGTGAATGCCCACCAGGGAGGCTTTTGGGCGGGCCGAGAAACGGCAGCGCGGCGCCTTGAGGGGCCAGCGCGGCCGCCACGGCCAGCAGGACTCCGGCGGTGCCGGTGCTGAGATCCATCGAAAGACGGAACAGCATGTCCCCTGGGAAGGCCAGGCCGCCCTCGTACCGGACGGCGTGCCATGCCAGCCTGCGGATGTGCGCGCAGGCGTGCCGATCGCGCCCGTCGTGACCGGCCAGGTAAATGATCATCCCGGCGCGGCCGTTGAACAGGCCGGACTGGGCGAAGTACGCGGACTGCGCGCCGATCCGGATCGCGGCGGCGGCCTCGGCGAAGGCCGAGTTGTGCCGGTGCGGTAGGAAGCGGTCGATGACCATGCCGATGCCGGCGCTGCCGGCGTTGAGGTAGGGCAACTTCCGCCAGCCGTCGTCGACCTGCAGTGATCCCTCGTGATCGGTGACGCACCGATCCAGGTCGGCGGCGATGGCTGCCTCCGCCAGGTCAAGGTAGGCCGGATCGCAGGTGCGCTCGTAGAGCCGGAGGAACAGCAGTGCCTGTCCGGAGGTGCCCCTCATCAGCCCCGCCGCCCGGTCCCGGCCGGCCCCGCGGGCCAGTTCCCTGTCGGCCACGATCTGGCCGGCCTTCAGGCCCGCGTCAACCAGCGACGGTTCCGCGGCGCAGTCGCCCACGGCGAGCATGGCCAGCGAAAACCCGGCCAGGCCGCCGTAAAGGTCGGAGCCGAGCCGCTCCCACTGATCGCCAAGACACACCGCGGCCGTCCGCAGCGCGGCCTGCGTATGGCCCAACCGTGACAGCACGTAGGCCAGGCCGGCCAGCCCGTCGTACAGGCCCAGGCGGCTGCCCTTGACCGGGTTCGCGGCCCGTTCGATGAGCCACTCCTCGTATTCCGGCACCCGTACACCGACCGCCTCGGACAGCACGTGCAGCACGCCGGCTGCGCCGTGCGCGATCGCGAGCCCTCCGCCCGGAGCGGTGAACTGCTCGATGTCGCCCGGGAAGAGCCGGTCGGCCCGGGATGGCGTGGCGCTGGCGCGAATGGCGCTGACGAGGGCCCCGCTGAGCGAGTTCCATGCGTGATCGCGGCCGGCGCTGAACCACTGATATTCCGGATATGCTGTGGTCTCGCCATTCATTCGGCCCTTCCAGGCGTGCCCCTTCCCCTGGTGGCCCTTCCCCTCGTGACCGGCGATTTCCTTTACGGCCTGATCGAGGAACTCGGCGGGCACGGGAAAATGCTCCGCGATCACCGCCGCGATCTGCGCCGCCTTGCTGCGGTCCAGCGCGAAAAGGGTCGTCAGCGGCATGAACATCGCCAGCCGTATGCAGGCCGTGCTATAGGCGTCGATGCCGAAGCCGGCCCGGTCCCTGGGCGCCACGAATCCCGGATTACCGACGGTTAGCCTCCTGCCCTCGCTGACGCGAGTGGCAGCTTCGAAGTCGATGAGCACGACGGTGTCATCGGGACGCACCATGATGTTGAACATGTGCAGATCATTGAAGATCACGCCGCGTTCGTGCATGGCGTCGGCGGCTCGCTCGACTTCGGCGCAGATCCGCAGGGCCCAGGACGTGTACGCGGCGATTGCCGCCGGATCTGGATCCGGCACGATGAGCGGATAGCGATGGGCGTAACAGGAATTGAGCGGGACTCCGTCGATGAATTCCTCGGCCAGGAAGTGATGGCCGCCGATCTCGAAGTAGCCGCGGACCTCCGGCGCAATGCCAAGGCCGGAAAGCCGCCGCAGCAAGTCGTGCTCCTGGCGGAGCCTGGCGACCGCGTCCGAGCCGTCGGCCGCCAGGCCCGCGTGCGGCCGTGCCTCCTTGAGGATCACTCGTTCCCCAGTCCGCTCGTCACGGGCGGTGTAGACGCCACCCCCGTTGGAGAAGTGGAGTGCGTCCTCGATGCGGCACGGAAGTCCTTCTACGGTCATCGAGTTGCGGGCGGCGAGGTGCGGCGCGAGGAAGTCCGGCAGAATGACCCAGGGCGGTACCGCGAACACAGGCGACCGCAGGTCGGGCACCAGTTCGCCGGAAGGGTCCTCGATCGCGGGCACCATTTCGCCGCGCGAATTCAGGCAATATCGTTCGGTGAAGCCACCGTAACGCACATAGAGCGGGCCTGCGCCGTATCTTAGGTCGCTCAGGATATAGGGACCCGGAGCGCCGTTAAGCTGCTCGTCCAGTTCGCCGAGGATAAGCTGGAATGCAGTCTCATCTGATGGGTATATGGTAATTATTTTTCCGCTCGAGCGGCGCGGCGCATATTTTGCGTTGCGCAGGAGGACGGCTAGGGGACCAGGAAGGAATTTGAAGGAGATCGCCCTGGGCACGCAGTACTGCCATACTCGCGTTAGCGTTTCTGCAGCGTTGTCGAGACACGCTGATACGTGGATCTTCCAGCCCTGATGGGGAATCGTTGTGCCTGGCGGGACATTGATAAGCCAGTTACCGAGGCGCGCGCGGCGCCAGCCGTACGGCAGCGGACGGCGAGAGATCTCAAAGCTTTTCTCCGGCGCGTGATCGCGGTAGGGAGAATCGTAAAAGAAGGGGCTGGCTATGCAATACTGTTCATACTGCTTATCCACGTACGCTCCCAAGCGTGGATGTTCTTAGTTGGTCTTGTCAACTCGTAATGCCGCTGACATTTACTTCATAAGCGATTATGGCAGCCAGCTAACGCGGCGCATAGTGACATCTGTCATCGTTTCGTGATGTGTTTGGCATTATATTAGAGCAGTTACGATGTGGTTTATTTACATTTTCCAATTATTCCAGCTGAGTCAGAACTTGCGGCATTTCGCCCGATATTCCCACAGGCAGCCGTCATGGCATGCGGCTCCGGGCTTCGGCTCCGGGCTTCGGCTCCGGCGCCCTCGCGCTTCAGGTCAGGGGTCCAAGGCGCCGCGGTCAGCGGTCGGCGGGTCCAGAGCTCGATTACAGCCAGCCCGACTCTGCGGCGATTCGGATGGCGTCGACCCGGTTGCGGGCACCTGTCTTCGCGATCGCGTGCGAGAGATAGTTGCGTACGGTGCCGGTAGTAAGGCACAGGCTTTTGGCGATCTCCCCGGTGGTAGACCCTTGGGCGGCCGCACGAAGTGTCTCCGCTTCCCGCACGGTGAGCGGGCATGCGGTGCTACCCAGCGCGCTGAACGTGAGACCGGGGTCGATGACCTTGTTGCCTGACGCCAGCTGGCGGACCGCCCCGGTGAGGAATTCGGCGGTGCAATCGTGGACCAGGAATCCGTGCACGTCTGCCGCGATGGCTCGCTTGAAATCGGGCAGCCGCCGACCCGGACTCAGGATGGCGGAGCAGCATCCGGGGAGCGCGGCGTACAGGGCGCGCGCGATCGCGATTCCGTCATGGCCGGGAAACGCGGCGGCGATCAGGGCGACGTCCGGTTTCAGCGCGCGTGCCGTCGGCACGACCTCCTCGCTGCGCTGCAGGACAGCGATCAGGTCGATGTCCTTCTCCCGGCCGAGAAGAGCGACGATGCCCTCGCGTGTCAGGGTTGTCGGTTCCGCTACTAATGTCCTGATCATTCCTGGTCCCCTCCTCATGTGAGCCGAACTTGTGCGGAAGCGGGGGGACGCGGCGGAACGCTGGGCTCGGAAGCCGAATGAGTCACGTGTTCATCCACGTGCCGGGCTCGCTGTCTTACTGCCGCAACGTGACCACGGTCGGCGCCGTTGGCCGGCCGCTGCGCAAGGCTGGGCGCGATGGCCGAGGCACCAGGCGCTGACTGACAACGATCCGCGGGACTCGCGGCATACTTCCCTTATCACGCGCAATCGGCTCCGCCACGGGCCATAACTACCGTGAGTGATCGACAGTGTGCAGTAAAGGACATGCGGCTCATTGTCGTGTGACGCTACTTGTAATGTCAAAGAGATGCCAGGCCCAATCTCCGGCACGTATCCTGGCATGCCGCCCGCCTCCCGTCGCCTGAGCTCGTTGATCATCTCACTGGTGCAGCCGCGCGCGCGGCTCGTGCCGCAGGTTCGGCGTCAGCGTCAGCCGCCGCGGCGGCGAGCCGTTCGCCCTCGCGCCTCACCCGGCGGCCATAGGCGACCATCCAGCCGGCGAGAACAGCGCCGACGGCGTAGGGCATCACCTTGGAAACGGTCAGCGCGGTCGCCGTCGATGTCGTCTCAACGATGATGACCCTGGCCGCTGCTTCGGCCAGGTACACCACTCCCCATACCACGGTGAAGAGCCGGAAGGCGTGGCGGAAGCTAGGGTAGCACCACAGGCTTTCGAAGTCCTGGCCCCGCGGAGTGTCGCCGCCCATGAACTCGAGGGCGAAACGGAAGATCAGCGGCCGACGCGACCACAGCGAGCCAAGGCACAACAGCCCGAACACCGCCGTCGGCACCGAGCCTTCAACGAGGACGAGGCGGGCGTTGCCGGTGACTAGCCCGAGGATCGTGCCGACGACGATCCCGGCCAGCACGAGGACTCCGATGGCGTCCACACGCCGGTGGCGGGCTACGCCGACAGCTATGCCTAGAGCCGGGAATGCGCCGCTCAGCACGAGCGCCGACACCGAGCTCAGCCCAGCCGAGCGCAGCAGCGAATAAGCCACCAGCGGGCCGGCGATGTCGAACACCACGATTTTCGCCGCTGACTGCAGCCGGTTGCGATTGCGGACCGGGGCCATTTGCTGATCGCTTTTCGTCATGTTCGCAACGCTAGGCGGGCAGTGGCGCCTGCCCCAGTGCGACAGATCCTGACCTCGGCATGACGGATGTCACGGACATTCCTTGCGGCATGGGCCGGTACCGTCCAGGCCGAGGTGATCCTCGGCATGTCCCGGGGGAAGCGAAGCAGCGATGCTGACCGCGATCCATTCGGCCATTTGCATACGCGGGGTGGTCGCGATGGTTCCCGGGAACGTCGTGGCGGGCAGCTGGCCATCCGGCGGACCGGCGTGGCTCCTCAATAGCCGACCGCTGCCGTACGTGCTGCTTCCTCAACTACCTCACGGTCTCTTGCCCCGCGAAATCACCGACGAAGCCGCGGACCAGGCGGCGCGCGCCGACGCGTGCCCTAAGGCGGTCGAGTTCGTACGGAAACCTGGAAACACCGGAGTGAACGGATGACATTACCCGGACGATCACTAAAGGTCACCGCCGTAACGGCGGCGGCAGGACGTAGCCGACGGCCGGCAGCAGCCGCGCGCGTAGCCGATCGGTGCGTCCTTGCGGACGTCGATCGCTCAGCCGCCGTGGCGTTCGAATGGAATGTACGGTGCGGCTGCGACACTCAAGGGCTGGCGCTTGCTGCCTCGGCCGCCGGAGCCTGACGACCTGATTGCAATCGCGCATCCCTGTGTCGATGCTGGCTCCGATCGGGTTCAGGGTCACTAGCACGTGTACTGGCGGTGAATCTCTCAGACGCTGAGCCAGAGAGTTATAGAACAACCAGCTCTTGCTCGGCGGTCGCCTGATTGTCTTACGACTCCAGGTAACGGGGGACTGCAAGCACCCGGCGGTGGTCGGCGTCCGAAGGCGGCAGGCCGAGCTTGCTGAAGATGTTGCCGACGTGCTTCTCGATTGCCCGCTCGGAGACGACGAGGAGGCCGGCGATGGCGCCGTTGGAACGGCCTTCGGCCATCAGTGCGAGCACGTCGCGTTCGCGGGGAGTGAGGGTGGCGAGCGCGGCGGCGCGCGGGCTGGCGCCAAGCAGCTGGGCTACGACTTCGGGATCAAGTGCGGTACCGCCCGCGGCGACGCGGCCCAGGGCGCCGACGAACTCGTCAACGTCGGCGACCCGGTCCTTCAGCAGGTAGCCGACGCCCGCCGCGCCGCGGGGCGAGGCCACGCCGAGCAGTTCTGCTGCATACCGGGTCTCGATGTACTGGGAGAACACCAGGACGCCGAGCCGGGGATGGTCGCGGCGGAGCGCCACAGCGATGCGCAGGCCGTCGTCGGTGTGGGTCGGCGGCATCCGGACGTCCACTACCGCGACGTCCGGGTGGTGCGCCTCGACGGCAGCGCGGAGCGCGTCGGCGTCGCCGACCGCCGCGGCGACCTCGTGCCCGCTGTCCTTGAGGATCTCGGCGAGCCCGGCCCTAAGTATCGCGGAGTCCTCGGCGATCACTATTCGCATGCGGCATGCTCTCAGGTGCTGGACGGCATTTCGATGGTCACCACGGTGGGGCCGCCCTGGGGGCTGCTGATCTCCAGCCGTCCGTCTACGGTTCGCACCCGGCTTGCGAGTCCGGCCAGGCCGCCGTCGTCGTTCAGGCGGGCGTCTCATTACTGCACGGCCGAGCTGCTGGCCAACGTGGCCAAGCACCACGCCGACCACCACGGTCAGCGCCGCAGCGGTGTGCCGGACCAGCGCGCCTATCGCGAGGCCGAGCAGGCCGAGCACGGTGAGGTACAGGCCCACGCCGAGGACCGCGCGCAGTACCGCCGGGTCGCTGAGCGAGACCGGGATATGGCTGCGGATGATCGCCTGGGCGATGAGGAACGACGCGAATGCCACCAGCTCGCCGACGGCGAACGCGACAGCGGCGAAGACGGCGGCCTTGCCGGCGAGCATCGGGGTGCGGCGGGGCACCGCGAGCACGCTGGCGTGGATCATCCCGGTGGAGTACTCGCTGGTGATCACCATCGCGCCGAGCACGCAGACGGGAATCTGCGCGAAGTTGAGCGCGGCGGCCAGGAACCCGGTCGGATCGGCCAGGTAGCCCTGCCTGGTGGCGGCGCTGAGGGAATTCCAGCTTGCCGTGCCTGCCGCGGTGATCACGGTGTTGAGGCCGATCGCGGACACCACCAGGATGGCGAGGGACCAGGCGGTCGAGCGAACCGAGCGGATCTTCGTCCATTCGGCGCGGACCAGCC
>CAWCUJ010000021.1:0-80445 GCA_963798675.1 uncultured Actinomycetes bacterium | reverse complement strand
AGCTGGCCGGCGTCACCCTCGGAGCGCCCCTGGACAAGGACCAGGCACCCGGCATGCTTGCCCGCTGCCTTGACCAAGTGCCCACCGACGTCCCCGCGGGCATGCACCTGTGCTACGGCGATCCCGGGCATAAGCACGTCGTCGAGCCGGAGTCCATGGAACTGCAGGTCAACCTCATCAACAGCGTCGTAGCCGCCGCGCACCGGCCACTGTCATGGGTCTCGTTCACCGTCCCCCAGGACCGGTCAGACGCCGAGTTCTTCGCGCCGCTGCGGGCGCTGCACACCGGTGCGGCTGAGCGTTACTTCGGCATCGTGCCCTATCACCCCGACCGCCAGGCCGCCGGGACGACCGAGCGGCAGGCGGAGCTCATCGAGGAATACCTGCCCCGTGAGATCAATGACCAGTGGGGAATCAACACCGAATGCGGCATGGGCCGGGTCGAGGACCCGGCCGAGGTTCTCGCGCTCCTCGACGCTCACCGCGAGATCCTCGCCGAACTGGAGAAAGGCTCCGGCTAGCCGTGGCCGGCCCCTTCATGAACCTGACCTCGGTCCCCAGGACTCCCCAGGCTACGGGCAGCCGCAAAGTAGCGCCCGGCTCAGTGACTGCGCCGGGCGGCCCGGGCAGCCTCGTAATCCCCGGCTGCTACTGCCAGCAAAGCGGCAGCGTACCGCGTGCATCGGCTGATTGCCCAGTAGCGAGCACCTCGATCCAGGCAGTGGCCCGGCTCAGCGGCGGCACCACCTCCAGGCGCATCATGACACCGCCGTCGTCTTCCGCGCTCCAGCCGGTCCGCGTGGCGTGCCACCGCCCAGCGCTGTCGCGCACCCATATTCTCAGCGGGAATCCCGGTTCCGTGCTCTGTGGTCCGTCATGTCCATCCAGCGTCATGCCGTCGGCATGCACGTACAAGAAGGTGGTGTCTACGGAATTGTGCAGGCCGAGGATCGCGAGCCTGATCCCGTCGAGTTCGGGAAACGCGACGGCCACGACGGCGCAGCCGTCGCGTCCCGGCGCCCTCCCCGGCTTCCTCCGATGGTAGTGCGCGAGCATGCTGAGCCATGGTTCGGGCAGCCCCCGGGCGGGCGGGGCAGTGATGCCGTGGCCGGCGACGTTCAGTTTCGTGCACAGCGCGGCAAGCTGGCCAGGGACTGGGCTGAGCGGAGGCAGGGCACCGCACGCCTCCAGCGCCGCTATGACCTCACCGAGCCCGTCGGCGATGTAGGTGACCGGTCCTGGCCTCAGCACGGCCGGATGGAGCCGGATCTTGTGCGGGAAGGCCAGCACCAGCAAGAGCAGCCGCGTCGCGATGTTGTTCAGCAGATGCTCGCCGGAGCTGGTTACTGCCTCGCTGACCGTCACCACGGCGCCGTCCGGCGCCCGGTTTCCTGGGTTCAGGTCGATGCGGACGGCGGGCTCACCGGGGGTGGTGGTGAGGTCCAGCCAGCGGATGTCCGATGGCGGGGCGGGACGCAGCGTGATCTGGCCGGCCAGCTCGCTGGGATGGCGCCCGCCCCGGCCGCTGAAGGCCATGCTGTAGCTGGTCCCCTTGTCGTCGGTGGCGGTGAACCGGTCAGCAGGGAACGTGCCACAAGGCCTGTAGTTGCCGCTGGGCTCGACGTCAGGCGGCGCGAACTCGCCGCGGGACCGCGCGACCATCGTGAGCAGCGCGCCGGACGCCGTGTGCGTATACGACAACACGTACAGCTCGCCGCTGACATCTTCGCCCCAGGGCGCAGAATGGCGCGCGCGAACCGGGATCATCTGGCCGACCGGGATGGCGCGGTGGGCAGTCGTTCGCGATACGGCTGATCCCGGCGCGCCAGCGGGCACAGTGGTAAATGGCCCGGCTGCCGCTCGCACGGGCGGCGCCGATGGCAAGGTGCTCATCAGCATGCTCAGCGGCAGATGCGCCGCAGGTGACCGCAAAAGTGATCGCGGATCCGGGCTGCGCCGGCCAGCCGGACCGGCCTGCCGGGTGCCCAGGGCCAGCGCGAACTCGTCCAGGATCTGATCGGCGACCTCATGGCCGAGCGCGCGCACGGCTGTCAGGACCTGCGCGACCTGGGCCACCCGGGAGGTGCCGGTTTCCAAGGCGGCCTGCAGCGCAGATACCCCGCGAGCGGTGTGGCTGTGGACCGCGCCGCGGCTGATGCCGATCGTGGCCGCGGTCTGGGCCTCGGACAGGTTCCCGTAATACTGCAGCGCGATTACCTCGCGCTGGCGGCGGGGCAGGTCGTACAGCGCAGCCGCGACAGCGGACCGCTGCCGCACGACGAGAGCCCCGCCGCCGGCACCTGGCATGTCGGGCAGCGACACAGCGCCGTCCCTCGGAAGGGTCGTGGCACGCCGCAGCTCCGCCTCGGCCACCAGCCGCAGGTAGGTCTCCGCGCGTTCGCGGTCCACCTTCCTCAGTGTCCCCCAGCCCCGAGGCGAAGTTAACTGAGCTGCCGCTACTTCGCTGGCCGTAGCTCCCGGGAGTTCCGGGGCCGTCTTCAGCCCGCTGTCGCCACTGGCCGTTCCGCTGTTGCTCGAGCCGCATTCTCAGCTTGCGATTCGGCGTGAGACGCGCTCAGAATCAGTGCGCCGCTCCGTCTGCATTGACATGAAGCTCACCGTTCAGACGTTCCTGACCCTCGACGGCGTGATGCAGGCCCCCGGCGGACCTGAGGAGGATCCCAGCGACACCTTCACCCACGGCGGCTGGCAGGCCCCGTTCCCCGACCCGGCCGTCGGCGAGTTCGTCACCGAGCTCAACAGCCACGCCAGCGCGTTCCTGTTCGGTCGCAGAACGTTCAGCATCTTCCGCGGCTACTGGCCTGATCAGACCGACCCCGCCAACCCCATTGCCACGGCGATCAACTCGCTGCCCAAGTACGTCGTGTCCAACTCGCTCAGCAAGGCCGAGGCCACGTGGCGCGGCGAGCACCCCGACACCGCTCGCCTCGTGACCGGCGGCGTCGTCGCGGCGGTGCAGGCGCTGAAGGACGAACCCGGCGACGAGCTGCAGATCTGGGGAAGCAGCAGACTGCTCCAGACGCTGTTGCAGCACGAGCTCGTCGACCGCTTCCGCCTGATGACGTTTCCGCTGGTGCTCGGCTCCGGTCGCCGCTTGTTCAACGACGGCATCCTCCCGGCAACGATGCGCCCTGCGGGCCTCACCGTGACCGATCTCGGCATCGTCATCGGCACCTACGAACCAGCCGGTCCGGTTCGCCACGGCCAGATGTAACCGGCTGGGGATGGTCGTGGCGATGACGGCGACGCACGCGGCGGCGTAGGCGGCGAGCGCGCCGACGGCGGTGCCGGTCGACGGGGCGCCGGGCTGGTCGGGCTGCGCAGCACCACGCCCGGTTCTCGCCGATCACGTTCTCGATCGGAACGAACCAGCGCGCGCCCACAGGTCGGACTCGTGGGGGCCACGAGGGCGCGCCGAGAGTTCAGGGTCCTGAGCCCGGCGCTGGGCGTGGATATGGGACAGTCCAACCCAACTGGCGGTTCGGCACCTCGGTGACGCGACGGCGGACCGCGCGCGCCGGGCGGCTTTGGACGTTCCTGAGACTTCGGAGGACCCTGAGGCACGTTCCCCGAGTAGGCATGGGCACTCAAGGAACAACGGAGCGAAAAGTACCGGCACGCTCTGATCGCTGTGGTAAGTATCGGTGTTCGGGCAGGTCAACTGGGCGGGACCGATGCCTGGCTCTCGTCCCACCTGATATCTCACGCATGGATATGTCGGCCGTGATCAGATTTGTGACCTGCAGAAACTCCAGGTAACGCCACTCACCGTTCCGTTGTTCCTCGAGGGCCTTCCCCTAGACTGTTCCTCGAGGGCCTTCCCCTAGACGAAGAGGACGTCGGACTGCTGCGGCTCGTCGTCGACGAGGTGATCGCAGGTCGGGCAGTACCATCGGGCCTCGACCGGGGTTCCGCAGGCCGGGTGCACCGGGGCCTGAGCCGGGTCGGCGTGCCCGGCCCCCCAGTACGCCAGCAGCCGGAGCGCCCCCGCGAGTTCGCTGCCCTCGGCGGTCAGCTGATAGGCGGCGCGGGGCGGACGGTCGGAGTAGGGCCGGGCGACCAGCAGCCCCTCCCGTTCGAGCCGCTTGAGCCGCTCGGACAGGATGGTCGCCGCGATGCCGGGGAGTTGGTCGAGCAGGTCGTTGAATCGCTGCGGCCCGGCGAGCAGTGCCTCCACCACCAGCAGCGTCCACCGGTCGCCGACCCTAGCCAGCGCCTCTGCGAGCGGCGAGGAGGCCGTTTCCTGCTGAGCCATGAGCGAAATCGTACCGTTCCGCATTGACACCTCCCGAGTCGGTAGTAACTTGCAAGTTACTACTAACCATGAAGGGATGTGAATGAGGATGACAGTCCTCGACGATATCCAGGCTGACATCGCGCGGCTGGCCAACAAGGCCGGTTCTTCCGTGGTAGGCATCGGGCAGCGGTGGGGCGTCGGCTCGGGCGTCGTGTTCGACGAGGGCCGGGCGCTGACCAACGCGCACAACGTCCGCGGCAGCCAGGTGACGGTCACCTTCGCTGACGGACGCACCGCCGAAGGGACCGTAGCCGGCACCGACATCGAGGGCGACCTGGCCGTCATCGAGGTCGAGACCGGTCAGGTTCCGGCCCTGTCGTGGGCCACCGACGCCCCCGCCATCGGCACGCCCGTCTTCGGGCTGGCCAACCCGGGCGGGCGCGGGCTGCGGGCGACGTTCGGGTTCGTCTCCGGCATCGACCGCTCCTTCCGCGGCCCGCGCGGCGTGCGTATCACCGGCAGCCTCGAGCACACCGCTCCGCTGCTGCCCGGCTCTTCGGGCGGCCCGGTGCTGAACGCGGCGGGGCAGCTACTCGGGATCAACACGAACCGCCTGGGTGAGGGCTTCTACCTAGCCATTCCCGCGGACGAGGCGCTGCGCAGCCGGATAGACGCGCTGGCCCGCGGGGAATCGGTCCGGCCGCCGCAGCTCGGTGTCGCGATCGCTCCCGGCCATCTGGCCCGGCGGCTGCGCCGCGCGGTCGGCCTCCCCGAGGCCGAGGGCCTGCTCATTCGCGACGTCTCCGAGAACAGCCCGGCCGCCCGCGCCGGCCTGGCCCGCGGCGACCTGATCGCGACGGCCTCGGGCCAGCCCACCCGCAGCGCTGACGACCTGTTCGGCGTGCTCCGCGCGGCGGCGCCCGGCGGCACCCTCGAACTGACCGTCCTGCGCGGCACCGAGGAGCGAGCCGTCCACGTGGTCCTCGGCGAGAACGGCCAGCCCGCCGTGGAGGCATAGGCACCCGAATGTGATGAAACCCGGGTTTCACACCGTTAGAGCGAGGTGAAACCCGGGTTTCATCTTCCCCTGAAGGGGGAGCGGCCGACTTAGAGGTCCTAGTCGACGGCGATGTTGCGGCGCAGCAGCATGCGGCGGGACGACGTGGTCGGCGTGCCGCGGCGGGTCCTGCGGGCGGTCGGCCATATCAGCCCTCCTTGTTGAGGTAGTCGTAGACGGTGGTGCGGTGCACGCCGACGGCCCCGGTGCGACAGGCGGCCCGCGCGGGGACAGCCCCGATGGTCGGCCAGGAGCACGGGCACCACAGCTCTCGCCGACTCCGGTTCCGGTCTCGCCGTTGCTCCTGGCTCGCACCCTCACCGCCCACGACGGGCTGATCTCGGGTGTGGCGTTCAGCCCGGACGGGCGGCTGCTCGCCACCGGCGGAGAGGACCGGACGGTGCGGCTGTGGGACCCGGCCACCGGCGAGCACCGGCGCACCCTCACCGGCCACGTCAGCGTGGTCTGGGGGTGGCGTTTCCCCTACACCGGGATGCCCGGGCGACCCGGCCAAGATCGTCGCTAGCGCTCCCGGCCATACGGGTTAGTGCGGTCAATGGGTCGGCGGGCGTTCGGGCTGCAGCCCTGGGCACGGAAGACTTCAAGATCTCCCCGGACCCGCTGCTGATCGACAAGATCCGCGACGTGATGGGCCTGTACCTGGCGCCGCCGGCGAACGCGGCAGTCTCGCAGTAGACGAGAAGCCGCCAGGCTCACGATCCCCTCCTTGCGCTCATCACGACCCGTTATGCGCGATGCAGACACGCGAGTGGACCTCCACACGGACGATACAGGCGGATCGGCGAGCGGTTATCAACCTGGCTACGCGGAGTTGACCGCGTGGCCGCCCCAGCTGTGGTCCAGCGCGCCAGCGGCCGACCCGTATATTTATACATGGGCGTTTCGGGTGCAGTCGTCCGCGATGCCGCGATGAGGTACGTCAGATCACCGTGTCTGTAGGCGTGCCCGATATGAGGAAGGGAACACGCGCGCCGCGAGACAAGGCATCACAGATGCCCACGGCGCCGGTCTTCAGACGGAGCATCCCCGTGGAGTTCACCCTCCCCGACTGCTCCGACGTCGCCTCGATCGGCGAATACGGCCTGCAACGGCTGAACGCCATCATCGGCGCCTACGAGGCGTTCCTGGACCAGGTCCGCGGCACCGACGACCTGAGCTTCCACCTCGTGCTGGACCTGCTCGCCGCCGAAACCCACCAGCGCGCCGACCTCCAAGCCGCACTCGCGCAGCGCAGTTGATCCAATCCGCGCCGAACTGGAGAATCTGGGCGGTTTCCGTTTCACGACCAGTCAACGACCGACCCGCTCCGAATCGGCAGGGACGTTTCATGTTTGGAACGCCTGTCGCGCTGTGTAACGTCTGCGGGCGGCGGACATCGTGTGAGTTCCGCCGTCGTTGGCAGCCCGGTCGTGGTCTGAGGAGGCGCTATCGCTACTGCTGCGAACTGGACGATAGGTGCGAAGCATGGGCGATCAGGGTTCTTCCGGGCCCCGGATGTCCGTCCTGCGTGCCGCAGGCCGTGCGATCTCCCCGCACGTTACGATGATCTCGTGAGCGCCCAGCCTGCCGGGCGTGAGGACCCGTTCGACCCGCAGCGGATCTTGGACCGGCTGCCCGAGGACGAGCGTGGGTCCTTCCTGGACCAGTACCGGGAGGCGGTGGAAAATGCCCGTGACCCGGCCGGCTGGAAGCAACTGCAGCGCGTTCTGCGGCTGTGGAGATTCCATGCCGACGCTGCCGGAGAGCCCGGCTACCGGGGGGCACTGGATGCTGCCCGCGGGCCGGTCAGCGGCGGCATGCCGCTGGAGGAGGCTGTCCGTGCGTACCGCCCGGCCTCGTGAGCTGGCGGCCGTGGCTAGAAGATCGCGTCCTGCGCCAGATGCAGGATTTGCCGTCTGAGGCGTTCGACATGCTGGTCCGAACGCTGGCCCGGATCTGCGATGACCCGTATGACCCGGTGTTCAGCGTGCCGGTCCCGCCCGTGCCGGGCAGGCGCGTCGCTGACCTGGGCGATTTCGGTTTCATCGAGTTCATCGCCGATGAGGCGACAGGATTGGTTCGTGTTTATCACCTGGTGTGGACGGGTTAGCGATACCACATCGCCGCAGCCGACGGACTCGCCCTGCGTTGGCGATGTCGTATGAGGGCGACGAGACCCCGGAGGTGCTTACGCCCCCCAGCGCCAGGCACCGGAGCCCTTGCTCTACGCCGGACTATGGTGATCTTTGACGCTGTTCCGGGAACCACTTGCGGGAACCACCGTCCAGAGTTTCCCAGGCACCCTGGGACATCTCAGGGCATGGTTTTCGCAGGTCGAGTGCATGAACCGGCTCTGTGAGCTGGACGTCATTCTGAGGTTATTGCGTCTTACAAGCGAGGGGTCACTGGTTCGAACCCAGTTGCGCCCACCAGGTCCAGGGCCAGGTCAGAGGCTCACCGGACAGTCCTCATCCTACGCTTCGGATAGGGGCTGTCGTCATGTTGGGAGAAATTTGGGAGGTCCGGCCGGGCTTTGCCCGTGCCCGCCGATCCGGCCAGTGCGAGCCGGGGCGCGCGATGACCCGCCGTGTCGTGCCGGGCGGCGCGGTACGGCGCGAGCAGGTTGTCGAGGAGCGGGACGGGGGAGTGCGGGTCGAGGTCGGCACGATATACACGACCGGCACGAAGATCGCCGAACACGGCGGCGACAACCCGGGCGATCGGGACGTTCCGCTCGTCGTCTATGCCCCGGGCTCCTTCCAGCCTGGCCAGATAAGCAACAGCGTGGAAACGACCCAGGTCGCTCCGACGATCCTGAAGCTGCTAGGACTGTCTCCGCGCTCACTTCAGGCCGTCCGGCAAGAGGGCACGCAAGTCCTGCCCGGCCTCGGCAACAGGGATTAACCGCCCCATCGAGCCGGGCCGCGGGGTCGCTCCCAGCCGCCCCGCAGCCCGGCCTGCAACGCCGTCGGTATCCAGGTCCGCCAGCTGCTGCTCTTCGGCGGGAACCTCGCCAGCGAATCCTTCCACGACGCCCTGGCCTGCTGAACCTCGCAAGCAGCCGCCTCGGGTGGCCCGTGCCACCAACCCGTGTCCGACGCACTGGCTGTTCAGGCACCCGGCGGGACCGCCCAGACACCCCGAACAGTTGATCTGGAGGCTGCCATCCATGAATGGCTGCTCGGTCGATAGACATTCCTATTCGGCAGGGAGCTGAAAGTACTGACGCTCGTACCGGGCAGGTGCGCACTTTCCGTGATGGGCTCTTGCCTTCCTGGACTGTTGCCCCAGGCGGTGTGGCGGGGAGTCGACAGACGTGACTGGGCTAGTGAGGGCGCCAGCACTGGTACTTGATAGCCGGCCCGGGGAAAGATGCTCGCTAGTGCCCGGCACGCCGGGCACTGGCACGCATTCCAGACCCGTTGGCACACTCTCGATCCAGCGGGACGCTGGCCCGCCGATGGGGCCTGACCTAGCTGGCAGCAGGAGGCGTTTGATATGGACGTGGAGAACCTCTTGGCAAAGGCGGCGGACAATCTCTCGGTCCGCCGCGCGTTCGGCACCGCGTACGAGAAGGACGGCATGCTGATTATCCCGGTCGCGATCGTGGCCGGCGGGGGCGGCGGGGGGACAGCGCGGACTCGGCGCGGTAACTTGGCTGCCGGCCCCGATGACCCGCCCGGGCAGGACGCCACGGCTCACGACGCCGCACCGCAGGACTCAGGGCGCTCAGAGGTAGGCGGGGGCTTCGGCGGGCTGGTGCTGCCGTCAGGCGCCTACGTCGTGAAAGGGGACCAGGTCCGCTGGGTACCCGCGGTGGACGTGACGATCGCCGTGCTGGCTTCACTGAGCCTGGTACGGGTGCTTGCCCGCGCATGGAGCCGCCAGCGGCGGCGCCGCGGTCGGCCATAGCACCCTGTCCGGGCATATCAGGTAGGCCGGACTGTGCTGCGGCCACGTCCAGGTCGGCGCGCTCCACGCCAGAACAACCACGGCCGGCCCGCTCACCGCGAGGGACAACACATTGGCAGCCCGACTGCATATTCGCTCATGGACCGTGTTGTCCATACGCTGCTCACGTTCCGTGTTCAGGCTAGGACTTCAGGCTGGCGCGCATCGCCGGCGTTAGGTGCGGTGATCGCGAACCGCCGACCGCTGTCGATGGCGCGCCGGAATGGTGGTAATGGCGCTGGGTAGCCCGGGCGCTGGGCCAGCTGCTGGCATGCCTCGCCCACAGGAAAGGAACCGCTCCCGGATTCCCTCCAGGGTCAGCGGCTGCTGGCGGCTGGCCCCGCACCAGTCCAGCACGTCGACGGGCCAGGCGGAGGAAGACCTCGCTCGGGAAGGTGTTGTTGAAGTAGCGCCGCCGTGCGGCTTCATCAGGACAAATTCCATGTATCAGGACAGGCTCACCCGCAGCTGTTGCCCGGCCGGTTGTGAACCGAGCTTGACAGTTCCTCCTCATAGTGTGAGCTTCAATTCACATTATGAGAGGGCCGGCATGAGTCCTGAGATGATGCACGATCCGCCCAACATCGACCCGCGCGAACACGCCATCGAGTCCCGTCACTGGGGCGCATGCTCCTGCCATCTGGTCCGGCACGAGGGCCGGTACTACGCGTGGATGGCCGCCGCGGCCGACCGTCCCCTCGTGTACTCGATGGTCGACGAGGCGGCCGCCCGCGGCTTCCTCGATGACTGGCAGGCGGCCAACCTGCTGCACACGCCATGGGACAAGACAGTCGTCCACGTCTTCCTGCTCGACCCCGGCCGCGCCCCGGAGATTGCGGACACCCGCGGCCGCGCCACAGCAAGCGCCGGCGGCAGGGCCCGCATCATCTACCACTCCGCGGTAATCGATGTCGAAGACGACGGGATCTGGGTGGCCAGTTACGAGGACAGCGAGGACGACGATGAGGCGGGCGACGCCCTCTACACGTCGGTTCGGTTCGACGATCTCGGCCCGGCCTTCGACGCGTTCGCGGCGTGCGCAGAACGAGCCGCCGACCGCGTCGAGCGCGAGCGGGTCAGCACCGTTCCCGAAGTGGTCGCCGGGGTGCTGCGCTACCGGGCGGCCGAGGCCCGCGCCACCGCCGCCCGCGCGAGGGTCGGTGACGCGGTCCGCCACGCCGAGCGGCGGCTGCGCGCCGCCCGGTCCATCAGCCCCCTGGCCAGCGCTGTCGGCGTCTCCCATGAGTTCCTGTACCGGGTTCTTGCTGGCGATGAGTGGACCTGGCCCAGCGGTCGGCGCGCCCGCCCGCCCGGCTCGCGCCTGCCGGACACCCCCGTGACTACGCTCGCCACCTATACCGTGGGCGGCCATCAGTTCGCGCTGGTCAGCTACACCGACAGCGAGGGCGCCAAGTGCGTCGCCGTCGACCGGGACGGGGAGCCCGGGGCTTCGGTGTGCGATGTGAAGGTCAGCACGAAGAGCCTGGTCAATGCGGGGATGGCGATGGCCTCGGAAACCATGGGGCAGGGCCTCGCGGCCGTGTACGGCCGGGCACATGATAGCGTCACCGACCTCTACGCGATCATGCGCAGCGGCGAACGAGTGGACTGGCCGATCCACCACGATCCGCGGAACCAGGAACGCTACTTCGCCATCATCGTCGATTGCCAGGAACTGAAGGACATCATCGCCGTCGCTGGCCGTCGCCGCGCCTCACTCAAGGACAACTTCGGCATCTGGTTCCGCGCGGCCCCGTGAGACTGGCGCGGATACGCGGTCCTCGGCGCTAGACGCCCGCGTCCGCGATCAGGGTAGTGCCGGGCAGCGGCAAGTCAGGTGCCCGGGCACCGCGGCCGTACACGCAGGTCAGTCCCGATGCGCTGCCGCGGGCACTGGATCATCTGAACGTCGTGTGGAAGGCAGTGACGCAGCAGCGCCTGTTCCACCCGCGCGGCCTGGCCGGTGCCGCCAGCTTGGTCGAGCCGGTGATCAGCGGCGATCAGCTCACCGCCAGGCTCAGCTCTGTGTCTAGTCGACGAACAGTCGAAGGTAGCTGTTGCGGCCTATCAGCAGCCGGGCGCCTGACTTCAAGAAGATGACCGACGGTGTCGGGGTGATCCTGAGTCCCGCGTTGGGGGAGCGAGAAGGTCATCCATGACCATTGAGCCGCTGAGACGGCCGTGTGCGGCGAGCTGATTCTTTATGGTGAGTGCGACGGGTCCGGGCAAGCCGTCGGTTGCGTCCTGCAGTAGTCTGCGGACATTGCCAGAGGCTACGCGGACCAACGCGCGCACCAGGATCTGGGCGAACGGTACCGGCAGCTCCGACAGCATCCGGACCCACCGGGTGTATTCGACGGGGGTGGCATGGTCACACACTCTTAGTAGCGCTCCATGCAGCTTGTTGGCGAGCTTGTTCTGATGGGTGGCGCCGCGGTTAGCGGTCAGCTTCCCGATGCGGACGTAGAAGTCGAACGCCTCCTCCCTCCGTCCCGATTCAGCTAGCCGTAGCAGAGGCAGCCGCAGCCATCCCTGGGTGTCACGTTCAGCCGTACGGTCTGTGGCGAGCGAGAGGAGATCGTCCAGCGCTTCCTCGGTTAGCGGCCCGGCCTGGGCCAGTGCGATGACTAGGGCGCTGCGGGCGGCCTCCAGGGTGCCGCGATCGGTGAAGCGGTCGGACGCGGCGCGCAATCCGCTCTCTTCCACGGTGACCAGTGACCGCATCAGCTCAGTGACCTTAGCCGCCGCTTCGTCGTTCATGGCGCCGCCTTCGTGTGCGTGATCGCCGCGCTGCGCGCCGGGGTGCGCGGCCGTGTGCGCTGCGGGCTGGCGTCCTGGTTGCCGTGCCTGATCTGGCGCCTTGCCCTCGCCGCTGCTGGGCTGCCCGCCGTTGGCGGTTCCGGCCGGGAGGGGACGTCCGGGCGCACTGTCCGCTGCGCCGCCGCTGGCCTGCTGTGCTGGTGGGCCTTGGTCAGGAGCGGCAGTGCGGATCAGCCAGACCAGGAGCTCATAGGAGCCCACGAGGCTGACTGCTGGCCAGGCCGCGACCGCCGCTCCGGTCGGGCCGTGGGACCAGCCCTGGGCCATGTTCGCCGTCAGGGTGGCCGCGATCCCCAGCCCGAGCAGCCACCGGGCCAGGGCAGGTGCCGGCAGCCGGTGCCGTGCCGCGTACAGGACGACCATGCTGGAGGCGTAGACCAGGCCGTCGATCGTGGCCGGTTCCAGCCGGGCGGTGATTCCGGTCTCGCCATGCCGTGCTGGGAGGAATCTGGGAGATCATCTTCTCCCGGGCCGGAACGCGCCGTCGTCGCGCCCGGCGGCGGGCACCGTGCCGGCTGCGGCGGTGATCCGCGTCCGGGACGGCGCGGGCAGGCCGTCCGGTGACAGCGGGGGAGCCGGGGTGATGGCAGCGCGCTTGGCGGCGGGCAGGACCCCGCTGTGCATGATGTGAACAGACCCGGCATATCCGGTAGCTGGTCCGTCGCGTGCGCAGAGCCGTACCTTGGCCTGGCGTGATGTTGCGTAGTAGGCGTCAATAGGGGCGCCGTGGTTGGCTAGATTGCGGGAACCAGGCAGAGGCCCGGGTTCGTTGGTCAGGCCCCCATGCCAGGAGTCAGGCCTACCCCGGCAGTCACGCTCCGCATCCGCCGCAGATCCAGAGCAGGCAAAATATCCGTTAGGTGCGGTAATCGGGCGCGGACCGCCTGCGGAGCTGGCCGTGCATAACGGAGTGTTCTGCCGCCGGGAGCCGATTGGCCAGACCCGGCCCGGTAGGAGTGCCGGGTCCGTCTGCTGACACGGTCATGTTCCTCGATTTTCACGGGGTCTCTGGGTTCGCTGTCTTGGTGGCGTTCGGGGTATCCGCGTGCTTGTCAGCCATCGGTGTGAGCCTGCCGGCGCTGCAGGAATCTCCTGGTCAGGTCCGCGATCAGGTCGGGCTGCTCGTCGAGCGCGAAGTGGCCGGCGTCCAGGACGTGCACCTCGGCGGCTGGCACGTCCCGGCGGTATGCCTCGGCCTCCTCGACCTGGAACGAGGGGTCGTAGCGGCCCCATACGACCAGCAGGGGTGGCTGGCGTTTGCGGAGCCAGCCCTGCCAGGCGGGGTAGCTCGCGACGTTGGTGCGGTAGTCATAGAACAGGTCGGTCTGGATGTCCTGCTGGCCGGGCCGGCTGAGGAAGGCGAGCTCGTCGGTCCACAGGTCCGGGTCGTAGTTCTGCGCGTTCGGGCTGGTTCCGACGTGGCGCTGCCGCGTCGCCGCGAGGGAGAAGAAGTTCTCCCGCAGCGCGGCCTCGTGGGTCTGGCGGTCAGCCCAGAACTCTCGCCGGGTCTGCCACAGCGGGCCGAGCCCGTCCTCGTGGGCGACGGCGTTCTGGACGATGAGCGCGTCGAGCCGCTCGGGATGGGCGATCGCGAGCCGGAATCCCAGCGGGCCGCCGTAGTCCTGCATGACGAGGGTGTACGTGGTCAATCCGAGAGCCTGGGTGAAATGGCCGACGACCGCGGCCAGGTGGTCGAAGGTGTACGCGAACTCCGTGTGGCTGGGTGCGTGGCTGTGCCCGAACCCGGGATAGTCCGGTGCGACCAGGTGGAACCGGTCGGCGAGCCGGTCCAGCAGCGGCTGCCACATGCGGGACGAGGAGGGGAATCCGTGCAGGAGCAGGATCGCGGGCGCATCCCGCGGGCCGGCCTCGCGATAGAAGACCGACAGGCCATTGACGTGGACGGTGCGGTACGCCGTGCGATACATGGTTGCCTCCGGTCACATCAGGGGTGGACAGGTCCGGGAGTTCAGGTGAAGGCCTGGCTCATCGGTTCGCTGATGTGCTCGCTTCGCCGCGGCGTGCTCTCGCGTGGTCGCTTCTGCCCGGAGGGCCACCAGCAGCACCTCGAGCTGGCCCGTTTTACCCGCAGATCGCCGTCGCCTGCATCCAGCATTTCGGCGCGACCTCCTGAAACACCAGGCTAGACCCGAACGCCGCCCCGACGGCAGACTTCTCAGGCGGGCGCCTGGCGGGCCAGGCTCGCGGCCACTTCGCGCCATCGCCGCCGGTCCTCGGCTGATCGCAGCACGGCGCCGTACGGCGCGACCCGGTCGACCAGCCCGCTGTACCGGCGGCTCAGCTCCGCGGCCAGGTCATCCCAGGCCGCGGTGACGCTGAACGCGTCGACCATCTCCGCCGTCACCAGCGACGGCATCGCCGCGGTGTCACCGCGGGCCATCAGGTGGTGAAGCTCGCCGCACACATCTCCCCAGCCGTGGGTGTCGAAGACGGGACGGTAGGTGCGGGTCGACCCGTAGAACGCGATCTGCCGGGCGATGGCGGCCCGCTGCGGCCGGAGTTCCTCCTCGGTGTCGCCGACGGCGACGAAGACCGGGCAGCAGAGCGTGACCTGGTCTCGGTTCGCCCGGCCGAGGCGGCCCCGGCCGTGACGGCCGGCAGCACGGTGGCCCGGAGGAAATCCGCCGAGTGCAGGGGATGGAGGAACACGCCGTCGCAGCACTCGCCCGCCATCCGCAGCATGGCCGGGCCCACGGCCGCCACCCACACCGGGACATCGGGGTGGCTGATCGGGCCGGGGTTGAAGAAGTCGGTCAGCAGCGAGAAGTCGTAGTAGTCACCGGCGAAGCGCAGGCCGGTGCCGTTCTGGAAGGCGGCGAAGATGGCGCGTACGGCACGCACGTATTCACGCAGCCGGGGCACCGGCCGGTCGAAGGCAGTGGAGAACCTGTGCTCGATATGGGCCTTGACCTGGCTGCCCAGGCCCAGCACGAACCGTCCGCCGCTGGCCTCGGCGAGATCCCAGGCCAGCTGGGCGGTGACCATCGGGCTGCGCGGGAAGGCCACCGCGATCCCTGATCCGGCCCGGATCCGTCCGGCACCGGCGAGGCCGGCGCCGCAGGTCAGGAACGGATTGTGCCTGGTCTCGGTGACCCACATCGCGGCGAAGCCCGCGTCCTGGACGGAGCGCGCGGCTGTGGCCGCCTCCGAAAGCCGCACGCCGTCGGGAAAGTAGCAATCGAGCTCCATGCCGAGATCTCCGTCATCTCACCTGGCCTGCCGGGCCAGATGCCGCTAGACTAGCTTAATAGTTGTACTATTTACATATCACTTCGGGAGCGCAGATGACAGATGATCCGGTGCTGTGTACCGCCGAGGCGGGGGTTGCGCTGCTGACCCTCAACCGACCCGAACGGAAGAACGCGTGGACCATCGTGGTGACCGGGGCAGGCACGGTGTTCTGCCCGGGCCTGGACGCCCATGACCTGGACGAAGGAGGACTGCTTCGGTGCTGAGAATCACCGCACTCGTCAAGTACGTACCCGAACTGACCGACCGGCGGTTTGCCGCGGACTTCACCCTCGACAGGGATGCCGCACCCGGCCGGCTGTCGGAACTGGACGAGCACACGGCCGAGCAAGCGATCAGCCTGGCCGAGGCCAGGCGCGCCGATGGCGGCGAGGCGGAGCTGACCTACCTCACGATGGGACCGCCGGGCGCAGCAGATGCTCTCCGCAAGGCGCTGTCCATGGGCGGCGACCGCGCGGTACACGTGCTCGATCCGGCCCTGCACGGATCAGACGGGCACGCAACGTCACTCGCACTGGCCGCCGCCATCGAGCGGATTGGCTTCGACCTCGTCGTCTGCGGCATGGCCTCCACGGACGCCAGCCTGGGGCTGGTGCCCGCCATGCTCGCGGAGCGCCTCCAGGTACCCCAGATCAGCCTGGCGTCGAGCCTGTCGCTGAACGGCGACCGCGTAACCATCGAACGCGAGTCCCAGCTGGCGACGGAAACCATCGAGGGAACGCTCCCGGCGCTGGTGAGCGTCACCGACCGGACCGGAGAGGCACGCTACCCGTCATTCAAGGGAATCATGGCCGCCAAGAAGAAGCCGCTGGAGGCCTGGTCGCTCGGGGACCTGGGGATCGCCGAGGCGGCCGCCGGACTCCAGGCCGCCTACACCAAGGTCCTGTCGGCCACAGCGCGCCCGCCTCGCGGCGGCGGCGAACTGGTCACGGACGAAGGCGACGGCGGTACCCGGCTCGCCGGGTTCCTTAGCGCCCAGAAGTTCATCTAGGGAGGCGGTCATCATGCCGTATGTCCTCGTCGTCGCCGAGATCCCCGACGGCTCCGTGCTCAAGTCCGGGCAAGAGCTGCTGACCCTGGCCCGGCGCCTGGGCGAGCCCGCCGTGCTAGCCCTCGGCGCCGGCGCCGGCTCTGCGGGCGCAGCGGAAGCGCTCGGGCATTTCGGCGCCTCGCAGGTCTACCTCGCCGATGACCCGGTGCTGGACGACTACATCGTCGTCCCGAAGGTCGAGGCGATCGCGCAGGTGGCTGCCATGCTGGCGGAGCGCGGGGGCCTGGTGGCGGTGCTCCTGGCGGCCACGCCGGAGGGCAAGGAACTAGCCGGCCGGCTGGCCGTCAAGCTGGACAGCGGGGTCATTGCCGACGCCACCGACGTGGCCCTGGACGACGAGCTGGGTAGCGTCGTGACCACGCAGTCGGTGTTCGGCGGCTCCGTTACGGTGCAGGCCGCCGTGGTACGCGGACCGGCGATCGTGGCCGTGAAGGCCAACGCGGTCACGCCCGAGCCGTCCCCCGCAGTGTCGCAGACCGGGCCGCAGGTCGAAAAGCTTGCTCTTGAGTTCTCCGATCTGGCGACGACGGCCCGCGTGACCGCTAGGACCGAACGGCCTCCGAGCGGCCGCCCCGAGCTGACCGATGCGACCGTGGTGGTCTCCGGTGGACGTGGCCTCGGCGGACCCGATCACTTCTCGCTGCTGGAGCACCTCGCCGATCAGCTCGGGGGGGCGGTCGGCGCCTCGCGTGCGGCGGTGGACGCGGGCTGGTACGCGCATCAGTTCCAGGTCGGCCAGACCGGGAAGACCGTGTCGCCGCAGCTCTACCTGGCGGTCGGCATATCCGGGGCCATCCAGCACCGGGCCGGGATGCAGACCTCGAAGACGATCGTGGCGGTCAACAAGGACCCGGAAGCACCGATCTTCGAGCTGGCCGACTTCGGCGTGATCGGGGACCTGTTCACGGTGATTCCGCAGCTAGCGGAGGAAATAGACCAACGCCGCTAACCGGTGCCCAGACGTGTGACCGGCCGGAGCTGGACGAGCTGCTGCAGGCGGCCTGGTGAGCCAGGCCGCCCGGCGCAGTGTCATGACCACTTGCCCGTCATCGAGTTCAGGATGATCGAGGCGTACTCCGCCGGCGCCTCCTCCCAGACGAAATGCCCGGCATCGATGATCACGACGCGGCTGGTGGGCAGCCGCTCGCCGAGAAATTCAGCGTTGGCGAGCGGGACAACGCGGTCGTGGCGGCCGGCGACGACTGTGACCGGCGTCGTGATCTGCGGCAGCAGGCCGGCAAGCACAGGTAGTTCCTCGGGATACCTGCGGGCATAGCGCATCGACTCGGCGAAGCGATCGCCGTCGTAGCAGGCCAGGTAATCCGCGAGAACGTCGTCGGGTAGCCCGCCCGAGATCGTGTCCAGGGTCGCGCTGACGATCGCGCGCGGGTCCAACCTGCGGTACTTGTCGAGGTCGGAGTCGAGTACCCATGACGCACGCCAGGAAAGCGCCCATCGCTCGCGGGGACAGCAGATCGTCCTGGCGTTCGGATGCGCCGAAGCCCGGCAGGTCAACGGCGAAGAGTCGGGCGTGCCCGGAAAGCGGGGCCCAGATCGGCGCAAACGCGTACACGCTCTCCGGCCAGGGACTGGTAAGCACGACCGCGGGCCCCTGCGAGCCACCGCTATCGGCGTAGCGGATCCTCACTCCATCGACAGTACGGAACTGGACTTGCGGGGTTGTCGTCGTCATGCAACCGATTCTCCGTATCCCGGCCGTCCTTCGCACCCGTGGAAGCCCCGAGTCGAGTCCCTGGACCTCGCCCATGCGATTAGAGGCGCAAGCCGTGCAGTCATTTCACCGATGTCGGACGCAGGCAGGAATCGGAGAATGGGTACCGTACCCGTCACGCCGACGCCCATCGCAGGCATTCCATGACCTCGACGGAGAACATGAACCCGAGCGTCGTCCTCGTCCACGGCGCGTACGCCGACGGCTCGTCCTGGGGCCGAGGTGATCAAGCGCCTGCAGGGCGCGGGGATCACCGCCACGGCGGTGCAGAACCCGCTGACCTCACTAGCCGACGACGTCGCGCACCCCCACCGCATCCTGGCCCGGCCGCTGCGCGCCATGGACTAGGGCGCAGCCCGCGAGCTACTGGCGGCGGGAAGGCCCGCATGGCAGGTCCTCGCCGGGGCGATGCCCGGCCGGATCCCGACCACGGAAATTCTCTACGCGGACGATCCTTTCGGGGTCTTCTACCTGGTCGCCTGGCTCTCCGGGTCAGCCTGACCGGGAAGACAGCGACGAGCCGGGCTCGGGCGCACCGGTTCGGATGCAGGCACCACGGCCCGTTCGGTGAAAATCACGAGCCGTGCAGGGCGGGGTCCGGCAGCCGGCCCGCTGGTGCGGTGCCGTACACCTCAGGCAGCCCCGCGATGAGTTCCTCCGGCTCGACGGCCCCGCCGGATCTGCTCCGGTACTCACCGGCAGCCCGCCAGCCGCGCAGCCGCTGCACCCGGCTGCCATGGACCCGGAACACCTGGCCGGTCAGCCAGGACGAGGCGTCCGACGCGAGGTAGACGACGAGCCCGGAGGCGTTGGCCGGGTCCTGCGGATCGAAGCCATCTGGGCCCTCGGGCACCGGGTTGCGCACCGCCACCCCGGGGATGCCGTCGGTCATCCTGGTGAGCGCGATGGGCGAGATCGCGTTCGCGGTCACCCCGTACCTGGCCATCTCCAGGGCGGTGATCGTGGTCAGCGAGACGATGCCCGCCTTCGCCGCCCCGTAATTGGCCTGGCCTACCGTACCGAATAGACCGGTCCCCGAGGTCGTGTTGATGATCCGGCCTCCGCGGCCCGCGCCGCGTTTGGCCTCAGCGCGCCAGTGTGCGCAGGCGTGCCTGGTCATCGCGAAGGTGCCCTTCAGGTGCACGGCGATCACGGCGTCGAAGTCGTCCTCGGTCATCGAGGACAGCATCTTGTCGCGGAGGATGCCGGCGTTGTTCACCACCACGTCCAGCCGGCCGAACTCGGCGACCGCCAGCGCGACCAGCTTCTCCGTCGCCTGCCAGTCGGTGACCGAGGAGTGATCGGGAACCGCCCGGCCGCCCGCGGCCGTGATCTCGGCCGCGACCGCTTCGGCCGGGGTCTCCCCCGTGCTCTCCCCATGTAGTCCGGCGCCCGGATCGTTCACCACGACCGCCGCCCCGTGTGCGGCGAGCGCCAGGCAGTGGGCGCGGCCTAGGCCGCGCCCGCCTCCGGTCACGATCGCTACCTTGCTGTCGAGCAAACCCATCACGACTCCCTATCTCACCGGCCGCGGCGCGCCCGGTGTGCCTTCGGCCGGCGATGCGCCGGCCGCCTCACCTCAGCCGACCCGCAGGACCAGCCCCTGCGCGTTGAAGAAGAAGCCTCCCGGGGTCAGCAGGGCGACCCGCGCGCCCGGTACCTGGCGGCCGCCCGCCTGCCCGCGCAGCTGGATCACCGCCTCGATGTCGTCGAGCCACAGATCGCTCTTGGCCCGCAGGTCGCGGGCGGCCAGCGGCTGCCCGGTGGCGTCCAGCCCGGCCGCCAGGTACTCCTCGGGCGGCGCGGTCATGCCCATGGTCGCCGCGTGGATGAGGACCGGGATGGCGGGCATGTCCCGGGCCCGTTCGGCGGTGGTCACGATGAACGCGTCCGCCCCGTCGACCGGGACGTCCATGTCGTACAAGCACAGCGGCTCACGGATCATCCGGCCGCCCAGGTAGCCGGTCATGGTCAGCGGCTCGCGCAGCACCGCGTTCGGGTTGGCCGCCGCGTTGCTCCGGCCGTTGATCGCGATCCGGCCGAAGTCCTCCCGCGAGGCGCCGAACTCTGAGAGGTAACGGCCCGCCCAGGCGGCGTACCCCGCCGAGCCGTGCATGCTCCACGGCTCGCCGTCGGTGTGCCCGTCGCCGGTGGCGGCCCGGCCGTCGGGCAGCCCGAAGGTGGCCCGGCGCCGGAACGGGTCCGCGGCCGCGCTGCGCGAGAAGCCGCCGACCCGGTAGACCGAGTGGTAGACGAGCGCCACCTCGCAGGCCCCGGTCCACACCGCGTTGACGGCGGCCACCAGGTGATTCATGATCGGCGGCACGGCCCGCGCCCACCAGGTGACCGCGGGCAGCCCCAGCGCGGATACCACCGTGGCCGGGTCGATGCCACCGGTGAGCAGCCCCCCGCCGACCACGCCGTCGATATCGGCGGCGGTCAGCCCGGCGTCCCGGATCGCCGCGACCGCCGCCTCCAGCAGCAGGGCGAACTCCGTCGTGGCCCCCCGGTCCCGGGCGTACGGGGACAGGCCGACGCCCGCGATCGCCACCTTGTCCTTGGCCGGATTGCGCCCCGTCACGGCTTCGCCCTGTCTTCGGCGGCTGGGTCCGCGATGGCCGGCCGGAACGCGGGCCAGGGCGTCTTCGGGTCCCCGTCGCGGTCGATCCGGGTGAGCTCCACGTCGAGCCCGACCCGCAGCCGGTCCCGCGGACAGCCGACCACGGTGGCCTCTACCCGCAGCCCGGGCTGCTCGGCCAGCTCGATCGCGGCAAGCGGGAAGCCGCCCGTGTAGTCCACGCCCGGTGCCGGAGGTCCCTGGTGCAGGAAGGTGAGCAGGTGCACGGTGCCGCGCCCGCTGACCGGCGCCGGTCTCACCTCGGGCGACCAGCAGGACGGGCAGATCGGCCGCAGCGGGGTGTGCCACCGGCCGCACGCGCGGCAGCGGCCGGCCAGCAGCTCGCGGCGAAGCACCCCCCGGTAGTACTGCTTGTTCAGATGATCCAGCCGGACGGCAGGGAACCGCTCGAGCAGCGTCCCGTCGTCGGGCTCCGGCCCGTGCGAATCCGCCGAGTTGACCGGGCTGGTCGTCACGTCACCCTCCACGCTGGGCTTGATAGCTGGGCTTGATAGCTAAATCATCTGAACAAGTTAGTTATATCACGCGAATTCGCGCTAGACTCTCGTCAGAAGACGTTACGAGCGGGAGAGCGCACCGAGATGCCCGATGACAGGTTCTTCGAACCCGAGATAGAGACCATGTCGCGGCCTTCACTAGTGGCCCGGCAGGAGGAGCGCATCCTCGAGCTGGTGCCCTACGTCTACGAGCGATCCGCCCTGGTGCGCAGGAAATGGGAGGAGGCGCGGGTCAAGCCACGCGACATCAACTCACTCGCCGATTTCACCGAGCGGGTGCCCTTCATCACCAAGGACGACATCCGCCAGTTCCGGGACCAGGCTCAGGACCCGTTCGGCGGCCTGCTGTGCACGCGCTACTCGGACACGACCACGGTCTTCTCCACCTCGGGAACGACGGGGGACGCCACCTTGTACGCGCACGCCTGGGACCGGTGGCACCCGTTCTGGGCCGCGACCGCCCGTGACCTGTGGGAGATCGGCGTCCGGCCCGGGGACTACGTGCTGGGCAGCGGCTTCAAGATGCGTGGGCCGCTCTACCACGCGGACCAGATGGTCGGCGCCATCCCGGTGCTGGTGAACACGGGCATCGGCGGCTGGGCGACAGCGCTGGACGCGATCCGCCGCTACCGGCCGGTCTACGGCCAGCTCACCGGGTTGGCGCTGGCCGAACTTGACCACCTGAGCCGGACGAACGACATGAGGGAGCTGTTCTCCTCGTTCAAGGGCGCCGCCTTCGCTGGGGAGCCGCTCGGCGCGCGGGCCCGCGAGCAGCTGGAAAGCTGGGGCGTGGAGGTCTACCTGTGGACCTCCACCGGAGACGTCACCGGCGCGTGGGAATGCGGCCAGCATGACGGCTGCCACGCCTGGGAGGACTGCGTGCTGCTCGAGGCCGTCGACCCGGCCGGAGACGCCCCGGTGGCCGACGGGGAACTCGGCGAGCTGGTCGCCACCTCGCTGGACAACCCGGTCACCCCGATGGTGCGCTTCCGCTCCGACGACATCATCCGGCTGACCAGGCAGCCCTGCGGGTGCGGCCGGACGCACGCCCGGTTCTGGCCGGCGGGCCGCAAGGGCGACGAGACGATCGTGGCGGGCCGCTCCTTCGTGCCGATGGACATCTGGCGGGCGCTCGAGCAGGTCCCGGAGACCGCTACCGCCCTGTTCCAGCTGGTCCGGCCGGCCCGGGAGATCGACGAGCTGAAGGTCCGGGTCGGCTATGACCCGGAGACAACGGCGTCCGTCCCGGATCTGCGGAACCGGGTGTCCGAGGTGATCGAGGCCGCGGTGGGCGTCCCGCCGGTGCTCGAGTTGCTGCCGGAGCCCGAGCTGCTGGTCCGCGGCCGCGGCGGGAAACTGCCCAGGGTGGTGAAATCTTGACGCTAGCGTCTACGACGGCAGCAGCCGCGGCGCTCCCCAGGGCGCGGCAGTGGGGCATCGGCCGCTATGACCTGGCAGGCCAGGCGGTCTATTTCGAGGTCGGCTGGGATGACTGGCAGCGGGACACCGCGTGGGCGCGCGCCATGCTGGCCGACCACGGCGTCGGCCCGGACGGGGGCATGGTCATCGTCGGCGGCATGCCCGAATCGCCGTGGTTCGACCCGTTCGAGGCCGCGGCGCGCGAACTCGGCGCGCCGTATTCGATCGGGGAAACCTACGCGTTCGAGGCGTTCCGCACCGGCATGTACGCGCGCCGGCTTCCGATCACCGTGATCTTCGGGATCGACCGGACGGTGGCCGAGGGCCTGGGCGACGAACTCGCCGAGATCGTGGCCCGGGTGCCGGTCATCGTGGCCAGGCCGGACGCCGCTGGCCTGCTGGCCGAGGCGGGCGCGGCGCCATTCATCGTGACCAAGGTCGGACCCGCCGTCGCCGTTGAGTGCCCGGGGCGGTCCGGCGCCCATCTCAACGGCGTGGAGTGGACCCTGGCCGAGCACGGCGGCGAGCTGTTCCTGTCCACCGCGGGCCCGCGTGCGCATCAGGTGAGCCGGGTCCCGGTGGGCCTGCGCGGAACGCTAACCGAGGGCGAATGCGCGTGCGGCCGCCCCGGGCAGCGGGTCACCGTCACCGAGTAAGCCGACCCAGAATCAGGAGTGAGTCCATGACCCCTCGCCAGATCACCATCGGGGATGTCATCGCGGAGCACGGCCGAAGCTACCCGGGCGAGCTGGCGCTGGCCGACGGGCAGCTCCGCCTGACCTGGCCGGAGCTGGACGAGCGGGTCAACCGGCTGGCCAACGCGCTGCAGCGGACGGGGGTCGGGCCGGGTGACCGCATCTTGTGGCTCGGCCAGAACTCCTTCAGGGTGTACGAGCTGCTCGGCGCGGCGGCCAAGATTGGGGCGATGGTGTGCCCCGGTTACTGGCGCTGGGCAGCGCCGGAGATGGCCTTCGCGATCGAGGATTTCGGCCCCAAGGTCGTGATCTGGCAGGAGGAGGAGATCGGCGGCACCGTGCGCGCGGCCCGGGCCGCCACCACGGCGGTCGAGTCCGTGCTGTGGCTGCGCCACGACACCGGGCCAGGTCAGGGGTACGAAGCGTTCCTGGCCGGCGGCGACCCGGCCGACCCCGGCCTGGCCATCGACCCGGATTCCGCGCTGCTGGTCATCTACACCGCGGCGATCAGCGGCCGGCCATGCGGCTCGATGCTGTCGCACACCAACCTGATCAGCATGGGCATGTCGGTCGCCTGGCTGGGCGACATCGACGATACGACGGTGTTCCTGAACTCCGGCCCGATGTTCCACATCGGCAACTTCCAGTTCTACGGCATCCCGGTGCTGCTCCAGGGCGGCACCAACGTCGTCACCCGGCGGGTCATCGCCGGCGACGTGCTGGACATCCTGGCGGCGTGCAAGTGCACCCGGGCGTACATCATGCCGGCCACCATCACCCAGCTGGTCGAGCTGATGCGGGAGCGCGGCGTGGCGCTGCCGCACCTGAAGGCCACCATCGCCGCGCCGCTGTGGCAGGGCATGGTGGCGGCGGACGACAGCCGCCACGGCCGCGAAGGCGGCGGCATGGGGTACGGCTACGGGCAGACCGAGGTCACCGGCTTCTGCCTGTTCGGCGGGTATGGCGGCAGGGGCGCGGGCAACGGCCGGCCCGCGCCGGTCACCGCGGTCCGGATCCTCGACGCCGCCGGCCGGGAATGCCCGCCCGGCCAGGCCGGCGAGATCTGCGTCCGCGGCGACACGGTGCACCTGGGCTACTGGAACCGCCCGGAGATAAACGCCCAGCGCTTCCGCGGCGGCTGGTGGCACACCACCGACCTGGGCCGGCGCGAGAGCGACGGCACGATCACCTTCCTCGGCACGATGACCCGGATGATCAAGTCCGGGGCCGAGAACATCTTCCCCGCCGAGGTGGAGAACTGCCTGGAAGCCCATCCGGCGGTGAAGGAAGCCGCGGTCATCGGCGTCCCCAGCGAGCGTTTCCTGCAGGACGTCAAGGCCGTCGTCGCGCTCAACGGGACCGCGCCAGTGACCGCCGCTGAGCTCATCGAGCACTGCAGGCGCGACATCGCCTCGTACAAGAAGCCGAAGACGGTGGAGTTCCTCGACGCGCTGCCGCGCACCCCGGAGCGGGCCAAGGACTACGCGGCGCTGGACGGGAAGTTCGGCGGCGGCGGATATCCCGGCGGCGATAACCTCGGCGGCGGGCATTGACCCGCCCTCGGCCGCGGGTCGGTAAGCCTGTCACGGGGCCCTACCGGACGCGAACGGTGCCCGCGCTTACGATGTCCGCCGCTTTCGCTAGCATCCCGGCGAGCTGGATGGCTTCCTCCGGGGTCAGCCCGATCAGCCGGTAGCGCCCGCCGGTGTGTACCGTGATCTCGACCGCCGGTGACCAGGCCGGCTCGCCGGGGTCATCGGGCAGGTGCTGAGCGGTCTGCACGTCGAGGCGATCCGGCACCGTGAGGCTGCCCGGCCGGGACATGGTGACCGATGCCGTCTCGCTCGCGTGATAGAAAGCGGTTCCGCACGTGTCGGCTGAATGGTCACGACTGCACCAGTGCGGGCAGTGGTCGGTGACGGTCACGGATGGCATGGCGCTGCTCCTCCCGGTATCGCGGTCCCGCGCCCAAGGCCTGTGCGGCGGCTCAGAAGCCCAGGCTGCGTCCCACGATCTCCTTCATGATCTCGGTCGTGCCGCCGTAGAGCCGCTGCACCCGGGCGTCCCGCCAGAGCCGGGCGATCTCGTACTCGTTGATGTAGCCGTAGCCGCCATGCAACTGTAGGCAGCGGTCCACGATTTCCCACTGCAGCTCGGTGGCCCACCACTTGGCCTCCGCTGCCTCTTCCGCGGTGAGCTCGCCGTCTACCGCGGCCTGCACGCACCGGTCGAGGTAGGCGTGCGCGACATCCAGCTTGGTCTTCATCTCCGCGAGCGCGAACCGGTTGACCTGGAACCCTCCGATCGGCCTGCCGAAGGCGTGGCGGTCGTGGGCGTATTCACTGGTGACCAGGAACGCGCGGTCCGCGTGGGCGATCGCGTAGACGGCGATGCCGAGCCGCTCGGCGGGCAGGTTGCGCATCAGGTAGTAGAAGCCCTGGCCCTCCTCGCCGAGCAGGTTCGCGGCCGGCACCCGCACGTCGCGGAAGAACAGCTCGGCGGTGTCCTGGGCGCGGTTCCCGATCTTGTCGAGCTTGCGGCCTCGCTCGAAGCCCTCGAACCCTTCCTCGACCACGAGCAGGCTCATCCCCCGGTGCCCGGCCTCGGGATCGGTCCGCGCCACCACGATGACAAGGTTGGCGAGAAGGCCGTTGCTGATGAAGGTCTTCGTCCCGTTAAGCACATAGTGATCGCCGTCGCGGCGGGCCGTGGCCTTGACCTGCTTGAGGTCTGAACCTGCCCCGGGCTCGGACATGGCGATCGCAACGAGCCGCTCGCCGGTCACGAAGCCCGGCAGCCACCGACGGCGCTGCCCGGCGTTGGTCAGGTCGGTCAGGTAGGGCGCCACCACGTCGTTGTGCAGCGCCAGGGCGATTCCCTGGGTCCCGGTCGCGGCAATCTCCTCCGCGATGACCACGCTGTAGCGGAAGTCCTTGATGCCGAGGCCGCCGTACTCCTCGGGGACCACCCAGCCGAGCAGCCCGAGTTCGCCGGCCTGGCGCCAGGCTTCGCGGCTGACCACGCCCGCCTCCAGCCACTCCGCCGTGTGCGGCACGCATTCCTTCTCCAGGAAGGCCCGCACCACCTGCCGGAACTGCTCATGCTCTGGCGTGAAAATGGTCCGGCGCACGGGTCCTCCTCCGGCCTGGCTCTCCGCTCGGCCCCGGCGTACCTGGGGGGAGTTGATTGAGATTGATTATATAACTATTTTAGCTGTCTTACGAGACCTGGCCGCTGGGAGGCGCCGACGGAGGCGCCTGACGTGTCAGGCTGCGCGGTGGGCACTGCGGGTCGCTGGCCGCACGGCGCTCGGGCCCAGGGTGGGCGGCCAGCCGCCGGACCTGGCGGACTGGTCGGCGGCCGGAGCGTACGTCTCGCCGACGAGCTGCCGGATCCATCGCATCCGGCTCGCGGCGGCCTCAGAGTGGTCGCCGAACTCCTGGGCCATCCGGGCGGCGCAGCCCGCGATGCCAAGCTTCCGCACAATGCGGCTGATCACCTCGCCCAGCGCCTCGGGGGCCGGGGCGTCCGTTCGCTGCAGCTCGGAGGCGAACAGTGCCTCACACCGTGCGTCGTTCACGTTCAACCTGGTCATGACGAGCCTCCGCGTCTTGCCTGCTCGGCTACTGACATATAGTAAGATGATTTAGTTATTTAAGTCAAGGGATGCTGGCTTCACGGGATTAAGGACGCCCGCGGCCGCAGGCCGCCGCGCTAAGCTCCTGGCCGCCGCCATGAACGCGGGGTTATTTTCCGAACGGTCCGTGGCGCGTGTCCCCGCGTCTGAAGTCCAGGCTCTGCGGGGGACGACGCCGACTGTCATCCGGGTTCGGGCCCCGGTGCGACCTGGGCCTCGTGCGCCTCGGGCCGAGGGCGCCTGTGTGCCATAAGCCTCACGTGGCCCGCCTACCGGTCCATACTCGCCGCTAGGTCGGCCCACTCCGGCTAACGGCATACCCGGAAGATGAGTTTGATGGGTGCCACGGTGCGGTCAGACCTGGATGCCGTAGCGGTCCAGGCGATAGCAGGAGATCGCGTTGCCGCGCAGCAGCCGCCAGGTTTCCTGCTCCGACAGTCCGGCCTTGGACGCGATGGTCGCAGCGGTGTCCCTGGAGTGCGGGAACGTGGAGTCGCCGTGCGGGTAGTCGGTCTCGAACATGATCTGGCCCATGCCGATGCGGTCCCGCAGGGCCAGGCCGACCTGGTCGTCGAAGACGCAGCCGAACACCCGGCCCGGGACGTACGAGCTGGGCGGCTCCGGCACCTTCTGCTGGGTCTTCGCGTAGCCGCGGGCGTGCTCCCAGGCCTCGTCGAGGCGTTCGAGCAGGAACGGCATCCAGCCCACCTGGCCCTCGGACAAGGCGATGCGCAGCGACGGGAACCGGGCCAGCACCCCGCTGGTCAGCCAGTCGACCAGGGCGTGCGACGCGCCCTCGAAGGTCAGCGCGATGATGACCAGCGGCGGCGCGTCGTCGCTGGTCTTGCTGAAGGTGGAGGACGAGCCGATGTGCATGTTGACCACGGTGTCGGTTTCCTGGCACGCGGCCCAGAGCGGATCCCAGGCCTCGGTGTGCACGCTGGGCAGACCGAGAGCGGCCGGGTTCTCGGAGAAGGCGATGGCATGCGACCCCTTCGCGGCGCAGCGCCGCACCTCCTGCGCCGCCAGATGAGGGTCCCACATCGGGATGAGGGTGAGCGGGATCAGGCGGCCGCGGGCCGCATCCGCGCACCATTCGCCGATCATCCAGTCGTTGTAGGCCCGGACGCAAGCCAAGGCGAGGTCACGGTCGCCCCGCTCGAGGAACGTCTGCCCGCAGAAGCGCGGGAAGGTGGGGAAGCACAGCGACGCGTCGGTGTGATTGCGGTCCAGGTCGGCCAGCCGGGCGGCCCGGTCGTAACAGCCGGGCAGGATGTCCTCGAACAGCACGGCCCGGTTGTGGGCCTGGTCGCGGGGGAAGCTGACCGCCGCGAAGCCGCCGGTGACCGGGAACAGCATCCCCGCATAGGACCAGCAGTCGGCCCAGTACCCGTCCGGATCCTCCCGGAAGGCCATGTGACGCGGCTCGAAGCGCAGCCGTCCTCTGACCCGCGTGAGCTGTGGCCCGGCCTCGCGGAAGGCGGCGGGCAGGTAGTCCTGCCAGACGTGCGCGGGCTCGATGACGTGGTCGTCGACGCTGATGATCCGCGGGATCTCCATGATGTCCCCTCTCAGTGGGCTGGTCCGGCGAGGTGCGCGGAGGTCCCGCCGTCGCGGATGAGCCGGCCCGTACGTGGGCGGCCGTGGTGGTCGCCGTCGCTGGCCAGCTCGCCGTTCACCCACACCTGATGCAGGCCGTGGCTGCGGGCGATGAGCCGGTCGGCGCCCGCGGGCAGGTCGTACACCCGCTCCATCCGCTCCACTCCGACGGCGGCGGGGTCGAAGGCAACCAGGTCGGCGAAGTACCCGGGGGCGACGCGTCCCCGGCCGGGGATCCCGAAGACCGCGGCCGGGTGCCCGGTGATCCGCCAGACGGCCTTCTCCAGGGTCAGCGTGCCGGTCTCCCGGACCCAGTGCTCCAGCAGGTGGGTCGAGAAGACGGCGTTGCAGAGCTGGCTCGCGTGCGCGCCGGCATCCGACAGCCCGAGCAGCGTGCGGTCGTCCCGCAGCAGCCCGGCCAGGGACTCGGCATCGTCGTTGGCCACCACGACCCGGAACCGCGTCGCCAGGTCATCGTCGAGGGCGAGGTCGCAGAGCACGTCGAGCGGGTCGACGCCGCGCCGGGCGGCCAGCTCGGCCACCGAAGGCCCGTCGGCCAGCTCGGGGTGCGCCGCCGTTTCCTGCACGAACACCTTGTCAAAGGTGTAGAACCACTGCCTGGCCACGTCAGCCCTGGCCCGCTCCCGCCAGGCGGGATCGGCGTAGAACCGGGCGCGTTCGGCGGCAGGCACCGGCAGCACCTCGGCGAACGCGTCGGCGCGGGCGAACGGCGCCGGCCCGACCGCAGCGGGGTGTGGCCGAGCATGACGGCCACGTTCAGCTTCGGCCCGGCCCGCTCGACCGCGTCCAGGTACTCGGGGAAGGTCTCGAACGTCCAGGGGATGCCCGCGAAGAGCGCCGCCACGGACATGCCCTCGACGTTCTCCAGCGTCCGGGCGATCGTCTCGCGGCCGGCCGGGTCGGGGCGATCCCGAACCCGCAGTTGCCCATCACCACCGTGGTCACGCCGTGCCACGAAGAAGGGGTGAGGTCGGGTCCCACAGCACCTGCGCGTCGTAGTGGGTATGGCAGTCGATGAATCCCGGGGCCAGCACCAGGCCGCCGAGGTCGACGACGTCCTCGCCTTCGGAAACGGTGCCCGGCGCCTCGACCGCGGCGATCCGGTCCCCGTCGATGACCACGTCGGCCGGCCGGGGCGGCGCCCCGGTCCCGTCCACCAGCAGCCCGCCGCGCAGCACGGTCATCGTGCACCTCCGCCATCATCACCCTGAATCAATTAACTAAAACATATGATTTAACTAGTTCTAACGCCATAGGCCAGGGCCATGGATCCGCACGGACATACAGGCGGCTGGTCCGCCACGCAACCCGCGCGTAGGACAGGGCTCGCGCGCTCAGATGCCCAGGCGGTCGAGGAGGCGCTCGTGGTAGACGGCCGGGCCGCCGAACAGCAGCTCGGAGGACTTGGCGCGGCGGAAGTACAGGTGGGCAGGATGCTCCCAGGTGAAGCCGATGCCGCCGTGCACCTGGATGTTCTCCGCCGCGGCGAACATGTAGGCCTGGGAGCAGCAGATGTGCGCCGTCGCGGCGGCGACGGGGAAGCCCGCCGCGGCCTCGTCCGCCAGGCGGGCCGCCTCCCTGGCCGTGGCCTCCGCGAGTTCTACCCGGACCAGCATGTCCGCGCACTTGTGCTTGACGGCCTGGAAGGAGCCGATGGGCCGCCCGAACTGGTACCGGGTCCTGGCGTACCCGGCGCTCATCTCCAGGCACCTCCTGGCGCCGCCGGCCTGCTCGGCGGCGAGCGCCACGCAGGCCAGGTCGAGCACCTGGCTCATCAGCCTGCCGCCCCGGCCTTCGGCGCCGACGAGCACCGCGGGCACCCGGTCGAGGGTCAGCGCGGCCATCGCCCGGGTGGGATCGAGCGTGGTCATGGGCTCGGCATGCAGGCCGGGTGCCCCGCGATCCACCGCGAACAGGGCAAGGCCCGCCGTACTGCGCGCCACGACCAGCACCAGGTCGGCGATCGCTCCGTCGATTACGAAGCTCTTGGTCCCGGTCAGCGCCCAGTGGTCCCCGGTGCGCTCGGCCCGGGCCGAGACCGTGGCCGGGTCCCACGACGCGTTGCCTTCGGCCGCAGCCAGCGTGGCGATGGTCTGCCCGGCGGCGATCCCCGGCAGGTATCGCGCGCAGGCCGCCTCGTCGGCCGAGGCGAGCAGCGCCTGGGCGGCGAGGACCACCGTGGCGAAGAACGGCGAGCACAGCAGCGCGGCCCCCATCTCCTCCAGCACCACCTCGAGCTCGGTCAGGCCGAACCCGTCGCCGCCGTATTCGCCGGGCAGCGCCAGGCCCTGGAGCCTGAGCTGGCGGGCCATCTGCTGCCACACCGCCGGATCATGCCGCTGACCGGTTTCCATGGCGGCACGGACCGCAGTCTCCGGGGATCTGGCCTTGAGGAACTCGCGGACAGCATCGCGCAGCTCGTCAAGCTCTTCCTTGCCTTCGTTCATGACACACCGCCGGACCTGGGCAGCTCGCGGAACGGTGAGGTAGTGTCGATGCCGGGCTCCTTCGGCAGCCCTAGCACCCGCTCGGCCAAGATGTTCTTCATGATCTCCTCGGTGCCGCCGAGAATCCTCAGCGCCGGCGTGGCCAGCAGCAGCTCGGCCCAGGCGTACGTGCCCCATTGCCCGGTGTCGGCGATCATCCGCGGCCCGAGCACATGGGACACGAAATGCGCCGCCCGGGTTAGGTTCTGCGCGTACATGAGCTTGGCGACCGACATCTCCGGCCCCGGGGCCACCCCGGCTTGCATCCGGCGGAAGGCCCGCGCGTTCAGGTGCCCGGTGGCCATGATGTCGGCCAGCAACTCGCTCAGGTCGCGGCGCACCGCGCGGTCATCCCAGGTCCAGGTGGCTCGCATCAGAGCGCTGAGCCGTTCCGGTGACAGGGCGCCCCCGACCGGACCGCTGCCCTCGCTGCCGACCGTGGCACGCTCATTCATCAGCGTGGTGAGGGCGACCCGCCAGCCGCCGTTGACCTCGCCGAGCCGGTGGCTGTCCGGCACCCGCACACCGGTCAGGAAGACCTCGTTGAAGTCGGAGCCCCCGGTCATCTGGCGCAGCGGCCGCACGTCCACCCCGGGCGCGCTCATGTCGACGAGGAACGCCGTGATGCCCCTGTGCTTCGGCGCGTCCGGGTCAGTGCGGCAGAGCGCCATGCCGATCTGGCTATGCTGCGCCACCGACGTCCAGACCTTCTGCCCGTCCAGCACCCATCCCCCGTCGCTGGCTACCGCGCGGGTCTGCAGGCCGGCCAGGTCGGACCCGGCCTCCGGCTCGCTGAACAGCTGGCAGGCGATGACGTCACCGCCGTACATGGCCGGCAGGTAACGGTCCTTGACGGCCTGCTGGCCGTGGGCCAGGATCGTCGGCCCGATCATGCCCAGCCCGATCACGCTCAGCGTCCCGGTATCTGGGACGTCGTACTGCGACTCGATGCCGTCGTACACCAGGTCATGGACCGGGGTCAGCCCGCGGCCGCCATACTCCGGCGGCCCGCAGATCCAGCCGAACCCGTTCTCGTAACGGGTCCGCTGCCAGTCCCGGGCGGCGGCGACCTTCTGCTCCTCGACGTCCGGCGGGTCCGCACTGAAGTAGGCCACCGTGTCGTCGCCCTCGCCCCAGCGGAAGTCGGCCCGCTTATCTGCCCGGGCGGCGTGCGCGTCCAGGAACTCGCGCACCTGCCTGGTGAAGTCCTGCATATCGTCGAGCATCGGGATCGGCCCTCGCATCCTCAGGTGGACAGGATGGTTACCGCGGACACGCCGGGGGCGCCGTACAGGTGGGCGTATCCGACGGCCGGCGAGCCGGGCACCTGACGTGCTCCCGCGGCACCGCGCAACTGCAGCACCAGCTCATGGATCTGGCGTAGTCCCGAGGCGCCGATCGGCTCGCCGTTGCCGATCAGGCCGCCGTCGGTGTTGACCGGCAGCCGACCGCCGATCTCGGTCTCGCCGTCGGCGATCATCCGCTCCTGCTCGCCGTCCTTGCACAGCCCATTCTCGGCCAGGTGGATGATCTCCGAGCCGGCGTCGGTGTCCTGCAGCTGCGCCACCGCCACGTCCTGCGGCCCGATCCCGGCGATCTCATAGGCCTCCCGCGAGGCGTCCACCGTGGGGCTGGGCGCCTGCTCCCCCACCGGAATCGATGGGCTCTGTACCTCGAACGCGCCGATCCGGCGGCTGCGCAGCGCGCAGGCCCGGACCCGGACCGGGCGCCCGGCGTACCGGTTTGCCTGGTCGGTGCGGCACAGCACCACGGCGGCGGCGCCCTCGTCCGGCCCGCAGTACATAAACTGGCGCAGCGGGTAGTTCAGCACCGGGGAGGCGAGGATCTCGGCCACCGACAGCGGGGTGCGCCGCCACGCCTTCTCGTTACCGGACGCGTTGCGGAAGTTCTTGGCCGCCACCTGGGCCAGCGTCTGGTGGGTGATGCCGTGGTCGTGCATGTAGCGGTTGATCTTCATGCCGAAGAAATGCGTGGTCAGGTACATGCCGGTCTGGCCGCACCAGCCGGGCAGGCCTGCCACTGACGGGTCGGCCGCGAACGCGCCGCGGGGGTGCTTGTCCATCCCGATCGCGATCGTCAGGTCATGCTGGCCGGTCTCGATGGCGCGGGCCGCCAGGGACAGCGCGGTGCCCGCCGTCGCGCACCCGTTGAACACGCCGCGCAGCGGTATCCCGGTCAGCCCCAGCCGGCCCACGATGGCATCGGGGTTGTAGACCTCCAGGCTGCCCACGAATCCCGCCTGGACCTGCGGCCAGCCGACCCCGGCGTCGGCCAGCGCCGCCCGGACCGCCTCGGCGGCCATGTCCATCGCGGACTTGCCCGGGAACCGGCCGAACGGATGCAGCCCGACGCCGACGATTACCGCTTCCATCACGCCTCCTGGAGTGCGCTGGTGGTGCTCTGGCCCACCGGAGCGAACGCGAACGTCACGATCTCGGTGCCGTCC
This sequence comes from uncultured Actinomycetes bacterium, assembly GCA_963798675.1. GTDB lineage: Bacteria > Actinomycetota > Actinomycetes > Streptosporangiales > Streptosporangiaceae > Palsa-504. Next base: position 46,847 of record CAWCUJ010000021.1, on the reverse strand, counting down.
GCGCTGACGCTGTAGGGCACGATGGCCAGCCGCATTTCCTGGCCGATGGCCAGCCGGGGCGGATCGGGTTCGGTCAGCCTGGCCTCGACCATGACCTCGCCGGGCAGTTCGATGTAGCCCAGCGCGTACGGCCGGAACGTCTCGGCCGTGTCGGCTCCGTCGTAGGGCGGGCTGGGCGGCCGGAAGCTCTGCGTGGTGAAGGTCCACAGCGTGCCCCGGTCCGAGAGCAGCGTCGGCGTAACTTCGGTCCCGCCGCACCGCTCGCAGGCCGGCCCAGCCGGGAACCCGATCAGGCCGCAGGTCTCGCACCGCGCCCCGATCAGCCGGGGCTGGTGCGAGGGCCAAGTGAAGAGGCCGTCCGCCACCGGGATTTGGCGCGTTCCTGGCCGCACTGTCATCGCCCACACTCCCTAGCTCTAATTCATATAACTATGTAAACTCTTTATACCCGATGCCGTGACGGCATGCCAGTGCTGTTTTGCCCGTCCGGGTACGGTCGGAGCAGAAGCAGGAGGAGACAATGAGCAAGATTTGGGCCAACTCCGCGGACTCACACGTGCTGGAACCCGCTGACCTGTGGCTGCAGTCGCTTCCGCCCAGGCTGGCGGAGCGGGCACCGCGCTCCGAGCGGGGCGATAAGTACGAGATCCTCTACATCGACGGCGAGCGGGTGGACCGCCAGCTGAACGACTTCATGGACGCGATGCGCCCGCCGGGCGCCCGGGACCTCGAGATCCGGCTGAAGGACCTCGATCAGGAGGGCGTCTGGGGCCAGCTCGCGTTCCCCTCGATGGGATTCTGGACGGTCAAGATCACCGACCCCGAGCTGGCCAGGGAGACGGTGCGGGCCTGGAACGACTGGGCGCACGCCGAGATCCTGAGCAAGAACAAGCGGGTCATCCCCACCGCCTGCGTGTCCACCGCGGACATCGGCGACGCGGTGGCCGAGCTCGAGCGCGTCGCGGGGCTGGGCTTCCAAGCGGTGTTCCTGCCCAGCCAGACCCGTCCCGGCGAGGAATACGCGCTGGACCGGTGGGAGCCGCTGTGGGCCGCCGCCGAGCGGGCCGGGATGGTGCTCGGCTTCCACATCGGCACCGGCGGGGACACGGTGGTGTTCCGCGGTCCCGGCGGCGCCATCGTCAACTACATGGAGACGACCTATCCGGGCATGCGGGTGGTGTCGCACATGGTGGCCGGGGGTGCCCTGGACCGTCACCCCGGCCTGCGCATCCTCATCGCCGAGGGCGGCGCCGCGTGGGTGCCCGCCATCGGGGACCGGATGGACGAGGCCTATCGTCAGCACGGCATGTTCGTCCGGCCCAAGCTGAGCAGGCTGCCCAGCGAGATCATCGGTCAGCAGGTCTACGCGTCCTTCCAGCACGACAAGAGCGCGGTCCAGGTGGTGCCCGCGACCGGCTACCGCAACGTGCTGTGGGGCGATGACTACCCGCACCTGGAAGGCACCTACGGCCACACCCAGGAAACCCTGCGCGGCCTGTTCGCCGAGGCCAGCGACGAGGTCCGGGACCGGGTCACCAGCGGCACCTTCAACGAGCTGTTCCGGGTTCCCGCGCAGACCCCCCAGCAGGCGTCGGTATGAGGCGACACGCCGCCAGCCGCAGATAATTGACAATCCCGCCTCAGGCAGTCGCGGACCAGGCTCACATCCACCCGGTAACCGCAACGCGCGGCGTGGTGCCGTCGCTGGGACCTCTCCGGAGGCATCCGGTTGCTCCGCGGACCGGACCGACCTGGCCAGTATCTGTGCCACGTCGACGACTTCGAGACTGTCCTTGGCCTCCCCGGAGGCCTTCTTGGCGTTGATGGCGTCGCCGAGCATGACCAGGCAGTAAGGGCAGGCGGTGGAAACCGTGTCCGGTTCGGTGCCCAGCGCCTCCTCGATCCGCTCGGTGCTGATCCGCTTGCCGATCCGCTCTTCCATCCACATCCGGGCCCCGCCGGCCCCGCAGCAGAACCCGCGTTCCTTGCAGCGGTGCATCTCCTGCGCCTGCACCCCGGGCACCCGCTCCATGATCTGTCTCGGCGGGGAGTACACCTTATTGTGCCGTCCCAGGAAGCACGGGTCGTGATAGGTGACTTTCTCATCGACCGGGGTGAGCGGGGTGAGCCTGCCGTCGGCCACCAGCTTCGACAGCAGCTGGGTGTGGTGAATCACCTCGTACGACCCGCCGAGCTGCGGGTATTCGTTGGCGATGGCGTTGAAGCAGTGCGGGCAGGAGGCCACGATCGTCCGCGCGCCCGCCTCGTTCAGCGTCTCGATGTTCTGCTGGGCCAGCATGGAGAACAAGAACTCGTTGCCGATCCGGCGGGCCGGGTCCCCGGTACACGTCTCCGCCGGGCCGAGCACCGCCCACTTCACGCCCGCGGTGTGCAGCAAGGTAGCGATCGCCCGGGTGGTCTTGCGGGCCCGGTCTTCCAGGGCGCCGGCGCAGCCGACCCAGAACAGGTACTCGGTGCCGGGCGGGACCTTGCCGTCCACGACCGGGACCTCGAAGTCCAGCTCGGACATCCACTCGGTGCGCCTGGCCTGGCCCATCCCCCACGGGTCGCCCTTGTTCTCCAGGTTCTTCAGCATCCCCGCGGCCTCGACCGGGAACGCCGATTCGATCAGCACCTGATGACGGCGCATCCCGTTGATGTGATCGATGTGCTCGATGTCCACCGGGCACTCCTGCACGCACGCCCCGCAGTTCGTGCAGGCCCACAGGGCGTCCGGGTCGATCACGCCGGCCTGATCTGCCGCGCCGACCAGCGGGCGGCTCGCCTCGGCCCGAACCGCCTCGGGGAGTTTGTCCCGCTCCGCGTCATCGGAGGCAAGCGTCCAGGGCGCCTTGGCCAGCGCGTGGTCGCGCAGGTCCAGGATCACCATCTTCGGGGACAGCGGCTTGCCGGTAGCCCAGGCCGGGCACTGGGACTGGCAGCGTCCGCACTCGGTGCAGGTGCCCATGTCCAGCAGGCCCTTCCAGGTGAAGTCCTCGATCTTCCCCAGCCCGAAGACGTCGGTGTCCGGGTCGGCCTCCTCGAAGTCGAGCGCCTTCCCGTCGGACCGCATGGGTTCCAGCGCGCGCAGGCCGTCCGGGCGGCGAGAGAACAGCACGTTCAGGCCGGCCAGGAAGATGTGCAGGTGCTTGGAGTACGTGACGAACACCAGGAAGGAAAGCACGACCGCCAGCTGGGCCAGGATGAACACGGCCTCCAGCACGCTGTTCACTCCGGTGCCCAGCGGGGCCAGAGCGTGCCCGGCGAGCTGGGATGCGAACGCCCCGTGGGCGTAGGGGAACACGCCGGTGTTGATCTGCGCGCCGCGGTAGAGCAGCAGCGTCGCGATCACCAGGAAGATCATCGCGAGCACGAACCACGCCGCGCCGGTGTGTGACCCGGAAAACCGTGAATCCCGGCCCTCCCGCCTCGGGCCGCTGCACAGCCGGATAATCGCGAACGTGACGATCCCGGCCAGCACCGCCACCGCGAACAGGTCCTCCACGAAGCCGGTCAAGGCCCAGCGGCCGATCACGGGATGGCGAACGTCCGGGAGAACAGGTCGCCGTAGGCCTCGACGATGGTCAGCAGCAAGACGATGAAGCCCCAGAAGGTCAGCGCGTGCGCCACCCCGGGTACCGTCCACTGCAGCAGCTTGCGCTGCCCGATCACCTCGGCCGCCTGGACCTCGGCGTCCCGGCCAGGATGCCGCCGCACCGCCGCGATCCGCTCGGGGGCCGGCTGGCCCGCCCGCGCCACCCGGTACAGCCAGCGCAATCGGCGGCCGGCCAAAGCGGAGACGATCACGGTCAGGGCTACCCCGACGACGATCCGCGTGATCATGAAAGACCTCTTCTCCTGACCCGGGCCGCTCAGGCCAACACAGCAGCTACCGTCGACCGATTGAGTTAACTAAGTTATATTAGTACTCTTGGTAGGGTCAATCTTAGTTACCTGGAGGCACGGCGGAATGGACAGCGTGAACATCGCGGCGCTGGTGCTGCGGCTTGCGGTGGGCGGCACGATCATGGCTCATGGCTGGAACCACGCTTTCGGCGGCGGCAGGCTGCCCGGGACGGCACGGTGGTTCGAGTCCATCGGCATCCGGCCCGGCCGGGTGCACGCGCTGTTCGCCACGGTCACCGAACTCGGCGCGGGCGCGCTGCTCGTGCTCGGCCTGCTCACCCCGCTGGCCGCGGCCGGAGTAGTCGGGACGATGGTGGTCGCGCTCGTCGCCAACCACGCCAGGAACGGCTTCTTCATCTTCCGGCCCGGCGAGGGCTACGAGTACGTGCTGATGATCACGCTGGCGTCGTGCGCGATCGGCGCGCTCGGCGCGGGCGACTGGTCGGTCGACCACGCGGTCGGGTTCGGCGTGCCCGGGTGGGCCGGACTCGCCATCGCGGCGCTCGCGGGGGCGGGCGGCGCCGCGCTGCTGCTGGCCACCTCCTGGCGCCCCGGCCCGGCCCCGTCCCCGGCGTCAGCCCCGTCGCCGACGCCGGCCGCGTCCTCGGCGCCGGCCCCGTGACCGGTGCCCGGCGGCGGGCTCACCGGGCCGCCTCGGAAGGGCTGGCTAATCAGTAAAAAAAGTTATACGATTTAGCTTATAGCCGTTATCGGCGGAGGACCGAACCGGAGGACTGAGATGACCGGGCTGAAATACGGGCTGTTCGACTGTGACACCCACTGCTACGAGACGCGTGACTCGTTCACCAGGTACCTGCCGGAACAGTGGCAGCAGTACGCCATCGCGCCGGTACGGCTGCAGGACGGCACCGAGCGCGTCCTGGCCGCCGACCGGATCGCGGTCTTCAACTCCGAGCAGGGCCTCGGCTTCGACCTGGCTTACCGGCCCGGCTCGCTGAAGGAGATGCTCCGCCAGATGGCGTCCGGCAACCCGGACGAGACCTACCAGCCGGAGCCGATGCGGCCGGAATACCTTGACCGGGAGGCCCGGCTCAAGCTCATGGAGGTGCAGGGCGTACAGCGGGCGGTCGTGTTCCCCTCGGCGATGGCGCTGTCCGTGGAGAACTACGTCAAGAATGTCCCGGCCGCCTACGCCAACCTCCATTCGTTCAACCAGTGGTTCGACGAGGAGTGGGGGTTCAGCCGGGGCGGGAAGATCTTCGCCCCCGCGCTGCTGTCCCTGGCCGATCGTGACCTCGCGGTCGCCGAGCTGGACTTCGTGCTCAGCAAGGGCGCCCGGATCATCCTGCTGCCCACCGGGCCCGCCTACGGGCGCTCGCCTGGTGACCCCTACTTCGACCCGATCTGGTCGCGGATGAATGAGGCGGGTGTCACGGTCGCCTTCCACATCATGGAGAACTGGTACAACGAGAACATCGCGGCGGCCTGGGGACACAACCCGTGGCCCGGTTCCTGGCACATGTCCGCCTGGCAGTGGAACAACCTCTACGGCGAGCGGCCCATCGAGGACACGCTGTCGGCGCTCATCTTCGACAACCTCTTCGGCCGGTTCCCGGACCTCAACGTCCTGGTCGCGGAGTTCGGCGCGTCCTGGGTACCGCACTTCATCGAGCACATGGACAAGAGCCGGGGGATGGGCCGCAACGGGCCGTGGATCGGCGGCAAGCTGACCGAGCGGCCCAGCCGCATCTTCCGGCGGCACGTCCGGGTCGTCCCCTACCCGGAGGATGACATCCTGCGCATCGTCCGCGACCTGCCGGACGTGGACTGCCTGGTGATGGGCTCGGACTTCCCGCACGCCGAAGGCCTGGCCGAGCCCGCCGAGTTCGCCGGCCTGCTGGCCGGCCTGACCGCCCAGCAGCAGCGCCAGATCCTCCGCGACAACGCCGCCAAGCTCTTCGGCACCGACTGAGCGGCACCGGTACGTCTGCAGTTTCGGGTGCTATCAAAGCCTGAAACCGCAGACAAACCCCGCCGTCCGCCGCGCCCGCGGCTGAAGGCGTTACTTGGCGCCGCGCCGTTTCTGCCATTGACGGTATGTCGCGCGAGCCTCCTCGGCCGATCGTCCCCACAGGGCTTTCGCCTCAGGCGACACCAGCCGGGCCTTCGTGGCAACACGATAATCGTCCGGACCTCGAACCGCCCGCTAACGCGGCTAGCCTGGCCTAGCTGCCTCGGACGAATCAAGAAGGCCCGTTAGGCGCCCATGGACAGGCCGCCGTCTACGGTTACCACCGAGCCGGTGATGTAGCTGGCCTCCTCGGACAGCAGGAAGCGCACGGCGCAGGCCAGTTCCCGCGGGTCGCCCCGGCGGCCGAGCGGGATCATGGCCCGGATCGCTTCCTGCGCTTCCGGCCTCATCGAGCTGGCCATCTCGGTCTCGAACACGCCCGGCACCACCAGGTTGACGGTGATGCCCTTGCGGGCCACGGCCCGGGCCAGCGAGCGGGTCAGCCCGAGCAGGCCCGCCTTGGCCGCCCCGTAGCCGGCCTCGACCGGGTTGCCCATCGCGGCGGTGACCGAGCCGACGTTGACGATCCGCCCGTATCCCTGCCCGGTCATCGGCCCGATGACCGCCTGGGCCAGGTGGAACGGGGCGGACAGGTTCACCCGCAGCGCGTCTTCCCATTGGTCCTGAGTCATCCGGGTGACGCTGTTCTCGATCAGCAGGCCGGCGTTGTTGACCAGGTAGTCCACCCGTCCCCGGTCGGCCACGAGCCCGGCCACCAGGGCCCGGCAGAACTCCGGGTCGGCGACGTCTCCGTGGTGCACGCTGACCGAGCCGCCGGCCGCGGCGAGCCGACCCGCCAGTTCCCTGGCGGCGTCATGGCGTCCGGGGTACACCGCGGCCACGTGCGTGCGGTCGGCCGCGAGCAGCTCGCTGATCGCGGCGCCGATGCCGCGGGTCCCGCCGGTGACGATGGCGACGCGCTCGGTCATCGCTGCTCCTGTCCCTGGGCCATGCCCTCGCGGGGGGGTCTAGGCCCGCCGCCGCAGGCGGCCAAGCCAGCAGGGTTGTCCCCTCGGGCCAGTAGGGCACGCACCGCGTCTGCTGCTTCGATCGCTATCTGCTCGCTGTCCGCCACCGGGATCAGGTTGAACGACCGGCAGCCCGCCTCCACATACGGCTGCAAGCTGGCCGCGATCTCCTCCGGCGTCCCGCACGGGCAGTACCGCTCGAACTTGCCGAACGGCACCCGGTAGAACTCCTCCATCACTGCCGCCAGCCCGGCCCGCGCGGTAGAGGCCGAGGCGCCCATCCCGCACCACATGTGCATGCCGTGCCGCCACCCGGGCACCTGCCGGCCGGCGTCCGCGGCGTACTTGGCGATCAGCCCGACTGCGTCCGCGTACCGCGCGGGGGAGACCCACAGGCCCAGCCAGCCGTCGCCGAACCGGGCCACCCGGCGCAGCGCCGCGTCGGACCGCCCGCCGATCACGACCGGCACCGGCGGCTCCGGGGCCGGTGCGATCCGCAACTGGTCCAGGCTGAAGAAGTCGCCGTGCACGGTGACCTCCGCGCCCGCCAGCAGCGGGCGCAGCACGGCCAGCGCCTCGTCCATCCGCCGCCCCCTGCTGGCCGCTTCGACGCCGCAGGCACGCAGCTCGGCGGGGTCCTCGCCGCCCAGGCCCACGCCGAAGACCAGCCGCCCGGGCGCGAGCCCGGCCAGCGTGGCCACCTGGCGCGCCACCGGGACAGGGTGACGCAGCGGCAGCAGGTAGACCGCCGTCTGCACCACCAGGCGCCGCGAGGCGACCGCCATCGCGGCCGCGTTGACCAGCCCGTCGAAGCCCTGACCGCCTTTGAACGCGACGTGGTCGCCGACGAATACCCGGTCGATTCCGGTCGCCTCCACCCGGGCGGCGAACTCCCGCAGGCCCGCCGCCCCGCCGGGCAGCTCGTGCGGCACCCGCAGTCCCACGGTGATCTCCGCACCGCCGGCCGGGCGGGCCACGGCCCGTTCGGCACAAAGATCTTTTCTTCCGAACGGACGGTGGTGCGTGCGGCCGGCCAGCTCATCCGGCCGGCGCCCGCCGTCGGTGCTGCCCGCCATCCTGTCTCCGTCCGGTTCCGTGGCGTCCGGTTCCGTGGCACCGTGCCCCTTCACTTCGCTCGTCATAGTGTTATTATCTAACTGTTTTAGCTCTTTGTCACTGCCTCTTGAGGAGCGTTCGATGGACGATCTGCTGGTGCGCGGCGGCCTGGTGGTAGACGGCACGGGCACCGCGGCCCGCGCTGCGGACGTCCGGGTCCGCGACGGCCGGATCGCGGAGATCGGGCCCGGCCTGCGGCCGGACGGCGAGCAAGTACTGGACGCGTCGGGTGCCTACGTCACGCCGGGGTTCATCGACATCCACACCCACTTCGACCCCACGGTGTTCTGGGACCCGCTGTGCGACCCGATGCCCCAGCACGGCGTGACGACCGTGCTGGTCGGGAACTGCTCGCTGTCGCTGGCCCCGGTGCGTCCCGAGCACCGCAAGGACCTGCAGGAGCTGCTGTGCTACATCGAGGACCTGCCGTCGGAGGTCCTCGACGTGTCGATCCCGTGGGGCTGGGAGAGCTACGGCGAGTACCTGTCAGCCGTGGAGAAGCTCGGCGGTTTCGGCGTCAACATGGCCGGGATGGTCGGGCACAACATGCTCCGTACCTACGTGCTGGGCGAGGCGGCCTGGGATCGCCCGGCGACCGAGGCCGAGCGCGCCCGGATCGCCGCGCTGCTCGACGACTCGCTAGCCGCCGGTGCCGCCGCCATGTCGACATCGCTCGGCTTCGATGAGGACAGGAATAAGCGCCCTGTGCCCAGCCGCCAGGCCGACGACGCCGAGCTGGCCGCGCTGCTCGACGTGCTGGCCAGGCACCGCAAGTTCGTCCAGTTCATCCCGGCCGCGACCGGCCGGCAGATGCGCAAGGACGTGCAGCGGATGGCCGACCTGACCGGGCCGCGCGGGGTGGTGAGCACCTGGATCGGCGTGTTCCACGACTCCGATCGCCCGGACTGGGCGCGCGGCATGCTGGATTTCGCCGGACAGCTGCAGGCCCAGGGGGTGCGCAACTACCCGCAGGTCAGCCCCCGCACCCTGGATATCCACGTGAACTGGGACGGCGGCATGTCCTGGTTTGCCCTGGAGAACAGCTGGCACAAGATGGTGCAGGCGCCCCGTCCGGACAAGGCGCCGATGCTGCGCGACCCGGCGTGGCGGGCGCTGGCCCGGGCGGAATGGGACCGGGTGCCGCGGACGATGATCCCGCACAAGCACGCCGACCGGATCCGGCTGGTGTCCGTCACCCGCCCGGAGAACGAGCGCTGGGTGGGCTCGACGCTGGCCGACCTGGCTGCCGACCGCGGCGGCCATCCCTCGGACGTGCTGGCCGACTGGCTGCTGGCCAACGACGTCGACGCGGGCATCGTCGGCGTCGGAGTGGCCAACTCCGACGCCGCCGGCGTGGCCGAGACGCTGGCCCACCCGGCTTCGGTGATGGCCAACAGCGACGCGGGCGCGCACCTGCAGATGATGTGCGCCATCGGTGACACCACGCTGATGCTGACCAGGCACGTGCGCGACCGCGGCGACCTGACCGTCGAGCAGGCCGTGCACCGGATGACCGGGCAGCCCGCGGAGCTGTTCGGCTTCGCCGGCCGGGGCCGGCTCACCGAGGGCGCCGCGGGCGACCTGGCCGTCTTCGGCCTGGATGAGCTCGACTGGGCGGCCGACGTCTTCGTCGCCGACCTGCCCGAGGCCGCCCGGCGGCTGCGCCGCCCGGCGGGCGGCTACCGCTACACCGTTGTCGGCGGCACCGTGGTCCAGGCCGCCGGCGAGCTGACCGGGGCCCGCCCGGGCGCCGTGCTGCGCCCCCCGGGGGGGAACGGGGGGCGGGAAGCCCCCCCGTGCGTGGGGGGTTCCGGGGGGTCATCCCCCCGGGCTAACAGAGTACTGCTGGGCCAGCCACTCCTGGTGCCGGGCGAAATGACGGCTGTCGCGCAGCACCATCACCGCCTCGCCCCGGCCCAGGACCGCGCCGGTGCTGGCCAGGGTCAATTCGCCGGCCACGTACCAGCGGCGGCCTTCCCGCCGCACGGTCCAGGCACGCGCGTGCAGCGGCCGCCCGACCGGCACCGGCTTGACGTAGCTGACCGAGAGCTGGCCGGTCACCGCCAGTTCCCCGTTGAGCAACGGCACGTGCCCCAGGACCTCGTCGAATACGCCGGCCGTCCAGCCGCCGTGGGCCACGCCCGGACCGCCCTCGTTCTCCTGTGCGGACACTGCGCGAGCCGGCAGTGGGCGGCCCTCTCGGCCCAGGGCTGGACTATCTGGCCGGTCGGGTTCCTGTCGCTCGCGCCGCAAGCAAGCGAATTCTCTGGCGCGTCATGACCTTGGCTCGCCGATGCGCACCGCCGGGGATACGGCCGCCACGCCCTCCCCGGGCCCGCCGATGATCAGCGGGTCGATGGTGACCTCGGCCACCGCGGGCAGGTCCTCCACCAGCGCTGACAGTCGCAGCAGGGTGTCCTCGACCGCCGGCACGTCGGCCGCGCCGTCTCCGGAGAGCCCGGTGAGCAGGGGATAGGCGTGCAGCGAGGCGAGCAACGCGCCCGCGTCGCGGTCGGTCAGCGGCGTAACCCCGGTCGCCACGTCGCCGAAGACCTCGCTGAACAGCCCGGCCAGGCCGAAGCTGATCACCGGCCCGACGAGGGGGTCCGAATGGACGCGCAGCACGCCGCGGCCGGTGGCCCGGGGCCGCCCGGGACCGCGATCGTCGGCGGCCTCGGCGTCCGCGACCCTGATGCCGTAGTGGCCGAGCAGCGCGGCGGTATCACCGGGTGCCAGCCAGCCCGGGGCTGCGCCGGACAGCAGCTCACGGGCTGCCTTCCAGCCCGCGCCCGGGGGGTGGATCAGGATTCCGGCCGGCTCCTGCCGCCACCGGCCGTACGCCGCCGCCCGGCCGAGCGCGGCCGCTGCGCGCTCGGGGAAAACGTAACTGGGAATGGCGTGGCGGTCGTCCCGGAGCCGGTCCGGCAGCCCGGATTCGGACATGAAGCTCGCCACCACGGGCTTGCCGCCCGTGCCGCGGACGGCGTCCAGGATGGCCTCGGCCACGTCCGCTACCGCGCGGACCAGCGGCGGCATGAAGATGACGATCACCGAGTCGACCGAAGGATCCGCCAGCACGGCGTTCAGGGCAGCGCGATAGTCGCCTGGTGCGGCGGTAGGGCGCAGGTCGACCACGCCCTGCGCCGCGACGGGCGGGATGCCCGCAGCCTCCAGCCGGCTCAGCGCCGGGGCCGACAGCGGCACGACGGTCAGGCCCGCGGCGGTGCAGGCGGCGGCGGCGAGCACGCCCGGGTCGATGGCATTGGTCACGATGGCGACCCGGCTTCCGGCGGGCACCGGCTGATTCGCCAGCAGCAGCGCCACGTCGAACATGTCCTCCAGGGTCGTGGTGTGGATGACGCCCGCCTGGGCTAGCAGGGCACCGCAGGCCGGGTCGCTGCTGGGGGTGACCGCGACGATCGGCTTGCGCGCGCCGACCCGCCGGGCGATGCGCGCGAAGTTCCGCGGGTTGCCGAACCCGTCCAGGTACAGCAGGACGACACTGGTCTGCGGGTCGTCTTCCCACCATTCCAGCAAGTCGTTCGATGACACGTCCGCGGCGGCCCCGATCGAGACGAAGCAGGAGAACCCGAGGCCGACCCGGCACGCCAGGTCGAGGACGGCTAGGCCGAGCGGCCCTGACTGGCTCGACATAGCGACCGCTCCGGCCGGCGGCCGCACCGGCGCGAAGGTCGCATGCATCGCCGACCCGGCGCGGACCGACAGCACGCCCATCGACGTGGGCCCGACCATGCGCATACCGTGCGAGCGCACGAACCGGGTGATGTCTTGCCCGGCCGCGCGCCGGGCGGTATGGGGGTCCGGGTCGTCGGCGAAGTCAGCCGTGACGACCACCACCGCGCCGACTCCGGCCTCGGCGCAGTCCCGGATTACGCCGGCCAGGGCCTCCGGCGGGACCGCGATGACCGCGAGATCCACGGGCCGCGGCGGGTCCTGTACGCGCGCCACCGCCGGCCTCCCGGCGACCTCGGCCGCGGCCGGGTTGACCGGGTACACCGGGGCTGGAAAACCGCACTCGATCAGGTTGACCAGGATCTGGTGCCCGATGGTGCCGGGCTGCCGGTTCGCGCCGATCACCGCGACCGCCCTGGGGATGAGCAGTTTCTCCAGCGACCGCCGCGCCGCCCGGTGCTCGCGGCGGCTCATCCTGGCCAGGGCGCTGGCTCTCTGGTCGACGCCCAGGACCACGTGCTGCAGATGACCCTCCGCGGTGATCTGGGGGGCATATCCCGAGGCCGAGAACACCCGCAGCATGGCCACGTTGCTGGTGAGCACGTCGGCCTCGAACACGTACACGCCAATCCCGGGAGCGGCCGCGGCGAGGCGCTCGAGCAGCAGCGTGCCCAGGCCTAGACCCTGGAACTCATCGGCGATCGTGAACATCACCTCGGCGTGGTCGGTGTCTGCCAACCTGATCAGCCGGCCCACCCCGATCATCTGGTCATCGAGGAACGCCACGAGGGCGAAATGGTCCGCGTAGTCGACGTCCACGAACTGGCGCAACAGCTCGCGGCGGAACCGGGGCACCGGCCCGAGCAGCCGCTGGGCCAGCGTGCGGCGGGACAGCCGGCGGCTGAACTCGAGCATGGCCTGCTCGTCGGCGGCCCGCACGGGCCGGATCAGCACCGAGCGCCCGTCCCGCAGCAGCCCGGGCTGCTCGAGCTCGGCGGGGTACCGCGCTGTCATCAGTCTTCCTGCCCTCCCGTGCCCAGCTGCCCACGCAGCAGCTTGCCGGTGGTGTTACGGGGCAGCGACGACACGAACTCCCACCGGGCCGGCACCTTGAAACCGGCCAGCGCGGCGCGGGTGAAGGCCCGCAGTTCCTCGCTGGCGGGGGGGTCGGCCGGGTCGGCCGGTACCACGAAGGCCTTGATGGCCTCGCCGAGCAGCCGGTCGGGTATCCCGATCACCGCCGCGTCGGCTATCCGCGGGTGTTCGAGCAGGCGGTTCTCGACCTCCACCGGGTAGACATTCTCCCCGCCCCGGATGATCATGTCGCCGCGCCGGCCGACCAGGTACAGGTAGCCGTCGCCGTCAAGCCGACCGAGGTCGCCGGTGCACAGCCAGCCGTCCGGGCCGGTCGCGAACAAGTGGGCTGCCCGCGCGATCACCTCGCCGGCCCGGAACCGTCCGGGTCCGCGATGCGTACCTCGACCCCAGGCGCCACGCGGCCTACTGAGTCGAGCAATTCCTCCCGCCCGGCCGCCGCGAGCCGGTGATCCTCGGGCGACAGCCAGGTGATCGGGCTGCCCTCGGTCTGCCCGTAGAGGGTGAGGAAGCCGGCCGCGGGCAGCTGCCCCATGGCGGCGCGCAGCGTGTCTGGATGGATGGGCGACGCCCCGTACTGCATGACCCGCAGGGTGCGCATCGGGAGTGCGCCCTGCCGCACCAGCATCTCCACCATGGTGGGCACGGCCAGCGCATGGGTGACGCCCAGTGGTTCAAGCTCCCGCCACGCCTCCACGGTGAAGCGGGGTACGCACACCGTGGTCGCGCCCGCGGTCAGGGCAACCATGATGTTGCCCAGCCCGGCTATGTGATGGAACGATGACGCGGTAGCGAAGACACTGCCCGGCCGGAGCCGCTGCAGCGTGGCGTTGACCCGGCACCGGCGGGCGAGCCGGTCGTGCCGGTAGGGCACCGCTTTCGGGTGACCGGTGGTCCCGGAGGTGTGCAGCACGACCGCCGTGTCGTCCGGGCTGGGTACCGGCAGCGGTTCCGACGCGAAATCCCGGTACGGCAGCTCATCCAGGACCAGCACCTCCCGGCCAAGTCCCGGGGCCACCGCCGCGGCGATGTCCGCGAATTCTGGCTGGGTGACCAGGCACGGACCGGCCAGGCGCTCGATGCAGCCGGCCAGTTCGCGCACGGTCAGCCTCGGACCGAGCGGCGCGATCGGCCGCCTGATGGCGGCGCCTGCCAGCACCAGGGCGAGCGCCTCGGGGCTCGCCTGCAGCAGGGCAGGGACCGGAACCCCTTCGGGCAGGCCGACCCCGGACAGCCAGCGGGCCGCTCCGGCGGAGTGGCCGAGCAGCTCCTCGCCGGACCACTTCTGGGTGGCCGTGACCACCGCGGGAGCCGTGGTCGCCTGCGCGATGCCCACCATAGACACCCAGTCCATGGATTCCGGCGTCGTCATCGGCTCCTGCTCCTTGGGCTCAGTATCCGAGTTGGCCGAGCAGCCGCTCGTAGTGACCAGCCGGGTCACCCAGCCATATCCGGGACGTCGTGGCGCGCCGGAAGTACAGGTGCGCCGGGTGCTCCCAGGTGTAGCCGATGCCCCCGTGCACCTGAACGTTCTCCGCGGTGGCCTGGTACGCGGCCGCTGAGCAGGTCGCCTGGGCGATGCTCGCTACCACGGGCAACTGGTCCGGCTTGGCGTCCGCGGCCCACAGCCCGTACCACGCGGCCGATCGGGCCGCTTCCACCTCCAGCAGCACGTTCGCCAGCTTGTGCTTGACCGCCTGGAACGACCCGATCGGGCGGCCGAACTGCGTCCGCAGCAGCGCGTAGTCGCGGGCCATGTCCAGGGCACGTTCGGCCACGCCGACCTGCTCGCAGGCCAGCGCCACACAGCCGAGATCGAAGACGCGCATGAGCGCAGCCGCCGCGCCGCCAGCCGCACCGACCAGGGTGGCCGGGGTGGCGGAGAAACGCAGCCGCGCATGCTTGCGGGTCGCGTCGAACGCAGGCAGCCGCGTCCTGGCCAGCCCCGGTGCGGTGCCGCGGACCGAGAACATGGATGTCCCCTCGCCGGTTGCGGCGGGCACCAGGATGAGGTCGGCAATATGGCCGTCCAGGACGAACTCGGCGATGCCATCCAGGACCCAGCCATCGGCTGCGTCCGGGTGCTGCCCGGCCGAGCCCTGCTCGCTTGGGATCTGCCCGGCCGCGGGCCTCGCCGCGACCTCCCGGGCAGATGGCCCGGCGAGGGCGAGCGACCCCGGGATGGCCAGCGTGGCGATCAGCTCCCCGGCCGCGATGGCCGGGAGCCAGCGGTGCTGCGCGGCGTCATCCGCCGTTTCGAGCAGCGCCGCGGCGGCGAGCACCGCCGTGCCCAAGAAGGGACCGCAGAACAATGCCCGGCCCATTTCCTGCACCACGAGGCCGAGTTCGGTGAAGCCAGCCCCCGCGCCGCCGAACTCCTCCGGGATCACCAGGCCAAGCAGCCCTAGCTCATTGGCCATCCGGTGCCACGCATCGGCGTCGTAGCCGCGTTCGGTGGCCATCAGCCGCCGCACTTCGGTTTCCGGCGACGTCTTGTCCAGGAACTGCCGCACCGTGCGCCGCAGTTCCTCCTGCTCCGGCCTGAATGCGAAGTCCACGTCAGCTGGCGAGCCGGACGTGAGCGTATCCGGATACGACTTCGGCGCCCTCGGCGTTCGCCGTGGACACCGACAACTCGGCCACCGGGCCGCCTTCGTCCTCCTCGATCCGCGCCACCGAGGCGCGGACCGTCAGGCTGTCGCCCGGCCAGACTTGCGCGGTGAACCTGACCCCGAACCGCAGCAGGCTCTCCGCGCCGACCAGCCGGGCGATCGCCTGCCCGGTCAGTCCCATGGTCAGCATCCCGTGCGCAAACACCGACGGGTACCCCGCGATCTTCGTGGCGTAGATCTCGTCGGTGTGCAGCGGGTTGTAGTCGCCGGAGGCCCCCGCGTACTGCACGATCTGGGTCCGTTTCAGGTCCTCGACCACGACGGTCTGGAACGTCTGCCCGACCGCCAGCTCACTGGCCCGCAGCCGCGTCATGACGCCGCCCGCAGCACGCTCACGCTGCGGGCGGTCACCACGAGCTCGCCCGTCTCGTCGCGGAACTCGGTGATGTGCTCGCGGAACCGCAGCCGGCCGGAACGCCCTTGCTTCTCCCACTGCTCGCCCGGCAGGCTCGCCGGTACCAGGACATCGCCGACCCGGATCGGGCGGTGATAGATGAAGTGCTGTTCCGCGTGCAGGCCGCCGGCCCCCTCGGTGACCAGGCCCGCGTCGCCGCCCGAGCCGTGCCACGGCGCACCCGGCCGCGGCCGCAGCGGGTACTCCGGGTCGAACTGCGCGCCGGCGATGGCGAAGGTGAGTGGGGCCGCGTCGCCCGCGGCCGGGAGCCCGTTCGGAGGGTCAGCCGCCCCCAGCGCCCGGCCGAACGCCAGTACGTGCCCGGCCTCGACCGGGAACCGCCGCCCGGCCACCCTCAAGCTCCCCGTTCGGTGCCGACCACGGACACGAACGACACGCACTCCCCGGGGCCGCCGCCCAGGTTGTGGGTGAGCGCCAGCGAGCGCCCTTCGGAGACGGTGCGCACCGCGCGCTGCTCCGGGGCTTCGCCGCGGAGCTGCAGCCAGGCCTCGAACATCATCCGCAGCCCGGAGGCGCCGATCGGGTGGCCGAAGGCCTTCAGCCCCCCGTCGGGATTCACCGGCAGGTCGCCGTCGAGATCGAAGCTGCCGGACAGCACGTCTTTCCAGCCCTGCCCGCGTTCGGCGAACCCGAGGTCCTCCATCAGCACCAGCTCGGTGGGGGTGAAGCAGTCGTGCACCTCGGCGAGGGCCAACTCGGCGCGCGGATTGGTGATTCCTGCCTGCTGGTAGGCGTCTCGCGCGGAGGCGGCCACCTCGGGGAACGTGGTGAAGTCGTAGTCCGTGCCGGACAGGCCGGACGCTGGGCCCGCCACCAGCGACAGCGCCTTGACGTACAGCGGCTTGGCCGTGTAGCGGTGCGCGTCCTCGGCGCGGACCACGATGGCCGCCGCCGAGCCGTCCGATACCCCGGAGCAGTCGAAGATGCCGAGCATCCCGGCGACCAGCGGCGAGGACTTGATCGTCTCCCTAGCCACTTCCTTGCGGAACTGGGCCCGCGGGTTCTTCGCCCCGTTCTGGTGGTTCTTCCAGGCGATCCTGGTCAGCACGTCCTTGAGCTCGGCCGGATCAACGCCGTACTTCGCCGCGTAGGCCGGCGCGAGCAGGCTGAAGTTCGCCGGGGCGGTGGTGTCGCCCTTCCCGTCGTCTCCGGCGCCCGGCGCGTTGGAGCCGACCAGCCCGGAGTACCCGGAGTCCTTCAGCTTCTCGACCCCGATCGCCATCGCGCAGTCGTAGGCGCCGCTGGCCACCGCGTAACAGGCGTTGCGCAGCGACTCAGAACCCGGTCGCGCACATGTTCTCCAGCCTGGTGACCGGCTTGCAGGGCAGCCGGAGGGGCCGCGACAGGGTAAGCCCGGACACGCCGGAGCCCATCGTCCCGAGCCAGAACGCGTCGATATCGCCTAGCGAGACGCCGGCCAACGCGGTCGCCGCCGTGGCCGACTCGACCAGCAGGTCGTCGGTGGACTTGTCCCAGTGCTCGCCGAACGCGGTACAGCCCATCCCGACGATGGCGACCTGGTCCCTGATGCCGTGTGACCCCATTACTCACCCTTTCCTGCGGATCGGCCGCGCTTTCCAGAAGTAGTTGTGCACGCCGGCGGCGGTCGCCAGCCGGCGGAACGTCATCTCGGCCCGCAGGCCGACGCGGACCTCGTCCTCGGCGGCGTCGGTGAGCTGGCAGCGCATCCGGCCGCCGCCGTCGAAGTCGAGCACCACCGTGAGCATCGGCGGGCTCGGCGTGTAGGCCAGCCGGTCCACGGTGTAGGTGGCCACGGTCGCGGGCACGTCGGCGAGCGCCTCGGGGGTCATCTCGTCCACCGCGTGGCATTCCTGGCAAACCCGGTCCGGCGGCAGGCTGCGCGTGCCGCAGCGGGTGCACTTCGCCGCGACGAGCCCGAACTTCCAGTCCGCCCGGCGCTGCGCGGGCGGTGCCGCAACCGGGTCCGGATCCGGCCGGCGGGGCGGCTCGCGGTCCAGGAACCCGCGCCAGGACAGGAAGGTGGCGTAGTCCAGCGCGGTGCTGCCCGCCGCGATCTGCGCGGCGACCGGCTGCTGCTGGCGATGCCTGGCCAGCGCCGCGGTAGTGCGCAGCGCGAGGGCGGTAGCGCCGTCGGCCAGCACCACCACCAGCACGGTCTCGTCCGGCCCGGCCCGGTCGAGGACGTCGGCCAGCAGGATGCCGGGCTGTGCGGTGCCGGCGTTGCCGATGCTGGCGGCGAGGTTGTCGGTGACCGCCTCGGCCCGCACGCCCGCGGCGCGGACGGCCCGGCTCACCGCGCGGGCCGGCAGCCCGGCCACGATGAGATGGTCCACCTGCCCGGGGCTGAGCCCGGCTTGCTTCAGCGCATCGGCCATCGCGGCCTCCGCCAGCGGGCCGTACACCTGCTCGCCGAACCGTTCCTCCCACACCCGTGAGGCGGCGGCGCCGGGCGCCCGCCACCGGTCCAGGAACTCGGCGGTGGCGCAGCCCTGCCCCATGATCTCGGCCAGCACCGGGAAGCCGTCGTCCGCTCCGCCGAAGACGAACGCGGCCGCGCCGTCGCCGCCGTCCCGCTCGTCCGCGCTGCCCGGCAGGCCGGTGCGGATGTCGGCGAGCACCGCCATGCTGGTCACCGCTGACTGGGCGGCAGTGACCAGCGCGCCCACGCCGGAACGGACCGCGCCGGCCATGTCGACCGCCAGCGCGTCGGCGGGCAGCCGCAAGGCGGCGTGCACCGCCGTGGCGTTGGTCTTGTCTGCATAGGCCGGGACGGTGGTGGCCAAGAACAGCTGCCGCACGGACACGCGGCCCGGCTGCCCGCCGGGGCCAGTCAGGCCGGCCAGCGCGGCACGGCCCGCCGCCACCGCCATCGACGTGGTGTCCTCGTCATACCCGGCCACCGAGCGGGTGCCGCGGCCCCCGCCGCTGCCCAGCACCCCGGCGATCCGGCCGCGCTCCAGCTTGTAGTACGGGATATAGGCGCCGTAGCCGACCAGGCCTCTCAATGACACTTCTCTCAAGGAGCCCTCCTCATGATTCAGCCAGATGGGTAAAAATAGTTTACCTGTTATACTAATTAGAAGGCAACCTCCGGCCGCACCACCGTTAGCACTGGGAGCCCGCGTGGACGTCAGCTATCCCGCCGAGGTGGAGTCCTTCCGCGCGCAGGTGCAGGCCGTCCTGGCCGCCGAACTGCCGCCGGGCTGGCCGGGCATCGGGGCCATCGCCGACCGCGAGGACGCGGAGCGGTTCGCGGCGCAGTGGCGGCAATCGCTGTACCGCCGCGGCCTGCTCGGCATCACCTGGCCCCGGGAGTACGGCGGGCGCGGGCTGTCCCGGCTGCACCAGGTGGTGCTGGTCGAGGAGCTGGCCCGGGCCGGCGTGCCGTACGGCGAGCACACCGACCTGTTCGGCGTCAAGATGCTCGGCAGCACCCTGCTCCGGTGGGGCACCCCGGAGCAGAAAGCCAGGTTCCTGCCCCGCATCCTGTCCGGCGCGGACCGGTGGTGCCAGGGCTTCTCCGAGCCGGACGCCGGGTCGGACCTCGCGTCGCTGGCCACCCGGGCTACCCTGGAGGGCAGGGAGTGGGTGATCGACGGGCAGAAGATCTGGACCTCCGTCGCGCACCGCGCGAACTGGATCTTCCTGCTGGCCCGGACCGAGCCGCGGGCCCGCGGGCACCGGGGCATCTCCTTCCTGCTCTGCCCGCTCGACCAGCCCGGCGTCGAGATCAGGCCGATCCGTCAGGTCACCGGGGACAGCGACTTCAACGAGGTGTTCTTCACCGGTGCGCGGACCCCCGCTGACCTGGTTGTCGGAGCGCCGGGCGAGGGCTGGAAGGTGGCCATGACGCTGCTCGGCCACGAGCGCGGCGAGGAGGCCGCCACCAACCCCATCCTGTTCAAAGCCGAGCTCGACCGGCTGTTCACGCTGGCGGCCGAGCGCGGCCGGGACCGCGACCCGCTGATCCGGCAACGGCTGGCCTGGTGCCACGCCCGGGTGGAGATCATGCGCTACGTCGGCTACCGGATAATCACCCAGCTCCAGAACGGAACCGACCTAGGCGCGGTAGCCTCGGTCGCGAAGCTGTACTGGAGCGAGTACCACGTGGCCGCGACCGAACTGGCGCTGGACATCCAGGGCCTGGCCGGGCTGGTTCCGGAAGGCCGTGGCCCGCTGCGGGCGGTGCGCACCGATGACCCGGGCGCGCCCAACTCATCCGGCTCGTGGCTGGGCGCGTTCCTGAACGCCCGGGCCGGGACGATCTACGCTGGCACCTCCGAAGTGCAGCGCAACATCCTCGCCGAGACAGTGCTCGGCCTGCCCAGGGAGCGACGCCAGTGAGCGGGAGACACAGTGAGCATGGTTGATCCTGATGAGTTCAGCGGCCGCGTCGCCCTGGTGACAGCCGCCGCGGGGAAGGGCATCGGGCAGGCGATAGCGCGGCGCCTGGCCGCCGGCGGCGCCCGGGTGGCGGTGACCGACATCCACCCCGGCCGGACCGAGAAGGTGACCGCGGCGATCGCCGCCGACTACCCAGCGGCCACCGTGGCGGGCTACCGGCTGGACGCCGGCGACCGGGACCAGATCGACGCGGTAATCGACTCCGTGACCGCCGAGCTCGGCCCGGTGCAGATCCTGGTCAACAATGCGGCGCTGAACGTCGTCGGCAGCATCTTCGGCTATGACCCCGCCGACTGGGACCGGGTGGTCCGGGTCAACCTCACCGGGCCGTGGTACTTGTGCCACCGGACGATGCCGCTGATGCGCGACACCGGCGGCGGGGTGATCGTGAACGTGGGCAGCTACGCGCCGGATGTCGGCGGCGGCGGCATCGAGGCGCCGTACGCGGCGACCAAGGGCGGCCTGTCCGCGCTGACCCGCGGCCTGGCCCACGAGGGTGGCCCGCACCGGATCCGCGCGGTCTATCTGTCCATGGGCGTGGTCAAGGGCACCAAGTTCGCCGAGCACAACGCCGAGCTGCTGGCTGGAATGCCGGGCACCATCGGCCCTCTCGGCGACCTGCCCGGCCCGCAAGACATCGCCGAAGCGGTGGCGTTCCTCACCTCCGACCGCGCCGCCTTCATCA
Source organism: uncultured Actinomycetes bacterium (assembly GCA_963798675.1). Classification (GTDB taxonomy): domain Bacteria; phylum Actinomycetota; class Actinomycetes; order Streptosporangiales; family Streptosporangiaceae; genus Palsa-504. The sequence continues at coordinate 25,879 of CAWCUJ010000021.1, read as the reverse complement.
CCGGCGAAGTCCTCAACGTGGCCGCCGGCGCCTACATGCGCAACTGACCGCCCGGCGTTCCGGCGGTAAATCAAATTCAAGACAAATATTCCGAACGGACATGGGTGCATGCATCCAGGACCAGTGGGTGCGGTCAGCGTAGGCTGCCTCATGGCCGGCTTGCGGCCGGGCGCGGTTCCCTGGGCAGGCCGAGGACCCGCTCGCCGATGATGTTCCGCTGGATCTGGCTGCTGCCGCCGTAGATCGTCTCGGCCCGCGACAGCAGGAACGCCCGCTGCAGCGGCTCGAGAGCGTAGCCGTCACCGGTCACGGTCGCGTCCTCGGCGAGCAACTCGGTGGCCAGTTCGAGCAGCCGCTGATGCTGGACCGAGGCGTACAGCTTGGCGGTGGCCGCCTGCGCGCCCGGGGCCCGGCCCGCGACCAGCTCGCCGATCGTGCGCAGCGCCGTGACGCGCATCAGCCGGACCGCGATCCACGCATCCACCAACCGGTGGCCGAGCCTGCCCACGCCGGCCCCAGCTGTGTCCCCGGCACCGGCCCGGGCGCGGGCCAGATCCAGCACGTGCTCGGCCTCCCGCTCGAACCCGAGCTGCTGCGGCATGAGCAAGGTGCCGCGCTCCACGCCGAGCGCCGCCATGGCCACCTTCCAGCCGTCACCCGGCGCGCCGACGACCAGGTTGGCCCGGGTCCGCGCGCCGTCGAAGAGGCGGTAGGGCGCCTGCGCGCGGGCGTAGAGGTACTCGAAGATGATCGCCTGGGACAGCGTCGCGCCGCGCCCGCCGTACTCCGGCGGCCAGGTGAGCCCCAGCCAGCGGCCGGCCGACAGCTCCTTCTCCCAGCGCAGCCGGACGTCCCAGGCCGCGGAGTCGTCCGGGCCGCCCACGCCGCGGTGCGCCGCGAACTCCCCGACCAGGTGCTCATCCAGCCACCGCTGCACCTCATCAGCGAACGGCTGGTCCTCCGGGCGGATCTCGATGTCCATAGCTCAGACCCCCAATCCCAACTGCAACGCGAGCAGGTCCCGGTGGTACCCGGGGGTGCCGAACATCGCCTCGCTGGCCTTGGCCCGCTTGAAGTACAGGTGGGCGGGATGCTCCCAGGTGAACCCGATGCCGCCATGCACCTGGATGTTCTCGCCCGCGATCCGGCTGTACGCCGCCGAGCAGTACACCTTGGCCAGGCTGGCCGCCCGCGGCACGTCGTCGCCCTCGGCGGCTAGCGCCCACAGCCCGTGATAAGCCGCCGAGCGGGCCGCTTCCGCCTCGGTCAGCATGTCCGCGCACAGGTGCTTGATGGCCTGGAACGAGCCGATCGGCCGCCCGAACTGGACCCGCATTCCGGCGTACCCGGCGGCCATCTCCACGGCCCGGGAAGCGCCGCCGACCTGCTCGGCGGCCAGCAGGATGGCGGCGGTGTCCAGGACCCGGCGGAGCACCCGCCACCCGTCGTCCTCATCCCCGATCAGCCGGGCCGGCGTCCCTGCGAACTCCAGGTGCGCCTGCCTGCGGGTCTGGTCGAGCGTCGGAACCGGCACCCGCTGGAGGCCCGGCGCGGCTCCGTCCACCGCGAACAGGCCGACGCCGGCCGGCGTGCGGGCGCCGACCATGATGAGATCGGCAATATGGCCGTCAACCACGTGCCGCTTGCTGCCGTCCAGCACCCACCGCGCCCCGCGCCGGCGAGCGCGCATCCGCACGCCCGCCTCGTCCCAGCGGCCCGGCTGCTCCAGCAGGGCCAGCGTGCCGATGGTGCGGCCGGTGGCCAGCCCGGGCAGCAGGTCCTTCCTGGCCGCCTCGTCGGTGCAGCGCAGCAGCGCCTCGGTGGCCAACGCCACGCTGGACAGGTACGGGGCGCACAGCAGCGCCCGGCCCATCTCCTCGAAGACGACTGGTACCGGCAGGCCGGCCCGTTGTTCGACGCGTCGCTGGGGTACGAGTTCGTCGGCTTCGGCCTGCCCGAGGCCCGCGAGGGAGTCTCGGCCCTGAAGGAGAAGCGGCCGCCTGATTTTCGCGCGGTGGAGGATGCGCACCGCGCTGACCTGTGATGTCCCGGCTAGCCGGATGAGGGAGAAGCGACGTTGACCAGAGCCGCCGAGGCAGGAGCCACCACGATGACGACACACCCCGATCCCACCTACCCGCCGCTGCTGGCCCAGGGCCAGACCTGGGAAGAGATGACCGTCGGCAGCGCGTTCCGCACCGCGGCCAGGACCATCACCGAGACCGACCTGATCACGTTCGTCACCTGGAGCGGCTTCAACGAGGCGCTGTTCATGGACGCCTCGCACGCCGCCGGCGGCGGGTATACCGGGCGGCTGGTCCCCGGCGCCCTGGTCTTCTGCCTCGGCGAGGGGCTGGTCATCCAGACCAACGTGATCAACGGCACCGGCCTGGCGTTCATGTCCATGGACCTGACCATCAAGCGGCCCGCCTACGTCGGGGACACCATTCACGTGGTGGTCGAGGTGACCCAGGCGCGGGCGGCGAGCACCGGGCAGCGCGGCGTGGTGACGACCAGGAACAGCGTCCGCAACGCCCGCGGTGAGGACCTGCTGATCTATACGCCGGTCCGGCTTATCCGCGGCCGCGGCTACCAGCCGCCGGGCGAAGCCTGCTGATGGCCGGGGAAGCCGATCAGGCCTTGGCAAGCTAAATCATTTAGCTGATTCTATGGTTATGATACGTTCCGTGGAACTGCTCTCCTGAGGCGGCCCGCAGTCCAGCGCGGGAACGCGCGGGCAGGTGCGCGCAGGCCACGGGGAAGCGAGGCACTGGCCGCGGGCAGGCCTTGCTTATCAGTGCATTACTCTTATGGATATGACCGATTATACTTTGAGGTGCCCCACAGATGCCTGCTGTGGTGCCTGCCGCGGCGATCGCGGCCGGGCGGGGGCACGGGCAGATGAGGGGGCATTGGGATGAGCGTGCCGATGCCGGCCGAGGACACCGGGCCGGCCCGGCTGGCCGGGCCCGCCAAAGGCCGCCCGCTCGGCCAGCAGATCCGGGTGCCGAAGACCGCTGAGCTAGTCGCCGCGGAACTGCGGCGCAAGATCGTGCGCGGTGAGCTGGCCGAGGGCGATGCGCTGCCGTCCGAGGCGGCGCTGATGGCCGAGTTCGCCGTGTCCCGGCCGACGCTGCGCGAGGCCTTCCGCGTGCTGGAGTCGGAGTCGCTGATCAGCATTCGCCGGGGCGCCCGCGGCGGTGCCCGGGTGCAGCTGCCGAACGGGAACGTGGCGGCCGGCTATGCGGGCCTGGTGCTGGAATACCGGGGCACTACCCTCCAGGACGTCTACGACGCCCGGACGTTGATCGAGGCCCCGTGCGCGGCGCTGCTGGCGCAGCGCCGGACCGAACAGGACCTGGCGCGCTTGCGGGCGGCGGTGGCGCAGGCGGAGCGGCTGATGGGCGACCCGCACGCGTTCATCCGCACACACATGGAATTTCACGCGCTCGTGGTGGAGCTGGCCGGCAACCAGACCCTGGCCGTGCTCAACGGCATGGTCCGGCACATCATCGAGCTGGCCAACTGGTCGCACGTGGACCTGGACGCGGGCAGCCCAGAAAACATGCGGGCGAACAAGCGGGGCTTCCGCGCGCATGTCCGGCTGGTCGAGCTGGTGGCTGCCCAGGAGGCCGACGACGCCGAGGCGCTGTGGCGGCTGCATCTGGCGGAGGCCGAGAACTACCTGCTGATGAACAGGTCGATGACCACGGTGCTCGACCTTCTCGGCTGACCCCGGCCTCGGCTGACCCCGGCCCGCCTCGGTGGCGGGCCTCTCACGCTGCCCGGGCGCAGGTGCGGATGGCAGGCCTTCATCAGCCGGAACGCGGCCAGCGGCCCGGATTCCCAGCAGGCGCCGAACGCCTCGTCGGTGACCTCGAGGATCGCGCCGAGCGCGGTGATCTGCGCGTTGTTCACCAGGATGTCGATTCCGCCCAGTCCGCCTACGGTGGCCTCGACGCAGCGCCGGATGTCGCCCGGCCGGGTCACGTCCGCGACGATGGGCAGCGCCGTACCGCCGGGTTTCTCGATCTCCGCCGCCACAGCCGCCAGCTTGGCCTCGGTGCGGCCGACCAGCGCGACGGCCGCGCCCTCGGCGGCGAGAGCGAGCGCGATGCCCCGGCCGACCCCCTGGCCGCTGCCGGTGACGATGGCCCGCTTGCCGTCCAGTGTCCCTGTCATGATCCTCCCGACTCAGTATCCCTGCCGGCCACACAGACGTCATCTGCCCATAGACAGAAGTGTCGTTAGATGATAACAATTGGGTAGACAATTTAACTACCTACCGGTGATCGGGATCGCGTCCGCTTACCGTCCAGTCATCGTCTCCATGACTCCCGCCACGCCGGCACACGCAGCGCAAGCGTCGGGCGGGGCCCATCCCAGCCGACTTCCTGGGGGTCGAACCAGCAATGAACAACACACGCAGAACCGCGCTGCTGCGGGCATTCGCGCTGAGCGCCGCGGTCGCGGCCCTCGCCACGGCCTGTAGCAGCAGTAACAGCAGTAGCAGCACCAGCACCAACACCGGCACGAGCGCGGCCAGCTCGGGCTCCGCCGCCGCGTCCGGATCGGACCTGGTCATCGGCACCATCGGTGACTTCTCCGGCCCGTCCGGCGCGCCCTCGCACCTGGCCGGCCTGCAGGCCTGGGTGGACTCGGTCAACGCCAGCGGCGGGATCAAGGGCCACCAGATCAAGCTGATCGTCGAGGACGACCAGGGCGACGCGACCACGTCGCAGGCAGACATCCGCCAGCTCGTCCAGGTCGACCACGTGCTGGCCATCGTCAGCCCGGAGGCCTCGGGGACCGAGGGCGGCTGGGCATCCTACGTCCAGCAGCAGCACGTCGCCGTGGTCGGCGGCGAGGCCGACACCCCGGTGTGGTTCACCAATCCCTCCTTCTTCCCGTCCAGCTCGACGGTGCTCACCTCCATGGAATCGCAGGCCTACACCGTGAAGCTGTCCGGCAAGACCAAGTTCGGCGCGGTGTACTGTGCCGAACTTGCCGCGTGCAAACAAGCGGTCCCCGCGCTGCAGTCGTATGCGACGGCATTCCACCTGGACCTGGCCGTCAGCGCGGCGATCGCCGTCTCGCAGCCGAGCTACACCGCGCAGTGCCTCGCGGCGCAGCAGGCCGGCGCGCAGGCGCTCGCCATCGAGGCGTCGTTCCAGGCCGGATCGCGGTTCGCGCCGGCCTGCGCCCAGCAGGGCTACAACCCGGTGTACGTGATCCCGGCCGGGGCATTCGACGACCGCTACCTCCAGGTGGCCCAGGTGAACGGCGCGTACATCCCGGTCTCCAACGCCCTGTGGTTCGCCAGCACGCCTGCGGTGAACCAGTTCAAGCAGGCGATGGCCAGATACGAAGCCAGCACCCCGCTGGGCACGAACCCGATATCGGGCTGGGCCGGCGGTGCCCTATTCGGCGCCGCCGCGGCGAGCTTGCCGGCCAATCCGACCCCGGCCGACGTGTTCACCGCGCTGTACTCCTTGCCCAAGAACGACACGCTGAACGGGCTCGCGCCGCCGCTGAACTTCAACCCGGGCAAGCCCGCCTCGCAGGTCACCTGCTTCTACCTGGCGCAGATCAAGAACGGGGCGTTGACGGCCCCCCAGGGCACTTCCGCGATCTGCCCGTCGTGACACCGGCCCCCGGGGTGCCTGCTGACGCGGCGCCCCGGGGTCCTCGACCCGATTGAGCGTGATGACCAGTTGAATGCGCTGCTCCCGTTCGTGATCCTCGGCATCACCGCCGGGTCCGTGTACGGACTGACGGGCACCGGCTTGGTGCTCACCTACAAGACGTCCGGCATCTTCAACTTCGCGCAGGGCGCGGTGGCCACGGTCGGCGCCTACGTCTTTTACATCCTGCACGACGAGCTGAACCTGCCCGCCGTGCCGACCGCGCTGATCTGCGTTTTCGTGCTGGGCCCGGTTCTCGGCCTGGGCATGGAAGCGATGGCACGCCGGCTGGCGGACGCGTCCGCGACGATGCAGGTGGTCGCCACGATCGGCCTCGTGCTCGTGGTCCAGGGCTTCTTCTCGGCGACGTTCGGCACGCTGGCGCGCACCTTCCCGGCCTGGCTGCCGCAGCGCGCGTTCGACATCGGCGGCGTGTTTATCGGCGAAGACGAGATGATCATCACCGGCATCGCGCTGGCGGCGACCGTGGCCTTGTTCGTGTTCTTCCGGCGGACCCGGCTCGGCCTGGCCATGCGCGGTGTGGTGGACAACCCCGAACTGCTTGACCTGGGCGGCACCAGTCCGGCGGCGGTGCGGCGGTGGGCCTGGATCATCGGGTCCAGCTTCGCCGTGCTGGCCGGGGTCTTGTTGGCGCCGAGCCTGAACCTGGATGCCACCGTGCTCACCCTGCTGGTCGTCCAGGCGTTCGGCGCCGCGGCGATCGGCCGGTTCTCCAGCCTGCCGCTTACTTATATCGGCGGCCTGGTGATCGGGATCGCCGCCTCGATCGCGACCAAGTACGTCGTCACGTCCAGCGCCGCGCTGGCCGGGCTCCCGGCCAGCATCCCGTTCATCGTGCTCTTCCTGGTTCTGATCTTCACGCCGCGGTCCAAGCTGGCCGGGCGGCGGGTGTCCCGGCCCCGGCCGACGGCGGCGTATGCGGCGCCCGCCCGGGTGCAGGTGACGGGTGCCATCGTTCTGGGCGCCGTCCTGCTGGCCGTCCCGCACCTGGTCAACGCGGCCCAGCTGCCCTACTGGTCCGATGGCATGACCGACGTGATCCTCTTCCTCTCGCTGGGCCTGCTGGTGCGCACTTCGGGACAGGTGTCGCTGTGCCAGGCCGCGTTCGCGGCGATAGGCGCGACCACCATGGGGCACCTGACCGCCGGCTTCGGGCTGCCCTGGGGGGTCGCGCTGTTGCTGGCCGGCCTGGCGGCGGTGCCGATCGGCGCCTTCATCGCGATCCCCGCGATCCGCCTGCCCGGGGTCTTCCTCGCCCTCGCCACCTTCGGCTTCGGCGTCACGATGGAGCAGATGGGCTATCCGCTCTGGCTCATGTTCGGCTCCAGCTCGCTGGGCCAGGCGGTGAACAGGCCCGCGTTCGCGCAGGGCGACATCGCCTATTACTACCTGGCGCTGGCTTTCGCGGTGCTGGTCAGCCTGATGGTCATGTGGCTGGTACGCAGCAGGCTCGGCCGGCTGCTCCGGGGCATGGCCGACTCGCCGGTCGCCCTGGCCACCCACGGAACGAGCGTGGTGGTGACCCGGGTGCTCGTCTTCTGCGTCTCGGCCTTCCTGGCCGCCATCTCCGGAGCGCTGTTCGGCGGTGTGGTGCACACCGTCACCAGCTCGGACTTCACCTCGTTCAGCTCTCTTACCCTCCTCGCGCTACTGGTCATAATGCCGGGCCGGGAACCCTGGTACGCCTTTGCCGGGGGGTTCGCGCTGGTGGTCCTCCCCTCCTGGATTTCTACCGGGGCGACGGTGAGCGATTGGCTGAACGTCCTGTTCGGCGTGGCCGCGGTCCAGGTGGCGCTCGGCTTCACACCGGCCAACAAGCGGCTGCACCGGTTCCTCGACCGCATCGGAGGCCGCCGCCGTCCGCGCGGGGACGCGATCACGGAGGCGGGCCCGTCGGCGGCTGGTGCGTTCGGGGTGCCTGCGGCCAAGGCGGCGGCCAACGGCGCGATCCCGGCGGCAGCAGTCCCGGAAGTGGCTAGCGCGGCGGCCGGGCCGGGCAGCCCTGGCCGGGGCGCCCTCGCTGGCCTTGACCTGGCCCATGTCACGGTCAGGTACGGCGGTCATGTCGCGCTCAACGATGTGAGCCTCACCGCTCCGGTCGGCCGGATCACCGGGCTGATCGGGCCCAATGGCGCGGGCAAGACCACGCTGTTCAACGTGGCTTCCGGCTTGCTCCGGCCGGCCAGCGGCACGCTGCGGCTGCACGGCGCGGACATGTCGGCGCTCGATCCGGCGGCGCGGGCACGGCATGGCCTCGGCCGGACCTTCCAGAAGATGGAACTCTTCGACTCGCTCACCGCGCGGGAGAACGTGTCCCTCGGCAGGGAGGCCGGGCAGGCTGGCCGGAGGCCCTGGCAGCACGTGGCGGAGACCAGGAGGGACCGGCGCGACCGCAGCGAGGGCGCCGAGCAGGCTATGGCGCTGGCCGGGATCGCCGTTCTCGCCGACCGCCCGGTGGCGGCGCTGTCCACCGGGCAGCGACGGCTGGTCGAACTCGCCCGCTGCCTGGCCGGCCAGTTCGATGTGCTGCTGCTCGACGAGCCATCCTCCGGCCTGGACGGTGTGGAGACCGAGCGGTTCGGCGAGATCCTCACCCAGGTGGTCGCGGAGCGCGGAGTCGGCATCCTGCTGGTCGAGCACGACATGGCCCTGGTGATGAACATCTGCGACTACGTCCACGTGCTCGACTTCGGGACGAAGATCTTCCAGGGAACCACGGCGGAAGTGAGTTCCAGCGACGAAGTCCGGGCCGCCTACCTCGGCACCGAGCCGGTCGGCCAGCCGCAGCCAAAGATTGCGAGGTAGCCGCGATGCTGGAACTCCGCGGGATCGAGGCGGGCTACGGCGAGCACATCGTGCTCCGCAATGTCTCGCTGACCGTCCAGCCGGGCGCCGTGGTGGCCGTGCTGGGGCCGAACGGGGCCGGCAAGACCACCTTGCTCCGGGTCGCGTCCGGCCTGCTCAAGCCCGCGGCCGGGACCGTGCTGCTCGGCGGGGAGGACGTGACGCGGACACGGCCTTGCGCGCGCGCCAGGCGCGGGCTGTGCCACATCCCCGAAGGCCGCGGCATCTACCCGACGCTGACCGTGCGGGAGAACCTCATGCTGCACTCGCGCAAGGGAGAGGAGGACGCCGCGCTGGACCGGGCCACGTCGGCCTTCCCGGTGCTCGGGACCAAGCTCCGCCAGCCGGCCGGCCAGCTGTCCGGCGGCCAGCAGCAGATGCTGTCGCTGATCCGCGCCTGGATCACCAGCCCCAGGCTGGTCCTGGTGGACGAGGCGTCGATGGGCCTGGCCCCGGTCGTCGTCGACCGGATCTTCGAGTTCCTCGGCCAGATCGCCGCGTCGGGAACCGCGCTGCTGATCGTCGAGCAGTACGTGAACCGCGCCCTCGCCCTGGCCGATACGGTCAACGTCCTGAACAAGGGCGCGGTGGTCTTCAGCGGCAAGCCAGCCGAGATCACCGACGACCTCTTCTCGCACTACCTGGGCACCGCGGCCGGCGCGCACTGATCCCCGTACGCCAGGCTGCGGCCGCTCCTTTTTCTTTTGGACCGAACGGCCGGTGTGTCACCTCGCGGGCTGGCTGGCACAGTCAGGGCCAGGTTGCTGAAGACCTCCTGTAGCCAGCGCTCAGCGCTGCAGCAGTTCCCTGGTGGTCATCCTGGCCCCCGGCATGCTCACGCCGGTGATCTTCTCGGGGGCGAAGTCGCCGGCCAGCGGCCGGAACGACGGCGGCCGTTTCTGCACGAAGCTGTCCACGCCCTCGCGGAAGTCCGCGCCGCTGTTCAGCACCTCCATCAGCGCATACGAGCGGCGGCTGGCGTCCTCGAACGAGGCGTCGAGGTCGGCGAGCACCTGGTGGCGGATGGCGGCCATGGCGGCCGGGGAGCAGTTGCGCGCCAGGTCCCGTGCGTACTCCCGGGCCGCGGCCAATACCTCGGCGGGTTCGGTCACCCGGTTCACCAGGCCGAGTTCCCTCGCTTCGTCGGCCTCGAAAACCCGGCTGGACAGGAGCAGGTCAAGCGCGTTGCCCACGCCGACGTAGCGGGGCAGGACCCAGGACATGCCGTACTCGGCGCCCAGCCCGCGGCGCGCGAAGGCGGCGGAGAACCTGGCTCCCCGCGCCGCGAACCGCACGTCGCACATCAGCGCCTGGGTCAGCCCGATCCCGGCGCATGCGCCGTTGATCGCGGCGATCAGCGGCTTGCGGAACAGCCGCGGGGCGTACTGCGGGCGGCGGGCCGAGATGTCCACCGGTCGGCCGGCCACCTCGGCCAACCGCCCCATGTCCAGGCCCGGGCAGAACGAGGTCCCGGCGCCGGTCAGCACCCCTGCCCGCACCGCCGGATCGGTGTCGGCCGCCGCGAGTACGTCGAAGTACCGGTTTTCCATCGCCGCGGTCCACGCGTTGCGGCGCTCGGGCCGGTTCAGCGTGAACGTCGCGACGCCGTCCGCATCGACCTCGGTGAGCACCAGGTCCTCATCGTCTGCCATCGCGCGACCTCCCTGCGGGACTCGTCCTCGTCGCGGCCGTCCCCCCCGGATCCTTCGGCCGTTATTAGGATAGATTATCTTATTGAGTTAACTTATTTTAGTGACAGCGCGGGATTCAGCCTCGGTAACGGAACTCCGAGCGCGTGAAGCCCGGCGCATGAGTCCAGCGCAGCCGGGAGTGAGATGGGCAGTCAGCTGACGAACGTAGCCGTAGTGACAGAAGACGTCGTGCTGGCAGGCCTGCGCCGCGGGCTCGGCCGGGACGGTATCCCGATTCCCGTCCACCAGACCCTCGGCATCGAGGTGCGCCGGGCCGCCGCCGCCGGGTCCGCGGTCGTCCGGGTGCCGACCTCATCGCACCTGACGGCGCCGGATGGCGGTCTGCTCCCCGGGGCGTTCGCCGTCCTGGCCGACGCGTGCTGCGGCTGCGCCATCGCCGCCGTCCTGCCCGCCGGAGGCGCCGCGCTGACGGCACAACTGCGCGTCGAGTTCATCCGTCCGCTGCCGGCTGGCGAGGCCTGGATCGAGGGACGGGCCGAGGTCGACGCGGTCGATGAGGACAGCGGCCTGGCCCGCGCCGAGATCGTGGACCAGGCCGACCAACTGCTGGGAGTGGCCTCGCTGCGCGTCATCAAGGCATCGCATCAGGGCTTTCGTCAGGGAGCTCCGCCCGCCCCAGTTCCGGCTGCTGCCCCAGCCCAGGCTGCGGACCCAGCGGCCCGAGGCCCAGCCTCGCACCTGGCCGAGACCCCGCTGGCCCGGCTCCTCGGGGTGGTGAGCAGGCTGGCGGACTCCGGCCGGTCGGCCTGGACCTTCCGGCCGCCGCCTGACGCCGCGAACAGCTTCGCGCTGGTGCACGGGGGCGTCCTCGCCCTGCTGGCCCACGAAGTGGCCAGTGACGCGCAGCGGTCGCTGATCGGTCCGGGCGAGGTGCTGATCCCGCTGGACCTGGTGGTCAATTTCTACCGCGGGGTCCCGGCGTCCGGTCGTCTCACCGCGGCCACCGCGCGGGTGACGCACCGCGGGCGCCGGTTCATCGTGGCCGAGGGAGAAGTGACCGGCCCCGATGGCCGACCCGCCCTGCGCCTGTCGGTCGGCGCCCAGGTCCGTACCCCGTCTTTCTTATCCAGAACGGACCGCGGTTCCCGTTCCTGGACCCTGAGGCACGTCCACTTGCCGTCATCTGCTCTTCGCGAGAAGTTTCGCGACGATCGCGACGTGCTCGGGGGAGTGCATGCTGTCCCGCTCCGCGGCCAGCGCGGTCTCCATCACCGCGGCCATCGCCTGCTCCAGGTACAGGTAAACGGCCCGCTTGGTGGCCCGCAGCGCCCCGGCGGGCAGCGTGGCCAGCCGGCGGGCGAGGTCCATCGCCTCGTCCAGCAGCTTGTCGCGCGGCACCACCCGGTTCGCCAGGCCCAGCCGGACCGCTTCCTCCCCGCTCACCCGGTCACCAAGGAACAGCAGTTCCTTGGCCCGGGCCAGCCCGACGATCAAGGGCAGCACCATGGCGCCGCCATCCCCGGCGACCAGCCCCACCTGGACATGCGGGTCGGCCAGGTAGGCCCCCTCGGCCATCAGCACCATGTCGCTGAGCAGGGCCAGACTGCAGCCCAGCCCGACCGCCGCGCCGTTCACCGCGGCGATCACCGGCACCGGGCAGCGCACCATCCCGGTGATGATGCGGCGCGCCTCCGCGATGTTCTGTTCCCGGAACGCCTCATCCCGCTGCACCCTGGTCATCACGTGGAAATCCCCGCCCGCGCTGAACGCCCGTCCCCGGCCGGTCAGCACCACCGCCCGCACCGCCTCGTCTGCGGCCAGGCGATCCCAGACGCCCGCGAGAGCGGTGTGCAGTGCCTCGCTCGCGGCGTTCCGCTGCTCTGGCCGGGTTCAGTTCGATCAGCCGGATGGGCCCGTCAGCCGTCACCACGAGCTCTGCCGACAGGTGGTCCATGGGTCCTCCGTGCGTCTTAGGTCTACGGATGCGGGAAGTTAAGGCCGGTTACGGATACGGGCGTTGAGGTCGTCTACGGATGCGGGGACTTGAGGTCCTGGAGGATGAGATCCCAGGCCTCGGGGACGGCCCGGTAGGGGGCGTAGAACGAGACGCGGTTGATCAGGCCGCCGAACCGGCGCCGGATCTCCGCCGCGACCCCGGCCGGCTCGGCCACCACCGCGAAGGCGTGCAGCACGTCGTCGCCGACGAGCTCGCCCATGGCCTCCCATTTGTCGTCCCGGGAGGATCTGGACAGGGCGTTCAGCTCGTCACCGAGCCCCGCCCAGCCGTGCAGGTCGAGCACGCCCCGGTAGGCCGGGGTGCTGCCGTAGAAGGCGATCTGCGCGCGGGTGCCGGCCACCGCACGGGCCATCTCCTCCTCGGTGCGCCCGGTCGCGATCATCGCCAGCAGACTGACCTCCACGTCCGACCGCGCCCGCCCCGAGGAGACCAGCCCGCGGCCCAAAGCAGGGAGCGTGACCTCGCGCAGGTAGCGCTCGGTGCAGAAGGCGTGGGCCAGCAGGCCGTCGGCGACCTCGCCGGCGACCTCGGTCATGGCCTCGCCGACCGCGGCCAGGAGCACCCTGGGCGCCCCGCCCGGCGCGGGCGGCGGCGAGAAGAACGGGGTCATCAGCGTGTGGGCGTAGAAATCGCCGCGGAAGTCCAGCTTGGTCCCGTCGTTCCACGCGGACCAGATCGTCCGCAGGGCCAGGACGAACTCGCGCATCCGCGGCGCGGGATGGCTCCACGGCATGCAGAAGCGCCGTTCGATATGCGGTTTCACCTGGCTGCCCAGGCCGAGCGTGAACCGGCCGCCCGAGTAGGCCTGCAGGTCATGAGCGGTGTACGCGAGCTGCATCGGCGAGCGGGCGAAGGCCACGGCGATGGCCGTGCCCAGCTCCATCTCCTCGGTGTGCTCGGCCGCCAGCAGCAGCGGCAAGAAGGGGTCGTGCGCCGACTCCGACGACCACAGCCCGTCGTAGCCGGCCTTCTCGTGCCGCCGGGCTTCGTCGATCACCGCGGCGGTCTGCCACGTCCCGAGCTTGCCGTCCACCTTCATCGGATCCTCCGGAATTGCGGGCCGATCGGCCGGATGTCTGGCGTCCGGCTTGCTAAAGTAGGATAATGAGTTAACTATATACCAGAACCCGAGGGGGAACAGTGGACTTCGGCTTTACCGACGAGCAGGAGATGCACCGCGCCACGGCACGCGAGTTCGTCGCCGAGGTCTGCCCGGCGGAGAAGGCCAAGGAGTGGGACGAGGAGTCCGCGCTGCCCCCGGAGCTGTTCAAGGGCATGGCCGAGCTGGGCTGGTTCTCGCTGCCTTTCGCCGAACACGACGGAGGGGACGGCGGCGGCCCGGTGGAGCTGATACTGATCGCGGAGGAACTCGGCCGGGCCAGCTTCGACGTCGCGATGTGCTACGTAGGCGTCCTCATCCCTGTGGGGTGCCAGAAGTCTGCCTGGCCCGTGAGCTGCAGCGATGACCAGGTTGGCTGTGCGGCATCATGATCATCCGTGTCCCTGCGCCTGCTCTATCTCATCTTCGTCCGGCTCTGCGCCTGGCTGGTCCTGCTCAGCCGGTCATCGGCCTCCAAGGACGCCGAGCTGCTCGTGCTGCGGCACGAGGTCGCCGTACTGCGCCGCGCCAACCCACGGCCTCGGCTGGACTGGGCCGACCGCGCAGTCCTCGCCACGCTGATCCGGCTCCTGCCGACACGGCTGCGAGCGCACCGGCTGGTCACCCCCGGCACCGTCCTGCGCTAGCACCGCCGCCTCGTCACCCGTAAGTGGACATACCCCAGCCGGACAGGACGGCCGCCGGTCAGTGCCGAGATCGCCGCGCTGATCAAGCGGCTCGCCACCGAGAACAACGCCTGGGGATACAAGAGAATCCAAGGCGAGCTTCTCAAGCTCGGCCACCGGGTCAGCGCATCCACCATCCGCCGGGTCCTCAAAGCCCTGAAGATCCCCCCGGCTCCCAAGCGGCACACCGACACGACGTGGCGGCAGTTCCTGCGCGCGCGGGCCGCGACGATGCTCGCCGCCGATTTCTTCCATGTGGACTGCGCGGTGACCCTGCAGCGCCTGTACTGCCTGTTCGTGATCGAGACCGGCTCCCGTTACGTGCACATCCTCGGGATCACCGCGAACCCGGACGATCCCTGGACTGTGCAGCAGATCCGCAACCTCCTGATGGATCTCGGTGATCGTGCCGCAGAGTTCCGGTTCCTGGTCCGGGACCGGGCCGGGCAGTTCACTGAGGCGTTCGACGCAGTGCTGGCCGGGGCCGGTATCGAGGTGGTGAAGATCCCGCCGCGCAGCCCCCGGGCGAACGCTTATGCGGAACGGTTCGTGCTCACGGCCCGGACCGAGGTCACCGACCGGATGCTGATCTTCGGCCAGCGGCATCTGCGGACGATCCTGGCCCAGTACGAGGCCCACTACAACGGGCGGCGGCCTCATCGCGGCCGCCAGCTCCGGCCGCCCCGGCCGGATCACCCTGCCGCTGATCTCTCCCAGGAACGAATCCAGCGCCGGCCCGTCATCGGCGGCCTCATCAACGAATACGAGCGGGCCGCATAGAAGCCCAGGTCAAGACCGGTGGCCGAGTTCTGGAACCCCACAGGACGGTTCAGCGACCGGGGAGGCGTCTCAATCGGGGATCGTCTAGCGGTTCTCCGCTACGAACTGGCTGGCGGTGAAGGACGCGCCAGCCGGATCGGCAAGGACGGCGAATCGCACCCACGGCGCATTCTGCGGCTCGGCGAGGACCGAGCCTCCGAGCTCACGCGCTCGCGCAGTGATCGCGTCCACGTCGTCGACGGCGAAGGTCACGCTCCAGCGCGCTGGGGCACCCTCGCGGGGCAAGATCGTCGCCACGACGTCCTCGAAGCCCTCAGGTGCGCCCATCTGCTTCATCCCCGCGCGCAGGCCGGGGTTGAGCTCCTCCAGGTGGTCGCCGTAGCCCGGCAGAGCCCACATCGGCGAGCCGGCGTTGATCGTCGTCCAGCCGAACACGGCGCCGTAGAAGGCCCGTGCGGCCTCGACATCGTTGGTGTGCAGGTTGTTGAAGTTCACCGCGCCATGCTCGTTGACCGCCGCCGAGCCGCGGTGCGATCCGGGCTGCCACACGCAAAAGACCGCGCCCTCGGGATCGGCGAACACGCCCATCCGCCCCGAGTCAAACACGTCGAAGGGCTCGGAGAGCACCCGCCCGCCCGCCTCGCGCACCCGGGCTGCGGCGTCGTCGGCGGACTCCACGCGGATGTAGGTGTTCCACATGGCCTGCGGCGGCGCACCAGGGGACTGCGAGGAGATCGCGGCCGCGTCCCGGCCGCCGATGCGCGCCATGTAGTAATGAGCCCCAGCGTCGGGGGGCATCGCGTCCTCGGTCTGCCACCCGAAGAGCCCGGAGTAGAACCGGGCGGCGCCGGCGGGGTCGGGCTGGCTGGTGTCGACCCAGCACGGCACCCCGGCTGGGTAATCCTCGCGCGTGCTCATGACGGCAGCCTACAGCGGCTCTCATCGAGCATCCCGGCGGCTAGCCGCCAGAGCTGGACCACGCGGATGTCATCGCGGCACCGGATGGCATCACTCACCTGCGATACCCGATCAAGGATGACGTCTAAGAGCCACGTCGGCGACGCTATACGTCAGCGCGTCGCGCAAGCGGATCGGCTTCCGCGCGGCAGCGGGAAGCGCCGAGGCCGGCCGATGGGCGCCGGAGCCGGCGCGGAATGCGCACCCGGGCGTCATTCCGGCTACGCCAGCTGAAGGCGGACCGTGGTCCAGCAGCGATCACGCACGACGAACCGCACGCACGGGCCACCGGGAAGCGACAGCTGATATTCGCCGTCGGGCAGTCGGTACCGCATCCGGCCGCGGGCGTCCGTCACCAGGGACAGTGCATCCTCGATTCCAGGCGTGCGCAGCTTCACCTGCGCAAAGCGCAAGCGGCGGTCCTCGCGCGTTGCGGCCTGCAGTGCTAGCTTCAGCCCGCCAGTGGTCGGCATATGGCCAAGGTAGCGCTCCGTCGCCTGATGGGCTACGCGGCTCCGAGGGCTGTCCGTAGGCGATCCCTCACCGGACACCATCCGACCGACCTCGCCTGCACCAGTCACCAGCGCGAACCCCGCCTCAATAGACCCGTCCGGTGACCTTCTCAGCCGTCGGGGCTATCCGGACGCTCCGCATATGACCATCCCCTCAGACGGGATCTTGATCGGCACGCTTCAGGCAGGAGACGTCCTGCGAGACGGAAGGTACGAGATTGAGCGGCTCCTGCGGTCCGCCGGTGACAAGCAGGTTTATCTTGCGCGCGATCGGACGCTGGGTTGTCAGGTGACCATCGATGTCTTTTCCAACAACTCGATCATGCGGCTGTAATGGTCAGTCGTTACCTCTCCGGCTGCGAGACCTCATCGCGCTCTGGCAAGAATCCGGAGAGGGCCCGCCGGTGGAGAACATCTTGCGGCTCTCGATTGAGATCGCGCGCGGTAGACGAGAAGCTACTTTGCGACTCGCCGTAGCTATAGGAGTCCCATGCCTTTTAGCTTCGCTTGAGCATCAGGAATCTCCTGATCGAGATGACTAATGCGAGTCGTGTCCTCATCGGTGGCAAGCCCGTTGTGCCAGCGACTTGTGATGTCGTTGCGCTCGTCAATCAGGCGTTGGAGGATGCTCCTTGCCTCGTCGCGCGTGCCGTCAAGGTTCCTCTGAGCATCGAGCTGCTGGAGCTGCTCGTACGCGCGCGCCGTCAACGCCTGGAACTCCGCCACCTCCTCAGCTGCTGCCATGTGGTTCGACATGCGCTCCTGGAGCTCGGTGATACGACCGTAATTGGCGATTGAATTGGCGATTGCGTTTCTCCGTTCCTCGGCCGCTCGCTGTACTTCTTTAAGGCTCTCGTCTAGTTCAGCGAACTTCTTCTTCAACAGTTCGTTTTGCGCTCTGTCGTTTTCTGCTTTGACGCGCTCGGCCACCCGGCGGATCTTCACAGGAGTGGCCACGTCCTGCGCGATCGCGGACGCAACCGTGCCGACTGCCTGATCCGGACTGCTGCTTTTTGCGAATGCGCCTTCCAGCGCCGAGACGGCTTGATTGACGTCATCTTCGTTCCACGACGCGGCGGCGCGAGCAAGCTGGGTGGCGGCGAACAACATCCGCCCATCGTCGACAGTGAGCTTGTCAACAGCGTATGCAAACGTCTTGACTCGGTGCGGCTTGAACGCCCAGGCGTATGCCCTCTGCGTCGTGACACCTGTCAGCTGCTGCTGCTCTGCGCCGGATATCGGTTCGACTGTACTTGCCTGCGTGGTCCAGTAGAGAAGTTGGTTATCTCCCAGCCCGAAGCTCTTTGGGTAGGGGATGTTGGCGTGGCGAGCGATGAGGCCCACCGCCTCCAACCAGCGACATCCCGCGGCCTCGTCCCGTTCCCTGAGCTCCGCTACGTACGCCCAAGCTGCCCAGATCGGCGCCGTCGCTGGACCGATTTCGACCGCTTGCCGCAGAAAACCATCTGCTTGCTGCACTGCGAACGGCGATACGAGGGAACCAAGCTCCCGCGTGCTGAGCTGTACGTACGCTCGCATCGCCCATGCCTGAGCCGAATGCTCTCCAACCCCAGCCACCGCGGCCTCGGCATCGCGTGCTGCGCGTGCGAGCGCCTCATCCTCATTCTTGTACTTCTCCTGCTTCCTGGACTTCACGAGGAGCGCCGTCACGATCCTCCGTGACCATGGCTGCTTCTTCGCCCGTTCATTCGCCCGTTCATTCGCCCATTCAATGGCCTTTCTCGCATCTGTGACACGTCCGATCACTGTGTCCGTATAGGCGTGGTCGATGGTACCGATCGTGGTTATTACATCAATCGTTCCGACCACAACGACGACGAGAGCTGCGACCATGAAGCCGAGCACTGCCCAGCTAGGCGCCCCGGAATCCGGGGGGAAAACGCTAACGCCCCCCTGGCTTGCGAAGTACCCCCCCAAGCCGACTACGAACAGCGCCAGGAAGACATTCATAGCCAGGATGAGCCATACCAAACGATCGATGGCGGCGGACCGAAGAACCCTCGCCTGCTCGTAGAACAATCCGGCCATAGCCAGCCTGTCGGCAGCCGAACTTCCGGTCTTCGCTGTGTCAACTCCGGCGACGGGCGGTTTCGAGCGCGTCGCCGCGTCGTGTGGGTCGCGTCCGGACTCCCGCTGCGCGTCATCCGAACCCGGCCGGAGCGTCTCAGACTTTTCGCGTCCAACGGGGGCCATCGAAATCCCGGCGTACTGTGCCAATTTCTCGCCGATCTCAATGGAACGGCCCAATGACCGGTCAGAGGTCCCGTGAACACGCGTCGACAGCAGCGTTGTAGAAAAGACAACGGCGGTGACGAGCGTGCCGAGCGTCGCGACTCCAGTGGCATTCAGATCATGCATCAGTCAATTCAATCACAGCCGAACCTGTGCAGCGCGTAGCCTGGTTCCCCTACCTCGATCCGGAGCCTGTTAAGCTCGGCCCGCAGCTTTGGTATCGGATCACCAGCCACGGCCGTCCCTCCTCTCCACATGAGGTCTGGCGGACGACACTCTGTCCCATACGACTATAGAGTGGTCCGTCGTCCGTCGTCCGTCGTCAGGCCGGACAATACCGGACGGCTGAGACCTAAGGATAGGCCCAATAAGCCACGAGCCGGAAGGGCCACCATGGAAACGAAGCCGACAGCGTCACCCGAACATCACGACGAAGGACGTAAGAACCACGACACTCGCCGGGCCATCATCCGCGGTATAGTAGCGGGCCTGGCCAGCGCTGCCGTCAGGCTGCTCTTTGAATTGATTCACCACTTATGATCAATTTCCCGAAGCGGCACCATGTCGCCTGGGCATATTGACAACGGGTGGAGAATCCCAGGATGAACCGTTTTCATTAATTTGAACTCACTGGGTCTCACTCCGCCACTATGGTGATAATGCGGCGGCTATGGACGCCGTTACTGCAGAATGCTGATGAGCCGACGCCAAGCATCATGAAGCGTCCGCTCATCGGCATGAGCGCGCGTCGAGCAGCGGTCATAGGACGCCGGGATCGGCCCTATCTGCGCGCCCTCTCTGGTGAGGACTGTTGATCCGGCAGCCGGGTGTCATGGGTGGTTGATGTCGATGTGGCGGCTGACGGCTGCGGCGATGGCGGCAAGGTCGCCTTCGTCGGAGCTGATGATGAGGTCGCCGCGGCGGAGGGCGCCTTCGACGACGCCGGCGTCGACGATGTTGATGGTGCGGGCGCGGCCGGCGAGGGTTCCGGTGGCCCTGGCGCCGGTGTCATCGAGAGCTTCGACGTGGCATCCGGTCAGGAGCCGGGCAAGCTGCGCCTGGCGCGGTGTGCCCCGCCAGCACTGGGCCACGACGGGGGCGGGGACTGTCGGTACGACGCGCCGGAGCAGCAGGGCGCGGTGGCGGGCCCACATCAGCCGCTCACCGCGTTCGGCGGCGATCAGCGCCCCGGAGTCGTAGGTGACCCCGCTCACGCGGTTCGCCGGGTGCCGGATGGCTGGGTGGCACTCGCGGCCCATTCATCGGCCCTGGCGATCTCGTCCGGTGTGAACGGGCCGTGCTCGGCCTCGTACTGGCTCACCGCTTCCAGGCCCGCCCGGATGATGAATTCCTTCCGCGCGGTCTGGGCGAGCCAGGCACTGTAGCTCACCCCGGCGGCCTGGGCGGCGGCGGCGATCTCGGCGTCGAGGTCGGGCGGGATGGAGATGGAGCGCTTCTTGCGGACGGCCATGACACGACGGTAGCACAGCAGTACGACAGTCAGGATATCCGCCGGCCGCCGGGAGGGTGCTCGCCACTTCGCTTACAGGACCGCGCCCTGGGACGTAGCCGGCATTCATCCGATCGTCGTCCCTGGCTCGCTGTGACATAGGAAGGGCGATCACCGGCTCGGCCTTGCGCTCGAAGCGCTGGAAGTTAGTGCCGCTAAGGAATCTTACGGGAGCCAAGTTGGGAGCCAATGTCACCCGGCACCCAGCAGCACCAGGCCACATCCAGCCAGAGTCGCTGCTGGTGAAAGGCGCGCGGAGCGACACCGAGCCCTGTCTGGCGACGGGCCGGGCTTGCATGCCATGCAAGAGGTCAGAGGGTTCGGACCTCCTAAGCTCCACAGCATTTTTCGAAGACGTAGGTGGACCTGTGGCCGATGGTGTCGGCGATGTCCTGGGCGGGACGCCGTTGTTGAACTGGTACTGGACACAGCCGTGTGCCGGCCTTCGTGGGCGTGCTAGTGGCCTGGTGCTCAGCTGCCTGGCGTCGCTGATGGGTCTTCAGGGCAATGAGGATGCGCAAGATGATTAGATCGAGGTTAGAACTGGCCGCCATCGTTCACGGCATGACAGTGCCCGGATGGCCGCCGTTCGGGCCGACGTCGTGGGCCACCATCGCTCTCCTGAGAGGATCATGAATACTGCCGTGTTCGTATGCCGTGGGAGGTGGGCTGGTGGGTGACGGGCCGTTGTCCGGACGTCGGGGCGTCGGCGCTCAGGGGCGGGAGCCGGCTATGCCGGTCTGCCGGCCGTCGAGGTGACGGAGGAGTTGCTGGACCGCCGTGCCGCCGTGGCGGAACCGGGAGCGGAGCTGCGGGCGCTGGCCGATCTCGTCACCCGCACCGAGGTCAGCGCCGACGTGCTCCGCGACAGTGCGCGGCGGCTGCGCGAAGTGGCTCCCGCCCTGCGCGAGCGCATCCGGGGCATTGCCGAGCCGACCGCACAGAGGGGTCCCCAGGTAGCAGCGATATCCGGTGGCGAGCTCCAAAAGCCAGATAAAGAGCCAAACTAAGAGCCAACGACCGCAGACGCGAGGAGTCACCAGGCTACAACCAGCCACGATTGTCGCAGGTAGATGCCATATCAGGCGACGGCAGGCGACGTCCAGCGACGGTAAAAACTTACCTTACAAGCGAGGGGTCACTGGTTCGAACCCAGTTGCGCCCACCAGGTCAGAAGGTATATTCCGAAATATTGAGCCAATGGCTGAGAGTGACTGGGAACCACCGGTGCATGCTTCCTGGCGAGGGAAGCGTGCCCGGCGGCGGCCTGGGCCGCGTTTCTCGGGTATCAGGGTGCGTCGCGCCGACGGCAGGGGACCCCGCCGGCGCTGGAGCTGCTGTCATGGGGTGAAGGATCCGTGGCGTCCGGCCTCGCTGATGCACGCCTACAGTGGCTGGCGTGCGCCCGATGGAAGCGGCGGGAAGGAGGATGGCAATCCTGCGTCGGTCGCGGTGCTGCGCGCGGATCGGGGCCGGGGGAGACGCGAAGGCGCCGAGGTCCGGCTGCGCGCTGGAGCTGGCGCAGATGGCTGCTGGGCGCATAGGGATCAGGCGGGCTTGAGGCCGTGGGGAAGCGCTGCCAGTAGGCGGAGGCACCGGGATCGGTGCTCGACGGAAGGCTTGTCGGGCTCGTCCGCGCTGTTGAGGCGGCTGCGGCTGGCGGCCGCGACCCTGCTGAAGGTCTGGCTGGAGGCGGTGGCCAAGATGGTCGTGCAGCGTGACCGGCTAGCGGAAACCCTGCCGGATGTGATCTTGCGCGGCCAGTCCGCGGCCCACGGGCTGAGCTGTCCCTCCGGTCATGCCATGGTGATCTTCGCGATCACCGCGCTGGTGGGCCCCTACTTCAAGGGCTGGTGAAAGGTCCTGCCTTGGGCGCTGGCCGCCGCGGTCTGCCTGTCACGGGTGTACCTCGGGGCGCACTTCCCCGTGGACGTCGCCGCGGGGGCGGGCCTGGGCCTGTTCATCGGGAGTGCGCTGAACCTGGTATTCGGCGTGCCCAGCGCCAGCACCGCCGGCGCCAGCGGATAACGGTGAGATGGTCCCGTGCACGTCTGCGCCGGAGACATCGCCGCCCGCGCCCTCGCCAGCCGGCTCGCGATGTGTCATCCTCGCTGCGGGCACAGGGGGAATCGGTACCGAAACGGCCTCGGCCGGCCCGTCTGGCTGCCCGGGGTGGCCTACGCTCAACCCATGATGCGGCCCGCGAGCAAGCATGAACGTGCCCTTCTGGCCATGCTGGCCGCTCCCGGCGTCCAGCTTGGCTTCGGCCTGGCTGCCCTGCTGGCCACCGCCGGTGCCGTGCGCCACGACCGCGTGGGCCCACGGGAAGTCAGGGCATTCCGCGCGGTCAACGGCCTGCCCGATTCGGTCTGCCTGCCCGCCTGGGCCGTCATGCAGCTGGGCGCGTTCGGTGCCGTCCCGGCGTCGGCCGCGGTGGCCTGGCTGGCCGGAGACGGGGAGCTGGCAGCCCGCCTCCTGACCGGCGGCACTGGCACCTGGGCGCTGGCCAAGGCGGTCAAGCGGATAGTGCGGCGGCCCCGGCCGGTGACCCTGCTTGCGGGCATCCGCCGTCGCGGCCGCGACGCCAGCGGCCTGGGATACCTGTCCGGGCACGCGGGCGTGGCCGTCGTCCTTGGCGTGGCTGCCCTGCCCCGTCTCGGCCCGGGCGGCCGCGCCCTCACCCTGACCGCCATCCCCCTGGTGGGACTGAGCCGTGTCTACGTCGGCGCCCATTTTCCGCTCGACATCGCAGGCGGGGCGGCACTGGGCCTCGCCGTTGACGCCGCGGCAGGCACCGCGGTCAGGAGGTACTC
The DNA here is from genome assembly GCA_963798675.1 of uncultured Actinomycetes bacterium. Lineage (GTDB taxonomy): Bacteria > Actinomycetota > Actinomycetes > Streptosporangiales > Streptosporangiaceae > Palsa-504. Next base: position 3,051 of record CAWCUJ010000021.1, on the reverse strand, counting down.
CACCCGGCATCGTGGCTAACTCGCAGGCCAGCCGGTAGCCGCGGTACGTGGGTCGCAGAGCGATGCTCGCTCATGCAGGCCGGCTTGATCCACCTATCCGCTGGCAGGGCCCGCGGCCTCCGTACCGACCGCGGCCAGCTGCTGAATTGCGTGCCGGGATCGGTGAATACCCGCCCGTCCCCGCTTGTGCTGAGCAGCTCGCGCACCGGTAAGCCGGACACGCTGAGCCGCCTGGGCATCGCGGGCGGCGCCGTTTATGACGCGCTGGTGGCGCTGGCCGCCACGGAGCACGGGGCAGCCCTCGCGACCCGGGACGCGCGGGCACGCGGCACCTGTGACGCGGCCGGCGTCGCGGTGATCGTCGTAACCTGACCGGACCGGCGGTCTGCCGCAGGAACGCCTTGCGGATCTCGGTGACCGCGATGATCGACAGTGCCACGGCTGCGCACAGGAGCCACTGATCTACGCCGAGCGCGGTGGTCTTCAGGATCGCCTGGCACGGCGCCAGGACGGTTGCCATGACGAGCAGGAAGAGGGACGCCCCGGTCGTCACGATGCACGTCCGGTCGGCGAACGTGCTGAGGGAGAACACCGAGTCCCGCCGGTCCCTCGACTCGAGCGAGAAGAACAGGTTAAACAGCGAGAACACGACCACGCCCATGGTCCGCGCGATGGCGAGCGTGTGCGCCTGTTCCGCCCAGCTGACCACGCTCAGCGTGCCGATCGCCATCACCAGCCCGGCCGAGACGAGCCAGGCGAGGACCCCTCCGGTCAGGATCGGCTGGCCGGGCGGCCGGGGCCGGCGTTCCATCAGCCCTTCGGCAGGCCTGCTGTAGCCGAGCCCGATGGACTGGATCGTGACGGTGGTGAAGGCCACCCACAAGACCTGCAGCGGAAGGAGCGGCTCGCCGCGGGCGATGTCGAAGATGCTGGCGCCAAGGAAGGTGATGATGAAGCCGAACATGCATCCCATCTCGAACCGGATGTACCGGACCAGGTTGTCATACAGCCCGCGGCCGATTTCCACCGCTTTGGTGATCGTGGAGAAGTTGTCGTCGGTCAGCACCATCACCGCGGCCTGCTTGGCCACCTCGGTCCCGGTGCCCATCGCGATCCCGATGTCGGCCTTCTTCAGCGCGGGCGCGTCGTTGACGCCGTTGCCGGTCATGGCGACGATCTGGCCTTCGCGCTTGAGCAGGTCCACCAGGCGGACCTTGTGCTCCGGAGTGACGCGGGCGATCACGCCGACATCGGCGATCGCCTCCATCGCCTCGTCATCGGTCATCGCGCCGAACTCCGCCCCGCTGATGACCTTGCCATCGATGCCGAGCTGGCGGGCGATCGCGGCCGCGGTAACCGCGTGATCACCGGTGATCATGCGGACCTCGATCCCGGCGGACTTCGCCTGCCCGACCGATGCCCTGGCACCGGGCCGCGGCGGGTCGACGATTCCGACCAGAGCCAGCAGTTCCAGATCGGTCACGAGCGGGAGCAGGTCAGCCCCCGGATCGACGGCCGCCGGGTCGAAATCCCTGCGTGCGGTGGCGATGACCCGCAGGCCCTCTTCCGCGAACCGGTGGTTATCGGCCAGGTACCGCTCGCGGAGACGGCCGTCGAGCGGAACCGGGCCGGCGTCCGGGTCCAGCACCGTGGCGGCCCGGGCCAGGAGCTGATCGGGCGCCCCCTTCACCAAGCAGCGGATCACCGCCTTCCCCGATTCACCGGTCATCTGGTGGAACGTCGCCATGAGCTTGTACCCGGCGTCGAAGGGGAGCCCGGCGATTCTCGGGTGTACCTGCCTGGTCAAGACGGCGTCGATGCCGCCCTTCGCGGCCAGCGCGACCAGGGCTCCCTCGGTCGGGTCGCCGATCAGCTCGCCGTCGCTGAGCACCGCGTCGGAGGCCAGGACCATCGGCATCAGGAACTGGTCCAGCGGGATCTCCGCCTGTCCGGCGACGCGGTTGATGCGCCCGCGGGTCGAGTAGCCCTTTCCCTCGACCGCATAGCGGTGCCCGCCGACGGCCATCTGGACCGCGGTCATCTGGTTCAGCGTGAGCGTCCCGGTCTTGTCCGTGTTGATCGCGGACGTGGACCCCAGGGTCTCGGTCGAAGGGAGCTGCTTCATGATGGCGCCGACCCTGGCCAGAGCCCGGGTGCCCCACGCCAGGATCGTCGTCACCACCATGGGCAACTGCACCGGGACCGCCGCGATGGCGAAGGCGACCGCGGCGGGCAACACCGCGTTGAAGGTATAGCCGCGAGACAGGTTCACGGCCATCGACGCGATCAGCGCGACACCCGCGACCAGCAGGAGCTGCTTTGAGAGCCGGCCGAGCTGGCGGGTGAGCGGGGTCTTGACGGCCGGCTGCGCCTGGAGCATTCCCGAGATGTGGCCGACTTCGGTCGCCATCCCGGTCGCGGTGACCACGAACTCGCCCGTCCCGCGGGTGACAGAGGTGTTCATGTACACCATGCCGGTCCGGTCGCCCAGCGGCATGCCGGCTTCCCCGACCGGGGCCGTGCCCTTCGAGACCGGCAGGCTCTCCCCGGTCAGCTCGGACTCGGCGACCTCCAGCGTGGCCACCCGGAGCAGCCTGCCGTCAGCCGGAACGACGTCACCCGCCTCGATCGAGACGAGATCGCCGGAGACCAGCTGTGCAGCGGGGATCTCCGCCTCCTGGCCATCGCGCCGCACCCGGGCGGTCACGATCAACCTCCGCTGGAGCACGGCGACCGCGCTCTCAGCCCCGCCCTCCTGCTGCAGGCCGAGAACCGCGTTAGCCAGTGTCAGCAGAATCAGCAGAAGGCCGGTTCCCAGCTGCCTGAGAGGGAAGAGGCTAAGGAGGCCGACCACGAGCAAGACGATCTGCATGGGGTCGCAGTACTGGCGGATGAACGCGCGCCAGCGAGGCTCTGCCCTGCCTGCGGCGAGCGTGTTGGGGCCGAACCGGCCGGCCCGCGACGCCGCCTCCGCCGAGCTCAGGCCGTGCCGCGGGTCTGCCCCCTCGGCTCGCAGCACCTCCTCGGCGCTAAGCGTGTGCCACGCGGCCT
>CAWCUJ010000020.1:0-70280 GCA_963798675.1 uncultured Actinomycetes bacterium | reverse complement strand
ACAACTGAATAACGCTCATCCAGAGGGGTGGAGGGATCGGCCCTGTGAAGCCCCGGCAACCTAGCGCGCATGCATGCCCGTCGTGAACGGCGAGGCGCGTGACATGGTGCCAACTCCGGCCCGCGGTCAGGGTGACCGCTTGGGAAAGATGGGGAAGGAAGTCCTCGCCGGTGACCACAGCAACGACACGCACGATTCCTGCAGCTTCCGGGTTCGGCTACGCCACCGGGCTGTCCTGCCGCGAATGCGGCAAGGTCTACGAACTCGGCCCGTATTACGCCTGCGAAGAGTGTTTCGGCCCGCTGGAAGTCCGCTACGACTACCCGCGGCTGACCAGGGCGGACATCGAGGCGGGCGGGCCGAACATGTGGCGGTACGCGCCGCTGCTCCCGGTCCCGGCCGACATCGCCGAACGCCCCACGACGGAGCCCGGCTACACGAAGCTGATCCGCGCCGACAACCTCGCGCACGCGCTGGGCATGCGCAGGCTCTGGATCAAGGACGACCGGGGCAACCCGACGCACTCGTTCAAGGACCGGGTGGTCGCGGTGGCCCTCGCCGCCGCCACCGAGATGGGCTTCAAGGTGCTAGCCTGCCCGTCCACCGGCAACCTGGCCAACGCGGTGGCCGCCGCGGCCGCGCGGGCCGGCATCCGCTCCGTGGTGCTCGTGCCCGCCGACCTGGAGCTGCAGAAGATCATCACCACCTCGGTCTACGGCGGCACGTTCGTCACCGTGGACGGTACCTACGACGACGTGAACCGGCTGGCGTCCGAGATCGCGGGCGAGCACCCGGACTGGGCGTTCGTCAACGTCAACGTCCGGCCCTACTACGCCGAGGGGTCCAAGACGCTCGCCTTCGAGATCGCCGAGCAGCTCGGCTGGCGGGTGCCCGAGCAGGTCGTGGTGCCGATCGCGTCGGGTGCGCAGCTGGTGAAGGTGGATAAGGGCTTCGGCGAGCTGACCTCGCTCGGCCTGGTGCCGGAGACGCCGTGGCGGGTGTTCGGCGCCCAGGCCACCGGGTGCTCGCCGGTGTCCGCCGCCTTCGCCGCCGGACTCGACGTGGTGCGCCCGGTGCGGCCGTCCACCGTCGCCAAGTCGCTGGCCATCGGCAACCCGGCCGACGGGCCCTACGTGCTCGACGTGGTGCGGCGCACCGGCGGGGCGATCGCCGACGTGAGCGACGACGAGGTCGTCGACTCGATCCGGCTGCTCGCCGGGTGCGAGGGCATCTTCGGCGAGACCGCCGGCGGCGTTACCGTGGGCGTGCTGCGCAAGCTCCTCTCCGATGGCCAGCTCGACCCGGAGGCTGAGACGGTGATCATCAACTCGGGCGACGGGCTGAAGACCCTCGACGCGGTCATCGCGGCGGTGGATGTGCCCGCCCCGATCAGGCCAACTCTCGAGGCATTCCAGGAGGCAATGTCGTGACAGTGCAGGTTCGCATCCCGACCATCCTGCGGTCCTATACCGGCGGCGCGTCGGAGGTGACCGCCGCGGACGGAACCCTGCGCGAGGTCATCGCCGGCCTGGACGCCGCCTACCCCGGCCTGGGTGGCCGGATCATCGACGACGGCGGGAACCTGCGCAGGTTCGTCAACGTTTACGTCGGCGACGAAGACGTGCGTTTCGCGCAGGGACTCGACACGCGAGTGCCCCCGGGAGAGCGGGTTTCCGTCATACCGGCGGTGGCCGGCGGGGCGCCCGGGGCCTTCGCCAACGTGGGCCAGATGGCGTGATTGGTGGGTAAGTGGCGTCAGGCAGCCTCGGCACAAGGTAAGGTCAATTCCGGTCGCCGTCGGACGGGGACGGAGTTCGTGCGTTTCGCGTACGCAGCCGTTCTCACCCGGTGCGATCGACGGGTTCCGCGGTGACAAGGGCGGGGCTCGAGGCCCGAGCGCAGTTAGGGAGTTGTTTGGAATGGCTCAGGGCACCGTCAAATGGTTTAACCCGGACAAGGGATACGGCTTCATCGCCGTCGACGGTGGCAAGGACGTTTTCGTCCACTTCTCAGCGATCCAGTCGGATGGCTATCGCACCCTCGAAGAGGGGCAACGAGTCGAGTTCGAGATCACGCAAAGCGATCGGGGCGCGCAAGCCGACAAGGTTGTCGTGGTCTCTTAAGTTCGCTCATGGCCCCGGGTTCGCGCGGGGTCACAGATCTGCCGGTTTCAGCTGGTCGGCCCGGCCCCGATCGGGGCCGGGCCGATCTGATTTAGCCCGTGCCCGCAGCATGGTGGGACCCGGGTGCGAGCGTGCGCTCCGCTCCACCATGATCGTGTCCGGCCTGGCTCCGGCGATGACGCTCGTTGACCCCATGATCGGTGGATACCGCTGCTCAAGTACGCCACAGCAGGCGGTAGGGCGATCCTGCGTTTGCACTCTCACTAGGAGAGTGCTAAACATGGTGCTGGCACTCTCCTTATGCGAGTGCCAGCATGATGGCGGGATCGGGCGATGAGGCACCCCCTCGCGGCAGGAAGGGACTGCCGTGCGGGATGCCGTCCGTCGCGGGCGTCGGCTCGATCCGCGCATACGCCACGGAGGACTGGAGCCTATGGCAGCCAAGATGATCGCGTTTGACGAGGACGCCAGGCGCGGCCTCGAGCGCGGTATGAACCAGCTCGCCGACGCCGTGAAGGTGACCCTCGGCCCGAAGGGCCGCAATGTGGTACTCGAGAAGAAGTGGGGCGCACCCACGATCACCAACGATGGCGTGTCCATCGCCAAGGAGATCGAGCTCGAGGACCCGTGGGAGAAGATCGGCGCGGAGCTCGTCAAGGAAGTAGCAAAGAAGACCGACGACGTGGCCGGTGACGGCACGACGACGGCGACCGTCCTGGCTCAGGCGCTCGTGCGCGAGGGCCTGCGCAACGTCGCGGCGGGTGCCAACCCGATGTCGCTCAAGCGCGGCATCGAGGCGGCCGTCGAACGGGTGAGCGAGGAGCTTTCCAAGCTCGCCAAGGACGTGGAGACCAAGGAGCAGATCGCCTCCACGGCCTCCATCTCGGCCGGCGACCCGGCCATCGGCGAGATGATCGCCGAGGCCATGGACAAGGTCGGCAAGGAAGGCGTCATCACCGTCGAGGAGTCGAACACCTTCGGCTTGGAGCTCGAGCTCACCGAGGGCATGCGCTTCGACAAGGGATACATCGCGCCTTATTTCGTCACCGACCCGGAGCGGCTCGAGGCTGTCCTCGAGGACCCGTACATCCTGGTGGTGAACTCCAAGATCTCGGCCAACAAGGACCTGCTCCCGCTGCTCGACAAGGTGGTGCAGTCCGGCAAGCCGCTGGTCATCATCGCCGAGGACGTCGAGGGCGAGGCCCTGGCGACGCTGGTCGTGAACAAGATGCGCGGCCTGTTCAAGTCGGTGGCCGTCAAGGCCCCCGGCTTCGGCGACCGCCGCAAGGCCATGCTCGGTGACATCGCCATCCTCACCGGCGGCCAGGTCATCAGCGAGGAAGTGGGCCTCAAGCTCGACAACGTTGACCTCGACGTGCTCGGGCGGGCCCGCAAGGTCGTGGTCACCAAGGACGAGACGACGATCGTCGACGGTGCTGGCGACGCCGACCAGATCTCTGGCCGGGTCAACCAGATCCGCACCGAGATCGACAACACCGACTCCGACTATGACCGCGAGAAGCTGCAGGAGCGGCTGGCCAAGCTGGCCGGCGGCGTCGCCGTCATCAAGGCGGGGGCGGCCACCGAGGTCGAGCTGAAGGAGCGCAAGCACCGCATTGAGGACGCGGTGCGCAACGCCAAGGCCGCGGTCGAGGAAGGTGTCGTGCCCGGTGGCGGCGTCGCGCTGCTACAGGCGGGCCGGATCGCCTTCGAGAAGCTCGACCTGACCGGCGACGAGGCGACCGGCACGCAGATCGTGCGCCGGGCGCTGGAAGAGCCGCTCAAGCAGATCGCGGTGAACGCCGGCCTTGAGGGCGGCGTGGTGGTCGAGAAGGTCAAGACGCTGGCCGCTGGTCAGGGTCTGGACGCCGCGACCGGCGAGTATGTCGACATGTTCAAGGCCGGCATCATCGACCCCGCGAAGGTCACCAGGTCGGCGCTGCAGAACGCGGCCTCGATCGCGGGCCTGTTCCTCACCACCGAGGCCGTGATCGCGGAGAAGCCGGAGAAGAACCCGGCCCCTGCCGCGCCCGGCGGTGGCGGCGACATGGACTTCTGATCCACTTAGAAGTCGAGTCACCCAAACGGCCCGGGGTCTTCCCCGGGCCGTTTGCCTTTGCGCGCCCGGGGGAAACCTGTGCGTCGCGGGTTGTTCACGCGTCGTATGTTTCTGGACATAGGTGCTGGGTATACCCCTGATGCGATCTAAATCATGGGGGAGATCGCATTCGGACTCCGGCCTCGCACGCGATCCCGTCCCAGCACCATCCGAACGTGTGAGGCCGGACCGGAACGGACCCGGCGGAACCTGGTGGCCAGCCTGAACCCGGCGGCCCGCAGGACCCGCAGGACCCACTGGCCCCGGGCGGGACGGTCTGCGGCCGGAAGCGGCGATAAGGAAGCTGCGATGCGGCGTCCCGGACCGATAGCCTTAGAAGTGCCCATTGCATCCTGTCGGTCGCCTGATCGCTGGTTGTTCGTTAGTTCTCTTTCGACGTGAGGTCTGCGCGTGCCTACCGGCAAGGTCAAGTGGTACGACTCCGACAAGGGGTATGGCTTTCTCGCCCGTGATGACGGCGGCGAGGTATTCGTGCATTCATCGGCGTTGCCCGCCGGAACGACCGCGCTGCGGCAAGGGCAGCGGGTGGAGTTCGGGGTAGCCGAGGGGCGGCGCGGTGCGCAGGCACTCCAGGTGCGGATCCTCGAGCCGCCGCCGACCGTGGCGGCCGCTAAGCAATCCCGCAAGAAGCCCGACGAGATGATCGTGATCGTCGAGGACCTGATCAAGCTGCTTGACGACGTGTCGACCACCTACCGCCGCGGCAAGCAGCCGGATGCCCGCGACGCGAAGAAGATTGCCGCCGTCCTCCGCGCCGTCGCCGACGACATCGAGCCCTGAGAATTGAGCACTGACTTAGCGAGGGCTTCGGCGCGAGCGGGGGCGGCGCGGCGCGGGTTCTTCGCTCGTCCGCTGGCCGAGGATGCGCTGCCGACGCTGGGTGACCAGCGTGACCAGCGCGGCGGTCAGGCAGGCCGCCGCGATGGCCAGGCCAGCCTGGCCGTTGTCCAGCATCGAGACCAGGACGCCGACCAGGCTGCCCGCGACGTTCGCCACCTGGTTCAGCGTCTCGGAGACCGCGAACGCCGACGACCGGATCTCCTCGCCGATCTCGCGCTGGACGGTCGAGTCGAGCGACAGCTTGGCCAGGCCGGCCGCGAGCGCGGCGGTGAACGCCACCGCGATGGCCGCCGTCAGGCTGAAGAAAAAAGCGCACGCCGCCGTCACGATCGGCGCCAGGGTGAGCATCGCGAACAGGATGAACACCGGAGCCCGGGCGCGCATCAGGGAGCCGATCGCCATCGCCGCCAGGCCGCCGGCCGCGGCCGCGGCTACCAGGGCGCCGAGCGCGAAGTTGTGCGACACGCTGAAGTGCGCGGTGCGCAGGTAGAAGGCCAGGAAGAACACCATGTAGCCGGAGAACGCACGCAGCACCGCGTTGCCCCGCATGGCCTCGCCCACCACCGGGCCCACGTTGGCCAGGCCTCGCCACCGCCGCGCGCCCGGCGCCGTCCTGTCCCCGGGGGGCGTGGCGGCTCCGGTGGTCACTCGTTCGGCGCCTGGCGGCGGTGCGCCTGGTGGGGGGGCGCCTGATGGGGGGGCGGCCGGCTCGAACGGGATGGTACGGCCGTCCCGGCCCGCCAAGCCGGGTTCGGCCTGCCACGGGTCGGTGCCGTCGGCCGGGGCGTATCGCCCCTGCCCGTTCGGACGAAAATCTGGCGGCGGGCCAGCGGCGGCCGGAGCCGGGGTGGCGGCGGGAGCCGGCGGCGAGTCCACCTGGTCGGGGAGGCGCAGCGCGAGGAACATGGCGGCGAGGTAGATCAGGGTGCCCGCCCGGAGCACCCAGGCGGCCCCGGCCGTGGCCTGGATCCCCGCCGCCAGCGCGCCGCCGACTATGGAGGCGGTCAAGGTGAAGAGCTGGGACCGCGCGTTGGCGGTGACCAGGCTGATTTCCGCGGGCAGCAGGCGGGGCGTGACCGACGCGCGCAGCACCCCGTACGCTTTCTGCAGCACCAGGATGCCGAACGCCGCAGGCAGCAGCGTCACCGGGCTGTGGATGGCGGCCGACATCCCCCAGCAGAGCAAGCCGCGGGCTAGCAGAGTACCGGCCAGCAGGTAGCGACGGCCCTGCTGCATGCGGTCGAGGGCCGGCCCGATGAACGGCGCAAGCACCGCGAACGGGGCCATCGTCACCAGCAGGAAGAGCACCACCCGGCCGCGGGCCTGATCCACCGAGGTGCTGAAGAAGATCGTCCCGGCCAGCGACACCGCGACGAACGCGTCCCCGACGCCACCGGCGGCGGTCAGTTCGATGAGCGTGGACAGGCCGGTCCGCCCGGCCCCCGAGGCGCCGGTCACCCGGTGCACCAAGCCGCCCGTCCGGCGGGTCGCGGTGGCGCCGGCCCGCGCGCCGGACCGCACCGCGCCACCGGTGGCGCGAGCCGCGCCACCGGTTCGCCGCATCGCCTCGGACAGCCGCATGTAACCAGTATTCTTGGTAGTAAGCAGTACGGCGACCCGCCCGTCGCCATATACGGCGGGTTACCGCACATGCATCATGCGTGATGAGTGAGAATTGGTAGCCGTGAGCCCCACCCGCACCCGCACCCGGGAACCAGATCAGGCCTGTGCCGAGGCGGTCGACCTCGCGCGGGACGCCGTCGTCGCCATCGTGGGCGCCGCTGAGGTCGGCGACCACCTCGGCGTGCAGGCGGATGGCGAGCGCATCGTCACCCACCTGTTCGACTGCGCGGACCCGGCCTATACCGGCTGGAGATGGGCGGTGACCGTCGTCCGGGCGCCCCGGGCCAAGGCGGTGACGGTCAGTGAGACGGTGCTGCTGCCCGGGCCCGGGGCCCTGCTTGCGCCGGACTGGGTGCCATGGCATGACCGGCTGCGGCCGGGAGATCTCGGCGTCGGCGACCTGCTGCCCGCACCGCCGGACGATGAGCGGCTCGTGTCGCTAGTCGTGCTCGAAGGCGAGGACGCCGTCACCGACTGGTTCGACGGCGACGCGGACCCCGGTCCCGGCGAGTCGGCCGGGCGGCCCGCGCCCGGACGGTCGCGCGTGCTGTCGGCCATCGGCCGGGAAAGCGCGTCCGAGCGCTGGTACGCCAGCGAGCACGGGCCGCGGACGCCGCTCGCGCACGCGGCGCCCGCCCACTGCGTAAGCTGCGGCTTCTTCGTGCTGCTCAGCGGGGAACTCGGCCGCCTCTTCGGCGCCTGCGCGAACGCGTACGCGCCGGACGACGGCCGGGTCGTATCGGCCGATCATGGCTGCGGGGCTCATTCGGAATCGATGGCGGGCGCGGTGGCCGCGCGGGCGGTGGCGCCCGTTATCGACGAGTTTGGCTACGATCTCGTGGACCTGCCCGGGGTCTCGGTCGAGGAGACCGTGTTCGAGCCATTGTCCCGCGGGGCCGACTGACCCTGCTCACTCGGCCGCCCGGCTGGCCGGGGCCGGGCCCGGCTGCGCTTTAGCCTCGGCACGTACCAGAGCGCGAAGATTCCCATCCCCAGCCCGGTCACGCAGGTCCAGATCCACCAGCGCTGGCCGGCCGGGAGGCTGCCGCGGACAATGAGCAAGACGACCAGCGCCACGGCCCACCCGGCCGTGCCGACCCAGGTGACCACCTGGTCGTTCGCCTCGAGTGGCGGTGGCGGCGAGGGGCGCGCCTGCCGCTCACGGGTTAGCTTCACCCCTTCAGGCTACGAGGTCCGGAGGCTACCAGGTCCGGCGGCGCGGCTGCGCGGGGTTCGCCCGCGTGATGTACTTAGTCGACGCCCTAGGCAGGCCCGACGAAGGTTACCGATGATGACAGCCAGCCAGACCAGTACTGATGCCGGGCTGGCGACCGCTCTTCGGATCTCCGTGAGCAGGCTGGCCAGGCGCCTGCGGGCCCAGCGCACCACATCGGGGATGACGGAGGCGGTGCTCTCCGAGACTCAGCTAGCCGCGCTGTCGGCCCTGGAAGTGCACCAGGCGATGACCCCCGGCGAGTTGGCGGAGCACGAGAAGGTACAGCCGCCGTCCATGACCCGGGTCATCGCCGTGCTAGAGGAGCGCGACCTGGTGCTCCGCTCCCCGCACCAGACCGATCGGCGGCAGGTGGTCCTCACCGTCACCGACGAAGGGCGCGCCGTCGTCCAGCGCGTCCGGCGGCGGAAGGACGCATGGCTGGACCGGCGGCTGGCCGAACTGACCGTCGAGGAACGCGCCACGCTCCGGGCGGCGGTGCGGATCCTGGAGAAGCTCAGCCAGTCTTCGTGACCGGCGGGGTCCGCAGCGGCCAGCTTGCCAGCGAGGTGTACCGGGGGTGCTCGGTGGCGCCTAGGCGGCTGCGGACCAGGTGAAGGCGGTCCGCGGTCCACGACTGCCCCTGGTAGCCGCCCAGCGCGGCCACCAGCCCGGTGACGTCGGCGGGCGTGCGGCACCTAGCCAGGGTCAGGTGCGGCTTGAAGCGGCGGCCCTTGTCGGGCGGGGGTGCGCCCGCGCGACTGGCGCCCGCCGCGACGGATTCGGCCAGCCGCGCCAGCGCCCCGCAGTCACCGGACAGGCCGGTCCACAGCACGTTCGCCCGGGCCGCGGCGGGAAAGGCACCCGCACCGGCGAACACGAGCCGCACCTGGTGATGCCGCCGGGCGGCCCGCTCGAGGCGGGGCAGCAACCTGGCCGCGGCGGCCTCGTCGACCTGGCCGAGGAAGGCCAGGGTCACGTGCCAGGCCTCCCGGTTGGTCCAGCGCAGGTCAAGCCGCTTCGCGCGGAGCGGCTCCACCAGGGCGTCGAGCTCGTCAAGCACCGCCGAGGGCGGGGCGATGGCCACAAACAGCCGCATGATGTCCCCCGAAGCGGCAGTCGATCCAGGGCGGCGCTTGATCCCCTCCTGCGTCCGGCCGACCCTCGGGTCTAAACCGGTCCGCGGGGACTGCGCGGGCTCGCTCAGCAAGTCTGTCCGGTGAGCGTTGTCACCCATGACCCACCTCGGATCTTGTCTCGTCTGCAGGTTATTAGGCTGTCATCGTGAACCGGCTGCCCCGATGGCTACTTCCGGCCGTACTCGTGCTCCTCGTGCTGACGGTGCTGATCGGGTCGATCATCCGTTAGCTGCCTGTCCGTTAGCTGGTAGCTGCCCGTTGGTTAGCTGGCGACACGTTCGGCCACGTAATCGATGCAGGCGGTCAGTGCCGCTACGTCCGCCGGATCGACCGCGGGGAACATGCCGATTCGCAACTGGTTACGGCCTAGCTTCCGATAGGACTCCGTGTCGACGATTCCGTTCGCCCGCAGGGCCGCCGCTATGTCGTTGGCGGAAAGCCCACCCGTGACATCGCCGGTGATGTCTACCGTGCCGACGACCTGCGAGCGCTGTGCGGGATCGGCGACGAACGGGTTCGCGAAGGCCGCCTTCTCCGCCCACGTATACAGTATCGCAGCCGACCGTGCCGTCCGGGCGGTGGTCCAGGCCAGGCCGCCACGGTCGAGCATCCATTCGATCTGATCGGCCAGCAGGAACAAGGTCGCCACCGCGGGCGTGTTGTAGGTCTGGTCCTTGGCCGAGTTCTCCAGGGCAATCCGCAGCGAGAGGAAGTCGGGTATGTACCGCCCGCTTGCGGCGATCTCGTACACCCGCTCGACCGCGGCCGGTGACATCAGCGCGATCCAGAGCCCGCCGTCCGAGCCGAGGCCCTTCTGCGGGGCGAAGTAGTACACGTCGAACTCGTCGGACCGCACCGGGAGGCCTGCCGCGGCGCTGGTGGCGTCGACCACGATCAGCGAGCCGGGGTCGGCGCCCGGGACGCGGTGCACCGGCATCGCCACGCCCGTCGAGGTCTCGTTGTGGGTCAGCGCGTAGGTATCCGCCCGCGGGTCCGGCCGCGGCGCCGGATGGCTGCCCGGGGCGGACTCCACCACCGTCGGTTCGGACAGCCAGGGCGCCTGGCCGGCCAGGGCCGCGAACCTGGCCGAGAACTCGCCGAAGCTCAGGTGCTGGGAGTGCACGCGGATCAGCCCGAACGTGGCCATCTCCCAGAACGCGCTGGTGCCGCCGTTGCCGAGCGCGACCGTGTAGTCGGCGGGCAGGCTGAACAGCTCGGTCAGCCCGCCGCGGATCCGCTGCACCAGCGACCTGACCGGCGGCTGGCGATGCGACGTGCCGAGGTAGGCGGCTCCGGAGCCCGCGAGCGCGACCAGCTGCTCGGGGCGGATCTTGGCCGGCCCGCTGCCGAACCTGCCGTCGGCGGGCTTGAGCTGCGCCGGGATCACGAGGTCGCTCATTACCGCAGCTTACCGGCGGGACCACCAGGCGCTAACACCTGCCGGTCGAGCACCTCGTCCGCGCCGGGGACCTCACGGACGGATCGCGTCGGGGGACCGATGTACCGGGCAGCGGGCCGGACCAGCCTGCCGGTGCGCTTCTGCTCCAGGATGTGGGCCGCCCAGCCCGCCGTCCGGGCGCAGGTGAACATCGAGGTGAACATGTGCGGCGGAACGCCCGCGAAGTCCAGCACGATGGCCGCCCAGAACTCCACGTTGGTCTCGAGCACCCGGTCCGGGCGCCGGGCCCTGAGCTCGGTTAGCGCCGCCTTCTCCAAGGCCAGCGCGATCTCGTACCGCGGTGCGCCCAGGTCCTTGGCCGTGCGGCGGAGCACCCGGGCGCGGGGGTCCTCGGCCCGGTACACCCGGTGCCCGAATCCCATCAGGCGCATCCCCTGGTCCAGCACGGACGTCACGTACCTGTCGGCGTCCCCGCTCCGTTCGACTTCTTCGATCATGTTCAGGACGCGCGCGGGCGCGCCTCCGTGCAGCGGGCCGGACATCGCGCCGACCGCTCCGGACAGGGCGGCCGCCACGTCCGCTCCGGTGGAGGCGATCACGCGGGCGGTGAACGTCGAGGCGTTCATGCCGTGCTCGGCCGCTGACGTCCAGTACGCGTCGACCGCCTTCACGTGTCGCGGGTCCGGATCGCCGCGCCAGCGGATCATGAACCGCTGGGTGATCGTCGTGGCCTGGTCCACCCGGCGCTGCGGCACCATGGGAAGCCCGGGGCCGCGGGCGGCCTGCGCTACGAAGGACAAGGCCATCACCGAGGCGCGGGCGAGGTCCTCGCGGGCCTGCTCGTCGCTGATATCGAGGAGCTGCTGCAGCCCCCAGGCGGGTGCGAGCATGGCCAGGGCGCTCTGCACATCGACCCGGATATCGCCGGAATGGACCGGAATCGGGTACGGCTCGGCAGGCGGCAACCCGGGCGCGAAGGCATTGTCGACGAGAAGACCCCAGACGTGCCCGTAAGGGACGTGCCCGACTAGCTCCTCAATGTCAACTCCGCGGTACCGGAGCGCACCGCCCTCTTTGTCCGGCTCGGCGATTTCCGTCTCGAAGGCGATGATGCCTTCAAGTCCTGGCTTGAAGTCCGACATCGGTGTTTCCTCCCTTCTTCCTCATGAGGGTGTCAGAGGGCACCTCACGCCATGTGCTGACCCGAACCCGAACAGCCGTAAACCACCGCGCAGGTGGGCGGCGGGGACGATTCCAGCGCTACCATTCAACCGCCCTGATCAGGGTAGCGGTAGCCGGAACAGGTGTGAGGATCATTACCCATGGACACGACACAGCGTGATCCCGATTCGGGCGGCCTGTCAGAGGGCATGATGGCCGGTCACCCCATGACGCAGTTCGCCCGGTGGATGGCGGACGCCGAGGCGCTAGGCCTGCCCGAGCCGACGGCGATGGTGCTCACCACCATCTCCGAGCAGGGCCGCCCGCGAGCCCGCACCGTGCTGCTGAAGGCGCATGACCAGTCCGGCTTCACCTTCTACAGCAACCGGACATCGCGCAAGGGCCGGGACCTCGCGGCGAATCCCCGGGCGTGCGCGGTCTTCCCCTGGTACCCGATGCGCCGCCAGGTGACCGCCGAGGGCAGCGTGCGCATCATGTCGCAGGCGGAAAGCGAGCCCTACTACCGGTCCCGGCCGCGGGGATCGCAGATCGGGGCGTGGGCCAGCAGGCAGTCGCAGGTCATCGGGTCGCGTGCGGAACTCGACGATCGGGTCGCCGAGCTCGAGCAGCGCTGGGCGCCGCCCGCCATCATCCCGATGCCCGACTTCTGGGGCGGATACGTGCTGATGCCGGAAACGGTCGAATTCTGGCAGGCGGGCACGTTCCGGCTGCACGACCGGCTGCGGTACCGGCGTCACGATGACGGCTGGACCATCGAGCGCCTGTCCCCGTAGCTCCTGGGCATAGCATCGAAAGCAGGAGGATGAGGAGTTGACAGCCCAGGGGCTCATTGACACGACGGAGATGTACCTCCGTACCATCTTCGAACTCGAAGAGGAGGGCGTCGTACCGCTGCGGGCGCGCATCGCCGAGCGGCTGACGCAGAGCGGCCCGACCGTCAGCCAGACGGTGGCCAGGATGGAGCGGGACGGGCTGCTGCACGTGGCCGGGGACCGGCAGCTCTCGCTGAGTGACGTCGGCCGGACGCTCGCCACCAGGGTGATGCGCAAGCACCGGCTGGCCGAGTGCCTGCTCGTGGGCGTTATCAAGCTGCCGTGGGAGGAGGTGCACATCGAGGCGTGCCGCTGGGAGCACGTGATCTCCGAGAGCGTGGAGCGGCGCCTGCTCGAACTGCTCGGCTACCCGGTCCGCTGCCCGCACGGCAATCTCATTCCCGGCCTGGCTGAACTCGGGCTGCCCGCCGAGATCCTCGACCGGGTGCACGCGGCCACGAATGAGACGGGTGAGGCGATGACAAAGGTCGCATCCCCGGACGATACGCGGGTCGTCATCCGGCGAATTGGCGAGCAAATTCAAAGCGATCTTGTTTTGATGCTTAAACTCAAGCGCGTCGGGATACAACCCGGACGCGAGGTGATTCTCATGGCAGGCGACGATGGTGTGCGCGTGACGGCCGACGACTCGATGGACGCCATCTCGACCGAACTCCCCAGCCAGATCGCCGCGCACATTTTCGTGTCCATTAGCAGCCGGTATCAAACGGTGGCCGGAGCGTGATCATGTCAGTCGGCAACGCTGCCTGGGTCGGGGAGCGCGGGCGTGACAGGCTGGGGTGAGGCGGCTTTCGACGCATACCTACCCGCGGACATGGTCCTCGGCCAGGCCGATATTGCGGTCGTGGTCACCGACCGGCTCAGCAATCTCCTCTACGTCAACGAGTTCGCGGCGAGGCTTTTCCGGGTTCCCGGCGACGTGGCGCGGCTAGCCGGCTGCCCTGTCCTTTCCCTGGGCCTGTTCGCCGACGACGGCGTGCGCAAGACGGACGACCTGGCCGGGCAGGTGCTGAGCGGCCGGTCCTGGGAGGGAACCTTCGAGAGCGTGCGCCGCGACGGGTCGCGCGTGCTCACCCGAGCCATGGCCGTGCCGTTGCGTCACCCAGGCGGTGACATCGACGGGATGGTGATCCTGGCCCGGGAGGCCAGCAGGCGCGACAAGCAGGGGGAGCAGGACAGGATCGCCCTGCTCGAGCGGGTGGGGGAGCGGCTGGCCGGCTCGCTGGAGATCGGCACCACGCTCAAGCATGTGGCGGAGATCCTGGTGCCGCAGTTCGCCGATCACTGCTTCATCGACCTGTTCCAGGGTGAGGCGCTCGTCCGCCGCGCGCAGCGGCACGCGAACGACTGGGTGCCGTCGCCGGGGACCTGGGCCCAGGTGGGCGAGCAGATCCACTACCCGGATGGTCACTTCTGCCAGCAGGCGATGGCCCGCCTCGACACGATCGCGGTTAACGACCTGGACAGCGAATACTATCCGGCGCCGAGCCCGGAGAGCATGGCGGCCGCGCACGAGGCCGGGCTGACGTCGGTGATCGCGGCGCCGCTCTACGCCCGGGGAGAGCTTCTCGGCGTGATGAGCCTGGCCTTGTCCAGGCTCACCGAACGCGACGAGCACCACTACGACACGCCGGACCGCGATCTCATCGGCGCCATCGCCAGCCGGGTGGCCATCGCGATCGACAACGCGATGCTGTTCGAGACCGAGCGGCAGACCGCGCTGGCGTTCCAGAAGAGCCTGCTGCCGCAGGCGATCCCGGATCTGGACGGCCTGGAGGTCGCTTGCCGGTATGTCCCGGCCAAGCCGCTCGAGACGCAGGGTCAGGGGATCCAGACGCAGGTGGGCGGCGACTGGTACGACATCATCCCGCTGGCCGCCGGGCGGGTGGGCATCGTCATCGGTGACGTCGAGGGCCGGGGTGCGCGAGCGGCGGCGATCATGGGCCAGCTGCGGGCGGCCCTCCGGGCGTTTGCCCAGGACGAGAAGCCGCCCGCGGACATCATGCGCAAGCTTGACGAGTGGTGCCGCTCGCTCGCCCCCGCCGACGAGAACGGGATGACGGCCGGGGACCCGCCCACCGTCAGCTGCATCTACATGATCTACGACGCGTGGTCGAGGGAACTGACCTTCGCCAACGCGGGTCACGACGCCCCACTGCTGATCAGCGCCGGGCAGGTTCGGCAGCTCGAGTTCATGTACAAGGGCGTCCTGCTCGGCGTGCGCGGTAAGGGAATCCGGGGGCTGCCCACGTACAAGGAGCAGACGATCGGCATGCCGCCCGGGGCCATCCTGGTGTGCTACACCGATGGCCTGACCGACCGGCGGACCCGCGCCGACGGCTCGGGCCACTACTCGGAGGCCGAGGCGGGCCAGATGCTGCAGCACGCGGTCCGCGCAGCCGCGGCGAGCGGGGATGCCGATGCCGTGGCCACGGCGGCGGAGTACGCGGTGCCCGGGGACATCGACGACGATATGGCCATCTTGGTGGTGAAGTCCTCGCCGTCCGAACTCGCCTCGACCGAGCGCACGTTCCCGGCTGAGCCGATCATGGTCTCCGAGGCCAGAAGGCTCGCTGCTCAGACGTTCCGGTCCTGGGGAATGGATCCCGGGCAGGCCGAACTCGCGTGCCTGCTGGTCTCCGAGGTGGTCACCAACGCGGTCCTGCATGCCTCGGCCACGCCGAGCCCGCGCCGCGAGCTGGATTTCGACATGGGGCCGCTGATGATGCCCGCGCCGGTCGGCGCCCCGGCCGACGCCATCGGGCCCGTCGCGTCGGCCGGGCCTGCCCGCGCGCCCGGGCAGTCGTCGTCGGCGGCCAGGAAGACCGTCGTGCCGGCCCAGACGACCGCTGCCTCCGGGCCGGGTGCGCCTATTCGGGGGGGCGCGGCGCCGGCCTGGCATGACGCCTCACCCGATGCCGTCCCGGCGTCGTCCCAACATCCGCAATCCCTCGCGGAGCCTCCGGCCAGGGAGTTCGCGCTGCGGCTGCGGCGCGGCGCGACCTCGGTGTGGGTAGAAGTATTCGACCCCGATCTCAGGCTTCCCCGGATCCGCACCGCGGCGGAGACCGACGAGGGCGGCCGCGGCCTCTACCTGGTCGAGCAGTTGGCTACCCGGTGGGGATCCAGGCCGACCCCGGAGGGCAAGACGGTCTGGTTCGAGATGCCGCGCAGCGGCGGCCGACTCTAGCTGGCCAGGCCGGTTCCCGGCCGGCCCGGGCGGGGCGCCTCAGTGGCCGGTGTGCACCGACGACGACCACATCAAGAGCAGAACCAGGCCGACGATGACGACCGGCCCCAGCCAGTGCTTACCCGATACACCTAGCTTCATCTTGCCGCGCAAGCGCGTCCAGCCATAGGCGACGATGGCGCCGATGAGTACCAGCAAGATGAGTCCGGTCATGGCCGCCTCCTGAGCCTGCGGTTTTGCGAACCCGCTTCGAGACTACGGCATTCGGTCCCCCGGCGCGAGACGAGGTACCGTGAGGTCCTGGAGCGAAAGCCGGCGAAACGGGTCAGCCGCGACAGGGGGCGGCCCGGTAGCCCTCAGACGGAGGCCGTGATGGCGGAAGCGTTCATAGCCGGTGCGGTGCGCACCGCGATCGGCAGGCGCAACGGATCCCTGGCCGGGGTCCACCCGGTCGACCTCGGGGCGCATGCCCTGCGCGGGCTGGTGGACCGGACCGGGATCGACCCCGCCGCGGTCGACGACGTGATCATGGGGTGCGTCTCGCAGATCGGCCCGCAGACCTTCGACATAGCCAGGAATGCATGGCTATCGGCTGGCCTGCCAGAGAGCGTGCCCGGTGTCACCATCGACCGGCAATGCGGGTCCTCCCAGCAGGCCGTCCATTTCGCCGCCCAGGCGGTGATGTCCGGCACGCAGGATCTCGTGGTCGCAGCCGGGGTCGAAAGCATGAGCATCGTCACCATGGGGTCCACCGTCACCCTGCCGGCGCAGGCGGGCATGCCGACGCCGTGGGGTCACGGCTGGCGGGAACGCTACGGCGACCAGGAGATCTCTCAGTTCCGTGGCGCTCAGCTAGTCTGCGAGCAATGGGGCATCAAGCGACCTCAGCTGGAGGAGTTCGCTCTGGAGAGCCACCAGCGAGCGGTCCGCGCCATCGACGAAGGCCGGTTCGAGCGGCAGATAGTGCCGCTGAACGGCTTCGGCCGGGACGAGGGCCCGCGCCGGGACACGTCGCTGGAGAAGATGGCCGGGCTCGCGCCGCTCCGCCCGGACTGGGAGATCACGGCGGCGGTCTCCTCCCAGATATCAGACGGAGCCGGTGCCCTGCTCATCGCCTCGGCGGCGGCGCTCGAGAGGTACGGCCTGACCCCGCTGGCACGGGTACACGCGCTGGCCGTGGTCGGCTCCGACCCGGTGCTGATGCTGACCGGCCCGATCGAGGCGACCAGGAAGGTGCTGGCCAGGGCCGGGATGGTGGTCGGGGACATCGACTTGTTCGAGGTCAATGAGGCGTTCGCGCCCGTCGTGCTTGCGTGGTCGGAAGACACCGGAGCGTCGCTCGAGCGGACCAACCCGAACGGCGGGGCCATCGCGCTCGGGCACCCGCTCGGGGCGACCGGGGCGATCGCGATGACCAAGCTCGTGTACGAACTCGAGCGGACCCGGGGCCGGTTCGGCCTGCAGACCATGTGCGAGGGCGGCGGCCAGGCCAACGCCACGATCATCGAGCGGGTCTAGCCGGGCCCCTGGATGTCCGGACGGCTCAGATCCGGGCGGACCGGATCATGGGGGCGCAGCGTATAGCCGACGCCGCGGCGGGTGTAGATGAGCGGCGGCCCGAGCCGGTGAAGCTTGCGCCGCAGGTAGCTGACGTAGGTCTCCACCACCTGGGCCTGCCCGGTGTAGCTCTGGCCCCAGACGTGCTGCAGCAGCTGGGTCCTGCTCAGCACGCTGTCCTGATGGCGCATCAGGCAGGCCAGCAGCCGGAATTCGGTCGGTGACAGGCCCACCAGCGTTCCCGCCCGGTGCGCCGTCCACCGGGACTCGTCGAGCACGAGGTCGCCGCAGCGCAGCAGGCGCGGCTGGCCGGCCTCGCCGTACTCGCCGGAGTCCCAGGAAAAGTCATGAGCTTCTGCCATGGTGTCTGCGGGATCGAAGGCGTGTGCAGGGTCAATGGGGTCTACGGCGCCGAGCTGGCGCACCCGCGCTGAACGCGGGTGCGCCGACGAAGCCGTAACCGGCCGGGCGACTTGATTCACCAGTGGGTGGCAGCCGCGGTCGGCGTGCTTACCGTCGTGCCGATGCCGGTGGTCGTGCCGGTGGTCTTGCCGGTGGTCTTGCCGGTGCTGGCGCCACCGCCGACCGTGGCGGTGCTCAGCGGGGAGAACAGGACCAGCTGAGCGTGCAGCGTCCAGTGCGAGCGCGTTCCGACGACCAGCGCCAGGTCACCGCGGGCGATTCCGTTCATGGGCAGCCAGGCGTTCTGGGTGAACGTGACGGGGTTCCATTTCGGCAGGCTCGTCATCGGGGTGGTCGCGGTCTGGGACACCGTCGCGGTGCTCCTGGTCACCGTGACGGTCACGGTGAGGTCGGTGTTGGCCACCTGGACGGTTACGGTCTGCGCCGCCGGGGTCGCCGTCAGCAGGGTCGCGGCCGTGATCGGGCTGCCGGCCAGCAGCGTGGTCGCCGGGATCATGTTGCCCGACCGCATCGCCTGCTGCGTCGCGCTGGTATTCGCGGTCAGCGCCTGCGTACCGGCTGTCGTGTTCGAGACATTCTGGACATGCGTGTTGCCGGCCAGCAGCCACAGGCGCAGCGACCCGTTGGCCGACTGCACGATCAGGAACTTCTTCGTGGCCAGGACCACGATGCCGCGCTGCACGGCGAGCATCTTGCCCTGGTGGGTGGTCTGGCTGAACTGCCGGGCCTGGGTGAGCTGCGCGAGCTCCGAGTAAGAACTCTGCCTAGACCAGCTCCAGCCGTTCATGGCCGAGCTGATCATGGTTCCCTCGTTGCCGAGCCGAGATGCGTATGCGGCCGACGTGGCCGCGGGCGCCGCCCCGTGGCTGGCAACTGCCGCTGCCGCTGCCACCGCGCCGCCGACCAGTACGGCGGTCGCGATACCGACCCGGGCCTTGGTGGAGTTTTTCCCGTAACGCCGATCGCGGGCCATCATAGATGCCTCCTTCTTCCGTGGCTCTGCTTTTCATGGACGGCACGCCCGCTTCGCGCGTCCGGGTAAGACTGTTCGGGCCTATGGGGTTCGAGGTAGCCGATGGACGGCCCGTTCGTATCCATGGGTCCGAGACTGCCCGATTGGCCGCAGCCGGGCCCGGGATCCGGGCTCCACGTAAGCAGTACGTTCGTGAGTTCACATGCTCGCGACGCGGTCCGCCGGGGTGACCCGGTGGCCGGCGGAGAAGTTCAGCTCTCGGTTACATCCGCTCGGGGATAGGCACTCCGAGCAGGTAAAGACCCATGGTCAGTACGTCCAGGGTGAGCGCGCAGAGCGCCAGCCGGCTGACCCGAAGCGACTCGGGCTCCGCCTTGAGCACCGGGCACTCCTCGTAGAACGTGGTGAACAAGCTGGCCACGTCGAACAGGTACGCGCACAGGCGGTGCGGTTCTGCGGTCTCGCCTAGCTTGGTCACCATCGCGCCGAAACTGAGCAGTCTCAGCGCCAGCGCCCGCTCCGGGCCCGCGGTGATCGCGACGCCAGACATGCGGGCGGCGGCCTCCGCTTCGCCGGCCTGCGCTTCGCCGGACCCGGCCGCCCGGCGGAAGATCGACCGGATCCGCGCGGTCGCGTACTGGAGGTACGGCCCGGTGTTGCCGCGGAACGAGATCATGCGCTCCCAGTCGAACAGGTAGGCGCTCTCGCGGGCGGTGGACAGGTCGGCGTACTTCACCGCGCCGATGCCGACCGCCTCGGCCACCGCGTCCAGTTCGGCCGCGTCCAAGCGGGCGGCCGCGTCCAGTTCGTCCAGGATGCCGCGGGCCCGGTCGACGCCCTCGGCGAGCAGCCCGCTGAGCTTGGGCGTTTCGCCTTCCCTGGTCTTGATCCGGTTGCCGTCCTGGCCGAGCACCATGCCGACCTGGGCATGCTCGAAGCTCGCGCTCTCGGGTATCCAGCCGGCCTCACGGGCCACCGCGAAGACCATCTGGAAGTGCAGGGCCTGCTCAGAACCGACCACGTAGATCGACCGATCGGCGCTGAGCTTGTCCACCCGGTAGCGGACCGCGGCGAGGTCGGTCGTGGCGTAGTTGTAGCCGCCGTCGCTCTTGCGGATGATGAGCGGCAGCGGCCTGCCCTCGCGGCCGGTGAAACCCGCAGGGAACGCGCACAGCGCGCCGTCGCTTACGGTCGCGATGCCCCTCTCCTTGAGCACGCTGACCGTGTCCGCGAGCATGTCGTTGTAGAAGCTCTCGCCGCGGATGTCGTCGTCCCTCAGGCTCACGTCGAGCCGTGCGTAGACCTGGTGCAGGTACTCCCGGGAGATATCGACGAGCCGCTGCCAGATGGCCAGGGTGTCCGGATCCCCGGCCTGCAGCCGCACCAGTCGGCTCCGCGCCCGCTCGGTGAAGGTGGGGTCGGTGTCGAACTTGCGCCGCGCCGCCTGGTAAAACGCGTTCGGGTCGGTCATCAGCAGGGCCGCTTCCGCGGAGTCCGGACCGACGTCGAGCAGGTGCTCGATGAGCATGCCGAACGGGGTGCCCCAGTCGCCGACGTGGTTATCCCTGATCACCCGGTGCCCGGCAAACTCCAGGACGCGCGCGATGGCGTCACCGACGATGGTCGTGCGCAGGTGCCCGACGTGCATCTCCTTGGCGACGTTCGGCGAGGAATACTCCACTACTACCGTCTGCGGGCTGGCAACCGGAGCGAGCCCGAGCCTGGGGTCGTTGAGCATCTGCGAGGCCTGGGCGGCGATCCAGTCGTCGCGCAGGGTGAGGTTGATGAAGCCAGGCCCGCTGACCTCGGGCGCGGCGCACATGTCCGTCACGTCAAGCCGGACGGTCAGTTCGGCGGCTACCTGCCGTGGCGCGCGGCCAAGCCGCTTGCCGAGGGGCAGCGCCACGTTGGCCTGGAAATCGGCGAACGAGGAGGGCCGGATCTGCGGGTCGACGTCGCCGTACTCCGGGCCGAACGACGCGACGATCGCGTCGTGCACCCGCTGCGCGAGAACCTGCTGTGGATCGGCCATGACCTAAGCCTATAGGCGGCGCCGCAGCTCCGCCGCGGGCTGGCCGTGAGGCCGGACGGAAGGTAACCAGAACCATACGCCCAGTATTGCCCGGCTAAAAGGGCACAGAATGGAGTGCAGTCAAAACTGGGTCTTAGAAGTTACCGTGATCTGGCCGAATACTTCCTGTGAATCATGGTATTTGTCTCGACGGGAGAAAGGCGGCGAGAGAATCGGAACTATCGAGGCGGCCGGTGCGTAAATAAACGTGGAAGCAGTTTTTGGCCAGGCGTTAGCGGGAAACACGGCCAGGCGGGGGAACCGCTCGGGAGCGGGTGTCATTGGGCTATTTTCGTGCGTTTCACGGCGCATCCGCCGCGAGCGCGCCAAACGGAGGGAGAAGATGCGTGACTGACATCCAGCAGGTCGTAACTTCGGCCCGGTCTGCGGGCCGCGGGTTCCGCGCCTATTCGGCGAAACATCTGGACATGCTCGTGCAGCGGGCCGGCCTGTCGCCCGAACAACGGCTGGCCGTGCGGGCGGTGGCGACCGTGCTCCCGTTCCGGACGAACTCGTATGTGGTCGAGAACCTGATCGACTGGGACGCGGCCCCTGACGACCCGATCTACCGGCTCGTCTTTCCTCAGCCGGACATGCTGCCCGCGGCCGATGTGCGGCGGCTCGCGGACATGATCGGCGGCGGTGCTCCCGAGGCTGGCCTGCGCGCCGCCGCGCACGAGATCCGGATGCGGCTGAACCCGCACCCGGCCGGCCAGCTGCTGTTGAACGCGCCCAGCCTGCACGGCCGACCGGTGCCCGGCCTGCAGCACAAGTACCCGGAGACCGTGCTCTTCTTCCCCCGGCAGGGCCAGACCTGTCACGCGTACTGCAGCTACTGCTTCCGGTGGGCGCAGTTCGTCGATGAGCCCGACCTGAAGATGGCGACCGACGATATCGGCACGCTGGTGGCCTACCTCGGCGAGCATCCCGAGGTGACCAGCGTCCTGATCACCGGCGGCGATCCCATGATCATGGGCGAGGCCGTGCTCCGCCGGTACATCCAGCCGCTCATCGATCCGGTGAACTGCCTCGACCACCTCGAGTCGATCAGGATCGGCACCAAGTCGCTGGCCTACTGGCCGCAGCGTTTCGTCAGCGACCCGGACGCCGACGCCACCCTCCGGCTCTTCGGCGAGGTGGTCGCCTCGGGCCGGACGCTGGCGGTGATGGCGCACTTCTCGCATCCGCACGAACTCGAGCCGCCGGTGCTCGCCGAGGCGGTCCGCCGGATCAGGGGCACCGGGGCGGTGATCCGCACCCAGGCCCCGCTGATCAGGTCGATCAACGACGACCCGGAGGCCTGGCGGGCCATGTGGCGGACGCAGGTCCGGATGGGCATGGTTCCCTACTACATGTTCGTGGAGCGGGACACCGGCCCGCAGGACTACTTCGCGGTCCCGCTGGCCCGCGGGTACGAGATCTTCCGCGAGGCTTACCAGGGCGTTTCCGGTCTCGGCCGCACTGTCCGCGGTCCGTCGATGTCGGCTACGCCGGGGAAGGTATGCGTCGACGGCGTGACCGAGGTGGCAGGCATCAAGGTTTTTGTCCTGCGCATGATCCAGGCGCGCGAACCGCAGCTGGTGGGAGCGCCGTTTTTCGCCAGGTTCGACCCGGCGGCCTGCTGGCTGACCGACCTGGAGCCCGTGTTCGCGTCGCGGTTTCCCTACGAGCCCGCCCGCTACGAGGTTGTCCCCGACGAACTGCCCGGGCTCTGCCCCAAAGAGCCGGACGAGCCGGGCGAGCTGATGGTCCCGGCCATCTGACCGGCGTCCGCAGCGGACGCCGCCGCAGGGTCCTGGCCGCCAGCCTTGTTCCTGATGGCGAGGCAGCTGACCGCGGCCGGGGCCACCACGGCGATGGGCAGGACCATGGTCCACCGCATCGCGAGCACGATGACGTAGGCGTAACGGACGGGTCAAGCGGGTGTGGCGGTTTCCGTCTTGGCGGCCTCGACAGGCTCGGGCGCACGCTTGCCCTGCTTCAGCGCCAGGCAGCTCAGCGCGCCGACGCCGAGGAGGATGATCGGCAGCAGCATCGTCTGCCGCATCGCGGTCACGTAGGCGAAGGTGAACACGTCGTGGCCGATGCGGGCGACCTCCGCGGTGACCCGGGCGGACAGGCCGGGGCCCAGGTTGGTGCTGCCGCCGGACTGGCCGGCCCCGACCTGGATGCCGTTCTTGGCCGAGTTGTCGATCCCGGCCACGAACCGGCCGCGCACCTGCGGCGGCAGCGCCGCCGACCGGGCGCTGGCCTGGTCCGCCATCGCGGAGACCAGCCTGTTCTGCAGCAGGGCGCCAACGGCAGCGGTGCCGATCACCAGGCCCACCTGCCGGACGGTATTCAGCACCCCGGATGCCGCGCCCGCCATATGCGGCTCGATGTTGCGCATGGCGACCGTGACCATCGGCGCGAAGATGCAGCCCATGCCGAACCCGGCCACGATCAGGGGGGCCAGGAAGACGGGCCACGAGGAGTCCGGGCGAGCGATGAGCGCTATCCAGCCCATCCCGGCACCGAACAGGATCAGCCCGGACATGAGGATGAACTTGCCGCCGATCTTGTCGGTCATCCGGCCCGCCACCGGGGCGACGAACATCGACACCAGGGAGGCGGGGGCCATCGTGAGCCCGGCCTTCAGCGCCGAGAACCCCAAGACGGACTGCAGGTAGATGGTCAACGGGATGAAGATCCCCATCATCCCGACGGCGAGCACGCCGGACACCCAGTTCACAACCGAGTAGTTCCGGTCCCGGAACAGCGCGAACGGCACCAGTGGCTCCTTGTCCTGGGTGAGCTTCTGGACCAGCAAGAAGGCGAGCAGCAGCACCACTCCCAGGCCGAGAACCAGGGGGATGCTGACGAACCCGGCGATGGTTCCCCAGTCGTACTTCTGCCCCTCGACCAGGCCGTAACAGATCGCCAGCAGCGCCCCGCTGGCCAGCAGCACCCCGGGGATGTCGATCCGGTGCCGTCGGCCGGGCCGCACATCGGGGATGATCAACGGGGTGACCAGCAGCACGAACAGGCCGAATGGCAGGTTCACGAAGAAGATCCAGCGCCAGTCGAAGGCGGTCACCAGCAGTCCGCCCAGGGTCGGGCCGGCCACCGTGGCTACCCCGGCCACCGCCCCCCACACCCCGAAAGCCGCCCCGCGCCGGTCGGGCGGGAACGTATTGGTGATGATCGTCAGCGTCTGCGGCATGAGCATCGCCGCGCCCAGCCCCTGCACCGCGCGAAAGCCGATCAGCCAGCCCGGACTCGGCGCCAGCCCGCACGCGGCCGAGGCCGCCGTGAACACCCCGACACCGCCCATGAACATGATCCGCGGCCCGATCAGGTCACCCAGCCTGCCCGCCGTGATGACCAAGACGGCCAGGACCAGGGCGTAGGCGTTGATCACCCACAGCACATCATCCAGCGAGGCGTGCAGCCTGGTGATCAGGTCCGGGATCGCGATATTGACGATCGTCAAATCCAGCAGGGTCATAAAGAACCCGAGCGAGACGACCAGCAGCACCGCCCACGGGTTCCCGCGCAGCTTGGCCATGATTCCGACCTTAGTCCACCAGGGGTGAAATACAAGATATATCTTAAAACCTAACGGTCTCGGCGCGAGCCTCGCCGTCGGCACACCAGCCCCACGGCGTCCAAGCCGCAACCGGTATGCTCCCGATCATGGAGCTGAACGGTACTTCGGCGGTCGTCTCCGGCGGCGCGAGCGGGCTCGGTGAGGCGACCGCGCGGGTGCTCGCGGCGGCCGGCGTCACCGTCATCATCGCCGACCTGAACGAGAACCGCGGCAAGCAGGTGGCGGACGAGATCGACGGGCTGTTCGCCCGCACCGACGTGGCCGACGAGGCATCGGTGCAGGCGGCGGTGGACGCCGCGGCCTCCACTGGGTCCCCGTTGCGGGTCGCGGTCAGCTGCGCCGGCATCGGCTGGGCGGCGCGGACCGTCTCACGTGATGGCACCCCGCACGACCTGGCCAGTTACCAGAAGGTCATCGCGGTCAACCTGGTCGGAACCTTTAACCTGATGCGGATCGCCGCCGCGGCCATGGCCAAGACCGAGCCCGCCGATGCCGATGGCCAGCGCGGCGTCGTCATCAACACCGCCTCGATCGCGGGCATCGAGGGCCAGACCGGCCAGATCGCGTACTCCGCCTCCAAGGGCGGCATCATCGGGATGACCGTGCCCGCCGCGCGGGACCTGTCCGCCATCGGGGTGCGGGTTCTCACGATCTGCCCGGGCGTCATCGACACCCCGATTTACGGGTCCGCCGAGGGCGCCGAGGAGTTCAAGGCCCGTTTGGTGACTCCGGTGGTCTTCCCCAAGCGGATGGGACGGCCCGATGAATTCGGTCACCTGGTCCGGGTGCTGATCGAGAACGACTACATGAACGCCGAGGTCGTGCGCTTCGACGGCGGGATCAGGTTCCAGCCCAAGTAGGCTGGTCGGGGCACGGATCCTCCTACCCCCGATCGTTTTGGCGGCACGCATGTGCGGAATTACCGGCTGCCTGGCCCTGGCAGACGGAGCAGGGCCCGACACCGAGTGGGTCGGCCGTGCCGCCATGCGCATCGCCCACCGCGGGCCCGACGACGAGGGTTTCTTCGCCGATCACGACTTGGCCCTGGGCTTCAAGCGGCTGGCCATCATCGACACCTCGGCCGCCGGGCGGCAGCCGATGCAGTCGGCGGACGGCCGCTTCGTGATGGTCTTCGACGGCGAGATCTACAACTACGTCGAGCTGGCCCAGCGCCTGCTCGCCCGCGGCGTCCGGTTGCGCAGTAGGTCGGCGGCCGAGGTGCTGCTCGAGATGTACGCGTGGCTGGGCAGGGATGTCGTCCGCCAGCTCAGGGGCATGTACGCGTTCGCCATCTGGGACCGGCGCAGCCGTGAGCTGTTCTGTGCGCGCGACCCGTTCGGTATAAAGCCGTTCTTCTACGCGCTGACCGCGGGCGGCCACCGGCCCAGGTCCGGGCCTCAGCTCAGGTTCGCCTCCGAGCGGAAGGCGCTGGCCGATTCCGGCGAGGTGACCGCGATCGACCCGGATGCGCTGCGCAGGTACCTGTCGTTCCAGTACGTGCCCGCGCCGGCCACCCTGGTGCCGCCGGCCCGGTCACTGCCGCCCGGGCACGTGCTGATCGCCCGGCCGGGCGGCCGGGTCGACGTGTTCAGGTACTGGCGTCCGGAGCTGCGGCCCGCCAGGTCCCCGTCGTCGAGCTCGCCGGAGAAGATCCTGGCCGCGATGCGCGACTCGGTGGCCGTTCACCTGCGCAGCGACGTACCGGTCGGCGCGTTCCTGTCCGGCGGGGTGGACTCGGCCACCCTGTGCGCGCTCGCGGCCGAGTCCGTTCCCGACCTGCTGACCTTCACCGTCGGATTCGAGCGCGAGGGCTACAGCGAAATCGACGATGCCACGGCGACGGCGACCGCGCTCGGCGTGAAGTCCATCCCCTACGTGATCAGCCCGGAGGAATTCCTCGCCTGCCTGCCCAGGATCATCTGGCACCTGGACGACCCGATGGCGGACGCGGCCGCCGTCCCGCTGTGGTTCGCGGCCCGCGAGGCGCGCAAGCACGTCAAGGTGGTGCTGTCCGGTGAAGGCGCCGACGAGCTGTTCGGCGGCTACGGCGTCTACTACCAGCCGGGCCTGGTCCGGGCCGGGCAGGTCCTGCCCGGCTGGGGACGCGCCACGATCGGCCGGGTCGCCTCCGAGCTGCCGACCGGCCGCCGGGGCAAGGGCCTGCTCAACCGGACCTCCACCCCGCTGCGACGGCGGTACATCGGCAACGCCTACGTGTACCACGGCGACGAGGCGCGCCTGCTGGCCCGGCTGGGCAACGGCAGCGAGTTCGACGTGACCGATCCGGTGTACCGGCAGGCGGCCGAGGCCGGCCTGGACGACGTTGCGACCATGCAGCTGGTTGACGTCAACACCTGGCTGCCGGGCGACATCCTGGTCAAGGCCGACCGGATGGCCATGGCGCACGGCCTTGAGCTGCGCACGCCGTTCCTCGACCGTGAGGTGCTTGCGGTGGCCGCGCGCCTGGCCCGGGTGGAGAAGACCGCCGCGGGCACCACCAAGTTCGCGCTCCGCGAGGCCGTCGGCGAGCTGCTGCCCCAGGCCGCCGCGGAACGCGCCAAACTGGGCTTTCCTGTGCCGCTCGGCCACTGGCTCCGCGGCGGCATGTATGGTTTCGCGGAGCAGGTGATCCGCACGGCGCAGACCGGTCAGTGGCTGAACAAGGGCGCCGCGCTCGACATCCTGCGCCGCTTCCGGGCCGACGATCCCGAGGTGACCTGGAGGCAGGTGTGGCTGCTCGTCGTGTTCTCGGTGTGGCACCAGATCTACGTGGAGCGCGTTTACGACCCGGTGGCTCTCGGCTGGTCAGGGGGGTACGGGGGGACGGAAAGTCCCCCCGTGAGCGGGGGCCAGGGGGGTCGTCCCCCGGGATGATACGGAGAACGAGCCTGTGACCGCCGCCAGGATCAGCGTAGTCGTGGCGTTCTTCAACAACGAAGACGATCTCGCCGACTGCCTGGACTCGATTGCCGCCCAGTCGTTCGCCGACCTGGAAGTGATCATGGTCGACGACGGTTCCACCGACCACAGCGCCGAGATCGCCCGGGCCAAGGCGGCCGCCGATCCGCGGTTCACGCTGCTGCAGCCGGAGCACGGGGGCCCG
Source organism: uncultured Actinomycetes bacterium (assembly GCA_963798675.1). Taxonomy (GTDB): domain Bacteria; phylum Actinomycetota; class Actinomycetes; order Streptosporangiales; family Streptosporangiaceae; genus Palsa-504. The sequence continues at coordinate 42,903 of CAWCUJ010000020.1, read as the reverse complement.
GGCGGCGCGCGCAACCGCGGCGTCGAGCGCGCCAGCGCGGAGTTCCTGGCCTTCGTCGACGGCGACGACGTGCTGCCGGCCAACGCCTACGAGTTGCTGCTGCACGCGCTCGAGCAGTCGGGTTCTGACTTCGTCAGCGGCGCGGTATTCCGTGTGGGCCCGAAGGGGATCAATCCGTCGGCGCTGCATTCGCTGGCGCTCAAGGGCAGGCAGACGGGCACGCACATCACCAGGACGCCGCGGCTGCTCTACGACGTGTCGGTCTGGAACAAGCTGTTCAGGCGCAGCTTTTGGGATTCCCACGAGCTGTCCTACCCCGAAGGAGTGGTCTGGGAGGACATCCGGCTCATGACCAAGGCCCATGTGCTGGCCCGGGCCGTGGACGTGATCCCCGACGTCGTCTACTACTGGCGCGAGCGCGCGCAGGGCCGGCTCTCGATCACGCAGAGCCGTACCAGCATCGCCAACCTGCGCGACCGGATGACCGCGCTGGCCGATATCGACGAGTTCATCGCCGCGCACTCCACGGCCCCGCTGCTCCGGGCCCACCAGCGCAAGGCTCTCAAGAACGACCTGTGGCTCTACGTCCAGGACCTGCACAAGGTGACCGAGGCCTACCGGGCCGAGTTCGTCGACCTGGTGAACGGCTACCTGGACCACGTCGGCCGCCGGGTGCTGCGCAGCCTGCCCGCCCCGCACAAGCTGGCCTATCACCTGGTGCGGATCCGGGCGACGCCGCAGCTCGCCGAGCTGGCCGCCTGGATGATGGAGCAGCCGGTGCGCCAGGTGCCCATGATCCGCCGCTGGGGCAGGCTGCGGGCCGACCTGCCGTTCCGGACGAGTTCCCCGGTCCCCGTGCCGGCCCGCGTGTTCCGGCCGCACTGGCGTGACCTGGACCCGTACATGCAGGTAGACGACATCGGCTGGGCCCGTGATAAAAGGGGGCAGGGTGATAAAAGGGGGCAGAGTGACCGGCTCGTCGTGACCGGGCGGGCCAACGTACCCTCTGTGGACATCCCGCGGCGTCGGAACACCTCCAAGATCGTGATCCTGCGGCCGCCTGGCCGGCGGCTCCCGGTCGTGCTGCCCGCCCGCTCGTTCCTGCACCCGGAGGCGACGGCGCTGTCGGAGCAGGAACGGTACAACTACGACTGGTCGGGCTTCCGGTTCGCGGTCAGCCCCCGGTGGTTCCGCCGGACCGGGGAGTGGCAGTGTTACATGCTGGTCCGCGGCCACGGCGTATGGCGTGCGGCCCGGGTGCACACCCCGGTGCCCGGCCCCGCCGAACGGCCGCAACCCCGCCAGGTCGCGCCCGGCCTGCGGTTCGGCGCCCGCTGGGTCGGTCTCGGCCTGAACGTGGCCGCCTGGCGGCCGGGCGCGGTCCTCGGGGCTCTCGCCTGGCACGACGCGGACTCCAGGGCTGCGGAGATCGAAGTCGAGATGCCCGCGGCGTCGGCCGGCGTCGGTTCTCGGCTCGAGGCCGAGCTGGTGCTGGTGCGGAACCGGGGGGCGGCGGCCCGTTCGGTCCCTGCTTTTGTGATGGTGCCCCCGGCCGGCGGTCCGCTCAGGTTCCGTGCTCTTGTCCCGCTGAGCGACCTGGCCGGCGCGGCAGACGTGGTGGACCGCGTTGGCCGGGTGGCCGGCGATGACGCGATGGCCTGGGATGTCTACATCAAGCTGGCCGGCTGCCCCCGGGTCAGGGTGGCGTGGCCGGAAGGCATGCCGGAGAGCAGGTACCTGTTCGGCGGCCGTGAGGCCGTGGCGGGCCGGAGCCGCTACGGTGACCTTGTGCTATCAGAACGCTCTCCGCAGCCGGTGATCGACGAGCACGAGTGGCAGCCCGACGGGCGCCTGGTGCTTCGCGGCAGCTTCCTCGGCGCCGGCCTCCCCGGCACCAGCGACCGGTACGAGACGGTGCTACGCCGGATCGGCTCCGCCGACTCGCATGTCATCGGCTTCCGGGTGGACGGCGAGCGCTTCAGCGTCGAGGCCGACCTGGACGCGATGCCGTTCTTCGGCTCGGCCATCCCGCTGCGGGACGGCGAATGGAACCTGTACGTCCGCCCGGCGGGCGGTGGCTCCGAGACGCTGGCCGAGCTCAAGTACGACCATGACCGGCTGGGCGACGTCGCCGCCCAGCGGGTTCCCGCCGGGCGCAAGTGGTACCGGCTGATGATCACCGGCCATGACGATCCGCTGATCACCGCCGAGCCGCGGCTGCGCCGCACCGAGCAGGGCAACTTCGCCCAGCGGGCGCTGCGGCGCGGGTACTACCCGATGATGGGCCGCACGCCGGTGCGCGATTCGGTCTTCTTCGTCAGCTGGAAGGGCAAGCAGTGCGGGGACAATCCGCTCGGCATCGCGGAGGAACTGCGCCGCCGGGGCGATGACCGCGAGCACCTGTGGGCCATCACGGACTGGTCGGTGCCGGTGCCCGAGGGCGGCACCGGGGTGCTCCGCGGCACCCAGGAGTACTACGAGGCACTGGCCCGGTCGAAGTACCTGATTTCCAACGACGACATGCAGGCGCCGTTCCGTAAGCGTGACGGCCAGGTCTACCTGCAGACCTGGCATGGCACGCCGCTGAAGCGGATCGGGTTCGACATCTCCAACCCGCAGTTCATCAGCGGGACGGCGTACTTCGATCACCTGGCCGCAGACATCGCGCAGTGGGACCTGCTGCTCTCGCCGAACCCGTTCAGCACGCCGATCATGCGCCGCGCGTTCTCCTACGACGGGGAGATCTGCGAGTACGGGTATCCGCGCAACGACCTGCTCAGCCGGGCCGACATCGCGGAGGTGGCCGCGCGGGTGCGGGCCCGGCTCGGGTTGCCGGACGGGAAGCGGGTCGTGCTCTACGCACCCACCTGGCGGGACAACCAGGTGTACGCGAATGGCCGCAGGTACCGGTTTGACATGCGCCTCGACCTGGAGCGGGCCTGGCGGGAACTCGGCCAGGACCACGTGTTCCTCATCCGCGGCCACCACCATATGGCGGACGACGTGCCTGCCGGGATGCGGGCCGGCTTCGCGGTCAACGTCACCGCCTACCCCGATATCACCGAACTCTTCCTGGTCTCCGATGTCCTGCTCACCGACTACTCCTCGGCTATGTTCGACTACGCGGTCACCGGTCGGCCGATCCTGTTCTTCACCTATGACCTGGCCGAATACCGCGATAGCCTGCGCGGCTTCTATTTCGACTTCGAAGCGGAAGCCCCAGGTCCGCTGCTGGACAGCTCGGCCGGGGTGATCCAGGCCGTCAAGGACATCGATTCCGTCGCCGTGTCCTACCGCGACGCCTACCGGCGGTTCGCGGCCCGGTTCTGCTCCCTGGACGACGGCAAGGCGGCCGCCCGCATCTGCGACCGCCTGTTCCCCAGCTGATCCGCCGCGCCAAATCCGGTCTTCCATGATCAGCCAAATCCGGTCTCTTCCATGATCATGTGCCAAAGAGCTCCGGAAATGACGCCTTATGTCACATGATCACGGGATGCGGCGAGTGCCGAAGCTGCGTGGGCGGGCGGCTTCGGGGCGCGGCCTTGGATAATGTGAGGCCAGGGTGCCGTCCGGTCTGAGCGGGTACCCGGGAAGGGACAGCATTGTCGGATACCGACATCGAGCCTGAGGACCCGGCCGCGGCGGTCGCGGCCGCCGAGCGGTATAGTCCGGCCTCCCGGGCCCCGGCCGAGCGTGGGCAAGCGAGCCGGCCCGAACCCCAGGGCGGTGTGCGGCGATGGAGCGGCTGGCTGGTTATCGCCGTGCCCGCCGCCACAGCCTTCGTAGTCGGCGGGTACGAGATCGGCGGACCCTCGCTCTGGCGGGACGAGGCGTACACCAAGGACGCGATCACCCGCCCGGTTAGCCAGATCTTCGCCCTGCTCGGGCACCAGGACGCCGTACACGGCGCCTACTACCTCCTCATGCACGTCATCGCGGCCGCGGCCGGCACCTCCGCGGTCGCCCTGCGATTCCCCTCGCTGTGCGCCATGGTCATCGCCACCGCCTTCACCGCGGCGATCGGCCGCCGGGCGGCCGCCCTGGCGCTGGCCCCGGACGCCGGACGCGGCAGCCGCCTCGACATCCCGGCGCTGACCGGCCTGCTGTCGGGCATGGTGTTCGCGACCGCCCCTTACATGACCTACTACGCTCAGATGGCCAGGTCCTATGCGTTCGTGACCATGTTCGCCACGATCGCCACCTACCTGCTGATCCGGGCTTACCCCGACGGCCGCTTGGGGTGGTGGGCGGCATACGCCGCCGCGGTCGCACTGACCGGCCTGTTCAACCTGTTCGGGTTGCTGATCCTGGTTGCGCACGGCGTGACGCTGCTGCTGACCGACGCCCGCGGCCAGGTCGCGTACGGACGCCGAATAGGCCGGATCCCGCTGCGCTGGCTGGCCGTCTCGGCTGCCGCGGTGATCGTGCTCGGACCGCTGCTCGACGTCGCGCACCGCGAGCAGCAGCAGATCGCCTGGGTATCCCGGCCTGACTTCAGGACGATCGAGAAGCTCGTGTCCGATTTCGCGGGCTCCGGGGCCCTGGTGCTCCCGTTCGCCCTGCTCGCGCTGGCCGGAATCGCGGCCGCCTGCCTCGCGGACAACTGGCGCCCGCTCAACCCCGCGGCGATAGCGCTGCCGTGGCTTGTCGTGCCGCCCTTCCTGCTGATCGGCGTGTCCTTCGTCAAGCCGGTCTACGTTGAGCGGTACGTCGAGTTCTGCCTGCCCGCGCTGGCCATCCTGGTCGGCGCGGGCCTCGTCGGCCTGATCAGAGGGCTAATGAGGCTCTCAGCGGGCCAGCGGCTCACCCGGCCCGGTCTGGCCTGGCTGCCGCCCGTGGCGGCCGCGCTGGTCGTAGCGGGGCTCGCGATCATGCTCATCGGCCCGCAGGGCGCGATCAGGCAGACCGCGGCCCGCCCGGACAACCTGCGGCTGGCCTCGGCCATCGTGGCGGCTAACGAGCAGCCCGGCGACGTGGTGTTCTACATCCCGGTCGACATGCACGTCCTCGGCACCGGGTACCCGGCGCCGTTCCTGCGGCTACGCGATATCGCGCTGGCCAGGTCCCCGATCGCCTCGGCCACCCTGACCGGCACCGAGATCACGAGTCCGGCGTTGCTGAAGAGCCGGTTCACCGACGTCAGGCACGTGTGGGTGGTCACCGGCAACAGCAACTACAAGTTCCCCGCGCCGTCCACGCCGGTGGACAAAGAGAAGATGGCGCTGCTGGCCGGCATGCACATCCTGCACCGTTGGCAGGCCGGCGAGGTCATGCTCACCCTCTACGGCTACTAACGACGTTCCTGGACCGTCCGGACTAGATGAATGCGGCACGCTGCCCGATAGAGGGGTGTTGTCCAAGTCCCTATGCAGCTCCCAGCGACGCAGCGCGCCGGCTCAATGTTCCACCGTGCCGGCTGGAGCCGGCTCAATGTTCCACCGTGCCGGCTGGAGCCAGTAGAGCGCCACGACCATTTGTTCCCGTCGCGGGGTGAGAACGGGTGGTATGGGTGGAATATCCGGTTCGGGACCTGATAATAGCTTCGGAGTCGAGGCTAGCCCCGGACAAGCGGCCTGGAGCTTAGGCGCCGGACGACTCCGCGCGGGGGGCGCCGAATCCGCTGGCCATCAGCTGCTCCCGGATCTTTCTGCGGCCGCGATGCAGCCGGGACATCACGGTGCCGACCGGCGTCCCCATGATCTCGGCGATCTCGCGGTAGGGATATCCCTCGATGTCCGCCAGGTACACCGCCGTGCGGAACTCGCCGGGCAGTTCGCGCAGCGCCCGCAGCAGGTCGGAGTCGGTGGTGCGGTCCAGCGCCTGGGCCTCGGCCGAGGGCACCGGCGGCGTGAGCCGGTCCGCCGACATCTGCCATTCCTGCAGGTCCCCGCCGAGTGCTTGCTGTGGCTCGCGGCGCCGCTTGCGGTACACGTTAATGAACGTGGTGGTCAGGATCCGGTTCAGCCACGCCCGCAGGTTGGTGCCCGGAGTGAACTGCTGAAACGCCGCGTACGCTTTGACTGACGTCTCCTGGACGAGGTCCTCCGCGTCGGTCGGGTTCCTCGTCATCCGGAGCGCGGCCGGGTATAGCTGGCCAAGCTGCGGAACCACATCGCGCTCAAAGCGCTCGCGGTCTTCGCTAGAGTGTTCGGCTCGGCTCATGTTCACCCCGGTGGTTTGTCATCTCACTTTATATAGACGCACAACAGGCCCTGAAACGTCCCCCCTGTTACAGAAATCATGTCGCTGCCGGGCGGCGCCGTTCCCGGCCCGCCGCCAGTGATAAGGCCACGATGCCCAAGCTTGCTGAAGACACGCTGAAAGCCGACTGAAGGGACCGCCAGAAGCGGGCCGGAGAGGCCACCGACGAGGGAAACCCTCAGATCCAGCCGCGGCCTATCCGGTACCACATGTGGCTGTACCAGTCGTGATAGGGGATGACCTGGCCGGCCAGGATCGAATAAAAGTACCAGAACATCAGCAGCACGCACAGCACGTAGGCGCCGACAATGAGGGCCCCGGTCGACCGGCGCAGCGCGCTGGCCGTGGTTGGCCCGAGGATCAGCCCCAGGCAGAGCACGATAGACAAGATGAGGAAGGGCTCGAACTCCAGAGCGTAGTAATAGAACTTGGTCCGGGACACCAGCGGGAACCAGGGTCCCCAGCCCGCCAGGACGCCGAGCAGCACCGCGCCGGCCCGCCAGTCCCGGTGCAGCAGCCACCAGCCCAGGCAGAACAGCAGGGCCAGCATGGACCCCCACCAGATCGCCGGGGTGCCGATCGCCAGCACCTCCTGCGACCACTCTTGGCCGTTGTAGACCTTCGGGCAGTAGTGCGCGGGTCCGGCCACCGGGCCGGTGTAGCACTCGTAGAAGAAGGCGACCGGCCTGGTGACCAGCAGCCAGTCCCACGGCTGCGACTGGTACGGGTGCGGGGTGTGCAGGCCCACGCCGAACTGGATCGCCTGCAGGTGGTACTCGAACAACGAGTAGAGGGGTGATATCACCGGGATGTTTACGCCGTGCTGTTGCGCGTAATCCCGGTCGTAGCCGGTGCTGGTCGCGAACCAGCCGCTCCAGCTGGCGATGTAGAGGGCCAGCGGGATCACCAGGAACGTCACCGGCAGCCAGACGGTCTCCCGGAACGCGCCGCGGACGAAGGATGTCAGGCCGGCCGCCCGACGGGCGCCGATATCCCACGCGGTGCCGAGTGCCGCGAACGCAAGGATGTACCAGACCGCGTCCCACTTCGTAGCCACCGCCAGGCCGAGGAATATCCCCGCCGCCACCCGCCACCGGCGGATCCCGAGCCGGGGCCCGGCCTGGCCGCCCTCCCGGCGCGCGACCCGTTCGGCGAGCGTGCCGCGGGAGATGTCCCTGTCGATGACGATGCAACCGAACGCGGCGAGCACGAAGAACATCAGGAAGATGTCCAGGATCCCGGTCCGGGACAGCACGAACTCCAGGCCGTCCAGGGACATCAGCAACCCGGCAATGCAGCCCAGCAGGGTGGACCTGGTCATCCGGCGGGCGATCCGGCACATCAGCAGGATGGCCAGCGAGCCGAATACCGCGCTGGCGAACCGCCAGCCGAACGAGTTCAGGCCGAACATCCACTCGCCCACCGCGATGAGCAGCTTGCCCATCTCTGGCTGCACCACGTATTCGCCGCACGCCGACGTGCCGGCGCAGGGCGCGAAGATGTTGGTGTGCCCGGCCTGGATGATGTTGTTGGCGTTGCTGACCAGGTTCAGCTCGACCCCGTGGTTCAGGATGCTCCAGGCGTCCTTGGCGTAGTAGGTCTCGTCGAAGATCAGAGCCCGCGGCACCCGCAGCCGGTCGAACCGCAGGAACGTACCGAACGCGGTGACCAGCAGCGGTCCGAGCCACCCCCAGGGCCGGTCATCAGGCATCGGTGACGCCAGCCTGGCACGGAGCACCGCGAGTCGGCTGGCTTCGTCGGTGGCGGGCATGGCGGGCATGTCAGCCTGAGTTGCCGTCATCGGCCACATGCTACTGGCGGCGGTAAAGTCCGGCTAGCCGGAGGGTGATGTGTGAGATCCAATGCGAAGGACGGGGCGCAATACAGACATGTCAGGATCGGCACCGGGTGCGGCACACGAGGCTGAGGCGCACGAGGCTGAGGCACACGAGGCTGAGGCGCACGAGGCTGAGGCACGCGAGGCTGAGGCGCACGAGGGCGGCGGCGTGCTGACGCTGGCCGCGGTCCCGATCGGCCGGGCCGAGGACGCGTCCTGGCGGCTGGCGGCCGAACTCGCCCAGGCCACCCTGATCGCGGCCGAGGACACCCGCCGCGTGCGCTGGCTGGCGTCGAGCCTGAACATCGAGCTCAAGGCCCGCATCGTCTCCTACTACAACGCCGTCGAGGCGCGCCGCACGGCCGACCTGCTCGGCGAGCTGGAGGCCGGCCGGGACATCCTGCTCGTCACCGACGCGGGCACCCCGGGTATCAGCGATCCCGGCTACCGGCTCGTCGCCGCCGCGGCCGCGGCCGGCCTGCGGGTGACCGCCTTGCCGGGCCCCTCGGCGGTGACCACCGCGTTGGCCGTCTCCGGGCTGCCGACCGACAGGTTCAGCTTCGAGGGTTTTCCGCCCCGGGGCCAGGGCGAGCGGGCCAGGCGCTTCGCCGAGCTGGCCGACGACCGCCGCACCCAGGTCTACTTCGAGTCCGGCCGCAGGCTGGCCAAGACGCTGGCCGAGCTCGCCGTCTCCCACGGCGAGGACCGTCCGGCCGTGGTCTGCCGTGAGCTCACCAAGACCCACGAAGAGATCAAGCGCGGCACGCTGGCCGAACTGGCCGCGTGGGCGGCCCTGGTCAGCGGGGCGGATCCGCGGGAACCCCGGAGAAAGAGGGGCGGCACAGTGTCAGGCGCCGTCCGCGGCGAGATCACCCTGGTCGTCGCCGGCGTTCCCCGCAGAGGCCGGAGCCACCTCCGCGACGGGAGCCACGTCGGCGATCCGGGCGCTCTGCTGCCCCCGCCGCGCTAGCCGCCGCGCCGCGTCACCGCCCGCGGTGCCCGGGCTGAACCCCAGCGCCACCGCGAGGCAGGCGAACGGCACGGCCACCAGCACGTACCGGTAGTCGAACTCGGCGGTCGCCGCGGGGATGACGACCAGCGCGAGGGAGAGGGTCCACGGCAGCAGCGCCTCCCCGCCGAGCCGCCGCCAGGCCAGTACGAGGCCGGCCAGCCCGGCCAGCAGGATGAGCCCGTAGACGGTGCCCGGCAGGTAGACGTGGTGCTCGTACAACCGCATGATGTTGGCGAACGGCGCGACGACCTGGGTGAGCGGGTTGCCGTGCACGTACGCGGCCGCGTAGCTGGTATACGGCCCGAGCTTGGCGTCATCCCAGGACGGGATCGGCAGCGAACGGTAGCCGAATATGTACTCGTCGTAGGTCGCCGCGTTCGGGAAGACCACCCGCTTCCACCCGAACGCCCGCCAGGTGTCGTCGAACACCGCCTTGGCGTAGTCCAGCGGCTGGGCCTCGATGGCGCGGATGGCGAAGTTCTCCGCCAGCTGGTTGGGCACCGGCGAGAACTTCGACGGCGGGAAGCGGTCAAGCGGTGACGAAGACGTCCAGATGTAGGCCTGGGCGATCGGCCGCTTGTCCGGCGGGACCGTGGTGCACAGCGAAAGCTCATCGGTCGGCAGGTGCATCTTGGAGCACTCGGCGAACGTCATCACCCGGGAGTAGAGGAACACGCCGGTGCTGTCGGTCATCGCGAACTGGCCGTGCTCCAGGTCGAACAGCCCGGCGTAGGCGACGACCGGGAGGAAGCACACCACGATGGTGGCCGCGACCTTACGCCAGCTGATCCGCCTGATGATCATGTACACGGCGAACACCGCGAGCAGCGGCAGCCCGACCGATCGCACGATCTCCGCGACGCCGAGCAGGGCGCCGACGAGCACGCACCGCAGCGTCGACGGCACGGGGTCCCACAGCAGCACCGTGGTCGCCAGGGCAAGCAGGAACAGGAACGGTACGTCGGCCATGATCAGGTGCTCGAGCTGGATCTCGAAGCCGTCATAGAGCACCGGCACGGCCGCCAGCGTGGCCAGCCAGGCGGGCGCCCGGAAGCGGTGCCTGGCCAGCGCGTAGACCATCACGCCGACCGCCAGGCCCATAAGATGTTGCAGAATCGTTACAACAGCATAGGTGTGAAGCGGCTGCAGGATCTTCAGCCAGATGGAGTACCCGGATGCCCGGGTCGGGTCGAGCTGGAAGTGGACCGTGTTCTGCACGTACTCGAACGAGTCGTTGAACCACGCCTGCCACCGGTAGCCGAGCTCGGCGTCGAGGCGGAGCAGCACGGCGGGAGTGAGCACGATGATGAACAGGCGGTGACCGGACCACGTCCGGGCGGCTAGCCCGCGGGCGCCTCGCCCGGTCACCCAGCTGGGCTTTATCGACCGGATCGACCAGGCTCGCCGTGTTGATGGCTCACGCGACGGAGCCGCAGGCATTACCCTCAAGCCGTACCCTCCTGTGCTGGGTTGATGACCCTGACAATGAAAAAGCGGCCGGTTCGGTGCGTTCGTCCCTCGCCTACGGTAATACGATGCGCGGCCAGGGACGGTTCCGGCGACCAGATCCGCTGACGGTGAAGGAGACGAAAAAGGTGGAGCTGACCGTGGTCATGCCTTGCCTCAACGAGGCAGAGACCGTGGCGACGTGCGTCCGCAAGGCTATTGGATTCCTGGCCGCAAGCGGTATCAGCGGTGAGGTCCTGATCGCCGACAACGGCAGTACGGACGGCAGCCAGCGGCTGGCCGAAGAGGCTGGCGCCCGCGTGGTGCCGATCAGCGACAAGGGTTACGGCAACGCGCTGATGGGCGGCATCGTCGCGGCCCGGGGCAAGTATGTCATCATGGGCGATGCCGACGACAGCTACGACTTCACCAACCTGATGCCGTTCGTGGCGGAGTTGCGGAAGGGCGCGGACCTGGTGATGGGAAACCGGTTCGCCGGGGGGATCGCGCCGGGCGCGATGCCGCCGCTGCACAAGTACCTCGGCAACCCGGTGCTGAGCTTCGTCGGCCGACTGTTCTTCCGCAGCAAGATCGGTGACTTCCACTGCGGTCTGCGCGGGTTCAGCCGGGACAGCGTGATGGCGCTCAACCTGCAGGCGACCGGGATGGAGTTCGCCAGCGAGATGGTGGTCAAGGCGACCCTGGCCGGCCAGCACGTGACCGAGGTGCCGACCACGCTGGCCAAGGATGGCCGGAGCAGGCCGCCGCACCTGCACACCTGGCGGGACGGCTGGCGGCACCTGCGGTTCCTGCTGCTGTTCAGCCCGCGCTGGCTGTTCTTCCTGCCCGGCCTGGTGCTGCTCACCGCGGGCCTGGCCATCGGCGCGATCGTGGTGCCGCACCCGTTCAGCATCGGCGGCGTGACCTTTGACGTCGACACGCTGGTAGCGGCGTCGGCGATGGTCGTGATCGGGTTCCAGGCCGTGCTGTTCTGGCTGTTCACCCAGGTGTACGCCGGCTCGGAGGGCTTCCTGCCCTCCGAGCCGAAGGTCCAGCGCGTGCTGGAGAAGCTCAGCCTGGAGCGCGGGCTGATGGCAGGGGGCGCGATCGGCCTCGCGGGCCTGGCGGGGCTGATCTTCTCGCTGCTGTACTGGAACACCCAGAAGTTCCATCAGCTCAACTACGAGCACTCGCTACGGCTGATGATCCCCTCGGTCACCGCGCTGATCGTGAGCTGCCAGGTGGTCCTGGGCACGTTCTTCCTGTCCATCCTCGGCATCAAGCACACGCGCCATCCGGTGACGCTGGCGCGGCCCGCCGTGCCGGATGCCGCCGCCAACCACCGGGAGCAGTCGACCGCTGCCCCTAGGCTTTAGCCATGCGCACCATCTTGTCCGCCCCGGCCTGGCCTTACGCGAACGGCCCTCGTCACATCGGGCACGTCTCCGGTTTCGCGCTGCCCTGCGACATGTTCAGCCGGTACCAGCGGATGGCGGGCAACAAGGTGCTGATGGTCAGCGGCACGGACGAGCACGGCACGCCGATCCAGGTGCAGGCCGACGCCGAGGGGGTCTCGGCGCGGGCGCTGGCCGACCGCTACAACCGGATTATCGTCGACGACCTGGCCAGCCTCGGCATGACGTACGACCTGTTCACCCGCACGACCACGCGGAACCACTACGCGGTCACCCAGGAGCTCTTCCTGGGGTTGCTGAAGAACGGCTATATCTTCGCGAAGACCACGCTCGGCGCGATCTCGCCGTCCACCGGCCGGACGCTGCCCGACCGCTATATCGAAGGCACCTGTCCCATCTGCGGTTACGAGAGCGCCCGCGGCGACCAGTGCGACAACTGCGGCAACCAGCTCGACCCGGCCGATCTCATCAACCCCCGGTCCAAGATCAACGGCGAGACGCCGGTTTTCACCGAGACCGAGCACTTCTTCCTCGACCTGCCCGCGTTCGCCGAGGTACTCGGCAGCTGGCTGCAGGCTAAGGCGGGCCACTGGCGGCCGAACGTGCTCAAGTTCTCCCTCAACCTCCTCGACGACCTGCAGCCCCGGGCGATCACCAGGGACCTGGACTGGGGCGTGCCCGTCCCGATTGACGGCTGGCGGGACCGGCCGGACAAGCGGATCTATGTCTGGTTCGACGCGGTGATCGGGTACCTGTCCGCGTCGATCGAGTGGGCCCGGCGCAGCGGCGACCCGGACGCCTGGCGCGCCTGGTGGAACGACCCGGACGCCGAGTCGTACTACTTCATGGGCAAGGACAACATCGTCTTCCACTCCGAGATCTGGCCGGCCATGCTGCTCGGCTACAGCGGGCTCGGCGCCCGCGGCGGCTCGCCGGGACCGCTCGGCAGGCTGAACCTGCCGTCCGAGGTGGTGTCGAGCGAGTACCTCACGATGGAGGGCCGCAAGTTCTCCTCCTCCCGCGCCGTGGTGATCTATGTCAGGGACTTCCTCGCCCGCTATGACGTGGACGCGCTGCGTTACTACGTGGCCATCGCCGGGCCGGAGAACCAGGACACCGACTTCACCTGGAGTGAGTTCCTCCGCAGGAACAACGACGAGCTGGTCGCGACCTGGGGGAACCTGGTGAACCGGGCGGTCTCGTTCGGTGCCCGCAACATCGGGTCGGTCCCGGAAGCGGGCGCGCTGACCGACCTCGACCACGAAGTGCTGGCCAGGTCCAGGCAGGCCTTCGGCCCGGTCGGGGAGCACCTGTCCGCCTCGCGGTTCAAGTTCGCGATCACCGAGGCGATGCGGACGGTGGCCGAGGCCAACAAGTACTTCTCCGAGCAGGCGCCGTGGAAGCTGCGCGAATCGGACCCGGACCGGATGCGGACCGTGCTGCACGTGGCCCTGCAGCTCGTCGACGACGCCAAGACGCTGCTCACCCCGTTCCTGCCCCGCTCGTCCCAGCAGGTGCACGAGATGCTCGGAGGTGCAGGCACCTGGTCGGACATGCCGCACGTCGAAGAGGTCGACGAGGAGGGCGGACCGCCCTACCCGGTGATCACCGGGCACTACGACGGCGCCGCCCGCTGGGCGTCGCAGCCGGTGCGCGCGGGCACGCCGCTGGCCGTCCCCAAGCCGCTGTTCACCAAGCTGGACTCCTCGGTGGTGGACGAGGAACTTGCCCGGCTAGGGGCGCCGTGACCACATTTTTCCGGCCGAACGGTCCGTGGTGACAGCCCCGGTTCCCCCGTCTGCCCTGCCCAGGCCGGCGCTCGACAGCCACACCCACCTCGACATGATCGACGTGCCGGTGCCGGCGGTCCTGGCGGCGGCGCGGGCCGCGGGGATCACGCGGGTCGTTACGGTGGGCACCACCCTGGAGTCCTCCCGCTGGTCGGCGGCGCGCGCCGCCGAGTACGACGAGGTGTACGCGGCGGTCGCGATCCACCCGAACGAAGTGTTTGCCCGGGGGGACGCCCCCCCGGAGCCCCCCGCTTTTCATCCCGGGGGGACCCATCCCCCCGGACCCCCCTTGGGAGGGGCTGCCCGCCCCCCCGTACCCTCCGGGGAGGTACTGGCCGAAATTGAGGCGCTGGCTGGACAGCCGCGGGTGGTCGCGGTCGGCGAGACTGGCCTGGATTACTACCGCGACCACGCCGCTCCCGACGTGCAGCGCTGGTGGTTCCGCGAGCACATCATGATCGCCAAACGGACCGGCAAGGCGCTGATGATCCACGACCGGGAGGCGCACGCCGACGTGCTGCGCATCCTGGCGGAGGAGGGTCCGCCGGACCGGGTGGTGTTCCACTGCTTCTCCGGCGACGTGGCCATGGTCAAGCAGTGCGCCGAGGCCGGCTACGTGATGTCCTTCGCGGGCAACGTGACGTTCCGCAACGCACAGCCGCTCCGCGATGCCGCCGCGGCCGCCCCGGCCGACCTCGTCCTGGCCGAGACCGACGCGCCGTTCCTCACCCCGGTGCCGAACCGGGGCAAGCCCAACGAGCCCGCCCTGGTCGCGGACACCCTTCGCTGCCTGGCCGAGGTGAAGGGGATGGATGTGGCAGATCTGTGCGACGCGATCACCGCCACCGCCCAGCGCACCTTCGGCCCTTGGTAGACCGCCTCGTGCCAGCGGCTGACCGGGGCGTGCGGTTGCTTACCCCGGCTGATGTGAGGGAACTCGCCGATCGCCTGGGCGTCCGGCCGTCCAAGCGGCTGGGCCAGAACTTCGTCGTCGAGCCGGGAACCGTTCGGAAGATCGCCTCGCTGGCGGCGCTGGAGCCGGGGGACGTGGTGCTCGAGGTCGGGCCGGGGCTCGGCTCGCTCACGCTCGCCCTGCTGGAAGCCGGCGCTGGCCAGCTGGTGGCCATCGAGATCGACCGGGCGCTGGCCGGCGAGCTGCCGCAGACGATTGCCGCCCGCGCGCCGCAACTAGCGGGCCGGATGGCCGTGCTCACCGCGGATGCGCTGCAGGTCGCCGAGCGTGACCTGCCCACGGTTTTCGGGGTATCTGGGTCGCCGTCGGTACTGGTCGCGAACTTGCCCTACAACGTGGGGGTGCCGGTCCTGCTGCACCTGCTGGCCGCCCTGCCCACGCTGCGGCGGGGCCTGGTCATGGTCCAGGCCGAGGTGGCGGACCGGATGTGCGCCGGACCCGGGTCACGGGTGTACGGTGCGCCGTCGGTCAAGCTGGCCTGGTTCGCGGCGGCCCGTCCGGCCGGGCCGGTGCCGCGCACCGTGTTCTGGCCGGTGCCGAACGTGGACTCCCGCCTGGTGGCGTTCACCAGGCGGGACCCGCCGGCCACCACGGCGGCCCGCGAGGAGGTGTTCGCGGTCATCGACGCGGCGTTCAGGCAACGACGCAAGACGCTGCGGGCCGCGCTCTCCGGCTGGGCCGGCTCGGCGCCGGCCGCCGAACGGCTGCTCCGGGCGGCGGATATCGATCCGGGCGCGCGCGGGGAATCGCTCGGTGTCGGAGAGTTCGCGCGGCTGGCGGCGGTGCACAGGGAAGGACCGCGTACGATTTGACCATCGTGACCGGTGTGACCGTGCGGGTACCCGCCAAACTCAACCTCCAGCTCGCGGTGGGTCCGCCGCGAGCGGACGGCTATCACCATCTGGTGACTGTCTTCCACGCCGTTTCGCTGTTCGACGAGGTCACCGCGGAGCTAGCCGGGCGCGACGGGGTCACGGTCACCGGCGAGGGCGCGGACCGGGTCCCGGCCGATCAGGACAACCTGGCCCTGCGGGCGGTGGCCGCATTGCGGGCTGCGGTGGCGGGCCCGGCCGGCCGGAGAGCCAGCCCGGCCGGCCGGAGAGCCAGCCCGCGAGTCGATCCCGCCGGCGTGCGCATCACGATCGCCAAGCGCATCCCGGTGGCGGCCGGGCTGGCCGGCGGCAGCGCCGACGCGGCCGCTGCCCTGGTCGCCTGCAATGAGCTCTGGGACGGCGGCCTCAGCCAGCCGCAGCTGCTCGAGGTCGCCGCCCGGGTAGGCAGCGACGTGGCCTTCGCGCTGCTCGGCGGGACCGCGGTGGGCCGCGGCCGGGGCGAGCAGCTGACGCCCGCGCTGGCCCCGGCGACCCAGTATCACTGGGTGCTGGCCTTCGCCGACGGTCACCTGTCCACCCCCGAGGTGTACGCGGCGCTGGACCGGCTGCGGGCCGCGACCGCGGCCGGGGCCAGGGGCGTGAACCAGGCCGCGGCCGCCGAGCCGGACCTGGACGCCGCGCTCATGTCGGCGCTGCGTTCGGGTGAGGCCAGGCTCGTGGGGCAGGCCCTGAGCAATGACCTGCAGCCGGCGGCGCTTTCGCTGTTTCCCGCGCTGCGCAAGACCCTGGCGGCGGGACTTGAGCTGGGTGCGCTCGGCGCGCTGGTGGCGGGCTCGGGACCGACCTGCGTGTTCCTGGCGGCCGGCCCGAACCGCGCTCTTGACCTGGCCGTGTCCTTGTCCGGCGCGGGCGTGTGTCGGTCGGTGGCACGGGTCACCGGGCCGGTGTCCGGTGCGGCCATCGTCCCCTCGTCGAAGTGACTTGAGCGTGGCCAACCTGATCAGCTTGGAGAAGGCGGCCAAGGCGTACGCGCACCGCAGCCTGCTCGACGGCGTTTCGCTAGGCGTGTCGGCCGGGGACCGGATCGGGGTGGTGGGCCGCAACGGCGCGGGAAAGTCCACGCTGCTCGGGCTGCTGGCCGGGCGGGTCATGCCGGACACCGGCCGGGTGGCCATGGCGGCGGGCCTGCGGATCGGCTACCTGCCGCAGGGCGATCAGCTGGCCGGAACGGTCGGCGAGATCGTGTTCGGGTCCGCGGGCGGCCCCGCGGTGGCCGGATCGGCTGCGGAGGCCCCGGAGCTGGGCGGGCCGCGGGCACCGTGGGAGGCGGATCCGCGGGCGCGGGCGATCATGACCGAGCTGCTGCCCGGGATCGGCGTCGAGGCTCAGGCCGGGCAGCTATCCGGCGGCGAGCGGCGCCGAGTCGCGCTCGCCGCCCTGCTGGTGGCCGAGCCGGACGTGCTGCTCCTCGACGAGCCCACCAACCACCTCGACATCGAGGCGATCGACTGGCTCGGCAGGCACCTGCGCGACCGGGCCATCGATAGGCACTGCGCGGTCATCGTGGTCAGCCACGACCGCTGGCTGCTCGACACCGTCTGCGAGCGGACCTGGGAGCTCGACCGGGGTCAGGTCCACTCCGCCGAGGGCGGCTACTCGGCCTACGTGCTCGCGCAGGCCGAACGCGAGCGCGGCGAGGAAGCCGCCGAGCGGCGCCGCCGCAACCTGGCCCGCAAGGAACTCGCCTGGCTGCAGCGGGGCGCCCGGGCCAGGACCACCAAGGCGAAGTTCCGGGTCGAGGCGGCCAACGCGCTCATCGCGTCGGAGCCACCGCCGCGCGACAGTGTCGAGCTGACCCGGCTGGCCACGGCCCGGCTGGGCAAGACCGTGATCGAGCTGGAGGACGTTTCGGTATCGGTGGGCGCCGGCGTCCGTGCGCGTTCCCTCCTCGATCAGGTGACCTGGCGGCTCGGCCCGGGGGACCGGGTTGGGATCGTCGGGGTCAACGGCAGCGGCAAGACCTCGCTGCTGACGGTGCTAGCCGGGGGAGGGCCAGCCGGTGGAGGGCCAGCCGGTGGAGGGCCAGCCGGTGGAGGGCCAGCCGGTGGAGGGCCAGCCGGTGGAGGGCCAGCCGGTGGAGTGGTCCACGGGCCGGCCGGCCCGGAGGTGCACGCGGACGGAACGATCATCCGGGGCAAGACCGTGCGGCTGGCCCACTTGTCCCAGGAGCTCGCCGAGCTCGAGGAGGACCAGCGGGTCCGGGAGGCGGTGGAGGAGATACGGCTGCGGATCCGGGTGGGCGACCGCGAGCTCTCCGCCGGGCAGCTGCTCGAGCGGCTCGGCTTCACCGCGGAACGGCAGTGGACCCGGGTGGGGGACTTGTCCGGCGGCGAGCGGCGCCGGGTCCAGATGCTCAGGCTGCTCATGGACGAGCCCAACGTGCTGCTGCTTGACGAGCCGACCAACGATCTGGACATCGAGACGTTGACCGAGTTCGAGGATCTGCTCGACGGCTGGCCAGGCACGCTGGTGGTGGTCAGTCACGACAGGTACTTCCTGGAGCGCGTCACCGAGCATGTGGTGGCGCTGCTCGGCGACGGCAAGCTTTCCTTCCTCGGCGGCGGGGTAGACGAGTACCTGGACCGCGTCCGCGCCGCCCGTGCGGGCGGCGCGCCGGGCCACGCGAGAGCAGCCGCTGCGGGCGCGCCGGACGGGTCACCGGTCGCCGGGACGATGCCGCCGCGCGCGTCGGCGGCGCAGGAGCGCGCGGCCCGCAAGGAACTGCAGCGCCTCGAGCGCCAGCTCGACCGGCTCTCGGCCCGCGAGACCGAGCTCACGGCCGAGCTAGCCGCCAACGCCACCGACTACGAGAAGCTCACCACCCTAGGCGCCGACCTGAAGGCCGCCCAGGCCGAGAAGGCGGACCTCGAAGACCGCTGGCTAGCCGTAGCGGACGCCCTAGACCCCTAGCGCACCGAGCAAGTAGCCACCTGCGCTGACTGGCGATCCGTTTCACTCCTTTTGCCAAGTATGTCCGGTTCCCTAATGGGTGAATTGGGGCTATGGGGTGGCCCGGGGGGCCTATGATGCCCACAATTCACCCAGAAGCCCCGATCCACCCCGCTAAACGGAGGAATGCTCCAGCTGGCTTCCGCTTACCCGGAACTCATGGGGTCTGTGGTACCGGGCGGACTGGAGTTGCCCCAGTTACCTGACCGGCGTTCTGGCCATCCAACGGCCCGGCGCCGCCGGACCCCTAGCGAGCCAAAGGGCCGCCTCAAAAGGCGCTCGGAGGCGAGCGGGCTAACAGATTGTCGAAGGGGGCGAGCAGGATCCGCATCAGGTCGGCCAGGTGCTGGCGTTCCCCGGCATCCAGGCCCGCCAGCAGCGCCCGCTCGCGGCGCAGCAGGCCGGCCAGCGTCGCGTCCACCCGCGCCTGGCCCTGGTCGGTGAGGGTGACCAGCACGCCCCGCTTATCCCTGGGATCGGGTTCTCGGCGGACGAGTCCCGCGGTGGCCAGCCGGTCGATCCGGTTTGTCATGGTGCCGGAGGTGACCAGGGTGGCGCGGAGCAGTGCGCCGGGCGTGAGCTGGAACGGCGGCCCCTGCCTGCGCAACGCGGAGAGCACGTCGAATTCCCATGACTCGAGCCCGTGCTCGGCAAACGCGCCGCGCCGCGCGATGTCCAGGTGCCGGGCCAGCCTGGAGATCCGGCTGAGCACCTGCATCGGCTCGACATCCAGGTCGGGCCGCTGCGCCCGCCACGCGGCGACCAGGTTGTCGACTTCGTCCCGCAGGAGTGGTTCGCCGAGGATCTCGTCATCGGAGTCCGCCTCGGTGCCGGGACCGGCGCGCTGGCCCATTACTAGAGGGTATCTCTTGACGTCAAGAAGACCAGTCATGTACAAGGGGATCAGGTCGGCATGTGCATCTCGGTATCAGAGAAGGATTGACCAGTATGTGGGACGCGGCCCTTTATCTGCGGTTTGGAGGCGAGCGCTCCAGGCCGTTCTTCGACCTGCTCGCCAGGGTCGGAGCTGAACTTGCCGGGTACGTGGTCGACATGGGCTGCGGTCCGGGGAACGTGACCGCCCTGCTCGCGGAGCGGTGGCCATCGGCCGCGGTCTGCGGCGTGGACAGCTCGCCTGAGATGATCGAGGCGGCCCGCAAGCTCGTCACGGCAGGCGCCCCGCGATCCCCGGCGCCATCTGGTTCCGGGCCGGTCGCGACGAGCCACGCGCCAGGATTGTCGTTCATGCTCGACGACATAAGGCACTGGAAACCGCAGAGCCTGCCCGACGTGATCATCTCCAACGCGGTGCTGCAGTGGGTGCCCGGCCATCGCGAGCTGCTGGTCCGCTGGGCGGACCAGCTGGCCCACGACGGCTGGCTGGCCTTCCAGGTCCCGGCTAACTTCGACCAGCCATCGCATGCGATCCTGCGTGAGATGGCGGCCTCAGCCCGGTGGCACCCGCTGTTGCGGGACGTGGCGCTGAACCGGCAGTCGGCCGACCCAGCGGACTACGCAGAGCTGCTGGCCCGGGCCGGCTGCGAGGTCGACGCCTGGGAGACGACGTACGTGCACATCCTGCCGGGCCCCGACCCGGTGCTCGAGTGGTACCAGGGCACCGGTCTCCGGCCCGTGCTGGCTGCGCTCGACGCGGACCAGGCCGCGGACTTCCTCGCCGAGTACGGCGCGCAGGTGCGCCAGGCGTATCCGCCGCGCCCGTTCGGCACCATCTTTCCCTTCCGCCGCGTGTTCGCCGTCGCCCATCGGAACGGCTAAAACTTCTTTTCCCATTGCTTTAATAGGGAAACCCTGGCAGGATCACGGCATGCGCCGTGGCATGCCTCTCCCGTCAACGCCTGTCCGGCAGCGCGTTCTCGTCGGCGCCTACCCGCTGGCGCCCGGCGTCAGCCGATGTCTGGCCGGCTCGCCCAGATCAGAACGGCACTGACCCGACCGGCTCGGTCCAGCCAGCCCGTCTGGTCCCTTGAGTTCGCCGGGTTCCGCTGGCGCCCGCCGCCAGCGATGTCAATGTGAGGAGAGACGCAATAATGAAAACGACGATCCGGCCCACGTCATCAGCCAGCATGCAGCCTGGCCGGCAACTCGGCGCGCGGCAGCTAGCCGACGCGGTGCGACGGCTAGCGGCGAGTCCCGCCGATTGGCTGGGCCGGGTGCGGCTGAACCCGGAGGGCCGCTGGTACGAGCGGATACACCTCGACGACAGCCACGAGGTGTGGGTGATCAGCTGGCTGCCGGGCCAGTCGACCGGATTTCACGACCATGGCGGGTCGGCCGGCGCGTTCGCCGTGGTCTGGGGAACCCTGATGGAACGCCGGGTGGTCGGGGCCAGCACGACGGGGCAGGTGCTGACCAAGCCGGTGGGAGCGGGCGGGTCGCGGGCATTCGGCCCCCGCTACATCCACGATGTCCGCAACGCCGCCGCCGCCGCGGTGGCGGTGAGCGTACACGCGTACTCGCCGCCGCTGCCGGCCATGACGCGCTACGACCTGACGCCGGGCGGGCTGGTCAAGCTGGACACCGAAGGCGCCGCCGCGTGGTGACGGCCAGGCCCCCCGGTGCCCGCAGCATCGACGAGATCCTGGCGTCCGCGCGCGCCCGCCTGCTGCGGCTGACGCCGCGGCAGGCCTTCCGCGAGCTGTCCGGCGGCGGCGTGCTCATCGACATCCGGCCCGCCGCGCAGCGGACGCACGAGGGTGAGGTACCGGGTTCGACGGTCGTGGAGCGCAACCACCTGGAGTGGCGGCTGGATCCTTCCTGCGACGCCCGGCTGCCCTGGGTCACCGGGTACGACCACCGGGTCATCGTGATCTGCTGGGAGGGATACACCTCCAGCCTGGCCGCGGCGGCGCTGCAGGACCTGGGCCTGCGGCGGGCCACGGACGTGGTCGGCGGGTTCCGGGCCTGGACGGCCGAGGGCCTACCGTCCGCGGCCGGCGGCGCCGGGACCGTCACGCTGGCGCCCGGCGCGGCCCCGGCGTCACGCGGCAGCTCACCGTCCGGCTGACTCCCGGCCGTTCGCGTCCAGGTGGGAGAGGCCGTTCCAGGCCAGGTCGATCAGGTTGGCGGCGACCTCTTCCAGTTTGGGCTTGCGGGCATCCAGCCACCACTGCCCGGTGAACGCGACCATGCCGACGACCATCTGGGCGTACATGGGCGCGAGCTTGGGGTCATGGCCGCGCGAGGAGAGGAAGTCGGCCAGGATGTACTCGACCTGCCCGGCAATATCGCTGAGCAGCGTGCCATAAGTACCCGTGCCCGAACCAGGGTTGGAGTCCCTGACCAGGATGCGGAAGCCGTCGGTGTTGTCGTCGATGTACCTGAGCAGGCTCACCGCCGCGGCCTCGAACTTCTCCCTGGTGCGGGCGCCGTCAAGCAGCGTGGTGGCCATCGTCAGCAGGCGCTCCACCTCCCGGTCGACGACCACCGCGTAGAGGCCCTCTTTGCCGCCGAAGTGCTCGTACACTACCGGCTTCGAGACGTCCGCCTGGGCGGCGATCTCCTCGATCGAGGTCCCCTCGAACCCCCGCTCGGCGAACAGCCTGCGGCCGATGTTGAGTAGCTGCTCGCGCCGTTCCTTCCCGGTCATTCTCTTGCGGCCGGATCTTTGGGGCTGCGTACTCACTTGTGCATCATCGCGACTCCGCGGATACCGCGCCACGTACCCGGTCGGCACGTCGTGTCATCGAGCCGAGTTTCCTCGTCGCCGTGGCCGGACGCTTGGCCGCGAGCCGCTCCTCGTCCGGCCAGCGCACGTCGTAGGCCCAGCCCAGCTTCTCCAGGGCCCAGATGACGCGGGCGCTCGGGTCTAGCTGGCCCTTCAGCGCTCCGTGCCGGGCGCAGGTCGGATCCGCGTGGTGCAGGTTGTGCCAGGATTCGCCGAAGGACGCGATGGCCAGCCAGGAAACGTTCCGGGACCTGTCGCGCACTTCGAATTCCTCGCTGCCGAAGGTGTGGCAGATGGAGTTGATCGACCAGGTGACGTGGTGCAGCAGCGCGACGCGCACTAGGGTGGCCCAGAAGAAGGCGGTCAGCGCACCCTGCCAGGACATCCCCCACAGTCCGCCGATAAGCGCGGGGAGCAGCAGCGTGACCGCGACGAGCCCGGGGAACCAGCGGTCGACACTCTTGATGCGGTGGTCGGCGAGCAGGTCGGGGGAGAACTTCTCCTGCGAGGTCTTGTTGGGGTCGAAGAGCCAGCCGATGTGCGCGTAGACCAGGCCCTTGGACAGCGCCTTCCAGTCATCTCCGTACCGCCACGGCGAGTGCGGGTCGCCTTCCTTGTCGCTGTACTTGTGGTGCCTGCGGTGGTCCGATACCCAGGTGATGACGGGTCCCTCGATGGCGAGGCTGCCCGCGATGGCCAGCGCGACCCGCAGGCCGGTCTTCGCCTTGAACGAGCCGTGGGTGAAGTACCTGTGGAAGCCGACCGTGATGCCAAGTCCCGACACCCAGTAGAAGACCAGCGCGATGACGACGTCGTGCCAACCCAGGCCCCAGCCCCACATCAGCGGGATGGCGGCGAGCAGCGCCAGCAGCGGGATGGCCACGAAAACACCGACCAGGACACGCTGGAACGTCGGGGTCGGCTCGTCGTCTAGGTCGGGCCGGGACGGCCGTAGCCGGGTTCTGGTCGTTCCCCCGATGGGTCCGGCGGACCCAGGTGCGGTCGGCGACGTGGCCAGGCCCGCTGTGGTGGCGGCCAGCCGGGCCGGCGCCATGGTGGCTTCCGCCGCGTTGACGGTGTCGGGAGATGTGGTCATCGTGCTCCTCTGGTGTCGGAGAAGGTGCAGGAGCGCTTGTACGCTTACGTAACCGTAGCCTACGAAACCGTAAGTTAGGCAAGGCTTGGCAGGTGAATTTCTGCAAATGGACCTATGAATTCCGTATGCACGCTGCCTCAGCTGTCTCGCTATGCGAGACAGCTCAACGTTCCGTGTCGCAGACGTCACGTCCCGCCAGAATTCTGGCGCTCGGCTACGTCTTGCCTTCGGCTGCGCCTACCCGCCTCGCATACGCCCGTACGCGGTCGTACCGTGATCTGGCAAGCTCGTCGGCGCGGTAGGTCCAAATCCAGGTGTCGCATTAACCGGCTAAGATGCTGAACAGGCAGCTTGCGATGACATCAACTGTGCCGATCAGCTGCGTGAAATCGAATATAGTTCCGGCGCCTGGACTCGAACCAGGACGACCCAGCTTCAAAGGCTGGTGGGCTGCCAATTACCCAACGCCGGATCAACACACTCTGTTACGAATTACCAGCGCCGCGACTACGAATTACGAGCGCCGCGACCGTGAATCCACGATACCGGCCGGGCCGCCGTCACGGTATCAGCGCATCCCTGGGTATCCACCGCATCTGCTACTTGTTTTGCGCCGGACGTCCTCCCATGCCTGCGGCTGCCCAGCCTTCGATCCTACGGTAGAGGCCTGCGCTGCAGCGGACGTCGATGCGCAGGCAGCCGTGATAGTTCTCGCCCACGTTTTTCCGTACGGTCTTCGGGTTGTGGCGCTTCAGCGCGGGGGTACGGAACTGACCCGGCGACGCGCCGGTAACCTCCAGCCAAAACCGCTGGGCCGATTCCACATCGGCGTTCTCGTGGATAAAGACGCGGAAGGCTAGGTCTGTGTGGGGAGTCCCGGTCGCGTCGAGGAATCGCAGGAAGAACTGGATCAGTGCGGGGTCGCTGTTCGTGAAGATGACGCGGGCGTCCGGCCGGTGCGGCTTGCTCTTTGAGCCTTCGCACCAGTAAGCGATGGCGCCGGCGATGAGGATCTCGCGGTCGGTCAACTCACCGATCTCGGCGGCGGCGGCCACGCGGACCGCAGTCCGCGTGGCCTCGCGGGCGGGGCGTTCGGCGGTCCAGTAGCGGGCGACGCCTTCGGCGGATCGCTTCCGGCATTCCGCGTAGCTCAGCCTCGCGGGCGTGGGCAGGTCGCGGACCCATAGGCAGACCGTGCTCTTGGCCACGCCGAGGGCGGCGGCGATCTCTTCGTAGTCCATGCCCCGGCTGCGTAGTTCGCGGGCGCTGGCCCGCAGCTCATCCTTGGCCTTGGGACGTCGGGTCCATTCGGGTGGAGGCTCGTCCTTGAGGGCGTCGTTGAGCGTGGCATTGCTCATCGGGCCCAGGGCCTCCTTGATCTGACGAAGGGATTTGCCTTGGCGACGCAGCATGACCGCGCGCTCCCTTAGCAGGCTAAGCTCTTGTGCAGTGCGCATATTCGAACACTAGTGCAAGGCACTGACATTTTTCGCCTTCGAGATCCTCGTGCCGGGTCTAGGGTTCCCGCGAAGTGAAGCGAGGCGGCGAGGTGGGCATAAGGAACGATTGTGGCCTGTTTAATCGGGTACCTGCTGCGAGCCCAGCCGGCGGCTGGCCGGCCAGCGGCTAGCCGGAACTTTGCGCTATAGTTAGTTGACGTCAAGCAAGTTTCTGGTGGTGCCAGAGTTGCCTGGGGGCTTAGGTCAATGAACTCGAATTCCGGTCAGGCGGGGACGGGCGTGCCCGGCCGCGAGCCGCAGACCCCGCACGGTGCGCTGAGCCCGAGCGGTGCCGGGGCGACCGGGGTCGGCCCGCACTATAAGTGGATAGCGCTGTCGAATACCACGCTCGGCGTGCTGATGGCGACCATCAACCAGTCGATCGTGCTGATCGCGCTGCCGGACATTTTCCGCGGGATCGGGCTCAACCCGCTGAGCCCAGGCAACACCAGCTACCTGCTGTGGATGTTCATGGGGTTCCTCGTGGTGTCCGCGGTGCTGGTGGTGTCTTTCGGGCGGCTGGGTGACATGTTCGGCCGCGTCCGGATGTACAACCTCGGGTTCGCGATCTTCAGCGTGGCCTCGATCTTCCTGACCATCACCTGGATGCACGGCAGTTCGGCGGCCTTGTGGCTGATCATCTGGCGGGTCGTACAGGGCATCGGCGGCGCGTTCCTGTTCGCCAACTCCGCCGCGATCCTCACCGACGCGTTCCCCGCCAACCAGCGCGGCACCGCCCTGGGCATGAACGCCATCGCGGCCATCGCGGGCTCGTTCATCGGGCTGCTGCTCGGCGGTCTCCTGGGCCCGATCAACTGGCATTACGTGTTCCTGGTCTCGGCGCCGATCGGGGCGTTCGGCACCGTATGGGCGTACTTCATGCTCCGGGACATCGGCACGCGGCGCCCAGCCCGGATGGACTGGTGGGGCAACATCTTGTTCGCCGCCGGGCTGATCGCCATCCTGGTCGGCATCACCTACGGCCTGCTGCCGTACGGCGGCCACCCGATGGGCTGGACCAACCCGTGGGTGCTCACCGCCATGTTCGGCGGGCTAGGCGCGCTGGTCGTCTTCGGCTTCGTGGAGACCAAGGTCGCCGAACCGCTTTTCCGGCTCTCGCTGTTCCGCATCCGGGCCTTCGCCGCGGGCAACATCGCGAACTTCATGCTGGCGCTCGGCCGCGGCGGCATGCAGTTCATGCTGATCATCTGGCTGCAGGGCATCTGGCTGCCGTTGCACGGGTACAGCTTCGCCCGGACCCCGCTCTGGGCGGGGATCTACCTGGTGCCGCTGACCATTGGCTTCCTCGTCTCCGCGCCGCTGTCCGGCGTGCTCTCCGACCGGTACGGCGCCAAGGCGTTCACCGCGGGCGGGGCGCTGCTGACCGCGCTGAGCTTCTTCCTCCTGCTATTCCTGCCCGTCAACTTCCCCTACTTGGTGTTCGCGCTCATCATCGTGCTCAACGGGTTCGGCTCGGGCCTGTTCGCCTCGCCGAACCGGGCCGAGATGATGAACTCCGTGCCAGCGGACCAGCGCGGCGCGGCCGGCGGCATGATCGCGACCTTCCAGAACACGGCCTTCGTGCTGTCGATCGGGATCTTCTTCTCGCTGATGGTGGCCGGGCTTTCCAGCAAGCTGCCGACCGCCATGTTCGGCGGCCTGACCGCGCAGGGCATCCCGGCCGCCGCGGCGCACCAGATCTCCCACCTGCCGCCGATCGGCGTCCTGTTCGCCGCGTTCCTGGGCTACAACCCGATGCAGCAACTGCTCGGCCCGCACCTGCTGGCGCACCTGCCCTCCGGGCATGCCATCTACGTGACCGGGCGCCAGTTCTTCCCGCACCTGATCACCGCCCCGTTCCATGACGGTCTCGGGGTGGCGTTCGCGTTCGCGATCGCGGCCAACGTGATCGCCGCCATCGCCTCGCTGCTCACCGGTCGGCGCAATCGGGTCGGCACCGGGCCCGAGCCGCTCGGCGCCGAGCTGGCCGCAGTGGCCGGGGAAGGCGGCATCGAGCCGAGTGAGCTCGTCGGGCCGGGCGCGGCCGCCGAAGGAGCTGCAGGCACCGGGACCGGGCCGCTCGTCGGACCGGCGCATGGGGTGCAAGGTGCGCCCGAGTTGTCAGGAAATGGTCAGCCACCTGCGGTTTCTCAGTCCAGCGGGAAGGATCCGGGCTGACCGCAGCGGTCGGGGGGGCCGTAGGCTAGGGCGGGAGCCTGGGACGAAGGACTTGTCCCGGCCGTCGCGGCAACCTGCCATCCGCCCATGGCAACCGGGCGGTAAGCTGCGGATAAGGGGCGGGTAAACGCATTCGCCGTCACATCCGGGAACCTGAAGCATACTGAAAGCGCCGGCTCGGCGGGTTCGGCGGTCGATATCTCGAAGGCCCCGGAAACCGTAGGTGCAGGCGCGATAACCGAGGAGACTTTCCGCGTGAGCGAACCTCGCCCGGTCGCCGTCATAGTTCTTGCCGCAGGCGAGGGCACCCGGATGAAATCCCGGATCCCGAAGGTGCTGCATTCCCTGTGCGGTCGCAGCATGCTTGGCCACGTGCTGGCGGCCGCGGCCGAGCTTGATCCGCAGCGCGTCGTCGTCGTCGTCGGCCACCGCAGGGACGAGGTCAGCGCCGAAGCCGCCAGGCATGCGCCCGACGTGTGCGTGGTCGTGCAGGAGCAACTGGCGGGCACCGGCCACGCGGTCCGCATGGTGACCGAAGCGCTCGGCCTCCTGCCCGGCATCGTGGTGGTGACCTACGGCGATATGCCGCTGCTCCGGGCCCAGACGCTGGCCTCGCTGGTCCGGGAGCACGCCGTCGCGGCCAACGCGGTGACCGTGCTGACCGCGCGCGTCCCTGACCCGTTCGGCTACGGGCGGGTCATCAGGGACGGCAACGGTTCGCTGGCCGGTATCGTCGAGGAAGTCGACGCCACCGCGGCGCAGCGGGCGATCAACGAAATCAATTCCGGCTGCTACGCTTTCGATGGCGCCCTGCTTGGTGGCGCGCTCAAGCGGGTCGCCACCGGCAATGCGCAGGGCCAGGAGTACCTCCCCGACGTGGTGGCGATACTGCGCAACGACGGTCAC
Source organism: uncultured Actinomycetes bacterium (assembly GCA_963798675.1). Classification (GTDB taxonomy): domain Bacteria; phylum Actinomycetota; class Actinomycetes; order Streptosporangiales; family Streptosporangiaceae; genus Palsa-504. The sequence continues at coordinate 15,023 of CAWCUJ010000020.1, read as the reverse complement.
AGGGTGGGTACGGTCCTGGCCGCCGACCCGGCCGAGATCCAGGGCGTGAACGATCTGGTTCAGCTCGCCCAGGCGCGCCGCGCCTACAACGAGCGGCTGCTCGAGACGTGGATGCGGGCCGGGGTCACGGTCGTAGACCCGGCCACGACCTGGATCGACGTCGATGTCACCCTGGCCCCGGACGCGGAAATCCTGCCGGGGACGCACCTGGAGGGGCGCACGGTGGTGGAATCCGGAGCCCGGATCGGCCCGGGGGCGCATATCGGGACCACTATAGAGAGCCCAGGGACAGCCGAAGGCTCGGCGCGGGCCGAGGACGAGGAGACACAAGCCAGGTGAACGACATGATGCCGTCGGCCGCGAAGAGGATGATGCTCGTCTCCGGCCGGGCCTTCCCCGCGCTGGCCGATGAGGTAGCCGCGTGCCTGGGCATCAAGCCGACGCCGACCAAGCTGTTCGACTTCGCCAACGGCGAGATCTTCGTCCGCTTCCTGGATTCCGTCCGTGGGTGCGACGTGTTCGTGCTGCAGAGCCACACCTCGCCGATCAACGAGTGGATCATGGAGCAGCTGATCATGGTCGACGCACTCAAACGCGCCTCGGCCAGGCGCATCACGGTCGTGACGCCGTTCTTCGGTTACGCGCGGCAGGACAAGAAGAACCGGGGCCGCGAGCCGATCTCGGCCCGCCTCATGGCCGACCTGTTCGCGACGGCGGGCGCCGACCGGCTGATGGCGGTCGACCTGCACACCGCCCAGATCCAGGGCTTCTTCGACGGGCCGGTGGACCACCTGTTCGCGTTGTCCATCCTGGCCACCTACATCGAGAAGAAGCTGGACGTCCGCCGGGTCACGGTGGTCGCGCCCGACGCCGGCCGGGTCCGGGTCTGCGAACGGTGGACCGACCGGCTCGGCTGCCCGCTGGCCATCATCCACAAGCGGCGCGATCCGGATGTGGCCAACCAGGTCAGGATGTTCGAGGTGGTCGGGCAGGTGGCCGGCCGCACCTGCGTCCTGGTCGACGACATGATCGACACCGGCGCGACCATAGCCAAGGCCGCGGAGGCCCTGTTCGAGCAGGGGGCGGACCGGGTCATCGCCACGGCCACGCACGGCGTCCTGTCGGGTGCGGCGGTGGACATCCTGAAGAATTCCAAGATCAGCGAGATCATCATCACGAACACGCTGCCCGTGCCGGAGGAAAAGCAGTTCGACAAGCTCACCGTGCTGTCGATCGCGCCGCTGCTGGCCCGGGCGATCAGCGAGGTCTACAGCGACGGCTCCGTCACCAGCCTGTTCGACGGCCAGAGCTGAGATCGCGCGATGGCCGGGCGCGCGGGGGTGGCTGGAGACCGTCGTCCCCGCCCCCGCCAGAGGCGCGAGGACGACGGCCATGCCAGCGGCTCCGGGCGGTCCTGGCCACAAGGCCGGTCCCTCCCCCTTCCCTGCCAGGGACCAGGACCGCTTCCCGCCGCGCCCACCCCGCTAGGCGAGCGGGCGTTCAGGGCGCCGATCGGACGACGCCCCCGTTGCCGTCCGGCGCAACTTGCTCGCCCTGGGCTCCATTGCCGTAGGCACATGGTGGGGCCAGTGGTTTACGCCCCGATTGAGTCATGGTTAAGTGAAAACCTTGACGGCCGATTTTCCGTCTAGCCGGAGGCGAGTGATCCCGGGTAATGATGAGGTTCCGGCTGCTCGGACCGCTTGAGATCCGGGCCGGAGAAGACTGGCGGGGGATCGGAGCGCCGAAGTGGCGTTCGGTCCTGGCGACCCTGCTGATCCACCCCGGGCAGATCGTCTCCGCCGACACGCTGATCAGCGAGGTCTGGGGGGACTCGCCGCCTGCCCGGGCGGCCAATCTCATCAGCATCTACGTGCTCAGGCTGCGGCGTCTCATGGATGACGAGGACAGCCGCCTGCTCGTCACCCGCGCCCCGGGCTACCAGCTGCTGGTGACCTCGTCCGATACCGACGCGTTGGTGTTCGAGGCCACGGTACGCGAGGGGCGGCGGGCGTTCGCGGCCGGCGATCCGGCGGGCGCAGCCAGCCAGCTCACCGAGGCGCTGGCCCTGTGGCACGGCCTGCCGCTGGCCGACGTCCCGCCGACGCCACTGGTCGAGGCGGAGGCCGAACGGCTGAACGAACTTCATCTGGGTGCTGTCGAACTGCGGATCACGGCCGAACTCGCCTGCGGCGGCTACGCCCAGGCCGTCGCCGAGATCCGCAGGCTGCTGGCTGACCATCCGCTGCGGGAGGGCCTGTGGCTGCTCCTGATGCGGGCCCTGGACGGCGCGGGACGGCATGCCGAGGCGCTCGAGGTCTACGGGCAGGCCCGGGACGCCATCTCCGAGCAGCTGGGTGTCGACCCCGGCGTCGAGCTGCGCCAGTTCCACGCCGAACTGCTGGCCAAGGACAGCGTGGCCCCAGCGGGCACCATCTCGGCCGGCACGGTGACGGCACGCCCCAGGAAGCAGGAGGAACCGGAACCTTCCGGCTCCGCTCCGGTCTCGGGCCCGCGGCGAGCCGCGGTCCGCCCGGGCCGCGGTGCCCGGCCCGGCGGACCATCCCCGGAGCAGCTGCCCGCCGACGTCACCGACTTCACCGGCCGCGATGAACAGGTCAAACGCCTGTGCGACCTGCTGACGAGCGCGCGCCCGGGCGCTAGCAGCGATCCCGGTGCGGTCCGCATCGCCGTCGTGGCCGGCGCGGGCGGGCTCGGCAAGACCTCCCTGGCGGTGCATGCGGCCCACCGCGTCCGCCGCAAGTTCCCCGACGGGCAGCTGTACGTCGACCTGCTCGGCGCGACCCCGAACCCGGTCCCGGCCTGCGACGTGCTGGCCAGGTTCCTGCGCGACCTCGGCGTGGACGGCCGGGACATCCCCGTCGACGAGGCCGAGCTCGCGGCCAGGTACCGGACCACGCTGGCCAGGCGCCGGATGCTGGTCTTGCTGGACAACGCGCGCGACGCCGCCCAGGTCAGGCCGCTGCTCCCGGGCACTGCGTCGTCCGCGGTGCTGGTCACGACGCGGAGCCGGATGCCCGACCTGGCCAGCACCAAGCTGGTTGACCTCAACGTACTCGACGATGACGAGGCGCTGAAGCTGTTCATCAAGGTCGTGGGCGAGGAGCGGCCCGCGGCCGAGCCCGAGGCCACCGCCGAACTGCTCGATGCCTGCGCGGGCCTGCCGCTGGCCATCAGGATCTGCGCGGCGCGGCTGGTCACCCGCAGCGGCTGGACCATCGCGGCCATGGCGGACCGGCTCCGCGACGTGCACCGCAGGCTCGATGAGATGCGGGCCGGGGACCTGGCCGTCCGCGCCAGCTTCCAGGTGAGCTTCACCAGCCTGCCCGCCAGCACCGATAAGCTGGGCATCGACCCCGCTCGCGCGTTCTGCCTGCTCGGCCTGTGGCAAGGAGCGTCGGTCTCGCCTGCTGCTGCGGCGGCCCTGTTCGGCACCCCGGGGTATTCGGCTGAGGACACCCTTGAGGTGCTGGTGGATACGCACCTACTGGAATCGGTGGCCCCCGGCCGGTACCGCTTCCATGACCTGCTCCGGGTCTACGCCGCCGAACGGGCCAAAGCTGACCTGTCCCGCGAGGAGCGAGGCGCCGCGGTAGGCCGCCTGCTCGGCTGGTACATGCGCACCGCCGACGCGGCCGGCACCGCCGTCTCGCCGCAGCGCTATAACATCCCCCTGGATACTGCCGCGGCCGGCCTTTTCCCGCTCAGCTTCGCCAGTGCTGAGGAGGCCCTCGCTTGGTACGACAGCGAGCGGGCCAACCTGGTCGCCGCCACCCGCCAGGCTGCTGATTCCGGCCTACATGAGATTGCCTGGCGGCTACCTGCCCCCATGTTCAGCATCTTCAACAGCCGCGGAAACTGGGCCGACTGTATCGCCATAAACCGCATCGCGCTGGAGAGTGCCGGACAGGCGGGTAACCGCCAGGGCGAGGCGTGGGTGCTAAACAACCTCGGCGATGCCCTCGGAGTTATCCGGGATCCTGAAAGCATCCGCCACCTGGCCCGGTCGCTTACGATCCGGCGCGAAATCGGTGACCGGAAGGGCGAGGCACAAACGGCGAATAACCTCGCCGACGCCTATCAAGCGCTAGGACGAACGGATGAGGCTCTTGACCTGCTGTGGCGAGCCCTGGAACTGAACAGGAAGGCCAGCTACCGGTTCGGCGAGGGCATCGCCCTGGTCAATCTGGGCTCGACGCTCCTTGACCTTGACCGTGCCGAAGAGGCTATTGACTATCTGCGGCAAGGTCGGCGCACGTTCGCGGAGATCGATTATGTGGACGGCGTCGGCTACGCCCTGCACATCCTGGGACGCTGCTATCTCGCGCTGGGACGCGACACGGATGCCCTGGACTGCTTGCAGCAGGCACTTGACAGCCACCAGGCCTCAGGCAACAGGCAACGGCAGGGGGCCACCTTGAAGTCCCTCGCCACCGCACAGAGCCGCGTCGGCCTAGCCGCCCAGGCGCGCAAATCGTTGACTCAGGCCGCCGCCATCTTCACCGAACTCGGCGACAGCGGCCAGGCGGACGCGGTCCGCGCCGAGCAGGCCGCATCCGGCATTTCCTGAGATTCCGGTAACGATCATGTGGGGACCAATACGATGCTGCGCGTCTCCCCCGCACTTCCTTCGGGGGTCGAGGAAATGAAAATGAGAGGTCATCATCATGAATGCAGCCGTGGCCGAGGAGCTGCCTGGCGTCGATGAGCTCGACGAGCTCTACCGGCTCGACGCGAGTGAGACCGAGCCCGAGGACGACGACGAGGACGACGACGAAGACGACCAGGACGAGGAGGGCATCAAGCCCGAGGAAATGCCGCACCCCTGAGCGGCGCGTGGCCTAGCGCGTGCGGAGACGGGATGCCGCCTCCGCACGCGCCTGCAGCTGGAGCAAGGCTTCGAGCCGAACGACCGAATCCGCACCGCCTCGCGTTCTCGGCTACACTTCGAACGCGCATCGCACGCTGAGGTTGAGGAGAAAGTACCGTGCCCGAGGTCAAGATCGCCGCCGAGACTCGTGACGAGTTCGGCAAGGGCGCTGCCCGCCGTACCCGTCGTGAGGGCCGGGTGCCCGCCGTGCTGTACGGACACGGCACCGAGACCCGCCACCTGACCCTGCCCGGGCATGACCTGATGCGTGCGCTGCGGACGTCGAACGCCCTGCTGCGCCTCGAGGGCCTCAAGAACGGCAGCGAGATCGCGCTGCCCAAGGCCGTGCAGCGGGATCCGCTCACGGGGATCATCGAGCACGTCGACCTGATCCTGGTCCGGCGGGGTGAGAAGGTCACCATCGAGGTGCCGGTCCGGGTCACCGGCGAGATTGCCCCGGGCGAGGGGATGCTCAACCAGCAGATCGTGCAGGTCCCGGTGGAGGCCGAGGCGACGAACATCCCGCGGGGCATCGACGTCGACGTCGAGGGCATGGAAATCGGCCAGGCGGTGCACGCCAGCGATCTGAAGCTGCCGCCGGGCGTCAGCCTGCAGGTCGACCCGGAGACGCTGGTCCTGGCCGTCATCGCCCGTTCGGCCGCCGAGCAGCCCGAGGAGGAGGGCGGCGAGGAAGTGCCGGAGGCGCCGGAGGCGCTGGCCGAGCAGGCCGACAGCGAAGGGGCGCAGGCCGGCTGACCGGGGAGCGCTGGATCATCGCCGGCCTCGGCAACCCGGGGCCGGCGTACGCCGGCAACAGGCACAACGCGGGCCATATGGTGACGGCCCTGCTCGCCGAGCGGGCCGGGGTGCGCTTCAAGGCGCACCGGTCGGGCAACGACATCGCCGAGGGGCGGCTCGGCGAGGTTCCTGTCACGCTGGCCCGGCCGCGTTCCTACATGAACCTGTCCGGTCAGCCGGTCGCGGCGCTGGCCGCGTTTTATAAGATCCCGCCGGACCGGCTCGTGGTCATCCACGACGAACTCGACATCCCGTTCGGCGCGCTGCGGCTGAAGTTCGGCGGCGGCGACAACGGTCACAACGGTCTCCGCTCGATCACGCTGGCCCTGGGAACGCGCGACTACTACCGGGTCAGGTTCGGCATTGGCAGGCCGCCGGGCCGGATGGAGGCCGCCAGCTACGTGCTGCGGGACTTCAGCCCGGCCGAACGCAAGGACCTGCCGCTGTTCATCGACCGCGCCGCCGACGCCACCGAGACGCTGATCACCAAGGACCTGGCCGACGCCCAGAACCTCTATCACGCCGACTGGCCCGAGGAGCTGCCGCAATGACCGGCGACGAGCACGCGCTCACCACGACCCGCGATGACCACGCACTCGCCCGCGACCTAGCCGAGCGGGCCGGTCAGCGGCTGCTCGAGCTGCGAGTCCGGGGCGGAGAACCCGACCTGCTGCGCAAGGCGGGCGACCGGCTGTCGCATGAGTTCCTCACCCGTGAGCTGGCGGACCGGCGTCCCGGTGACGTCGTGCTCTCCGAGGAGGGCGCCGACAACCCGGCGCGCCTGGACGCGGGCCGGGTCTGGATCGTGGATCCGCTCGACGGCACCAGGGAGTTCGGCGAGCCGGGCCGCACCGACTGGGCTGTCCACGTGGCCCTGTGGGAAAGGAGTGACGCCAGCGGCCCCGGCGGTCTGCTGGCCCTGGGGGGGACGACCCCCCCAGACCCCCCCGGGGGCCTGACCGCCGGCGCGGTCGCGCTCCCGGCCCAGGGCAAGGTCCTGTCCACTCTCGAGCCGCTGTCCACTCTCGAGCCGCCCGCCCCGCACGAGGACGGCGGGGCGCCGCCCAGGCTCCGCATCGTGGTGAGCCGGACGCGGGCACCCCAGCTCGTTCGGAATATTTCCGATCTTATTGATGCTGAACTGGTTCCCCTGGGGTCGGCGGGAGCTAAGGTGGCGGCCGTGGTTGGTGGCGAGGTGGACGCGTACGTGCACGGCGGCGGGTTCTACGAGTGGGACACCGCCGCTCCCGTCGCGGTGGCGCGGGCGGCCGGGTTCCACGCGTCCCGCATCGACGGATCGGCGCTCGCCTACAACCAGGCGGACCTGTTGATGCCAGATATCCTGGTGTGCCGGCCCGCGGTGGCGGGCGTTCTGTTGTCTGCGATCCGGGAAGTCACGCATGCGTCCTGATTACCAGCTGTCCCAGCTCGACGTGCTCGAGGCCGAGGCCATCCACGTGATGCGCGAGGTCGCGGCCGAGTTCGAGCGGCCGGTCCTGCTGTTCTCCGGGGGCAAGGACTCGATCGTGATGCTGGCGCTGGCCGCGAAGGCATTCTGGCCGGCCCGCATCCCGTTTCCCGTAATGCACGTGGACACCGGGCACAACTTCTCCGAGGTGCTCGAGTTCCGGGACCAGCGGGTCAGCGAGCTCCAGGTACGGCTGATCGTGGCGTCCGTGCAGGAGTCCATCGACTCCGGCCGGGTGGCCGAGGAGACCGGCAGGCACGCGAGCCGGAACCGGCTGCAGACGGTGACCCTGCTCGACGCGATCGAGGAGCACAGGTTCGACGCGCTGTTCGGCGGCGCGCGGCGGGACGAGGAGAAGGCCAGGGCCAAGGAGCGGGTGTTCTCGTTCCGTGACGATTTCGGCCAGTGGGACCCCAAGAACCAGCGGCCCGAGCTGTGGAACCTGTACAACACCCGGCTGCGGCGCGGCGAGCATATCCGCGTGTTCCCGCTGTCCAACTGGACCGAGCTCGACGTCTGGGCGTACATCGAGCGGGAAGAGCTCGACATCCCGTCCATCTACTACGCGCACGAGCGGCAGGTGTTCGAGCGGGACGGGCTGCTGCTGGCCGAGAACCCCTTCATGACGCGGGGCGAGGACGAGCCGCTGTTCACGGCTACGGTGCGGTACCGGACGGTCGGCGACATGACCTGCACCGGGGCCGTCTCCTCCCCGGCCCGGACGGTGGCCGAAGTCATCGCGGAGGTGGCGGCGACCAGGATCACCGAGCGCGGCCAGACCCGAGCCGACGACCGGACCAGCGAGGCGGCGATGGAAGACCGCAAGCGCGAGGGGTACTTCTGATGGACGCTGTTAGCCCCGGGGGGACGACCCCCCAGGCCCCCCGGATGGACATTCTGCGGTTCGCGACGGCCGGCTCGGTGGATGACGGCAAGTCCACGCTGATCGGGCGGCTGCTTTACGACTCCAAGTCGATCTTCGCCGACCAGCTCGAAGCGGTCGAGCGGACCAGCCGGGACCGGGGCGAGGACTTCACCAACCTGGCCCTGCTCACCGACGGGCTGCGGGCCGAGCGGGAGCAGGGCATCACGATCGACGTCGCCTACCGGTACTTCGCGACGCCGCGGCGGAAGTTCATCATCGCCGACACCCCCGGCCACATCCAGTACACCCGGAACATGGTGACCGGCGCGTCCACGGCTGACCTCGCGGTCGTGCTGGTGGACGCGCGCAACGGGCTGACCGAGCAGTCGCGGCGGCACGCGTTCCTGACCACGCTGCTGCGGGTGCCGCACATGGTGCTGGCCGTGAACAAGATGGACCTCGTGGACTACTCCGCCGAGGTTTTCGAGCGCATCAGCGAGGAATTCTCCGCGTTCGCGGCGCGGCTGGACATCGGCGACCTGACCTTCATCCCGATCTCCGCGCTGCACGGCGACAACGTGGTGGACCGGTCCGCCAACATGGGTTGGTACGACGGGCCCTCGCTGCTGCACCACCTGGAGCACGTGCACATCGCGTCGGACCGCAACATGATCGACGTCCGGTTCCCCGTCCAGTACGTCATCCGGCCGCACGCCGCCACCGACGCCGAACTGCACGATTACCGCGGCTACGCCGGCCAGGTGGCAGGCGGCGTGCTCAAGCCGGGCGACGAGGTGCTGCACCTGCCCTCCGGTTTCTCCACCCACGTGCAGCGCATCGAGTCGGCGGGGACGCCGGTGCCCGAGGCGTTCGCGCCGATGTCGGTGACGCTGCTGCTGGACGACGACGTGGACATCTCCCGCGGCGACATGATCTGCCGCCCGAACAACCGTCCGGCCGCGGCCCAGGACATCGAGGCGATGGTCTGCTGGATGTCGTCCGAGGCGGTGCTGGCGCGGCGCAGTCGGCTCGTCGTCAAGCACACCTCGCGGACGGTGAAGGCGATCGTCACCGACCTGCACTACCGGATCGACGTGAACACCCTGCACCGCGACGAGGCCGCGACCCAGCTGGGCCTGAACGAGATCGGCCGGGTCAGGCTCCGCCTCACCCAGCCCATCTTCTGCGACCCGTACGCCAGGAACCGCATCACCGGCGGCCTCATCCTCATCGACGAGACCACCAACGCCACGGTAGGCGCCGCCATGATCACCGAGGCTAGCTGACCCTCGCGCCGCGCCGCGGCCCATCATCATGGCCAGTTCGGGTCAAATAGCGCCCAGAACTGGCCATGATCATGAAATGCCGACGGCCGGGCGGGGTAACGCAGGCATGCCTCCGGCGCTAGGGTCGCCGCGAGATGGCGGGGTATGGTCCGAATTGCGGCATATAGACCCTAGACCGGGAGCTACTGTGAGTGCTGGTACTACCCCGTTCCATGACCTGAGGGACTTCGTGGCGATACCGCGGGTGGCGGCGCTGCGGCTGGCACCGGACGCGACCTGGCTGGCGGCGGCCGTGCAGACGCTGAGCGCCGACCATAAGAAGTACCTGACCAGCATCTGGCGGATCGACACGCAGGGCAGCCCGGCCCGTCGGCTGACCCGGTCCGCCGAGGGCGAGGGCAGCCCGCGTTTCCTGCCCGACGGGTCGCTGCTGTTCACCTCGAGGCGCCCCGATCCCGGCCGGAAGAACACCGGGATCAAGGGCCCGGATGGCGACGCCGCTGATGTCGCCGCGCTCTGGCTGCTCCCCGCGGCCGGCGGTGAGGCCCGGGTGGTGGCGGCCCCGCCCGGTGGCGTCACGGCCGCCGAGGTGGCCAGCGACGCCGGCGGGATCGTGATCAGCTCGCCGGTGCTGCCCGCCTCGGGAGACGGGAACAGCGCGGAGGACGACGCGCGGCTGCGTCAGGAGCGCAAGGACGCCGGGATCACCGCTATCTTGCACGAGTCGGCGCCGGTCCGGTACTGGGACCACGACCTGGGGCCGGACCAGCCCAGGCTGTTCGCCGTCGACCCCGGCCAGGTGCAGGAAACGGAAATCGGCTGGGCCGGAGGGGACAAGGGGCTTCGGGTAGCTGAGCAGGGCGGAGAAGATCAAGGGCATGAAGGGACCGAACGGGCGGCGGAACCCGCCCGGTTGCGTGACCTCACGCCTGAGCCGGGACGGGCGCTCGACGAGGAAGCGTTCGAGTTGACGCCGGACGGCACCTCGGTCGTCACCGGATGGTGGCAGTGGGACCCCCCGGGGGAGTCGCATTGCGAGCTGGTCATGATCGACGTGGCCAGCGGCAAGCGGCGGGTGCTGCTCAGCGAGCCCGAGTTCGACTTCTCCGGTCCGCGGGTCTCCCCTGACGGGCGGTTCATCGTCTGCCAGCGCGAACGGCACGCCACCGCAGAGCGGCCGGTAGATCTCACGCTGGTCGTGCTTGACGCTGGCGATTCAGACGCTGGCGGCTCGGATGCGGTCGGCGAGACGGTCCGCGACCTGCTGCCCGGCTACGATCGGTGGCCAGCCGAACCGGCCTGGTCGCACGATTCCCGCGCGGTGTACTTCGCCGCCGACGACGGGGGCAGGCGGCCGGTGTTCCGCGTGGACACAGAAACCGGCGAGGTCACCCGCGTGACCGGCGACGACGGGGCGTACACCGACCTGAGCCCCGGCCCGGACGGCCGGTATCTGTACGCGCTGCGGGCGACGGTGGACTCACCCCCCACCCCGGTCCGCATCGACCTGACGACGGGGGTTTTCGGGTCCGAGCCGGCCGCGCTGGAATGCCCGGGTGTCCCGGTCACGGTGCCCGGTCGGCTGGCGGAGGTGCAGGCGACCGCCGATGACGGTCAGCTGATCCGGTCCTGGCTCGTGCTACCCCAGGCAGCGTCGGCGGTCCACCCGGCGCCGCTGCTGCTCTGGGTCCATGGCGGGCCGATGAGCAGCTGGAATTCCTGGTCGTGGCGGTGGAATCCGCACCTGATGGCCGCCCGCGGCTACGCCGTGCTGCTGCCCGACCCGGCGCTGTCCACCGGATACGGCCTTCGGTTCATCGCCCGCGGGCACCGCGACTGGGGCGCCAGGCCGTGCGCCGACATCATGGCCGTCACCGACGCCGCCCTGGCCCGCCCGGACATCGACGCGGACCGGGTCGGCATGATGGGCGGGTCCTACGGCGGCTACATGGCCAACTGGATGGCCGGCCATACCGACCGCTTCAAGGCGATCGTGAGCCATGCCGGGCTGTGGACGCTGGAGGCGATGTTCGGCACGACCGACCATCCGATGTTCTGGCGGCCGCAGTTCGGGGATCCGCTGACCAGCCCGTCGATGTACGAGGAGAACTCGCCGCACCGGCACATCGGCCAGATCCGCACGCCGATGCTGGTCATTCACGGGGACAAGGACTACCGGGTGCCGGTCGGCGAGGCGCTGCGGCTGTGGTGGGACCTGTCGCGGCACGGGGCGGAGGCCAAGTTCCTGTACTTCCCTGACGAGAACCACTGGATCCTCACCCCGGGCAACGCGCGGATCTGGTACGAGACGATCTTCGCCTTCCTGGCCGAGCACGTGCTCGGAGAACCCTGGGAGCGTCCCCCCTTGCTCTAGCCCCGTAGGGTGGCCCCATGAGCGAGCCAAAGGGGCGCGGTGCCGAGGTGAGCGAGCCGAAGGGGCGCGGTGCCGACTGGACTGAGGAGCGAGGGACGAGCGACGAGGGAAGGAGGCACCTTACAGCGCCCCGGCGGCGAGCGAACCTGGATAAAGAGCCCGGTGACGTCGCGGCGATGTTCGACGCCATCGCCGGGCGTTACGACCTGCTGAACGACATTCTCTCCGGCGGCCAGGTCAGGCTGTGGCGGCGCGCCGTGACGCGGATTGCCGGCGCCGGCCCCGGCGAGCGGGTGCTCGACCTGGCGGCAGGCACCGGGACCTCCTCGCTGACCTTCACCGCCACCGGGGCGGACTGCGTGGCCTGCGACTTCTCCCTCGGCATGCTCCAGGCAGGCCATGCCCGGCTGGCCAGGGGGGTACGGGGGGGCGGGCAGCCCCCCCGTGAGCAGGGGGGGTCTGGGGGGATCGTTCCCCCCGGGAGAAGGAGCAGGGGGGGTCTGGGGGGGATCGTTCCCCCCGCGGCAACACCTCCTTCGTGGCCGGCGACGCGCTGGTGCTGCCGTTCCGCGACGGGGCGTTTGACGTGGTGACGATCTCGTTCGGGCTGCGGAACGTGGCTGACCCAGGGGCGGCCCTGGCCGAGATGCGCCGGGTGACCCGGCCGGGCGGGCGGCTCGTGGTGTGCGAGTTCAGCACGATCACGATTGCCCCAGTCGATATGCTTTACCGGCGTTATCTGATCAATGTCCTGCCCGCGATCGCCCGGCGGACGGCCCGCAGTCCGGAAGCCTACGAGTACCTGGCCGAGTCGATCGTGGACTGGCCCGCCCAGCGCGAGCTGGCCGGCCTGATCGAGGCGGTCGGCTGGTCGGCCGTGCGATGGCGCGACCTGAGCATGGGCGTGGTGGCCGTGCACGTGGCCCGCCGCGGCTGACCCGAAGAAAAGCCGCGCCCGGCTAGGTCTAAACTAATGGCAAAGAATTTGTGAAGCGGTTCACAAGAACACCAGGATCTGATCAAGTGACCGAGCACGCTCGCCCCGAAACCCGCCTGAGCGACGGGCCCGATGCTGCCTCCAGGCGCCCGCCCGCCGACGAGGCCGACGTCATCGTCGTCGGCGCCGGGCCTTCAGGCGCCACTACCGCCTACTACCTGGCGCAATCCGGGCTCGACGTGCTATTGCTCGAGAAGTCCAGGTTTCCCCGTGAGAAGGTCTGCGGCGACGGCCTGACCCCGCGGGCGGTCAAGGCCCTCGTCGGCATGGGCGTCAGCGTCACCGAGCAGGACGGCTGGGTGCGCAACAAGGGCCTGCGGGTGATCGGCGCGGGCAAGCGGATGGAACTGCCGTGGCCCGAGCTGTCCAGCTATCCCGGTTACGGCCTGGTCCGGACCCGCCTCGACCTGGACGAGACGCTGGCCAGCCGCGCGCAGAAGGCTGGCGCGAGGCTGCTCGAAGGCGTCACCGTGACCGGTCCGGTCCTAGACGAGCGCACCGGCCAGATCACCGGGGTCAGGGGGGTACGGGGGGACGGAAAGTCCCCCCGTGAGCGGGGGGATCCGGGGGGTCGCCCCCCCGGGAGTACAGAGCGCGCGTCGTCGTCGCGGCGGACGGCAACTCCTCCCGCCTTTCGGTGTCGATGGGCCTGCGCAAGCGCGACGACCGGCCGCTCGGCGTCGCGGTCCGGACCTACTACCAGACCCCGCGGCACGACGATGACTACCTGGAGTCATGGCTCGATCTGTGGGACGGCGACCGGCTGCTGCCCGGGTACGGCTGGATTTTCGGCATGGGCGACGGGACCTCCAACGTGGGCCTGGGGCTGCTGAACACCAGCGCCGCGTTCGGCAACACGGACTACCACGCCCTGCTGCGCCAGTGGCTGAAGGGGATGCCGGCCGAGTGGGGTTTCACCGAGGAGAACCGCACCCAGCCGATACGCGGCGCGGCGCTGCCGATGGGCTTCAACCGGACCCCGCATTACTACAAGGGCCTGCTGCTGGCCGGCGACGCCGGCGGCATGGTGAACCCGTTCAACGGCGAGGGGATCGCGTACGCCATGGAGTCGGGCGAGATCCTGGCCCGCACTATCACGCAGGCGCTGGCCCGGGCCCGGCGCCCGGAGACCGAGCGGGTGCTGGCCGGCTACCCGCGTGCACTCAGCCAGGCCTACGGCGGCTACTACGCGGTCGGCCGCGTCTTCGTCAAGGCGATCGGCCGACCCGGGCTGATGCGCTTCGCGACCAGGCACAGCATGTCGCGTCCCGCCCTGATGGGGTTCGCGCTCAAGCTGCTCGCCAACCTTACCGATCCGCGCGGTGACGCGGCAGACCGGCTGGTCAACGGCCTGTCAAAACTCGTACCTAACCCTGAGTGAGTAGCCATGCAGGCAGTCCCTAGGATGGTTCGTTGGCATCCGGAGTATGAAGGGAGCGGATATCGATGAGGCTGTACGTTCCGATCTTCGTGCTGGCCTTGCTCGCGCTCGGCTTCGCTGCCTTCTCCGTCACCTTCGGCGCCTACGCCGGGCCGAGGCGGTGGAACCGGGCCAAGCTGGAAAGCTACGAGTGCGGCATCGAGCCGACGCCGGTGCCGCCGGGCGGGGGCCGGATCCCGGTCAAGTACTACCTGACCGCGATGTTGTTCATCCTGTTCGACATCGAGATCATTTTCCTGTATCCCTGGGCGGTCGCCTTTGACAAGCTCGGCGCCTTCGGCCTGGTCGAGATGGTGACCTTCGTCATCACTGTGCTCGTCGCGTACGCCTACATCTGGCGGCGCGGCGGCCTGGAATGGGATTAGCCATGGGTATCGAAGAAAAGCTGCCGAGCGGCATCCTGCTGACCTCGGTGGAGAAGGCGGCGGGCTGGGCCCGGGCGCGCTCGGTGTGGCCGGCCACCTTCGGCCTGGCTTGCTGCGCCATCGAACTGTTCCAGACCGGTGGGCCCAAGCACGACCTGGCCAGGTTCGGCATGGAACGGGCCTCCGGCACCCCGCGTCAGGCCGACCTGATGATCGTGGCGGGGCGGCTCAGCCAGAAGATGGCGCCGGTAACGAGGCAGATCTACGACCAGATGTCCGACCCCAAGTGGGTCATCTCGATGGGCGTGTGCGCCTCGAGCGGCGGCATGTTCAACAACTACGCGATCGTGCAGGGCTGCGACCACGTCCTCCCGGTAGATATCTACCTGCCCGGCTGCCCGCCGCGGCCGGAGATGCTGCTCGACGCGATCCTCAAGCTGCACGACAAGATCATGAACTCCAAGCTCGGCAAGGATCGTGAGCGAGAGATCACCGAGCTGGAGAACGCGAGGCTCGGCCTGCAGCCGCTGCACGTGGT
>CAWCUJ010000019.1:0-374668 GCA_963798675.1 uncultured Actinomycetes bacterium | reverse complement strand
CTGGCGGGCGAAGGCTGCCTGGCGGGCAGGGGCTGCCTGGCGGGCAGGGGCTGCCTGGTGAGCGAAGGCTCAGGACGGTGGGAGGACACGGTGACGGGCATGATACCAATCAGATACGTTACGGATCGTTTCGGATTTCTACAGAGTACAGCCGGGCGATGAGCGGGGATATTCCGGCCCCGGAAGATCGGGCAGGACCGGATCGGGCAGGACCGGATCGGGCGGGCGCGGGCCCGGCGGGCGCGGCAGATCAGGCGGGCCTGGGCCCGGCGGGCCTAAGCCCGGCTGGGGGCGCGGCGGCCGGCGGGACGCAGCGGGGGCGGCCGCGGAGCCAGGAGGCGGACCGCGCCATCTTGACCGCGGCCGTGGAACTGCTAGCCGAACGGGGGCTGGCCGCGATGTCGATCGAGGAGGTGGCCGCCCGCGCCGGGGTCGGCAAGACGACGATTTACCGGCGCTGGCCGTCCAAGGGCCTGCTCGCGCTGGACGCCTTCGTCGCCTCGTTCCGCGAGGAGCAGGCGCAGCCGGACACCGGGACGCTGCGCGGCGACCTGCTCGCGGCGCTGCACGCGTGGGTACGGGCGGTCACCCAGACGCCGATGGGATCGATGCTGACCGGCCTGATCGCCGAGGCACAGCACGATGCCGAGCTGCGCGGGGCGTGGCGGGACCGCGTGCTCGAGCCGCTGCGTACCCAGCACCGGATCATGCTGGACCGGGCCATCGCCCGCGGCGAGATCGCGCCCGGCGTCGACCGCGACGTGATCCTCGACTTGTTCTTCGGCGCCGCCGAGCACCGGCTGCTGCTCGGCCACCTGCCGATGAGCGACGACTTCATCGCCGACGTCGTGGACGTGATCCTGGCCGGCATCGAGCGGTCAGGTTAGGCCATGCTTCCCGGCGCAGGAAAGCAGGGCCTCGGCCTCGATCTCCACCAGCCAGGCGGGGTTGGCCGGCCGCTTCCCGGGTACGCATCTGGCGGACTCTAGAATTACGTTATATCGTGTTTATTGGCGTGAGCGACAGGTGCGAAGGAGAGTCCGCGATGACGGAGATCGAGCAGCAGGTTCGGGGCTGGTGGGCCAAGTTGGTCGGGTGGCTGCGCGGGGCCGAGCACGGCGCCGCGGCCGACAAGGCCCGGACCGCACTGCAGGACGTGCGCACCAGCGACGCGGGCCGCAAGGCAGAGGCGGCGCTGCGCGACCTGCGGGACAGCGAGACGGTCGGCAAGGCGCGCGATGCTGCCCGGGACGCGCTGCGTGACCTGCGGGACAGCGAGGCCGGGCGCAAGGCCAAGGCCGCGATCCGCGACCTGCGTGACAGCGCGGCGAGCCGCGACAAGTCCTGACTTCGCGCAGAGCCTTGCCGCCAAGAGGCGTATGTCGCTGCCGGGGCTTCGAGGTGATAACGTCGTTGTTTGACCTGCACGGATGTTAGCGCTAACGTCGGTCCCGGCTGGCCGCATGGCGTCGCAGCGCGCGCGGCAGTAGGGAGGCACGACGTGACGTCGTCACCGGGTGAGCAGGCCAGGAGCCAGGTGAGAACGTCCGTCGTACGCGGTCCAGGGAACCTGTCCAGACCGCCGGTCATGGCCGATGTGGCCCGGCTGGCGGGGGTGTCACATCAGACCGTTTCGCGGGTCCTGAACGAGCACCCGAACGTTCGCCCACTGACCCGGGACAAGGTCCTCGTCGCCATCCGAGAGCTCGCCTACCGGCCGAATGCCGCGGCCCGGACGCTGGTCACCCGGCGTACCCACACGCTCGGCGTGATCACCGCCGACACCATGCTTTACGGCCCCACGTCGATGCTCTACGGGTTCGAACGGGCTGCGCACGACACCTACTTCGTGTCCGTGGCCAGCCTGCCGGCCCTGGACCGCGGGTCGATGCTGGACGCGGTGGACCGGTTCCTCGGCCAGGGCGTCGAGGGCATCATCGTCATCGCGACGCAGGACACGGCCGTGGCCGCGCTCGGGCACGTGCGCCCGGAGGTGCCGCTGGTCGCGGTGGGCTGCGGCACCCGCGCGTCGGTCACCTCGGTGGCCATCGACAACACGGCTGGCGCCGCCGCGGCGACCAGGTACCTGCTCGGCCTGGGGCACCAGACCGTCTACCACGTGGCCGGGCCGTCGTCCTGCCTGGATGCGAAGGAACGCCTCGTCGGCTGGCGCCAGGTGATGCGCGAGGCCGGCGGCCCCGAGCCCGCCGTGCTGGTCGGCGACTGGTCCGCCGCCTCCGGCTACCAGCTTGGCGGCCGGCTGGCCGCGGAACCCGGGCTGACCGCCATCTTCTGCGGCAACGACACGATGGCCCTCGGCGTCATCCGGGCGCTGACCGAACGAGGGCTCCAGGTGCCCGACGACGTCAGCGTCGTCGGCTTCGACGACGTGCCGGAGGCGGGGTTCTTCCTGCCGCCGCTGACCACGGTGCGGCAGGACTTCGGTGAGGTCGGCCGGCAGGCTCTGAGTACGCTAGTCGACCGGATGGCCGGCGTGATCCCGGCCGGGCCCAGGCTCCGGGTGGCGCCCAAGCTGATCGTGCGGGCGAGCGCCGCCGGGCCGCACTGACCGGCTCGGCCCTGGATTGAGCCGGCCGGCGGACGGCAAGAATGCACGGGAAGGAACGCATACGATAAGGCGGACAAATGGATGTTAGCGCTAACAAAGGTGTCAGCGGTGACGCTTACGTCGTCGGCGTGGACTTCGGCACGCTGTCGGCCCGAGCCCTGGTGGTACGGGTGAGCGACGGCGCCGAGGCGGGCACCGCCGTCAGCGAGTACCCGCACGGCGTGATCGACCGCGAGCTGGCCGGGGCCGAGCTGCCACCGGACTGGGCGCTGCAGGACCCGGCCGACTACACCGCCGCGCTGGCCGCCGCCGTCCCGGCCGCGATCACGGATGCGGGCATCGACCCGGGCCGGGTGATCGGCATCGCCACCGACTTCACCGCGAGCACCTGCATGCCGGTGCTTGCTGACGCCACGCCGCTGTGCCAGCTGCCCGGCCTGGCGGCACGCCCGCACGCCTACCCCAAGCTGTGGAAGCACCACGCCGCCCAGCCGCACGCCGACCGGATCAACGCCGTCGCGCACGAGCGCGGCGAGAAGTGGATCAACCGCTACGGCGGCAAGATCTCCTCGGAGTGGCAGTTCGCCAAGGCGCTGCAGCTGCTCGACGAGGACTTCGAGCTGTACCAGCGCGCCGACCGGTGGATCGAAGCCGCTGACTGGATCATCTGGCAGCTGTGCGGGACCGAGACCAGGAACGCGTGCACGGCCGGGTACAAGGGCATCTTCCAGGACGGCAGCTACCCGTCCGGCGAGTACCTGGCCGCGCTGGACCCGCGCTTCGCCGGTTTCGCCGCCGACAAGCTTGCCCATCCCATCTCGCCGCTCGGCGGCCTGGCCGGCGGCTGACCCCGGCCGCGGCCGCGCTGACCGGGCTGCCCGCCGGCATCGCGGTGGCCGTCGGCAACGTGGACGCGCACGTCACCGTGCCCGCGGCCGGCCCAGTCGCGCCGGGCAAGATGGTGATGATCATGGGCACCTCGACCTGTCACGTTATGAGCGGCGCCGAGTTGGCCGAGGTGCCCGGCATGTGCGGGGTGGTCGACGGCGGCATCGTGGCCGGGCTGTGGGGATACGAGGCGGGGCAGAGTGGGGTCGGCGACATCTTCGCCTGGTTCGCTTCGAACGGGGTCCCTGGCGAGTTCGCCGCCGAGGCCCGGCGGCGCGGCGTGTCGCTGCCGGAATTGCTGGACGAGCAGGCCGCCGCGGCGCCTCCCGGGGCGCACGGGCTGGTCGCGCTGGACTGGGAGGGCGGCAATCGCTCGGTGCTCGTGGACGGGCGCCTGTCCGGCGCCGTCGTGGGCCTGACGCTGGCCACCACCGCACCGGAGATCTACCGCGCGCTGCTCGAGTCGACCGCGTTCGGCACCAGGATGATCATCGAGGAGTTCGGCGCCTCGGGCGTGCCGGTGACCGAGCTCGTGGTGGCCGGCGGCCTGACCAAGAGCGCACCGCTCATGCAGATCTACGCGGACGTGCTCCGCCGCCCGCTCAGCGTGATCGGTTCGGAGCAGGGCGGGGCGCTGGGCTCGGCCATCCACGCGGCCGTCGCCGCAGGCGCCTACCCGGACGTGGCGGCCGCGGCGGCCGCCATGGGCCGGATCAACCCCGACGTCTACCGGCCGGACCTGGCCCGGGCGGACGTGTACGACGAGCTGTACGCCGAGTACGTGCAGCTGCATGACTACTTCGGGCGCGGGGCGAACCAGGTCATGCACCGGCTGCGCGCCATCCGCGATCGGGTCAGGAAGGGGGGCGCGTGAGCACGGCGGAAAGCCCGGAACTCAGCGCGCTGCGCGCGACGGTGTGCGCGCTGCACGCCGAGCTTGTGCGCAACAACCTGGTCGCCTGGACCTCGGGCAACGTGTCCGCGCGGCTGCTCGGCTCGGACCTGATGGTGATCAAGCCGAGCGGCGTCTGCTACGACGACCTGACGCCGGAGTCGATGGTCGTCTGCGACCTGGACGGCAAGCCTGTCTCGTCGGGTGCGCTTAGCCCGTCGAGTGACACCGCCACGCACGCCTACATCTACCGGCACATGCCCGAAGTCGGCGGCGTGGTGCATACCCACTCCACCTATGCGACCGCGTGGGCCGCCCGCGGCGAGGCCGTCCCGTGCGTGATCACCGCGATGGCGGACGAGTTCGGCGGTGAGATCCCGGTCGGGCCGTTCGCGCTGATCGGCGGCGACCAGATCGGCCGGGGCGTGGTCGCGACGCTGACCGGGCACCGCTCCCCCGCCGTGCTGATGCGCAGCCATGGCGTCTTTGCCGTCGGCAGCACCGGCCGGGACGCGGTCAAGGCCGCCGTGATGTGCGAAGACGTGGCGCGCACCGTTCACCTGGCCCGCGCCTTCGGCGAACTGGCGCCGCTGCCCGCGGACCAGGTGGACGCGCTGCACGCCCGCTACAAGAACTACTACGGCCAGCGTTGACGCTTAGAGGAGAACTGAGTTCCATGACCGCTCTGAACGGGCGTAAGCCGCGCATCGGCATTCTCGGGATCATGCAGGACCTGTACGACGACATGATTCCCGGGATCGCGCAGCGGCAGGAGGGGTACGCCGCCGAACTCGCCGCCCACCTGTCCGACGTCGCGGAGTTCACGACCAGCAAGGCCATCAAGTACCGCGAGGACGCCGAGCGCGCCATGCGCGAGTTCGAGGACGCGGACCTGGACGGCGTGCTCGTCGTCATGCTCACCTACGGCCCTGCCATGCGGGTGGCGCGGCTGCTCTCGGAGTCCCGGCTGCCCGTCTGCCTGGCCAACATCCAGCCGGAACCCAGCGTGACTCCCGCCTGGGACATGGCCGACATGACCTACAACCAGGGCGTGCACGGCGCGCAGGACACGGCCAACGCCATGGTCCGGGCCGGGAAGCGGTTCGCCGTGCTGACCGATGACTGGAAGAGCGCCTCGTTCCGGGCCGACGTCGGGCGCTGGGCCCGCGCGGCGGCCACGGCCGCCGCGTGGAAGCGGCTCAAGGTCGCCATCTTCGGCTACGCGATGAACGAGATGGGGGACATCCGGGTCGACGAGAACGCGCTGGTCCGGACCCTCGGCCCGGCGATCATCTCGGTCGCGCAGGGCGACCTGTGGCGCGGCATGCAAGACGCCAGCGACGAGAGCGTCGCCTCGGTCATCTCCTTCGAGAACGAGAACTTCGAGATCGACCCGCGGCTTTCTGAGCAGGAGCGGACGGACCACGCCCGGATGCAGGTGGCGATCGAGCAGATCCTCCAGCGACGGGGGTTCGGCGCGTACACCGCGCACTTCGACGCGATCGGCGAAGACGGCCGGTTCGCCCGGCTGCCGCTGGCCGCGGCGTCGTCGCTGATGGCCAAGGGTTACGGCTACGCGGCCGAAGGCGACGTGCTCACCGCCTGCCTGGTCACCGCCGGGCACGTGCTGATCGGCGACGCGCACTTCACCGAGATGTACGCGATGGACTTCCCCTCGGACTCGATCCTGCAGAGCCACATGGGCGAGGGCAACTGGAAGATCGCCCGGTCTGACCGGCCGGTGAAGCTGATCAAGCGGCCGCTGGGCATCGGGCGGCTGGCCGACCCGCCCACGTTCTTGTTCCAGTACCAGCCGGGGCCGGCCACCCTGGCCGCGCTGGTCTCGCTGGAGGGTGACCGCTTCCGGCTGGTGGTCGCCGAGGGCGAGAACCTGGACAGCCAGGAACTGCCTGCCCTGGAGATGCCGTACGGGCAGTTCCGGCCCGCGTCCGGGCTGCGCAAGTGCCTGAACGGCTGGCTGTCGCACGGCGGCCCGCACCACGAGGTGATGAACCTGGGCCACCACGCCGCCGACTGGAAGGCGTTCTGCCAGCTCACCGGCATCGAGTTCGTCCAGGTCTAGGCGCGGCGGCTTTCATGAGCGGCTTTCATGATCGCGGCCAGTTTTGGGCAAATAGCGCCCATTTCTGGCCATGATCATGGATGAGCGACGAGCGCGGCCAGGGGTGGAGTCATCATCAACGTGGCGCGCGCCGGCTGACGGTCGCAGCCTGAGAAAGGCAGACTGGAGCTCGTTCGGCATCAAGAAATGAGGAGCGGGCGCGGGGGGCACCTTCCTCGGGAGCTGGCTACTGGCCGGTGACCTGCTGCCAGTTGGGGACGGAGGGCTGGATTCTGGCGGCCGGGCCCTGGCCGAAGAGCTTGAGGATGTTGCCGGTGATTCGCTGCACCATGGTGGCCTCGCAGCTGCCGCCCGGATGGCAGCCGCTACGGTCGTCGAGCGCGGGGATCCAGTTGTTGGTGCCGGTGTCGAGCACGCCCGCGCCGGTGGACGCGTCGGTGTAGTAGGTCATGTCGGAGAAGAACGCGCCGATGCTGGTCTGGCCCAGGCTGGCCGGGATCGGCGAGTGGCCGAAGATCTGGTCGTTGGCCGGCTGGCCGTAGGCCCGGTCGAACTTGTCCACGTCGGAGGCGATGACGCCGGGAATGACCGCACCGTTGCGCAGGCCGGTGCCGGCGAAGACCCAGGCCGAGGCGTCCGCGACCCGGAAGCCCACGTGCAGGCCCGGCTCGAGGAAGCCAGCGTAGGTATCGCCGACGAAACTGTACTCCGGCCAGCTTGACGGCGGGTTGGACCACTCGTTGCCGGTGACCTGGAGCGGATTGCCATGGCCGTCGAGCGGGTCCGCGGCCGAGTCCCGGTAGTCGACGAGCTCGCGGTCGGGGCCGAGCGGGGAAGCCTGGGTCCTGACATGCCGCAGGATTGGACTGGCGGCGAAAAAGACGATGTTGACGCCGGTGTGGTAGGCCTTGACGGCAGCCTGGCGCTCCCCTAGGGACCAGCACTCGTCGTGGCCCAGGGACAGCAGCACCTTGTGCTTCAGCAGGTAGCCGGGATGCTCCTGGACGGTCAGGTCGGTGGCGTAGGTGACGTCGAGGCCGTGCTGCTCCGCCCACTTGACCAGCGGGTACTCCAGGCCGAGAAAGTTGCCTGAGCCGTCCTCCGCGGCGTAGGGCCGGTCGTAGGAGACCACCCGGGCCCGGTTGCAGACCGGGTACACGCCCGACGGGCAGCCGCCCAGACCCTGGTAGTAGTCGTAGCCGCCGTAGAAGTTCCAGGCCTGCCAGGTGAACACGTCGTTCTTGATCACGTAGGCGGCGGTACTAGCCGGGTCCCAGATCGTCAGCGGCACGTAGCTCTGCCGGTTGCCCGGGCCGACCAGCTTGATCAGGTAGTCGCCCTGGACGAACGCCGCGGTGACGTCGAACGTCAGGGACGGGGACCAGTTGTCGCAGGCCACCATGTTGATGCCGGACGTGACCGGGCAGCCGGGCTGGTCTTTGCCTTTGACCTGCGCTGAGGTCCAGATGAGGCGTGCGCCCCGGCCCTGGTAGTAGCCCATGCGGTAGGCCTGCACCCGGAACGTTCGGCCGGTGGTACTGACATACAGGGTGATCTTCTGGCCCGGCTGGGCGTAGGCCAGGCTGGCGAACCCGCTGATGCCGGCGTGCGCACCGTGGATCTCCCAGGCGGTCGTGCCCGGCTTGTCGTTCTCCTCGATCACCCAGCGGGCCTGGACCCCGTCCGGGCCGGGGAAGGTGGCCGGTCCGGACGCCGTGGTACCCGTGGCGCCTGGGGCCGGGCTGGATGCGGTGGCCCGCGGCGCCTGGCGCGGGTGGGAGCAGCCCGCCACGGTGGCGGCTAGCAGCAGCGCCGCGGCCAGGACCAGCCTGTTCGGCGACACGTAACCTCCTCGCTTCTCTGCAGACAATCTACGGGCAGACAATCCACGGCCGATGTGCGTGGCCGGGGGCGGATGGCGATCGCTCCTGGATAACAGGGGTGAAACATCTTAGGTACGCCTACTTGACCGGATGCGTTTAGGAAACTTAGCATGCTGGAGCGAACGTTCGCTCATTTGTTCAAGGACCCAAGAGAAGGGCGCGATGGCCCGACCGCGGTACGTGTCGATCAAGGAAGTCGCGGCGCGCGCCGGGGTCAGCTTCCAGACGGCCAGCAAGGTTCTCAACGGCGGTGACGTGCGGGTTTCCGCCGAAACCGGGGAGCGCATCCTGGCCGCAGCCGCCGAACTGGGCTACCGGCCGAACACGATCGCCCGCAGCCTGGTCCAGCGGACCACCGCCACCATCGGCCTAGTGGCCAGCGACGCCACCGACGTGGCCATCGCCCAGGCCTCAGTGGCCGCCGAGCAGGCCGCGCGGAAGAACGGGCACTCCGTCCTGGTCGGGCACCTGGCAGTCGGCGGCGCGGACGGGGCCGACATCGTGCGCACGCTGATCGAGCGCCGGGTGGACGGCATCATCGCCGCCGCGCCCGAGGTCGAGGAGGACACCGAGGTCGCCGACCTGCTCCGGCGGTACGTGCCGTCGGTCAGCCTGCAGGCGGTGCCCGGCGGCGGCGTCCCGCTGGTCGGGTCGAACCACAGGGAAACCGGGCGGCTGGCCGCTGAACACCTGCTCGGGCTCGGGCACACGTCCATCGGGACGGTCACCGGGCTGTTCCGGCGGCGGGTCACCCGCAGCAGGCTGCACGGCTACGAGGACGCGCTGCGCGACGCGGGCCTGGAGCCGAGCGAGGACCTGGTGGCCGAGGGCGACTGGACGCCACAGGGCGGCGCCGCCGCGACCCGGCTGCTGCTGGAACGCACCTCCAGCCTGACCGCGATCTTCGTGCACAGCGACGTGATGGCGATCGGCGTGCTGTCCGCGCTGTGGCAGGCGGGGTGCCGGGTGCCCGCCGACGTCGCGGTCGTGAGCTGCGACGACATCCCGTTCGCCGAATTCCTGACGCCGCCGCTGACCACCGTGCGGGTGCCGCTGGCCGAAACCGGGCGGCAGGCGGCCGAGTTGCTGCTGCGCAGCATCGCGGGTGAGCCGGTACCCGAGCGGACGCCGCTGCTGCCGGTGGAGCTGATCGTCCGCGGTTCCTGCGGCGCGCAGGACACGCCATTGACGAAGTGAATGCCGGTTCCGGGCGGAAACCAGTTGCTACGGCCAGGGACGGTGTGGCAGCCTGCAGCAGGTTCGGGCCGGCGCTGATCGTAGTCTGTCTCCTGTGAGCCAAAATGGGGAAATCTCCGTCTCGCGCGTCTTCGACGCGCCGCGCGAACTGGTCTACCGGGCCTTCGTCGATCCCGACCAGCTGTGCCAGTGGTTCGGGCCCGCGGGCTTCTCGGTGCCGTGCGAGACGGTGCAAAGCGACGCCCGGCCAGGCGGTTTCCAGCGCTTTGTGCTGGTGAGCGATGCGGACCCGAGTCACCGCACTTCGGTCGATGTGGCATTGAGCGAGGTCGTCGAGGATGAGCTGCTGGTGGCGCACGCCGATATCGGCGGGATAGCGGGCGCCGGGAGGACGGCCAGGATCAGGTTGCGGCTGGAATTCCTCGACCAGTCCAGCGGCAGGACCAGACTCGAGCTGCGCCAGGGCCCGTCTCGCGACGAGATATGCGGCGACCCGGAGGCAGCTTGGGAGAGCTCGTTCACCCGGCTCGACTCCCTGTTGCGGCGCTCGCGGTAGCGACGGCCGGCTCATGCGGTGACGACGAGCCCAGGCTGCGCCGACCGTGAGCGCTCCGGCCGGCCCGTCTGACATGGGGCCGAGGCCACCCTCGCGGCCCATGATCTTCCCGCAGCCGCCAGCCAGCACCCAACGAGAGCTGATATCGCGACCGGCCAGGGGCATAAGAGTACGTTTCCGCGGAGACGGCTTGTGAAATCCCGCACAAAGCGCTTCCGCGGAAACGCCATGGACGCGATGGCCGAAGCGAGCGCTAAATATACAGCCAGGGTCGCCGAGGCCGTCAGGCCGGGACCGGAACCCGGGTTGTTGTTCCAGCCAGGTGGTGACCGACGCGGACACGTGGGATATCAACCGCCGGGACTCCTCCTACCTTTACCGGCCAGGTCGGCTCGCCGCGATCGACGCTGCCACCACCCGATGGCAGGAAGCGCCAACCCGCTTGGCCTGGAAGGCCAGCGTCGTGCCCGCGACCCGCCAGACCGATCCTTGCTACGTAACACGGAGCCGGGACAGCTGTGGTTCACCGCTGGATGGGAGGACGAAAAACATCAGCCGCAGCACCACCTTGAACGGTCCAGATCCTTGGGGCGCCGGGCATGTGCGACGTGATGGCGGGCGGGGCACGTTCGCCACGTGAGGACCTGTCCAGAAGTTTTGCCTTGTGTTCACCGCTGGAGCTGAACCGGCCGGGCGGCCGGCACGTGGGTAAGGGTGTAAGGCGGCGGGCCGTGCTGCTTTCCGCAGTGCGCTGCCGCCGGGATTGACTGTCGCGACGGCCCGAGCGGCGCAGGGGCGGCGCCATGCGGTTAGCGACGAACATCCCGCCTGTGCCTTCTCCCGCAGCCTTGGCCGGACGCGGCAAGCGATCTCAGATGTCAGGAGGAGGACATCATGCAGCATGCTCAATCACGCGTACGGTCAAGAAGGTGGATCGGGCGGGGCGCCCTGGTGGCGCTGGCGGGCGCGGCCGTGTTCGGGGTGTCGCCCGCGCTGCCGGCGCTGGCCGCCTCGTGGTCATCGCCGGTCGCGTTGCCGGGGTCGTGCGGCAGCTCGGTGGCGGTCAACCAGGCCGGGGCCATGGCGGCCGGCGGGACCTTCACGGCCTCCGACGGCAGCACGCACGTCCAGGTGTGCACCAGCCCGAACGGGAAGACCTGGCAGGCAACCGACCTGGGCCAGGGCGGCAACACGCCCAGCTCCGGGCACCGCATTGCCGTGGCGGTCACCTCGGCCGGGCAGACGGTCGCGGTGTGGGGGAACTGGCCGTGCTCGACCTGCACCGCCGTCGTGGAGGCGGCCGTGCATCCGGCCGGCGGCAGCTGGGGCACGCCGGTCACCCTCAGCACCGGTTTGGGCCTGTCCGAGTCCGACGGCGGGCTGGTCATCGGCACAGATGGGGCCGGCAACGTCATCGCCGGCTGGTCCACCAGCCCCGGTGATGCCACTGACGCGGTTCTCCCGGCGGGCAGCAGCAGCTGGGGGCCGGCCACGACGCTGTCGGTCGAAGGCAGCGTGGGCCCGGCGCATAGCCTGAGCCTGGCCGTCAACTCCGGCGGAAGCGCGATCATGACCTTCAACGGAGGCCTCAACAGCCTGTATGCCGTCTCCGGTACCGTCACCGGCGGGTTCTCTGCCCCGGTCTGGCTGGCCTCCGGAGCCGGATCTAACCACTACAACCCGATCGGGACCTCGCAGGTCGCGCTGAACAACGCCGGGCAGGCGTCGGTCGTCTGGTCGGTACTGGACGGCCACACCGGAGTGCTGACCCGGTCCCCGTCCGGGGCCTGGAGCGGCGAGACCGTCCTGGCCACCCGGACCGTCCCCGCGATTACGGTGTCCACCGCGATCGACGGGGCCGGGAACGCGATCGCCGTGTTCGGCTCGTCGTTCACCTGGGACCTGGCCGGGGGCAGCTGGAAGACGCCCGCGGCGCTGCCGTCCGGATCATCGGGCGGGCTGGCCGTCGCCGACCAGGCCGGTACCTTCGTCTACGCCGACAGCACCGGCAACGCGTTCACCTTCACCGCCGGCGCCACCAGCTTCGGCACCGGCAGCGGATCACACACCAGCCTGGGCGACCTGAAGATCGTCCCCGGCCAAGCCGTCATGCTGGCCTCCGATGCGGTATCAGCCGAGCCCGTCAGCTGACGACCCGCTTGAGGAGATCACGTTGAGGAAGACACTGACCACCGTCGCGGCGGTCGGAGCACTGCTGGCAGGCAGCATCACCATCTCACCCTGACCCCGACGTCCGGCGGCCCGGGCGGCCGGAGCAGGCCATTTCTCCGCCGCCCGGCGCCGGACCGTCTGGCGCCGGGCGGCCGCTGTCGGCTGCTCCGCGTCGACCAAGACCCCGTTGCTAACACCTGCAAACTCATCCCAGTGGCTAACTGAAAAGCTCCCGTCGAAGGGGTTCTCACAGTCATCGGTTAACGCCAGGCAAGCCTCCTCGGCCAGTAGGCGGGCTAGCACCTCAGGATCTGCGTCAGGATGGCCAGCTCTTGCGAACCAGGTGGCGACGTTCTTGGCGTCTCGGTCGAGGAAGCTGCGGCCGTTCGGGTGCGAGATGACGTCGACCACCTGCGGCAGGTCGATCATCACCAGCCGCCCGTGGTGGACGAGCAGGTTGTACGGGGACAGGTCGCCGTGCGCGAAGCCGGCGTTGGCAAGAGTTGCCATGGCCTCGACAAGCTGGCTCCAGAGGCTGGCGAGTTCGGCCGGCTCGGGGCGGGTCTCGGCAAGGCGAGGCGCGCCGGTGCCGTCCGCGTCGCCGATGAACTCAAGCAGGATCTCTGTCCCCAAGATCTGCACCGGATAGGGAACAGGCACGCCGACGTGGTATAGCTGCACGAGGGCGTTGAACTCCGCGTTCGCCCACTGGCCGGCGATCGCCCGCCGACCGAAGTCGCTGCGCTTTGCCACCGCCCGGTTCATCCGACTCTCGCGGACACGGCGACCTTCTAGGTAGCTGACATCCCGGTGGAACTGCCGGTGCGTCGCGTCCCGGTAGCGTTTGGCGGCGAGCAGGCAGGACCGGTCTGTCCCCGGCACGCCACGGCGGACGAGAAATACGTCAGCTTCCTTTCCTGTCTTGAGGACGCCGAGTTCGTAGTCGACCGCCGCAAGGTCGGTGACCAGCCACGTTGGGTGCGGCTTCGGGCCGCGCTCCGTTGGCGTTGACTGATCCCAGGTCGACCAGCGGTCGCCTTCCGGCAGGCTGTCGGTCGCGTCGTCCGCATCCGCCCCGGCGAGCCTTTGCAGCTCCCAGGCGCGCTTTACGTAGGTGGCCTCGTCGTCGTGAGGCTGGTAGAACTTCCGCTGCCGCTTACTCCTCGAGCGGCGGACCCTGCCAAAGGCGGGATCGTAGGAATCGGCGCTGTCGCGCATTGGTGGTGCTCCTCAGGTGGGCAGTGGCTAGGGCAGGCGAGACAGAGCCCGCAACGGGCGCAGACATCACAGACGCCTCCCTTCCACACAGCCGACTTCAGGCGAAAGCAATTAGCTCCACTAGAGTCGGCACCAAACCTGACTCGACCGCACTATCCCATCAGGTGACAGCCGCAGGCAACCGAATATTGGTGCGCTTAGCACAGCCTCAAGGACATAGCACGCCTCACGATCACGACGCGGATCGACCTGTACCCTGTGGAATGCGGCCACCAGCGCTGCCGCCGCAGCATCAGGCAACAGATGCGCCGAGCATGTGGAAGCCAGCCCGTGCCCGTGCCTGGCCGACGGCGGGAAGCGGTACGACGGTGGAGTTTCCCGGGTCCATGACCGGAAGTGCCCGTCAGTCGTCTTCCGTGTCCTCGTCGGCGAGCACCGCAATCAGGTCCAGCGTGTCTTAGGGAACGGCGTAGCCCTGCTGGTGGGAGGCGAGCGGGGGCGCGGACGTCCCTAGACCTCGCTGTCATTCCTGTCGTCGCGTGCCAGGATCTTCAGGATGGCCGCCCGCAGATCCTCGGCCGACCGCGTGTTAAGCACTGGCTCGCGCTGAGCCGCCCAGCTGATCCCGCTAGGACTGTACACACCCTGACACGAACAAACTACCGAAATCGAGCGCCCTATTAGTCGACTATCGATCATTGTGCGCAGTTACTGCCCCTATCACGGCAGTAAAGGTGCACAATAACGTGATGCGGCCGGCTAGTCGGGGAAGGAAACGGAATCGGTCGGATCGGTGGCGAAGATGGAATCGGCCGGCGGGAGGTCAGGGGGCCTGAAGTCGGGTGCCCCGGCGTCTAGGGGCTCGCCGCCGCGGGGGGCGGCGGTGGTCACCTGGGACGTACTGGCCTTGGGGCGGGCCTGGTGCTTGAAGGTGAGGCGGCCGTTCTTCATCACGCCGATGCGCTGGGCACGACGGGCCACGGTGGTGTCGTGGGTGACGAGCACCATGGTCAGGCCGCGCTCCCGCCACATCGTCTCGAGCAGGCCGATGATCTCGTCCCTGGTGTCCTCGTCGAGGTTGCCGGTCGGCTCGTCGGCCAGCAGGACCTTGGGCTCCTTGACCAGGGCCCGGGCGATGGCCACCCGCTGCTGCTGGCCGCCGGACAGCTCGCCGGGCACGTGGCGCAGCCGGTCGCCGAGGCCCACGGTGTCGAGGGCGATCGCGGCCCGCTGCCGCCGCGCGGCGGCGGAGGTGTGCAGCGGGACCAGCGCGGCCTCCACGTTCTCCTGCGCGGACAGCGTGGGGATCAGGTTGAAGGTCTGGAAGATAAAACCCATGGACTGGGCCCGCACCCTGGTTACCTCGCCCTCGCGCAGCTGGGCGAGGTCACGGCCATCGAAGTCGACGATGCCGGCCGACGGGCGGTCCAGGCCGCCGAGGATCTGGAGCAACGTGGTCTTGCCGTGCCCAGTCGGTCCCTGGATAGCCAGCCACTCGCCATCCTCGATCACGAGGTCCACGCCGCGCAAGGCAGCGACGGTGTCACGGCCCTTCTGGTAATTCTTGGTAACGCCGCTGAGCTTGTACATCTGGCTTCTCTCCCGTTGAAGTCGCCCGTCGAAGTGGTTGCGCGGATACCGTCATGCCACCTTGCCCAGCGCGGCCGCCGGGCGGAGCCGCGCGGCCCGCCAGCCACCGAACATCCCGGCGATGAGGCCGCCAAGCACGGCCAGCACGACCGCGAGCAGGATGACGTTGGAGCTCACCGAGGGGGACAGGTGCACGACCACCGTGTGGTTGGCGAGCGTCGAGGGGCGGTTGAACCCGCCACCGCCGCCGCCACCACCACCACCACCGGTGCCGCCGAAGCCGAACTGCCTGGCACCGCCAGGCGTGGCCGACCCCGTGGTCTGGCCGACCACGGCGGTCAGCTTGGGCGACATCTTGGAGACCAGTTCCGCGCCGGCCAGGCCGAGCCCGACGCCGATCACGCCGCCGATGATGCCCAGGGTGACCGACTCGCCCATCACCTGGCCGACGATGCGGCGGCTCTTCCAGCCGAGCGCCTTGAGCGTGCCGAACTCACGCACCCGGCGCGAGACCGCCGCCAGCGTCAGCAGGCTGGCCAGCAGGAACGCCGCGATGAGGACCGCGATCGCGAGCCACTTGCCGAGGTTGTTGGCCAGGCTCGAGGCGTTGGACAGCGAGCCGGTGACCTCGCTGGCCAGGTCGCTGGAAGTGGTCACGGTGGTCGAAGGCAGCGCCGTCTTGATCTCGCTCTGGACGGTGTTGATGTCCTGGGCGCTGCTGGCCGCCACGTAGATGGAGTTCACGTCGCTCTTCATGTTCGCCAGGTTCTGCGCCACGGCGAGCGGGATATAGACGTCCGAGGGATTGTCACCCGCGGGCTCGCTGACGATCCCGATGACCTTGAAGTTCGTCGTGGTGCCCTTGCTGTTGCCGACGGCGATGGTCGATCCGACCGACAGCTTGTTCTGCGTGGCGTAGGAGGAGTCCACCATGGCCACGTCGGACGACGCGTCCGCGTTGGCGAAGGTGCGGCCCGCGCTGAGCTTGCCCGAGCTGAGCGGGCCGAGTTCGCCGCTACCGATGTCCACGCCGTCGACGCCGAAGCTGTTGGTGGTGAAGGCGGCGCGGAAGCTCTGCCCGGCGTTGCCTGAGCCGGATCCGCCCGAGCCGCCGCCACCGCCGCCGCCGAAACCGCCGGAGCCGCCGGAGCCGCCGGAGCCGCCGTTGAAGTTGATGGCCGGCACGGTACCGCTGAGCGTCCGGTCGGTCAGGGTCAGCCCGCCGGCCGCCGCGGCCACGTCGTGCAGGCCAGTGACCGTGCTGACCGAGGACGCGCTGATCGAGGCGAGCGTGGCACCCTGCGCCAGCGTGCTGGTGCTGATCTTGGTGCCCGCCGCGGGCCGCTTAGTGGTCCCGGTCCTGAAGCCGAAGCCGAACGATCCCGGGGTGAACGACCCGGCGGCCGGCGTCTTGGTCACGGTGACGTCGGTACCCACGCCGTATAGCGCGTGCAGCACGGTGCCCTGGGCGTTCTTGACGCCGGCCGACGCCGCCGTCACGGTGATCACCAGGCCGACGCCGAGGGCCAGGCCGAGCGCGATGAACACGCCCTGGCGCATGCGACGCCGGAGCTCACGCCCCAAATAGGTGAAGAACATTCCGCACTCCTCAGGACCGCCGCCTGTGCTGGATTGATTGGCGGCGCGGCCGCCCCCGGGAGCGAACGCCGCGCCGATTCAGAGCTTGGCCGCGTTACCTGAAGAAGTGCTGAATGGAAGCTGCTGGATTACCCCAAGGAATCAGCCCCGGGCGGCCCTGATCGTCTCGCGCAGCGAGCTCATCGTGGCGAGCACGGCCGACGGCTCATACCCGCAGTGCGCCATGCAGTTGGCGCACCGGGGGTCCTTGCCTCGCCCGTAGGAGTCCCAGTCCGTGGTCTCGATGAGCTCCTTATAGGTCTTCACGTACCCGTCCGACATCAGGTAGCAGGGCTTCTGCCAGCCAAGCAGCGAGTAAGAGGGAATCCCCCACGCCGTGCAGCCGAAGTCGGTCTTGCCCTCGAGGAAGTCCAGGAACAGCGGCGTGTGGTTCAGCCGCCACTTCTTGCGCCGGCCGTCGGCGAAGGACTTGCGGAACAGTTCCCTGGTCTCCTCCACACCCAGGAAGTGCTCCTGGTCCGGCGCCTTCTCGTACGCGTAGGCCGGCGAGATCTGCATCTCGTCGATGCCGAGGTCGTCGTTCAGGTAGGTCAGCACCTCGATCACCGTCTGCGGGGTGTCGGTGTTGAAGAACGTGGTGTTCGTGTTCACCTTGAACCCGCGCGACTTGGCTAGCTTGATCGCGGCGACCGCGTTGTCGAACACGCCTTCCTTGCAGACCGACTCGTCATGCCGCTCACGCAGCCCGTCGATGTGCACCACCCAGGCGAAGTACGGCGAGGGCTTGAACTTGTCCAGCTTCTTCGGC
The DNA here is from genome assembly GCA_963798675.1 of uncultured Actinomycetes bacterium. Taxonomy (GTDB): domain Bacteria; phylum Actinomycetota; class Actinomycetes; order Streptosporangiales; family Streptosporangiaceae; genus Palsa-504. The sequence goes on along the minus strand of CAWCUJ010000019.1, from coordinate 357,213 downwards.
AGCAGCAGCGCGTTGGTGCACAGGAAGACGAATTTCTTCCGCTTGATCAGTTCGGCGACGATCACGTCGATCTGCGGGTGCATCAGCGGCTCGCCGCCGGCGATGGACACCATCGGCGCGCCGGATTCCTCGATCGCGGCCAGCGCCTGCTCGACCGGCATCCGCTGCTTGAGGATCTCGTGCGGCTGCTGGATCTTGCCGCAGCCGGCGCACTTCAGGTTGCAGGCGAACAGCGGCTCGAGCTCGACGAGCAGCGGAAACTTCTTCTTTCCAGCCAGCTTCTTGCGCATCAGATAGGACCCGACGCGCAGCGACTGACGTAGCGGCATGGGCATTAGTGCCTTACCTCCTTGGGCAGGCCGAACCGGATTGATTCCGTGGTCGTGGTTCGCTCGGAGACGGACAGGGGGCCTAGCCCTGAAAGCGCCGAAATGATCTCCTCCACTACGGCAGGAGGGGCGGAGGCTCCGGCGGTCAGGCCGATCGTGGATGCCCCCGTGAGCCAGCCCAGCTGGATGTCCGCCGCGCTGTCGATCAGGTACGCGGGCGTGCCGATGCGCTCGCAGGTCTCCACCAGCCGGACCGAGTTGGAGGAGTTCGCCGAGCCGGCCACGAGCACCAGGTCGGATTCGGCGGCGACGGCGCGCACCGCGGCCTGCCGGTTGGTCGTCGCGTAGCAGATGTCGTCGCTGCCGGGTGTCCGCACCGCCGGGAACCGTTCGCGCAGCGCGCCGGACACCTCCGCGGCCTCGTCCACCGACAGCGTGGTCTGCATCAGGTAGGCCACGCGCTCGGAGTCGCGCGGCCGCAGCGCGGCCACGTCTTCGGGCGTCTGCACCAGCACCGTCGAGGACGGCGCCTCGCCCATCGTGCCCTCGACCTCCTCGTGGCCCGCGTGGCCGATCAGCGCGACCGTGTACCCGTCGGCGGCGAACCGCCGGGCCTCCGCATGCACCTTGGCGACCAGCGGGCAGGTCGCGTCGATCACCGCGAGCCCGCGCCGGGACGCCTCGGCGCGCACCATGGGCGACACGCCGTGCGCGGAAAACACCACGGTGGCGCCGTCGGGCACTTCGGTCGAGTTCGTCCACGAACACCGCGCCGCGGCTCTCCAGGTCGCCGACCACGCGGGTGTTGTGCACGATCTGCTTGCGCACGTAGACCGGCTCCCCCTGGAGCTCGAGCGCCCGCTCGACGACCTCGATCGCCCGCTCCACGCCGGCGCAGAACGACCGCGGCCCGGCCAGGAGCACCTGGCGCGGCCCGCAGGCCGCCGCCCACCGCTCGATCACGGGCGCGGCGGCGCGCAGCGCCCGCAGCGCGGCCAGGCCGCCGGAGACGATGCCGGCGACCGGGTGGACCGGCGTGTCGGACACGGCGCGGACCACGGCCACAGGCCGCCGGCCCGCCGCGGTAGCCAGCGGCGCCGACTCCATGTCGGCCAGCAGTGTGCCGTCGGCGGCCAGCGACGCCCGTTCGGACCGCCGGACCAGGTGATCCACGGTGGTGATCCGGCCGGTGCGGGCAGGCAGCCCGGCGCGCCGCAGCTCACCGGCCAGCAGCGGCGCCGACGCGCAGGTCACCAGGCCCGCCTCGGTGCCGACGACCAGGTTACCCGGGCTGAGGTCGGTGGTCAGGCCGGCCCCGACCCCCATGATCGCGATTTGGCCGAACGAGGCGGCTTTGAGCTCTTCGGCCCGCTGTGCCGCCCGGGTGGTGCCGTAGCCGGTACGGATTACCCCGGGCGGGCTGGCGCTTCCTCGCAGTCCCTGCCGGATGGCACGGGCCTCGACGCGCATCGGCGCGCAGATGATCGCCTCGGTCATGTGCTACCTCCGGATAGGTACCTGCCGAGGGCGCTGATCGGGAAGGCCAGCCGGTACAGGTGATAGTTGATGTAGAAGTCGCCGGGGAACCCGGTGCCGGTGTACTGGGGCTCGTCCCAGCTGCCGTCGGCCCGCTGCGTCTGGGCGAGCCACCGCACGCCGCGCTCGGCCGCGGGGTTGTCCCGTTCGCCGGCCGCGAGCAGGGCGAGCAGCGCCCAGGCGGTCTGCGAGGCGGTGGAGGTACCCCCGCCTAGGGCCGGGTCGTCGTAGGAGCGCAGGTCCTCGCCCCAGCCGCCGTCCGGGTTCTGGTGCTCCTCCAGCCAGGCCACGGCGCGGCGGATGGCCGGCTTGGACGGCTTCACCCCGGCCGCGATCAGCGCGGGCACCACGGCGCCCGTACCGTAGACGTAGTTCGCGCCCCAGCGGCCGAACCAGGACCCGTCTGGCTCCTGGGCGCGCAGCAGCCAGACGACGCCGCGGCGGACTACCTGATCCGTGGTGCGCCCCTCGGCCGCGAACGCCTCCACGATGTGCGCCGTCACGTCGGCCGAGGGCGGGTCGATGACCGCGCCGAAGTCGCAGAACGGCAGCTTGTTGACGAGCTGGCGGGTGTTGTCCGCGTCGAACGCGCCCCAGCCGCCGTCCTTGGACTGCATCCCGGCCAGCCAGGCCAGCCCCCGGTCGATGGCGGCTTGTTTCTCGGGCCTCCTAGGGCCAGCGCGGCGCAGCGCGAGGACGACCTCGGCGGTGTCGTCGGTGTCGGGGTAGACGTCGTTGTCGAACTCGAACGCCCAGCCGCCGGGAGCCAGGTCCGGCCGGCGCACCTGCCAGTCGCCCGGGCCGCGGATCTCCTCATCCAGCACCCACCGCGCGGCGCTGGCCAGCGCGGGGTGATCGGCGGGCAGGCCCGCGTCGGCGAGCGCGATCATGGTCAGCACGGTGTCCCAGACCGGCGACTGGCACGCCTCCAGGCGGCGCACGGGCCCGTCGATGCCATCCTCGATGATCGTGAACCGGTCAAGGCCGCTTAGTCCGCGCTGCATGATGGGATGCTCGATTTGGTAGCCGAGCAGGTTCAGCGCCATCAGCGAGTACACCCAGGGCGGCTGGATGCCGCCCCAGCAGCCGTCCCGCTCCTGCCGGGCGATGATCCACTCCCCGCAGCGGCGCAGCGCCGCCCGTCTTACCGACTTTACCGGTCGGTAAAGGTGTAGGGCCTTGTCTAGGGCGTTGAAGACGCGTGCCCAGGGATCCCGGGTGGTCTGGGGGGATGGGTCCCCCCCAAGGGGGGTCTGGGGGGATGGGTCCCCCCCAAGGGGGGTCTGGGGGGATGGGTCCCCCCAGGATCGGGGGGGTCTAGGGGGGTCGTCCCCCCGGCTAGCAGAGAGCTCGTCGATGGTGAACGGGAGCGGGCGGGACGGGCGGAACGACTGGACCACGGCGAGCGCCACCATCGTCTGCCGCGCCCAGCAGCCCCAGTCGTAGATGTTGAGCGGGAACCAGGCCGGCAGGTAGATCAGCTCGGGCGGGATGACCGGCAGGTCGTGCCACGACCACAGGCCGGAAAGCGCCAGCCAGATCCGGGTGAACACGCGGGTCGCCTCGACCCCGCCCTGGTCCAGAATCCAGGCGCAGGCCTGCTTCATGTGCGGCGCGTCCGGCTCGTCGCCGGCCAGTCGCAGCGCCAGATAGGCCTCCACGGTGGTGGACAGGTCACCCGGACCGCCGTAGAAGTTGGCCCAGGTGCCGTCGTCCCGCTGCTTGGACCGGATCCAGCGGGCCGCCGCCGCGATCGCGGCGGCGTCGTGCAGGCCGAGGAACTCGCGCAGCAGCAGGTCCTCGGCGTCCATGGTCACGTTGGTCTCAAGCTCGCCCTGCCACCAGCCGTCGGCGTGCTGCAGCCCGAGCGCGTGGTCACGGGCTCGTTCTAGGGTTTGCCGTGCTAGGTCCAGTGTCACCACTGGCGCGCCGTGATGAACTCGGCGATCGCGGTCAGCTCGGCCCGGACATCGCCGGGCAGGTCGATATCGGCCAGGCTGGCGTTGGCCGCGGCGAGCTGGGCCTCGGCCTCGGCCTCGGCCCAGTCCTTGCCGCCCGCCGCGACCACCAGGTCGGCCGCGCGGACCAGGTCGTCCTCGCTGAGCGGTTCGGGGTCGGTGAGCAGGCCGCGGAGTTCGGCCGCCGCGGGCGCGCCGCTGTTCAGCGCGGCCACCACGGGCAGCGACTTCTTCCTGGCGCGCAGGTCAGCGCGGACCGGCTTGCCGGTGACCTCCGGCGCGCCCCAGATGCCGAGCAGGTCGTCGGTGAGCTGGAACGCCAGCCCGACGTGCGCGCCGAACCCGGCCAGGGCCATCGCCAGCGTCGGCGGCGCGCCGAGGTGCACCGCGCCGATGCTGCAGGCGCATGCCATCAGCGCGGCGGTCTTGTCACCGGCCATGTCCAGGCACTCGGCCAGCGTCACGTCGTCACGCTTCTCGAAGGCCAGGTCCGAGCCCTGCCCGCCGATCAGCCGCTGCACCGCCGCGGACAGGCACCGGGCCGCCCACGCGCCCTGCGGGTTGCCGTCCTCCAGCAGCAGGTCCTGGGCCAGCGCGAGCAGCGCGTCCCCGGCCAGGATGGCCGCGCCGATGCCGAACACGGTCCAGGCCGTCGGCCGGTGCCTGCGCTCGGTGTCGTTGTCCATGATGTCGTCGTGCAGCAGGGAGAAATTGTGCACCAGCTCGACAGCCACCGCGGCGGTCACGCCGCGCTCCGGCGGCACGCCCGCAGCGCGGGCCGACAGCAGGGCGAGTGCGGGTCGCAGCGCTTTGCCGCTGCTTTGGCCAGCACCGCCACTCCTGATCGGGTTGCCCGCGGCGTCGGCGAAGCCCAGGTGGTACGCCGCGACGACGCGCACGTCCGGGGTGAGCCTGGCGATCGCGGACTCCATCGCGGGGCCCACGAGGTCCCGGGCCAGGGCCACACCCTCAGGCATTACAGCTGTCACTGACGCACCCCTATCGTTGAGGTAAGGACGGTATTACGTAGCTCGACGGCCGCGGCCAGGCCGCTGCGCACCGCGCCTTCCATCGTGTCCGGCCATCCAGTGTCGGTCCACGCACCTGCCAGTACCAAGCCGGGGTGCCGGGTCGCAGCCTTCGGCCGCAGCGCCCCGCTGCCCGGTGCCTGGCGGAAGGTCGCCCGCCGCTCGCGGGTGACGAAGAACTCGGTGACGCGGGCGTCGCGGGCCGCGGGGAACAGTTCGGCCAGCGCGGGCACGAACTGCTCGCGCAGCCTGGCCGCGGGCACGTCCGCGTACTCATCCGCGGCCGACAGCGAGATGGCCAGGTACTGCTGTCCGGGGCGCCCGTGGTTGGAGGCCCCATGGTTGGAGGCCCCGTGGTTGGAGGCCCCGTGGTTGGAGGCCCCGTGGTTGGAGGCCCTGTGGTTGGACGTGCTGATGCCGGAGATGCGGGTGCGGTCGAAGACCCACTGCACCGGAGAGTCGATGGCGGCGGCGAACTTCAGGTCCGTGACCGGCCGGTCGTAGATCACGTGCACGTTGACGATCGGCGCGGCGCCGAGGCCGGCCCAGGCTCGTACCGTCCCTTCGGGCAGCGCGCCCGGCGGGATCAGGGCCGCGGCCTTCTCGTGCGGCACGGCCAGGACCACGGCGTCCGCCGGTATTTCGCCGCCCTGGGCCAGCCGGACGCGGAACTCCTCGCCGGGTTCGACGGCAGAGACCTTGGCGCCCAGGGTGACTTGGGCGCCAAGCTTGGCCAGCAGGGTCGCGGCCGCGTCGCCGTGCAGTTCGCCCAGCGGGAGGGCGGGGACGCCGATGTCCGCCGCGTTGTTCTTGCCGAGCAAGCCGGTCTTCACCACGGTGGCGGCCAGCGCCAGCGAGGCGTCGTCGCCCGCGATGTTCAGGGCCGAGACCGAGAACAGGTCCCACAGCGCCCGGCGGGCCCGCTCGCTCTGCCCCCGCGCGGCCAGCCAGTCACCGAAACGCTGCATGTCAGCCGCCGGGTCGGCCGGGTCAACGCGGCGCATGGCCAGCGCGGGGCGAGCTACCTGGGCTCGTTCGGCCCAAGAAAGAAAGGGATACCGGCCCAGGGCCGGCAGCATATGCAGGGGGCCGGGGAGCGCGGTCCGGCGGAGCCTGGCCTTACGGCCCCCCGGAGCCAGGACGGTCACGTCGAACCGGTCCTGCAACGGCGCGTGCTCGGTCATGCCGAGCCTGGCCAGCAGGCCCCGGTAGGCCGAACAGCAGCCGAGGAAGACGTGCTGGCCGGTGTCGACGATCAGGCCGTCCCGGTGAAAGGAGCAGGTCGCGCCGCCGAGCCTGGGCCTGGCCTCGAGCAGCGTGACGTCCGCCCCCGACTCCGCGAGCGCGATCGCGGCGGTGATCCCGGCCAGCCCGCCGCCGATCACTGTGACCCTGTTCGCTCGCCTCCGGGGCCCCACCCGCCTCCCCGTTCCCCCTTCATTGCGCCCCGTTGGCTCGCTCATTGGATCCTCCCGGCCAGGGCCTTGACCGCGACCACGGCCTTCTGCCCGGCCGACAGCGACATCCGGCCACGCAGCACCGCCGCGGGCTGGGCCGCGATCCGGTCGAGCAGCCGCTGGTAGATGCCTGCCATGGCACCGGTGCAGGCCGCGCTGCGGCGATCGAGCATCGGCAGCAGACCCATGCCGGTGGCGTACCAGTCCCTGGCCCGTTCGGCCTCGAACTCCACCAGCCTGGTGAACTGAGGCAAATCGGGAGCGTCGAGGGAGCAGTCGAACTTGGCCAGGTCTTCGGCGGGCAGGTAGACCCGCCCACTGGCGTGGTCCTCGCGGATGTCGCGCAGGATGTTGGTCAGCTGCAGGGCCACGCCAAGCGAGTCGGCCAGCCGGGCGGCTTCGCCGGCATCTGCGCTGGTGCCGAAGATGCCCAGGGACAGCCGGCCGATCGAGCCTGCCACGCAGCGGCAGTAATACAATAGATCATCGAACGTCGCGTAGTGCGTGCCGCGCACGTCGGCCACGCAGCCGTCGATGAGCTCGCCGAACGCCTGCATGGGGACGGGGAAGTTACGCCCGGTGTCGGCCAGCGCGATCAGCACCGGGTCGTCCGGGCTGTGCTGGCCGAGGCCGGGCCGGGTCAGGTCGAGGACCGCGTGGCGCGCTTCGGTCAGCGCAGCGATCTTCTCCTGCGCCGGCATCGCGCCGTCGCCGATGTCGTCGATCCGGCGGGCGAACGCGTAGATGACGGCGAGCCCGCGCCGCTTGGCGGCCGGCAGCAGCCTGATGCCGTACGCGAAGTTCCTCGCCTGCGTCCAGGTGATCCGCTCGCATTCGCGGTACGCCTCGGTGAGTTCCACTAGCGCTTGCTCACCTCCCTCTCAGGTAAGCCTTGACCAGCTCGCCCGCCAGCCGCCGCCGGCGCGGCCGCGGGGTCCCCGCCAGCACGTCATGACGTTGCGCCCGGATCGCGGCCAGCGCCGCCCGGCCGCCCGCCAGGTAACCCGCGACGGCCAGCCTGGCCGCGCCGCGCAGGGAGCCAACCAGCGGCGCGCCCTGGTCAAGCAGGCGCGAGGCGCGGTCCGTCTCGAAGATCATCAGCTCCCGCACGGCGGGGCCTGCGGTCGGGGCGGCCAGGTCGGCCTCCGTGCAGCCGTACCGCTCCAGGTCCTCGCCAGGCAGGTAAATCCGCCCGTTGCCGAGGTCCTCGGCCACATCCTGCCAATGTTCGGCCAGCTGCAGGGCGGTGCAGATGCTATCGGAGAGGGTGATGCGGTCCGGCGTAGCGGCGCCGAAGATGTAGAGCACGATTTGGCCAACGGGGTTGGCGGACAGCTCGCAGTACTGCTGCAGTTCGGCGAACGTGCGGTAGCGGGTGACCTGCTGGTCCTGCCGGTTGGCCTGGATCAGGTCGAGCAGCGGCCGAGCCGGGACACCGCACTCGCGCACGGTCTGCGCCATGGCGCGCATGACCGGCGAGGTTGGCGTTTTGCCTTGATAGATGCGGTCGACGTCGGCGGCAAGCTCGTCGAGCAGGCGGAGGCGAAGCTCTGCTGTCCCGAGGGGGCTCCCCGCCTCCCCGTCCCCCCCTGGGCGGGCCTCGTCGCCGAGGTCGTCGGTTAGCCGGGCGAAGAAGTACAGGTTCGTCAGGTGCCGCCGGTGCCTGGCAGGCAGCAGGCGGAGCGCGACGGGAAAGTTCTCCCCCGACGCGTTGGCCACTACCTCTTCGGCACGCGTCTGCGACGGGCGGACATGCTCCCGCAGGCCCGTCCGCTCGGTGCTGCCGGTACTTCGGCTTTCCCCAGCCACGGAATCATTTTCTAGGGAATGCATTAATAATTGCAAACAATGACGTGTGCGTCACATGACGGAGGCGTCGGCTAACTTCGATCTGGTGCCTGCTGAGCGACGTGCTCGCTACCGCTCGCACATGTTACAGCGGTGTTCGCGCAGGTTACACACAGGAAAAATAGTTTGCGTCAGCGAACAACGTTATGATACTGAAAATACCTGACAGGAGCGTCAGTTTCGGTGCAGTATTGACTGGGCGGGGCCCGGCAGGGAGCAGAATGGCTGTGCTTGTCCGGCGAGATGCTGGCCTACTCGGCCAGGAGCAGGCGGCGCCAGGTGTCGGCGAGGAAGCGCTCGTAGCGCTGCGGGCTCCAGCCGCGCTGGCCGACCAGGAGCTGGTACATCTCGGCGGAGTTGGTGGCCCACACGATGTCGGCGGCCTGGTCGGGATCCAGGCGCAGCGGGGCGGCGGTGGCCAGGTCCGCGACGAAGCGGCGCATGTTCGCTGCGCGGCGTTCGGCGATCTCGGTCCACAGCCTGGCTAGTTCCGGTTCGTCGCGGGCGGCTTGCTGGACGATGGCTAGCACGAGCGCGAGGCGGGGGGCGATGGCCGCGACCGCGGCGGCGTAGATGGCGATCTTGGTGCCTGGGTCCGGGGCGGCCTGGATCGCGCGCACGTAGTCGCGCTGTTCGGCGGGGATGGCCTGGTCGGTGCCGGAGATCGCGGTCTCGATCAGCAGCCGGGCCAGTTCGGGCTTGCGGCCGACCGAGGCGTAGATGGTGTCCAGTGCGACCCCGGCTCGGTCGGCGATCGCGGTCATCGGGGTGGCGGCGTATCCGCGTTCGGTGAACAGCTGGCGCGCGGCGTCCAGGATGGCCGCGCGGGTGCGGGCGGCGGCCTGGCGGCGGCGGGTGGCGTCGTAACGCCTCTTGACGCGGCCTGGCATGGGGATCATGATACCAGTATTAGTCCGAAGCCACTTCGGTCCAATATTGGGGAGGCGATCCGATGACCTACGCAGTCACCTACGACGTGCCGATCAACTCCGAGACCTATGCCCGGATCAAGGAGGCCCTGGGCCCGGAGCTGCCGCCTGGCCTGATCGCCCACCTGGCCTGGCGCACCGAGTCCGGGCTGCGCTATGTCGATGTCTGGCAGTCCAAGGACGACGAACAGGCCTTCACCGAGAACCGGCTGCACCCCGCCGTCCACCCGATCTTGCAGGAGACGCTCGGCTTTGCGCCGCCAGAGCCCAGCCGGACCGTGCTCGACGTCATCGATGCCTGGACCAGCCGGCATCCCGGGTGAGAGCGCGGCGGCTAGGACGGGCTAGCTCCGCCACAGCAGCACCAGGGCGCAGTCGTCAGAGCCGCCGATCTCCCGCTGCATGGCCGCGACCAGCGCCGGGGCGCCGGTCCTGAACCCGCTAGCCAGCAGGCGCTCGGCCTCGCCGAGCAGCCGGTCGGTGCCCACGTCGATGTCCCGCCCGGGCGCTTCGACCAGCCCGTCGGTGTAGAGCATGAGCGCGTCGCCGCGCTGCAGCACGCCGCGCTCGGATTCGGTCGCGGCGCCGTGCAGGTCCGCCACCACGCCGAGGACGATCCCGTGAGCGCGGGTGACCCGCCAGCGGCCGGCGGCCCCGTCGTAGTGCGCGGCCGGCGGATGCCCGGCCGAGGAGAGCACGTACTCGCCGGAGGCCAGGTCGAGCGAGAGGTGCACGGCGGTGACGAAGCCCTCGCTGGCCCCACCGCGGCGCATGTACGCGTTGCAGGCGGGGAGGAACTCCTCTCTTGGCACCGAACCGAGCAGGCCGCCGAAAGCACCGGAAAGCAGCAGCGCCCTGGTCCCCGCGTCGATGCCCTTACCTGAGACGTCGACGAGCGCCACCTCGAGCATCTTGCCGTCGCTGAACGACACCACGAAGTCGCCGCCGAACGATGAGCCGCCGGCCGGCTTGAGTACCAGGGACGACCCCCACCCCTCGCCCAGTTCGGGCAGCTTGCCCTGGGCCCGGATGCGGTCCCGCAGTTCGACCAGCATCCGGTCGCCGCGCAGGCCTTGGACGCCGAGCTTCTCCCTGGTCCGCGCCAGCACGTCGGCGAAGGCGGCGGTCAGCACGATGGTGGCGACGATCCCGGCCCCGGCCTTGTCCTTGAGCACGTCGTAGATGAGGGCCGCCGCGGCGAAGGCGAAGAAGATTCGCAGCGCCCGCGGCCACAGCAGCAGGCCGCCCGCCAGGATCGGCAAGATCATCACGCCGGGCGAGAACCACCACTCGGACAGGTGTACCGCGGCCACCGCGATGGCGATGGTCAGCACCGAGAGCGCGAAGGCCAGCCGACGGTTCCTGGTGATGAACTGCCTAGTCAGCTGGGTACGCATAGTCCGCAAGAGCCGCCGCGCGCGCCGCCGCCCCTGATGGGGTCGCTTGGGCTGCGGCGCGGTAACCATGATGCGGGCACTGTATTCGATGCGGGCACTGTATTCGATGCGGGCCGGGCAGGCTAAACCAGTCGCGCCGGCCGGGCAGGCCGGGGTACGAAGGCTACATGACAGAGTCTGCCAGCGGCCGCGTCGACGGCCCGTATCCGATCCGGCCCATTACCGAGGACGAATTCGACAGCTTCGAGGCGGTCGCCCAGCATGCCTTCCACGGCTCGCCGCTTTCCGAGAGCTACCGGCGCATCGTCCTTGACCGGTTCGAGTTCGACCGCTCCCTCGCGGCTTGGGACGGTGCCGCGCCCGTCGGCGTCACTTTGGTCTACAGCTTCCAGCTGAGCGTGCCGGGGCAGGAAGTGCTGCCCGCTGCCGGAGTGACGTTCGTGGCGGTGTTGCCCACGCACCGGCGGCGGGGCGTGCTGAGCAGCCTGATGCGCCGCCAGCTGGCCGACGTCCGCGACCGGGGTGAGCCGCTCGCGATCCTGTGGGCGTCGGAGTCTGTGATCTACTCCAGGTACGGCTACGGCACCGCTAGCGGGATCCTCAGCTTCACGTTCCGGCGCGGCGAGGGCGCGCTGGCGACGACAGTCCCGGCCGACGGCCTGCGGCTGCGGATCGCCGATCCGCCGGCCGTGCTGACCGAGCTGGCCAAGGTCTACGATGCCGTGCTGCCGTCACGCCCCGGGCTCTTCGGGCGCAACGACGCCTGGTGGCGGCGCGCGATCTACGACCCGGCGGAGGATCGGAAGGACGCCAGCCCGCTGCGCTGCCTGCTGGCCGAGGACGGCAGCGGGCCGCGTGGCTACGCGCTGTACTCGGGTGTGGAGCACTGGGCCGAATTCCTTCCCGAGAACGTGCTGACCGTGCGCGAGCTGATGGCGGTCGATCCCGCCGCCAGCGCGGCGCTCTGGGCCGACTTGCTCAGCCGGGACCTGACCAGCGAGTTCCGCGCATCGCGGCGCCCGGTCGACGATCCGCTGCTCTTCCAGCTGGCCGACCCAAGGCGGGCCCGGTCGCAGCTGAACGACGGCCTGTGGGTCCGGATCGTCGACGTGCCCGCCGCGCTGGGCGGCCGCAGGTATTCCTGCCCGGTCGACGTGGTCATCGAGGTGCGGGACGAGATCCTGCCGTCCAACGCCGGCCGCTGGCGGCTGACGACCACCGGTGACAGTCCCGCGGGCGGCTCCGGCCTGGCGGCGTCGTGCGTTCCTGCTACCTCGGCGGCGGACCTGGTGCTGGACGTGACCGAACTCGGCGCGGCCTACCTGGGCGGGACCAGGCTGGGCGCGCTCGCCGGAGCCGGCCTAGTCGCCGAGCTGCGGCCCGGCGCCGTCCGGCAGCTCTCGACCGCCATGTCCTGGGACCCCGCTCCCTGGTGCCCGCTGATCTTCTAGGTGGCGCATTCCGCGCCGCGGTAGCACCTTGAGTCCTTGGCGGCGTTGCCTGAGAGGAAAATTTTTTCCTTTCGGGCAACGACGGCGGGAAGGGTGGGTGGTTTCCGGGGGCCCGGGCAGGAGGAGTCCACGGGGCGGACAGGTGGTGCGTTGTCCGGTTTTTGGAGGACACTGGGCGGAGGAGGATGACGCCGTGCCGACCATGAAACTGACACCTAACGCCGCGATGCGCGCCAGGGACGTGTCCCGGCCGCGCGCCGAGCATCTCGCCGAAGCCGAGGCAGCCGAGGAGAGAGGAAGCGCGGGGCCGGAAAGCGCGGGGCCGGAAAGCGCGGGGCGGGCGCAATCGGGCGGCGCGCAATCGGGCGGCGCGCAATCGGGCGGCGCGCAATCGGGCGGCGCGCAATCGGGCGGGGCGGAAACGGGCGGTGCGACTAGGGACGACCGGGCGGGACGGCCGGGCTTCCCGCGGCGGCGTCGGGGACCGCGGGACGGCGGGCGGCGAGGCCGCTCTTCCCGCTGACCAGCCGGCGAGCTCAGGAAGCGGGCAGGGGCGGCAGTTCGCCGGTCTTCTCGTAGTCGGCGATCATGGCCAGGCGCCTGGCGTGACGCGGCTCGCCGGAGAACGGGGTGGAGACGAAGACCCGGGCGAAGCCGACCGCCTCCTCGAGGCTGTACATCCGCGCGCCGAGGCTGAGCACGTTGGCGTCGTTGTGCTGCCTGGCGAGCTGGGCCGTCTCATCCGTCCAGGCCACCGCGGCGCGGATGCCGGGGATCTTGTTCACGGCGATCTGCTCGCCGTTACCCGAGCCGCCGATCACGATGCCGAGGCTGCCCGGGTCGCCGGCCACCCCGACCGCCGCGGGCAGCACGTAGACCGGGTAGTCGTCGTCCGGGGCATACGCTTCTGGACCGCAGTCCACCGGCTCATGACCGGCGCTGGCCAGCCATTCGATGAGGTGGGTCTTCAGCTCGAAACCCGCGTGATCGGATCCCAGGTATACGCGCACGCGGTAAGTCTGCCAGACGCCGTGCTAGTCGAAGATCGGGTCGCGGGTGCGGGACCGCTTCAGCTCGAAGAAACCGTCGGTTCCGGCGATCAGCAGGACGCCGTCCCAGAGCCTGGCCGCCGCCTCACCGCGCGGGATCGGCGACACCACCGGCCCGAACACCGACATCCCGTTCACCGAGATGACCGGCGTGCCGACGTCGTAGCCGACCCGGTCGATGCCCTCAGCGTGCGAGGCGCGCACGGCCGCGTCGTAGGAGGTGGAGTCCATCGCGTCCGCCAGGCTGGCGGGCAGGCCCGCCCCGGCCAGCGCGGCCATGATCGTCTCCCGGTCCCGCGGCGCCTTCTCGTGGTGGAAGCGCGTGCCGAGCGCGGTGTACAGCGGGCCGAGCACCTCGGGTCCGTAGGCTTGCTCCGCCGCGATCAGCACCCGGACTGGTCCCCAGCCGGTCCGGAGCGACTCGCGGTATTGCTCCGGCATGTCGTCCTTGCCCTCGTTCAGCACCGACAGGCTCATCACGTGCCAAGCCACCATGACCGGGCGGACCTTCTGCACCTCCAGGATCCAGCGGGAGGTCATCCAGGCCCACGGGCAGATAGGGTCGAACCAGAAGTCGACGCGCGTCGGTTCCTGCTCAGTTGGCTCATCTGGGGTCATGCACCCTTCAGCCACGGGCAGCCCACGCAAATTCCGAAGAAGGGACAATCCCCCGGTGACATCCGACAACCTGACCCGCGACGAGGCGGCGACGCGTTCGGCCCTCATCACGGTCGCTTCCTACCAAGTCGACCTCGACCTGACGGGCAGCGACGCCACGTTCAACTCGGTCAGCGTGGTCAGGTTCGGCTGCGCTGCACCGGGCTCGTCCACCTTCATCAACCTGACCGCCCCCGCGGTGCGCGAGATCACGCTGAACGACGCACCAGTCGGCCCGGACGCGTTCGACGGCAACCGGATCACGCTGACCGGGCTGGCGGCCGAGAATGTGCTCCGGGTCGTGGCCGACTGCGCCTACTCGCGCAGCGGCGAAGGGCTGCACCGGTTCACCGACCCCGCCGACGGACGCGTCTACCTATATTCGGACCTGGAGACCTTCGACGCGCACCGGGTCTACGCCTGCTTCGACCAGCCGGACATGAAGGCCAGTTACGAGCTCGCCGTCACCGCCCCGGCGGACTGGCAGGTCGTGTCGAACATGGCGCCGGAATCGACCATCCCCGCGGGCGGGGCGCTGCGCTGGCATTTCCCGCCCACACCGGTCGTGCCGACCTACATCACGGCGGTCGCTGCCGGTCCCTACCACGTGGTCCGCGACGAGCACGAAGGCATCCCGCTCGGCGTGTACTGTCGGCAGTCGCTGGCCTCCTACCTCGACGCCGACGAGATCTTCGAAGTGACGCGCCAGGGCTTTGACTTCTACCACAATTCGTTCGGGATAAAATATCCGTTCGGCAAATACGACCAGCTTTTCGTGCCGGAATTCAAAGAAGGCGCGATGGAAAACGCGGGCTGCGTCACGTTCGTGGAAGCCTACATTTTCCGGTCGCGGGTCACTGATTTCGCCCGCGAGGCGCGCGGCGAGACGATCCTGCACGAGATGGCGCACATGTGGTTCGGCGACCTGGTCACGATGCGCTGGTGGGATGACCTGTGGCTGAACGAGTCGTTCGCCACCTGGGCCGGCACGCTCGCGGAGGCCGAGGGGACGAGGTGGACCAACGCCTGGACCACGTTCGCGCAGCTGTACAAGGCCTGGGCTTACCGACAAGATCAGCTGCCGTCTACCCACCCGATCGCCGCGGATATCCCCGACATCGCCGCGGTGGAGGTGAACTTCGACGGGATCACGTACGCCAAGGGCGCGGCCGTGCTCAAGCAGCTCGTGGCCTATGTCGGGCGGGAGAATTTCCTGGACGGCGTGCGGAAGTACTTCGCCGCGCACGCGTGGGGCAACGCGACGCTGGCGGACCTGCTGGCCGCGCTCGAGGAGACCTCGGGTCGCGACCTGGCCGCCTGGTCGGCCGAATGGCTGCAGACGGCGGGCGTGAACACGCTGCGGCCGTCCTACTCGGTGGACGCCGAGGGCCGGTTCACCGAGTTCGCGGTGGAGCAAGAGGCGCCCGCCAGCCATCCCGTGCTGCGCTCGCACCGCATCGCCATCGGCCTGTACGACCGGACCCCGGCCGGCCTCGCCCGCCGGCAGCGGGTCGAGACCGATGTGGCGGGCCCGCGCACGGTGGTGCCGGAACTCGTCGGCCAGCCGCGCCCCGACCTGGTCCTGGTCAACGACGAGGACCTCACCTACGCCAAGATCCGCCTCGACGATCATTCGCTCCGCACGCTGGTCGGCCCGGACCGAGGGGGCCGAGGGGGTCTGGGGGAAACGGTTTCCCCCCAGGAGCGGGGGGGTCTGGGGGGGTCGTCCCCCCGGACTAGCACAAGCATCGGGGGGTTCGCCGACTCGCTCTCCGCGGCGCTGTGCTGGTCGGCCGCCTGGGACATGACCCGCGACGGCGAGATGGCCGCGCGCGACTACGTCCAGCTGGTCCTGTCGGGCATCTCTTCGGTGGCCGACATCAGTGTGGTGCAGACCTTGCTACGGCAGGCCGGCCAGGCGGTGCGCCGGTTCGCCGACCCCGCCTGGCGCCAGACCGGGCTGACGCTGATGGCCGGCGCGCTGCGCGACCTGCTGCGCGACGCGCCGGCCGGCTCGGACAGCCAGCTCGCCTACATCCGGGCTCTCGCCGGGGTGGCCATCTCCGCCGACGACCTGGCCCTGCTGGCCGGGCTGCTCGACGGTTCGGTGCTGCTCGACAGCCTCACCGTCGACACCGACCTGCGCTGGTCACTGCTGTGGCGGCTGGTCAGCCGCGGTGTCCGCGGCAACGATGAGATCGACGCCGAGCTGGCGCGGGACGCTACCGACGCGGGCGAACGGCAAGCCGCGGCGTGCCGCGCCGCGATCCCGACGGCCGGGGCCAAGCAGGAGGCCTGGGCAACGATGATGGGAGGCGAGCTGACCATCGCGATGTTCCGCGCGGTGCTGTCCGGATTCGCCGACCCCGACCGGGCGGAACTGGTGGAGCCCTACCGGGAGAGGTACTTCGAGGTGGTCGGGGACGTGTGGCGGAACTGGTCCTCGGCGATGGCCCAGGACTTCGTCACCGGCGTCTACGCGGTGGGCCCGATTTCGCGCGAGACGGTGGAAATGACCGACGCCTACATCACGGCCGCGGATCCGCCCGCCGCGCTGCGCCGCCTGCTGCTCGAGGGCCGCGACGACGTGCTCCGGGCGCTACGCTGCCAGGACCGCGACCGCCAGGCCTCCTAGGATTACCGGCTAGGAGTTACCGGCCTTGGCCTGGGCCACCGCCTCCCGGACGTGCTTGGGCAGCTCCTCAACCGGGATATGCACGGTGGAGCCGGTGGCGCGGTCGGTCAGCTCCGCGGTCCCGGCGGCGAGGCCCCGCTTGCCCACGGTGACCCGGAACGGGATGCCGACCAGTTCGGCGTCGCTGAACTTGACCCCGGCCCGGACCGGGCGGTCGTCCACGATGACCTCGACGCCGGCCGCGAGCAGCGCCTGGTAGACCCGCTCCCCCGCGGCGGCCACGGCGGCGTCGTCCTGCTGGGCGATCACCACCACGACCTCGAACGGCGCGATCGCGGTCGGCCAGATGATGCCCTTGTCGTCGTGATGGACCTCGACGGCCGCGGCCATCGCCCGCTCCACGCCGATGCCGTAGCAGCCCATGATCGGCCGGACCGGCTTGCCGTCCGGCCCGGACACGCTGATCCCGATGGCGTCGGTGAACTTGTAGCCCAGCTTGAAGATGTGGCCGACCTCGATGCCGCGCTCCACCTCCAGCCCGTGCCCGCAGTTGATGCACGCTTCGCCCGCCGCGGCCTCGCGCAGATCCGCCCACCGGCCGACGGCGATGTCCCGCTCGACGTCGACGCCGCGTAGGTGGGTGTCGTCGACGTTGGCGCCGGTGTACATGCCGCGCCGCCCGCGCAGCGCCTCGTCGGCGATGATCGGGTGACCGCCGGGACCAGGAGGCACCGTACCGACGGCGCCGAGGCTGCCCGGCAGCGCGCCGAGCGCGTCGCGGATCTCCTCCGGCTGCGCCGGGCGGATCGCGACCGCGCCGGTGGCGTCGACGAGCTTCTGCTCGTTCAGCGCGTGGTCGCCGCGCATCAGCACCAGCGTGAGGACACCGTCCAGGAAGTACACCAGGGTCTTGATCTGCCGGTCGGCCGGGGCCTGGTACCGCTCGGCGAGATCGGTGATGGTGCGCACCCCCGGCGTGGCGAAGGGCTCGGGTGAGGCAAGCAGTACGGTCCGTTCGGCAGAATCTTCTATCTTCCCCAGCCGGGACGCGGCCTTTTCCAGGTTGGCCGCGTATTTGCACTCCGGGCAGAAGACGATGAGGTCCTCGCCGGTCGGCGAGGGGCAGACGAACTCGGTGGAGTCCGAGCCGCCCATGGTGCCGTTGGACGCCGCGGCCTGGATGGCCGGGATGCCGAGCCGCTCGAAGATGCGGGCGTAGGCGTCGCGGTGGGCGTTGAAGGACACGTCGAGCTCGGCCGGGCCGAGGTCGAAGCTGTAGGAGTCCTTCATGGTGAACTCGCGGGTGCGCATCAGGCCCGCCTTGGGCCGCGGCTCGTCGCGCAGCTTGGTCTGGATCTGGTACCACATCTGCGGCAGCTGGCGGTAGGAGTCGAGCTCGGTGGCGAGGGTGGCGACGATCTCCTCGTGGGTCATGCCCAGGGCCAGGTCCGCGCCCCTGCGGTCCTTGAGCCGGAACATCTCATCGCCCATCAGCTCCCAGCGGCCGCTCGTCTGCCACAGCTCGGCCGGGTGCATGACCGGCATCAGGATCTCCTGCGCGCCGGCCGCGTTCATCTCCTCGCGGATGATCCCGATGACCTTCAGCCGCACCCGCTGGCCGAGCGGCAGCAGCGAGTAGTGCCCAGCCATCAGCTGGCGGATATAGCCCGCGCGCAGCAGCAGGCGGTGGCTGGGCGCGCCGGCGTCGGCCGGGTCGTCGCGCAGCGTCGGGATGTACATCTTGGACCAGCGCATGAGGCCGTAGTCTATGCCCTCGCGCGGGTCAGGGACCCGGCCAGCTCGGCCAGGCTGCGGACGTGCGGGTGGCCGTCGGGCTCCGGGCAGAACCCGTGCGGATCCATGTGGACCGGCTGCAGGCCCGCCGCGAGGGCGCCGGCCACGTCGTAGCGGAGGCTGTCCCCGACGTGCAGGACCGAACGGTCCGCGGGCACCTCAAGCGCATCGAGCGCGATGCGGAAGATGGCGGGGTCGGGCTTGGCCACGCCGACCACGGCGGAGTCCAGGATGACGCCGACCTGCACTCCGGGCGCCGGGGGTTCTTGCCCGTCGGAGGCATCCGGGGCGTAGCAGACGCCGAGGCGGCGCAGGTCACCCTCCACGCTGCCATCGGAGTTGGAGACCACACCCATCGGCAGGCCGAGCGCGGCCAGCGCTCGCAGGCCGTCGATGGCCCCGAGGCCGACGTGGGCCCAGCCGTGCCCCCTGCTCCGCTGGGCCATCTCGGTGGCGAGCAGTTCGGCCCGGTCCGGTCCGACGCCGCAGGCGGCGACGTAACCGAGCAGGTAGTTGCGCCACCAGGAGGCCTGAACCGGCGGCGAGGCTTCAGCGTCCTGGATCGCCATCGCGCGGTAGTGAGCCCTCTCCAGCGCGGCCAGGTCGGGGTCTACCCCGGCCGCGCGCAGCGACGGCAGCAGGCGATCGGGTTCGGGAAACAGGAGGATCCCGCCCGCGTCGAGCAAGATCGCACTAACTCGCGAAGCCCCGATGGCATCGCCGACGGAGCCGACGCTGCTGCCTGGTGAAGCCACCTCCGCACTATATGCAGCCGGTGGTGGTGCGCTGGTCAGGACGCCGGCCGGGCCTGCTCGGCGGCGAGTTCGGCGGTGACCGTGAAGAAGGCGCCTACCTGATCGTTGAGCTCCTGCGTCCGGCGCAGATAATGATCGGTGACGGTGACCGGCGAGAGCAGACCACGAGAAACCCAGGAGTTTAGCGTGTTATCAGGCCGAATGTCCAGCTATAAAACCAGCCGGAGTAGGGCACAATCGTCGTAGTGACGGTGCTATGCGCTGAGTCCTAAGGCAGTTACGCTGAGGTGGTGGGTGATACCGGATGGCGTGGCCGAAGCTGAGAAATAAGTCATCGGGGCCGCCGATGGCGGCAAGCAATCACAGCGGGGCAGCACACGACGGGGCACGGTCGCACGGTGGGGCACCGCAGGGTGCGTCGGGAGGTTCGGCGCGCGGGCCAGCGGAACCGGCGCCGGAAGCCGGGGTCGCTGGGGCCGGGGTCGCTGGGGCCGGGGTCGCTGGGGCCGGGGTCCCGGAGGCCGGGGTCCCGGAGGCCGAAGTCGCCGGAGCTGAGGTCGCCGGAGCTGAGGTCGCGGCGGCTGAGCCTGAGTCGGCTGACCTGCCGTTGTGGGACTGGTCGCCGCCTGGGGAGTCCGGGCCGCACGACGATACGGAGGACGAGCCGGCCGCCCAGGCCAGCCCGCCGAAGTCGGAGTGGAAGCTCGTGGTCACTCCGGTCGAGGAGGTCAAGGAGGTCAAGGAGGCCAAGGGGACGCAGCAGCCGCCTGGCATCGGCCAGCGCTGGGGGAACCTGGCCCACCTGTCGGCGCAGCCGAGGATGCGGGTCTGGCAGCTGCGGGTCGTCGTCGCGGTCCTCATCCTGGTGGCGTTCTCGATCCTGTTCTCCTGGCAGTTCGGGCTCACGCTCGCCGTCATCGCCGTCATCGCCGACACCATCTACCGGTCCAGGCGGAGCTCTGGCACGGTGCGGCTGACCGGCGCGCAGCGCAAGACTCGCAGGCAGCTGGCCAAGCTCGGGCGAGCGGGCTACCGGGCCATGCACGGCAACCTCATCCCGGAGAGCCAGGAGCAGATCGACCACCTGGTGGTCGGGCCCGCCGGGGTGTTCGCCATCGACTCCGAGGCCTGGGACAAGCACCTGGTGGTGCGGACGAAGAACGCCAGGCAGCTGTGGCACGGTCCGTTCAGCATGAAGGACCGGCTCGAGCATGCCCACTGGGAGTCGCAGCGGGCCGCCGACCTGCTCTCCGGCACGATGGGCGAGCCGGTCCCTGTCCGCCCGGCGATGGCGGTCTACGGGCCGAAGATCCCGTGGGACGTGGCCACCATCAGGGAGGTCGACGTCTTCAGCGGGCCGCGGCTGCGTAAGTACCTGCGGCGCCGGGCCAGGCAGGCCGGCGTCCAGCCGCTGAGCGACGCCGAGATCGAGCGGATCTACACGGCCGCGAACCGCGCGTTCCCGCATCTAACCCCGGGTTCCCCGGCGCGCTGATAAGGGCTCTCGCCCCCGGTAGGCTGATGCCCTGCTCTGCTAGCTTGCACCCGGCTGGCTTGCATCCGCTGAGGGGAGTTCGATAGGTATGCCGCCGCTTCGGTCCCGTACGGTCACCCACGGCAGGAACATGGCGGGCGCGCGCGCCCTGCTGCGCGCCACGGGAGTGGCCAGGGAAGACATCGGCAAGCCGATCATCGCGGTGGCGAACAGCTTCACCGAGTTCGTCCCCGGCCACGTGCACCTGCGCGAGGTCGGCCAGGTGGTCGCGGACGCGATCCGGGCGGCCGGGGCGATCCCGCGCGAGTTCAACACGATCGCGGTGGACGACGGCATCGCGATGGGCCACGGCGGCATGCTGTACTCGCTGCCGAGCCGGGAGCTGATCGCCGATTCGGTGGAGTACATGGTGAACGCGCACTGCGCCGACGCCATGATCTGCATCTCGAACTGCGACAAGATCACGCCGGGCATGCTGATCGCCACCATGCGGCTGAACATCCCGACCGTGTTCGTGTCCGGCGGGCCGATGGAGGCCGGCACGCCCGCGGGTCTCGCCGTCGGCTCTGTGCTAGCCAGTTCTGGGCTAGCCAGTTCTGGGCTAGCCAGTTCTGGGCTGGCCAGTTCTGGCCGCAAGCTGGACCTGATCGACTCGATGGTGGCCTCGGCTGATCCCTCGGTGTCGGATGAGCAACTGCTCGCCATGGAGGAGGCGGCCTGCCCGACGTGCGGGTCTTGCTCGGGCATGTTCACTGCCAACTCGATGAACTGCCTAGCCGAGGCGATCGGGCTGGCCCTGCCGGGCAACGGGAGCACGCTGGCCACCCACTCGGCCCGGCGCGGCCTGTTCGAGCGGGCCGGACGGACGATCGCCGAGATCACCAGGCAGTACTACGCCGACGGGGATGACTCGGTGCTGCCCAGGTCGATCGCCAGCCGGGACGCGTTCGAGAACGCGATGGCGCTCGACGTGGCCATGGGCGGGTCGACCAACACGATCTTGCACCTGCTCGCCGCCGCGCACGAGGCCGGCGTCGATTTCGGCCTGAAGGAGATCGACGAGCTCTCGCGCCGGGTGCCCTGCCTGTGCAAGGTCGCGCCGAGCAGCGCCTACCACCTGGAGGACGTGCACCGGGCCGGCGGCATCCCGTCGATCCTCGGCGAGCTCGACCGCGGCGGGCTGCTCAACCGCGGCGTGCGCACCGTGCACAGTTCTTCTTTGGATGAGTTCCTTGACGCGTGGGACCTGGGTTCGGCGTCGGTCAGCGACGAGGCCGCCGAACTGTACTACGCCGCGCCCGGCGGGGTCCGCACCACCCGGCCGTACTCGCAGTCGGCGCGCTGGGACACGCTGGACACCGACCGGGCGGCCGGGTGCATCAGGGACGTGGCGCACGCGTACACCGCCGACGGCGGGCTGGCCGTGCTCTATGGCAACCTGGCCCCGGACGGCGCGATCGTCAAGACCGCCGGGGTGCCCGAGGAACTCTGGCGGTTCTCCGGCCCGGCCGTGGTGTTCGAGAGCCAGGAGGACGCGGTCGCGGGCATCCTGAGCGGCGCGGTCAGCGCGGGCGACGTGGTGGTCATCCGCTACGAAGGCCCGCGCGGCGGTCCCGGCATGCAAGAGATGCTGTACCCGACCAGTTTCCTCAAGGGCAAGGGGCTCGGCCCGGCCTGTGCCCTGATCACCGACGGACGGTTCTCCGGCGGGACCTCGGGCCTGTCGATCTGCCACGTCGCGCCGGAGGCGGCCGCGGGCGGCCCGATCGCGCTGGCCGAAAACGGCGACACCGTGGTGATCGACATCCCGCGCCGCGAGCTCAGGCTGGACGTGCCTGACGAGGAGCTCGCTGCCCGCCGGGATCGCGTGCTGGCCGCGCTTGGGTCTTACCGGCCGTCGGACCGGCAGCGGCCGGTCAGCGCCGCCCTGCAGGTCTATGCCGCGATGGCCACGTCCGCGTCGACCGGCGCGGCGCGCGACATCACGCTCATCGCCCAGCCGGACAAGTGAGCTCGTCCAGAGTGGGGTCGCCCGGGGTGAGGTCACGCTGAGTCAGGCTTCGCCGTCGCCAGGGACCGGGGGCTTCGTCCGCCCGGCCCGCGCGGGCGACGCCGCGCGCCTGGCCCGCGTCCAGGTCGCCAGCTGGCGCCGGGATCTGGCCGGGATCGTGCCCCCGGTGCTGCTGGCCGAGCTGACCAGCGGCGAAGCCGAGGGCGTGTGGCGGGACCGCTGGCGTGACGCGATCACCAACCCGCCGACGAGCAGGCACCACGTGCTGGCGGCCGTCACCGACGTCCCCCCGCGCGACGTGGTCGGCTTCGTCTCGGCCGGGCCCGCCACCGACGCCGACCGCTGGCCAGGCACCGACGGGGAGGTATACGAGCTGCGGGTTTCGCCCGAACGGACTGGGCAGGGGCACGGCAGCAGGCTGCTGCACGCGGCCGCGGACACGCTCACCCAGGACGGCTTCCACACCGTGTATACCTGGGCGCTCGAGGCGGACACGGCGCTGCGCGACTTCCTCGAGTCGTCGGGCTGGGCCGCCGACGGCGCCCGGGGTGAGCTCGACGTGGGCACGAGCGTCCCGGTCATGCGCCTGCATACGACCATCAGCGAATAACTCAGTTGACCTAGGATCAGTGCGTGGCTGAAGCTCGGGAATGGCTGGCGGGGACGCGGCCCAGGACGCTGCCCGCGGCCGTCGTGCCGGTGCTCATCGGCTCGGGCGTGGCCTTGGGTTACGGCAGGTTCTCCTGGTGGCGGGCGCTGCTCGCGCTCACGGTCGCGCTGGCGCTGCAGGTGGGCGTCAACTTCGCCAACGACTACAGCGACGGCGTGCGCGGCTCGGACGAGCGGCGGGTCGGCCCGGTCCGGCTGGTCGCCGCGGGGCTCGCACCGCCGCGACAGGTGCTGGCGGCGGCGTTCGGCTGCTTCTTCGTCGCCGGTGCCGCCGGGCTGGCGCTGGCCGCCGTGACGTCCTGGTGGCTGGTGGCCGTGGGCGCGGCGTGCATCGCCGCCGCCTGGTTCTACACCGGCGGGCCGCGGCCCTACGGGTACAACGGGTTCGGCGAGGTCTTCGTGTTCGCCTTCTTCGGCGTGGTCGCGGTGGCGGGCACCGCCTACGTGCAGATGTCGGCGTTCAGTTGGCTCGGCCTGGCTGCCTCGGTGCCCGCCGGGCTGCTGGCCTGCGCCCTGCTGATGGTCAACAACCTGCGCGACATCCGCACCGACACGCTGGCGGGCAAGCGCACGCTGGCGGTCATGCTCGGTGACGCGCGCAGCCGTACCGCGTACGTGCTGACCCTGCTGCTGCCGTTCGGCATCGCGGCGCTGCTCGCCTTCTTCCGGCCGCTCGCGCTGGTCACCGTGATGGCGCTGCCGCTGGCGCGGCTGCCCGTCCGGTCGGTGCGGGCCGGCGCGTCGGGCCCCGCCCTGATCAAGGCGCTCGGCCAGACGGGGCGGCTGCAGCTGGCGTTCGGCATCGCGTTCACAATCGGCCTGGCCGTCCGGCTGTGAGCACGCCACGCCCTAATACTGACCGGAAGTTTCTCCCGAGCCGCCACATAAGTGGGAAGATGGCACCGGCGGGAACGGAGGCGTCGGCGAAAGCGCACCACCGTATCGGGACGCGGAGCGGCTGGATGGCCGGCCCTAGATGGGGCGGGATGCGCGATTCTCGCCCGTTTGCGAGCCTGGCGAGAGACACTTAATAGCAAATGCGTGGTATCAGCGACATAGCGGCTGCTGGCGCGGTACCCTGCCCGGTAATCCCAGGTGATGAGGTGCGGGCGCGGGGTGGTGCCTAAGCCCATGCACAGCCAGCGGGAAGGTGCCAGTTGCAAATCCGGGGAACGTGGTCAGCCGGACCTGGCGACGATCAGGCACGGTTCCTTGCCGATCTTCGCGCGCTGCGCGACTTCGCCGCGATCGGGTACGACGAGCTAGCGGCCCGGGCGCACTACCCGAGCGACATCCTGAAGGAAGCCGAGAACGGCCCCCGCCTGCCCGGTCTGCCCATCCTCACGGCTTACGTCCGCGCCTGCGAAGGGAACGTCCTCGACTGGGAGGAACGGTGGCGGCGCCTGAACCCGGAGGTGGCAGACGACCCGGATCTTCCGGTCCGGCCCGCCGGAGCGAGCCCGGCCGCCGTGGCTGGCGCTCGCGCGGGCGTAGGCGTGGCGCCCCCCGACGTCTACGACCCGGAGCGGATCAGGGCCGCACTCCGGAAGGACCCTGCGCATTCGGGCCAGGACAGCCGAAGAGCGAGCAGCGCTGGCATCTCGGCACTGGCCCACGGCACCGCTCACTCGGAGAGCTCAGACCGAGACCTGCGCCTGGATTCCGGCGCGAGCCTGGATAGCGGAACGAGCTGGGATAGCGGCGGGAGCTGGGGGGCCAACTCAAGCTGGGACACGCCCGCCGACCCGGGTATTCCGTCGGCCAACGGGAAGCACTCGGCCGCGGGCCGCGGGCCGTTCGACGCCGCGTTCACCGTCCTTCCGGATCCCGCCGAGCGCACCGAACCCGCCCAGGACCAAGACTTCTCCTGGCTTAACAACAGCCGACCTGAAGCCCGGCCCGCAGCACCGGCCGATCGCGATACTGCGCGGCCGGAGCGGGCAGACACCGGTCTGACGGCACGGGAACGGACCGATTTCTGGGCCGAGCCAGCCAGCTCGGGCTCGACTGACCTGCAGCTACCCGCTCAGCGGGCCGCGACTGACGCCGTCCAGGGTACGACCGCCGCGACGCCGTTGCTCAACTCGGCCGGGTCCGCCGCGCAGGCGGGCAGCAGCCAGCGCGATGACCGCCGCAAGGACCGGCTCTTCCCGGTGCGACTGCTGGCGGTCATCGTCATTGCCGCGCTCATCGGCAGCGCGCTGGTGCTGCTGCTTAAGTGACGTCATAGCCCGTCGCGTCGCTGCCGTTGGCGGAGGGCGGGTCGCTGTCCGAGGGCGCGATGGACGCCTCCGCTGCGGGGGCGACAGGATCGATAGACCCCACGGGATCGACGAAGCTGGTCCCAGGCATAGCGGCGGCGAGCATGGCGTCCAGGGCGGGAGCGCTGCCGGCCGGGACGGCAGGCGGCTCGCGCCGGCGCTTCTCCTTGGTGGCCGGCCCGGTAACCGCGGCGGGCGCCGCGTCACCGCCGCCGAAGGCGCTCGCTACCGACCGCAGCGCGGTGGTGACCTCGCTCGGGATGACCCAGAACGTATTGCCCGCGCCCTGCGCGAGCTGCGGCAGCGTCTGCAGGTACTGGTAGGCGAGCAACTTGGGATCGGGGTCGTTGTCGTGCACGGACTGGAAGACCGCGGCGATGGCCTGCGCCTCGCCTTCCGCGGTCAGGATCTTGGCCTGCCTGACGCCCTCGGCGGTCAGGATGGCGCTTTGCTTCTCGCCTTCCGCGGTCAGGATCTTGGCCTGCCTGACGCCCTCGGCGGTCAGGACCGCGGCGCGCTTCTCGCGCTCGGCGCGCATCTGCTTCTCCATCGCGTCCTTTACCGACTTCGGCGGGTCGATGGCCTTGAGCTCCACCCGGGTGACCCGGATGCCCCATTTCCCTGACGCATCATCGAGTACGCCGCGCAGCAAAGCGTTGATCTTGTCACGCGACGTGAGTGTCTGCTCGAGATCCATCGACCCGATCACGCTGCGCAGCATCGTCGCGGTGATCTGCTCGATGGCCTGGATGTAGTTGACGATCTCGTAGTCGGCCGCTCGCGGATCGGTGACCTGGAAGAACAGCACTGTGTCGATGAGTACGACCAGGTTGTCCTCGGTAATTACCGGCGCGCCTACGAACGAGACCACCTGCTCGCGCAGGTCGATCATCGGCTTCACCCGGTCGATCATGGGGATAACGAAATTCAGCCCGGGTCCCAGCGTCTTGCGGTAACGGCCCAGTCGCTCGACGTTGCGGGCGCGTGCTTGCGGGACGATCCGCACCGAACGTATTACAACGATAATGACCAGCAACGCGACTACCGCCGCGATAACGCTCTCCGCCAGCAACATGGCTACTCCCGAGGGTAAACGAGGGCGGTGGCACCGTCGATCTGCATGACGTCGACCTTGGCGCCGACCGGGATCACCAGCGAGTCGTCGTAAGGACGCGAGGACCACTCCTCGCCGCCGATGCGAATCCGCCCGCCGTGCTCGGTGACCTCCTGCAGGACGATCGCCGAGCGGCCGACAAGCGCGGCGGTTCCGGTGCGGAGGATCGGCGGCTGCTTGATATGCCGCATCGCGATCGGGCGGACGAAGCCGATCCCGGCCCCGGCCGCGACCACGAAGGCGGCGAGTTGCACAGGCAAGCCGAGGTGGAACGTCCCGACCACGGCCGCGACCACCGCCGCGACCGCGATGAGGCCAAAGGCCAGCGTCGTGGTGAGCAGTTCGGCCACGCCGAGTACCGCTGCCACGATGAGCCATACGATCCAAGACATCAGGTCGCTCCGCGGGTGATCCTGCTTCGACTGTAACCCTGCCGAGCACCGTTCGCAGCACGCGACCTGGTTAACCCATCGTCTCATTTGATACACGGTGTTATCAGGAGAACACCAGCCCGAGCTACCTGATTGTGTGCAATTGATGACAATTAGCCGTCTAGGTCATACAGGCGATTTCTGTCGACCTACACTCAAGAGGTAAGGGCAAATGTCCCGCAGCGCGGCTGGACACCCAAGGTCCAGGAGGTATCTGGTGGAACGTGGCGACACCGGCCTCGGCCGTGACGCGTACGGTCTCCCCAGGCGCGATCGGGATCGCTGCGGCTACGGCCCTGGACCCGATCCGTCCGATGCCGGCTACCCAGCCTCCGCCGAGGAGGATGATGCAGTCGGGCCGAGCCGACCGGTAGACGCCGAGGAAGACGACTACGGGCAACTGCTGCGCCGTCCGGACGATATTCCGCCCCGGCAGCAAAGACTCCGCCAGCCAGGACGCCCGCACCCGGGCCAGCCAGGCCGGTTCGCGCCGGGCGGACCTGCGGGCCCCGGCGTCCCGCACGGCGGGATCCCGAATGGCGGGCCGATGCCGAACGGCGGGCCCATGCCGAATGGCGGGCCGGGGCCCGGGCGACAGTCCCGGCTGCCGAACGGGCGCCGGGTACCGCCGGCTGCGGACCGCTTTCAGCCGGCCGCCGGGACCCGGCGCGCCTGGCGGGACGTCGGGTCGGCATCACGGGCCTGCTTCGGCTGGTCCGGACCAGTACCCCGGCAGCTGGAGCCACCCGGCCCCGGCGCCAGGCGCACCGCTGCCGGGCGGCCCCGGGCCCGGAAGACCGGCTCCGGGTCCGGCTCAAGGGGGTCCGCCGCCTTACGGCACCCCTGGGGTACCTGGGGTTTCTGGGTCTCCGCCGCTGCGCGAGCCTCCGCCTGCGGGGCCGCGCTTCGATGCTCCCGACGGCCGCGAGCGGCTGGGCCCGCCGCCGGGCCCGCCGCTGGGGCCGCCACCGGGGCCGCCACTGGGGCCGCCACTGGGGCCGCCGGGGCCGGTGATCCGCCGGCGTGAGACGGCCGTACCCGAGGAGCGGCCGGGCAGCCTGGCGCAGCAGCCGGTGGCCAGCATCGCGCCGGACGGCCTGGAGGCGTTCGCCAGGGACCTGCGCACGCTGCGGGCCAAGGCCGACCTCGACTACCCCGAGATGGCCGAGGTCTCGCACTACGAGATGAAGACGCTCGCGGCGGCGGCCGGCGGCCTCCGGCTGCCTACCCTTCCCGTGGCCGTCGCCTACGTGCGCGCCTGCGGCGGGAACGTCGCCGACTGGGAAGAGCGCTGGCAGAAAATTGCCGAAAAGATCACTGCGGACGCGGCCAGGAAGCGCAGGAACGACGGCGAGGAGAACGCCGAGCCGCTGGAACCTGCGGACGCGCCCGCCGCCCTGGAGCCGCCGACCCTCAAGCCCGCCGCGGCGCAGCCGCCCGAACTCGACGGCGGCGAGGTCTACGTCATCACCTCGGCCAAGCCACGCCAGCCCGACTGGTAACCGGGGTGAAGGCTGGCCCGGGGTGAAGGCTGACTGGGACGCCGGCGCGCCACTTCAGACGCGGAGACCCTCGATAGGCTCAAGGACGTAGCATCAGCCCCGATACGAGTAGGACCGATCAGGCCGTGCCTCCTATGCAGCAACACGCCCCGGCCAGCGAAGGCTGGTCTCCCCCGGTGGACAACCACGTCCACACCGAGTGGTCGTGGGACGCGCCTCGCGAGGCGTCGATGGTGCGCAGTTGCGAGCAGGCGCTGGCGGCCGGCCTGCCCGGTGTGGCGTTCACCGACCACCTGGACTTCACCACCTGGACCGACGGCGACCAGATCGCCGCGGAGAACCTCGATCCGCACCGGTACACCCGGATGCACCTGCTCGATCTGCCCGGCTACCTGGCCACCCTGGATGACTGCCGTCAGCGTTACCCCGACCTGCGAATACTCTCCGGCGTCGAGATCGGTGAGGCCCACCTGTGGGCCGCCAGCGCGGCCGCCACGGTGACCCCGGCAGGCATCGACAGGATCCTCGGCTCGCTGCACGCGATCCCGTGCGACGGGCGGCTGACCGCCGCCGACGACTTGTTCCGGCGGATGCCGGCCGCCGAGGTGATGCGCCAGTACCTCGCCGAACTAGTGCGACTGGTCGAGGGCAGCGACATCTTCCAGGTGCTGGCACATCTCGACTTCCCCCGGCGGATGTGGCCGCGGGCGGCCGGGCCGTACGAGGAGCAGGCCTTCGAGGCGGAGTACCGGGCCGTGCTGCGGGCCCTGGCCGCCAGCGACCGGGTCCTCGAGGTGAACACCAAGAGCCCGCTGGTCTCGGCCGAACTGTTGCGGTGGTGGCGGGAGGCCGGGGGCCGCGCGGTGTCGTTCGGCAGCGACGCCCACCAGCCCTGGCGAGTCGGCGACAAGTTCAAGCTGGCGGCGGACGTGGTCGAGGCGGCCGGTTTCCGTGCCGGGCGGGACCGCTTCGACTTCTGGCGCCGGTGAACGGCGCCGGTAAAAGGCGCCGCAACCCCGTGTGACCAGCGGCGGACCCGGACGCCCGAGCGCCGGAGGAAGGCTCCGGGCCGCCGCTGGTGGCCCTCAGGTCCAGGTATCGCCGAAGCGCGCGATCATCTCATCCCAGCTTTCGCCCTCGGGGCCTCCAGTCTCAGTGGCATGAGCCTCGGGGGCACTGTTCTCTTGGACGCTCTTTTCTGAAGCACCGTGCGTCCAGGTTTCGGACCCCTCGTTGTCGAGGGCGGCTCGCGGGGCGGGGATGGACCGGCTCTGGCAGTGAACGGCGAAGCGTAGCTCTGCGTAGTAGGTCTCTCGGTCGCGGAGTTCGGCACGTGCTTCGGTGTGCGCCGGGTGGCTGGTGCCGCCCGTCCGGAATGGGAGGTCGGCGCGGAAGTCCCCGTCCTCGTTCGCCGGCAGGCCCTCGTCAGGAAAATTGCTGGCCACGACACACCTCTGATGCTGATCTAACACGGTGCGAAGTTGTTTCGCTACCATTTGTAATGTAACAATACGTACTGTACACAATGCAATGGGTAACAAGGTAATAGTTACCTATCTCCCGAGCCATGTCTTACGAAGAGTGACGAACGTAGGACTAGAGAGACGTCAAGGGCCGCTTGGCACCGATGTGAACGCGGGAACGTGCAATCTAGGCACGCACGACGGTTCGTTCGGACGAAATAATAGTGTTGCCTTGGTCACTGTCCGCGCATGATGTTGCCGATAATGCCACCGATCGCGCCCGCCTCGGCCGTCTGCGGAGCGTCCTGGCGGGCGAGGTACGGC
The DNA here is from genome assembly GCA_963798675.1 of uncultured Actinomycetes bacterium. Classification (GTDB taxonomy): domain Bacteria; phylum Actinomycetota; class Actinomycetes; order Streptosporangiales; family Streptosporangiaceae; genus Palsa-504. The sequence continues at coordinate 327,120 of CAWCUJ010000019.1, read as the reverse complement.
TGCAGGCTATGCGCCAGTACCGGCAGCGGCATCGACTGCAGCCAGATCTGGCCCGGACCGGTCAGCGCGACCAGCTGGAAGCCGTCGGCGCCGAACGCCATGTTCGCGATGCCGGGCATCCGGGTCATGGTGAACTGCACGCTGCCCTCGAACATGCCCACGTGCCCCGGGTGCACCATCAGCGTCTGGCCCGGGGCCAGCGTGTAGTGCACCAGCTCGCCGGAGAGCTCGATCCAGGCGCGGCCCTGGCCTTCGAGCTTCTGCAGGATGAACCCGTCGCCGCCCCACACGCCGCCACGGAAGGTCTGCTGCAGGCCGATGCTCGGCGTGATGCCGGGCGTGCCGCATAGCCAGCCATGGCGGTGCACGAAGAATGCCTGACCGGGCCCGATGTCGGTCGGCAGGATGTGGCCGGGCAGCTTCGCCGCGAACGTCACCATGCCGGCGCCCTGCGTCGCCTCGTAGTGGGTGAGGAACAGCCCGCCGCCGCCCATGACCCGCTTCAGGCCCTGCATGAGGCCGCCGTGGCCGCCAGAGCCGCCGCCGCTGCCCATGTGCTGGGACATCTGGATGTTCGGGGTCATCCAGGACAGTTCGCCATGGGTGGAGACGACCTGCTCGCCCTGCTGCAGGGTGACCTCGAGGACCGGCATCGTAGTGCCCTTGATCTCGGCTTGCATGAGCAGGAGCCTACCCGCCTCGCGAGCCCGCGCGCCGGGGGTGCCTGTCCGATTTGCGCCAGTGTTAGTCGGCGCAGGCTGGCATTGTGGAGCCATGACGCAGCACACGGCCGCCCCGGGCCTGGATGACGAGCAGCGCTACCAGGCGGCGGTCAGCAAGGACCCCCGCTTTGACGGCGTGTTCTTCATCGCGGTGACCTCCACCGGCATCTACTGCCGCCCGTCCTGCCCGGCGATCACGCCGAAACGCGAGAACATGCGATTCCACCGCAGCGCGGCGGCGGCCCAGGAGGCGGGCTTCCGGGCCTGCAAGCGGTGCCGCCCGGACGCCTCCCCCGGCTCGCCCGAGTGGAACATCCGGGCCGACGTGGTGGGCCGCGCGATGCGACTGATCGCCGACGGCGTGGTCGACAGGGACGGCGTCGAGGGCCTGGCCAGCCACCTCGGCTACGAGCAGCGCCAGGTGCGCCGCCTGGTCACCGCCGAACTAGGCGCGGGCCCGCTCGCCATCGCCCGCGCGCAGCGGGCGCAGACGGCGCGCATCCTGGTCGAGACGACCGCGCTGCCGCTGTCCGAGATCGCCTTCGCGGCCGGCTTCGCCAGCATCAGGCAGTTCAACGCGACCATCCGCGAGGTCTTCGCGGTGACGCCCACCCAGCTGCGGGAGGCCGGCCCGCGGCGACGATCCTCAGGAACCCCCCGCTCCGGGGGTGACCTGTCGGCGCGGACCCCCCTGGTGCTGCGGCTGGCCTACCGGGCGCCGATCGACGCGGAGCGGATGCTGCGCTTCCTGGCCGCCCGCGCCATCCCCGGGGTGGAATCGGTGCAAGACGGCCGATACCGGCGGACCATCCAGCTGCCGAACGGGACCGGCATCTTGTCCCTGGGCCCGTTCGTGCCCTGGCCGCCGCAGCGCCGGCCCGGACCGGGCTATATCGACTGCGAGCTCCAGCTCGAGGACCTGCGCGACCTGACCGCCGCGGTGCAGCGCTGCCGCCGCCTGCTCGACCTGGACGCGGATCCCGAGGCCGTCACCGGCTACCTGTCGGCCGACCCGGTGCTCGGGCCGCTGGCCCTGGCTCATCCGGGCCGGCGGTCACCCGGGCACATCGACGGCAGCGAGCTCGCGCTGCGGGCCGTGCTCGGCCAGCAGGTGTCGGTGGCCGCGGCCCGGCGGCTCGGGGCGCGGCTGGTGGCCAGCTACGGCAAGCCGCTGGAGCGGCCCGACGGCCCGCTGACGCACTGCTTCCCGACGGCGGAGACGCTGGCCGCCGCCGATCCGGCCACGCTGCCGATGCCGCGGAGCCGGGCCCTGGCCCTGACCGGGCTGGCCGCCGCGCTCGCCTCGGGCGAGCCGTCGCTCGACCCGGGCGCCGAACGGGACCGCGCCGAGGCGGTCCTGCTGGCGCTGCCGGGCATCGGCCCGTGGACCGCCTCCTACATCCGGATGCGCGCGCTGTCCGACCCGGACGCGTTCCTGCCGACCGACGTGGGCGTGCTTCGGGCGCTCCGTCACCTCGGCGCGGCTGCGCTGGGGCCGGCCGCTGCGCTGGCCGAGAGCTGGCGGCCGTGGCGCTCCTACGCCGTGCATCACCTGTGGGCTTACCTAGAAGAAAAGGACCCGTCATGACGAGCCCGTTCGTGGCGCCGGACGCCGATGCGCCGCGCCTTTCCCAGATCGTCAGCTCACCCATCGGCAGGCTGCTGCTGCTCGGCGACGGGCGCGCCCTGACCGGCCTGTGGATGATCGACGCCGACCGGCACACGACCCGCTCGGCTACCGCGGCCGGGCTGACGCCGAGCCCGGAGGCCTTCCGCGAGGTCGCGGCGCAGCTCGAGGCGTACTTCGCCGGCGACCTCAAGGAGTTCACCGTACCGCTGGCGCCGAGCGGAACCCCGTTCCAGCTCGCCGTCTGGACCGAGCTGACCAAGATCCCCTACGGAAGCACGGTCAGCTACGGCGACATCGCCCGGGCGCTGGGCAAGAGGCTCGTTGCGTCGCGCGCCGTGGGCCTGGCCAACGGCGCCAACCCGATCTCGGTCATCGTGCCGTGTCACCGGGTGATCGGCAGCGACGGCAGCCTCACCGGCTACGGCGGCGGCCTGGACCGCAAGCAGCTGCTGCTCCGGCTGGAGGGCGCAGGACCGGTCACCTTGTGGTGAGACCGAAGGTAGCGTGGGCCGGTGCTCGCCCTGCTGCTGCTCGCCGCCGCGCTCGGCCTGGATAACCTGGCCGCCGCGATCGGGATCGGCGTAGGCGGGGTCGACCGTGCCACCAGGGTGCGGGTCGCGGTGGTGTTTGGCCTGTTCGAGGCCGGCATGCCGGTGCTCGGGCTGGTCCTGGGCCGCGGGCTGGCGGACAGCCTGGGCCAGGCGGCCCGCTGGCTGGGCGGCGCGGTCCTGATCGCGTTCGGCGCGGCGGGCCTGCTGCGCGCCTGGCGCGCTCCGGAGCGGAGCGCTCCGGAGCGGAGCGCTCCGGCGAGCGATGCCGCGGAACCTGGTGAGCGGGCCCGGCCGCAGCGGATCGGCCGGATGCTGATCGGCGGGCTGGTGCTAAGCGCTGACAATCTCGCGGCCGGCTTCGCGCTTGGCGCCTATCACACCGGGATCGTCGTCGCAGCATTGGTGTTCGGCGTGGTCAGCGTGGCCATGTCCCTGGTGGGCCTGGAACTCGGCGCGCGGATCGGGGCCGCCGCGGGCGCGCGCAGCGAGCTGATCGCGTGTGCGCTGCTCATCGTGGTCGGCGCCGTGATCGCCGCAGGTGCGCTCTGAGGCCCTTCTGACCCGATGGAACTGATGACGCGCGGGGTGCGTCCAAGCAGCATGATGTCTCCACGCCAGGTTCGCGGAACTGTACTAGCGGTACTGCTGTGTTCGGCACTGGCCGGCTGCGCCTCGGCCACGGCCTCGAATCCGGCCGGGGCCCCGGCCAGCTCATCGGCCGCGGTGACGTCATCGGCCGCGGTAACGTCATCGGCCGCGGTAACGTCATCGGCCGCGGTAACGTCATCGGCGGCGTCGCCGGCGGCGGCCGCGGTCGGCTGTGCCAGCGTGGACCAGGCGACGTCGGTCACCGTTCACCGCACCATGCACCTGGTCGAGCCGACCCGGATGGGCGCGCTCAGCACGACCCAGCACAAGACGGCCCTGGTGCGCGCGCTGTTCGGCCAGTTCTGCAGCGCCATCGCCCACGCGGCCGCGGCGAAGGGGACGGTCCACTGCCCGGCCGACTTCGGGATCTCCTACTTGGGGACGTTCTACGAAGGCAGCCGGGCGCTGGCCAAGTTCGTCTACGGCGCGAGCGGGTGCCAGACGGTGAGCATCACGGCCGACGGCAAGACCCAGTCCGCGATGGTGTTCGGCACGGCGTCCGCCGCCGCGCCGAAGCTGCAGGCTGACATGGCCGCGGTTCTCGGGGTGCCCACGTCGATGCTGGCCGCGCCGCAGTCGCAGGAAAACCCGGGCGGCCCGGCCAAGTTACGGCAGGTTGCCCGACTCGTCGAGGTCGAACTCGCCGTCCCTGACTCCGAGCACGAACGCTTCCCACTCCGCCTCGGTGAAGTAAAGCTTGTCGCCTTCGGGGTTAGCCGCGTCGTACATCACGTACAGCTTGGCCTCTCCGGCCTTGTGCGGCGCGGCCGAGGTGTCGGTGGTGACGTACACCTCGACCCGGCTTTCCTCGGTATCGACCGCCGCTGCGTCGTCACCCGGTGTGTGCATGCGCCCAGGTTACTACCTGCCATGGAGCGAGCCGTGAGCCTGGCTCCCGCGGCTGGGCGACCTGACCTCGAGCTGGCCGAGCAAGGTCGCCGTGGCGGCCGCGACGGCGTCGACCGCGTGGCTGAACGCCTCGGCGTTGTGCCCGGCGGGCGCGCGGAAACCGCTGATCTTCCGGACGTACTGCAGCGCAGCGGCGCGGATTTCGTCTTCCGTCACCTGCTCGGCGTACGGCGGGCGGAGGGTCTTGATGCTTCGGCACATGATCCGACCGTACGCCTACTCAAAGCCCGAGCAGGCCCTCCAGGCCCACGGTGAGGCCGACCGGGAGGGATCCGATCGCGCGGGCGGCGAGCAGCACCCCCGGCATGAACGAGGCCCGGTCCAGCGAGTCGTGCCTGATGGTCAGCGTCTCCCCGGTCCCGCCGAACAGCACCTCCTGGTGCGCCACCAGGCCCGCCACCCGCACCGAGTGGACGTGCACGTCGTCGACGACGGCACCGCGCGCGCCCGGCCGGGCCGACGCGGTGGCGTCCGGCGGCGCGCCGAGGCCGACCCCGGCCCGGGCCGCCGCGATCATCGACGCGGTGCGCAGCGCCGTTCCCGACGGGGCGTCGGCCTTGCCGGCGTGGTGCAACTCGATCACCTCGGCGGAGACGAAGAACCGGGCCGCCTGCGCGGCGAACCGCATCATCAAGATGGCGCCGATGGAGAAGTTTGGCACGACCAGAACGCGCACGTCCGGGTGATCGGCCAGCCAGCCGCGCACCTCGTCCAGCCGGTCCTCGGCGAACCCCGACGTGCCGACCACCACGTTCAGGTCGTGCTCAAGGCACCAGCGCAGGTTCTGCATGACCACGCCGGGGTGGGTGAAGTCGACCACCACGTCGCACCCGGTCAGCGCGTCAAGCGCGTCGCCCTGGTCGACCTCGGCGGCGACCTCGAGATCCGGGGCGTCGTCGACCGCCTGGACCACCTCGCGCCCCATCCGCCCCCGCGCCCCCAGTACCCCGACCTTGGTCATGGCCGCCTCCGCATAGGTTGCTTATCGTGCACGGTTGCTGCCCTTATGGGGGCAGTAACCGTGCACGATCTGCTGACTGACCGCCGAACCTACACCTGGAAGGTGCTGGCGTCGTCGAAGGGGCCGACGACGGCCAGGGTCTTGGGGCGGGTGAGGATCTCGGTGGCGATGGCGCGGATGTCGTCATGGCTGACCGAGTTGATCGCGGCGAGCACCTCCTCGACCGGTTCCAGCCGGGGATAGACCAGCTCGGACTTGCCGAGGCGGCTCATCCGCGAAGACGGGTCCTCCAGGCTGAGCACGATCGAGCCGCGCACCTGGCCCTTCCCGCGGGCAAGCTCGGCATCGGTCAGGCCGTCCTCGACCAGCCGGGTGATCTCCTCGGTGCAAATGGCCAGCACCTCGTCGGCCTTGGAGGGCAGGCAGCCGACGTAGATGCCCCACATGCCAGTGTCGGCGTGCTGCCCGTTGAAGCTGTACACGGAGTACGCCAGGCCGCGCTTCTCCCGCACCTCCTGAAACAGCCGGGAGGACATACCGCCGCCGAACGCCGCGTTCAGCACGCCGAGCCCGAACCTGCGCTCGTCGGTCCTGGCCAGCGCCTCGCAGCCGAGCACCAGGTTGGCCTGCTCGATGCCGCGGGAGACCAGCGTGGTGCCCACGCCGGCCGCACGACCGTTCGAGTCTCCGGTCAGCCTGGGCGCGGCGGGCGCGGCAGCCCGGTCCAGGGCCGGGCCGAAGGCCCGCCGGACCAGCTCCACCACCGTCTCGTGGTCGAGGTTGCCCGCCGCGGCCACCACCAGGTACTCCGAGGTGTACCTGGCCTGGTAGTGCTCGAAGATCTGGTCTCTGGTGATCGCGTTGATCGAGTCCGTGGTGCCCAGGATCGGCCGGCCCAGCGGGGTGTCACCGAACAGCTTGGAGGTGAACGCCTCGTGCACGGTGTCCGTGGGGTCGTCGTCGTTCATCGCGATCTCTTCGAGCACGACGTTGCGCTCGGCGTCCACGTCCTTCGGCGTGATCAGCGAGCTGGTCACCATGTCGGACAGGACGTCCACGGCCAGCGGCAGGTCCGCGTCGAGCACCCGTGCGTAGTAGCAGGTGTACTCCTTCGCGGTGAACGCGTTCATCTCGCCGCCGGCCGTGTCTATCTCCGAGGAGATCTCCAGCGCGGTGCGCCGCCTGGTGCCCTTGAACAGCAGGTGCTCCAGGTAGTGGGTCGCTCCCGCGTGCGCCTCATCCTCGTCGCGGGAGCCGACGCCGACCCAGATGCCGAGCGCGACAGAGTGCACCGCGGGCAGGAACTCGGTGACTACCCGCAGACCGCCGGGGAGGACCGTACGACTGACACCGTGGGCTCGTTCGGTTCCCATCTACTCGGAGTGCCCGCGGGTGCGGTGCCGGGTCCGGCGATGTCCGTCCTGGTCGCCGCCGCGGTCGCCGCCGCGGTCGCCGCCGCGGTCGCCGCCGCGGTCGCCGCCGCGGTCGCCGCCCCGGTCCCTGGGACCGCCGGAACGCTCGCCGCGCGAGTCGCCGCCGGACAGGTCCTCGCCGGCCGCCTCGCGCTCGACCACCTCGACCGGGACCAGCGATAGCTTGCCGCGGTCGTCGACCTCGCGGATCTCGACCTGGATCTTGTCGCCGATGTGGACGACCTCATCGATGTTCTCGATCCGCTTGCCGCCGTGCAGCTTGCGGATCTGGGTGATGTGCAGCAGGCCGTCCTTGCCGGGCAGCAGTGAGACGAACGCGCCGAACGTGGTCGTCTTCACCACCGTGCCGAGGAACCGCTCGCCGACCTCGGGCATGTGCGGGTTGGCGATCGCGTTGATCGCGGCCCGCGCCGCCTCGGCCGACGTCCCGTCGGTGGCCCCGACGTAGATGGTGCCGTCGTCCTCGATCGTGATCTCGGCGCCGGTGTCGTCCTGGATCGAGTTGATCATCTTGCCCTTCGGGCCGATGACTTCGCCGATCTTGTCCACCGGGACCTTGATCGTGATAATCCGCGGGGCGTAGACGGACATCTCGCCCGGCTCGGTGATGGCGCCGCGCATGACGTCCAGGACAGTCAGCCGGGCCGCGCGGGCCTGCTTCAGAGCCGCGGCGAGGACCGAGGCTGGGATGCCGTCGAGCTTGGTGTCAAGCTGCAGCGCGGTGACCACCTGCTCGGTGCCCGCCACCTTGAAGTCCATGTCGCCGAAGGCGTCCTCGGCGCCGAGGATGTCGGTCAGCGTCACGTACTGGCCGCCCTCGTGGATCAGGCCCATGGCGATCCCGGAGACCATGTCCTTCAGCGGGACACCGGCGTCGAGCAGCGACATGGTGGAGGCGCAGACCGAGCCCATGGAAGTCGACCCGTTGGAGCTGATCGCCTCGGATACCTGCCGGATCGCGTAAGGGAACTCCTCCCGCGTCGGCAGCACCGGGAGCAGCGCGCGCTCGGCCAGCGCGCCGTGGCCGATCTCGCGGCGCTTCGGCGAGCCCACCCGGCCTGTCTCCCCGGTGGAATACGGCGGGAAGTTGTAGTTGTGCATGTAGCGCTTGGTGCGGTCCGGGTTGAGCGTGTCAATCATCTGCTCCATCCGGAGCATGTTCAGCGTGGTGACGCCGAGGATCTGGGTCTCGCCGCGCTCGAACAGCGCGGACCCGTGCACCCGGGGCAGAACGTGGGTCAGCGCGGCCAGCGGCCGGATGTCGGTCAGGCCGCGGCCGTCGATGCGCACCCCGCCGGAAATGATCCGCTCCCGGACCAGCTTCTTGGTCAGCGACCGAAACGCGGCGCTGATCTCCTTCTCGCGGCCCTCGAACCGCTCGGCGAGCTTTTCCTGGGCAAGCGCCTTGACCCGGTCCGTCTCCGCCTCGCGGTCGTGCTTGCCCGCGATCGTGAGCGCCTCGGCCAGTTCCGCGGAGACCTCGCGCGTCACCGCCTCGTACACGTCCTCGGCGTAGTCGACGAAGATCGGGTACTCGGAGGACGGCGTGCCGCCCGCCTCGGCGGCGAGCCGCTGCTGCGCCTCGCACAGCACGCGGATGAACGGCTTGGCCGCCTCGAGACCCTCGGCCACCGTGTCCTCGGTCGGCGCGACCGCACCGCTGTCCTCGTCCGCGATCAGCTTGAGCGTCTCCGGCGTGGACTCGGCCTCGACCATCATGATGGCCACGTCACCGTCCCCGCCTTGGTCAGCAGAGAGCACCCGGCCCGCGACCACCATGTCGAAGGTGGCGTGCGCCAGCTGGTCGTGCTGGGGGAAGGCCACCCACTGGCCCTTGATCAGCGCCACCCGGACCGCGCCGATGGGGCCGGAGAACGGCAGGCCCGCCAGCTGGGTGGACATGGACGCGGCGTTGATCGCCACCACGTCGTACAGGTGCTGCGGGTCGAGCGCGAGTATGGTCGCGACGATCTGGATCTCGTTGCGCAGGCCCTTGACGAAGGACGGGCGCAGCGGCCGGTCGATGAGCCGGCAAGTCAGGATCGCGTCCTCGGACGGACGGCCCTCCCGACGGAAAAAGGAGCCGGGAATCCGGCCCACCGCGTACATGCGCTCTTCCACATCCACGGTGAGCGGGAAGAAGTCCAGGTTTTCCTTCGGCTGCTTGGACGCCGTGGTCGCGGAAAGCACCACGGTCTCGCCGTCCAGCGTTACCAGGGCGGAACCGGCAGCCTGACGGGCCAGCCGGCCCGTCTCGAACCTGATCGTATGTACGCCAAATTCGCCGTTGTCGATGACGGCTTCGGCGCTGTGAACACCCTCCACGGGTGAGACCTCCTTGCGGTAGATCCCGCACCCACCCGCCGCCGTGCCGCATGTGGCCTGGCTTGCCTAGGGAGGCAGCCGGCCGGTCTTCGATCGAAGTCCTCGGGCGCTGCTTTCTTAAGAGCAACTGCTTTCTTAAGAGCAACTGCTGTCTTGAGAACAGCTGACCCGGGGACCACTACCGAGGACCGGCCATGGCGCTCGGGGCCGGGGGCTACGGGATGTCAGTGTTGTCGTTATTCAGTTGTTCCTGGCCGGGCCAAGGCCCCGGACCGGGGCTCAGCGGCGGATGCCGAGGCGCTCCCGGATCGCGCGATAGCGATTGATGTCCTTCTTGGCCAGGTACTTCAGCAGCCTGCGGCGGCGGCCGACCAGCAGCAGCAGCCCGCGGCGGCTGTGGTGGTCATGCTTATGCACCTTAAGGTGCTCGGTCAGGTGATTGATCCGCCTGGTCAGCAGCGCGACCTGGACTTCCGGCGAACCGGTGTCACCCTCACTGGTCGCGTACTCCGCCAGGATCTCCTTCTTGGCGGCGGTATCGAGCGGCACGTGACTCCTTAGAATTGGCACGAAACGGGTTCAGCGAGCTGATTCCCCGATGGAGAGGCAATCTGGGGCGAGGCCGCCGCATGAGGGTGCAGCACACCTCTCGCTCACCTGGCTAGCCGCCAGGCAGCGTTTCACATTACCATGCAGCGCGAGGTAGTCGCGCGGCTCACGGGGTCTCCGGGTCCTGGGGCGGCAGGTACCCGGGGGCGTCGGTGTCGATCATGTGCGCGCCGATGTCCTTGCCCTGGTTCGCGGCGAAGAACACGATGACCCCGACCAGGGCGACGACCACCATCACAAGCAGGGTGATCCAGTCGTAATTGAAGTAGGCGCGCGCGCTGCTCAGCCCCGTCGGCAGCACCACGTTGACCAGCATCAGGCCCAGGTACACGACGGCGACGACCGACACCGGCCAGGCCCAGCGGCCCAGCGTGAACTTACCGGAAGGCACCCAGCCCCGGGCCCTGGCGATCATCGACCCGATCACCGTCAGCAGGAACGACAGGTAGATCCCGCTGACCCCGAACGACACGAGCGAGACCAGCACGTTGGTGTTGGCCGGGTAGGTGATGAACCAGATCTTGACGTCATGGGCGGGCGAGGCGAACTCGAGCCCGATGAACACCACCGTGACCAGTGCGCCGCCGAACAGGGCGTTGGCCGGGGTCTTGAACCTCTCGCTGACCGCGGAGATCCACTTGGACGCGGGCAGCGCGCCGTCCCGGGCGTAGGAGAACGCGAGCCTGCTGCCGGCGCCCTGCACGGCGGAGCCGCAGGAGAAGAAGGCGAAGATGATCAGGGCCAGCAGCACGTCCTGCATGCCGTCCGGCAACTGGCTGAGGATATACGGTATCCCGCCGTTGCTGACCGTCCTGACGACCGAGCCTGCGCCGGCGGGCATGGCCAGCAGCAGCGCGCCGGTCAGCACGAACGAGGCGATCCCGCCCCAGATCAGCGCCAGCCGCATGGCCCGCGGCACCTGCCGGCCCGCGTTCTTCGTCTCCTCGGAGATGTCCCCGGCCGACTCGAAACCGTAGAAGATGTAGACCGGCGCGAGCACCGCGATCAAGGCGGCGCCGATCCAGCTGCCGCCGAAGTTCAGGCCGAGCGGGTTGGCCGCGGCGTGCTGGACGTTCTGCGTGCTGGTCAGGAAGCCCGGGCCGTGGTGGAAACCGTGAATGCCGAGGACGACCGCGATGCCGAACGTGCCGAGGATCTCGACGCCCACGCCGAACTGCGCCACCCGGCCCATGACCCGGGCGCCGATGGTGTTCAGGGCGGTCTGGAGCGCGAGCAGGAGCACGGTGACGACCAGGATGGTCGTGTGGCTGCTCGGGTTGAAGTTCCAGCCGAGCCAGAGATGAGCGAGCGCGGTGACGTAGCTGACCACCCCGGTGTCCACCGACGCCACCGTGACGAGCAGCGCGATCCCGTAGAACCAGCCGACCAACCAGCCGAACCTGGGGCCGACGGTGTACTTGCTGTACTGGTAGAGCGCGCCGGCCACCGGGTAGTGGCTGGCCAGCTCGCCGAAGACCAGGGCGACCAGGAGCATCCCGGCGACCGGGATCCAGGTCAGCCAGATGTAGGCGGGCCCGCCGGTGCCCAGGCCGAGCACGAACAGGGAGAAGATGCCGACCATCGGCGACAGGTAAGTGAACGCGACGGAGAAGTTCGCGAACAGTCCGAGCACGCGGTTGAGCTGCGGGCGGTACCCGAGGTGCTCAAGCCGGGCATCGTCGGAATCCAGAGTGGCCGGCAGCTGCGCCCCCGTGTCCTGCATGAAACCCCTCCTCCGGTTCGCCGCGGCCTAGCTTGGCTGGCAGAGTGCTACGCCGCCCGCGGAATGTAGCAATGTAGCGCATCTAGCTAGGAATTAACTTCAATCCCGCGCGTTCCAGGGGACCCGGCACGCTTGTGCCCGCGGTTGAGGCGGTTTTCTGGTCTCTGTCCGCGCTTCTTAGACTGGGCAAATGCCCGATCTGAACCTTGCGCACCACCTTCGGATGAGCCGCCTCCCACCGCCCCTGCCGGGGAAAAAGGCGGCTCGTCCCGCCTGGTGGCCCGTATGGTCGAGGCCGGCCGCGCTGCGCACGCTGCGCGCGGTCATCGTGATTCCCCCCCTGTTCGCGCTGACCTACGAGGGCTTCGGCAACCTGCAGATGGCCCTGTTCGCCGCGTTCGGCGGGTTCGCGAGCCTGATCTTCGCCTCGTTCGGCGGCAGCAGGCGGGACAAGATCGTCGCGCACCTCGGGCTGGCGGTCATCGGCAGCCTCGGGCTGGTCATCGGCACGGCGGTCAGCGGGATCACCGCTCTGGCCGTCCTGGTCACGATCCCGGTGGCGTTCGGGATCTTCTTCGCCGGGGTGGCCGGGCCCAACGCGGCCTCCGGCGTCACCGCCGCGCTGCTTCCCTTCGTGCTTTCTGTGGCTACACCGGGCACGGTCAGCATGATCCCGGACCGGCTGGCGGGCTGGTGGCTGGCCTCGGTCGTCTCCACCGTGGCCGTGCTGCTGCTTTCGCCGCCTTCACCGGGAGACTGGCTGCGCGCCGCGGCGGCCGGGTCGGCCCGGGCGCTGGCCGCCCACCTGGAGGCGTCGGTGAGCGGCACCGCCACGGCCGCCGACACCCAGTCCTGCCAGGCCGCCAAGCACGAGCTGATGAGCGCGTTCGCCAGCACGCCTTACCGGCCGGTCGGCCTGGCCACGGCCGACCAGGGCCTGGCCAGCGTCGTCGAGCTGCTCGAGTGGTGCACCGTGCTGATCGCCGACGCCACCGACGGGCACCCGAACCTGGACCGGGCCGCGCCGCCCGACCGCGACCTGCTCGGCCTGGCCGCCGTGGTGCTCAGGCAGACCGGCGACCTGCTGGCCGACCCCGATTCCGCGCTGCCCGACCCCACCGCGATGGATCGGCAGCGCGAGGCCAGCGCCGCCTACCACGCCTCGGCCGCCCCGGACACCGATTACGACGCGGTGGAGGGCATCGCCAGGCACGCCTTCCACGCGCAGGCGATCGCCCTCGCGGTGCGGGCCGTCGTCGCCGACGCCCTGATCGCCACCCGGCGGGCCGACCCGGAGACCATCGCCGCCCGCCGCCGCGGCTGGTACGGGGCCCAGCCCGAGGGAACGATGGCCGAGCGGCGGGTGGCCGCGATTTCCGGCGCGATGGGCGTCCTGGTCAGGCACGCCAGCTTCCGTTCGGTCTGGTTCCTGAACAGCCTGCGCGGCTCGCTGGCCCTGGCCGCGGCGGTCCTGGTGGCCGACCTGTCCGGGGTACAGCACGGGTTCTGGGTAGTGCTCGGCACCCTGTCGGTGCTGCGCACCAACGCGGCGTCCACCGAGTCCACCGCGCTGCGCGCGCTTGGCGGCACCGTGGTCGGCTTCGCGGCCGGCGCGCTGCTGCTGCTCGGCATCGGCACCAGTGCCCCGGCGCTGTGGGCGGCGCTGCCGATCGCCGTGGCCGTGGCCGCCTACGCGCCTGGCACGCTGCCGTTCGCCTTCGGCCAGGCGGCGTTCACCATCGTCGTGGTGGTCCTGTTCAACCTGCTCGTGCCGGCCGGCTGGCGGGTGGGCCTGCTGCGCATCGAGGACGTGGCCATCGGCTGCCTGGTGAGCCTGGTGGTCGGCGTCCTGTTCTGGCCGCGGGGCGCGGCCTCCGTGGTCGGCGACGACCTCGCCGACGCGTTCCGGCGCGGCGCCGCCTACCTGACCCAGTCGGTGGACTGGGCCCTGGGCACCAGGGCCGACCCGCCGGACGCGGGCGCCGCGGCGGTCACCACCGGCATCCGGCTCGATGAGGCGCTGCGCGGCTTCCTGGCCGAGCAGGGCACCAAGCGGGTGTCCAAGGAGGAGCTGTGGATGCTGGTAATGGCGTCCATGCGGCTCCGGCTGACCGCCTACTCGCTGGCCGGGCTGCAGGCACCGGAGCACGTCCGGCAGCACAAGCACCGCGGCACGGCCTACGCGCGCACCGCGCTCGGGCACGCCACCGCGGACCTGACGGGCTTTTACGAGCGGGTCGCGGCCCTGGTGGGGCGGCCGGTCGCCGGCCAGGTGCTGCCGCCGGTCACCGTCCCGGCGTTCACCGGGCTGGACGGCAACGGCAGCGCGGCGTGGGCCGCGGAGGACCGCGGGGTAACCGTGCTGACCGGGGCCGGGCTGACCGAGGCCGGTGATGCCGACGGGCTGGAGGAGGGCGACGGCACCGACCTGGTTCGCGTCATCACCGCCCCGCATCACCCGCACCTGCTCTGGGTGGCCGAGCACCTGCAGCACCTTAGCTCGCACGCGCAGGCGATCGCCGACCCGGCCGCGCACGTGGCCGAGCAGCGCCGCCTCCCCTGGTGGCGCTAGCCCCGCACCAGGCGGGGACCTGTCCGTGCCTAGTCCTCACGGTAGCTCGTCGCGCTGGGCGGGCTGAGCAGGGTCCGGTCCCGGAGTCCCAGGACGGGACACCTGACGATCGGCGGCGCTCTGCAGCATCCGCAGGGCGACCGGCGGGTAGATGACCACCGACAGCAGGCCGGCCACCACCAGCGCAGCGGCCGTGGACGGCCGCTGGTGGCCGGTCTCGACGCCGATAACGGTCGCCACCACGATGAACGTCAGGGATGTGGCTTGCATGAAACCGGCGGCCCTGGCGTGGGCGCGCCCGACGGCCCGTGCGTACAGCAGGGCCGGCGCGCCCCGCACCACCAGCAGCGCGACCAGGAACACCGGCACGAGAATGATCGCCCGGGCGCTGCTGAACAAAGAGGCTATGTCGAGGCCGACGCCGGTGCTCACGAAGAACACCGGGATCAGGAACCCGAAGCCGATCGCTTCCAGCTTCGCCTGGAACTGCTGCTGGGAAGCCGGTGACTCGTCTGTCCGGCGCACGATGACCCCGGCCAGGAAGGTCCCCAAGATGGTGGCCAGCCCGAAGTGCTCGGCCGCCACCGCGAAGGCCAGGGCGAACGTGATGGCGAGCCGGACGCGCAGCTGGGAGCTGGTGCTCGCCAGCCGGTGTACCACATCCCGCAGTGGTCCCCAGCCCCGGACCCGCTGGGTCATCACCACGACGACCGCGGTGAACCCGATGAATCCGGCGAGTAGTCCCAGTTCCACCGACGGGTTCGCCGACGACGCCGAGAAGAACACCGACAGCAGGACCAGCGGGGCGAGTTCGGCCAGCGAACCCGCGGCCATGATCAGATGACCGAAGCCTGTCTCGGTCTGGCCCGCGTCTTTGAGAATGGGCACCAGGACCCCGAGCGAGGTCGACATCAAGGTGATCCCCACCAGCAGGCCGTCCTTGACCTGGCCGCCGAACTGGAGCCCGTAGGCGACCAGCACCGCCAGCGCCGCGGAGACAACGAAGGCCCGGCCGACCAGGGAAAGGACCCGACGGTCGAACCGCCGCAGGTCGATCTCGTAGCCGGCCATGAACAACAGGAAACCCAGGCCCAGGTCCGCGGTCACCCGGACGGCCACGTCCAGATGGACCCAGCCCAGCACCGCGGGTCCAACCAGGACCCCGCCCAGGATCTCCAGCACCACCGGCGGCACCTTCACCGCCGGGACCAGCCCCAGGAGCAGAGGCACCGCGACGGCGACTGCGCCGATGATCAGCAGGCTGTTAAACGAGATCATGATGGACCGGACAAACGTCGCTAGCGGAATCGAGGTCGGAAAGGCTCTCGGCCAGTATGTTATGTCCCGCCACCAGCGCAGCGCCGACCCCCGCCGTGCGGCGCCTCCGCAGCTCCAGCGCCGAGTCCAGCTCGGCGACCGCGTCGTCCCAGTCGCGGCCCACCTAATTCGCCTTTCCTGGAGCCTTTCCTGGGGGGTTACGCTCGTCCTTGTCCGGGGTGGCCGACGCCACGGGCGGGAGCGAGGTGGGCGCGTGCAGGACCGGCAGGCACCGCTTGACCTTTTCGTGGGCCGGGCAGCGGAGCTGGCACGGGTCGCGGAGGTCATCTCCCGGGTAGAGGCGGGGCAGCCGTGGCTGGTGGCCATCGAGGGCGATCCGGGGGTGGGGAAAACGGCCCTGGCGCGGCGCTGCCTGGCCGGGGCTCCCGGCCTGAGGGTGCTGTCGGCCCGGGCCGACCAGGCCGAGGCCGATCTGGACTTCGGGATCGTCGACCAGCTGCTCAGGGCGGCCGGAGGCGTCTCTCGGCCGCTTGTGCCCCCGGCCGGGACCGGCCCGGCCATCTCGTCGTTTGCCGCGGGAGCGCGGTTGCTGGAGGCGGTGGGCGAGCAGCTGGCCGCGAGCCCGGTAGCGATCCTGGTCGATGACCTGCAGTGGGCCGACCGCAGGTCGGTGGAGGCGCTGACGTTCATGCTGCGGCGGCTGTCGGTCGACCCGGTCATCGCCGTGGTGATCTACCGCGGGCCCGGGGACCGGCTGGACGAGGCGGCCCAGCGGATGCTGCAGAGCGTGGAGAACCGGCTGCTCATACCGCTGGAGGGCCTCCATCTGGACGAGGTGGCGTCGCTGGCGACCGCGCTCGGGACGGGATCGCTGGACGATGACGCCGTCCGGCGGCTGCACCAGGGCACCGGCGGGCACCCGCTGTACCTGCGCACGGTGCTGAGCGAGGGGTCCGGCTTTGATCCGCGGGCGTCGGGGCGGCTCGTGCTGCCCCGGTCGCTGGCCGCCGCCGTCGGTGCACATCTGCGGGTGCTGCCGCCCGACACCCGGGTCGCCCTGGAGATGCTGTCGGTCCTGAACCTGCGCATGCCGCTGGCACAGCTGGGGCAGGCGGCGCAGGTCGGCTCCGCCAGCGTGGCGGTTGAGCCGGCCGTGGCCTCCGGCCTGGTGGACTGGTGGCCAGAAGAACCCGCCTGCCCGGTGGCGATCCGTCACCCGCTGGTCCGGGACGCCATCTACGCCGGCATCACGATGGCCAGGCGCCGCATGCTGCACGCCCGTGCCGCCTCGCTGGTCAGCGAGTCGGCGTCGTGGGAGCACCGGGTGGCCGCCCTGGACCAGCCGGATGAAGGCCTGGCGGCCGAACTGGAGCGACTGGCGGCAGCGGAGGCAGCCGGCGGCCGTCTGGCGCTGGCCGCCACCCACCTGCGGTGGGCCTCGGACATCTCCCCGGCCCGGGCCGACCGGGAGCGGCGGCTGCTGACCGCCGTGCTGCACCTGATGCTGGCCGAAGAGTCGCGGGGCCTGGCCTTGCGCCCGGAGGTGGAAGCGGCGGCGCCGTGCCCGCTGCGCAGCTGCGTGCTGGGCACGATGGCATTCTCGACGGGCCGGCTCGGTGAGGCCGAGCGGCAGTTCAGCGAGGCACTGGAGCAGGCGTGGGACGACCCGGACAGCCAGCCGCTGGCCGCCCTGATCGCCAACCGGCTGGCTGGTACCTACACGCTTCTCGGGGACGGGGAGAAGGTGATGACCTTCGGGCGGCAGGCGCTGGGCACCGGGTGCCTGGACGCGGCGGCCACCAGCCAGACGCGCACCCTGGTCGCCATCGGCGCCTCCCAGGTGGCCGGCCCTCGCGCCGCCCTGGCCGAGCTGGAGCACCTGGATGCCGACCCGGCGCGGGTCGGCCCGGTCGACATCGACGGCTTGTCATTCCGCGGGGTGTTCCGCCTGCTGGCCGGCGACCTGGGCCAGGCCATCAGCGACCTGACCGCCAGCCTCGGACTGGCGCGGCGGGGCGCTACTCTCACCCTTGGCCTGCGTGCTTATTTTTACCTGGCGCTGGCCCAGTACCTGGCGGGCGCGTGGGACGACGTCCTGCTCACCGCCGAGCAGGGCTTCTCAGCTGCCGGGATCCATTCCCGCCGCTACGAACTCCCGCTGCTGCACCTGGCCGCGAGCTGCGTGCCGGCCGGGCGCGGCGCGGCCGAGGAGGCCGAACGGCACGCGGCGCAGGCCGAGGAGGCGGCGGCCAGCCTGGACTACGGCCAGGAACGACTGTACGCGGCGATGGCCCGGGCCCTGGTGTGCCAGGCATCGGGAGACTACCTGGGCATGGCCGACGCGCTGGGTCACTGGCGTGACGACTCGGCCCTGGACGGCCGCAGCCGGGTATACGCGGTCTTGTGGCGGCCCCTGCTGGCCGAGGGCCTGGTCGGGTCGGGGCAAGCGGAGCAGGCCGACGTCGTCTTGGCCCAGCTGCGCGCGGGCAGCGGCCAGGCAGGCTACCTGGCCCCGGCCCTAGCCTGGCTGGACGGATGGCTGGCCGAACAGCGCGGCGACCCCGAGCAGGCCCTACGGATCTACAGCCGAGGCGAGGACACCGCCGACCGGCAAAGCCCGGTTCACACGGCCCGGCTGCTGCTGGCTCACGGCCGACTGCTGCGGCGTACTGGAAACAGGAGGGAAGCGGTCGAGCGGCTGCGGCGGGCGAACGACTTGTACCAGGCCCTGCGCGCCGGGCCGTTCATCGCCCGGACCGAAGAGGAGCTCGCGGCGTGCCGCCTGCCGGGCGGCCCGGCGAGGAAGCAGTCGGTTCTGGCGCTGACCAACCGGGAGACCGAAGTAGCCCACCTGGTCGGGAAGGGACTGTCCAATCCTGAGGTGGCGACCGAGCTGTTCATCAGCCGCAAGGCCGTGGAGTATCACCTAGGCAACATCTACGCCAAGTGCGGCCTGCAGGGACGGCAGGAACTGCGGCGCGTCGTCGAGCAATGGCGCCAGCCGACCGCGGTCTGACCGGCCCCAGGCGCAATGACCGGCCTGGAATGCTTTGGAGTAAAACGGCCGAAGGCCGGGACATTCGGTCCCGGCCTTTCGGTCGCTGGTGGAGCGTATGGGTTCCTGAATCAGCTGTTCCCGCCCATCTGGTTGTTGCCGTGGGCCAGGTAGTTGGCCAGGGCGGCCTGGGTGGCGGCGTTCATCTGGCCGGTCTGCGGCAGGCCCGCCTGACGCTGGAGGTCCTGGATCGCCGCGATCGTCTGGGGCCCCATGACACCATCGACCGAGCCCTCGTAGTAGTTCAGCTGCCCCAGCTCCCGCTGCAGCTGCATCACCGCGGCCGAGGGCTGGACCGGGGTGACAGGGTGGGACGGGGTGACCGGGCTGGCCGGGGTGGTGGGGGTGCCCGGAGTGGTGGAGTTGGCCGGGGCGGACGTCGAGGTCGACGGGCCGGTCGTGGCCGGAGCAGCGCTGGAGTGCCCAAGCGACAGGACTACGGCCAGCGCGACTAGGGCCGCCGCCACGACCGCGCCGATGACCGCGACCCAGATGCGGGACCGGGACCGGCCCGTGGACTGCTGGTAGGAATCCTGCTGGTAGGAACCCTGCTGGTCGGGGCCCTGGGGGTAGGAGGCCTCCTGGTAGGGGGCCTGCCGGTTCGTGGTGTGAAACTGAGTGCTCATCTCGGATTCTCCTATCTCAACTCAGTTGCTCCGTGTGGATAGATCCACTGTCGCTTGAGCCGAGAGCAAAATCCCTAGAGAAACTCCCTAGTTCGCCTCCCCAGGACGGCCTTCGCGCGGTCCTGGGGACTGGTTCAGTGGCGGGCGCCGGTGACCTGGGCGGCGAGGGGGTCGAGGGTGGCGCCGCCGAAGGTCACAGTGACCTGCTGGAAGCGTTACTGATAAGAGATCATGGAGAGCCGCGGGGTCCTTGCGATCGTCTGCCGCGGACTCAGCATCGGATGGTCCTTGACATAGAAATTCTTCCACCCGAAGAACACCCGAGGCGGGGCGGCCCTGGTGATGGTGTCCCAGGTCTGCTGCTTATCGGCTGGGGTCCCCTGCCCGTCCATGTGGATGAGGATGGCCAGATCGTCGTACCGAGTGTCGAGTTCGTGCTCGTTGCGGATCATCGACAGCTGGAACTGGTGCAGCACAAGAAGCTTCTGGGGCAGCCGGTACCGCGCGGTCAGGCCGGCCAGCCAACTGACGACACTGTTGACCTCGCTGATGCTCACGCTGCCTATCTGCCGCAGCGGCAGCTGCCCCGGCGCCAGCTTCCACTCCGGGTCCAGGGCCAGCCCGACATCGGGCAACTTGAGCAGCGACTGGTACCTCCTGGCCTGGGCGAGCAGGCTGGCCCGGCCGGGCTGCAGGTCCAGGATGACGTAGAACCCGGCCGCCGTCGCCCGCCGTACCCACGGACGCAGCGAGGCCACCGGGGACTCGTAGGAGTAATCGCCGTCCCGGCCCGGGGATGCCTGAGCGACGGTGGCGATGATCTCGAAGGCGGGTATTACCCGGGCGCCGGTCAAGGACCGGTACGCGGCGGCGACCTTCCGGGCTCGCGCGATGCTGGCCGAAAGGCCCTGCTGGCCCAGGGCCCCGAGCCCAGCAGCGCCGGGGTGACCGTAGAGGGCGACCAGCAGGTGCCCGGGGAACAGAACCTGGCCGCCACCGGGCAATTGCACCCCGGTCTGCGCGACGGCGATCCGCGAAGCCAGCTGGTCCGGCGACCCGAATCCGGATCCGATGGCGAGCACCTGCTGAGGCCGGATGGCCGAGAAAGCGGCGATGGCCGCCGGGTCGGCGCGCGGGTCGTCACTACGGAAGGCGATCACCCGAGCCCCGGCTACCCGCGCCGTGGTGACCGCGGCCAGCGTCGCGGCATCGGCGTCACCGGCGTGCACGATAAGGGCCAGGTGGTCCAGGGACGCCGGGGGCTTCGTGGCCGGCAGCATGGCCGGGTTGGTGACCACGCGGATGCCCGGCAGTTGAGCCGCGAGCACGTTCCCGGCGACCCCGACCGCCAGCACGACGTGCGGGTCCAGGGCCCTGATCTGCGCCCGCAGCGCGGCGCTGACCACGGCTGGCGTGGCTGAGGAGGAACCCGAGGCTGTCCGGACGGCGGTGCGGAGTGCCATCGTCGCGGCGCCGCCCGGTGCGGACCGGCCCGTCGGCGCCGCGGTCAGCAGCAGCGGCGCGTGCGCGCGCAGCGCCCAGCGGGCGGCGGCCACATCGGCCTGCGAGCCCGGGCCGGCGACGACGATGACCGGCGCGGAGGCGAACAATCTCTGCGCCACGTCCGCTGCGACCACGTCGGGCGGGCCGGTCAGGATCGACGTCGCGGATGCAGGCGGGCGAGTACGCGCCGCCAGCCGGACCGGAGCAGGCAGATCATGTCGGACGGCAGCACCAGCACAGGCCGTGGTGCCCACGGTAACGGCCGCCAGCAGCGCGAGCACCGGTCCGGCCGTGAGCGGCACCCCAGCGCGGCCACTGTCGGTCCGGAAACCCCGCACGCGGCATCTGGGCAGCACGAGCGCACCCCATTCGTTACAAGCCCCCCGTAACCATACGGGCGGGAGCTGTCCGTTCCAGAAACGTGGCACCTTGGCCGAGCATATTGATCGATGCTGGCGCAAATTCCGGGAATTTCCGGAATGGCACGAGATTGTGATGCTGCGCCACGGTGCATGAAATGGCCACCCCGCGACCTTTTCAGTGAAGCAAGAATTTCCTCTGCCGTCAATCTGGACTCACTAATGGCGTTCTGTCCCGCACCGCGGCGGCCGCCGCGCTTACTCAGCGGGGGCCTGGCTGGGCGAACCAGGGGCTGTCGGGGCCGCGGAGGTAGCGGTCGGCCAGGTGGTCAAGGATCCGCCTGGCCTGGCGAAAGCGCGCCGCGACCTGCCACCAAGGCGGGCAGCCTTGGCCCGTTTCATGATCATGGCCAGTTCGGGGCAAATAGCGCCCAAAACTGGCCATGATCATGGTTTGGTGCTAGTGGAGGCCCGGGGCTGCGGGCCGCACGGCGCTGCGGCTCTGCGGGTGCTGCGTAGGTACGCCGCGTAACCGGGGGTCAGAGCCGGGGGTCGACGGGTTCGGACTCCAGCGCCAGGACGGCGAAGACGCATTCGTGGACGCGCCACAGAGGCTCGCCGCGGGCGACGCGGTCCAGGGCCTCCAGGCCCAGGGCGTATTCGCGCAGTGCCAGCGAGCGCTTGTGGCTGAGCCCGCGCTGGCGCAGCCGGACCAGGTTGGCGGGCTCGGTGTAGTCGGGGCCGTAGATGATGCGCAGGTACTCCCGGCCACGCACCTTCAGGCCGGGCTGGACCAGCCGGTTCGAGGCCCGAGTCAGGTTCGCGGCGGGCTTGACCACCATGCCCTCTCCCCCGGCGGCGGTCAGGTCCTCCCACCACCGGGTCGCGGTGGCGACCGAGGCGGGATCGCCGGTCTCCACCTCGACGCGGCGGGTGGTGGCGATCAGGTCAGGCTCGGCGGCAGCGAGCCGGTCGGCCAGGACGAGGTGCCACAGGTGCGGCCGCTCGTGGTAGACGGCGCCTTCGGAGGCAAGCAGCTGGAACGGGGCGACGCGCACCCCGGCCAGCCCGTCGGTGGCCCAGCAGTAGCGCAGGTAGGCGGCGGTGAACGCCTCCGCGTTGGCCAGCCGGGACCGGGTCCGCTCCAGCCGGGCGCCCATGTCGGGCAGCCCGCGGGCGTCGGCCTGCTCCAGGACCGAGATCGCGGCGGGCAGCGAGGCCAGGGCGGCGGCGCCGACGGCGGCGTACTGGTCGCGCAGCAGCGAGCTGGCCTTGGCGTTCCACGGCAGCAGTTCGGCGTCCAGGAGCAGCCAGGACGTGCCGAGCTCAGCGAAGAGCCCGGCGTTCTCCGCCGCCGCGCGGACCTGCTCGGTCAGCGACGCGGCCCGCCCGTCGGAGAAGAACGGCCGACCAGTCCTGGTCCAGATCGCGCCGGCCCCGGCCAGGCTGAAGCGGGCGCTGCTAGCCGAGGCTGCGGGCGCGTCGTCGGGCGAGCGGCACACCAGCAAGACCGCGCGCGAGCCCATGTGCTTCTCCTCGCACAGCACGGACTCCACGCCGTCCGCGCGGTAGGCGTCGAAGGCCTGGTCCGGGTGCTCGAGCAGGTCGCCGCCGGTCGCCGTGGCGACCGGGCTCATGGTCGGCGGCAGGTACAGCAGGCAGCGCGGGTCGATCGCGAACCGGCTCATCACCTCCAGGGCGGCCGCGGCGTGTGCCTCGCGAACACCGACCCGCGGCAGGTAGGCGGTCTCGATGACGCGTGACCCGGACACGTCAGCCATATCAAGCAACGGAGCGTCGAGCACATCAGGCTCGCGCCAAGCAGCGACAGAGCCGGTACCGGAAGGCGAAACCGCGGGAAAAGGCTTCGCCGGAGGATGGTAGACGCGGGCGGCCGGGACAGACACCGTGGTCCGTTCGGGATAATTCAAGGCGGTCAGACGGCCACCGAAGACGCAGCCGGTGTCCAGGCACAGGGTGTTGTTCAGCCACTCCGCGGCCGGCACCGGGGTGTGGCCGTACAGGACGACGGCCTGGCCCCGGTACTCCTGCGCCCACGGGTAGCGCACCGGCAGGCCGTACTCGTCGGTCTCGCCGGTGGTCTGCCCGTACAGGCAGAACTCGCGGACCCGGCCGGAGGCGCGGCCGTGGTAACGCTCGATCAGGCCGGCGTGCGCCACCACCAGCCGCCCGCCGTCCAGCACGTAGTGGCCGATCAGGCCGTCGATGAACTGCTCTACCTGGGTCCGGAACTCCTCGGATTCGAGGGCCAGCTGCTCCATCGAGGCGTCCAGGCCGTGACTGCGCCGGACGTTCTTGCCGCGCACCGCCTTGAGCAGCTTGACCTCGTGGTTGCCGGCCACGCAGAACGCGGTGCCGGCCGCCACCATGCCCATGACCAGGCGCAGCACGCCCGGCGTGTCTGGCCCCCGGTCGACCAGGTTGCCGACGAAGATGGCGCGCCTGCCGTCTGGATGGCGCGCGCCGGTGGGCCGCCCGGCGCCGTCGCGCTGCAGGGCGTAGCCGAGCTCGGTCAGCAGCTTCTCGAGCTCGGGCCGACAGCCGTGCACGTCGCCGATGACGTCGAACGGACCGGCCTCGTGCCTGAGGTCGCTGAACAGTTTGGCGCGCGTGATCGTGGCGGCGGCGACCTCTTCGGGCGTGCGCAGGACGTGCACCGTACGGAAGCCCTCGCGCTTGAGCCCGGGCAGGCTGCGCCGAAGCTGGCCGCGCTGGCGGCGGAGCACGTGCGCGCCGAAGTCCCGGTCCTGGCGGCTGGCGTTGCGCTCCGCGCACAGCTTCTCCGGCAGGTCCAGGACGATCGCCACCGGCAGCACGTCGTGCTCGCGGGCGAGCAGGACGAGCTCGCGGCGGGCTTCGGGCTGCACGTTGGTCGCGTCGACGACGGTGAGGCGGCCGCCGGCCAGCCGCTTGCCCGCAATGTAGTGCAGCAGCTCGAACGCGGCCGGGGTGGCGGACTGGTCGTTCTCGTCGTCGGCGACCATGCCGCGGCAGAAGTCCGAGGAGATCACCTCGGTCGGCTTGAAGTGCGCACGGGCGAACGTCGACTTGCCCGACCCGGTGACGCCGACCAGCACGACCAGGCTCAGCTCGGGGATCTTCAGTTCGTTCATCGGGTTGCGCCCCGATCGAAGACGGCCAGCTGGGTGGGCGGGCCGGCGTCGGGGTGCTCGGGGCCGACGGGCAGGAAGCGGACCTGGTAGCCGTGATTTCCGGCGGCCGCCTGCGCCCAGCCGCGGAACTCGGCGCGGGTCCACTCGAAACGGTGGTCCCGGTGCCGCATCGCGCCTGCTTGGAGGGTCTCGAAGTGGGGGTTGTACTCGGCGTTGGGCGTGGTGACGACGACGGTCGCGGGCGCGGCCTCGCGAAAGATGACCCGCTCGAGCGCCGGGATCCTTTCGGGGTCCAGGTGCTCGATCACCTCCATCAGCACGGCGGCGTCGAGCCCGACCAGGCGGCCGTCGCGGTAGGTGAGCGAGGACTGGAAGATCGTCAGCCGCTGGCGCTTGTTATCGGGCATCTGGTCGAGCTTGAGGTGGCGGGCGGCCAGTTGCAGCGCCCGGGCGGACACGTCAACCGCTGTGACGTGCTCGATGTGGGAGTCGGCGAGCAGGTCCCTGGTGAGCGCGCCGGCGCCGCAGCCGAGGTCGCCGACCCGGCGCGCGCCGCTTTGGCGGATGATGGCCAGGATGGCCTCGCGGCGCTGGACCGCCAGCGGTTTGTGCTGGTCTTCCTCGGTGACGGCGTTGTCGAGTTCCGCTGGCTCGGTGTCGTCGGCTTCGGCCAGCCGGGCCAGCGCAGACCGGGTGAGTTTCTGCTGGTGCGACAGGTAGCGGCGGGTGATGAGCTCCTTCTCCGGGTGGCCGGCCAGCCAGTCGCCGCCGGCCCGGATCAGCTTGTCGACCTCCTCGGTGGACACCCAGTAGTGCTTGGCGTCGTCGAGCACGGGCAGCAGCACGTACAGGTGGTTCAGCGCGTCCGCCAGCCTCTGCTCACCGGTCAGCCGCAGGTCGAGATACGGGGAGTCGCCCCACTCGGCCGGCTGGAGAGGCTGGCTTTTTGCCGTGACGTCCCAGCCGAGGGGGCCGAAGACGCGGTGCGCGAGCGGGGTGCCGCCGCGGCAGCGCAGGGCCGGGACCCTGATCGTGAGCGGGATACGGGCCGCGGCCAGGTCCGGGCGCGCGTCGCAGCGGCCGGTCAGCGCCGTGCGGAAGGCTTCCTTGATCGCCACCGCGAGCAGGCTGGAAGCGGCGTACGGCCGGTCGTTGACGTACTGGGCGAGTTCGGCGTCGCTGTTCTTGCTCTTGCCTTGGTGACCACGGACCAGGGCCACCGGGTCGACCTCGAGCAGCAGCGCGGCCGTGCACCGCTCCGGCGTCGCCTCCGGGTAGAAGACGTGCGCTTCACCAGCGGAGGTGGCGAACGACTGCGGCCAGTCCGGGTGCTTGTGCAGCAGGTAACCCAGGTCGGTCGCGGGCGCGCGGGTGGTGGTGATGGTCAGCAGCACACGCCATTGTGCCCGCTCCCGTCGGGTTGGACCAAAATCATTTATCCCGAACGGGCCCGGTGCTTGCCCAGGCGAACGACGGGGTGAGTCATGGCCGGGGAACGGCACGCTGTTCTTAACGGCGTTTCCCGAAAGGAAATTTTTTTCCGCTGGGGAAACGACTTACCCGAGGCACGGTCGTCCGCGCCGCCGAGGGGTGATTCTGGTGGGACGGGTCCGCCGGGGCCTGACCGGGTACGACTGGGACGTGACGCGCTGGGTGCTGCACGTGGACCTCGACCAGTTCATCGCGGCGGTCGAGGTGCTGCGGCATCCCGAACTGCGCGGGCGGCCCGTGGTGGTGGGCGGCGACGGCGACCCGACCAAGCGCGGCGTGGTGAGCACCGCGTCCTATGAGGCCAGGGAGCACGGCGTGCACTCCGGCCTGCCGCTGCGGACGGCCGCGCGGCGGCTGCCTGACGCCGTGTTCCTGCCGGTGGACCGGGCCGCCTACGAGGAGGTCTCGGAGACGGTGATGGCCGTACTGCGGTCGACCGGCGCGGTGGTGGAGGTGCTCGGCTGGGACGAGGCGTTCCTCGGCGTCGATGTGGAAGACCCAGAGGCCTTCGCCCGGTCGCTGGCGCGCAGCGTCCGGGAGGCCACCGAACTCGACTGCACGGTGGGGATCGGGGAGAACAAGCTGCAGGCCAAGATCGCCACGGGGTTCGGCAAGCCGGCGGGCGTGTTCCGGCTGACGTCTTCGACGTGGTTCGAGGTCCTCGGCGGCCGGCCCACCGACGCGCTGTGGGGCATCGGCGCCAAGACCGCGAAGAAGCTCGCCGGTCTGGGCATCCGCACCGTCAGCGACCTGGCCGCCGCCGACCCGGACGCGCTCGCCGAACAGTTCGGGCCGATGACCGGGCCCTGGCTGGTGCTGCTGGGCCGGGGCCGCGGCGACACCGAGGTGGACGACACGCCGTACGTGGCCCGCGGCCACGGCCGGGAGGAGACGTTCCAGCAGAACATCGCCGACTGGTCCGCAGTGCAGGCCGAGGTGACGCGGATCGCCGGGCTGCTTGCTTTTGACCTGGCTGCAGAGCCCCGGCCTGCGGTGCGAGTGGTGGTGAAGGTGCGCTACGCGCCGTTCATCACCGAGACGCACGGGGTGACGCTGGCGTCGCCTTCTTCGGAGGCGGCGGTGATCGCGGAGGCCGCCTCGGACGCGCTTGGGCGGTTCAACGGGCGGCGGCCGGTGCGGCTGCTCGGGGTCCGCGCGGAGTTCGGGTCCTTAGCGGCCACCGGTCACAGCGGGCGGGTCATGCCAATCTCTAGCAGGCTGGCGTTCGACGGCAGCGGCTGACGCTCGCCCGTTGACGTGAAGCCGCAGCGCTCATAGAGCCTGCGGGCGTGGAAGTTCATCTCGGTAAACCAAAGATGCACCGATGTAGCGTTCCGCACTTTGGCCCAATTGATCACGGCGGCCACGAGCGCCTCGCCAACGCCCAGGCCGCGCACTTGCGGCCGTACCCACAACGAGACGAGTTCCACCGTCCTTGGGTTCTCCTGAAACCCGCCGACGAGCCCGGCCGGCTCATTTCCGTCGACTTCGGGAACGTAGGCAAAGAACGTTCTTCCACGGCGGATCCTGCGTCGCCAGTCCGCCTCGACGGATGCGGCCTGCTCGGCGTAGGTCGACCCGAAGGCGTTGGGCGCGTCCCGCAGGGCAGCTAGCCGGATGTCTCGCAGGACCTGCCATTCCTCAATTGTCGCCGTGCGCACCACGACCATGCCCTGGGCTCCCGTCCTCACCACTGGTTATGTATTCAAATATCCAGTTATCGCAATCGCAACCGGGAAGGGAGCAATCGGGCTGGCGCGACGGAATGTCGTCGCAGCTTAACGGAGCTTTGCCAGCGATCGACCGACCTGACCGAGCGAAGTTCGCACGGGCGGCGCCTTGGCTGACGAGAGATCTCTGCGTAATGGGTCAGACACAGAAAGCGCTATCGACGGTAGAGTTAAGCGCTATCCATGATCAGTTGAGCAAGATACGATATAACCGCAGGAACAAGCTCAGGCACCCTTCGATGCCGGCCGGTAATCAGCGGACGACTATCCCGGGTTCGAATCGCATCAACTGGCCCTCCTCCCATTATCCCGGCCAGTGCATAGGGGCTCCGGCCGGACAGAATGAGGTCGAGTTCACGAAGCGCCGACTTGACCGAGAGCCCTCTAGGCACGTCTTTCAGCCGCTGTTCCCAGGTGCCCAGATCTTTTTTCCAGAGCGCGATGTAATGCTCGCACATCGAAGGGCTGATTTGCCGGGACCATTCCATTGCGGTCTCTATGGAGCTTGTTATCCTTTGCCGCAGGTATGGTTCTACACTTTCAGACCTGACGAGCACGCCTTCCAAGAAGCTCATTCTTGAATCAAGAAAGGTCCGCCAGTAATCGCTTGTAGCGCGGTCCGCGCTGATTCGGTTATGGAGCAGGCCATAAAGACCCTCGGCCATGACGTCACCGAACTCCTGCCCTGCGGCGCGTTGCGGATCGGCGAATGGATCGTAGCAGAGTTGCGTCGCGTCACGATGGTGCCGGCCAACCCGCCTCGCCTCGGCGGCATGATAGAAGAAAAACCAGTCCTCGTTATAAATCTCCGGGAAGAATGCCACGGCTTCGGCACAATGGACAGCGAGCACCGAACCACTAATGAAGACATCCTGGTATCCGCCGGTTTTCCGATGCCCATGGCAGACAACCGAGTTATCCGGGAAGTCGACCGCGCGCATGCCAACTGCGCTATACGGCCCGAGCATCGTCGCGACCTCGCGAAGGTCGGAGGCGTCTAGGTCTCTTATGTCGTCGTCCAGGAAAAATATCCGTTCCCAGCCCACCATCCGGGCCAGCAGCAAACCAATGTTACGTTTGGTACTCAAGTCGCCGTTAGGGTTAACGCAGCTGTCCGGAAGATCCAGGCTGGCCGGCTTGGAAGTGACGAGGTCCAGCTTCGGGAGAGTGTAACCTTCCGGCAGGTCGACAGTGACGGCCCGGGTAAAGTTCCGCAAGGCTAGTAGTTCGTTTACCTCGGCGGCTTGCGCCTTAAGGCTGCAGAGCACCACCAGCTGGCAGTTCACCGCCCGGGCCAGCGTGACTGCGTGATCAAGGTTAACAGCAGGCCTAGACGCTGGGACAATGATGGCGTCGAGCGACGTACGGAGCCTCGCGTTGGTACGTCCGAGGAGCGGAAGGTGCGTTTGAAATTGCCGGGCAGCTCGCCAAGGACGCGACGCGCGTCCCCCTTTGCCTGGATGCGGGATCGCCACGGCTACCTGCCGCCTATGCCGCTGCGGGCCACTGGTAAAGCACGCAATCGGGGGCGTGAAAATCTGGCGTCATGGCTTGCCCGGCTATGACGGACACTCGCATCAGAATGGCAAAATTAGACGGATCGGCAAAATTATCTACGATATACCCTTCGTTGGAGTCCCTTAGCCGCTCATCGGTGAGTGCGCGCACGGAACCCAGTACCCCCCGGCTATGTATACCATTGCATATGGTAAGACTCCGGTTCGAGTTAAGCGGATTTCGCGTTCGGACGAGCAGACCGACGTCTTCGATCACCACGCTGCCGCCATCTCCCCATTTCGGCAGGAATCTTTCTTCGATGCCATTCCGCTCCACCACGAAGATCTCACCCGTCTTGACCTCAGGATCTTCGATCTGCCTGACCGGCAGGCTGGTCATTTCGGATAGCCGCTGAGTTTTATCATTCCAGGCAATTCCGCCGAGCAATACGACGTGGCCCGATAGGTCATCTGGGACTACGTTAGACGAGAGCTTGAAGAACACTCCCATAGTAGAGTTCTCGGCGCGAATATGGCCATGCAGTTCTACCAGCGCATCTAGGTCAGCGTAGGACAGGAGCTCAGTGTAGTTGGGATCGGCCGGATCGGCCAGCGAACCAGTCTCGGCTTTCGGCAGTTGCGCACAAATCACCGTTACGGGCCCCGCATCAGAGAAGTGCCATGATGGTGTCACCGCAACTGCGTCTCTTACCGAAGGTTTTTTAGCCGCGTCACGCCGGGCCAGCAGTTCAGTTTCGAGAGCTTCGTAAGCGTCACGTTCGTCGTCGGTTAGGTCCTCGAGAGGAAGAAGACAGGGTTGATCCCCCTCAATCGACCTATGTGTAGCGAAGAAGCGCGCATAGGTCAGCAGGCGGCCGCGCGGGGGAAGCTTGGGCGCGAGGGTGCTCTCCCATGACGACACGGTGGCGGGAGACAGGCGCCCTTCGCTGCCGAGTGCCACCGCCAGTGCTGCCTGCGTCAGTCCTGCCTCCGGCCAGTGCCGCTCTCGGAGGTCCCGCAGGCGCTGGGCTAGCCGCAGGACGTCAGATTGCGCGAGCGGCGGCATCGATCCCTCCCTGTGACCAGTGTCAATCCATGAGGCTGAGCGGTCACGTGTGGGCACGCCATCTCATTTGAGACATTACCAATTTTATAGATCTCTATCGCACTAGCAGGTGTTAACATGTAGCTACACAACGTAACACCCAGGAATACTTAACTTTACTGTAGCTCAGTAGAATTAAGTAGACAAGAGTAGAGAACACTTTACGTGTCCCGAGCATAGTCCAGGGGTGTTGGTTCATGCCACACCGAGAGCCACGCAGATGGCACCGTGCCGGACTCGTGCATGAACCAGCGGACATCGGCGATTACTCATGCCGACGAAGTTTTCGTCGGCATAACGGCTCCCCTTCGCTGCGGAGGGCAAGGCAGAACCGGGCACTTGCCGCACTTGCGGCCCAGGGGAGCCGCGGCAGGGCTCGAGGGCCTCCGGCGCGCTGCGTGTGGCGCTGGGCCGACATTGGGCGTCGGCCCAGCGATCACTGATCACACATCAGCAGCAATGACCGTGATGCTCCCTGATGCTACAACCATGTAGCTCGCGCGTCAGGCCGGCCCACCACGGGAGTTCCCGACCACAGGTGATAACCGACCATCAAGGTGGCAGGCCTAGCCTGGTCTGCCGTCTTACCGCCGCTTGCGAGAGATCGAGGCGTCACTCATCACGGCCCCACGCCCGACGGGCACTGGACGACCGGTGCCGCGTCGAGTCTTGCCCGTGGCAACCACGAGGTGAAGCCATGCTCGCACTTCAAAGCGGCGCTTCTGGAACAGGACACATCGAGGCAGTCATAGTAGTGATCGCGATCTTCGCAGTAATTTTCTGGCGTGACGTAGCCAAAATCTTGCTCGTGGTCGCCTTGCTATTGTTCATCATTCTGATTGCCACCGGCGCGGCAGTCATCATCGATGTCCTGCAGCACGTAATTAAGTGATCGCAGCCTGCCGACCAGCCTCCTTGCGCTGGTCGGCAGGGCGGGAAGCCTATCCCACGGATTGGCGTCAGCGGGTGGCGGAGACGCGGTGCCGCCGTCAGCGCGGACCCGGAAAGCCCGCTCGGGGCCGTGGTAGGCGACCTGCTCAACCACGCTGACGTCTGGGAAGCGATACGCGGCCTGCTGCGGTCACCCTAGCCGCTCGGTCACCCACAGGTGCACGCAGGTCGCATCCCGGTCCCTGGCCCAGCCGATCACCGCGTCGATCAGGGCCTCGCCGACGCCGCGGCCGCGGGCCTGCGGGCGGACGAACATGGAAATGAGCTCGACCGTGCCCGGCGCCGCCTGGTGGCCGCCAGCCATCCCGGCCGGCTCGAAGGTGCTCGCTTCGGGGGGGCTGACCTCGGGGATCCAGGCGAGGAAGAGGCCACCGCCCGAGACCCGCTGCCGCCAGTGAGCCTCGCCGAGCCTGCTCTGCTCGGCGTGGGTCGAGCTGAAGGCATCCGGCGCGGCCCGCAACGCGAGCAGCCGGATGTCCCGCCACGCCTGCCAGTCGGCCATCACCGTCTCGCGCACCAAGACCATGCCGCAATGCTCCCGTCGTCAACGCCCGTAAGACAACCCCGTTGTCCCTGGCCACCTAACGGCGGCGGGCTGGCATGCGGCGGGCCTCGGCGACCATCGACTGCCGCGGGTCGCCTTCCGGTCGGCCGTGGCGGTCGAACATCGCCCGCAGCCGTCCGCCGGCGGCGGCGGCGCCGGGCACGAAGCCGTAGGTGTGCATGTGCCGCCAGGCGTCGACGGCGGCGAGCATAGCCACGTCGGCGATCAGGTCCCTGCTGATGCTGCCGTCAGCCGTACCGCCCTCCGTGGTGTCGCCCATCAGCAGCTCATCGGGCAGGGCGAGGGTCAGCACGGACCAGGACGCGGTTTCCGCCAGGCCGTCCAGGGTCGCCCTCAGCCGGAGCATTTCCTCCCACGGGACGTTCCAGATTTCGCCGCCGCGGGCCAGCAGCCGGTCGCCGCTTCGGACATAGATGACGCACGCGATGTCCGCCTCGGCCAGGCGGCCGACCATGGCGGGCAAGACCCGGTGGTCGGTCACCGACCATACGTGCTTATGAGTGGTGGCGCCATCTGCCGCCAGCGCGTGCAAGAACTGGGTCCGGGCCGCCGTAACGGCGTGGTCGGCCGGGGCTAGGTCCAGGGGCATCGGCACGCTGTACCGCACGTCCAGGTATCCGTATCCGAGGGCATCGGCGATAAGGGCGCCGATGTATTCGGCGTGCGCGTAGGGGCAGCCGAGCATCATGATGTTGGGGGCGGCGCTGAGTGCCGTGGTCGCGGGCGGCCTGGGCCGCTCGTGCTGCGGGACGTTGAGGATCAGGTTCGGCCGCGGCGGGGGCCAGTCATGCGGATCTTGTTCGCGCCACTGCGCCCCGAAGGCCCGGGCCGACTCGCCGACGACCTGCGTGACGCGCCTGCGCAGGGCCGCGTCGTCCTCGTCAGTGTCCGTGTGGATGCGCTGCACCCCGACGTAGGTGCTGAGGTGCACCGGGTACCGGCGGCCCCGGTAGGCGCGGCGCAGCGTGACTTGCAGATCCGCGCCTTCGTGGCTGAGCAGGATCCCGGCCAGGCGCGCGCCGACGTCGGAGAAGGCCAGCTCACCCGCCTGAGCGACGGCTTGGGCGATCGTTCCCACCGCCGAGCGCAGCTCGTTGGTCACCTGGATGGCATGGGCTTCGGCGCGCATGGCCGGCGGCAGGACCCCGCCGAGCTCGAGCTGGATGGCGTGCGTGAGGCCGGTGAGTTCGGCGATCCGGGGCAGCAACGATAGTTGCGGCGGCGCGGCCCCGTCCAGCCATCTCCGCAGCGTGGTGTTCCGCACGCCTAGGTGCTCGGCCGCGGCGTTGACGCTGAGACTCTTGCGGGCCAGGGCGTCGCGCACGGCGGCGGCCCACCGAGGCCAGCCCCCGGCCTGCCCGTCTGCCGGGTCAGTGCTTGTCGGGTCGGTGCCTGCCGGGTCGGTGCCTGCCGGGTTGGGGTTCACCGCCAACCTCACCTCGCGACCTGCCCAGCACGGGACTGCCGGAAACCGGCATCGCATTGCCGCCCCGCCGGCGCCCGATCGTAAGCGGCGGGTGACTTTACAGCATAGTTCCGCTCTTGGCACAGTCAATTTGCATAAAGTGCCGCGGCCGCGCACAGAATACCGCTCACGGGAAAAGGAATCCGAATCATGCTCACCCTGATTTATGGCTTTGCGCTGGTGGCCTCGTCATCTACCTTGGGCCTGTTCGGCTTCTTCGTCGGGCGCTGCGCCAGGAAGATGCCCGTCATCGACGACAAGCTGCCCTGGGCCATCCACCGCGACCAGGCCCTCCCCGCTCAGTCGAACCGGCGGGCGCTCGGGTAGATCTGGCCGCCGTCCACGGCGATGTTCGCGCCGGTGATCCACGAAGCCCGCGCCGATAGCAGGAAGCTCACCACGTCGGCGACCTCTTCCGGGCGGCCCAGGCGGCCGAACGGGAACTGGCTGGCCAGGAACGCGGCGAAATCCTCCGGGTGCTCCCGCTGGAAGCTGTCCCAGCCGCCGCCGGGGAACATGATCGACCCGGGGCTGACCGCGTTCACCCGGATGCCGGCCGGCGCCAGTTCCTGGGCGGCGGTCGCGGCGAGATGGATCTCCGCCGCCTTGGCGGCGGCATAAGCCGTCCGCGGCGCCGGGCGTATCCCGGTAATCGAGGAGATGATCACCACCGAGCCGCCGCCCGCGGCCCGCAGGTGGGTCAGCCCGGCCCGGATGAGTTCCGCGGCGTGGCCCGCGTTGAGCGCGAAGGTCGCGGTGAAATCGTCGTCCCCGGCACTGGTGAGGTTGCCGCGGCCGACCGTGCCGCCCGCATTGGCGACCAGGTGATCGAGGCCGCCGAGCACGGTCGCGATGTCGTCCACGGCGCGCCTCAACTGGGGCGTGTCGGTGACGTCGGCTACCGCGGTGGCGACGAGGACGGGTCGGGATCCCAGCCGCTCGGCGGCGGCGGCCAGCCCGGCCGCGTCCCTGGCGACGAGACCCACGGCCGCTCCCTCGGCGGCGAGCGCCTCGGCCACCGCGAGGCCGATGCCCCGGCTTCCCCCGGTGATCAGCACGCGCTGGTCGCGCAAGCCAAGATCCATGACTGGCTCCTATCGGTCCGACAGGACAGTTTCCCAGACAGCAAACGGCGTCGCTACCGGGAGAATGGGCGATTGTGGGTGATCACCTAGAGCCAGGCGCTTTTGCCGTCGGCAACGATCAGCAGTACCAGCCGGTGCAGGCGGTGGGCGACCAGCGGGTCCGGATCGGCGGTCCGGCCCTGCTGGTGTGTCACGCGTCTCGTCCGCTGGATGGCCCGCGCCGGGGCGACGGGCCGCTGGTTGTCGTGGTGCACGGCGCGCTGCGGGACTCCGATCGCTACCTGGCGGGCGCGCAGCATGCGGCGCGGCTGGCCGGTTCGGACCCGCTCATCGTCGCCCCGCAGTTCCTGGCCGACGTGGACCAGGCGGCCGGCCTCCCGGACAGCGCCCTGTACTGGGAGGTCGAGGGCTGGAAAGGCGGCTACCCCGCGCTCGGGCCCGCGGCGCTCAGTTCGTTCACCGCGATGGACAGCCTGCTCGGCGAGCTAGCCCCGGAACACGGGGCTGATCCGGCCGTGGTCGTGTTCGGCAATTCGGCGGGCGGCCAGTTCGTGAACCGCTACGCAGCCGTGGGCCGCGGGCCTGACGTGCTGGCCGGGCGCGGCCTGCAGATGCGGTTCATCATCTCCAACCCCTCGACCTACCTGTACTTCGACCGGGAGCGGCCGGTCGCCGTGGCCGACAGCGCGCATCTCAACGACTGGCGTTACGGGTTCGACGGCGCCCCCGGCTACGTGGACGCGGGCCCCCGGCCGAGCCTGGTGCGCTATCTCGGCCGGGACGTCACGATCGTGCTCGGCGCGCTGGACACCGACCGCGCCTCCCCGCTGCTCGAGGTGAGCCCCGCGGCCATGGCGCAGGGCGCGAACCGGTTCGACCGCGGCCTGCGCTACGACCGGCACGTCCGCACGCTCGCCCGCGCGGCCGGGCTCCCTGCCCGGCACCGGCTTATCCGGCTGGCGGGCGTCGGGCATACGGCCGGTGACGTGCTGGCCGCCCCCCAGGTCAGGGAGATCGTCTTCGGCCGGCCCTAGGCTGGTGGACCAGGCTGGCTGAACGCCGCTCAGTTGGCCGCGTAGTTGCTGGCCCCGAACCAGTCCACGACGACGACTGGCTCGTCTCCCAGCACCCAGGCGTCATGGCCCTGGGGCAGCGCGGTGACGTCTCCGGGCTTGGCGTCGAACTCGGCGCCATCGGCCATCACGATGTGCAGGGTTCCCGCCACGTGATACTGGAAATGCGGTGCCTCGCACAGGTCGGTGCCCGCCAGCGGCTTGACGTGATCGGACCAGCGCCATCCGGGCTGCAGGGTGAGCCGGCCGATTTCGGCGCCGCCGATCTGGAGCAGGTCCAGGGCGCCGTGTTCGAAGGTGCGGGTCTCGTCGGGGGCCTCGAAGGTCTTCCGCTCCGCTTTGGAGGTCATCATGGTCTCCTTTCCTCGGGCTGAGCTTTCCCGTCCAGCGTGGCCGGCGGTGGTTGCAGCCATCTTGCACTCACCTGGCCGGTACTGACCTGGCCGGTACTGACCTGGCCGGTACTGACCTGGCCGGTACTGAGCTGGCCGGTACTGAGCTGGCCGGTACTGACCTGGCGGGGGGCCGGCCGCCGGGGATTTAATACGTCCATGAGGTCGCTGGCTGTGCGGGTGCTCAGCGATTTCGGCGTGGACGGAATCGAGCCGCAGGCGTTCGGCAGCCGGAAGGCGCGGCTCGCGCTGCAGATGCTCGCGATAGCCGCCGGGCAGGCCGTGCCGCCCGACGTGCTGATCGATGCGCTGTGGGACACCGCCCCGCCCGCCCGGCCCGAGGATCAGCTGGCGGTCTTGATGAGCCGGCTGCGTTCGGTCCTGGGGCGCGACCGGATCGAGCGGCGTGACCACGGTTACCTGCTGCACTGTGACTGGCTGGACGCGACCGAGCTGGCGATGCTCACTCGCGAGGTGGAAACGCGAGAGGAGACCGGCCACGTGATGGGCGCGGTCGCGGCCGCCCGGGTCGCGCTCTCGCTGATCCGCGGCGACGGCCCGCAGCCGCTGCCCGGCGAGTGGGCTCAGCTCAGGCACGCCGAGCTCGAGCGGCTGATCAGCCGGGCCCGCCTGGTGGCGGCCACGGCGCTGCTCGACGCTGGTGACTGGATGGCGGCCTCGGATGCCGCTTCGGCGGCCGCCGAACGTGATCCATACGACGAAGCGGCACTGCGCGTACTGCTCCGCGCCTACGTGATGGGCGGCCGGGTGGCCGGGGCGCTGGCCACCTACGCCACCGCGCGGGAGCGGATGGCCGACGAGCTGGGCATCGACCCCTCGCCCGAGACAACCGCGCTCTATACCGCGATCCTGCGCGGTGAGCTGACGGTGCCCGCACGTCCGTCCCCCGCCGCCCCCGGCCTGGTCGGCCGGGACGATGAACTGGCCTATCTCGAGACCATCGCCGCGCGAGCCCGCGGCGGTTCCGCCGAGGTCGTCGTGGTCGACGGCGAGGCCGGCATCGGGAAGACGACGCTGCTGCGGGCCTGGGCCGACCGGCGCGCGGCGACCGGCGATACGGTGCTGATCGCGTCGTGCGGGCCGCTCGACCGCTCCCTGCCGCTCGACGCCCTGCTGACGGCCCTCGCCGCCCGGCTGCGTGAGCTCGAGCCCGGCGTGACCGCCGATATCCTCGGCACCGATGCGGCGATACTGGCGCCACTGCTGAATATGACACCGGGCTCGCGGCTCAAAGGGGCGCCGATGCTGGCCGACAGCATGCTCGGCCCGGTGGTGCTGTACTCGGCCCTGGTCCGGGCGCTCAGCCGCCTGGCGGAACGGGCACCGCTCGTGGTCGTCGTCGACGACGCGCACCTGGCCGGCCCGGCGCTGACGGACTGGGTGCGCTT
The DNA here is from genome assembly GCA_963798675.1 of uncultured Actinomycetes bacterium. Classification (GTDB taxonomy): domain Bacteria; phylum Actinomycetota; class Actinomycetes; order Streptosporangiales; family Streptosporangiaceae; genus Palsa-504. The sequence goes on along the minus strand of CAWCUJ010000019.1, from coordinate 290,320 downwards.
CCTCCGGCGTGAGGACGCATCGGTGACGATCCTCGCCGCGGTCCGGTCCGGCGAGGGAGAACCGCTGCCCGCGACGGCGACCATCCATCTCGATGCGCTCGGCCGTGACGCGGCGGCTGAGCTGGTCGGGGCGGGGCGGGTCGATGAGCTGTACGCCAGGTCGAAGGGGCACCCGCTGTTCCTGACCGAACTGGCCCAGCAGGCCGCCGGCGCCGAACTGCCGGCGTCGCTGGTGGAGTCGGTGTCCGCGCGGTGCGACGAACTCGGCACGGCCGGGCTACTGCTGCGGACCGCGGCCGTGATCGGCCCGGAGCTGGACGCCGACCTGCTCGCGGCGGTGCTCGGCCGTCCGGTCATCGCCCTGCTCGACGACGCCGAGCAGGCCGTGACCAAACAGTTCCTGGTCGAGGACGACGGCATCTTCCGGTTCCGTCACGAACTCCTCAGGGAGGCCCTGGCGGCGAGCGCGACCGCCGGGCGGGCCGCGCTGCTGCACCGGCAGGCCGGCCGCATGCTCGACCGGCGCCCCGGCGCCGACCCGCTGACCGTAGCCGGCCACGCGCGCCTGGGCGGCGACCTTGTGCTGGCCGCCCGGGCCCTGCGGGAGGCGTCGGCGCAGGCCGCGGAGCGCTTCGACCACACGGCGGCGGAAGCGCTGCTCGATGACGCGCTGCGGCTGTCCCCCGGCCAGGAAGGCTGGCTGGCGCGAGCCCGCGTCCGCACCCTACGCATGCGTTACCCCGAGGCCCTGGAAGACGTCGAGCGAGCTCTTGAGGTCGGCACCGCCGAGGCGGCCGCCTGGGAGGTCGGCGCCTGGGCGTCCTACTTCGACCGCCAGTTCGCGCAGGCCATCCAGTTCGCCGAGGACGGCGCGCTCGCCGCGGAAGACGCGGCCACCCGGGCCCGGTGCCTGGCGGTCGGCGGCCGGACCCGGCACGCCGCCGGCGACCTGGCCCGGGCCGAACTGCTCCTTGGTGAGGCGTTCTCCCTGGCCGAAGGCACGGACCGGGTGACCGCGGCCGGCTGGCTGGGAGTGCTCCGGGCCCATCAGAGCCGGGTGGACGAAGCCCTGGCGCTGCTGCGCCCCGCGGCCCGCGGGCAGCTGGGGGTGGAGCACACCTCGGCCACCTTGCACTCCCTGCTGTTCACCGGGCATGCGCACGCGCTGGCGGGCCGCCCGGCTCAGGCCCTGGCCGCGTTCACCAGGTACACCGCCGAGGTGGAACGGCGCCAGGTACCCCGCTTCGCGGGCCGCGCGGTGAACTTCGCCGGCTGGGTGCTACGCAACCTGGGTGCCTGGACCGAAGCGCTGGACCATCACCACGAGGCGCTGGAGGTGGGCCAGCGACTGGGCACCGAGGATGTCAGCATCGCCGCGCTCGAGGACCTAGCCGAGCAGTGCCTGGATACCGGCGACGCCGACGGCGCGGAGGCACGGCTGGCGCAGGCCGGGGCGCTGCTCCGCGGCGACCTGGTCTTCGGCTGGCGGCTTGAGCTCAAGCACCAGTTCATCAGCGCACGGCTGGCCCTGCTGCGCGGCGACGCGGAACGCGCGCTCGCCGGGGCCGGCGACCTGGCGGCCCGCGCGGCGGCGCTGGGCGTGCCCCGGTACACCAGCGTCGCCCGGCTGCTCACGCACCGGGCGAACCGCGCGCTTGGCCTGCCCGTGGACCCTGGTGCGGTGGTCACGGACCTTGACCTGCTCGACCGCTGCGTGGCCATCGAGGCGTGGCGGTGGACCTGCGACGTGGCCACCGACTTCGCCCAGCCCGCCTGGCTGGACCGGGCCGCGGACCGCGCCGCCCGGCTGGCGCTGGGGGCGGGCAGCCATGCGGACGGGCTGCTGCGGGAGGCGGACCGGCGGCTGGCCCGCCGGGCGGCCGTCGACTGAGCCCGCTCAACTGGGCCCTCCTGAACTGGGCCCTCCTGAACTGGGCCCTCCTGAACTGGGCCCTCCTGAACTGGGCCCTCCTGAACTGGGCCCTCCTGAACTGGGCCCTCCTCAGCTGGGCCCTCCTCAGCTGGCGGTGAGCACCACCATGGAGACGACCAGCGGCATCGTGGGGCCGACCTCGGCTACCACAGCCTGTTCGGCCGCGCGCCGTACCGCGGCCCGGCCCGGCGCGTCCAGCGAGCGCATGAACGGGGCCATATGGGCCATACCCAGCCGCCACGACACCAGCTCGGCGGGGGTCGCGAGCCCGGTCGGAACGGCCATCGTACGCGCCTCCACGCGGGTGAACCCAGTCGCGGCTGCGCACCTTGCGAGTTTCTTCTGGTCGCTGGCCCGCGACCCGGGCTGGAGGTTGGTGTGCCAGGTCGGCGGGCGGTAGCCGAACGAACGGACGGCGTCATCCACCGCATCCTTGGCTGGATGGGTCCAACCCGTGGCGAACGTGCTGGCGGCGATCGCGGCCCCGACCCGCCGGGCCTCGGCCAGGCCGGCGGCGAGGCTGCCCAGATGGTTGAGGCAGAACGCCGCCAGCACCAGGTCGAAGCTGCCGTCGCGGAACGGCAGCGCGGCCGCGTCGGCCGCGACCGGGTGTCCCCCGCCGCCACGCCGCAGCATGCCTTCGGACAGGTCGACCGCCACCACCTGGCGCGCTCCGCCGGCCAGCGCGGCCCGCCCGGCCACACCGGCGCCCGATCCCAAGTCGAGCACTAGGCGGTCGGCTAGCGGCACCGGCGCAGCCGCCACCAGCACCCGGGCCAGCTGAGCGTACATCGGCCCGGGGCCCTCGGCCCAGTCCTCCGCCGCCGCGTCGTAACCGGCGCGTACTCCCGCGGTCAGCTCAGCAGCGGTCAGCTCAGCAGCGGCTAGCTCAGCAGCGGCTAGCTCAGCAGCGGCTAGCTCAGCAGCGGCTAGCTCAGCAGCGGCTAGCTCAGCAGCGGCTAGCTCAGCAGCGGCTAGCTCAGCAGGGCTGCCGCCCGTACGGAGTTCGTCTCCCACCATGCGAGTTCCTCGTCGTAGCCGCCCAGTGCCTTCTCCCAGCCGAACAGCACCATGGCGCCCAAAAGGCACAGGGCCAGCTGGCGGTCCCACCAGGGTTCGGTGTCGATGCCGCAGGCCTCGAGCGCCTCCCGGTAGGCCATGATCGAGGCCTCCTTGGACTGGGGCAGCCGACGGCAGTTGATCGCGAGATACCAGGCCAGGTCGCTGAGCGGCGCCCCGCGCCCCGGCTGTTCCCAGTCGAGCACCACCGTCCGCTCCGCGTCGTCGGTGCCGAGGTTGTCGAGCTTCCAGTTGCTATGCACGAACGTCTGCGGTGTCCCGGCCAGCGCCTCCACCAGCGGACCTGGGTCGTACGCGAGCGGGGTGAGCACCGCGGCCGCGGCGGGAGCGACCGCGGCTAGCAGCGGCCAGCCCTTCGCGACCAGCCGGGGCACCAGGTGCGGTGAGCCCGCGGCGGCCTCCGCCGTGGCCATCCACGGAGAAAGCTCCAGGTAGCGATGCATGGCGGGAACGACATCGAACTCGCTCCCGCAGGCCCAGAATTCCGCGTGCAGAGCGGCCATATGCCGCAGGAACCGCGCGTGCTGGGCCAGTGTGATCGGCGCATCGGTGGCGGGGACCAGCCACGGCGTGACGTCGTGCATCAGCAGCGCACAGCCGCCCCGTTCCGGCGCCGCGCCCACGATCGGCTGGTTGAAGCAGTCCGGCAGACGGGTCAGGATGCCGCGTTCCCAGAGCACCAGCGGCGCGCCGCGCAGGCAGCCCGAGGCCCGCATGGTCCAGTCTTCGGCCAGGTCGAGGTGCTTGAGCACGTAACCCTGCCCGCCGATCACCACCCGCTCAAGCGTGGCCCCAGACTTGCCTGGGACCTCGGCCAGTTCCGTCCGCTCGGTCGCACCCGCCAGCAGCTCGGCCACGTCACCGTACCGGCGCCACCCGCCGGTCACCTGCGGCTCAGGCACCGGCCGCCTCCATCTCGGCGAGCAGCGCGGCCGACCAGCGCCCGCCGCACAAGACCGTGTCGGCGACGATACGGTCATCGCGCACGGTCAGCAGGTGCATGTGATGGGCCGCGTGCGGCACGCCATGCTCCGACCAGCTGAGCGTGTACTCGAGCACTTCGGCCTCCCCGCCCTCGACGGTACAGCGGCGCAGCTCGTCGAAGTGGCCGGGGTCGGCGAACCAGCGCGCGTACTCGGCGCGGATCGCGTCGGCACCGGCGACCCGAAACCGCCAGTTGGGCACGGTCGCGTCGAGTGTCGCGTCCGCGGCCCACACATCGCAGCCGGGGATCGTCGCGGTCTCGATCGCCTGCAGGAACTTCTCAATCACGGGCATGTCTGTCATGGTCGCCTCCCGACGGGCCGGTTGCGGCCATCATGCCCGCCCCGGTTTGCAGTCAGCTTGCAGTCCTCCGGTCGGTCCCGCGGGGAATGATGGGCCTATGGCCAGGTATCCGCCTCAGACGCGTTACGCGCAGTCGAGTGGGGCGAAGATCGCCTATCAGGTATCGGGCACCGGGCCTCCGGACCTGGTCATGGTGCCCGGCCTGGTCTCCCACCTGGACATCCAGTGGCAGCAGACTGGGTACCGCCGTTTCGTGCGGGCGCTGGAGCGAGGCGGTCGCCTGATCCGGCTGGACAAGCGAGGCACCGGCCTGTCGGATCCGGCGGCTGAGCTGCCGACGACGCAGGAGCGGGTACGGGACGTGGCCGCGGTAATGGCCGCCGCGAAGTCGCCGCGCACCGTGCTGTTCGGGCTGTCCGACGGCGGGCGGGCCGCGATCGCCTTCGCCGCCGCCTATCCCGGCCGGACCCAGGGCCTCATCCTCTACGGCACCTCGTACCGGGGTCCGCGGGCCGCGCTGCTGCGACGGTACCGGTCGATGGTGCGCCACTGGGGACAGGGGCAGATCGTCGACCTGATGGCGCCCAGCCTGGCGGGGCCGCAGGCGCGCCGGGAGGCCGGGGCGTTCGAGCGGGCGGCGGCCAGCCCCGCCATGGCGGCGGCCCTGATCGAATCCCTCGGGCTGATCGACGTGCGCGACCTGATGAGCGGCCTGGCAGTGCCGACGCTGGTGCTGCACCGGCAGGGGGACGTCATCCCGGTCGCGGACGCCCGGATGGTGGCCGACCAGATCCCCGGGGCGAGCCTGAGGATCTTGCCCGGCCGGGGATCACCTGCCCTGGGCCGGGGACTGGGCGGCCGTGGCCGGGGAAATCCTCGCCTTCCTCGCGCAGGTCGCGCCGGCCAGGAAGAGCCGGCCCGGAGCGGCCGACCTGGGTCACGGCCGCCCCGCCCGGCGGTGGGCTGGCCGTCGCTGACCGAAGCGGAACTCCCGGTGGTGCGGCTGGCGGCCGAGGGTCACACCAATGCGGATATCGCCGCCCGGCTGTGCCTGTCCCGCTACACCGTGGAGACCCACCTCAAGCACGTCTTCGCCAAGCTCGGCGTCGAGTCCCGGACCGAACTGGCCGCCCTCGCGGCGGGCCAGCCCGCCGGCCCGCACCGAAATACCTGATCCCAGGGATGCCCCGCGGCGACAGCCGGACCATGCTGGACGCCGAGGAGGTGCCCTGGTGACCGACGACATGCTGCGGAGCGCGGTCGCGGCCCTGCTCCCGGAATTCCGGGCCCGGGCCGCCGAAGGCGAGCGACTCCGGACGATGCCTGCCGACCTGGTGCGGCGGGCGCGGGCCGGCGGGCTGTTCCGGCTCAACCTGCCCCGGTCCCTGGGCGGCCTCGAACTCGACCCGGCCACCACCGCGGAGATCTTCGAGGAGATCAGCCACGCCGACGGGTCGGCCGGCTGGACCATCGTGATCGGCAACAGCACGGCGTTCTTCGCCTGGCTGGATCCCGCGGTGGCCAAAGAACTGATCGGCGGCGATCCCGGCTTCGTCTCCACCAGCATGTGGGCCCCGCTCGGCCGGGCCGCGCCGGAGGGGCCTAGCCGGTTCACCGTCACGGGCCGCTGGCCGTTCAACAGCGGCTGCCCGCACGCCAGCTGGCTCCAGGTCGGCGTCCTGGTCGCCGGCTCGGATCGGCCCGAGCCGGACTGGCGGTTCGCCTTCGTCCCGGCCCGGTCCGCCGTCCTCGAGGACACCTGGGACGCGATGGGACTTCGCGGGACGGGAAGCCACCACCTGTCCCTGCCCGGCGTCCAGGTGCCCGCGGAGCACCTGGCGGCGCCGTTCTTCGAGCCCGCCCGCCACGACGGCCCGCTGTGGCGGATTCCGCTGATCACCCTGGCCGCGATCTTCCTGGCGGCAGTCCCGCTCGGAGTCGCCCGCCGGGCCCTGGACGAGTTCGCCGCCATCGCCACCAGCAGGGTGCGCGGCCCGGCCACGCATCCCATCGGCCACGACGCGGACGCCCAGTGCCAGCTGGCCCGGGCCGAGGGGGCGCTGGCTTCGGCCCGGTCCTTCCTGTTCGACACCATCACCCGGATCTGGGCCACCGCCTGCCGGGGAGACGAACCTGACCTCGAACAGCGGGCGCTGGTCCTGCTGGCGGCGAACCAGGCCGTGCGGGCGGGCACGGAGGCCGTCGACCGGGTGTTCCGGCTGGCCGGCGCAGGGGCCGTTTACGCGCACCATCCGCTGCAGCGCTGCTGGCGGGACATTCACGCGGTCGGCCAGCACATCCTGTTCAGCTCCGGCCGGGACCAGGCCTACGCCAAGGTCCGCCTCGGCATCGGCCAGCCCACCTTCCTGATCTGAGGTTCCCTTACCATTACCATGCGGTCGTGACGATACGACTGGCCAGCGACGGCCCGCAGGCCCGGCACGCGGGCACCGAACGGCCGGCCGGGCGGCTGCTGATGATGGTCAAGTCGGTGCACGTGTACGAGACCGAACGCGGCTACCTGCTGGGCGTGCTGGCCGGCTCCTTAGTCCGGGGCGGCGGGCAGCTGGCCGCGGCCTGCGGCCTTGGCCAGGCGCCGGGCTTGCTTCAGGTCCAATCCCCTGGCCTGCGGCGGGACCCGGAAGATGGTCGCGCCGCCCATCAGGTTGTACGCCTGGATCGTGACCCGCGGGGCACCGGGCCGCAGGCGCTCGACGCCTATCTCGGTGTTGCCGCCCATTACCGAGAAGCCGCCGACGTCCAGCTCGATGGAGTCGGGGATGTAGATGTTCGCGCCCCCCATCAGGGTGAACACGTTGAGCGTGAGCTCGCCGCCCTCGATCTCGGCCTCGCGCAGGTCGATCTCGTCGCCGCCCATGATCGCGACGGCGTTGATGCTGCCGACCGCGCGGAACCGGCCGTGCCGGTGCGAGCCGCTCATGATGGCGACCATCCAGCGCACCGGCTTCCTCGTCCTGACCGGCGCCGGGCTGGATCCGCTATCCTGGCCCGCCTCTTGCGGCAGGTCGCTGGTCAGCGTGGCGAGCTCGCCGCGCGTCTTCGAGGCCAGCGCCCGGCTGGATCGCTCCTCAAGCTCGTCCAGGGTGAGCCGGCCGACGGCGGCGTGGTCGCCGAGCACCCGCAGCGTGGCGTCGCGCTCGGCGTCCGAGACCCGAAGGGAATCGTCAGGTTCGCTCACTACATGCCCCTTGCCGAGTTGGCGTATCGCCAGTAAGAGTAAGCCCGGCCGGCGCCGGGGCGGAAGCCACGCTCGGCGCCCTCACCGGTGGGCGTTCTCGGTGAGCCAGGAGCACAGAGGATGGGCCGTTCGGAAGAATGAAATGACGCGGTCCTTAGCCGCGGCACTTTCCAGCCAGGGTTCCACCGGCCATTGTTTCCAGGCGGTCAGTCCCTTGTAGCGGAGCAGCGTGATGCGCGCGTGGTCGGCCGGGTAGCCGCGCGGCGCCGACTTGAGCGCGCCGTGCCCGTGGATGGTGATGTCTGCCTTCTCGAGCTCGGCGACGATCTCCTCGAGCTCGGCGCCCGGGCGGTCGCCGGCCACCGCCGCGCGGTAGCGGGCGAGCTGGTCGGTGTTCATCTCCCACATCCCGGCGCCCACGCCTAGGCCCTCGGCGGACAGCTGGACGTAGCCGGAGCCGCCGACGACCGCCCCGATATGCGTCTTATACGGGGTTTTGTCGGGGCTGAACCTGACGTCCCGGTACGGCCGGAAGATCTTCGGCTCGCCGAACTCCGCGGCCAGTTCCTCGGTCAGGTCCGTCATCGGCCGCAGGACCTTGTTGGTGTAGACGGCCTTGTTCGCGGTCCAGTAGGTCTTGGTGTTGTCGGCCGCGAGCCCGTCGTAGAAATCCAGCGCCTCCTCGGGCCACCCGCTGAACGCCATCAGCCCGGCTCCTTCCTGCCGGTCTCACAGTATCGCTTGGTACTTGACCCGCTGGCCGGGTATACGGAACGCATGAGCACGCCGGAACGAGATGGCCCAGAACGAGATGGCATCGTGCTGACCCATCTCGATGAGCCGCTGTTCGACGGGGCGGGCGCGACCAAGCGGGACCTGGTGGACTACCTGGAGGCCGTGGCTCCGTTGATGCTGCCTGAGTTGCGCGGCCGGCCGCTGTCGGTCATCCGGGTCCGGGCCGGGCAGCGGCCGTTCATGCAGAAGAACCTGCCGGACTACGCGCCGCCGTGGATCCGCAGCGTCACCATGTGGGCCGAATCCTCCCGGCGCGAGGTGCGCTACCCGCTGTGCGACGACTGGCGCACGCTGCTGTGGCTGGCCAACCAGCGGGCGGTGGAATACCACGCGACCCTGGGCCCGGCTGGTCACCTGGACCGGCCGTCTTACCTGGTACTGGACATCGACCCGCCGCCCGGGGGGCCGTTCGGGCAGGCGGTGGCGGCGGCCCGGCTGGTCCGCCAGGCACTCACCGGCGTGGGCCTTTCCGGTGCGGTCAAGACCAGCGGGGCCAAGGGGCTGCACGTGTACGTGCCGGTCGACGCGAGCAGCGAGGAGGCGGCCGCGGTGACCCGGGCCGTCGCCGCACGGGCCGAGCGTCTCGATCCCGCCCTGGCGACCACGGCGTTCATCAAGGACGACCGGGAGGGCAAGGTCTTCCTGGACTCGACCAGGGCGTTCGGCGCGACGGTAGCCGCGGCGTACAGCCCCCGGGTCCGGCCGGGGGTACCGGTCTCGTTCCCGTTGCGCTGGGACCACCTCGACGGTGTGGTGCCGGGCGACTTCACCGTGCACACGGCGCCCGGGCTGGTGGCCGGCGATGACGCGTGGGCGGGGCAGTTGCCCGCGCCGCAGGCGCTGGACGCCGCCCTGGTCGAGGAGGGGCACGCGATCCCGGTCGCCCGGGTACAGGCCATGCACGAGGGCAAGCGGCGGGCCCGCGCCAGGCGTAACCCCTTAGCTGGCGCGCCACCGTTCGCTGAGCTCCGGCCAGGCCGGCGGCGGACCGGGCAGCTCGCCGCGGTCGGCGTCTACGGGCCGGTGATGGGCCTGTCGGCGATGCTCGGGCCGATCGCGTCGGGCGGGCTGATCAGCGCCGACGTGTTCGGCACCGGTTGGCGGATGATCTTCGCGGTAAACGTGCCCGTCGGGCTGGCCGCGCTGGTCCTCGGCGCTCGCCTGCTGCCCGCCGGCGCTAAGCCCGCAGGCGCCGGCTCTGGCGGGGCGCGGCGCGGGCGGCTGGACCCGCCGGGCGCGCTGCTGGCCGGCGCGGCCATGTTCTTGCTGGTCTTCCCGCTGGCGCAGGGGCACTCGCTCGGCTGGCCGGCCTGGCTGTGCGGGATGCTGGCCGGGTCGGTGCTCGCGCTGGCCGGGTTCGGCTGGTATCAGATCCGCCGCCAGCGGGCGGGCCGCGACCCGCTGGTGGAGCCGTCCCTGTTCCGGCGCGGTCCGTACCGTGCGGGCATCGTGTTCTCGATTGTGTTCACCGGCTCGCTGGGCGGCATCGTGATGATCTTCAACGTTTGGGCTAGTCATCGAGGCGGCCGGGCTGCTGGCGATCGACGCGGTGCTGCGCACCGCGGGCGGCGGCGTCTCCACCGTGGACCTGCTGGCCCCGATGGTGATCGGCGGGATCGGGATGGGCATGGTGTTCGTGCCGCTGTTCGACATCGTGATGGCGGCCGTCCGGCCGCGGGAGATGGGCTCGGCCTCCGGCGTCCTGCAGACGGTGAACTCGCTCGGCATGTCGCTCGGCATCGGCGCGATCTTCTTCGCCCTGGCCGGCCGCCACGGCGGCCACGTGCCGGTCTACCTCAGCGCCGCGGAGTGGACCGCGCTCGCCACTGCGGGCTGCTGGCCTGCTCGTTCGCGATGGCGTTCGCGCTGCCCCGGCGGGCCAGGGAGCATGGGTAACTACTGACACGTGAGGGAGGAAGCGGTGGCCCGCCCGGACCGGGCGGGCCACCGCGGCAGACCAATGAACGAGAAGAACTTGACTGGCTGGGATGTCCTGGACGAGGCGCGAGCCATGCTGCGGGCGGCGGTCGCCGGGGCGCCGGCGGACGGCTGGCAGCGGCCCACGCCCTGCACGGAATGGAACGTCGTGCAGGTCTTGCAGCACGCCGCGCTGGACCAACGGCTGTGGGCCGCCATGGTGGGCGGAGCCGAGCCGCCGGGCGAGAACCCGTTCGCGCCTTCGGGGCAGCTTGGGGCCGAGCCGCTGGCCTACGCCGAGGTCGCGCTTGACGCGTCCGGGCCGGCCTGGACGGCGATCAAGGAGACCGGCGGGACAGCGCCGACCCCGCTGCCGCAGGGGCCGATGGCACCTGCGGCAGCGGCTGCGGCGGCCGCCCTGGACGCCGCGATCCACGCCTGGGACATCGCGATGGCCACCGGGCAGGGCTCGCCGCTGACTCCCGAACTGGCCCGGGCGCTGACCCCGGTCGCGCTGAGCATCGTCGAGCCGCTGCGCCAGTACGGGGCCTATGCAGCAGCCCTGACACCTACGGCCGGCGCCGACGAGGCCGGGGCGCTGCTGTGCTACCTCGGCCGCCGCCTCGCCTGGACGGCATGACGCTGGCTCGACCTCACCGTGACGCGCGCAGCCCTGACGCGATCACGGCCCCCATGGAAGGCCGCGAAAACCAATGAGTGTGACATTCTAATGACTCTTTCGGGTAGAGATCCACATTCATTGAATCGTCTGGAGCGTCAGCGGCCGCGGGGTGGGGCTGATGGTGCGGGTGGGGAAGCAGTGGCGGGCGCGGGAGGCGCGGGGCCGGGTTCGGCTCAGGCGTGGGGCCGGTTCGGGGTGAGGTGTGGGTCTGGGGTGAGGTGTGGGTCTGGGGTGGGGCGTGGGTCTGGGGTGAGGTGTGGGTCTGGGGTGGGGCGTGGGTCTGGGCAAAGCCCCACATGGCCTCCCCGGTGCGGCCGAAGCCGGGCTGGACCTCGTCGAGGATGAACAGGCCGCGGCCTCATGCACGACGTCGAGCACCGGTTTCAGGAATCCTGCCGGGTCGGGCTGGATCCCGTCGGAGGAGAACAAACTGTCCGCGATGAAGGCCGCGAGCCGGACGCCGTGGCGGTTCATGTCGGCGATCGACGTACGCACCCGTTCGGCCAATGGATTGACGGCGTCATGGGAGGCGGGCGGCTCGACCGTCCACACGGCCCGCCCGAGCGGGACCGCCGGGCCCAGGCTGGGCGATATCTCGGCGGCGGCCGTGGTCACGCCGTGGTAGGCGTTGGCGGTGATGACCGTCCCCTCGCCGCCGGTGGGGAAGTGCGCGATGCGCAGGGCGAGGTCGACCGCCTCGCTGCCGGTGCAGGTGAACATGACGTCGCCGAGTTCGGCCGGGTACGTGCCGAGCAGCCGCTCGGCGTAGCCGAGGATGAGCTCGCTGGCGTACCGGGTGTGCGTGTTGAGGGTGGCCGCCTGGCGGGCGATCGCCTCGGTCACCCGCGGGTGGCAGTGCCCGACCGACGGCACGTTGTTGTAGGCGTCCAGGTAGGCCTGTCCGTCCGGGTCGAACAGGTGCACGCCCTCGGCGCGGACGACCCGCACCGGGTTCCGGTAGAACAGCTTGTACGCCGTCGCGGTGGCACGCATGGGTCGCCTCCTGGATGCGCACGGCGACCTGTTCGGCCGGGATGCTCAGCCATCGGTGCAGGTGCTCCCAGGCCCGGGGGTGTTGCGCAGGATGTAGGTGCGGTTGCCGGGGAACCGTTCGGCCCGCCATTCGCTGATGATGATCCGGGCCACGATGCGGGCCAGGATCAGGTCCGGCAGCAGGCCGAGCTCGGCGGCGGTGAGCCGGGGTCGTGGCGTGGTAGCCCGCGACCACGGTCCACGGCCGCCCGTCGGCGGGCACGACCCGCGGCACGGGCAGCCAGGGCGCGGCGGACTCGACGTGCCGCAGCACCCGGACCTGGACGCCGACCACCGCCGGATCGGCCCGCAGGTGCGCGAACTTCACCACGTGGCGCTGGCCGCCTGCGACCTGGAGCAAGAAGTTGTCGTCGGCTCACCAGGCAGCCGGGTGAGCTCGCCGGTCAGGCGGTAGCCGACCCGGATGGCTTCGGCGGCCTCGGGCGCGGCGACCGGCGGGGACACCGTCAGCCGGGTCAGGTCCAGGGTGGCGTCTGGAGTCAAGTCAGATCATCTGCCAGTAGGTGGTGTAGTACTCGTGGGCGGCCCGGGCGATCGGGATCAGCCGGACCGGTTTGCGGTCGGCGACGCCCTCGAACGTCATGGGCTGCGCCGCGGTCCGGCGGACCGAGGCCAACTCGAGCTGGGGCGTCAGCGAGCCCGGGTCGCGGCCGTAGACGCCGCTCAGCACGACCGGGCCGTAGATCATGGCCTGCACCGCCGGGTGGTCGGGCGTCGGCTCGACGGCCAGTTCCATCGGCAGCGTGACCTCGAGCAGGTCGCCCGTCTGCCACCGCCGCCGCAGCGCGATCCAGCTGATCGGGACGGCGCCGGGCAGGCTGCGGAGCAGGGCGCCGTTGAGCCGGACGGCGGGCGGTCCAGCCACCCACTTCGGCACCCGCACCCGCAGCGTCAGCGTGGCCGCGCCCGAGATTACCGACAGGCGGACGACCGGGTCGTCGGGGAAATCCGTCGCCTGCTGCAGCACCAGCCCGTGGGACCGCACCTGCGACGGGACGAACAGGTTGACGTAGAGGCCGTCCGCGTCGCGGCTGTAGATGGTGTCGGCGAACTTGGCCCCCGTCTCGAGCCCGGTGGCGGTGTCGCAGGTGAACGTGTCCCAGTCGGTGGCGTACACGCCGGGGTTGCCCTGCGGGAAGTAGTTGAGCGGCTGGCGCTTGAAGGCGCCGGACGACAGGCCCGTGTAGTAGCAGTTGAAGCCGTGCGGCGAGGCCGGGTCCTGCTCCCCCAGCATCTGGTTGAACAGGGTGCGCTCGTAGTAGTCGAGCATGTCCACCCGTTGCGGCTGGTGGAAGTGGAGCAGCCTGGTCAGCTTGAGCATGTTGTAGCTGACGCAGTTCTCGCAGGTGAAGTTCGACAGCTGGGCCGCCACCACGTCGGGCGCCTGGAAGTGCTCGTAGTTGCCCACGCCGCCGATCACGTACACGTGGTGGCCGGTCACGATGTCCCAGAAGTTCTGCGCGATGTCGTGATACTTGCCGCTGCCGGTCTCCTCCCACATCCGGACGCAGGCGATGATCTTCGGCGTGGTTATGTTCGCCTGCAGCCCGGGCAGGTCGTCCAGCCCGTCGGCCAGCGGATCGAGCACCACCGCGTGGTAGAAGCGCTGTGCCGTGGCCAGGTACCGCTCCTGGCCGGTGATCGTGAAGAGGTTGGCCAGCGCTTCGGGCAGCCCGCCGAATTCGGTCTGCAGGACCATCTGCATCTCGTCGTACGCCAGGCGCCCGGTGCGCCAGTCCACCCAGTCGGCCAGCTTCATGGCGACGTCCAGGGCCTGGTCATCGCCCGCCAGCTGATACTGGTCGATCATCCCGGCGAGGTACTTGTGGATCATGTAGTACGGCGACCAGACCGATTTTCCCTGCTCCAGCCAGTCGAAGTAGACCTCGGGGAAGGCGGACAGGTAGCCGCGGTGGAACCCGGCCGTCGCGGCCCGGGCCTGGAGCGCGGCCAGCTGGCTGACCAGGTAGCGGCCACGGATTCTGGCGGCCTCGTCGTTGGTGTTGGCGTAGGTCAGCGCGAGGCCGGACAGCAGGTGCCCGGTCATGTGGCCGCGGATCTGCGAGTCCGGCTTCTCCCAGCCGCCGAGCGGCTCCGCGCTTGAGGGCTCGCCATAGTTAAGGCGGAACGAGCGCAGCATGCGTTCGGGGTCGAGAAACAGCAGGTATGCGGTGTTCCTGGTTTGGTTCTGGCGGAACGGGCTGTCGAGCAGCCGCACCGTGCTGAGGGGCAGGGCGGCGGCGCGGCCCGACGTGCCGTCCGGCGCGTAGCCGCTGGGTTGCGGCGCGATGTTGGGTCCTGGCGGCGGATTGGAGCTCGTGGGGATGCCGTCGGCGACCAGGGCCTGTTCGGTGATCAGCGCCCCGGCGCCGACGCCAAGCACGGTCAGTGCCTGCCGCCTGCTCAGGCCGCTCTGGCCGTTCGGGGGGCCGGCCGCCTTGTTCACATCCGAGGTCCTTTGCCCGGTCAGCACTTCGCGGAGGATCGTACCCAGCGGTACCTGTCCATGTAACCGTCCCGGCGGGCGGCTTAGTTCACGTCGGCCGGAGGAAGTTCTTACCGACTCCTTACGCGGGTCCCTGCGGGTGAGCCGCCGACGGCGGCGGGCCGTAGTCATGGGTAGTGGTCAGTGCACACGGCGGCCGAGATCACCGGGCAGTTTGACGCAATGCTCCCAGGCTCGGTGGTCGCTCGTCTCCCCCTATCCGTGCAGGCGGTCGGGTGCACTGGCCATTTTGGCTGGCTGGAGCCGTCTGGAGCGTTGACCGTGTGGCTGCGCCCTTAGCTGCCGGTCATGGTGGCGTAGCGGGTGAAGGGGAGGGTGCCGTCCCACAGGTGGATGTCGTGGGCCCAGTAGAAGACCTTGAAGTTGCAGGTGCGGGCCTGGCGGATGGCGGTAGCCATCATGCCGCCGGAGGAGGTGTTGGCGTAGAAGGAGTCCAGGCTGGCGGGCAGAAGGTAGCCGGGATTTTCCCCGCCGACCAGCAGGTTGTCGGCGACCGCGATCCGGCTGATCCAGCGGGCGGCGGACCAGGAGTCCATGGCGGGGTCGGTCAGGGGCAGCGAGTCGTCGGGGGCCGCGCAGGAGTCGTTGCCGCCAGATTGGTCGGCGACGGAGGAGATGTAGGCGATGACTCTGGTCTTGTTCGGGAGCATGGCGTAGTAGCGGTCCCAGACGGCACCGAGGCCCGTGGTCCCGTCGTTGGATAGGTCTTGCTGCTCAGTCTGGGTCAGGTAGTCGGGCCGGGTTCCCGATCCTGAGGTTACTGTCTCGTAGAATCCCGTGAAGCCGAGCCTGGACAGGGTCTGCATCTGCCAGTTGGTGACGTTGTCCAGGCCGCCGATGTACCAGTTCACCCACGTGTTGATCTGGGCGGGGGTCAGGCCGGGGGTGCCGGGCTTCCAGTTCGGGTCGGGGTTACGTGTCATGCCGGCGGCGAGCCCGGAGCCGGTCAGGGCGGCCTGGTTGAAGGCCCAGTAGGTGCCGCCGCCGGGGTAGAGCATCTCGGGGTCGCCGCCGGAGGTGAGCCGGATCGCCCAGAAGTCGGTCAGCGGGAAAACGGCGGCGATCTTGTCCAGGTAGGTGACGGCGGCGGAGCGGACCGCTGCGCTGAACACCCAGTCGGCTTCGGTGGAGACGTTGCCGTACTGGTCGGTGTAAGTGCTGTTGGCCAGGGAGAACACCCAAGACGGCGCGTCTTGTGTGCCCAGGCCCAGGGTGACGCGCATCCTGGCGGCCTGGTAGGCCGCCAGCTCGTACTTCATGGTGGCCAGATAGGAGGCGCTGAACACGCCCTCGGAGGGCTCGAAGCTAGCCCAGTTGAACTCGAACATGGCCATCGTGACTCCGGCTTTGTCCTCGGTCGCGGCGGTGCCGGTCCGGGTGTCCAGGGTGCCCCACAGCGGAGATGAGGTGGGGCGTGGCGCGGTCTTGGCGTTCAGCCAGAGCGCCAGGGCCAGCCCGACCAGAGCCACGGCCGTGGCGACCGCCACGCTGGCCTTGGTCACACGCCGGATGGGGCTGCGTACCGCGCGCGCGAGGAATGCTTTTGGTGTTCTGCTGAACTTCCGGTTGAGGATCATGGCTCGTCCTACTCGTACACACCTCGCATTCTTTCCGTGAATTAATCACTACTTTCCGTGTTTGGCGGATGCACATCAGAGTGCATTCCCCGGGTATGGCACGTCATAGTCCGTTGTTCACCCGGGCCATTCAGCCTGGGCCGGTCGGCCTGGGCCGGTCGGCCTGGCCGCAGCTGGTCACCGTAGCCGCTCGCCCACGCGGAGTGCCGACGATAGCAGTCGTCGGCCTCGGCGGGCCCGGCGGCCTTAGTGGCCCAGGACGAGGGCGGTCAGGGCGGCCAGCACGAAGGTCACCGTGGCGGCTCCGCCGTGTAGAACGATCAGCCGGATGCTCAACGACGGCCCTATCCGGGGCTGGCGCTCGTCTTGGTGCTGGCGCTCGTCTTGGTGCTGGCGCTCGTCTTGGTGCTGGCGCTCGTCTTGGTGCTGGCGCCGGGCTGCGCGGGTGTTGGCCGCGAACCAGGTCAGGCCCAGGCATACCGTGACCGTCACCAGCCCGCACGCGATCCATCCCAGCGCGCGGTAGTGCACGAACGTATAGCCCAGCCAGAACCCCAGGCCGATGATCGCGCAGGCCGGGTGCGCGAACTCGAGTAGCGACCGCAGCCCCGGCACCATCGGCGCGTTCCTCGCCGCGACCAGCGAAGGCGGCGCGAACTGGTCCCGTGACGCGCGGCTCTGCCGCTTGGCGGCGGAGGCTGCGACTGCGGCCGTGGCGGGTTCGGTGGCTGGAGCTGGCGCCGTGGGGCGGGCGCGGCCGAGGTTGCTCGTGGCCAGCAGGTAGAACCCGGCGCCGGCGGTGAACAGCCAGAGCACCAGCACCACGATGGCCATCCTCGCTCCTTTCCGCAGGCCCGAATGTACCCGAGCCGCCGCCGCGGCCGTACGCGAGCCGGGCTCGGGCTAGGTGGTCGCTCCGTGCCGCTCGATGATGTGGACGATGGCGAGAAGGACGCCTACGGCACCCAAGCCGGCCAGCGCGAGGAAGGTGATCGCTTCGGCGTGAGCGGACACGTGCCGGAACGCGCCGAGCCCGGCGGACCCGGGCAGCCGCCCGGCCAGGTTGAGGTAGAGCGTGCCGAACGTGGCCACGCCGACGAGCAGGCCGAGCTGGTTCACCGTGACGACCACCCCGGTCGCGTCCGCAGCCAGCTCGACCGGCACGCGCAGCAGCACCCGGGTCATCAGCGGGCTGAACGCGGCCGCCATCCCGGCACCGCTGAGCCCGCCGATCAGGTAGATGGCCGGTCCGCCGCTGCCGCCGTCACGCAGTACCCAGGCCAGGCCGGCCATCGCGGCCGCGAACGCGGCGAAGCCCGCGACGATCAGGGCGCCGTGCCACCTGGCGGGCAGCCGCCGCCAGTTGAGGCTGACCAGGGCGAAGGTGGCCGCGGCCGGAGCGAACGTCAGGCCAGCCCGCAGCGGGGAGTAGCCCAGGCCGTCCTGCAGGTGCAGCGCGAGGGTGAAGAAGAACCCGCTGAAGATGGTCATGACGGTGAACAGGGCGGCGATCGCGACCGGGATGCCGGGCACCCGCAGCACCCGGCCGGGGATCAGCGGCGTGCCGCCGGCCGCCGCTACCCGCCGCTCGGCGGCGGCGAAGGCGGCGACCAGGGGCACGCTCACGGCCATCAGGATCCAGCCCCAGGCCGGCCAGCGTTCGGGCTGGCCGAGCACGAGCGGGAGGACGAACACGAGGACGGCCGGGGTGAGCAGGGCCAGGCCGGGCAGGTCGAGGGTCCGGCCTGGCTCGCCCTTGCCGTGCGGTAGAGCCCGGACGCCGACCACCAGCAGCAGTACGCCGATGGGCACGTTGACCAGGAAGACCGGGCGCCAGCCCGAGTCGAACAGGTTGGCGCTGATCAGCAGGCCGCCGACGAGCTGGCCCACCACCGCGCCGCCGGCCAGCACCGCGGCGTACCTGCTCATCGCGCGAGCCCGGGCCGGGCCCGCTTGGGTGCGCTGGATCAGGCTGAGCACCTGCGGGATCATCAGCGCGGCGCCGGCCCCCTGACCGAAGCGCAGGGCGATCAGCAGGCTGGTCGTGCCGGCCAGCCCGCAGCCGAGTGAGGCGAGCGTGAACAGGATCAGCCCGGCCAGGAACACTCGCCGGTGGCCGAGGATGTCGCCGAGCCGAGCGCCGGTCACCAGCAGCACCGCATAGGTAATCGTGTAGCCGGCCACCACGAGCTGCAGCCCCGCCCCGGAGGCCCGCAGGCTGGCATGGATAGACGGGGCGGCCACGTTGACGATGGAGGCGTCGAGCACGGCCATGAACTGGCCGACGAGGACGACGGCCAGGATGAGACCAGGACGCACCGGACGTTCGCGGCGGGCAAGCGCGCCGGCGCGGACATCACGGGTCAGGATGTTGGTCATGCCGTTAAGCTTGACGCTGTTCTTATCCAGGTACCAAGACACTGGTTATCCTGGTACTGACACCACCTGGTACGCGCTCCGCTGGACCAACCGGGGTCAGGGGGTCCAAGATCCCACAGACGTTCCATGAAGGTTCAAAAATGACTCTAAGTCACCGTTTTCGCCGTTCGCTGGGCGAACCAGCGGATGACGTTCTACGATTGATAGTATTGTAAGCACAGGTTGTCACTTAAATGATGTTCCGGAACACCGGAAGAAACACTGCTAACCGTACTCTCCCAACGCCGCCCCGGTTATCCCGTCAGCCACGCGGCCGGCGAGCACGGATGGTGAGCAGGAACCTCGGTTCGTTCGGAATGATTGTGGTTTTCCTGTGTTCTCTGGGGTAGCGCGCCACGGAGGAGCAGTTCAAAGGGGAACAATGACGCCAGTTATTGGCATCACCACGTACGAGGATCAAGCGTCCTGGCGCGGCTGGTCGGCCCGGGCGGCGATGCTTCCTTACGTGTATGTGGACGCGGTGCGGCGCAGCGGCGGGCGGGCGGTGATGTTGCCGCCCGGCGGCGACGACGAAGAGGCCAGCGCCACGGTGGCAAGCCTGGACGGCCTGATAGTCACGGGCGGGCCGGACATCGATCCGGCCAGGTACGGCGCGTCGCGGCACCCGCGGACGCAGGCTCCCACGACGCTGCGGGACGCCTGGGATCTGGCCGTCACCAGCCATGCGCTGCGGCTTGGGGTACCGCTGCTCGCCATCTGCCGCGGCATGCAGGTGCTGAACGTCTGCCGGGGCGGCACGCTGCACCAGCACCTGCCGGACCTGGTGGGCCACGGGCGGCATGATGGGCCGCCGAACGGGTTCGGCCTGCATCACGTGCGGATCAGCCCGGACAGCGCGCTGGCCGGGATCTTGACCCAGGAACCCGAGGATGCCTTCCTCGACGTGCCCACGCACCACCATCAGGCGGTCGACCTGCTCGGTGACGGGCTCAAGGCGGTGGCCTGGGAGGAAGACGGCACGATCGAGGCGGTCGAGGCCGGGCCGTCCAATGTAGAGGGATGGGGGGCCTCGGGCTTCGTGCTCGGCGTGCAGTGGCACCCTGAGCAGGGCAGCGACCCGCGCCTGTTCACCGCGCTCGTCAATGCCGCCGGGGACAGGGCCGCCGTCGGCCGGGACGCGGCCGGACGGGCCATAACGATACGGGACGCGGCCGGAAGGGACGCCGCTCGCAGCACGGTACTTGCGCCTATGATCTAGTCTTTCTGCATTACGTTGCCGTAGGCAGCATTGGCTATCAGGAGATAAGACCGTGCCGGGAGGGTCGCCTGCCATCACTGCGGCGATTTTCCGTGCGGTGCGGACGGGAAACGCCTTCGAGGAGACCGTCGAGCGCCTGCTCGAAGGCGTCAAGCTGGGCGTGTACGCGCCGGGTGACAGGCTGCCGCCGGAACGGGAACTCACCCGCAGGCTCGGCATCAGCCGTATCACCTTGCGAGAAGCGCTGCGCGAACTGGCCGCCGCCGGGTACGTCGAGACCAAGCGCGGCCGGTTCGGCGGCACGTTCATCCTGCGCCAGCCCGAGCCCGTGGTGTACGACGAACTCACCAAGACCGCCTGGGACATGGGCGGCCAGCTTGACGACGCGCTGACGTTCCGCCGGGTGGTGGAGACCGGCGCGGCGGAGATGGCGGCCCGGGCCAGCCTGACCAGGCAGCAGCGGGAGAACCTGGCCGAATGCCTGGCCGCCGTGCACGCCTGCGAGCCGTCCGACTACCGGCAGGCGGACACCCGGCTGCACCTGGCGATCGCCGCCGCGGCGGGCTCGCCGATGCTGACCGCGAGCGTGGTCGAGGCCCGGGTGCAGCTGGTCGACCTGCTCAACGCCATCCCCATGCTTGGGCGCAACCTGGAGCACGCCAACGTCCAGCACGCCAGCATCGTGCGGGCGATCCTGGCCGGCGATCCCGACCGGGCCAGGCGCGCGATGGAAGAGCACGTGGCCGGGACCGCGGCGCTGCTCCGCGGCTTCCTCGGCGAGTCCTGAGCCTGCCCGGCGGCGGACCACCGGACTCCCATCTTCACCTCTTGACACGCTCCCCGGCGCAGTGGGTGAATACCTTCATTCAATGGATCGCTTCCATCCATATGTGCTTGCTTCCCCTTAGGGAGATCCCATGGCGGACGACATAGCCGCTGCGCCGGCGGCGAGCACGGACGAGCAACGCCTGCACGAGCTTGGCTACGCACAAGAGCTTCGCCGGCGGATGTCGGGGTTTTCGAACTTCGCCGTGTCGTTCACGATTATCTCGGTCCTGTCCGGCTGCCTGACCCTGTACTACTTCGGGATGGAGGAAGGCGGGCCCGCCATCATCGTCTGGGGCTGGCCGATCGTCGGGATCATGACCCTGCTCGTGGGGCTGTCCATGGCCGAGGTCTGCTCCAGCTTCCCCACCGCGGGCGGCCTGTACTACTGGTCGGCCAAGCTGGCTCGCACGAACGGGCCGGCCTGGTCCTGGTTCACCGGCTGGTTCAACTTCCTGGGCCAGGTGGCGGTCACCGCCGGCATCGACTTCGGCGCGGCGCTGTTCATCAACTTCCTGTTCAGCCTGTGGTTCAACTTCAGCGTGACGACGCACTGGCACACGATCGTGATCTACGCCATTGTGCTGTTCGTGCACGGTCTGATGAACCAGTTCGGCATCCGGCTGGTGGCGCTGCTGAACAACGTCAGCGTCTGGTGGCACATCACCGGCGTGCTGATCATCGTCGGCGCAGTGACGTTCGGGCTGAAGGCGGGCGCGCATCACGCCTCGGCCAAGTTCGTGTTCACCGACCTGGAGAACCTGTCCGGACTCCATATCGGCTGGTGGTACATCTTGCCCGTCGGGCTGCTGATGGCCCAGTACACGTTCACCGGGTACGACGCGTCGGCGCACATGACCGAGGAGACCCACAATGCCTCGCGGAGCGGCCCCCGCGGCATCGTCATGTCGATCCTGATCTCGCTCATCGCGGGCTGGGTGCTGCTGATCGGCATCACGTTCGCCATCCAGAAGGCGAACTACACGGCCGAGGCGACAGCCGTCGTCGCCCCGGGCCAGATCTGGATCGATTCGATCGGCCGGACCGGCGCCGAGCTGCTGCTGCTGGTGGCGATCGGGGCCCAGCTGTTCTGCGGCATGTCGTCGGTGACGGCGAACTCGCGGATGATCTACGCGTTCTCCCGGGACGGGGCGCTGCCCGGCTCGGCCTTCTGGCACCGGGTGAACAAGCGGACCAGGACGCCGACCAATGCGATCTGGCTGGCGGCCGGCGGGGCGCTGATCCTGGGCCTGCCGTACATCTGGAACACCGCGGCGTACGCCGCGGTCACCTCGATCGCGACCATCGGCCTGTACATCGCCTACGTCACGCCGACCTTCCTGCGGCTCCGGCAAGGCGAGAGCTTCAGGCGCGGGCCATGGCACCTGGGCCGGTGGACATACCTGATCGGCTGGACGGCCGTGGTCTGGGTCGTGTTCATCACGATCTTGTTCATGCTCCCGCAATTCGGCCCGATCAACCGGACCACGTTCAACTACGCCGTGGTCGCCGTGGTCGTGGTGATCGGGTACGCCGGGATCTACTGGCTGGTTTCCGCGCATAAGTGGTTCACTGGTCCGCGGGTGCAAGGCACCCCGCAGGAACTGGCCGCTATCGAGCAGGAGCTTTCGTCATGAGGCCGACCGACCACGGCCCGCATCGGCGCGGCCTACTGACCCTGGAGCAGCTGCGCGTGGTGATCGGCGAGGGCGAGATCGACACCGTCGTGCTCACCTTCACCGACATGCAGGGCCGCCTGCAGGGCAAGCGCCTGGCGGCGGAGTTCTTCCTGGACGAGGTGGCCGAACACTACTCCGAGGGCTGCAACTACCTGCTCGCCGTGGACGTGGACATGAACACGGTCGACGGGTACGCCATGTCGTCCTGGGACCGAGGCTACGGCGACTTCGTCATGGCGCCGGACATGAGCACGCTGCGCCGGATCCCCTGGCACCAGGGCACCGCCCTGGTGATCGCCGACCTGACCTGGCTGGACGGCACGCCGGTGCTGGCCTCGCCGCGGCAGATCCTGGCGGCGCAGACGGCGCGGCTGGCCGAGCGCGGCTGGACCGCGATGGTCGGCACCGAGCTCGAGTTCGTCGTCTACCAGGACTCCTACGAGCAGGCCGCGGCCAAGGACTACCGCGACCTGATCCCGGCCAACCAGTACAACGTGGACTACTCGATCCTGGGCACGTCGCGGATCGAGCCGCTGCTGCGGCGGATCAGGAACCAGATGGCCGGCGCCGGCCTGTACGTGGAGTCGGCCAAGGGCGAGTGCAACCTCGGCCAGCACGAGATCGCGTTCCGCTACGCCGAGGCGACGGCTACCTGCGATAACCACTCGATCTACAAGACCGGGGCGAAGGAGATCGCGGCCCAGGACGGGAACAGCATCACGTTCATGGCCAAGCCGAACGCCCGCGAGGGCAACTCCTGCCACATCCACCTGTCACTGCGCAGTACCGCTAAGGGGGCTTCGGACGCGGCTCCGGTGCTGGCCGGCCACGGACCGCACGGGCTGTCCAAGCTCGGCGAGCACTTCCTGGCCGGCCAGCTCGCGGCGATGCGCGAGCTGGCCCTGTGCTACGCACCCAACATCAATTCCTACAAGCGCTACGTCCCGGGCAGCTTCGCCCCCACCTCGATCCGGTGGGGCCCGGACAACCGCACCTGCGCGCTGCGCCTGGTCGGGCACGGGTCCTCGCTGCGGGTGGAGAACCGCGTGCCGGGCGGCGACGTGAACCCGTACCTGGCGGTGGCCGCGATGATCGCGGCCGGCCTGCACGGCATCGACCACGAGCTGCCGCTCGAGCCCCCGATGACCGGCAACGCCTATGCCGATACCGCCGCGCGCGTCCCGCACACCCTGCGCGACGCCCTGGACCTGTGGGAGAAGAGCCAGCTGGCCCGGGAGTCGTTCGGCGCGGAGGTGGTCGAGCATTACGCCAACTACGCCCGGGTCGAGCTGGCCGCCTACGATGCCGCGGTGACCGACTGGGAGCTGCGGCGCTGCTTCGAACGCTTGTAATCACTAGCGCTGAGAAGGGGTAGCCGCAGGATGTCTCAGTTCACCGTGCTCAATCCCGCGACCGAGGAGCCGGTCACCACGGTGACCCAGGCCTCGGCCGAGCAGGCCGACGAGGCGATCGCCCGGGCCGCGGCCGCCCAGGCGGCCTGGCGCGACGTCGCGCCCGGCGACCGGGCCCGGCTGCTGCGCTCTTTCGCCGCCGCCGTGGACTCCCGCACCGAGGAGCTGGCCGGGCTGGAGGTGGCGGGTTCTGGCCATCCGGTCGGGCAGTCCCGCTGGGAGGCCGGGCACGTCCGCGACGTGCTGCTTTACTACTCGGCTGCGCCGGAACGACTGTGCGGCCAGCAGATCCCGGTACCCGGCGGGCTGAACGTCACCTTCCACGAGCCGGTCGGCGTGGTCGGCCTCATCGTGCCGTGGAACTTCCCGATGCCGATCTTGTCCTGGGGCATGGCGCCCGCGCTGGCCGCGGGTTGTGCCGTCGTGGCCAAGCCCGCCGAGGCGACCCCGCTGACCGCGATGCGGATCGGCGAGCTCGCGCTTGAGGCGGGCCTGCCGGAGGGCGTGTTCCAGGTGCTGCCGGGCAAGGGCAGCGTGGTGGGGCAGCGGCTGGTCGACCATCCGGCCGTGCGCAAGATCGTGTTCACCGGGTCCACCGAGGTCGGGCGGCAGATCATGGCGGACTGCGCGCGCCAGGTCAAACGGCTCACGCTGGAGCTCGGCGGCAAGAGCGCCAACATCGTCTTCGCCGACGCCGACCTGGAGCGGGCCGCGGCGACCGCGCCGTACGCGGTATTCGACAACGCCGGGCAGGACTGCTGCGCCAGGTCCAGGATCCTGGTGCAGCACTCGGTCTTCGACCGGTTCATGGAGCTGCTCGAGCCCGCGGTGCATGGCGTCGCCGTCGGCGACCCCGCCTCGGCGGCGACCGAGATGGGGCCGCTGATCTCGGCGGCGCACCGCGCGCACGTCGCCTCCTACGTGCCGGACGCGGCACCGGTGGCGTTCCGCGGTCACGCGCCTTCCGGGCCCGGATACTGGTACCCGCCGACGGTGCTGGCGCCGGTGCGGCCGGACGACCGGGCGTACGCCGAGGAGGTGTTCGGCCCGGTGGTGACCGTGACTGCGTTCGAGGACGAGGCGGAGGCGGTCACCATCGCCAACGACACGCCGTACGGGCTTTCCGGCTCAATCTGGACCCGCGACGTGGGCCGCGCGATCCGGGTGGCGCGGGCGGTGGAGAGCGGGAACCTGTCGGTGAACTCGCATTCCTCGGTACGGTACTGGACGCCGTTCGGCGGCTTCAAGCAGTCCGGCCTCGGCCGCGAGCTCGGCCCGGCCGCCCCGGACGCGTTCACCGAGGTCAAGAACGTCTTCATCGCGACGGGAGATTGAGTTTATGAGGTTCGAGGGCAGGACCGTCGTCATCACCGGCGCGGGCAGCGGGATCGGGCTGGCCGCCGCGCGGCGGTTCGCGGCGGACGGCGCTCACGTGGTGGCGGTCGACATCGACGACGCGGCCGGGGAGAAGGCCGCGGCGGAGACCGGCGGGCTGTTCGTGCACGCCGACGTCACCTCGGAGGCGGACGTGGCCGCGGCGTTCTGTGCGGCCAAGGACGCCTACGGCTCGGTCGACGTGGCGTTCAACAACGCCGGCATCTCACCGCCGGACGACGACTCGATCCTGGAAACCTCGCTCGAGGCCTGGCGCCGCGTCCAGGAGGTCAACCTGACCTCGGTGTACCTGTGCTGCAAGGAAGCGATCGGCCACATGCGGGCGCAGGGCAAGGGGGCGATCGTGAACACCGCCTCGTTCGTCGCGGTCGTGGGCTCGGCCACCTCGCAGATCTCCTACACCGCGTCCAAGGGCGGGGTGCTTGCCCTGTCCCGCGAACTCGGCGTGCAGTTCGCCCGCGAGGGGATCAGGGTCAACGCGCTGTGCCCGGGGCCGGTGAACACGCCACTGCTGCGTGAGCTGTTCGCGGCCGACCCGGAGCGAGCGCAGCGGCGGCTGGTGCACGTCCCGATGGGCCGGTTCGCCGAGCCCGAGGAGATCGCGGCTGCGGTCGCGTTCCTGGCCAGCGACGACGCCTCGTTCATCACCGCCTCGACGTTCCTGGTCGACGGCGGCATCGCCGGCGCCTACGTGACGCCGCTCTAGGGTCGTGTGCTCAGAGCAATGCGGTGAGGTCGATGGTGATGGTGACCGGTTCGGTGACGGCCATTTTCCCGGTATGGACTCCGGCCGACGCGTAGGTGCCCGTGGTGGGGTCGAGCCGGTAGCAGAAGACGGACAGGATTTTTCCGGCGGGGTCGTGCTCGACGCGCCAGTAGTGCGGGATGCGGGACGCGGCGTACTCAGCTGGCTTATCGGTCTGGTCGGCGGTCACCGAGCCCGGCGACATGACTTCCACCACGAGCGTGCAGTGCTGCGGGCGGAGCACTGCGTCATCAGGGAGAGAGGCGTCATAGATCACGGCATCGGGGCGGCGGTTAAGCAGTGGGATGTCGCGCAGGCGCAGGTCCACGTCGATGGATACCGCGAAGGCGGGTCCGCATGCTGTCTCTAGGGCGTTGGCGAGGCGACGGCAGATGTCCTGGTGCAGGCGGCGCGGGGCAGCGTTCACGATGATGGCTCCGTCGACGATCTCGATCCGGCGGCATATGTCCTCCGGGAGCGCCTCGTATTCCGCGGCGCTCAGGCCGTCAGGCATGTCCATCCAGCCGGGCAAGGCAGTCACCGGATCCTGGGGCAAGGCAGTCACCGGGCTCTCCCTTCTCCGTTGCGTTGTCAGAGTAACGGTAACCGCAGACTGCGGGCAGATGCACCCACGGCATATGCTGCTGCCCCCGGTCTTGGACTGCCGTCAGGAGGCGTCAACGATGCCGGACCAGCGCATCGGCGGACCGTTCCGCCCGACGAGCAGGGCTCAGGGCGAGCGCAGGGTGCGCAGCCGGATGGTGACCGGCATCGCGCGCAGCTCGGCCAGCACGTCCTCGCTGTACTCCGAGCTGATGTCGGTCAGCACGTAGCCGAACTCGTCCCTGGTCCGCAGCAGCTGACCCTCGACGTTGACGCCGTGCTCGGCCAGGACCCGGTTGATCGAGGCCAGCACGCCGGGCACGTTCCGGTGCAGGTGCACCAGGCGGTGCGTGCCGCTGGTGGCAGGCAGCGCGATGCCCGGCAGGTTCACACTGAGCGAGGTGGCGCCCGAGGCCATGTACTCGGCTAGCTTGTTCGCGACGAAGTTGCCGATGTCCTGCTGAGCCTCCTCGGTCGAGCCGCCGATGTGCGGGGTGAGGATGACGTTCGGCAGCCCGCGCAGCTCGGAGACGAACTCGTCGCCGCGGCCCTTGGGCTCGGTGGGGAAGACGTCGATGGCCGCCCCGGCGATGTGCCCGGACTCGATATTGCGGCGCAGCGCCGCGTGGTCGACCACGAAGCCGCGGGACAGGTTCAGGAACAGCGACCGCGGCCGCATCGCGGCGAACTCGGCCGCGCCGAAGAAGCCCCGGTTGCCGGCCCGCCCGTCGACGTGCAGGGTAACGGTCTCCACCGACTCCAGCAGCTCGGTCAGGGTCGAGCAGCGGCGCGCGTTGCCCAGGGCCAGCTTGTCCGCGACGTCGTAGAAGCAGACGGACATGCCGAGGTTCTCCGCGAGCACAGAAAGCTGGGTGCCGATGTTGCCGTAGCCCACGATGCCGAGCCTGCGGCCGCGCACCTCGTGGCTCCCGGCCGCGGACTTGTCCCAGTGGCCCGCGTGCATCTGCGTGTTCTTCTCCGGCAGCCGACGGGCCATGGCGATGATCTCGGCCAGCGCGAGCTCGACCACGCTGCGGGTGTTGGAGAACGGCGCGTTGAACACCGCCACGCCGCGCCTGCTCGCGGCGGTCAGGTCGATCTGGTTGACGCCGATGCAGAAGGCGCCGACCGCGACCAGGCCGGGCGCGGCGGCCAGGACGCGGTCCGTGATCTGCGTCCCGGACCTGATGCCGAGCAGGCTCACGTCGCCGATGGCCTCGATGAGCTCGTCCTCGCCGAGCGCGCGCGGCAGCGTTTCAACCTGATAGCCCGCCTTGGCCAGCCGCGCCGACGCGTCGGGATGGATGTTCTCAAGCAGCAGCGCCCTCGTCGTCACAGGCCGTGTACCTTTCTTACGCTTTTGCCCGGGGTCCCACACCGGGTCTTGCGCAGGCCCCCGCAGGCGGGCCGGGTTCATCCCCGTAGCCCGTTCCTTTATACCTAACGAGCCGGTGTAGCCGCCCCGGTCAAGTGGCCGGTATCCGCGGGGTCGATGGGGTCGGCGGCTGCCTGCTCCCCGGGCCCGTGGCCGTCTTCCGCCGCCAGGTCGCGAAGCCTGATCCGGACGTCGTCAGCGAGCGGGTGCCGGAGCCGGTCCAAGATGGCGACGGCCTCGCGCCAGGCCGTCCCTGCGGCACCGGGGTCGCCCTCGGCCAGGAGGGCGTCGCCGAGCCCGGCCAGCGAGTTGCCCTGGCCGAACGGCGCGCCGATCTCGCGGTAGGCCTCGATGGCCTTGGTGTAGTGGGCCTTGGCCGCAGCGATATCGCCCAGGTGCAGGTAGACGTAGCCCAGGCTGTCCAGGGTGTCGGCGGTGCCGCCGCGGTGGCCCGAATCGCGGTGCAGGCTGAGCGCCCGCTGGCAGTGGGTCAGCGCCCGGTCGTACTGGTCCAGGTGCGCGTACAGCCAGCCGACCCCGTTCTCCAGGGTGGCCTGCGTCCACCAGTGACCGACGGCCTTGAGCATCCGCAGTGCGTCCAGCGCGACGGCCAGCGCCTCGGGGTAGCGTTGCTGCTTCTCCAGCATGCCGGCCAGGCCGTTGAGGACCACGGCCTCGTTGGGCCGGTCGCCGAGTTCGCGGAACTCATCGAGCGCCCGGCGGAAGTTCGGGTCGGCCGCCTCGAAGTCACCTACCTGCGACTGGACATGACCGAGCAGGTGGTGCGCGTGCGCCAGGGCGAGCGTGTCGCCCAGCCGCCTGGCCGCGGCGAGCGCGGTCTGCTGGGTGCCGATGTAGTCCTGCCACCGGCCGCGCCGGTTGAAGAACGGCCCGAGTGTCCAGGGGATCTGCCAGGCGTGGGTGTCGAAGCCGTTGGCGTCGGCAAACGCGATCAGCGCGAGCAGCACAGGGACCTCGGCGTCGAACCAGGCCATCGCCTGCTCCTTGTCCGCCACGTCGGCGGGCAGCACGCCCGGCTGCGGGCTGGCTAGCTGCAGCGGGGACCGGAACGGGCTGAACCGGTGCGAGGCCGCCATCGCCGTGTGCAGGTAATGGTCAAGCACCCGGTGCGCGGCGGCCCGGCGGTCCGGCGCCGGGTCGTGCCGCTCGGCCTGGTCGGCGGCATACGCGCGGAGCAGGTCGTGGAACGTGAACCTGGCCGGAAGGTACTCGGCGACCATGTGGGTCCGGCTCAGCTCGCGCAGCGCGGCGCTCGCGTCGGCGCGGGCCATCCCGGCCAGGCTGGCCGCCGCCGACAGCGAGATGTCGGTGCCCGGGTGCACGCCGAGCAGGCGGAACATCCGCGCCGCGGGCTCGGACAGTCGGTCATAGGACCAGGAGAACACGGCCCGCACGTTGGTGACCGCGTCCCCGGCCTCGAGTGCGTCCAGCCTGCCCCGAGCGTCGCGCAGTTCGGCGGCCAGCTCGGTCAGCGGGCGCCTGGGCCGACTGGCCGCGCGGCCGACCGCGATGCTCAGGGCGAGCGGCAGGCGCGCGCAGGAGTAGATGATCTCGTCCGCCGCCTCCGGCTCGGCCGCGGGCCGGTCCTGGCCGAGCCGACGCACGAGCATCTCGCGCGCCTCGTCGTAGCTGAGCACGTCGAGCGTGAGCGGCACCGCCCCCTCGGCGGCCACCAGCCCGGTCATCTCGTTGCGGCTGGTCACCACCACCAGGGAGCCCGGCGAGCCGGGCAGCAGCGGGCGCACCTGGGCCACGTTGCGGGCGTTGTCCAAGACGATCAGCATCCGCTTGCCATCGAGCAGGCTGCGGAACAGGGCGGACCGGCCCTGCGTGTCGGCCGGGATCCGGTACGGCGGCACGCCGAGCGCGTCCAGGAAGAACCGCAGCGCCTCGGCCGACTCCATCGGCGTAGTGGCCGGATCCAGGCCGCGCAGGTTGACGTACAGCTGGCCGTCAGGGAAGCGCTTGGCGACCTGGCGGCCGAACCGGACGGCGAGCGCGGTCTTCCCCGTTCCCGCCGTACCCGAGATGACCACGATCGGCACAGTCTGATCAGTGCCGGTCTCATTCGGGCCTGTCTCATTCGGGCCTGTCTCATTCGGGCCGGTCTCATCAGTGCCGGCCGTGTTGGGGCCGGCCGTGTTGGGCTCCGCGGCGCCGGACCCGGCACCGGAGGATCTCGCCGACAGCATGTCCCGCAGGATGCCTAGTTCTTCGTGACGGCCGGAAAAGCCCGGCGCGTCGAGCGGCAACTGGGCCGGCACCGGCGTGACCGTGCCCTCGGCCCGGGGCCGCCGGCCGTCGCCGAGGGCGAAACCGGTCCCGGTCGCGTCGCCGTCCAGCGTCACCAGGCCCGGATCGTCCGGGACGGCCAGGGCGGCATCCATGGTCAGCACCTGCTGGTGGATGCGGGACAGGTCGCTGCCCGGATCGATGCCGAGCTCATCGGCGAGCACCCGCCGGCCTTCGGCGAACACCCGCAGCGCCTCGGCGTGCCGTCCGGACCGGTACAGCGCGATCATCAGCAGCCCGCGCATCCGCTCCCGCAGCGGATGATCCGCCACCATGGCCGTCAGGTCGGGCACGACCTCCTCGTGGCGGCCGAGCGACAGCAGTACGTCGGCCCGCTCTTCGGCGGCCGCGGAGCGCAGCTCGCCGAGCCGCACCCGCTCCGTCTCCGCGAACGGCCCAGGCACCCCGGCGAAGGCGATACCCCGCCACAGCGAGAGCGCCGAGTTGAGGGCGACCACCGCGCCGGTCAGGTCACCGGCCTTGCGCAGCTGACGGGACCGGCCGAGGTCCTGCTCGAAGGCCACCGCGTCCGGCTGCCCGGGCACCAGGTGAAGCACGTAGCCAGCCCCGGACGAGACCAGCACCCGGCCCGGCCCGCGCAGCGACCGGTTGGGTTCGATGATCCGGCGCAGGCCGGCCACGTAGGTGTAGACGCCGCCCTCGGCGCTGGCCGGGGGATCCTGCCCCCAGACCGCATCGACCAGCTCGCCCCGCGATATCACCCGGTTGGCCCGCATGGCTAGGATGCCAAGCACAGCTTGCTGCCTAGGCTGCCCCACGGGCAGCTCCTGGTCGCCATACCAGGCCGTCACGGGACCAAGCACGCCGACGCGCAACGCCACGGCTTTGCCGACCTTCCGCTCGCACAAACCCCAAAGACCCGAAGGTCCGCCCCCACCCGGGCTGGAGCTTCTTATTAAGGTTACAGTGATTTGCGTTAGTCATCCAGAAAAAATCTAGATCGTATAGAGACGACCAATTAATAGTTGGTCGCGCCACGCGGGCGCCTGCGCTGCGGCACTTACATCCAGCTTCCGCAGGTCGGGCGAGCCAGATGCTCAACGGTACGGGGAGGCTAGGGGATGGCGGCGAAGGCCGTGAACCTTGCTAAAGGCGGGTCTGCTGGGGTTTCTGAGGCTTGATGAACGCCGCCGCAATCACTTTGGCCGCGCCAGCGGTCCAGGACCAGTCTGTGGTGTTCCGGTTGCCGCATGTCCTGCCCCGCTCGTTCGGCCCTATTGATCTTGATAGTCCGGCCGGTCTGGCGGCCCTTCGTACTCCGGCGCGACCGACTTAGGCCCGGCCCCGCCGACGCAAACCTCCGGGTCCCGCGCGACCCGGAGCAGCCGGCCCTCACGGCACCCCCCTCACTACCTGCCGTGAGGGCCGGCACCCTCGGCGCCGACCCAGTGGACGGCTATGGTCTAGCCGTATCCGGCTCCGAAGATCCACTGAGCGCCCTTTATGGAATCGTCAGGCCATCTTGGCCAATACTTCACTATCTGCCCTTTGCCCCCGACCCCCGGGCAAACGGGACACCCCGACATGGGACCCGCGGCGACCGTGAGCAGGATCGGCACGGAGACGGCAACGGACCGGGCCGAGTCGTCGAGTGTGGGGCGCGCAGGAAGGGCAGGTGAGTCAGCGAGTGCGGAGGCGTCGGTAAGGTGTCGGTAAGGTAGAGCGCCTAACATGGAGCCCGGTACCGGGACGACGGAATACTCCTGCGCGCCGGCGCAGGCATGGAACCAGCGGACGTGCGGCCTGACCGCAAGCTGGCTGACGCAAGGGTTGGACGAAGCGAGCATGGGCAAGGCAAGCAGAACAAAGGTCGACAGCAGCCGCCGGGAGAAGATCGCCGCACAGCGCGCGGCGGCCCGCCGGGCCGAGCAGCGCCGACGGATTCTCATCGCGTCGGGAAGCATCATCGTCGTGCTGGCGATCGTGGTGGCCTTCGTCGTGATCAAGCTGAACACCAAGCCGGCGCTGGCCAAGGCGGGGGCGAACGGCCCGACCGGCGCGGCCCTGGCCAGCGTGGTGTCCGGCGTGACGAGCGTGCCCGCCAGCACCCTGGACAAGGTCGCGGCCGGCAGCGGCCAGTTCACCGGCAAGATCCAGACCATCAGTCCCGCGGGAACGGCCCTCACCGCCAACGGCAAGCCCGAGATGCTCTACGTAGGCGCCGAGTACTGTCCCTACTGCGCGGCTGAGCGCTGGGCGATGATCGTGGCGCTGAGCCGGTTCGGCACATTCTCCGGGCTGAGCACCGTCCACTCGTCAAGCACCGACGTCTACCCCAACACGCCCACCTGGACCTTCTACAAATCCACCTATACGAGCAAGTACCTGACCTTTACCCCTGTAGAGACGACCACCAACGTCGCGGACAGCAGCTCCACCTCCGGCTACGTCCCCTTGCAGACCCCCACCTCGGCCCAGCAGGCGCTGCTCTCCAAGTACGACATCCCGCCGTACGTTTCCTCCTCGCTGGCCGGCTCCATCCCGTTCATCGACTTCGGGAACAAGTACGTGAGCATCGGGGCCAGCTATAACCCGCAGGTCCTCGCCGGGCTCTCCTGGAGCACGGTCGCGACGGACCTGAGCAACCCGAACAGCACGGTCGCCAAGGCCGTCGACGGCACGGCCAACCACATCACGGCCGCGATCTGCAAGCTGACCGGCAACCAGCCCGCCAGCGCCTGCACCCCGACCGTCAAGTCGCTGGAAGGCAGCCTCTAAATCCTGAGCTAACTCTAAGGCGGCGAGCGGAGGCTCGCACGGTACAATCTGGCGTCAGGTGTCGGTCGCGTTGAGTATCCAGGGACCGCGCGCACAGCAGCAGCCGTGAACTCACCGGAGGCGAAGCTCGGATGACAGCGTTGAAGTCAAGCCGCGCCCGGAACGCGCGCGCCGGCGCCCAGGCCAGCACGGCCAAGGGCGGCGCCGCCGTCAAGAACGGCGGCACCGCCGTCAAGAACTCCAGTGCCGTCCGTAACGGCGGCAACCGGGGCGGCACCGTCACCAAGGACGGCGGACGCGATCAGCCGCGGACCGCGGCGGCGCGGAACGGCGCGGAACGGCGCGGGGCGCGGACGCAGGCGCAGGTCATCCAGGACGATGCCGGGCCGAGCGGGCCAGCCCTCTGGCTGCAGCTCACCACCTTCGCGCTGGCCCTGGCCGGGCTGGGCGTGTCGATCTACCTGACGATCGCGCACTTCACCGAGTCGACGCTGCTCGGGTGCTCGGAATCGGGGCTGGTGAACTGCACGAAGGTGACGACAAGCGCGCAGTCGTACGTATTCGGGATCCCGGTGGCGGTGCTCGGGCTGGCCTTCTACCTGTTCCTGGCGGCGATCATGAGCCCGTGGGCGTGGCGGGCGGCCAGGCGCGAGGTCCACCTGCTCCGGCTGGCGTCGCTGGTGGTCGGCATCGGCTTCGTGCTCTACCTGATCTACGCCGAGCTGATCATCATCGGCAGCATCTGCCTGTACTGCACCAGCGTGCACGTCATCACGTTCGTGCTGTTCGTGCTGACGGTGATCGCCGCCGCGGTCTGGGGCCTGAAGCCCGGCGCGGCGTGGACGTTCTGGCCCGCGCGACAGTCCGGCTGAAGGCGCGACAGTCCGGCTGAAGGCGCGACAGTCCGGCTGAAGGGCAGCGCCTGAGGTGCAGCCGTCACGCCATGGCGGAGTGATGCTTGGCCGTGACCCAGGCGCGCACCCGGTCGGCCGCGCCGACCAGATCGTCCAGGGCGGCCAGCATGGCCTCATGGTCGGCCCAGGCCCGGCTGAATATCTCGGGATAAGTCGCCGACAAGCGGGCCTGCGCGGCCGCGCGCCGGCTGAATGTTCCACCGTGCCGGCTGGAGCCGGCTCAATGTTCCACGGGTGCGGCTCTTTTGGAGTGATGGTGTCAGGCGGCGAGTGTGAGGCTGTCCTGGTATCGGCTGAGGTGGTTGCGGTGGTGTTCGCGGGTGATGTGCCAGTCCCAGTAGGTGTCGAGGTCGTCGTTGGCGGCGATGGCGCGGAGCCAGAGCATGGCCTGGGCGCCGTGCTAGTCCCCAGCGGGCGCCGGTGATGGCCATCCGGTCCTGGACGAGGTGGCGGCAGGCGCCTTCGATGACGCCGGTGGCGATGGGCCAGCCGTTCGCGAGGGCGCGGGGGTAGTCCAGGTAGGGCTGCTTGGCCTGCAGGTAGCCCAGGGTGGTGCGGATGATCTTGGCGTGCTCGCTGCCGGGCCGGGGCGGGTCCGCGGCGGCCAGGGCGCTGATCGTGCTGATGACCTGGGTCACCTGGCCGTGCAGGATGGCCAGGCCCTGGGCGGTGACCCAGTCCTCGGCGGCGGGGTCGCGGGCCGGGTGGAAGCACCAGGCGGCCTTCCACAGGTACTCGATTCTCTGAACTAAAGACAGTCATCAATATCTGCTGTTCTCGGGTCGTTTTCCGGAGGCGTGGAGGATGGCGCCCGCTTCTCCCGGCGTGCGTGACCAGGCGGGCGATGTTGCCGTCGTCGAGGCCGGTGACGGCGTCGCGCAGGTCGACCGGGGTGCCGCCGGAGAGGCTGGACGACAGTTCGAGGACGCGGCGTTCCCCGCCGGAGCAGGGCAGCTCGCCGGCGTGCAGGGCAGCGATCGCGGCGTCCCAGTCGATGGCGGCCATCAGGGTGGTGCCGTCGCTGATGCTGGTAGCGACTGTGATGAAGCGGCTGGTGAAGTCGTCGCGGCGCAGGAACGTCCCGTTGCCGGCGAGCAGGGCGACGCCGGCTTCGAGCGGGTAGAGTCCCGCGGCGCAGGCCCGGAGGGCGGCGGCCAGGTCGTCAGTGGTCATGGCGGTCTCCTGCGGATAGGGTCGCGGCGGCTGTGTCGCGGTAGGAAGGAATGCCGAGGCTGACGGTCTCGGCACGGCGGGCGAGGGAGAGCTCGACCTGGGCGAGCTTGTTGTTGGCGGCGGCGAGGCTGACCTTGAGCCCCTCGGCTTCGCCGGCCCAGCCCTCGCGCTCGGCCTCGGCGATGCGGGCGGCCAGGTTGCCGCGGATGTCCTCCAGCCGCTGTCGCTGGGCGGGGTCAACCCGGAGGAGGGAACACCGGATGCATGAGTGTTCATGGATGCAGCTGGATCCCCAGGCCCGGCCGCAGTCCCCGAGAGCGAGCCGGCGGCGCTCGAAATGGCCGAGGAATTCCTCCCACTCGGAGTCGCTGGGAGTACGGTATTCATCGCTGGGACGCAGTTCGCGGCGGCGGGCGATGAACGCGCGGTGGCCGTTGACGGCTTCTTCGGGATAGACGGCCTTGTATCCCATGGTCGTGGTGATGCTGGCGTGCCCCATCAGGAGCTGGCAGATGTGCGGGGGCATCCCGTTCATGATCGCGTCGGTCGCGAAGATCCTTCGGAAGTCGTGGGGCTTGAAGGCGAGGGGCTGGCCGGCGGCGTCGGTGATGCCGGTGCCTTCCAGCGCGCTGGTGATCCAGTTGCGGATCGACGCGGAGCTGAGGGGGCGGCTGTCGGCACCGACGCGGTGCTGGAACAGTGCGGGCATCGGCGGGGTGAACTCGCGTTCGTGGATGTCGTAGGCGACGACGAGCGGGACGGTGCCGGCGCTGTTCCTGACGCGGGCGATGATGGCGGCGAGCACGTCGGCGAGCTCGGGCGAGATGACCAGGAGCCGTTCGACATCGGCCTTGGACGGGGCGATGTGCAGCAGCGGGACCAGTTCCCCGGTCGAGGGGAGCCGGTACTGGACCAGGCTGTGGTGCGAGAGCTCTATCAGCTCCTCGATGCGGATGCCGGTAGCGCGCAGGACCTCGGCTGCGGCCCAGGTCCAGAATGCCGTGTTCTCTTCGCGGGTGAGGTCGCGCCGGGTTCCGGTGGCCGGGTCCTCGGCCCATGCCCTGCCGCTGGACCGTCCCTCGATGCTGGTGAGCACGGTCTTGCGCAAGGTGGTGCCGCCGGCGGTGAACAGGTCTCCGGGGGCGGTGCCCGCGGCGGCGGCGAGCCGGGCGGCGGCGTCTTTCCTGGCCTGGTCGACGGCGGTGATCAGGACGGGCAGCACCGGGATGCGCTCCCGTGTCCGCTGGTCCATCCGGGACTTGCGGCGGCCGGCGGCCTTTGCCGGCTGGATGTCCTCCCTGCGGACGGGCGAGGGCACCGCCCACTGCGCCCAGCGGGCCGGGTCCTCCCCGGCCCACTCGGCGATGTCGAGGTAGAACGCCCGGACGACGGTCAGGACCGAGGCCGTGCTCAGCCGTTCCGACGCGGTCACGGTGACGTTCCCGGCTGCGTCGCGGCTGGTCACGGTCTTTACCGCTAGCCGCTGCTTCCATGCGATCGCGATGTCGGGGGCGAGGCGCAGCGAGCTGATGCCAGGATTGTGCGTCTCGAGGTCCTTCCAGAACAGCTTGCCGAGGGAACGGGCGAGCACCTGCAGCGTCGCGTAGTCGACTGACGGCTGCCGCTCGTCCAGGTAGCCGGCCAGCAGGTCGCGGACGGGGATGCAGGCCAGGTCGTACTGGCCGATGAGCTCGGCGGTGGTGAGCTGTCCCTGGAACCGGGGGTTCAGCATGCGCAGCGTCGCGGGCGCGTCCGGCGGGAGCAGGCCCATCATGTGCAGCAGCTGGTAGAAGCTGTTGCCCCTGCCTTTCGTCAGGTCCCCCCGGAGGGTGTCGCGGGTCTCCATGAACTCCAGGCAGTCCCCGACCGTGATGTCGGCCAGGGTGCCGCCCTTGGCCGCGAGGATGACCGACAGCTGCTCAGCGGCCCGGCGGCGGGAAAGATCGCTGATCCCGGCCCGGGCGGCGCAGGCCTCCAGCCTGGCGAACCCGCTGCTGTCCCTCAGCCGGGGCATTTCCCGGCTGAGCGGGAACTGGAAGGGGCTGGCGATCACCCAGGCCAGGCCGGGCCGGATCGCCTCGGAATAGATCATCTGGCCGAGCCCGAACGTCACCGACTTCAGGAGCCGCTCGCGGCTTCCGGTGTCGCCGCGGGCGGCGAGCCAGTCCGCGGCAGCCGGCCGCCAGTCCGCCAGGTCGTCGCCGGCGGCCTGCCAGCGCTGCTGCCACGTGTCCCCGGGATACTGTTCCAGCCAGTCCAGGAAACGCCGCAGCGAGATCCGCCGCTCCCGCAGCGACCAGGGGGTCTCGGCATAGGGCGGGGCCAGCAGCCTGCCCGTCAGCGCCGCCCGGCTCAGGGCCGTCGCCTCCCACATCTCCGGGACTGCCCGGGGCGGGTACTTCTCCAGCAGGGCGGACGCCGCTTCCGGCCGCATCCGCGGCGATGCCGGCTTCCTGACGGCTGTCTCCGGGGCGGTCACCCGCGTCCCCCGAACAGCACGTCCAGCGATTCGGGCCGGTATCCCGGCCCTGCCGGGGGCAGCGGCGGGGCCGGGCGTTCGGCCCGGCGGCGGTGATGCCCGGCCACGCTCGCGATGACGTCCTCCGCCGTGGGCGTGACGTAAATCTGAGTCGTGGACAGGTGCACGTGGCCCAGGACCCACTGCACGTCGGTTATCGGCATCTCCGGGTCGCGTGCCATCCGGTAGGCGGCACAGTGCCGGATGTCGTGCAGCGACCAGTTCGCCCCCAGCGACGCACCCGCCCGGGTGAGCATCGCGCGGGCCGCGTGATACGACAGCGGCCGGAACGGGCGCCGCAGCGTCCACCACACCGGGTCGTCCGGCCGGGACGGCACCAGGCCGTGCGCCTCCTCCTGGTAGAGACGCAGCCACACGAACGCGTCCGGCGACGCCGGCAGCGGCTGCACCGCCCGCGATCCCTTGCGGATCACCGTGACGAGCTGGCTGCCGGGGTCCATGCACCCGCCGGTGACGCCGAGCAGTTCCGCGGCCCGCGCGCCCGTGGAGACCCAGAACGCGACCAGGGCCCGGTCCCGGTGCGACGGCAGGGACGCGAACAGCTCGTCGAACAGCCGGTCCGGGATGCCCCGCGGGATGCGTCTCGGCTGCCGGGGCCGGAACAGTCCTGTCCGTTCCTTCCGGAACGGCTCCAGCGGGTTCTGGTGCGCATGCGCCCGGCCGTTCTTCCTGGCCAGCGGGAACGGGTTGGCCAGCGGCCCGGACCCCGCCTCCAGGTGATAGTCGTAAAACGAACGGCAGACCGTCTCGCAGTGCGCGACCGTCGCGGCCGCGTATCCCGGGCCCGGCGAGGCCTTCCCGGTCACCGCGTTCACCGTCCCCGGCGCCGGCCCGGAACCGGGACCCGCCGGACGACCCGTCCGCCAGTGATCCCGCTCCGGCTTGCCCGCCAGCTGCAGCCACCGGCAGAAATCCCGGGCCTCTGCCCGCGTCGCCTGATCCCACTCGAACCCGACCGCCCAGGTGAAGCGGAACCACCGCAGCAGGTCCATCCCGTATGACCGCTGTGTTGCCTCTGACCGGCCCGCTGCCTGCATGTTCCGCAGGAACTCGGTCACGGGCACGACCGGCTGCCCGCCGCCGTCGGCCAGCCGGTACGGCTCGAACACGTCCCCGGTCTCCGTCAGGGCCCCGGCCAGCGGAACCCGGAGCCGGGCCAGGTCGCCCCTTGCATCATCGTCATCTACTGCCACGAAGAGCGAATCTAGGCACAACGCCCTCACCCGGAGGGCTGTCGGCCCGGCAGCCTCGGCTAGTTCAGTTAACAGGGATGACGTGAATGAAGTCGATCAGGATGGTGACTTTCACGTCCCGGGCGGCAGCCTCGGCGGTGATCACGCCGATCTGGTGGTTAGCGCCGTCCACCAGCGCGATCCGGGGCCTGGCATGGCCGGGGTCACGGTGCTCAGCCTCGTCGAACAGCATGGCGATGGTCTCGGCGCAGCTGGCGGTGATCTCCGCGATATACCACCGGTTCACGGCGCGGGGGCCCTCGGGCGGGGCCTGGCCGGGGGCCCGGCCCATGACCTGCTCCGGGGTCCTGGGCTCCTCCGGGGGCAGGACGTCGAACACGACGCCGGTCTCGGCGATCCGCTTGCAGCCGGACTTCTGGCCCGTGCCCAGCCGCTTCCCGAACGCCTGCCCCGCCCGCTTGCCGGCCTTGCGGGCGGTCTCGGGGCGGCGGGCCTCGGGCCGCATCGCCACTCCCTTGCCGTCCGCCGAGATCACCAGCGGCAGCAGGCCCCCCTCTCCCTCTCCCTCTCCCTCCTGCCCGGGCCGCGGGACGGCAGCCTGGTCCCCGCGCCGGTCCTGGCAGAACCGCTCCGCATCCGCGGCCGCCGCCATGGTGATCTGCTCCAGCTGCCGCTTGCCGACCGTGACACCCGTCGCAGCCCGCACGAACTCGCGGGCCTGCTCATACGACCCGGACCGGCAGAACATCTCCGCCAGCCGCTGCAGCGCCCAGGAATACCCGCACGGCGGCAGGTTCAGCACCGCATCCCGCGGGAACAGCGCCCCCGCCCCCCTCACCCCCGACCGGTAGCCGATCCGCCGCACGGCCACCTTCCCCAGCCTGGTCACCACCGTGCGGGCATGACCACGCTCGGCGCAAGCCCGCCGCACCCCGTCGGCGCCGGTCACCTGCGGCAGCCGGACCTCCCGCTCAGCCTGGGCGTCCAGGGCCAGCTGCACCAGCCCGCGCAGCAGCTCCCGCCCCTGCCCGGTAACCAGCACCTCCATCGCATCCAGCGTCACCGCCCGCCCCGCCTCCACCGCCAGCCGGGCCAGCCCCGCCGCCAGCGGCCCCAGCCCCGCCACCACCGCCTCCGCACTCGCCTCCAGCACATCCAGCCCGTACTCTTCCACCTGAGGCTTCCCTTCCGCAGTCCCGGACTTCGCAACTTCAGGACCCTACGGAACGGAAGCCTCACCCGTGAGCAAACACGCCACAGCCACCACAGCGCTCACTCCAAAAGAGCCGCACCCATGTTCCACCGTGCCGGCTAACTGGCTGGGCATGGTCGCCGGGGAGCCGCCGCGCTAGGCTCTACCTGCATCGTGCGAGCAGGGGAGGTGCCGGTGATGACAGGACCGCAAGACCCGGCAGCGGCGGGCCGTGACCGGCTCCGGGCGGGCCCCGCCGACCGCGAGCAGGTGATCGAGGCGCTGAAGACCGCGTTCGTGCGGGGCCAGCTGACCAGGGACGAACTCGACACGCGGGCGGGCCAGGCGCTGGCCGCGCGGACCTGCGCCGAGCTGGCCGCGCTCACCGCCGGCATCCCGGGTGGCCCGGCCGCGGCCGGGCCGACGCGGCCGCCGACCCGGGTGCGCCGCCGACCGCCGACCCGGGTGCGCCGCCGACCGCCGGCCCGGGTGCGCCGCCGGCCGCTGGCCAGGGCGGCCGCCGGGTCGGGCGGCTGCCTGGTCATCGCGTTCGCCGCCGTGTGGGTCGCCGCCAACATCCTCGATCCGAATGGCCTCGGCAACCCCTATCATCCCTGGAGTCGCCTGTGCCTTCTCGTGGCCTTTGCCGCGGTAGGCGCGGCACTGTGCATCTTGGGGCACGGGGTGGCCACCTCAGTGGAGCAGAGACGCTCTCGCAGGCAGCGGCCGCCCCGGCCGGGGCCGGGCGGCCACGCCCTGGAAGGCGCGCGCGCCAGATAACCGGCCGCCCAGATAACCGGCCGCCCAGATAACCGGCCGCCCAGTGCGGGCAGGAGCGTCTCGCCGCGAGACGTGACGGGGTCTACGGCACGTGGTTACCGTACAGGGGATGGCTCATTACCCTGAAGGCCGGATACTGGCGATCATCGGGTCCGGCGAGACCAGCCCGACGATGGTCACGGTGCACCGGGACCTCGTGTCGCGGCTCGGCCTGGACAATCCGCAGGCGATAGTGCTCGCCACTCCGTACGCGTTCCAGGAGAACGCCGCCGACGTCTCGGTACGCGCGCAGCGCTATTTCGCGAACAGCGTCGGGCTGCAGGTGCGCATCGCGGCGGGTACCAGCCCACACGCGGATCCCGCGATGGCGCCGCCGCTGACCGGCGAAGACGAGCAGGACGAAGGACGGCAGGCGGCGGACATCAGGACCGCGGACTGGGTGTTCGCCGGGCCGGGGAGCCCGTCGTATGCGCTCGCGCACTGGCGGGCCGGGCCGGTCGCGGCCGGGCTGCGGGACCGCGTCCTGGCCGGCCACGGGATGACCGTGCTGGCCTCGGCGGCCGCCGCTACCGTGGGACAGTTCACCGTGCCGGTCTACGAGGTCTACAAGGCGGGCGGCGCGCTGCGCTGGCTGCCCGGGCTTGACCTGCTCGGGACGCTCGGCCTGAACGTGGCGGTTATCCCCCACTACGACAACGCCGAGGGCGGTCGCTACGACACCAGGCACTGCTACCTCGGCGAAAGGAGGCTGGCGGTGATGGAGCGCGAGCTTCCGGCCGACGCCGCCGTGCTGGGCGTGGACGAGCACACCGCGGTGCTGATCGACCTGCGGACGCAGGACATCGAGATCCGCGGCCGGGGCGGCGTGACCGTCCGCCGGTCCGGAGACAGCGTCGTCTTGCGGTCAGGCGCCCGGCTGCCCGTGGCCGACCTGCGTGACCTGGTCCGGGGCATGGCGACCGGGAACTCGGCACTGCGATCGGCCCGGCAATCGGCCTGGCAATCGGCCCAGCGATCGGCCCGGCAATCGGCCCAGCGATCGGTACTGCCGCTGCCTGAGGTCATGGCGGCGGCCGAGCAGGGGTTCGGGGCGGCCGCGGCAGCGCGGGACGCCGACGCGATGGCCGGGGTGATCCTGGACCTCGAGACCGCCGTCACGCAGTGGGAGGCCGACACCGACGAGGACCAGGGGACCGAGCAGGCGCGCGCGCTGCTGCGCAGCCTCATCGGCCGGCTCGGGCGGGCGGCCCGAGACGGACTGGCCGACCCCAGAGACCGACTGCGGCCGACGGTCGAACCGCTCCTCGCGCTGCGGGCCGCCCTGCGCGGCGAGGGCAACTTCGCCGCCGCCGACGCCATCAGGGAAGCGCTGGCCGCCGCCGGGCTCGACGTCAGCGACACACCGGAAGGCACCCGGTGGCAGCCGACCGAGACGGTCTGACCGGCGAGCGGCTGACCAGGGCATTACATCTTGCTCATGTTGCCGCCCGGCTAGCGACCGCCGCGCCGGGGCGCACTACCCTGAAGGCACACCAGGCCTGGCCGCACGCGGAGCCGATCGAGGCAGGTAGCGATAGAGGAAGGTAGAAAGGAGCCGGATCTTTGCCCGGCATGAACTCAGGCCTGAATCCGGCCGACCCGACGCTGGTCGCCGCCTTCAGGTCTGCGCTACTCCACCAAGGCGCGATCGCCCTCATCGCGATCGTCTTCCTCTGGCTCATCTGGGCGACAGCGCGTACCTGGCGGGTCACCCCGTCGGCCGGGAAGGGCGGGGCGGCGAGCGCTGAGGGCCAGCCGGCGAGCGCTGCGGCGGAAGTCCGGGGACGGCGGCTGCTGCGCATCGGGTTCGGGGCGGTGTGGATCTTCGACGGGATCCTGCAGGCGCAGCCGAAGATGGCCGGAGGGCTGGCCTCCCAGGTCATCGAGCCGACCGCGGCTGCATCTCCGGCGTGGGTCCAGCACTTGGTCAACTGGGGCGGCACGGCCTGGTCCTATCACCCCATCCAGGCTGGCGCCGCCAGCGTCTGGATCCAGGTCGGCATCGGCGCCTGGCTCATCGTCGCGTCACGCGGGCCGTGGTCCAGGCTCGCCGGGGCGGCCAGCGTCGGTTGGGGCCTGATCGTCTGGACGTTCGGGGAGTCGTTCGGCGGGATCTTCGCGCCCGGCCTGAGCTGGCTGACCGGGGCGCCCGGCGCCGTCCTCATCTACGTGGTGGCGGGGGCGCTCATCGCGCTGCCGGAAGGCGCCTGGCGCGGCCCGCGGCTCGGGCGGCTGCTGCTGGCCGGCCTGGGGCTCTTCTTCCTCGGGATGGCGCTGCTTCAGGCCTGGCCGGGTCGCGGTTTCTGGCAGGGCACGCTCGACGGCAAGCCGGGAACCCTCGCCGGGATGGTTCAGTCGATGTCGGGCACCTCGCAGCCGCACTTCCTATCTTCCCTGCTGTCCGGCTTCGGCTCAGTCGACGCTCGCGATGGCTTCGCGGTCAACCTGGTCGTGGTGATCGCGCTGGCCGCGATGGGCGCGATCTTCCTGACCGGGCGACCCCGGCTGGTCAGGTACGCGGTCGGGTTCGGGATCGTGTTCTGCCTGGCCGACTGGGTGCTGGTGCAGGACCTCGGTTTCCTGGGCGGTCTCGGGACCGACCCGAACAGCATGATCCCGATCGTCCTGCTGTTCTCGGGCGGCTACCTTGCCCTGGCGCCTGCGCCGCAAGAGGCCACAGTGGCGCAAGAGACCACAGTGGCGCAAGAGACCACAGTGGCGCAAGAGACCACAGTGGCGCAAGAGACCACAGTGGCGCAAGAGGCGGCGGAATGGGCCACGGTGGCCGCGGCTGGGGACAGCGGGACGGCTGGGAACGGCGGGGCGGCTGGGAACGGCGGGGCGGCTGGGAACGGCGGGGCGGCTGGGAACGGCGGGGCGGCTGGGAACGACGGGGCGGCTGGGAACGACGGGGCGGCTGGGAACGACGGGGCGGCTGGGAACGACGGGGCGGCTGGGAACGGCGGGGCGGCTGGGTGGAGGCGGCGGCTGCGGCCGGGTGCGTTGGGGGGCGCGGTCGCGTCCGCGCGGGCCCGGTCGGTCGCGGCGGTCGCGGCGCTGGTGGTGATCTTGATCGGGGCGGCGCCAATGGCCTCGGCGGCGGCGAACCGGACCGCGGACCCGATCCTGGCCCTGGCCATTGCGGGCAACAGCGCCAGCCTCGACCTTCCGGCGCCCGGGTTCTCGCTCACCGATCAGGACGGCCAGACGGTCTCGCTGGCGAGCCTGCGCGGCAAGGTCGTGCTGATGACGTTCCTCGACCCGGTGTGCACCACCGACTGCCCGATCATCGCGCAGGAGTTCAAGCAGACCGGGCAGTTGCTCGGCGCGCAGGACTCCAGCGTCGAGCTGGTCGCGGTCGTGGCCAACCCCACCTACCGGTCCACGGTCTTCACCCGGGCGTTCGACCAGCAGGAAGGGCTGGCCACGGTGCCGAACTGGCGGTACCTGACCGGCTCGCTCAGCCAGCTGAGCGCGGTCTGGCGGCAGTACGGGGTCACCGTGGAGAACCTGCCGGCCGGCGCGATGTCCGCGCACAACGACCTG
The DNA here is from genome assembly GCA_963798675.1 of uncultured Actinomycetes bacterium. Taxonomy (GTDB): domain Bacteria; phylum Actinomycetota; class Actinomycetes; order Streptosporangiales; family Streptosporangiaceae; genus Palsa-504. The sequence continues at coordinate 246,192 of CAWCUJ010000019.1, read as the reverse complement.
GCGGTGGTCATCGACCCATCCGGTGAGATCCGCCAAGAGGTAGCCGCCGACCCGGGCCCGGGCACCAGCAGCACCAAGTCCTCGTTCTCCGTGCTGCTCAGCCAGTACGCCCGCCAGGCCCTGGGCCGCCCGTGATCCGCGGACTGACCCGGGGGATTCGGGTCGGCCTGGCTCTGGCCTGCGCGAGCCTGATGGCCGCCTGCGGGTCGCAGCGGGCCGTGGTGACCAGCCCCGCTCCGCCGACGGTGACCGTGCCGCTCAGCACCTCGCTGGTTACCGCGCAGGGCACCTGGGCCGTCGCCGTGATGGGCGGCTCGGCCGCCTCGTTCAACAACTTCTGGCAGCTCTTCGTGCGGCCCGCGGGCGCCAGCCGCTGGTCGCTGGTAACCCCGCAGGGGGTGGCCGACAACGGCGGGCTGGTGGCAGCAGGCGCGAGCACCTCGCTCACCGTAGGCTTCCGCCCCAGCCAGAACCTGGCCTACTCACCGCTGGCGACGAGCACCGACACCGGGAAGAACTGGACGCCCGGCCTGCTCGACGCCGGCCTGGCCGATACCCCTGGTGCCATCGCGGTCGGCCCGTCCGGGCGCACCCTCGCGCTGCTGCAGGACGGCACCATCCAGGCAGCGCCGACGGCGAGCGCGGCGGCCGCCGGGCAGTGGACGCCGCTGACCACGCGCAACGCGCTGGCGGCGTCCGCCTCGGGTCGCTCGTGCGGGCTGGTGGGCGTGAACGCGGTATCGTTCGGCCCAAGTAAGAACCCGATGGCGGCGGGAAGCTGTGCGCGGCCGGGTGCGGCCGGGGTTTTCATCGACGCCGGCGGTACCTGGCGGTCGGCGGGGCTGCTGCTGCCGGGTAAGGGAACTGTGCAGGTGCTCAGGCTGGCCGCCACCGCGGGCGGCAACGTGGCGCTGCTGGCGGCCGGGAACAGCCTGCTCGCAGCGTGGTGGAACGGGACGCGCTGGACGGTGTCGGATCCGGTCCCGGCGGGCACCGTGCGCGCGACGGGGTTCGGTGCCGGCGGGAGCGCATGGCTGCTGTTCGGCGGCGGGCGCGCGGAGACCATCGGCGGCGCCGGCGGCTCGTGGCGGGCGCTGCCGACCGTCCCGGCCGGCACCGTGACACTAGCGCCGGGAAGCACGGCGACCGGTGGGGGCTCCTCCGATGCGCTGGCCGTGTCGGGATCCAAGCTCACCGTCTGGCGGCTCGCCCAGGGGGTCTGGGCGAAGGTCCAGCAGATCACCGTGCCGATCGTGTACGGCTCCTCGAGCTAGGAGGGCCATGAGCTACCTCACCGACCACTGGTCCTTCGACCCCTTCCTCATCGTGGCCCTCGTGGTGGCCGGGTGGCACGAGGTCGGGCTGTGGCGGCTGGCCCGCCGGTCCCGGCCGGAGCGCACCCGCGAGCGGCGGCTGCGGTCGCTGTGGTTCTACGCCGGGCTCGCCGTGCTGCTGATCGCGGTGGAGTCGCCGATCGACTACTGGGCCAGTTACTACTTCTTCGCGCACATGATCCAGCACCTGCTGCTGATGTTCGCCGCGCCGTCGCTGATCGTGGCGGGCGCGCCGTGGCAGCCGCTGCTCGACGCGCTGCCCGGCCGGTCTGGGCGGAGCGTGACCCGCGGCGTGCTGGCCGGCGGCTGGTCCCGGCCGCTGCGCGCGGTTGGCGGGCTGCTGCTGCGGCCCTGGGTCTCGGTGGGCCTGTTCAACGCCGTGATGATCATCTGGCACTTGCCCGGGCCGTTCGATGAGGCCGAGAACAACCAGGCGGTGCACATCTGGCTGATGCACGGCACCATGTTCGCGGCCGGGGTGCTGTTCTGGCTGCAGTTCATCCCGTCGCCGCCGTTCCACCGCCGGATGCCGCTGCTCAGCCAGGCGGCCGCGCTGCTCGGCACCAACGTCATCATGATCGGCATGGCGATGACGCTGAGCATCTTCGCCACGGGTTCGGTGTATCCGGTCTACGATCACCTCCCGGGTGTCACGCTGCCACCGTTCGCGGACCAGCAGATAGGCGCGGCGATCTTGTGGGTCTGCGGGGACTTCTGGGCCTTGCCGTCGATGATCGTGATCGTGCGGCGGATGGTGGCCAGCGAGGGGAGCATGAGCGCGGCGCTGGACAAGGTGCTGAACCGCGGGGCGTCCCGGGCCGTCTCCGACGGCTGGGGGCGGCCGCGAACAGGCGCGCTGGCTGAACTGCGGGCTCAGCCGCCCTCCTCGCCTGAGGCTGGGCCGTGAAGCGGGCGCCGGTGCGCGCGCCGGGGACGGGACAAGTCGAGCGGGGCGGCCGGGTCTAGCTCCGGGTCCGGGCGCAAGCCGTTCAGCTCTTCCCGGCGCCGGGCCGGGTGGTCAGGACGCAAGGCCGGGTGGTCGGGACGCTGGGCCGGGTGGTCGGGACGCTGGGCCCGGTGGTCGGGGCGCCGGGCGGAGCCTTCCGTGGGCGTGGTGTGGGGCGTGATGACGTCGGTTATCTTGCGCAGCCCGCTGAAGGCCGACGAGCGCGCCACCAACACCACGCCGACGATCAGCGCGGCGATGCCGCCGGCTTCGATCGCGAGCATGCCCGCCGAGATCTGGATCCGGTCGCCGAACACCACGATGCCGAGCACGATGCCCGCGACCGGCTCGCCGGCCGCGATGGTGGGCAGCGAGGCGTGCAGCGGACCCGCGCTGAACGCGTTCTGCATCAGCCACAGGCCGACGATGCCGGCGCCAAGCAGGCAGTAAGGGGGCCAGGTGGCGAGCAGCACCGTGACGGAGTGCCCCTGCAGGATCTCCAGGGTCTGCCTGGTCAGCGCGTCCTGGATGCCGAAGACCAGGCCCGCCGCCAGGCCGGTCAGGGTGGCGCGCGCCGGGCCGCGCTGGCGCAGCCCGATCTGCACCGCGACGAACGCGATGCCGGCGATGATCGCGGCCGCGGGCCAGTGCGAGAACGAGCCGAACGACAGGCCGATGGGCTTGGTCGACCGGGACAGCGATAGCAGGGTGACGCCGGCGCACAGGATCAGCGCACCGGCCACCTCGGTCCAGTGCATCGCCTGCTTGGACATCGGGACCGCCAGGAGCAGCGCGAACAGCAGGTAGGTGGTCAGCAGGGGTTCCACCACCGTCAGCTCGAGGTGGCCGAGCGACCAGGCGGCGAGCAGTTGCCCGGCCACCATGCACGCGATGCCGATGAGCCACCTGGGCTTGCGCAGCAGGTCGGTCAGTATGCGCAGGCTCAGGAAACGGGACTCGGGCTCCTGCCGGGCGGCGTACTGCTGCAGGACGAAGCCGATCCCGAGCAATACAGCAGCCACAAGCGTGATCGCGTAGTCCACATCAAGGTCCACGAGCTCTGTCTTACCGGGTGCTAAGGGTGTGCGTTTATCAGGGACAACGTGCATAACTGACGGCTAGTTTCGGCTCGGCAGCGTGACGCAGGTGCGGCGACTGCCTCTTGATCGTACGTTAGCCGTCCGCCCCCACTACTCCCGCCGCGCCGCTCACTTAACCTCATAGCACCCCGCGCAACGTGATTGGCAGCCAATTTGTTACCTGCGCGGAGGGACCTGGTAATAGCTATCCCTGCTGCTACAGGGCATCGGTACTATCATGAGATCGTCGGCAGGCGTGATTGCCATGGGAAAGGGTGCTGACGTGGGGGTCGGGAGAAAGACGGCCAGGAAACGGGCCGTGGGGACGCGGGAGCACATCATCGCGTACCTGACCGGGATCGACGAGCTGTTCGACGCCAACGGGATGGCCAGCACGCAGCTGGCCGCCGCGGTCGGCTACCCGGGTTCCAGCGTGGCGTTCGCGCAACTGCTGTCCGGCATGGAACGTTCGGGGCTGATCGAGCGCGAGGTCCGGGGCAAGCGGACGTACCGGATCAGTCTGGGGCCCGCGCACGCTATCGGAGCGGGCGGGGCTGTCCGGGCCTCCGGGATTCCTGAGGTTGCGATGGCTGTCGGGGTCAGCGGGGCTGCTGGAGCAGGCGGGGTCGGCGGGGAGGTTGGCAGCGGCATCGAGGCGATGGGCTTCGACTACGACGAACTGGCCCGCCGCCTGCTGGTCCAGGTCGTCAGGCGGCTGGCCGCGGCCGAGCCGGAGGCGAGCCGCCCGGAGCGTTCGGCCCAGAACGATTCGGCCCCTGACCGGCTGGCCCCTGACCGGCTGGCCCCTGACCGGCTGGCCCCTGACCGGCTGGAACTGCAGGAGACGGTCACCGGTCTTGAGTATGAGCTGGCCATGGCGTGGACCAAGCACGGCAAGCTGGCCGAGGAGAACGTCAGGCTGCGGGAACAGCTGCGGGCGGCGCAGCGTTCACTGGCGCTGGCCGCCGAACGGATCCGCAGGCTGCCGGTCGGCACCGACCTGAACCGCAGCGAGGTCGTGCTGCTGCAGCGGCTGCTCGCCTCAGGCGGCACGGACAGCCTGGAGGAGGAGCCGAGCCTGCTCAGCTAGGCCCGCAGGTAGACACTGGCCGCGTGGCCGCCGAGCACGCCCGCCAGGACGTCGTCGGGAAGGCCGAGGGCCGCCATCGCGCGCACGTTCCTGGCCACTCCGGGCACGCCGGGCCAGTCGGTGCCGAAGATCCACCTTCTGGCCAGCTCGGTCAGGTCGAAGGCGGCGTAGTAGTCCGGCAGCCGCTTCGGCGGCAGTCCGGCCAGGTCGAGCCAGACGTTGCCGCAGGCCAGCGCCATCCGCCCGGCGTCGGCGTACCACGCTCCGCGGCCGCCGTGCGCCAGCACGAAGGTAACGCCCGGGAAGTCGGCGATGACCTGGCTCAACAGCGCCGGGTCGCCCGCTTCCGGCTGCGAGCCGGGGAAAATGCTGCCGCCGGTGTGCACGATCACCGGCACACCGCGTTCGGCGCACAGGTCGTAGACCGGGTACAGGCCCTCGGCGTCAGGGCGGAAGGCGCCGTGCACCGGGTGCAGCTTGACCGCGACGGCGCCCAGGTCGAGCTGGCGTGCCGCTTCGGTCGCCGGCTGGGCGTGCACGGCCGGGTTCACGTTGGCGACCAGGCGGAACCGCCGGGGGTTGTACGCGATCAGCGGCAGCAGATCCTCGACGGGCTGGACGCCGGTGGCCCGCGGGCTGTACTCGGCGAACAGCAGGGCGACGTCGACGCCTTCGGCCTCAAGCAGGGCGTCGAGCCGGGCCGGAACCGGATCGCCGTCCGGGCCGAACACGCCGCGCCACGGCGAGTCCTGACCGAAATCGGCCGCCCACTGCATCCACGCCGACGTCACCGTGCTCAGCCTGGGCACGTGCACGTGGGCGTCAACTACCACCATGCCATCGATCACGGGGAGGCTAGGCCACCGGGTCGAGCAGGATGACGGGAATCTCGCGCGGCGCGGCGCTCTTCTCATAGTCCGCGAAATTCGAGGCGATTTCCCTCTGCCTGGCATAGATGGTCGCCCGCTCGTCCGGGTCCGCCACCCGCGCCCGGACGTTGATCGTGCCGGTGCCCACCTCGGCCGCTGCGTTCGGGTGCGCGACCAGGTTGCGGAACCACTGCGGGTCGTGCGGCGCGCCTGCGGCCGAGGCGAATATCGCATAACTGCCGCCCACCTGCTGGTAGACAAGCGGGTTGACCCGTTCGGTGCCGCTCTTGGCTCCGGTGTGATGCAGCAGCAGGAGGGTTTGGCCCTCGAACCAGCCGCCCACCTTCCCGCCGTTCGCCCGGAACTCCTCGATGATCTTTCCGTTGAAGTCCTCGCCGTCGGCCATGGCCGGCTCCCTCCTGGTTTCCGTTGCTTGTCCAGCAGGATCATATGGGGCTAGCTCGCGGTGCCGTGAGCGGCCTGACGTACCTGCGCCGGTAGGGTCGGTCCATGGCCGGCGATCTCACCCCGCACGAAGGCAGCCTGGAGCCAGGCGAGGAGTACGACGGCGTGGCGTTTGCCGGCGCCTCATTCGCCGACGTCGATGCCGACGCCGGGAACTGCCACTTCCTCGACTGCGAGTTCACCAGCGCCTCCTTCGACGGCGGCCGGCTTCGGAAGGCCCGGTTCACCGACACCCGCCTGCGGGAGGTCAGGTTCGTGGCCACCGATCTGGCCGAAACCGGCTGGCTGGACACCACGCTGGCCGGCTGCGCGCTGGCCGGGGTGCAGGCCTTCTCCGCCTCGATGCGCCGCGTCACCTTCCGCGACTGCAAGCTCGACTCGGTGAACTTCCGCAGCAGCACCCTCACCGACGTGACATTCGAGAACTGCCTGCTGCTCGACACGGAATTCGGCGGGGCCACGATGCGGCGGGTCAGCTTCGGCGGCTGCACCCTGACCCGGGCGGATTTCGCCAAGGTCAGCTGCACCGACGTGGACCTGCGCGGCGCCGTCCTCGGCATATCCGCCGGGTACGAGTCGCTGCGCGGCGCCACCATCGACAGCGGCCAGCTGATCGCGCTGGCCCCGCTGCTCGCCCGCCACCTGGGCATCACCGTCACCGACTGAGAGCGCGCACGGCGCGGGCGAAGGCCTCGGCGCGGTCGCGGTAATCCCGGAACCGTCCGAAGCTGGGCGCGGCCGGCGACAGCAGCACCACGCCCTCGGGCCTGGCCCACCCGAACCCGGCCGCCACGGCGTCGTCCAGGTCGCGGCAGTCCGTCGCGCCCGCGAAGCCGGCCGCCTCGAGCTCTACTGCCTCGAGCTCTACTGCCTCGAGCTGTGCTGCCTCGATTTGGGCGCGGATGCGGGGACCGTTGTCGGGGAGGGTCAGGACATGGGTCCGCGCGGGGCGGGCCAGGACGCCGGCGGCCAGCGGAGCGTAGTCGATGCCCCGGTCCTGACCGCCGACGATCAGCGCGATCCGGCGGCCGGGGAACGCGTCGAGCGCGGCCAGGGTGGGCAGCACGTTGGTGGACAGGCTGTCGTCGACGAAGGTGACGCCGCCGACCGTGCCGACCGGCGTAAGCCGGCTCGGCAGCGGCTGGTAGCCGGCCGCCGCCGCACGCAGCCGGGCGTCGTCGCCGGCGCCCGGCACGCCGAGCGCGACCAGGGCGCGGCGGGCGATGAGCGCGTTGCGGCGGTTGTGCTGGCCGGGCAGCCCGAGCGGCTCCATCCAGTCGGCGCCGGGCTCGTCGTCCTCGCGGACCCACTCGACCCGCGGGCCGAGCAGCCCGGCGCGCTCCCGGAGCAGGTCGCTGTCCCCGTTGGCCACGGTGAGTTCGGCGCCCGGCTGGGAGCACGCGGACAGCTTGTCGCGGTAATACTGCTCCACGCCCTCGTGCCAGTCGAGGTGGTCCGGGTGCAGCGAGGTGACGGCCGACACGGGCGGCGAGCAGGGCAGGTCGGTGGCCTGGTAACTGGACACCTCGATGACCCAGTAGTCGAAGTCGCCGCGCTGCTGCGGATCGTATGGCGGGGCGCCGATGTTCCCGCCGAGCATGCACGGGTAGCCCAGGCCGACCAGCAGGTGGCTGGTGACCGAGGAGGTGGTGCTCTTGCCCTTGGTGCCGGTCACGACGAGGACGCGCCGCAGGTCCGCTTCGGCGAGCCACAGGCCCAGGCCGCCCACCACCGGGATGCCGAGGGCCGTCAATCCGGCCACGTCCGGCCGGTAGCGGGACAGGCCGGGCGTCTTGACCACCACGTCGCACCGCCGGAGCGCGGCGAGCCCGCCGTCGCCGGTGGCCAGCACCCGGCGCCCTGCCACGGCTGCCGACGGCGGCTGGTCGTCGACCAGAACCGGCTCGACGCCTAGGGCCCGCAGCTTGCGCAGGTTGGCGTGCCCTTCCCGGCCCAGACCCCAGACGCCGACCCGGGCGCCGGCCAGGTCGGACCAGGAGAGCTTGGGTCGGCTCACCGGTACCCCGCGGGGATGAAGTTCCGGCCCACGGGCCGGAGCATGGCGGCGGCGTCCGCGTGGGACGGCGCGTCCGGCCAGTCGGCCACCTCGGCCGCGAGCTCGTGCAGCAGGCCGGTGCCCGTCCCCTGGCGCCGGTCGTCCCGCCGCGCGGCCAGCAGCACCGCCGCGCGGCACTCGGTAACCTCGCCGACGCACTCGAACGGCTTGGCGCCCGCGCCGAGCAGCGAGCGGAACTTGGCGGCCAGCCGCGGATCCTCGAGCGGCTCCCCGGTCACCGCGAAGATCCGCCGCAGCGCCTCGGCCGGCAGGAACGGCGCGAGGATCAGGTCGATGAAGCAGCACTTATCGCACTGCCCACACCAATGGTCGAACCGTCGGGCTCGTTCGGTATAAAAAGCCTTGTTGCAGCTCCGGAACGAGCCATGGTAAGCCTCGAGCGCCGCGAACTCCTGCCCCACCCACAGCTCGGTGCGATCCCTGAGCCAGGAGAAGTACTCGGGCAGCGGCGCCGGGCTCTGCGCCAGCACCTCCCGGAGGGCCGCCTCGAACTGCTCGCTCTTGGAAAACTGGTGGTTGACCGGGCGGCCTTGGTATTCAAGCGTCGGGACGGACGCCGACCATTCATTCGACATCACCACCGCGTCCCGGCCCTGCAGCACCGCGGCCAGCACCGCGATCGCGGACAAGATCCCGGTCACCGGGACGTGACCGTTGAGGAAGCCGAGTTCGGCCGAGCGCAGCAACTGCGGGTCGATCTCCCGCTCCGCCCGCACCACCTCCAGGCCGGTCACCGCGGCCGGCCGCTCGATGGCGTCGAACCGGTCGGCGGGCCTGCTCACCACGAACAGGGCCACGTCCGCGCGCCGGCGGACCCGCTCCACCGTGACGATCGAGTCGATCCCGCCGCCGAACGGCACCAGCGCCCTTCGCTCGGCGGATACCGCCGGCCGGATGGGTTCGTGGGCTGATACGCGGCGCGCCTCCAGACGCAGCGAGGTCAGGTCCAGGGCGTTGCGGTAGGCGAACTCACCCAGGCCCTGGAGGTAGAACTCGCGGAGGAAGGCCAGCTCGGGGTCGGTCAGCGCGGTCTCGCCGAAGTCGACCACCGGCGGTGCCGCGGTCTTGTAGTACGACACGCCGGCTGAGCAGAAACACCAGCCGCGCGGCGGCCCGGGCGGCCTCGGTGTGCCAGCGCGGGCCGGGCGCCAGGGTAATACGCTCGGTGAACTCGCGCCCCTCGAGCTCGTACCGGCAGGTCAGCACCCCCCGCTCGGCGTCCACGACGAACGACTGGTAGCGGAACACGCTGCCGCGAACCAATGAATGTGGCTCTGTACCCGAAAGAGCCATTAGAGAGTCACATCCATTGGTTTCTGGCTGGGGTCGCGGAGGCGGGCGACGAGGGCGAGGCGGCCGCAGGGGCGGGCGGTGCGGTCACTGAAGAAATGGCCGGGATCTGCGGGGCTGATGGGGCCGGTGGGGAGAGTGGTCGTGTGGATCTGGGGGGCGGGGACGCCGGCCTCGACCAGGGCGTGGTGATTGGCGGCCCACAGATCGAGGAGCCAGCGGTCCGGGCGATCCGGGCGCGTGTCCGGGCGATCCGGGCGCGTGTCCGGGCGATCCGGGCGCGTGTCCGGGCGGATGAACGAGGCGGCGGCCGGGCCGAAGGCCTGGGTGACGGCCTGGCGGACCTCGGGGCCGACCTGGTAGCGAGAGGCCGCGATGGCCGGGCCAATCCCGGCGATGACGTCGGGCGGGCGGGAGCCGAGGGACCGCATGGCGGCGAGCGCCGCGGCGGTCACCCCGGCCACGGTGCCCCGCCAGCCGGCATGCACGCAGGCGAGCACGTCGGCCACCGGATCATGCAGCACGATCGGCACGCAATCCGCGGTCAGGATCGCGAGCACCACGCCGGGGGTCCCGGTCACCAGCGCGTCGGCGTCGGCGATGGCGTCGTCGAGGCCGGACGCGCCGCTCCCCCGGTCGGCCGCGCCGACCATGCGGACCCCGGCACCGTGTACCTGGCGGGCGAACACGAAGTCGTCCAGGCTGGCGCCGAAGCCGGCCGCCAGCCGACGCCGGTTTTCCCGCACGCACCCCGGGTCGTCGCCCACACTCAGGCTCAGGTTCAGGGTCGCGTAGGGCCCGGACGACACCCCGCCTGAGCGGGCGGTGACGGCGGCGTCGGCACCCGACGCGTCCAGGGCAGGCCAGGTCAGAAGGGCCGGCCCGGCTGGCGAGGGACGGAGCACGGTAGGCCAGGCGGCCACCGCGTCCGCCGGGCGGGTATCAAAGGTCATCGGGGAGAGCTTAGTGGCGCGCGGGTCAGGCCTTGACCGGACCGCTCATGGACGCGGCGTAAGACTCGGCGGCGCGCAGGACGCGCAGGACGTTGCCGCTGGCCAGGGCGGCGCAGTCGGCTTCGGTCCAGCCGCGGGCCAGCAGTTCGGCCAACAGGGCCGGGTAGGCGGAGACGTCCTCCAGGCCTACGGTCACGTCGGGGGTGCCGTCGAAGTCGCCGCCCAGGCCCACGTGCGTCACACCCGCGACCTCGCGGACGTGCTCGACGTGGTTGGCGACCTGGGCCAGCGTCGCCCGGGGCTGCGGATGGGCGCGCTCCCACTCGGGCTTGAGGCTGAACAGCTGGCCGAAGTCCCTCGGGTCCAGGCCGCGGCGCGCCCCCTCGGCCTTGAGGCCGGCCACCCAGTCCGCGCACGGCTGGGAGACGAAGGCGGGCACGAACGTCACCATGCAGACGCCGCCGTTGTCGGCCAGCCGGGCCAGCACGTCGTCGGGCACGTTGCGCGGGCTGTCGGTGACCGCCTTGGCGCTGGAGTGCGAGAAGATCACCGGGGCCTGGGCCACCTCCAGCGCCTGGTGCATGGTGGACACCGCGACGTGCGAAAGGTCGACGAGCATGCCGATCCGCTGCATCTCGCGGACCACGGCCCGGCCGAACTCGGTCAGCCCGCCGGCCTGCGGCTCGTCGGTGGCCGAATCGGCCCAGCCGACGTTGGCGTTGTGGGTCAGCGTCAGGTACCTGACGCCGAGCGCGTACAGCATCCGCAGCACGCCGAGCGACCCGGCGATGGCGTGGCCGCCCTCGGCGCCGAGCAGCGAGGCTACCCGGCCGGAGGCGAAGATCCGCTCCACGTCGCCCGCGGTCAGCGCCAGCTCGAGCGCCTCGGGGTAGGCCGCGATCATCCGGCGGACCACGTTGACCTGCTCGAGCACGGCGGCGACCGCGCCGTCTCCGGCCAGCGAGGCCGGCACGTAGACCGACCAGAACTGCGCACCCACCCCGCCGGCCGCGAGCCGGGGCAGGTCGGTGTGCGTGCCGGCGACCGGTGCGGCCAGGTTCAGCTTGCTGACGTCACCGCCGACCCGCTTGCGCAGCTCCCATGGCAGGTCGTTGTGCCCGTCGATGAGCGGGAACCGCCGCAGCAGGTCCCGCGCCTGAAGCTGGAGTTCGGTCACCCTGCCAGCCTATGGGCCGGCCTGCGTTCGGTTGTTCCCGGCCGTCTTACGTGCTCGTTAATAGCCGGCATTCATGCTGGTGAAGCGTGTGCGGGAGTTATTCTTATGGTGGTTGGGGGATGTAAGGCGGTGGACTATGAGCCTGATCCGATGACCGGAGAGCGGTCCCCGTCGCGCCATGTCGCGCTGGCCGGCGCGGTGAACGTGCGGGACATCGGCGGCCACCGCAGCGCCTACGGGCTGGAGGTCATGCGTGGCCGGCTGTTCCGCGGCGATTCGCTCAGCCGGCTGACCAGCGCCGACACCGAACGGCTCGACGGGCTCGGGCTGCGCACCGTGATCGACTTCAGGACCCCGGGCGAGGTCCTGCTCGGCGGCGATGACCGGCTGCCCTACGGCGTCGAATTCGGTCACCTGCCGGTCAGCGGCGGCGACCTCGGCGCCCTCTACGAGCTCATCGCCAGCGGCGACCACGAGCGGCAGCGGCATGAACTAGGCGGCGGGCGCGCCGCCTCGTTCATGGCGGAGATGAACCGCGGGTTCGTGACGGACACCCGGCAGCGGGAGGCGTTCGGGACCGCGCTGCGGCTGATCTGCACGCCCGGGCGGCTGCCGCTGCTCTACCACTGCACGGCGGGGAAGGACCGGGCCGGCTGGATGACCGCCATCGTGCTCACCGCCCTCGGGGTGCCGCGCGAGCTGGTGCTCCGCGACTACCTCCTGTCCAACGACATGCACCGCGCCGGCTACTCCAAGCTCCGCTTGGACCTCGTCAAGACCGGGATCGTGGCCGACCCCGAACTGCTGCGGCCCATCCTCGAGCAGAGCGCCACCTACCTGGGTGCCGCGTTCGAGGAGGCGGACCGGAGTTACGGATCGTTCGGCCGCTTCCTGATCTATGGCCTCGAGGTCAGCGAGGCCATGCTGGCCGAACTGCGGCGGACCCTGCTGGGCGACTTGGTGCCGCCGGAACCCGTGCTGTTAGCCGTTGCGGCGTCAGGCCTTGCGGCGGCGCGGGCCGAGGCGGCGCAGGCGCATCCAGGTGATCAGCGTAAAGATCACGGCGAGCAGGATCATGACGCCCATGTCGCGCAGCCAGTTTCCCGAAGAGTGCTGCCAGAGCGGGTCGGTGCTGCCCGGCGCGGGAGGGTTGATGACATTGAGGTTGGTGGTGGCCGCCGCCGCGCCGAAACCCCAGCGGGATGGCGACAGCCAGGCAAGCTCGGAAAGTCCTGCCTTGTTGGCCAGTGACACCACGCCACCGGACAGGATGACCTGGATCATGGTAAGTAGCACGAGGAAAGGCATCGCCTTCTCCGACGTGCTGACTACGGCGGACACGAGCAAGCCAAGGCACATCGACGCCAGGGCGAGCATGGCGATGCCGAGCATGATCTCGATTAGCGGCGCACCGGTGAGGAAGGCACCACTGTGTGGCGGCGGCCGGCCGATGAGCCCGAGCAGCACCAGGATGACCGACTGCACGACGACGATGACGCCGAGCACCAGCAACTTGGAGGACAGATAGGCGCCGGATGACAGACCGGCCGCCCGTTCTCGTATGTAGATCGGACGTTCCTTGACCAGTTCCCTGACCGAACTCGCGGCCCCGGCCAGGCAGGCGCAGACGACAAGCAGCAACAGCGTTTCAATCGCGTTCGCGTTGGTGCCAGGCTTCCCCGCCAGGCCTTGGCTCGATCCCACGAGGTGGATCAGCACGCCGAGGATGATGGGCAGCAGCCCCATGAAGATCAGGTAACCGCGGTCGGCCGCGATCACCCGTATGTACCGGCGGGTCAGCGTGGCCATCTGCCGCAGCGCACCGCGCCGCTGCGGCGGCGGGGCGGCCGGCAGCGCCACGTCGTTGGCCTGGGCCGGCGGCTTCGGACGCTGTCCCAGCACGTACTGCGCGTGGGCCGATGAGGCGGCGAACTCGGCGGCCCAGTCGCGGTCCGGGTAGCGCTCGAAGGCCTGGAACACCTCGGCCCAGCCGGGCAGGCCGAAGTAGGCCAGTCCCTCGTCGGGCGGACCGTAGAAGGCCACCTTGCCGCCGGGCACCAGGACCAGCAGCCGGTCACAGGTGTCCAGGTTGGCGACGCTGTGCGTGACCACGATGACGGTCCGGCCGTCGTGGGCCAGGTCCCGCATCTGCTCCATGACCGACTTGTCCAGGCCGGGGTCCAGACCGGAGGTGGGCTCGTCCAGGAACAGCAGCGACGGCTTGGTCAGCAGCTCCTGCGCCACGTTGACCCGCTTAAGCTGCCCGCCGGACAGCCGGTCGGCGCGCGTCTTGGCGTGCTTGGTCAGGCCGAGTTCGCCCATCACCTCGTCGACCCGGCCGTCCCGCTCGGTGGCCTTGGTGTCGGCGGGGAAGCGAAGCTCGGCCGAGTACTGCAGCGCGCGGCGCGCCGTCAGCTGGGTGTGCAGGACGCTTTCCTGCGGGACCAGGCCGATCCGGTAACGGAGCTCGGTGTAGTTCTTGTACAGGTCTCTGTTGTCGTAGAGCACGGTCCCGGTGTCCGCGGGGCGCATGCCGGTCAGCGCGCCAAGCAGCGTCGACTTGCCCGCACCGCTGGGGCCGATGACGCCGAGCAGGCATTTCTCCGGGATCGGGAACGTGACGCGGTTGAGCAGGATCTTGCCGCCGCCCACCTTCACGACCAGGTCCTGGGCGGTAAAGGTGATATTGCCCTCGTCGACGAACTGCCTGAGCTCGCCGTCCTTGAGCCGGAAGGTGGAATTCCCGATGCTGACGAGGTCCTGTTCGGTCAGCAGCTGGGAGGAAACTGGCTGGCCGTTGACAAAGGTGCCGTTATGGCTGACGAGGTTGACGATCTCGTAGCTGCCAGTGGGCGATTTGCGCAATTCTGCGTGGTGCCGCGAAACGTTGAGATCGGAAAGGACCACGTTGTTGTCGGGCTCGCGGCCGATACGCAAGGCTTTGGCCGGCAGCGGCATCCGCGCCGTGGGCCTGCGGTCCACGCTCGGCAGCAGGTCCGGCGCGACCGGCTGGGCGGACTGGGCGGACTGGGCGGCCGCTCCTGCCTTGGCGTGCCGCGGAGCGCGCTCACGCTCACGCGGCGCGGCGGGCTCGGGCGGCGCGAAGCGATCGCGCGGTGCGGCGGGCTCGCGCGGTGCGGCGGGCTCGGGCGGGGCGGGAGCCGGCTCGGGCTCGGCCGCCGGGACCGGCTGCCACCAGGACTCAGAGTCGGGACGCGGGGCAGGCTCCGGGGCGGCTTCTGGGACGGGCGGGGCCGACGGAGCGGGAGAGGCCGACAGGGCCGTGCCCGGATGGTCCGCCGGGGGCGGGCCGGCCTGGCCGACCGCGGCGGCGGGCACCTGGGGCAGGCAGCGCAGGACCGGCCCGTCGTCGGGGTTCCCCAGCCGCACCACGCACTCGGCGCTGATCTCGATCCGGTCAAGCCGCTGTGGCCCGAGGAACGTCCCGTTGGTGCTGTCGAGGTCCTCGATGATCCAGGTGTCCCCGTCGACGCGCAGCACCCCGTGCCGCCACGAGACGCGTGAGTCGGTCATGACGATGTCGGACTTCGGATCCCGGCCGATGCGGTAGATGGTCCCGGCCTTCATCTCGTGAACTGAGCGTCTGGTCCGTACCTCGAGATCGGGTAGGGCAGATCGGCCGGGGGTCTCTCCTTCCAGCGGCGCGGCCTCGGCGAGCCCGGCTGGCGCGTGGCCGGCCGGAGACGGACTGGCCTGCGGCGGCCTACGGTCAGACCAGTCAAAACGCTCTGGTGGCATGCTTACAAAGTGTAGGGCCGCCGGGCGTAAACGGGAATCGGGAGAACCATTCAGGTTGACCGGGCGTTTTGACATATTGGGAGGCGGACACCCTGATACTGGAACGTCGGCGTCGTGTCTGAAAACCGAGCGCCGGAAAACTGAGCGCCCGTAACGCGAGCCACACCCATGCTGAACGCTACATGTGACTCAATGTTATCCCCCGTGACTAACTGACACCTCAGGGGTGGGAAATGATAGCGGCAGGTGCGTATTGTGGGGATATAGTCAGCATGGCCGGAATCTTGGGGGGCACGGCATGAGCTCCGATCAGACCCAGCCCACTCCCGAGTGGTGGCAGCAGCCGCAGGATCCCAAGAGGAAGCAGGCCTACCAGGACTCCCAGGGAACACGGAATGTTCCCGCGAATCCAGGATACGAAGACTCCCAGGCGACGCAGCAGTTCCCGACAAATCAGGGCTTTACGCCGGGCCAGGGCTTTCCGCCGGGCCAGGGGAACCCGCCGGGCCAGGGGAACCCGCCGGGCCAGGGGAACCCGCCGGGCCAGGGGAACCCGCCGGGCCAGGGATTCCCGTCAGGTCAGGAGTACCCGGCGAGTCAGGGGTACCAGCAGAATCAGGACTATCCTGGCAATCAGGGGCCTCAGGCCAACCAGGGATTCCCGGGGGCACAGGACTACCAGGGGGCACAGGACTACCAGGGGCCGGCTCGCCGGACGCGGCGGCGGCGCCGGAGATGGCCGCTCATCACCCTGATCGTGATCATCGTGGTGCTCGTGATCGGCGACCAGGCCGCCAAGGCGTACACCGAGAACCAGATGGCCAGCCAGGTCCAGTCGTCTCTGGGCCTATCGGGCAAGCCGCACGTGACCATCCAGGGATTCCCGTTCCTGACCCAACTGGCCGCCCGGGACTTCCGCACCGTGGACGTCAACGCGAGCAATGAGACCATCACGGCGAGCAGCGCCGGCTCCGGGCTGCTCGAGATCGCGAGCCTGACCGCCACGCTGCACGGGATGCACATCCACGGGCTCAACAGTGCCACGATCGACCAGTTCAACGCCTCGGCGCTGATCACGTTCACGGCGCTCGGCAACGTCGGCGGCATCCCGCAGGGCATCACGCTGTCCGCCGACGGCCCGAACCAGATCAAGGCGGAAATCAACATCGGCCCGCTCAGCGACTCGGCCGTCGCCCAGGTCACCCGGACTGGACCAAGCCAGATCAACGTCAAGGTGATCGACGCGGGCGGCATACCAACTGAGGTCCTCGGCAACCTGGCGAACTTTACCATCAACATTCCGAAGCTCCCGGCCGGTGTGACCATTCAGAGCGTCACCGTCACCCAGCAGGGGCTCCAGATCACCGCCGCCGGCCAGAACACCACGCTGAGCCAGTAACCGGGGCCAGTGACCGGGCCAGTGACCGGGGCCAGTGACCGGGCCAGTGACCGGGGCCAGTGACCGGGGCCAGTAACTCGGCGATATCGCAGAACTTTTTTCGCCGCTGCAGCCCGCGCCTTAGGTGACCTACTGTCAACTGAGAGTTACACTATTGGTACGGACAGTAGCAACGCAGGATGCGGAGGCCGATATGCCGCGTGCGCCCTTCACCGTCGCCGACACGCTGGAATTGCCGAGCGTGGCGTGCGCGACCCCGGCGACCGCCACCCGCACCTTCGGCCGACGCCCCGAGGAAGTGCCGACCGCCCGCCGGTTCGTCAGGGAGGCCCTGGACGGCCACCCCACCTGCTTCGACGCCGAGTTGCTTACCTGCGAGCTGGTTACGAACGCGGTCCAGCACGCCACCGACGCCGGCTGGGTGATCGTGGCGGTGATGCGCCGCGGCGAGGTCGTGCACGTGGACGTCATCGACGACGGCCGCAGTGGACTCCCGCACTGGCGTGAGGCAACCGGGCAAGACGAGGGTGGGCGCGGGTTCCAGCTCGTCAACGAGATCGCGCGGCGCTGGGGATTCCTCCGCGAGCACGCCGGTACGTGCGTGTGGTTCGAGATCGGCCGCTGAACGCCGGCCGGGCTCGATCGTCCCTGACTCACCCGGGCGGTCCGGCCGCCGGGTAGAGCCATCCGGCTGGGCATGAGGAAGGGGCGTTCGGGACAAAAAAGACGGGGAAGCTGGGGCGGCGGGGGCGGCCGCGCGCCTTGGGGCAGGGGTGCGGCGGTAGGCTCACGGCTGATGCCAGCAACCTGTGTCTTCTGCGCCATCATCCGCGGCGAGCAGCAGGCGGTCACCGTCCTTGAGACCGAACGGCTGATCGCGTTCCTCGATCACCGGCCGCTGTTCCGCGGTCACACGCTGCTCGTGCCCAAGCTGCACGTGCGGCTGCTCAGCGACCTGCCCGCCGACCAGGTGCCGGAGTTCTTCACTACCGCGCAGCGCCTCGAGCGCGCGATCGAGGACGGCCTGGGCGCCGACGGCTCGATGATCCTGGTCAACAACGTGGTGAGCCAGTCCGTCCCGCACCTGCACCTGCACGTGATCCCCCGGAATAAGCGGGACGGCCTGCGGTTCTGGCTCGGGCCGCGGCATCCGTACGACGACGCCCACCAGGCCGAGGCCTACGCGGAGAAGATCAGGGCGGCACTTCCCCTTCCAATGAGCTGAACCGCAGGGATCCCCCAGCGTTACGGTGGGGTAGGCACCGGCCCCGGTTACCGCCCTGTCCCGCTGGAGCCCAGGAGAATCCGGGAGAATCCGCTATGCCCGACGAACTTTCGGGTCCCAACCGCTTCGCGCGTGACCTGTTCGACGGGTTGCCGGCCCGCTATGACCGCCTCGCCGAGCTCCTTTCCTTCGGGCAGAACGGTCAGTGGCGGGCCGAGATGGTCGGGCGCGTCTGCGGAGACCACGGGTCCGTCCCGGCGGACGGCGTGATCCTCGACGTCGCGTCCGGCACCGCTGGCGTCGCGCTGCAGCTGGCGGCGCACAGCCGGGCCCGGGTGGTGGGCGTAGACCTGACCGAGCAGATGCTGCGCCAGGGCCAGCGCCGGGTTGCGGCGGCCGGCCGGCGGGACCGGATCACGCTGGTAGCCGGGCGGGCCGAGCAGCTACCTTTCCCTGACGCCAGTTTCGACGCGCTGACATTCACCTACCTGCTCAGGTACGTGCGGGACCCGCAGGCCACGCTGGCCGAGCTGGCCCGCGTGCTCAAGCCGGGCGGGATCATGGCCAGCCTGGAGTTCTGCGTGCCGACCGGACCCCTCTGGCATCCGGCCTGGCTGGCGTACACCCGGACGGTGCTGCCGGCCGGCGGCCTGCTGTTCGGCGGCCGCGAGTGGTTCCGGGTGGGCCGCTTCCTCGGCCCCAACATCTCCGCTCACTACCGCAGGTACCCGGTCGCCTGGACGGTGGCGGCGTGGGAGAAAGCGGGCCTGACCGACGTCGGGACCCGGGTCATGAGCCTCGGCGGCGGCCTCGTCATGTGGGGCACGCGCCTGGGGGTACGGGGGGCGGGAAGCCCTCAGTGAGCGGGGGGATTTCGGGGGGTCGTCCCCCCGGGGAAATACCTCCGGCGTACTACGCGGCCGGCCCGGGGCGGTGGCGGGACTGGTGGACACTGCTGCATCCGCCGTACACGGCCTGGCACCTGTCCTACGTGGTCATCGGCGCCGCGCTCGCGCCGCGGGTGCAGGCCGGCTACCTGATCGCGACCGTGCTCGCGTTCTTCCTCGCGGTCGGGCTGGCCGCGCACGCGCTGGACGAGCTGCGCGACCGTCCGCTGCGGACGGCGATCCCAGCCGCCGAGCTGATCGCCGTGGTGGCCGCCGGACTGCTGGGCGCGCTGGCGCTCGGCGTGTTCGGGGTGATCCGGGTCGGCTGGCCGCTGATCCCGTTCATGGTGGCGGGCCCGGTGCTTGTGATCGCGTACAACGCGGAGCTCTTCGGCGGCCTCATACATACCGACTTCGGCTTCGCCGCCGCCTGGGGGGCCTTCCCTGTGCTCACCGCCTACATCGCGCAGACCGGCACGCTGGCCCTGGCTCCTGTCCTCGCCGCCGGCGGGGCCTTCGCGCTGTCCGCGGCCCAGCGCTGGCTGAGCACCCCGGCCAGGAACATCCGGCGCCGGGCGGTGCGGGTCGAGGGCAGCATCACCTTCGGCGACGGGCGCACCGTGCCGATCACGGCGGACGCTCTGCTCCAACCGCTCGAACGGGCCTTGCGTGCGGCCTCCTGGGCGATCATGCTGCTCGCCGCCGCGATGGCAGTGGCCCGCCTGACCTGAACGGCGCTGACCTGAACGGCGCTGACCTGAGCGGCGCTGACCTGAGCGGCGGACACGCAGTTGGCCATCATCTGTTGCCACGTATCGTAATCAGATAAGATCGGTGCGTTAGAGATCATGCCCCGGGATGTCCCCCAAGCCGGGATGATTCTCATTTCAGGTGAGCACCGGAGTCACCCGTGCCCCAGCTCAACACTAGAATTCCGTCAATAAGGCCTAAAAGGTGACTTTTCAGGATAAAGGTGAGTCATCGGAACTCCTGTCTGAACGTGCCGTCCGTGGCTCATAATTGACAGGAGCGCAGCCTGCGATGCCATCAGGAGACCGAGCGTGACATCCGGCACTTCAGCGAAGGACAGCGCTCTCGGGGCCGACGGTTCCGAGAGCGGTGTCGCATCGAGCCGTGCCCCGTTGCCGCGACCTCCTGGCAACGGGGCACGGCGAAGCCACCAAGCCAGCACCGGCACGAACTTCCAGGAGGCCGGGATCGCCGAAACCCCGGAGACCTCGGCCGGAAGCAGAAGCAGTGCTACAAAGAACCCTGCGACCGAGAGCTCTCATCCGGCCATGTCCTCGTCCGTGCGGACCCTGATCCTCGGGATCGACTACGACGGGCGCATCGTCCAGCACGACAGGAACGCGGCCAAGATCCTGGGGCGTGAGCCGGAGGATCTGCTCGGCGCGCAGCTCATCGAGCTTACGTCGGGCAGTTCCCATGGAAACGGCACCCAGGGGAATTCGCACGCCGCCAGGCAGGCCGACAATGCCGCCGCGGTGGCGGGGCTGCTCGAGGCGATCCGGTCCGATCGTGAGGGCAGCGCCATGCTCACGATCGACACGCGCGACGGTCCCCCGGCCGAGGCCGTGGTGACCGTCCATCCGATGCGGGCCGGCGGCACCAGCCTGGCCGCGCTGGCCCTGCTCCGCATTCCCGCGCCCAAGCAAGAACGCTTCGTCGACCCCGCGCTCATGCGCAGGCAGATGCTCGACGACACCTTCACCAGGATCGGCGACACGCTCGACATCGATCACCTGGCCCGCGAGCTGATGGATGCGCTCGTCCCGCATTTCTGCAACGCGGCCGATCTGCTGCTGCTGGAAAGCCTGGCCGGCGACGACGAGTGGCCCGCGCAGGGGCCCGAGGGGTCACTCCCGCTGCGCCGCATCATGCTGCAGCACGACCGGAAGGACCCGGCCTGGGAGGCGGCCTTCCCCACCGGCGAGATCCTGCGGTACCCGGCGCACTCGCCGTACTTCCAGTGCATGGACACCGGCGCGCCCGTGCTCGAGACGACCGTCAGCGAGAGCCAGGCAGGCAGGATCGCCAAGGCCTGGCGGCGCAAGCCCGTGGCCAAGCTGCTGTCCGGCGTTTCCATGCTGATGCTGCCGCTCATCGCGCGCGGCACCATGCTGGGCTTTTTCGCTTGTACCCGGCAAGAGGGGTTCCGGCGGTTCGACGCGTACGACATCGAGATCGGCATGGACTTCGCGTCCCGCGCCGCCATGTTCATCGACAACGCGCGCCGCTACAGCCGGGAGCACGCCACCGCGCTGACCCTGCAGCGGAGCATGCTGCCGACCGGGCTCTCCTATCCCTCCTCGGTGGAGGTCAAGCACCGCTACCTGCCCGGCAGCAAGCTCATTGAGGTGGGCGGCGACTGGTATGAGTCCATCGCGCTGCCCGGGGGGCGGGTCGCGCTCGTGGTCGGTGACGTGGCCGGGCACGGCGTGCGGGCCGCCGTCACCATGGGTCGGCTGCGCACCGCCATCCACACCCTGGCCATGCTCGAGCTGCCACCCGCCGATTCGCTGCAGCAGCTCGACGAGCTCATGCACACGCTCGGCGAGCGCGAGCCGCACTTCGCCACCTGCGCGTACGCCGTCTACGACGCGGTGAGCGGCGAATGCGAGATCGCCGTGGCCGGCCACCTGCCGCCGCTGCTCGTGCACCCGGACGGCAGCAACGAACTGCTCGACGTCCCGCCCGCGCCGCCGCTCGGCATCGGCGACGGCGAGGTGGAGAGCCGCCGGTTCAAGATCGAGGACGGCAGCCTGTTCGTGCTGTACACCGACGGGCTGGTGGAGAACAAGGGCCAGGACATCAGCGACGGCCTGGCCCGGCTGCGCGGCATCTTCGGCCCGGGCTCGCCGACCAGGCCGCTCGAGGACCTGTGCAAGGCCACGCTGGACGGGGTGTACTCCGATCATCAGCGCGACGACATCGCGGTGCTCATCGCGCGGCTGCGACGGCTGTCCGAGGACTCCTACGCCTCGTGGACGCTGCCGCCGAAGCTGACCTCGGTCCGGGAGGCGCGTTCGGCGCTGGTCGAGCCGATGAAGCGCTGGGACCTGGAGGACCTGATCCCCACGACCGAACTGCTCGTCTCCGAGCTCGTGACCAACGCGGTCAGGTACTCACGCGGCGAAGTCACGCTCCGGCTCGTCAACGAGAAGGCGCTGGTCTGTGAGGTGATCGACAACTCCGGCGCACTGCCCAGGCTGCGCCAGGCCAGCGGCGAGGACGAGAATGGCCGCGGCCTGCAGGTCGTGCGCCAGCTAGCCCATCGCTGGGGCGCCCGCCGGACCGCGACCGGCAAGGTCGTCTGGTGCGAGCAGCACCTGCCGGGCAGCGCCGGCGCCATGGATGACATGCCGCCCCTACACTAGGGGCCCTTCAATAGCGCGGTACCTGCCGAGCGGCTGGGACGATATGCTCCAGCGGAGCCCTGATGTTAGCGACGTGAGTCCTGTTACGGCCGGTTTGCTTGGCGAGATAAAGGGCGGCGTCGGCCGCGGCGATCAGGTCGGTGAGCTCGCGGTTGGTGTCATCGAGGGAAGCGACCCCGACCGAGACGGTCAGCCGGATGCCATCCTCCGGCTTACCGTCGCTCTTAGCGGCGCCGACCGGGATGGACAGGCCGGCGATGTGCGTGCGGAGACGTTCCGCAATGCTCAGCGCGTGGTATTCGCGCGTCTGCGGCAGCAGGATCACGAACTCCTCACCCCCGAACCGGCCCGCCAGATCGTAGCTTCGCAACTGCTCGCGCAGGGCATCGGTGACCGCCCGCAGTGCCTTATCTCCCACCAGGTGGCCGTAGGTGTCGTTGACCGCCTTGAAGTGGTCGATGTCCATCAGCGCGACGGATAGCGGACTGCGTGTCCGGACCGCCCGGGCGATCTCGGCCTCGGCCTCGCTCTCCCAGGTCGCCACGTTGAGCAGGCCGGTCTTGGTGTCGATGCGGGACTCGGCCAGGAGTTGCGCGTGCATCATGAACCGGCGGGCCAGCAACACCGTGGGAACGGCGAAAATGGCCAGCACCGTGTTGATGGCGACCACTATCGTCACGACGATGCCCAGATCAATCTGCGCGAAGTCGGCCTGCAACGCCTCACGGTTCAATTCCAGGACGGTGACACGCGCCGCGGGATCGGATAGCTTCACCGCGCTCACCAGCAGGAAATGATGTCCTAGCCAGCCGATGACCTCACATGCGGCCACCGATACCGTCCACG
Organism: uncultured Actinomycetes bacterium; assembly: GCA_963798675.1. Taxonomy (GTDB): domain Bacteria; phylum Actinomycetota; class Actinomycetes; order Streptosporangiales; family Streptosporangiaceae; genus Palsa-504. The sequence continues at coordinate 223,398 of CAWCUJ010000019.1, read as the reverse complement.
TCAGCGCGTGCGCGCCGGTCCCTATGGTGCCTCCGGCGAAGGACGCGGGGATCGCGTGGAACGCGACCGATCCCGCGCCATAGGCCAGGCCAATCGCAGCGCCGGTGAACACGCGGCGGTAGATGACCCCCCGGTGCACCCGCCACTGGGTCAGTACGAGCAGCGGGACCGGCGTCACCATGGCGTAGCAAGGCGGCAGCAAGATCGCCACGGGTAGCACCCACACCGTCAGGAAGTCCCGCACCAGGCCGCTCTGCAGGTAAGCGATGCGCGGAGTCGCCACGACGGAGATCACGCCGCAGCCGAGCAGCACGAGGAACTTCAGCAAGTCGCCGGAGTGCCAAGACGTCTGCGACACCGCATAGCCGGTCAGGAGCAGCGTGGCCAGCGGCACAGCACCGACGTAGCAACGGAGCAGCCACGGAAGACGCCACCAGGCCCAGTCCCGGACCATGGCGCCGGCCCGCAGGCGGCGTGTGACCGACGAGACTTCCATTCACCACCGTTCCGGATGAGACGCGACGGACGCAGGGATCAGTCGGCAGCTCACCGTAAAGGACTAGTTCCGCATAGCTACCTTAACTCATCTATGCCTATTTGTGGATCATTGCGGCAGATTCGCTGACATCAAGGCACAAAGTGGGAGCTAATGGTGACTGACTAGTCGTAATTACCTGGCGTACTAACGCCAGGGGTGTCATCCAACGGCACGTCAGCGCGCGAGAGGAGGGGCGGGCCATGCGGACCACCTGGGTATGATCAATCTCGATAAAGGCGGCACATCGCGCCGGAAACTCACCACGCGCTATCTGCGACTGGACCGGAGTCCGGAATAGAGCCGCCTAACCGGCCCCTTGTAATGGCACTGTTCGGCCATTTATGCGCGGGTCATAGTGCTGCGGATACGACGTCCCGCCTGCTCAGGTACCTGAGCAGGCGGGACGTCGACGTGGGGGCTGCGGGCTGCTGGGCCTCCGGGGCTACTCGACCGTGACGCTTTTGGCCAGGTTGCGGGGCTTGTCGATGTCCCGGCCCAGCTTGGCCGCGACATGGTAGGCCAGCATTTGCAGCGGGACGTTCAGCAGCAGGGGTTCAAGCTCGGGTTCGCCGCGGGGAACCCGCAGGACGGCGTTGGCGAGGCTCGCGGGCAGGTCGGCGCTTGTCACCGCGATGACGGGGCCACCGCGGGCCTTGATCTGCTCGATCGTGGAGATGTTCTTCGACAGCAGGTCGTCCGCGGGAACCAGGACCACGCTCGGCATCGAGGAATTGATCAGCGCCAGCGGGCCGTGCTTCAGTTCGGCCGCCTGGTAGGCCTCGGCGTGGACGTAGGAGACCTCCTTCAGCTTCTGCGCGCCCTCGCGAGCCACCGGCCAGCCGCGGACGCGGCCGATGAAGAACATGTGGTCGGCCCCGGCGAACCGACGCGCGACCTCGGCGATCTCCTCCTCAGCGGCCAGGACCTCCTCGATCTGCCCGGGCAGCGCACGCAGGCCGGCCACGATCCGCTGGCCGGAGGCCGAGGACAGGTCGCGGACCCGGCCGAGCAGCAGGGCCAGCATGGCGAACGTGGCTGCCATGTTCGTCATCGCCTTGGTGGACGCGACGGCGATCTCCGGACCCGCGTGCAGGAAGACGCCGTGGCCGCATTCCCGGCCGATGGCGCTGCCGACCACGTTGACCGCGCCGATGACCTGCCCGCCCTTGCGCCGCAGCTCCTGCACGGCCATCAGCGTGTCCAGCGTCTCGCCGGACTGGCTGACCGCCACGTAGAGCGTGTCGGGGTCGACGACCGGGTTGCGGTACCTGAACTCCGACGCGGGCTCGGCGTCGGAAGGGATGCGGGCCAGTTCCTCGGTCAGCACCGCGCCCATCTGGCCGGCGTAGTACGCCGAGCCGCAGCCGAGGAACTTCACCTGCCTGATCGACCTGAGCTGGCGCGCGTCCAGGTTGATGCCGCCCAGCTTGGCCGTGGAGAACCTCTCGTCGAGCCGCCCGCGCAGCGCCCGGCGCAGCGCCTCAGGCTGTTCGTGGATCTCCTTGCGCATGAAATCCTCGAACGAGCCGAGTTCGTAGTCGCCGACCTCGGCCTCCACGGTGGTCGGCGTCTTGCTCTGCGCTTGGCCGGGGCCGCGCCGGTCCCGGTCGTCGAGCGACGCGGTGGTGTAGTCGGCCGCGTGCACCGTCGCCACCTCGGCGTCGTCCAGGTACACGACCTGCTTGGTGTAGCGCACCAGCGCCGCCACGTCGGAAGCGACGAACATCTCGGACTCCCCGATGCCGAGCACCAGGGGGCTGCCGTTGCGGGCCACCACCAGCTCGTTCGGATGCCTGATGTCCAACACCACCAGGCCGTACGTGCCCTCCACGTGGCGCAGCGTACGACGGACCGCTTCCTCCAGGCTGGCCGTGTCCGCCGCCTCCGCCGCGATCATGTGGGCGAGCGCCTCGGTGTCGGTGTCGCTGACGAGCTTGACGCCCCGGGCGGTGAGCGCGTCCCTGAGCAGCTCGGCGTTCTCGATGATGCCGTTGTGCACGATGGCGATGCGGCCCTCGGCGTCGGTGTGCGGATGAGCGTTCACCTCGTTCGGCTCACCATGTGTGGCCCACCTGGTATGACCGATGCCGATGGTGGCCCGGGTGCGGTCGCTGACCCGGTCCCTGAGGTCCTGAACCCGGCCCGCCGTCTTGGTGACCTGCAGGCGGTTCCGGTAGATGACCGCCAGGCCGGCCGAGTCGTAGCCGCGGTACTCCAGGCTCCGCAGGCCCTCGAGCAGGACAGGGATCGCGTCCCTGCGGCCGATGTACCCCACGATTCCGCACACGTCAGGCTCTCCTGTTCGGTTGGGCGCTAGGTGTAGACGATGCGCCGGAGCTGGCGCTCCGACAGGGCCGGCGCCGCGAACCTGCGCTGCCCGATCTCGGCCACGATCAGCGGCCAGATCTCATCGTTCTTGTGCTGGCGTCGCTGTAGTTCGGCGTGGCGTCTACGGACGAACTCCTCGATCGTCTCGTTGAAGTACGTCGCTACGTCGGCGATGACCCGGACGACGGTGGGCTGCGGTAGGCCGGTCGAGGCCGCCAGGTAGCGCGCGAGGTCCTGCGGGAAAGGGTCCGCGGGGGCTCCCGGGGTTCCGAGGGCTCTCGGGTCAGGCATGCCTACTGTTTACTAGCCGGCCGACAACTTAGGCAAGATTTCTGCCCGATTCCGGGCAGGAACTGCCCAAATTGGGAGAATTATCCCCTATGAACCGCGGAAGTCACGAGGCCCGGGCGGTCGCGGTGATGTGGAAGTCAGGAGGCCTGAGCGGTCGCGGTGGTGATGTGGTCGCGGTGGTGATGTGGAAGTCAGGAGGCCTGAGCGGTCGCGGTGATGAAGTGCGTCTTGTTGCGGCCGGTTTCCTTGGCGTAGTACAGGGCCGCGTCGGCGGCGGCGAGCATATCGGTCAGCTCGCGGCTCGCGCCGTCCAGGGCCGCGACCCCGACCGAGATCGTGAGCTTGATGCTCGGGCCCGATTCGGCGTCGTTCCGGACCGGGATGGACAGGGCGGCGATGTGCGAGCGCAGGCGCTCGGCCACGTTGACCGCGTCCATCTCGCGGGCCTGCGGCAGCAGGACCACGAACTCCTCGCCGCCGAACCGCCCGGCCAGGTCATAGCTGCGCAGCTGGCTGCGCAGCGTGTCGGTGACCGCGCGTAGCGCCTTGTCCCCCGCCAGGTGACCGTAGGTGTCGTTGACGACCTTGAAGTGATCGATGTCCACCAGTGCGAGCGCCAGCGGGCTGCCCGTCCGGACGGCGCGGGCGATCTCGACCGTCGCCTCCCGCTCCCAGGTCGACGCGTTGAGCAGCCCCGTCTTGGTGTCTATCCGGGATTGGGCCAGCAGCTGGGCATGCATGATGAATCGCCGGGCCAGCAGGACGGTCGGCACCGCGAAAACGGCCAGCACCGGGTTGACGGCCACGACCACGGTGATCAGGACGCCAAGGTCGAACTCCGCGAAGTCGGCCTGCAGCGCTTCGCGGCTCAATTCCTGGTCGGCCAGCTTGATCGTAGGATCGGAGAGCTTGACGGCCAGCACGATGAGCGCGTTATGCCCTCGTCCGCCGAGGATCTCGCAGGCGGCGACCACCAGGGTCCAGGTGAGCACGTGCACGCCGGTGCCGATCGAGGGGCCCGCGATGGACGCGGGAACCGCGTGGAACACGAGCGACGCCGCTCCGTAGGCCAGGCCCATCGCCGTGGCGGTGAAGGCCCGGCGGTAGATGACCCCCCGATGGATGCGCCACTGGGTCAGCACGAGCAGCGGTATCGGCGCCACCATCGCGTAGACCGGCGGCAGCAAGATCGCCACCGGCAGCACCCACACCGTGATGAAGTCCCTGACCAGGGCACCCTGGGCGTAAGCGGTCCGCGGGGTGGCCGCCACCGAGATCAGGCCGCAGCCGAGCAGCAGCAGGAACTTCTCCACGTCGGCCAGCTGCCAGGTGGTCTGCGAGGCGGCGTAGCCGCATAGCACCAGCCAGGTAACCGGCACGATGCCGACGTAGGCGCGGAGCAGCCAGGGAAGTCGCCACCAGGCCCAGTTCCTGACGTCTGCGTACGCCAGTAGGCGCGTGACGGACGAGGCTTCCATGGTTCACCGTTTCGGACGTGACTCGACAGACTCCTGTCTAGTCGGCAGCTCACCGTAAAGGACTAGCTCCGTATAGCTACCTTAACCCATCTGTGGCCATCTTGGACACTATTAGCCCTGATTTCCGCACATCGGCCTACAAAGAGGGGCTAAATGGTGATTGACAAGCCACGATTACCCGGCGTGCCTGCGCCGGGAGACTTTCCACGGCCGTATATCGGTTGCGGAGGGAGGGCAGACCATGCGCGTCACCTGGGGCTGACCACGAGGACTTCCCGTCAGGCGAAACCGGAAAGGGGAATTCGCAATGCGCGATACGTGGACTTGAGTGGGTCTGCAGCCGCTGCCGAAGAGGCCCCGCTAGGAAGACCCGTGCAGCGGCACCGAACTTCCTGTCGCGGCGCGACCGGAACGCCGTCCCGCCGCATGACGCCCGCCGGGTGGTGACACGTGGCGCCACCTGAGCGTCAGCACCAAACCGACAATCGCCCCCATCCCGCCTCCGACAGCGATGACCACCGCGGGAGCAACCACCTCCGCGGCGGCGCCGGCCGCGATGAAAGCGGCCCCCTGGCCAACGATGACCCCCATGTTGGCAATGCCGAAGGCCTGAGCCCGCCGTTCGTTCGGCACCCTGACGACGAAGGCGGTGTTGGCAGCGAGCTGGTAGACGCCGCACGCAGCCGACAATGAGAAGATCACGAGCGAGGCAGCCAGACCAGGGCGGAGGGCCGTCAGGACCAACGTCGCGCAGGTCAGTACGGCCAGCGGCCCCATCAAGGCGAGCCGCCGACGCGGGCGAACGAACCGGCCGAACAGCGGCGTGGCAATCATCGTGCTGAACACCGTGGACGCCAGCACGAGGCCGGTCGCTATCGGCCCTCCCCCGAAACTGGCCGCATACGAGGCCGCCACCCCTTCAGGGATCGTGTAGAACGCCACCAGCCAGCCGAGAAGCAGCAAGGTGCGCAGCGCTTGGTCGCCGAACAGCAGCCCGAAGCCGCCCCGCATCCGGGCCAACGGCGACGGCTTGACGCCTTCGGCGCTGGCGGCGGCGGGCCGGGACCTGACGCCAAACCCGATGAACAACGCGGAAACCGCGAACGTCGCCACGTCGATGACGAGCGCGGGCCGGACGCCGATGAAGGCGACCGCGAACCCGCCGCCGACCGCGCCGACCGTCTGGCCCGCCAGGAACGTGGTCTGGAACACCGCCGTGCCCAGCGCGTAACGCTCGCCCGACAAGATGTCGGGCGTGATGGCGGCCCGGGCCGATTCGAACGGGGGCGCGAACATCGTGGCCGCGAACAGCAGCACCACCAGGATCGGTATCGGCACGACCGGTATCACCATGACCGCGACCAGGACGGCGCGGACCACGTCGCAGCCGACCATCACCGAGCGACGTGGCCGCCGGTCGGCCACGTCGGCGAGGAACAGGCCGCCGATTACCCACGGCAGGTACCCGGCCGCGTATGTGATCGCGGTGAGCAGCGGCGATCTTGTGTGATGAAAGACAAGCAGGGTGAGGGCCACGAGAGCGAGACGGTCGCCCGCGACGGACAGGACCTCAGAGAACCACAGGGCCCGGAACTCGCGGACCGCGAACACGTCGCGGAACGTGGCACGCGGCGGCACGGCACCCTTTCGCGGTGACCCTAATCTGCTCATCACTCGGCTTTATCATGACCCAGCCGGGCCGTAAATCGCAACAAGTAGTACGGAATCGGTCACCCTTCGTCCTTAATGCCCAGCAGGGTTGATTATGTGTCGTTCATCGGCATATACAAGGTCTGTGAGCAAGCAATCCATGCACGAGCCGACGTTCCTCATCTTGACCGCGCTGGCCGCAGGGACCCAGCACGGCTACGGGATCATGACCGACGTGGCGCGGATCTCCGACGGCCGGGTCAGGCTCCGGGCGGGCACCTTGTACGCGGCGCTGGACCGGCTGAAGGCGGACGGCCTGGTCACCAGCGACAAAGAGGAGATCGTGGACGGGCGGCTGCGCCGCTACTACCGGATCACGGACGAGGGCACGGCAGAACTTGCGGCCGAGGTAAGCAGGCTGCGCGCCAATGCCGCCATCGCCGCCAGCCGCCTGGGCCTGGCCGGGGGGACCGCGTGAGCGAGCCAAAGGGGCGCGGCGCCGCCTGGACTGAGGAGCGAGGAACGAGCGACAAGGGCCCGCCGCCGAAGGCGGCCAGGCAAGCAAGGCGGCGCCTAAAAGCGCCCCGGAGGCGAGCCGAGCGCGCGGAAGAGTTTTACCGGCGGCTGCTCGCCCTATACCCGAAGGATCACCGGCGCGAGCACGCCGAGGAGATGGTCGGCGTGCTGCTCGCCGCCGCCGACGACGCACGGGTCCGGGGGCCGAAGCCGGTGGCCTGGGCGCTGCGCCTCGGCCGGCACACGGCCGACAGCGCGGACCTGGTGGCCGGCGCGCTCCGGATCCGCGGCCGGATGGCCCTGAACCGCCTCCGGCGGGTGGCCTGGTTCTCCAGAACGGTCCGCGACCAGCGCTGGAGCGACGCCTTGGCCGTGGTCAGCGTGGTCGCCCCGCTGCTGCTGCTTGTGGCTGCGCTGGCCGAAATCCACATTCCGCAGGCCGCCGCGAGCGACGTCACCGGGCATCCGCACTGGCAGCTGACCGTCACTCTCGGCCTGGCCGACTTGCCGCTTGCGGTCGGCGCGCCCGTGGTCGCCGCGCTGGCGTTCGGCCGGCTGAGGCGGACGGCGGGGATGGCCGCGCTGGCCACCGCGATCGGCCAGGTCGTCTCCGGGGTATTGCGGTCCGCCCCGGCCGTCAGCAGATACGCGAGCCCCGCCGTCGCGTTCACGGTCTTGCTCGCCGGCACGGCCGCGGTGGCGCTGCTGCTCTCGCCCGGACCTGACCGCGGCCTGGACCTGCTGACCAGGGGAGGCACCGCGCTGGTCGGGGTCGGCGCGCTGATCCTCGGCGGGTTCAGCGTAGGCGGCACCATGTGGTTCGGCCCCGCGTCGCCCGGGTTCCGTTTCGGCGGCGAGGTGGCCGGCCTGCCCGGCGATCTGCTGATCGCCGGCGTCCTGGTCACCGTCGCGGCGGCCTGCCTACGCGCCCCGGTCAGCCGCCGGGTCCTCGCGCTGCTGGCCATCCCGGTCATCCCCTACGCGGTCCTGTGGCAGGAGAAACTGGCCGGTGACCTGTTCGGCACGACCGGCGGCAGCGCTTCGGCCATCATCCCGTCCTCGGTTCCCCTCCTCTACCTGCTGCCGCTGGTCCTGGCGGCCCTCATCGTCGCCGGGACCCGGCTCGCCCGGCGCCGGGCCAGCGGGCGAGCGGGCCAGCTGGGCGCCACGACCACCTCGGCAGGCCCCCGGGGCGCCTTGCGCGCCTGAAACCCATGATCGTGGTGGTGGTGGCGCCGGCCACCGCCGTCGCTGGCGCCGCCACCACCACCCCTTTCAGCCTGGCGATCGGCGATGCCATTAGATAATCCGGGAAATAGGGAAATAGCGGGCACCGATAACCTCTTACAATTCCCAGGTGAAGAATCCACTGCCGCCGCTGGTGGCGGAGCGGCTCCGCGCGCTCCGCGAGCGTCCGATCGACCCCACCGAGAAGGGCTTCGGGCTGCTGGCCACGGCAGGGCTGGCCACGGCAGGGCTGGCCACGGCAGGGCTGGCCACGGCAGGGCTGGCCACGGCAGGGCTGGCCACGGCAGGGCTGGCCACGGCAGGGCTGGCCACGGCAGGGCTGGCCGGCGGCTGGCCGCCGCTGCACGCGGCGGGATTCACCTACCCGCTGCTGACCCTGCGCGAATCGGCGCTGGCCAACAACATCGAGGCGATGGCGGCGTACTGCGCCCGGGCCGGGGTGGCGCTGGCACCGCACGGCAAGACCGCCATGTCGCCCGAACTCGCCGCCCGCCAGCTGGCCCACGGCGCCTGGGGCATCACCGTCGCCACCATCGGCCAGCTGCGGACGTACCGCGAATTCGGCTTCCCCCGGCTGCTGCTCGCCAACGAGCTCGTGGACGAGGCGGGCATCGCCTGGCTGGCCGCCGAACTCGCCGCCGATCCCGGCTTCGAGGCCTACTGCTACATCGACAGCACCGGCGGCGTGGCCATCCTGGACCGCGTGCTCAGCCATCTCCCGGCCCTGCGGCCGGCCGGCCGCAGGCTCGGTGTCCTGGTCGAGATCGGCCACGCCCGCGGGCGCACCGGCTGCCGCACCGACGCCCAGGCGCTCGACGTGGCGAAGGCGGCGGCCGCCACCGGCACGCTCCGGGTGGCCGGGGTGGCCGGGTACGAGGGAAGCATCGGCGCGGGGAGCCAGGCGGAGGCGCTCAGGCTGATCGCCGCCTTCTGCCGCCGGCTGCGGGGCCTGGCCGACGCTCTGGCGCCGACCGCCGGCGGTGACGAGTTCATCGTCACGGCCGGCGGCAGCATGTACTTCGACGTGGTGACCCGCGAGCTGACGGCGGGCGGCACCGCCGGGATGACGGTGATCCTGCGCAGCGGCGCGTACGTGACCCACGACCACGGCCAGTACGCCGCCATCTCCCCCGCCCGCAGGGCTTCCGGCGGCGCGCCGGACGCGCCGGTGCTGCGGCCCGCGCTCGAGCTGTGGGCGCAGGTGCTGTCCCGCCCCGAACCCGGCCTGGCGCTGCTGGGCGCCGGCCGCCGCGACGTCGGCTTCGACGCGGGGCTGCCGGTACCGCTGCGCGTCGTGCGCGAGGGCGTGGCCAGCGGGATCAGCGGCGAGGTGACCGAGCTGAACGACCAGCATGCTTACCTGCGGCTGGCCGGGGGGACGGCGCTCGCACCCGGTGACCTGGTGGGCCTGGGCATCTCGCATCCATGTACCACGCTGGACAAATGGCGAGTAATCCCGGTGGTAAATGACGACGGCCACGTGATCGATACGGTGCACGCTTTTTTCTAGGCCCAAGGGCCCGGAAATAGCGGCTTTCTGTATGCGCGATAACTGCCACCCGCGCCCGTTCGGATGAAATGATTATTCCGAACGAGCGGGGTACTTGCTTGGGGTAAGGCAATCCGCCCGTGGGGGGCTCAAAACCTGCTGTCCCCGGCATCTACCGAAGCAGGAGTGAGAGTGTCTGACCAAGCACAGTCTTTGGTGCGACTACCCGGCAGCGACCGTGCGCCGCTGGCGGCAGCCAGGCCGGCCGGCCAGCTGGACACCTCCGAGCGGGCCGAACTGACGCTGGTACTGCGCCGCCGGGCCGAACTTCCCGCCGATCTCGTCGCCGGGCCCGTCGTCCTGACCCGCGACGAACTGGCCGGGCGGTACGGGGCTGACCCGGCCGACGTGGACCTCGTCCGCCAGACGCTGGCCAGCGGCGGCCTGGAGGTCACTGCCGTCCATCCGGCCACCCGCCGGATCAAGGTGGCGGGCACCCTGAGCGAGTTGTCCCGGACGTTCGGCGTGACCCTGCAGCTGGTCACGAGCACCGGACCGGGTGGCCAGGTGGTGACGCACCGCTACCGCGAGGGCCCGGTGTACGTCCCGGCCGCGCTGGCAGGCGTCGTGCTTGCCGTGCTCGGCCTGGACACCCGGCCGCAGTTCCGGGCGCATTTCCGGCCGCAGGCCGCCGCGGCGCTGGGCACCTCGTACTCGCCGAACCAGGTGGCCGACATCTACCAGTTCCCGGCCGGGACCACCGGCGGCGGCCAGACGATCGCGGTCATCGAACTCGGCGGCGGCTTCTCCACCAGCGACCTTGACACGTATTTCGGCGGGCTGGGCATCCCGGTCCCCTCGGTCACCGCGGTCGGCGTGGACGGGGCGTCCAACGCGCCTGGTTCGGACCCGACCGGGGCCGACGTGGAGGTCGCGCTTGACATCGACGTCATCGGCGCCGTCGCGCCTGGCGCGGCGCAGGTCGTCTACTTCGCGCCGAACAACGGCGACCAGGGCTTCGTCGACGCGATCTCCGAGGCCGCGCAGGCCAGCCCGGCGCCCATCGCCATCTCGGTCAGCTGGGGCCAGTCCGAGGACTCCTGGACCGCGCAGGGGCGCGCGGCGATGGACGCGGCGATCACCGACGCGGCCACGCTGGGCATCACCGTGTGCGTGGCCTCCGGGGACAACGGCAGCGGCGACGCCGTCACAGACGGCCAGCCGCACGTGGACTTCCCGGCGTCCAGCCCGTACGCGCTGGGCTGCGGCGGGACCAAGCTGCTCGCCGACCCGTCCACCGGCGCGATCAGCTCGGAGGTGGTGTGGAACGAGACCGCCTCGAACGAGGGGGCCAGCGGCGGCGGGGTCAGCGACCAGTTCGCCCTGCCGTCTTGGCAGGCGACCGCCGGTGTGCCTGCCCAGGCCGGCGGGTCCCCGAGCCCCGGGTCTTCGGGACGAGGCGTGCCCGACGTGGCGGGCAACGCCGACCCGACGACCGGTTATCAGATCTACTCCGGCGGCCAGGCCCAGGTGGTGGGCGGAACCAGCGCGGTCGCCCCGCTGTGGGCGGCGCTGATCAGCCGGCTCGCGGAGGCGACGGGCCAGCGGTTCGGCCTGATCCAGCCGAGTCTGTACGCGGGCGTGACGCCCGGTACCGACGTGCCCGGCTGCAACGACATCACCAGCGGAAACAACGGCGCCTACGCGGCCGGCCCCGGCTGGGACGCCTGCTCGGGCCTCGGCAGCCCCGACGGCACCGCCCTGCTGGCCAGGCTCCAGGGCTAGTCCCGGCGCCTCGGCTGGAAGCTGGAGATGACCTTCCCGACGGCCACCACGAGGAACAACTGCCCGATCAGCGCCTCGAGCACCGCGAGGGTCTGCCCGGGATTGGCGGCCGGCACCAGGTCCCCGTACCCGACGGTCGTCATCGTGACGAAGCTGAAGAACAGGTCCTGGCTGAGCGAGCCGCGCCCCGCCGTGCCGTAGAACGGCACGCTGCCGAGTAGGCCGGCCGCCTTGTAGGCAAACGCAAAGAACATGCCGATCAGCAGGTAGGCGGTGACGGCCCCGAGCAGGGTTTCTATGTCAATATCCCGCCGCAGTATTAGATGGCGCACGATCGAGAACGGCGCGATCAGGTAGAGCAGGCAGCAGACGGCGAATACCCCGCCCCGCTCGGTACCCGACTGGTGCGCGAAGAAGCTCACCACAGCGGTGGCGGCGGCGAGGCATAGCAGGATGTCAGTGGCACGCCGGACCGCGGGGCGGGCCTGCGAGGTCCGGAGCGTGAACCAGACCGTGGCGACCTGAACGGTGAGCACGATCGAACCCGCCCACGTCTGGGTAATCGAGACGGACACGGTGTAGGTCAGCATGACCAGCAGCAACACGAACCCGTAGCTGTCCTGCGTGACAAAAGAGCGCCTGAGGCGACGCCATGGATGGGAGCCGGTGCCCGCCGCGGCACTGGCTTCGGTCACGTCCGGCAACTGGTCTCCAAGTACTGGCCTCCAAGCGCTCCGGTCTGCCCTCCCCGCGAAGGTCGGAGCCGGCTCCCAGACGGAATTCTCGCCGTTGGCCGGCGGCCGGTCATCACCTACGCCGGGTGGGTCCCGAGTGGTTAGTTCACCGGGAGTTCACCCTGTCAGGGTGATGCGAGCGGTGGTAGGCCGCGATGAACTGCTGGTACCGCCCGCGTGGGCCAGACGCCCCCGCATCCCGTGACAACCCAGTGGGGCCTCGTGACTTCCGACACAGCCGCCGCCTCCGCCGGCCCGGCAGGACGCTGAAGGATAAGGACGATCCGAACGAGAGGTGGACCGGATGCCCGTCAAAGAAGCCGCGAGCCAAGTCGCGCACAAGAGCCTGGATGAACGCCAGGCAGAGGGCAGGCAGGCCAGTGACCGCACGCCTGCATCCAGCCACTCAGGGTGGAGCCCGGCCGCGGACCGTCCCGATCCCGTCGCCCTGCTCGAGGAGCAGGATCTCACCCGGGAGCAGGATCTGGTGCCGGTCCGGCATGGCCGGATGATGGTCTCGCCTTTCACCTTCTACCGGGGCGGCGCCAGGATCATGGCGGCGGACCTGGCGGAAACGCCGGTGGCGGGCCTCGACGCCCAGCTATGCGGCGACGCCCACCTGTCGAACTTCGGCCTGTTCGCCTCCCCGGAACGGCGCCTGCTGTTCGACCTGAACGACTTCGACGAGACCCTGCCGGGGCCGTTCGAGTACGACGTGAAGCGGATGGCGGCGAGTTTTATGATCGCGGCCCGCAACAACGGATTCTCCAAGGCCGACGCGCGCGCGGCGACGCAGGCGTCGGTGACGGCCTACCGGGAGGCCATGGCCGCGTTCGCGCTGATGCCGACGATGGATATCTGGTACGCCCATCTGGACGAGGACGAGCTGATGACTACGCTCCGCAGCGCGGTGGCCCAGTCGAAAAAAGAGGTCAAGGAGGTCACGAAGGGAAAGAAGCTGAAGAAGGACGAGGCGCAGGAGAAGCTGGCCAAGCGGGCAGAGAAGACGGCGCAGCAGACCGCCGCCAAAGCGCACACCCGGGACAGCCTGCAGGCGCTGTCCAAGCTCTGCGAACTGGTCGACGGGCAGTACCAGATCGTCAGCCAGCCGCCGGTCATCATCCCGGCCCGGGACCTGACCGCGACCTACGGCTTGTCCCCGGACGAGGTCGTACCGGTGATCCACGATCAGTTCCGCAGGTACCGGGCCACCCTGCAAGACGACCGGCGCCGTCTGCTCGAGCGGTTCGAGTTCGTGGACGCGGCGCGCAAGGTGGTGGGGGTCGGCAGCGTCGGGACCCGTGCGTTCATCGTCCTGCTGCAGGGACGCGACGCGCAGGACCCGCTTTTCCTGCAGATCAAGGAGGCGACCGCCTCGGTGCTCGAGGCCTACCTGCCCAAGAGCCGCTACCGGCAGCACGGGCAGCGGGTGGTGGAGGGACAGCGGATGATGCAGGCCGCCAGCGACATCTACCTGGGCTGGACCAAGGGGCTGGACGTAAACCGCCACTTCTACTGGCGCCAGCTGCGCGACATGAAGGGCTCGATCCTGGTCGAGACGCTGAGGCCGGCCGGGCTCAGCTTCTACGCCGGCATCTGCGGGTGGACCATGGCCCGCGCCCACGCCCGTTCGGGAGACCCGATCGCCATCGGCGCCTACCTGGGCGCCAGCGACGCGTTCGACAAGTCCATCACCGACTTCTCGCAGCGTTACGCCGACCAGAACGAGCAAGACTACGAGGACTTCGTCAAGGCGGTCCGGTCCGGGCGCATCCAGGCGGTCGAAGGGGTCTGAGAGCGCAGCAGACATGACGGCCGCGAGCCGCGGGTGAGGCGGGCTTAGCCACGGGTGAGGCGGGCTTAGCCACGGGACGCTCGCGGGCGGGCGAATTTGCGATTGACACTCCCAAGTGACGGATGCATACTTTTGACAGTTACTTCCAAAAGAATGTGACTGCCGAAGGGATGTGGGTGTCATGGCAGCGAACCCGGCCCGCAAGTGGTGGGCGCTGATCGCGATCGCCGCGAGCGTGCTCGTCGTCGGGCTCGACCTGACGGTGCTTAACCTGGCGCTGCCCACGATCGCGACCGACCTGCACGCCTCGGCCAGCGACCTGCAGTGGATCTCGGACGCGTACAGCCTGGTGCTGGCCGCCGCGATACTTCCCGCGGGCCTGCTCGGCGACCGGTTCGGGCGCAAGAAGGTGCTGCTTGTCGCGCTGATCTTGTTCGGGGCCAGCTCGGCGGCGTGCGCGTACGCGACCAGCACGGGCGAGCTGATCGCCGCCCGGGCGGTGCTCGGGATCGGCGCCGCGGCCATCTTCCCGCTGTCGCTGGCGGTGATCCCGGTGCTGTTCGCGCCGGAGGAGCGGCAGAAGGCGATCGCACTGATGGCGTCGGCGACCTTCATCAGCTTCCCCATCGGCCCGATCGTCGGCGGCTACCTGCTCGACCACTTCTGGTGGGGCTCGGTCTTCCTGATCAACGTGCCCGTGGTCGCCCTGGCCCTGATCGCCGTCGCGATCCTGCTGCCCGAATCGCGCAGCGCGCAGCGGCCGGGCGTGGACGTCCTGGGCGTGATCTTGTCCAGCGCGGGGCTGACCGGGCTGACTTACGGGTTCATCAAGGCCGGCCAGGACGGCTGGACGAACACCGCGGCGCTGGGCACCATCGCCGCCGGAGTCGGGCTGCTCGCCGTCCTGGTGGCCTGGGAGCGCTGGCTGACCGGGCACGCTGGAAACCTTCACGGGGGCGGAGACGTTCGCGGGGGTGGTCGGGTCAAGGTACGTCCGCTGATCGAGCTCCGGTTGTTCCGGTCGGCCGGCTTCACCTGGGGCACCGTGCTGTCGACGCTGGTCTCGTTCGCGCTGTTCGGCATCTTCTTCGCGATGCCGCAGTACTTCCAGGAGGTCCGGGGCGTGAACGCGATGGGCAGCGGGCTGCGGCTGCTGCCCATGATCGGCGGCATGATCATCGGCATGATCGGCGGCACCCGGCTGGCCTCGCCGTCCAAGCGCAAGGCCGCCGACGGGTCCGGTGAGACGGTACGCGGGCCCCTGGCCAGCGCGAAGGCCCTGGTCACGGTCGGGTTCACGATCATGGCCTGCACGCTCGCCTTCGGCGCCACGACCAAGACCACCAGCGGCACCGGGTTCGCGGCCGCATGGTTCGCCGCCTTCGGGCTCGGCCTCGGGCTGGCGATGCCGCAAACGATGAACGCGGCGCTATCCGCCCTGTCCGCCGAGCGCAGCGGCTCGGGCTCGGCCCTGATCTCCGCGATGCGCCAGGTCGGTGCCACCATCGGGGTCGCTGTCCTTGGCACCGTGCTCGCCTCGGTGTACCGCAGCCACCTAGTCGTGACCGGCCTGCCCGCGGCGGCCGCGGCGGCCGCCAAGAGCGGCGTGGTGGCGGGCGTCGACGTCGCGCACGCGCTTGGCTCGGTGGCGCTGCTCGACTCGGCGCGATACGCGTTCGTGCAAGGCCTGGACGCGATGCTCTGGGTCTGCGGCGGCATCGCGCTGGCCAGCGCCATCCTCGCGCTCCTCTTCCTGCCGCGCCGGGCTGACGGGGTTCCCGGGGCTGCCGCGGACGCTGACCCGGTTGCTACCGGTGAGAGCGGCCCCGAACGGGCAGAAGTTGCTACCGGTGAAAGCGGCCCCGAACGGGCAGAATTGGAAGTGTGACGGGAATGCCCGGCGCGAGCCAGGGCCAGCCGGGCGGCTTGCGCGAGCGGAAGAAGGCCAGGACGCGCGCTTCGATCAGGGAGCACGCGCTCCGGCTGTTCCGTGAGCAGACCTACCAGGGCACCACCGTGGAGCAGATCGCCGCGGCGGCCGAGGTGTCACCGAGCACGTTCTTCCGGTACTTCCCGACCAAGGAAGACATCGTCCTGCAGGACGACATGGACACCAGGATGATCGAGGCGCTCGAGCGGCAGCCGGCCGACCTCGGCCCGCTCAGCGCGGTCCGCGCGGCCACCCGGGAGGTGTTCAGCTCTTACACCCAGGCCGACCTCGACCTGCTCGGGGAGACCACAGCCCTCACCATGACCGTGCCCGAGGTACGGGCCCGGGCCATGGACGAGTTCGCCCGCACGATCTCGGTGGTCGGCGAGGCCCTGGCCAAGCGGGCCGGCCTGGCCGATGACCTGGCCGTCCGCACCACGGCCGGCGCGATCATCGGCGTCATCATGTCGATCACGATGCCGTGGGAGGGCTGGTCCAACGACCGGCGGACGATCGAGGACATGTTCGCGCGCATCGACCAGGCCCTCGCGCTGCTGGAAGCCGGGCTTCCGCTGTAAACCACCCGTCGGGGCCGGCTCGATGTTCCATTGAACCGGCCATCACCGGCTCGATGTTCCATCGAGCCGGGCTGGACCCGCGCGTGGGCGGGGCGGCTGGGTTTTATGGCGGAGCTTTGGTGCCGTTATTGGGTTTTATGGGACGGAGCCGCCGGTGGCGAGGCGCATGAGGTCGGTGTCGAGGTCGATGGCGGTCTCGGTGCCGCCGGCGCTGCCGTACTCGTGCTGGTAGTTCTGCCAGGACTCGTCCTTGACCTTGCGGGCGAAGCCGCTTTCCATCAGGAGCACGAGCTCCAGCGCGGCCCGGTCGATGCGCGTGGCCAGGGCCGGGTCGCTCCAGTCCTCCGGGGCGGCGAACAGGGCGGTCGGCACCGTCATGGTGCGCAGGTAGGCGAACATCGGGCGCATCGAGGAGTCCGCGACCAGGGCGTGCCGGGCGGTGCCGGCCGTCGCGGCGATCACCAGTGGCTTGGCGATGAGCAGGTCGTTGTCCAGCACGCCGAAGAACGAGGTGAACAGGCCGCTTGGGCCGGCCTTGTAGACCGGGGCGGCGGCGATGACGCCGTTTGCCTCGCCGAGGACCGTGATCGCCTGCCGCAGCTTCGGCGTGATCAGCTGGGAGACCAGCGCGGTGGAGATGTCGGCGGCGATCTCGCGCAGGTCGACGACGCTGACCGTCACCGTGTGCCCGTGCCAGGCGGCCAGGGCGGCGGCGCGCTCGGCCGTGCGGTCGGCCAGCAGTCGCGTCGACGAGGGGTCGCTGGTGCCGGCGCTGACCACGACGAGCCTGAATCGTTCGGCACTGAATTGTTCGGCACTGAATTGTTCGGCACTGGATTGTTCGGCACTGGTGGGGGCGTTCAAGGGATCAGGACCTCGCTTGTGTCGGTGGTGGCCATGGGGGCGGCGGCTAGTTTCCTGCAGAGGGTTTCCAGCTGCGCCAGTTCGGCCGCGGTCAGCCCGGCGGTCATGGCGCGGGCCACGCCGCGGGCGTGCCGGC
Organism: uncultured Actinomycetes bacterium; assembly: GCA_963798675.1. Classification (GTDB taxonomy): domain Bacteria; phylum Actinomycetota; class Actinomycetes; order Streptosporangiales; family Streptosporangiaceae; genus Palsa-504. The sequence continues at coordinate 206,038 of CAWCUJ010000019.1, read as the reverse complement.
GCCCGATCCGGCGCTGCACGACCCGGCCGGCGTCGGTGAGCGACAGCCGCACGCCGCGCCCGTCGGCCGGGTCGGCGCAGCGCTCGACCAGGCCGCGCTCGGCCAGCCGGTCCACCAGCCGGGACAGGGCCGGCTGGCTGAGCAGGACGTGCCGGTTCAGGTCGCTGATGCGCTGCGGCTCGGGGCACTTGGACAGGGTGTACAGCACGTCGTACTCGCGCATGGAGACGTCCGACCAGATGTCCTCGGCGGCGAACTGCTTCATCAGCGTGGCGTGGGCGGACAGCAGCGCCTCCCACGCGTCGTTGGCCAGGTTTGGCTGACGGGGCATCACAGCTCCGGGTACTCGGCCTGGTACTGCGCGTCGGTGTCGGTGTACGGGGACGCGCCGGTGACGTTGTCGCCGCGGTTCGCGTTCGGCCGCGGCTGGCGCGGGCCCTGGTCGCCGTACTTGGCCCGGACCAGGCTGGCGTGGGTGGGAGCGTCGGGCGTCCGCGGGTCCTGCCGCGCGGCGATTTCCTTGCGCAGCACCGGCACGACCTCCTCGCCGAGCCGGTCAAGCTGGTCGAGCACGGTCTTGAACGGCAGGCCCGCGTGGTCCACGAGGAACAGCTGGCGCTGGTAGTCGCCGAAATGCTCGCGGAAGGTCAGGGTCTTGTCGATGACCTCCTGCGGGCTGCCCACGCTGAGGGGGGTCAGGTCCGAGAAGTCCTCCAGGCTCGCGCCGTGGCCGTAGACCGGCGCCTCGTTGAAGTAGGGGCGGAACTCCCGCTTGGCGTCCTGGGAGTTCCTGGCGATGTACGCCTGGCCGCCCAGGCCGACGATGGCCTGCTGCTCGGTACCGTGGCCGTAGTGGGCGTAGCGCTGCCGGTAGAACCGGATCAGGCGCATGTAGTGCTCCTTCGGCCAGAAGATGTTGTTGGCGAAGAAGCCGTCGCCGTAGTACGCGGCCTGCTCGGCGATCTCAGGCGTGCGGATCGAGCCGTGCCACACGAACGGCGGCACGTCGTCCAGCGGCCGCGGGATCGACGTGAAGCCCTGCAGCGGGGTACGGAACTTGCCGTGGGCGTCCACGACGTCCTCGCGCCACAGCCGGTGCAGCAGGTTGTAGTTCTCCAGTGCCAGCGGCAGGCCCTGCCGGATGTCCTGGCCGAACCACGGATAGACCGGGGCCGTGTTGCCGCGGCCGAGCATCAGGTCCATCCGGCCCTTGCTCAGATGCTGCAGCATCGCGTACTCCTCCGCGATGCGCACCGGGTCGTTGGTCGTGATCAGCGTGGTCGCGGTGCTCAGGACCAGCCTCTTGGTGGTGGCCGCGATGAAGGCCAGCAGCGTGGTCGGCGCGGAGGAGAAGAACGGCGGGTTGTGGTGCTCGCCGATCGCGAACACGTCCAGCCCGACCTCTTCGGCCTTCTGCGCGATCTGGACGACGGCGTCGATCCGTTCGGCCTCACTGGGCGTGTCACCCGAGACCGGGTCGCGGGTGATGTCGCTGACCGAGAAGATCCCGAACTGCATGTCATGCCTTTCCTGTGCCGCGGGGTCGCGGGTGGCGGGGTTTGCGGCCGCGGGCCGCGGGGTTGCGTGCCGCGGGCGAGATATATGCGTTTGCATGTATCTCAGCAACGCGGGGGGCTGGGATATTCCGGTCCAGGGACTGGGCGCCGTGCTCCGTCCGGCGCGGCGGGGTCCTGGTTTTCAGTGAGAGTGACCCTCTACCCGATAGATGCGGTAGAGAGCCACTCTCATTGAATTTGTGAGGTGGCGACGTGATGCTGGTGTTATCAGCGGTGAGGCGCGGTGCGCGGCTTCGGCCAAGGCCATGACCGGGATGGGATTTAGGGGGCACGCACCACCGCCCGTTAGGGATGATTCCGTTACAGCTCAGATCTTGCGGGCGGTCTCGGTGATAAGGCGGCACAGCCAGGCGTGCGCGGTGTCGTCCTCGTACTGCCGGTGCCACCACGGCGCCTCGGCGATGGGCTCGGGCTGGCCCGGGCACTCAAGCACCCGCAGGTCCATTCGGTCGGCGAGCCGGGCGGCCAGCCGTTCCTGCATGAGCGCGATCCGGTCCGTCCCGGCCACGAAATTTGGCACGGCCAGGTAGCTCTCCACCCGCACGGCGATCCGCGGGCGGATATCGAGCCGCTCGGCGGCGCGCGTCACGCTGCGCTCGCACAGCGCCACGAGCAGGTTCAGGTCGAGGTTGGCCAGGTGAGCCACGGGACGCGACATGGTGCCACCATCTAACGACGGCGCCGCTCGCCGTGACAAGATTCCGACATGTACCGCGGCTTCCCGTCATCGGCGCTGGCCTCGCACTGGCGCCGGGAGGTGCTGCGCACCAGCTTGTGGTTCGTGCCCGCCATCGAGGTGGCGGCGGCGATCGTGCTGTTCGCCGTCACGCTCACCGCGGACCGCGCCGCCTACCGCGGCGATTTCACGCTTCCGGGCTGGGTGATCAGCGGCAGCGCCGACGCGGCCCGGCAGATCCTCACCACGATCGCCGCCGCCATCATCACCGTGGTCGGCGTGGTCTTCTCCATCATCCTGGTCACCCTGACGCTGGCGTCGACCCAGTTCGGGCCGCGCATGCTGCGGAACTTCATCCGCGACCGGGGCACCCAGCTGACCCTGGGCACGTTCGTCGGGACGTTCGTCTACTCGGTGCTCGTGCTCGCCTCGATCGGCACCGGGTCGCACGGGGACTTCGTGCCGCACATCGGCGTGACAGTCACGTTCGGGCTGATGGTGGCCGATCTGGCCGTGCTCATCTACTTCATCCACCACACGGCCGTCTCGATCCAGCTGCCCCAGGTGATCGCGAGCATCGCCGCCGACCTGGCCGAGGCGATCAAGGAGCAGGGCAGCGGGAATCCCGATCCGCACCTGAAGGCCGGGCCGACCGCCGTCGAACTGGTGAGCCGCGCCGAGGCGGGCGGCGCCGTGCTGTTCGCGCCGGCCAGCGGGTACGTGCAGTTCATCAAGCACCAGAACCTGGTCCGGCTGGCCACCGAGGCCGACGCGGTGATCAGCCTGGAGCACCGGCCCGGGCACTTCATCGTGCGCGGGCACCGGTTCGCGACCGTTTGGCCGCCGGAGGCGGCGCCGCTGGTACGCCAGGCGCTGGGCCGGGCGCACGTCGTCGGCCCGTACCGGACCCTGAACCAGGACGCGTCGTTCGGCGTCGACCAGCTGGTCGAGATCGGCCTACGCGCGCTTTCCGCCGCCGTCAACGACACGTTCACGGCTATGACCTGCATCGACTGGCTCGGGGAGAACCTGTGCAAGATCGTGGCCCAGTGGCATCCGGCGCGCGTGCACCGGGACGCCCAGGGGTTCATCCGGGTCATCGCGGCCGAGCCTTCCTACGAGCGCCTGGTGCAGCGCTCCTTCGAGAAGATCAGGCAGTCCAGCCTGGGCATGCCGGCCGTGATGATCCGCATGCTCGAGGCGCTGAGCAGGATCATGGCCGAGACCACCAGCCAGGGGCAGCGCCGGGTGCTGCTCGACCAGGCGGCCATGATCAACCGGGCCTGCGAGCGCTCGGTGCCTGAAGCCAGCGACCGGGCCGACATCCAGCGGCGCTACGAGGCCATCTTGACTATGGAGTCCAGGATGACCGAGAGCGTTCGGGACGCGTGAAAAACTTCAGGCGGGGCCATGATTTCCGGAGCGACTGTGTCGGAACGGGCTTCACCCCGTTCGTGGAACTGATGCAGGGAGGCCATCAAGGCCTCCCGTGGACATATGGAGGCAACAGTGAAGTACGTCATCCTGCTCCTGGACACCGAGGCGGCCAGGGGCATGTCCGAGGCGGAAGGCCAGGCGTGGTACGCCGAGATCGGGGCCTGGTACGAGAAGGGCGGCGGCGGCTCAGGCAAGCTGGTCGAGGGCGGGCACCAGCTCGCACCGCCGGCCACGGCCAAGACGGTGCGCGCCAGCGGCGTCACCGACGGGCCGTTCATGGAGACCAAGGAGGCGCTCGGCGGGTATTCGGTGCTTGAGACCGACACCATCGAGGAGGCCGTGGAGATCGCCAGCAGCTGGCCCGGCGTCGACCGGGGCTGGATGACCGTCGAGGTCCGCCCCGTCGTGGAGATGTGACGGGTCAATTAGGACGCCAGCGGGGGACGCCAGCGGGGACGCCAGCTTAGAACGACAGGCGGCGGGCGAGCAGTTCGCGCTCGGCCGGGTTGCCGGCCAGCGCGAGCGCCCGCTCGCTGGCGGCCCGGGCCTCGTCGTCGCGGCCCAGGCCGGCCAGCAGCCCGGCCCGCAGCGCGTGGAACAGCCGGTAGGAGTCCAGTTCGGCGGCCAGCGGCGTGATCTCGGCCAGCGCGGCTTCTGGGCCGACCACGTACCGGGTGGCGACCGCCCGGTTCAGCAACACCACCGGCGACGGCGTCAGCGCCTGCAGCCGGTCATACAGCAGCCGGATCTGGTTCCAGTCGGTGTGCTCATAATCGGGTGCCTCCGCGTGCAGCGCGGCGATGGCCGCCTGGACCTGGTAAGGACCGGGCTCGCGCAGCGCCAGCGCGCGGTCGAGCAGCCCGGTGGCTTCGGCTATCAGCGCCCGGTCCCAGCGGGCACGGTCTTGCTCCGCGAGCCGGACCAGCCGACCCCACCCGTCGAACCGGGTCGCGGCCCTGGACTCGTGCAACAGGAGCAAGGCAAGCAGGCCGAGGACCTCGGGCTCGCGCGGCATCAGCCGGTGCAGCAGCCTGGTCAGCGACACGGCCTGGGCCGCCAGGTCCCGCCGGGCGGGCTGCCGGCCCGCGCTGGCCAGGTAGCCCTCGTTGAAGACCAGGTACACCACGGCCAGCACCTCGGCCAGCCGGTCCGCGAGCTCGTCGGGGTCGGGGACGCGCATGTCGGCGTGCGCCCCGTTCCCCCCGGCGGAGCGCAGCGCCTTGCGCGCCCGCAGCAGCCGCTGGTTCATCGTGGACTCGCCGGCCAGGAAGGCGGCCGCGATCTCGGCGGTGGTCAGGCCGCAGACGGCGCGGAGCGTGAGCGCGATCTGCGACTCGCGCGGCAGCGCCGGATGGCAGCAGGCGAAGATCATGCCGAGCAGTTCGTCATCGGCCTGATCGTCCTGAGCGTCCTCGGGGTAGGCGTCGGTGACGGTCGCGGCGAGCAGGGCCAGCTTCTGCTGGCCGACCCGGGCCCGGCGCAGCCGGTCGACCGCCTTACGGCGGGCCGTGGTGGCCAGCCAGCCGCCGGGGTTGGGCGGCAGGTGCCCGTCCGGCCAGTGCTCGATGGCCTCGACGAACGCGTCCTGCACGGCATCGGCGGCGAGCCCCACGTCGCCGATCCGAGCCGCCAGCGCGGCGGTGATCCGCTGCGCCTCGGCCCGGTAGACCCGCTCGAGCTGAGCCGTGTCCAAGATTCCGGTGGACCGGATCAGGCGCCGCTGAACCGGGGCGGACGCTTCCCGGCGAACGCCGCGAGCCCCTCGGCGAAGTCACCCGAGGCGGCCATCTCCTTCTGGATCTGGGCCTCGAACTCGAGCTGGGCGTCCATGTGCTGGTACAGCCACTGGTTGAGCTGGCGCTTGGTCCCCGCATAGGACCTGGTGGCGCCCGAGGCGAGCCGGTCGAGCAGCTTGGCGGTCTGCGCTCCGAACTCCTCATCCGGCCAGACCTGGTTGATCAGGCCCCAGTCCAGCGCCTTGCGGGCATCCAGCCGCTCCCCAAGCATGGCCAGCTCGGCGGCCCGGGCGAAGCCCACCCGGGACGGCACGAACAGCGACGAGCCGCCGTCGGGCACCAGCCCGATGTTGACGAAGGCGAGGGAGAAGTACGCCGACTCGGCCGCCACCACCAGGTCGCAGGCCAGCGCGAGGGAGAACCCGATCCCGGCCGCGGCGCCGTTGACCGCGGCGATGACCGGCTTGGGCATCCGCCGGATGCCGGTGATCAGCGGATGGTAGCGTTCGGTCAGCATCCGGTACACGTCGACCGTGCCTTGGCCGGCCTGCTCGGCGGCCTCCTTCAGGTCGGCGCCGCTGGAAAAGGCGCGCCCGGCGCCGGTGACCAGGACCGCCCGGACCCCGGGGTCCTCGGTGACCTCCCGGATCGCCGCGAGCAAATCGAGGGAGAACTGCTTGCTCCAGGCGTTCATCCGTTCGGGGCGGTTCAGCTCAACCTTCGCCCCCGGACCGCGACGGTATAGGTTGACCGTCTCATACTGTCGGTAAAGCTCATCGTCACTCACGCCGGTCATGCTATCGCGGTGGTTCCGGGGGGAGGCCCCCCCGGCCAGCCCAGCGGGCCAGCGGCGGGCCGGACAAGGGAGAACGCGGCGATGCCAGGCAAGGTCAAGAAGGCAGCTCAGCGGGTCGACGGCGCGCCGAGGATGCCCAGGCAGCTTTACGAGACCGAGCTGTACCGGCTGCAGGGCGAGCTGGTGAAGATGCAGGAGTGGGTGCGCGCGGAGGGCGCCAGGATCGTGGTCATCTTCGAGGGCCGCGACGCGGCCGGCAAGGGCAGCACGATCAAGCGGGTGGCGGAATACCTGAACCCCCGCGTCGCCCGGATCGTCGCCCTGCCCGCCCCGACCGAGCGGGAGCGCACGCAGTGGTACTTCCAGCGTTACGTCGATCACCTGCCCGCCGCCGGCGAACTGGCCCTGTTCGACCGCAGCTGGTACAACCGGGCCGGCGTGGAGCACGTCATGGGGTTCTGCACCAAGGAGGAGTACAGCCGGTTCCTGCACCAGTGCCCGATCTTCGAGCGGCTGCTTGTCGAGGACGGCATCGTGCTGCGCAAGTACTGGTTCTCGGTCAGCGACGAGGAGCAGGAGCGCCGGTTCCGGTCCCGGCTGCACGATCCCATGCGCAACTGGAAGCTCTCGCCGATGGATCTGCAGTCGATCACCAGGTGGGAGGACTATTCCCGGGCCAAAGACGAGATGTTCATCCACACCGACATCCCCGAGTCACCGTGGCACGTCGTGGAGAGCGACGACAAGCGGCGGGCCCGGATCAACATGATCGCCCACCTGCTCAGCACGATCCCCTATCGCGCGGTGCGCCCGCCGACGCTGAAGCTGCCGCCGCGGCCGCCCTCGCAGGGATACGTCCGCGTGCCCCGGGATATGCAGGCCTACGTCCCCAACCACGCGGCCGAGCTCAGCCCGGCAGGCCAGGATTAGGGCGAGCAGGCCCGCGCTAGACGGCTACCGAAAGACGGCTACCGAACGGGCGTGGGTATCCGCGCGGCGGAGGTGCCGAGCCCCGTCGGGTGCAAAGTGAAGCCCAGGTGGGTGCGGCGCAGTTCGGAGTCGGTGTAGCGGGTGGTCTTGCGGTGCCACTCGAGCACCGCCGACATCCAGTCCCGCATCGCGGCGACGCGCCTGCTCAGCGCCTCACGGGCCGCTGGCCGAGGTCGTGCTCGGCGAACAGCGCGGGCAGGCCGACCGCCGCGAGGTGCTCGAACTGGCGCATCCGCTCGGCCATCAGCCGGGCCACCACCTCAGCCGCGGCCCACCGGTCCACATCCAGGAAGTGCTCGACCACCAGGACCAGGTTGTGCAGTTCGCCCTCGAACTGGATCTCCTTCTGATAGGAGAACAGGTCGTTGACGAAGCCCGCGTAGTCCTGCGCGGCGGTCTCGAGCTCGCGCAGCACCCGGGTCGCGTAGATCTCCGGCGGCACCTTGTCGAGGTCGGCCTGGTCCCCCGGTCCGAGCCGGGCCAGCGCCATCGTCAATTCCGCGCCGAAGGTCCTGCGGCGCATCTCCACGTAGTCGATGGGGTCCGGGATGCGGTGCACCGCCTGGTTAGCCAGCTCCCACAGCCAGCTGTCCGTCATCTGGAGCACCGCCGCGCGGAACCGCTCCCGCGCGCCCGGGCCCATCGGCCCGGCGGTGCGGCGCCACAAGTCCGCGAGGCCCCGCTCCTCCGCGTTGGCAGGCTCCGGGATATCTGCGTCGTCAGACGGCGCGTCCAGCGGCATGAGCAGAACCAGCCGCTCGTTCTGCGCCCGCGCGCCGGCCAGATCCCGCGTCGGGCCGAACACCAGCGGGTAGAAGTCGTCGCCGTATGTTCCCCAGCTGAGCCAGTCCGCGGCCAGGCTGACCTCGTCCGGCGATCCGTCCGCGTGGATCATCGCGGCGCAGTGCGCGAAGTCGAAGCCGCGGAACTGGCGCTCGTCCCACACTCCCTCGTCGAAGAAGCCGACCTGCCGCGCCCAGTCGACGGCGTGCGCCCGCGCGGTCTGCAGGTGCGGGCTGGTGCGGAAGCTGGCCGGCATGAAAAGCGGCGGCGGGATCAGGTGCCCGACCGGCGCGAACGGCAAGTGCGAGTGCTGCCGCGCCCGGCGGCCAAGGCCGGTGGAGGCGGGCCGGGTCTGGCCGCCGTTGGAGTACCGGCTCGACCGGGCGTGCCACTCGTGACCGCCTGCCTGCCAGTCCTGCAGGCCCTTGGCGTAGCCGGTCACCGCCGCCGCCTCCGGCGGCGTCGCGCCCAGTTCGGCGAGCATCGCGGGCACCTCGGCCAGCACGGTGTGCTCGAACTGCTGCAGCCGGGACGTGAGCAGGTCGCCGACCAGGTTGGCGGCGCGCTGGACGGGGTAGTCAAGGAAATGCTCGAAGACGAGCACCGCGTTGGAGTTCTCCCCCTCCTGCTGGACTTCTCGCTGGTAGGAGAACAGGTCGTTGCGCAGGTGCACCGCGTCGGCGAACGTGTCGGCAAGCACGCGCAGCGGCCGGGTCGCGGCGAACCTGGCCGGGACCTCGGCCCCGGCCGCGAACTCGACCAGGTTCGCGGACCAGGGTGCGCCGCCGACCCGCCGCCGCATCTGCACGTACTCGATCGGGTTGGCGACCCGGCCCGCGTCGATGTTCTCCAGTTCCCACATCGACTCGACCATGAGGTTGCGGGTGCTGGTGACGAAGCGCTGGCGCCACTGGCCCGACATCGCCGGCCCGGCGCCGGGCCGAGCGTGCGCGCCCACAGGTCCTGCAGCCCCGCCTCGGCCGGGTTGGCGGGCGCGGGCGGATCATCGGTCATGGACAGCTCGAGCCGGTCCAGGTAGGCCCGCGCGCCGGGCAGGTCGCGTGAGTACTTGAAGTGCTCGAGGAAGTGGTCGTCGAAGAAGAACACCCAGACGTACCAGTCGGTGATCGTCTCGAGCGTGGCGGCGTCACAGTCCGGGTGGGTGTAGGCGCACATCAGCGGGTAATCCATCGCGGCCAGCGCGGCCTCGTCCCAGATCAGGCTGTTCGGGTCGGCGCCTGGCTTGGCCGCGTCGAGCATGCCCATCTGGCGGGCCCAGGCCGGGCTGTGCTCCCGCGCCCGGTCCAGGTTCGGGTTCAGCCGGGCGGGATGCGGAAGGTAGAACTCGGGAAGCTGGAATGTCTGCACGTAGTCACCTTGACACGCAGAGTGACTGAGGGCAACTCTTGAAAGCCGGGCCGAGTTTAGGTATGGGGCCGGTCACCGCGAGTTAGGGCACTGTTATCGCCGGGCAGGCGGCGGACGCGAATGTGGGCATGAAACTATTTCGGGGGGAAAACAGAAACCCGACGCGAGGAGGCCGGACATGGCGGTCACACCACTGCCCGAGCGCACGTCATGGCAGGCGCTCAAGCGGCACCACCAGGAAATCGCCGACGTTTCCCTGCGCGACCTGTTCGCCGGCGACCCGGTCCGGGGCGAGCGGCTGACCGCGGAGGCGGCCGGGCTCTACCTGGACTATTCGAAGAACCGGGTCACCGACGAGACCATGCGCCTGCTCGTCGCGCTGGCCGAGGAGTCCGGCGTGCCAGAAAAGCGCGCCGCGATGTTCCGCGGCGACCACATCAACGTGTCCGAAGACCGCCCGGTACTGCACGTGGCACTCCGCATGCCGGCTGGCCAGTCACTGGTGGTGGACGGCACCGACGTCGTGGCACAGGTGCACGAGGTGCTCGGCCGGATGGCGGACTTCGCCAACCGGGTCAGGTCAGGCGACTGGAAAGGCCACACAGGCAAGCCGGTCAGGAACGTTGTCAACGTGGGCATCGGCGGATCCGACCTCGGCCCGGTAATGGCGTACGAGGCGCTCCGGCACTACGCCACCCGGGACCTGGTGTTCCGGTTCGTGTCCAACGTGGACTCCACCGACTTCGTTGAGGCGACCCGCGACCTGGACCCAGAAGAGACGCTGTTCATCATCTCCTCCAAGACGTTCGGCACCCTGGAGACGCTGACCAACGCCACCTCGGCGCGGGACTGGATTGTCGGTGCGCTCGGCTCTGAGGCCGCCGTGGCCAGGCATTTCGTCGCGGTGTCGACTAACGCGGAGCGGGTCGCGAAGTTCGGCATCGACACGGCCAACATGTTCGGGTTCTGGGACTGGGTTGGCGGGCGGTACTCGATGGAATCGGCCATCGGCCTGTCCACGATGGTCGCGATCGGACCCGAGCGGTTCGGCGAGATGCTGGCCGGGTCCCACGAGATGGACGAACATTTCCGCACCGCCCCGCTCGGGCAGAACCTGCCGGTGCTGATGGGCCTGCTCGCGGTCTGGTACCGCGACTTCTTCGGCTGCCAGACCTACGGCGTGATGCCGTACGAGCAGTACCTGAAGCGGTTCCCCGCCTACCTGCAGCAGCTCACCATGGAATCCAACGGCAAGCACGTCACGCTGGCCGGGGCCCACGTGTCTTACGACACGGGCGCCGTCTTCTGGGGCGAGCCGGGCACCAACGGCCAGCACAGCTTCTACCAGCTCATCCACCAGGGGACGACGGTGATCCCGGTCGACCTGATCGGGTTCGGCAAGACCCTGAACCCGCTGCGGGACCACCACGACATCCTGTCCTCGAACGTGTTCGCCCAGGCCCAGGCGCTGGCCTTCGGCAAGACCGAGGAGGAGGTCAGGGCCGAGGGCACGCCCGAGCACGTGGTGCCGCACCGGGTGATGGAAGGCAACAGGCCGAGCAACGTGCTGCTCGCCGAGATCCTCACGCCGCGGATCCTCGGCACGCTGATCGCGCTGTACGAGCAGAGCGTGTTCACCCAGGGAGCGATCTGGGACATCGACTCGTTCGACCAGTGGGGAGTGGAACTCGGGAAGGTCCTCGCGGTCAAGATCATCCCCGAGCTGACGGACGGGCCGGAGCCCGTGCTCGACCACGACTCATCGACCAACGCGCTCATCCGCCGCTACCGCGCGCTCAAGGCTCGCTGACCGGTTCAGTGCCCCGACAACACCGAAGGACGGATCGCCATGCCAACTGATACGCCGATGCAACTGGGGATGATCGGGCTCGGCCGGATGGGCGCGAACCTCGTCCGCAGGCTGATGCGCGACGGCCATCGCTGCGTGGCCTACGACGTCAACCCCGACGCGGTCAAGTCGCTGGCCGCCGAGGGCGCCGTCGGGGCGGAGAGCCTCGCGGACTTCGTGGCCAAGCTGGACAAGCCGCGGGCGCTCTGGATCATGGTGCCGGCCGGCATCGTCGAGAAGACCCTCGACCAGCTGCGGCCGCTGCTCGAGGCGGACGACATCGTGATCGACGGCGGGAACTCCTACTACCGGGACGACATCACCCGGGCCAAGGACCTCAAGCGCGACGGGATCCACTTCGTGGACTGCGGGACGAGCGGCGGCGTCTGGGGCCTCGACCGGGGCTACTGCCTGATGATCGGCGGCGAGGACGAGGCGGTGCAGCGGCTGGACCCGATATTCAAGACGATCGCCCCCGGCGAGGGCAGCGCCGAGCCCACCCCGGGACGGACCGAGCACGGCACCGCCGAGCAGGGATACCTGCACTGCGGCCCGAACGGCGCCGGGCACTTCGTCAAGATGGTGCACAACGGCGTGGAGTACGGCATGATGGCCGCGATCGCCGAGGGCCTGTCCGTCATCAAGCACGCCGACGCGGGCCTGCACCAGGATGAGATCGACGCGGAGACCACGCCGCTGCGCGACCCCTGGGCCTACCAGTACACGATCGACGTCGGCGAGGTGGCCGAGGTGTGGCGGCGCGGCTCGGTGGTCGGCTCCTGGCTGGTCGACCTGACCGCCGCCGCCTTCGCCAAGTCGCCCGACCTGAAGGACTTCAGCGGGCATGTGTCCGATTCCGGCGAGGGCCGGTGGACCGTGCTGGCCGCGGTGGACACCGCCGTGCCCGCCTCGGTCATCGCCGCCTCGCTGTACGAACGGTTCGAGTCCAGGGACAACGGCGAGTTCACCGCGAAGATCTTGTCCGCGATGCGCTCGGAGTTCGGCGGACACGCGGAGAAGAAGGCCTGAGCGTACCGCCATGAATGCCAACGGATCCCCACGGCCGGACAACCATATCTTCGTGCTGTTCGGCGCCACCGGTGACCTGGCCAAGCGCAAGCTGCTGCCGGGGATGTTCCACCTGCACGCGGCCGGCCTGATGCCGCATGATTACCGCGTCGTCGGCACCGCACCGTCGCAGTCCGCCTTGACCGACGAGCAGTTCCGGGCGCGCGCCAAGCAAGCATGCACCGATTTCTGCATCACCAAGCCGGGCGATCCGTCCTGGCCGGATTTCGTCCGGCGGCTGTCGTTCGCCCCGTCCGAGCCCGGTAAGGTGGCCGAGCTCACCGAGGCGATCCAGCGGGCGGAGAAGGAGATCGGCGGCACGCCCCGGCGGCTGTTCCACCTGGCCGTGCCGCCCGCGGCGTTCACCTCGGTGGTCGGCATGCTCGGCGCGGCCGGCCTGGCCAAGGACGCCCGGGTGATCATCGAGAAGCCGTTCGGCACCGACTTGGAGTCCGCCCGCGAGCTGAACCAGGCGGTGCACGCGGTCTTCGACGAGTCGCAGGTCTTCCGCATCGACCACTTCCTTGGCAAGGAGTCGGTCGACAACATCCTCGCGTTCCGGTTCGCGAACGGGCTCTTCGAGCCGATCTGGAACCGTGATCACATCCGGTACGTGCAGATCGACGTGCCTGAGACGCTGTTCGATCGAGGGCCGGGCCGCGTTCTACGACGCGACCGGCGCCTACCGGGACATGATCGTGACCCACCTGTTCCAGGTGCTGGGGTTCGTGGCCATGGAGCCGCCGGTGTCGCTGGCGGAAAAGCCGATGCGGGACGAGAAGGGGAAGGTGTTCGACGCGCTGAAGCCGATCGACACCAGGCATGTCGTCCGCGGCCAGTACCGGGGCTACCGCTCCGAGCCCGGCGTCCGGCCCGACTCGGACACCGAGACCATGGCGGCGGTTCGGGTCGAGGTGGAGAACTGGCGCTGGCACGGCGTGCCGTTCTACCTGCGCTCCGGCAAGTCGCTTGGCGGCTCGCGCCAGGTCGTCACGCTCGGCTTCCGCGAGCCGCCATTGCGGATGTTCCATGCGCACCGGCACGACGTCCCCACCGGCCGGGTGAACGAGATCGTCATCGACTTCGCCGACCCCGGCTCGATCACCGTCGAGTTCCTGGCCAAGGTGCCAGGCCCCGAGCTGAGCCTGGGCGACTACAAGATGGTGTTCAGCTACAAGGACTCGTTCGCCATCGCCAACGCGCTCGAGGGTTACGAACGGCTCATCCTGCTCGCCATGATCGGCGATCAGTCGCTATTCACCAGGTCGGACGGGGTCGAGCGGGTGTGGGAGATCTCCGCGCCGCTGCTGGAGAACCCGCCGCCCGTCGAACTCTACGAACCCGGGTCGTGGGGCCCGCCGTCGATCGACAAGCTGATCGCGCCAAACCGGTGGCACCTGCCGGACAGCTAAGTCCCTGGCCTCACGCGCGGGTGTCTCATGACAGCCCCCTCAGGCGACCGGGCCAGCACCCGCGAGGGCCGGGCGGCGCAGAATGAGGCATGCCCGTGGTCGCGTTCGTGGTCAACCGGACGCTGCTCCGCGATCCGCAGAGGTTCCTGCGGCGCTGCCGGCTGGCGGCAGATGACCGCGGCTGGAAACCGTGGTTCGCGCCGACCAGCGAGGCCGAGGACGGCCTGGCGCTGACCCGCCGCGCGGTGGCCGCCGGGGCGAGCCTGGTGTTCGCGGCCGGCGGTGACGGCACCGTGCGGGCCTGCGCCGAGGCGCTGGCGGGCACCGGCGTGCCGCTGGCGATCGTGCCACTCGGCACCGCGAACCTGACTGCGCGGGCGCTTGGCGTGCCGGCCAGGGCCGACCGGGCGGTGGACGCGGGCTTCGGCGGCCGGGACCGCCGGATCGACCTGGCCCGGATCGACGGGACCAGCGAAGCGGGGACCAGCGAAGCGGGGACCAGCGGGGGCCGGACCGAAGGGAGTGCGACCAGGTTCGCCGCCATGGCCGGAATCGGCCTGGACGCCGCCGTCGTCGAGGCGGCCGACGAGCAGCTCAAGCGGCGGCTCGGCTGGGTCGCCTACGCCGTGTCCGGCGTGGCGCGGCTGTCACTGCCGCCGTGCGATTTCACCGTGCGCCTCGACGACGGCGAGCCGCTCCGGCGGCGGGCGCGGTGCGTGGTGGTGGCCAACGCCGGCCTGCTGCCAGGCGGGTTCACCCTGCTGCCCGAGGCCAGGCTCGACGACGGGCTGCTCGACGTGGGCATCCTCGCGCCGTCCGGCACCTGGGGCTGGGTGCGGGTGGCCGGCCGGGTGCTGGCCCGCGGCCGGCGCCAGGACCACGAGCTGGAGCAGTTCCAGGCGCGCGGCGTCCAGATCAGCGTGGCCGTCGACCTGCCGCGGCAGGTCGACGGCGAGATTGTCGCGCCTGGCCGGACGCTCAGCGTCTCGGTGTGCCCCGGCGTCCTCGTGGTGCGACAGCCGGCCTAGGCTGACCAGACTGGGCCGCGGTCTCGACGCCGGCCACACGCAGCCGCGCGGCGTTGCGCTCGTCCAGGGCGGTGTAGGCGCGAACCTCATCGTGGTAAGGCTCCCGCGTCGCGGTCTCGTCCCACCAACCCCGGGCCACCGCGGATGGGTCGATCTCGGCGCGGTAGACGAACGTGGCGTTGCCTTCCAGGACCGGGTGCCACCGGTCCTGGCACTGCCCCTGGTGGGCCCGCAGCGACACCGTGGCCATCCCGCCGGCGTTGCGGACGACGACCCTGCGCTCAGGGTCGATCCGGCCGGTGCGGGAGTAGACCGCGCGGGAGGCGGCCATGCCGGAGCCGCACGAGGCGGTGAGCCCGGCGCCGCGCTCGAACGTCCGGACGAAAACCTCGGCGGGCTCGAGCGGGAGCAGCACCGACAGGTTCGCGCCGACCGGGAACACGTCCGGGCGGGCCGCCACCCGCTCCCCCATCGCGATCAGGTCGGACTCAACGTACTTGTCGATGACGGCGACCAGATGGGGGTTGCCGATGGTGACGGCGGTGAACTGCAGCGCCGGGTCGAGCTCGGGCAGGCGGGCCTCGGTCAGCGGGTTCCGGCCGGCCACCACGGCAGTCCCCGGAGCAAAGTCGACCGCCGGGTGCTCGAGGCTGACCTGGCGGACGCCTTCGGGGGTCGCGGCCGCGCGGCGGACCGTGTACTCGGCCTGGCCGCTGCGGATCACCGCGGCGTCGGCGCCGCGCCGGTCCAGGATGACCCGGCCCAGGCAGCGCATGCCGTTCCCGCAGAACTCGGCGGACGAGCCGTCCGGGTTGAAGAACCAGGCCTGCGGGACGTCTGGGGCCGCGTCGTAGAAGTAGACGCCATCCCCGCCGAACGGGCCGGCCCGATCGCACAGGCGGCGGACGAAGGCACGCAGGTCATCGCCGGAGGCGAAGTCGCTCGGCGGCACCGCGGCCACGAAGATGTCGTTCCTCGAGCCGTGCGCGTTCAGGATCTCGGCCATCTCTGCCAGCTTATGCGGGGCCAGCTTATGCGGGGCCAGCTTATGCGGGCTCTCGGGGGCGCGGCGTCAGGCGCTGAAGGCGTCCTGCCATCCAGCGGCGCGCCATGAGGAGGCACCGGGCAGCGCCGGGCCGCCCGGGCCGCCCGGGCCGAACGCCGGGTAGGTGGAAAAACTCATCCCTTCGGCGTAGTTCCGCAGCGCCACCCGGGACCGGTCGAGCATGTTGGTGGGCAGGTTCCCGACCGGGAACCAGCGCGCTCCTGGCGAGGTGTGCTCGCCCTGCCAGCCGAACACGGTCAGGAAGAAGGCGATGCGCCCGCTGCCGGACACGTCCTGCATGACGTGCGCGAGCGACACGTTCCCCGCGCTGATGGTGATCCCGGCTCCGGCCGAGGCGACCCGGATCGCCGTCTCGACGATCGTCTCCCTGTCGGCCAGCTGGCCCGTCGGCGGCTCATACGCGCCGTCGCCGTAACCGGTGTTCGCCCGCTCCCGCAACAGGATGCGTCCGTTCCTCATCAGCAAGAGGATGACGTCCACGACAACCCTGCGACGATGCTGAACCTCCGCAGCGATTGCGGTGTCGCCGGCACCGCTCATAGTGACACCGCTCATACTGACCGCCTCGCCGCGCGCCCCTACCCCAACCCCTACCCGGGCCCCTGCCCGGCGCATATCGACTTCATACGCACTGCCCAGGAAACAGCACGCTACCTCTGCCGGCTTGTGGATCGCCATGTGCACAAGGCCGGGCAGCCTGTGGACGACACCGGGCAAACGATCTGCCCGCTGTGGACGCGGCCGCGGACTCGCCTGAGCAGGCAGGCAACCGCAGCTGTGGACAACCGGGCGGCCATGTGGATGAGCCGGGGCGAGAATAGTTGAAAACTACCGATAAATACAGTTCTCCTTTGTTACTCATCGTAACGACCTAAGCTAAACACGCTCGGGTGACGGTTCGCGGCCTGGCGGTGGCAGTATGACGGCGCGCCCGCCCCGATACCGCGAGGAGCATGATCATGTACACCAGGATCCAGGTCGTCTTCGATGCCGCCGAACCTGCCAAGCTCGCCGAATTCAGCTGACCGCTACAGCGCCCATTGGTCTTAAATTAGCGCATTGATTTTGGTGCGGGCTGGGGCCGTATTGCGTGCCGGATTTATACGGACACTGCTGGGTCGCGCGGCTCGCGCCGGGCAGCGCACGCCGGGGCTATCTCGGGTTCATAACAAAGGGACGCCGGGCCGGTGCGCCCCCTGCGTCGGGGCGAGGTGCTGACGAGCCACGACGGTCTGATCGGAAGCCCCATTCCGGGCCTTATCCGAACTTTTGGCACATATAGCCTTGCCCGGGAATCACCACTAGCATTCCGTTATGCCGGACTGTCGTGCACGTGCAGTACGGTACCGGCCCGACACCTTTTGGGCCTTCGGCGAGGCAACGCGGGAGAGGCTGTCAACGTGGTTGCGGAGCGGACCGGAACGCCGCCGCATTCTCAGGTCAAGCTGTCAGGGATCATCCCGCCGCTCGCTGACTCATTTCACCAGCGCCCGGAAACCGGGCTCGACCTCAGGGCGGGCCTGTATCCGGGCGACACCGTGGTGCTGACCCACGGCGAGGAGACCGCCGCCGCGCCCGCGGCCCAGGGGGGCACCGGCAAGACGCAGCTTGCGGTGGCGTTCACCCACGCGCTGTGGGGCGCCCGCGCGGTCGACGCGCTGGTCTGGGTCTCGGCGACCAGCCGGGAGGCGATCATAACCGGCTTCGCCCAGGCGGCCATGACCGTCGGCGCGGCCGAGGCGACGGTATCCGCCGAGGCCGCCGCGGACCGCTTCATCGGCTGGCTGGCGCGCACCAGGCGCCCGTGGGCGCTGATCCTGGACGACCTGGTCCGCCTGGCCGACCTGGAGAACCTCTGGCCCGCGGGCCCGGCCGGCCAGGTCGTCATCACCACCCGGCTGCCGGAGACCGCCTTCCGTGCCACGCCCAGCCAGATCCCCCGCACGGTGGCCGGGCCTCGGATCGCCCCGGTCGGCGGGTTCAGCCGCCGTGAGGTGCTGACGTACCTGAGCGCCCGCCTGACCGACTATCCCGATCAGCGGGCCGAGGCGCTCGACCTGGGCGAAGACCTGGACGGGCTGCCGCTCGGGCTGGCCCAGGCCGCCGCCGTGATGACCGTGGACCGGCTGAGCTGCCGGGAGTACCGCGGCCGGTTCGGCGAGCGGCGCGAGCACATGTCCGAGATGTGGGTCGACGGCGTCTCCCCGGCGGTGCTGGCCACCTGGTCGCTGGCCGCCGAGTGCGCGCACCAGTTGCCGCCCGCGGGCGTGGCCTGGCCGGCCCTGGCCCTGGCCGCCATGCTCGATCCGGACGGGATTCCCGGCGCCGTGCTGACCAGCCCGGCCGGGTGCAGCTACATCGCGGGCCGGCCGAGCGCCGGGGAGGCGGCCGACCAGACCCTGGTCCACGCGGCCATGACCAACCTGGCCCGGGTCGGCCTGGTCAGCGTCGACCCGGCCAGCCCGGTCCGGACGGTGCGGATGCACGCCAGCGTCCAGGCCGCGGTGCGCGCCTACCTGCCGGCCGCGGACTTCGAGCAGGCCGTATTCGCCGCGGCGGAGGCGCTGCTGCAGACCTGGCCGGAGGCCGGCCGGACCCAGGACCCGCTCGAGCGGGCCCGGCCCGAACAGGCCCAGCTCGAGCAGGTCTTGCGGGACTGCACCGGCATGCTGTGGGCGCCAGAAAGCACCGCCCCGCGACCGGCCGAGGGCGGCCACCACGCCCGGCCGGCCCCGCCGAGCGCCGAGGCCCAGGCCTATCAGGTGGCACGGCCCCACCAGAGCAAGCTGTGGCAGCCGGAAGCCCACCCGGTGCTGTTCCGCAAGGGGCTGAGCCTGGAGGCCAGCGGGCTGCCGGGATCGGCCATCACGTACTGGCAGACCATGCTCATCACCAGCACCAGGCTGCTCGGCAACGCGCACGCCAACGCGGTGGCGGCCCGGGACAGGCTGGCCGCCGCCTACGAGTCGGCCGGGCGCTTCGGCGACGCCATCGCGGTGTTCTCCAGCGCGCTGGCCGACCTGGAGCGCAACTCCGGACCCGAACACCCCGACACGATCGCAGCGTACGGGCGGCTCGCCCATGCCTACTCCAGCGCCGGGCGGCCGACCGAGGCGATCGCGCTGTACGAGCAGATGGCGGACAGCGCCGGGCGCCAGCTCGGTCCCGGGCATCCGGTCGCGCTGGCCGCGCGGACGCACCTGGCCGCCGCGTACCAGGCGGCCGCCCGGGGTAAGGAAGCGCTGACCGCCTACCAGATGCTCATGACCGACTCGGAACGGATCCTGGGCGCGCGGCACCCGAACACGCTGGCCACCCTGGAAAGCCTGGCCGCCGCCTTGCTGGCCGGCGGGCAGCCCAAGGATGCCATCGTGCACTACAAGCGGCTCGTCGCGGACACCGAGGCGGCGGTCGGCCACGATCACCCCGACGCGATCGCGGCCCGTACCAGCCTCGCCTCGGGCTATGGCCGCAGCGGGAAGCCGAAGGACGCGATCGCGCTCTACCAGCAGGTGCTGGCCGACTGGGAGCGGACCGCCGGACCCGATCATCCGGACACGATCGCGGCCCGGGCCAACCTGGCCCTCGCTTACCGCAGCGCCGGGCAGCTGCGGGAAGCGATCCCGGCCTACGAGCGCACCCTGGCCGACTGTGAGCGGGTGCACGGACCCGACCGCGCGGATACCCGGTCCGCGCGGATCAGCCTGGCCGCGGCGTACCAGCAGGCCTGGCGCAGCGACGCCATCCACCACTACGAGCAGGCGCTGGCCGACAGCGAGCGCATGCTCGGCCCCGACCACCCGATGACCCAGACCGTGCGGGATAACCTCGAGGCGGCCACCCAGGCCTGACCGCCCGGCAAAGCGGGTAAAGGCGAATAAGAGCGCACCTAGCAGCGCGGAGGCACCCATGCCAGCTCACACCTATGACTTTGTCATCGTCGGCGGCGGATCCGCGGGCAGCGCCCTGGCCAACCGGCTGTCCGCGGACCCGGGCGCGCGGGTGCTCGTGCTCGAGGCGGGCCGCCCGGACTACATCTGGGACCCGTTCATCCACATGCCCGCCGCGCTCACCTTCCCGATCGGCAGCCGGTTCTACGACTGGAAATACGAAAGCGAGCCGGAACCGCAGCTGAACGGGCGGCGCATCTACCACGCGCGGGGGAAGGTCCTCGGCGGGTCGAGCAGTATCAACGGGATGATCTTCCAGCGCGGCAACCCGCTGGATTACGAGCGCTGGGCGGCGGATGCGGGCATGGCCGACTGGGACTACGCGCACTGCCTGCCCTACTTCAAGCGGATGGAGAACTGCCTGGCCGCCGAGGAGAACGATCCGTTCCGCGGGCACACCGGGCCGCTGGTGCTCGAGCGGGGCCCGGCCACCAGCCCCCTGTTCACGGCGTTCTTCGCCGCCGTGCAGCAGGCCGGCTACCAGCTCACCGACGACGTGAACGGCTACCGGCAGGAAGGCTTCAACGCCTTCGACCGGAACATCCACCGGGGCAGGCGGCTGTCCGCCGCGCGCGCCTACCTGTATCCGGTGATGCGCCGGCCCAACCTCACGGTGGCCTGCCGCGCCTTCGTCACGAAGATCATCTTCGACGGCACGCGCGCGGTCGGCGTCGAGTTCCGCCACGAAGGGAAGGTCAGGCGGGTCCGGTCCGCCGAGCTCATCTTGTCCGGCGGGGCGATCAACTCCCCGCAGTTGCTGCAGCTTTCCGGCGTCGGCCACGCCGGGGAGCTTTCCGCGCTCGGCATCGACGTGGTCGCCGATCTGCCCGGCGTGGGCGAGAACCTGCAGGACCACCTGGAGGTGTACGTCCAGTACGGCGCCAAGCTGCCGGTTTCGGTCGCGCCCGCGCTGAAGTGGCGCAACCGCCCGATGGTCGGCGCGAAGTGGCTGTTCGGGCGGACCGGGCCCGGTGCCACCAACCATTTCGAGGGCGGCGGTTTCGCCCGCAGCAACGACGACGTGGTCTATCCGAACCTGATGTTCCACTTCTTGCCCATCGCGATCCGCTACGACGGCTCGTCGCCCGCGGGCGGACACGGTTACCAGGTGCACATCGGCCCGATGTACTCCGACTCCCGCGGCACCTGCAAGATCACCTCAGGCGATCCGAAGGTGCACCCCGCGCTGCGGTTCAACTACCTGTCCACGCCGACCGACCAGCGGGAATGGGTGGAGGCGATCCAGATCGCCAGGAAGATCCTGACCCAGCCGGCCTTCGACGACTACAACGCGGGCGAGTTGTCGCCAGGCCCGTCGGTGCAGACCGAGGCGGAGATCCTGGCCTGGGTGGCCAGGGATGCCGAGACCGCGCTGCACCCGTCCTGCACGGCCACGATGGGCACCGGCTCGATGGCGGTGACCGACCCGGCGACCATGCGAGTGCACGGAGTGCAGGGACTGCGGGTCGCCGACGCCTCAGTCATGCCGTACGTCACCAACGGCAACATCTACGCGCCGGTCATGATGATCGCCGAGAAGGCGGCCGACCTGATTCTGGGCAATACGCCGCTGCCGGCGGAGCCGGTGGAGTTCTTCCGCCGAGACCGTGACGTGGCGCGGGCCAGTGGAAACGCCAGTGAAAGCGCCGGTGAAAGCTAGGTCCCTTCGGACGAAAACTGGACAGATCGGCTATTAGGTCACCATGATCTAACTGGCACGGGTAATGACGAGGAGCGACTTGGCATGACCACACCAAACGAGGCTCTCGGCGGCCCCGGGGGAGACGCCGTGAGCGACCCGCTGCCGGAGGCGACCGGGCTGGTGCGCGGCGCGGCGGAGGCGGGTCACCAGCTCAAGATCCTCGGCGGCCTCGGGGTCCGGGTCCTGTGCCCCGATTTTCCGCCCCGGCTGCGGGCCGGCCAGGACATCGACCTAGCCTGCCTCGGCAAGGGCCGGCGCAAGGTGGCGGCGCACCTGGAAAGCGCGGGCTGCGAGCCCGACCGCCGGTTCAACAACCTGAACGGGGACCGGCAGATGTACTTCACCACCCCGTCCGGGCGGCCCGTCGACGTCATGGTGGACCGGCTGTCGATGTGCCACACGCTGGACTTCAAGCCTTCGTTCGATTCCCCCTCGATGACCCTCGAGCCCGCCGACCTGCTGCTCTCCAAGCTGCAGATCGTCGAGCTCAACGCCAAGGACGCGCACGACATCTTCCACCTGCTTTCCGGGCTGCGGGTCGGCCGGGACTCCACCCGCCCGTCCATCGACCCCGACCGGTTCGGCGCGGTGCTCGCCGCCGACTGGGGCTGGTGGCGGACGGTAACGGGCAACCTGGCCAAGCTGCCCGACCTGCTCTCCGCCCAGCCTGGCCTGGCGCCGCCGTACCCGCGGTTCGACGCCCTGACGCAGGCGAAGCAGTTGCACGAGGTCGCCGACACGGTACCGAAGGGACTTAAGTGGAAGCTGAGGTCCAACGTGGGCGACCGGGTCCGCTGGTACGAACTACCAGAAGAAGTGGACCACTGAACGCAAAGGGAAGGCGCCAGGGACCGCGATGAAAATCTTCTTCGCCACCGACATCCATGGCTCAGAGATCTGCTGGCGGAAATTCCTCAACGCCGCCGCCTTCTACAAGGCCGATATGGTCGTGCTCGGCGGGGACGTGACCGGCAAGGTCCTGGTGCCGATCCTGGCCATGCCCGGCTACTGGGAAGTGTCGTTCGGCGGCCAGCGGCTGCGGCTGGAGACCAAGGCCGAACTCGACGAGATCCAGCGCAAGATCCGGGACCGCGGCTCCTACCCGTCCGTGATGTCTGGTGACGAGCTTGACGCGCTGAACGAACAGGACGGTTCGATCGACCGCAGGTTCACCCTGGAGATGACCCGCGGCCTGGACCGGTGGCTCGACATGGCCGACGGCAAACTGCGCGGCGGCGAGATCCCGTGCATCCTCAACGGCGGAAACGACGACATCTGGGAGATCGACGACATCATCGAGCAGTCCCCGTGCGTCAGCTTCGCCGAGAGCAAGGTCATCGACATCGGCGGCTTCTACCTCGCCTCGATGGGCTGGACCAACCCGACGCCGTGGGACACGTTCCGCGAGGCGCCCGAGGACGTGCTCACCACCAAGATCGACGCGGTGGTCTCCCAGATCCCGGACATGAGCCGGGCGGTGTTCAACTTCCACGCGCCGCCGTACGGCACCGGCCTTGACGAGGCGCCGGCGCTGGACGAGAACATGCGGCCGACACATGGCGGCGCGGTCATGAAGCCGGTCGGCTCCAAGGCGGTCAGGGCAGCCATCGGAAAGTACGAGCCGGTGCTTTCTGTGCACGGGCACATCCACGAGAGCCGGGGCGTGTGCAAACTCGGCCGGACCCTGTCCATGAACCCCGGCAGTTCCTACACCGACGGCGTACTGCAGGGTGCGGTGCTCGACCTGAACGAGAAGAAGGGGAAAGTCGCCAGGTACATACTCGTGAACGGCTGAGGCCGCCGACTCGCATCACGGAGATCACGGACGGTAAGACCTCAGCTGCACGAATGGCAGCACCAGGGGCCACTTAAAAGGCCTAGATTAACGCCAGATGGGCACAAACACACCAGATGTAGCCTTCTTAGTTCGTCCAATCGGACAAAACCGGATAAATCAGGATAACCGGAGGGATACATATGACGGCAGGGGCACTCGGGGAGGAGAGGCCGACTCTCTTCCTCCGCAAGGCGACGGGCCTGGTCCGCGGCTGGTCCGTCAGGGACTCGATGATCTACGCGTGCCTGGCGACCAACTTCGTAACGCTCGGCATCTACGAGTTCACCTTTGCCGGGCCGGCGTTCCCGAAGGGCCAGCTCATAACCGCGGTGATCATCGGGGGAATCTGGGTTTCGTTCCTGGTGATCGCCTACTCCGGGCTCGTCGTCACGATTCCGCGGGCCGGCGGCGATTACGTCTGGCAGACCAGGATCCTGGGCAGCGGCATCGGCTTCGTGATGGCCGCGACCGGCTGGTGGTTCATTCTCTGGCTGTGGGCGCCGATTTACGGCAACATCTTGTCGGTTCAGTTGTTCGAGCCGCTGTGGGCGACGCTCAAGTGGACCTGGCCTGGTGGCGGTTACGCGTGGTTCGGCACGCACAACGGGATCTTCGTGGTGACCTTGATCACGATCGCGCTGGCCGGCCTCCTGGTCTCCATCGGCATGGCCGGTTACGCGAAGGTCCAGCGCTGGTGCTTCATCGGCGGCGTGATCGGCTTCGCCGTCGTGGTGATCCTGCTGCTCTTCAACTCACACGCCAGCTTCGTCAGCTCGTTCAACCTCGAAGCGCACAAGCTCTTCGGCGTCAACAACGCCTACGCGGCCACCAACAAGGCGGCCGTCAAGGCCGGCTACACCACATCGCCGCTCGGCTTCGGCCCGCTCGGGCCGACGATGCTGCTCGTCCCGGCGCTGATGTTCTTCCTCCTGTGGCCGAACTGGGGCACCACCTTGTACGGAGAGGTCCGCGGCGCGAGCGACTTCAAACGGGTGTTCGCCGGCATGTTCTTCGGCCTGTGGATCACGGTCGCCCTCACGATCATCTTCCTGCTGTTGATGGCCAAGACCGTCGGCTGGGGCTTCTACCAGAACCTCAACTCGCTGGACTACAACCTCACCCCGCAGTTCGGCATCTGGCCGTACCCGTTCATGTTCGCCGGCTGGCTGGTGCACAACACCGCCTTCCAGGTGGCCCTGATCCTGGTGCTCAGCCTGTGGTTCTTCGGCTGGGTGGGAACCTTGTTCCTGTCCTCGACCCGGGTCATCTTCGCGGCCGCGTTCGACCGCGTACTCCCCGACCGGGCTTCTGAGGTCTCGGAGAGGCGCAGGGTGCCGTTCTACTCACTGCTGCTGATGCTGCTGCCCGCGGTCGGGCTGGCCGCGCTCTACGCGTACAGCTCGACGTTCGCGAGCTACACGCTGGACGCCACGCTGGTCATCGCGGTGACCTACCTGTTCAGCGCGATCGCGGTGGTGATCTTGCCGTGGCGCAAGCCGGACCTGTGGTTCGCCTCGCCGGCCAGCAAGATCAAGGTGCTCGGCGTGCCCGTCGTGCCGGTGGCCGGGGTGATCACGATCGCGCTGCTCGTGTTCAACCTCTACGAGTGGCTGTCGAACGACCTGTACTTCGTGAACAAGCCGGCCTCCCTCATCTACATGGGCTCGATGTACGTGCTGGCCATCGTCATCTTCGTGGGGGCCCGCGTCGTCCGCAACCGCCAGGGCATCGACCTGTCCCTGATCAACAAGGAGATCCCGGTCGAGTAGCCGTCCTGGTTTCGTGATCGTGGAGTCGCGGATGAGCGAGCTCGGCGGGCGGACGTTCCTGGTGACCGGCGGCAACACCGGGATCGGCCGGGCGACGGCGGGCGGGCTGGCCGGCCGGGGCGGGCGCGTGTGGATCGCGGCCAGGTCCGCGGCCAAGGGCGCGGCGGCGGTCGCCGCGATCAAGGCCGAGAGCGGCAGCGATTCGGTCTGGTTCCTGCCTCTCGACCTGGCCGACCTGGAGTCGGTGCGGGCGTGCGCCGCGGCGTTCCTGGCCCGCGGTGAGCCGCTGCACGTGCTGGTCAACAACGCCGGCGTCGGCGGGGCCCGAGGCCTGACCAGGCAGGGTTTCGAGCTGACGTTCGGGATCAATCATCTCGGGCACTTCGCGCTGACGAGCGCCCTGCTCGACTGCCTGGCCGGGAGCGGGCCGGCCCGGGTGGTGACGGTGTCCAGCGACGCCCACTACTCGGCCAAGGGCATCGACTTCGAGGCGCTGCGCCGGCCCGCCCGCGGCGTCACAGGATTGCATGAATACGCGGTCTCCAAGCTGTGCAACGTGCTGTTCACGCAGGAACTCGCGCGCCGCGCGGCGGGCACCGGGGTCACCACGTACGCGCTGCACCCGGGGGTGGTGGCCTCCGACATCTGGCGGCGGGTGCCGTGGCCAGTCCGGCCGCTCATCACCAGGCGCATGCTGTCCGTCACCGAAGGCGCCCGGACCTCTCTGTACTGCGCCACCTCGCCGGATGTGACGCAGGACAGCGGGCTGTTCTACGACAAGTGCGCGCAGCGTGCGCCCAGCACGGTCGCGACGCCGGAACTCGCACGTGAGCTGTGGCGCCGCAGCGAGGCCTGGACCGCCCCTTAAGCTGGGGTAATGGATCTTCCTGTCAACCCGCCGGTGGCGCCGATGCTGGCCAAGCCAACCGACGCGATCCCGAGCGGGGACTACGTATTCGAGCCAAAGTGGGACGGCTTCCGGTCGATCGTGTTCCGCGACGGGGACGAGGTCGAGATCGGCAGCAGGAACGAGCGGCCGATGACGCGCTACTTTCCCGAGCTGGTGGCCGCGATCAAGGCCGAACTGCCGGAGCGCTGCGTGATCGACGGGGAGATCGTGATCCCCGACGCCGAGGGCAGGCGGCTGGACTTCGAGGCGCTGCAACTGCGCATCCACCCGGCGGCCAGCCGGGTCGAGCTGCTCTCGACCAAGACGCCGGGCCACTTCATCGCGTTCGACCTGCTGGCACTGGGGGATTCCGACTACACGGAACGGCCGTTCGCCGAGCGCCGGGCCGCGCTCGAGGGCGCGCTCGCCGCGGGCGGCTCGTCCATCCACCTGACCCCGACGACTACCGACCGGGCGGTCGCCACCGGCTGGTTCAGCCAGTTCGAGGGCGCGGGCCTGGACGGGCTGATCGCCAAGCCGGCCGGCGGGATCTACGAGCCGGACAAACGGGTGATGCTGAAGGTCAAGCACGAGCGTACGGCGGACTGCGTGGTGGCCGGCTACCGGACGCACAAGAGCGGGGCGGACCGCATCGGGTCCCTGCTGCTCGGACTGTACAAAGACGACGGCAAGCTGGCCAGCGTCGGCGTGATCGGCGCGTTCGGTATGGAGCAGCGCAAGGAGCTGTTCACCGAGCTGCAGCCGCTGGTCACCACCTTCGAGGCGCACCCGTGGAACTGGGCGCAACATCAGGCGGGCGAGCGGACCCCACGGGCGGCCACGGCCAGCCGGTGGAACGCGGACAAGGACCTTTCGTTCATCCCGCTGCGCCCGGAGCGCGTGGTCGAGGTCCGCTACGACCACATGGAGGGCCCGCGGTTCCGGCATACGGCGCAGTTCGCTCGCTGGCGGCCGGACCGCGAGCCGAGTTCGTGCACCTACGCCCAGCTCGAGGAGCCGGTCAGCTTCGATCTCGCCGAGATCCTGCGGGGCCCTACTCCAGGGAGCACTGCGCCAAAGAGCACTGCGCCAAGGAGCGGGCGTGGCTGAGCCGAAGATGGTGCTGGAGCTGGCGGGCCGCGAGGTCGCGATCAGCAATCCGAGCAAGGTGTTCTTCGCGCAGGCCGGGGTCACCAAGCTGGACATGGTGCGCTTCTACCTGGCCGTGGCGCCAGGTGCGCTCGGCGGCGTCCGCGGGCGGCCGATGGCGCTGAAGCGCTTCGTGAACGGCGCCGAGAGCGAGCCGTTCTTCCAGAAGCGGGCGCCGGAGAAGCGGCCGGACTGGATCGAGACCGTCGAACTCCGCTTCCCCTCCGGCCGCACCGCGGACGAGGTAGTAGTCACCGACGAGGCCGCGCTGGCCTGGGTGATCAACCTCGGCTGCATCGACCTGAACCCGCACCCGGTGCGCGCCGCCGACCTGGACCACCCGGACGAGCTCCGGGTCGACCTAGACCCGGTGCCGGGGGTGGAATGGCCGCAGATCAGGGACGTGGCCCTGGTGGCCAGGGACGTACTGGCGGATTTCGGGCTGGCCGGCTGGCCGAAGACCTCCGGGTCGCGCGGTATGCACATCTACGCCCGGATCCAGCCGCGCTGGGAATTCGGCGAGGTTCGCCGCGCGGCGGTGGCGGTGGCGCGGGAAATCGAGCGGCGGGTGCCCGACCTGGCCACGTCCAAGTGGTGGAAGGAGGAGCGGCACGGCGTCTTCGTGGACTACAACCAGAACGCCAAGGACCGCACCGTCGCGTCCGCCTATTCCATCCGCCCGGTCCCTGACGCCCGGGTGTCGGCCCCGCTGACCTGGGCCGAAGTGCCGTCCTGCGATCCGGCGGAGTACACGATCGGCACCATCCCGGCGCGGTTCGCGCGGATCGGCGACCCCTGGGCGGAGATGGACGAGGCGGTCGGATCGCTGGACGGGCTGCTCGAGATGGCGGCCAGGGACGAGGCGGCGGGCCTGCCGGACGCGCCGTGGCCGCCGCACTATGAGAAGCAGACCGGTGAGGCGCCGCGGGTCCAGCCGTCGAAGCGCCGAAGCGGCTCCCCGAATCCGACCGGGCCGAATCCGACCGGGCGCAGGCAAAGCACCATGCCCCTGATCGAGATCGCGCGCGCGGCCAGCAAGGACGAGGCGATGGCGGGCCTGGAACGCTGGAAGGCGCGGCATCCCGCGGTGTGGCCACGGCTCGAGCCCGCCGATGTGCTTGTCGACTCCATGCGCGGCCGCAGCTCGAGCTGGTACCGGATCCGGCTCAACCTACAGCACGTCCCGGCGGCCGAGCGCCCGCCGCAAGAACCCCTGGAAGTCGACTACGACCCCTGGGCGGGGTTCCGGTCCTAGCCCGCCTACGTGCGACGGAGCACGAGGATCATGCGCCATGCGTCGGCCGCGTCGACGGGCAAGTCGGAGTCGAAGTCGCCGTAACAGGCCACGACGGTGAACCCGCCGGCCAGCCTGACGGCGGCGGTCAGCTCGGTCGCGGTCCAGAACCGATTCGGCACGACATCGGTGACCGTCCGCACCGGCCCGCCGCGCTTGTGGTACGTGACGCTGACGTGCTCCCTGGTGATCTGCGTGACCGGATCGATCTGGTCTTGCGCGCCCCAGCGCACGCTTACTGTGCCGCCGCCGACCTCGGTGCTCCATTCACTGCTGGTCCGGCGCTCGGTGGCGAAGAAGTCCGCCGGATGCGCGAGCTCCATGATGTACAGGCCATCCCGGTCGAGGTGACGTCCCACCGAGGCCAGATGGCGCAGCATGTCGTCGAGCGACATCAGGTGGCAGAGCGAGTTGAGCATCGTGACGGCGAGGTCGAAACTGCCGGGGAGGCTGAAGTCCCGCATGTCGGCCTGTACCACGGTCAGCCGGGTCCCGGCCGCCTCCGCCAGTTCGCGCGCCCGCGCGCACATCGCCGGACTGAGGTCCAGCGCGGTGGCCTCTAGCCCGCGGCGCGCCAGATTACGAGCGTGCTCCGCCGGGCCGGCGGCGAGCTCGAGAACCGACCGCGGCATGCCGGAATCCGGTACCCGGTGCCTACCGGACCACCGCAGCAAGGCGTCCACTTCGACAGGAACGTCACGATAGGCACATGCGGCCTCATAGAACTCAGGCTCGTCATATATTCCGGGCACCCGACCATGATGCCCGACGCGATTGCCTTGACGGCAGCCGTACCTGATAGTGACAGTGCAAACTAACGTGCACTAGCCTCATGCATCCGGCTGCGGCAGACTGTCCGCATGATGACAGAGAGCCAGGCGCTGGAGACCCTGACGCGGCAGGACCCGGAGGCGGCCGGCGATGCGAGGGCTGCCCTGGCCTGGCTGACCGGCGACGAGGGCCTGGAGACGATCTCGCTGCTGCGCCTGCAGGAGTTTCTCTGGTACGCGCTCCCGGTGAAGTGGCCGATGTCAACGTCGGGCCGGGTCGGCGTGGCGAAGGCCCTCGGGCGCCTGTTCCTGCTCGCGGGCCTGGACCGGTACGCCGCGGTGTGTTCCTCGCCGGGCACCGAGATGATCATCACGGCGTACGCGGACGGGCACGAGGAGGGGATCGCCGCCTACACCGAGGCTATCGAGGAGTCGAACGCGGCGCCGCCGGACACCGAGTTGCTCGCCTGGGGTTCGGTCATGGGATCACAGGAGCGCGCCGCCTACGACGCCTGCGCGGCCGCCCTGGAACTTGCCTTCGCCGCCGGGGAGCTGAGCGCAGGAACCCGAGGCTGGCGCACCAAGCGGGTGGACATCGTCAACCGCTGGCTGACCGGCCGTCCCGAGATCTCGGCGTCCCCGCCCGCCGAAGACGATGCACCAGGGAACGACACCTGGCTGAGCCGTATCAGCGCCGAACGCATCGACGCGTGGGCGCACGGCCGACCCGGTGAGCGATCACGGCTGGCCCGCGGCCTGATCCCGCGGCTGCTCGAGCCGCCTGCGGTCCCCGACGACCCGCTGCCCACGTTGGGCTGGCTGCTCAGCCACGCCGACGAGGGCCTGCGGCTCACCGCCCGGCACTACATCGCGCCGGCCCTGGTCACCGAGGCGGTCGACACGTTCGGCTGGCGCGATCAACTGGTCGGTACGCTCCGTCAGGAACTCGACGTGTTCCCGCTGCACACGCTGCGCGGCATGGCGCAGACCGAGATGGGGGCCATCCGCCGCAGCCGCACCAGCCTGGTGCTCACCAGGACGGGCAAGCTCATGACGGCGGACCCCGCCGCCAGGTGGCATATCGGCACGGCCGCGCTGATCGGCCCCGACGACGGCCCGCAGCCGGACTTCTCCGTCGCGGTGCGTGAGGCCGCGCTGCTTGTCATCTTGACGAGCGGGCCGACCGGGTACGACGAGCTGACCAGACTGCTCACCGATATCCACGGCGTCGAAGGCTGGGCGGCGGGGGTCGGCCCCGGACGCCCGAATAGCGGCCAGCACGGTGGTAGCCAGCACGGTGGTAGCCAGCACGGTGGTAGCCAGCACAGTAGCGGGCTGGCCAGCGCGGTGCGCACCGAGCTTTACACGCTGCGGCACAGGCTGTGGGCCCTGCACCTGCTCGGCGACGAACGCACCTTCAGCGCGCCGCTATCGCTGACCGAGACCGGAGTCGCGGCGGCGCTGTCCGCCCTGCTCGCCCGGGCCCTGCGCCCGCGCCACCACCTGGGCCTCGGGTAACGACGCCCAGGTAAGGGGAAAATAGCCGGTGTAGTTCTCGGCTAGCGTGGTGGCGGCCGCGCGGGACGAGATAACGTAGCGCAGCTGGGAGAGCTGCAATGCGGCCCCGAACTGGTCCGAGTGCGGGTCAACGTGCAGCATGGACGTCATCCACCAGGAAAAATGGGTGGCTCGCCAGATCCGGTTCAGGCAGGTGTCCGAGTACGCGTCGGCCAACCCGGCGTGCCCGTCCCTGAGCAGGCTCGTCACGGCCGCGGCCAGGGCGGTCACGTCGGCGAGGGCCATGTTGAGGCCCTTGGCCCCGGTGGGCGGCACGATGTGCGCGGCGTCACCCGCGAGGAACAGCCGCCGGTAGCGCATGGGCGAGGCGACGAAGCTGCGCATCGGCGAAATGGCCTTCTCCGTGATCGGGCCTTCCTTCAGGTCCCATCCCGGCACGCCAAGCCGGTGCCGTAGCTCGGCCCAGATCCTGTCATCGGACCACCGTTCGATCTCCTCGTCGGCCGGCACCTGCAGATAAAGCCGGCTGACCTGCGGTGTGCGCATGGTGTGGAGCGCGAAGCCGTCCTCGTGACGAGCGTAGATGAGCTCGTCAGTGGACGGCGGCACCGTGGCCAGGATGCCGAGCCAGGAGTACGGGTAGCCGCGTTCGGCCACCGCTACCAGGCCGGGAGGCATCGAATCGCGGCAGATGCCATGGAAGCCGTCGCAGCCGGCGATCACGTCACAGGTGACTTCGTGCCGGGTTCCTGACGAGTCGGTGTACCGGAGTACCGGCCGGTCGGTATCGAGCTCGCCGACCTCGGTGTCCGAGACCTCGAACTCGACCACGGCCCCGGCTGCGAGCCGGGCCTCGATCAAGTCCTTGACGATCTCGGTCTGGGCGTAGATCGTCACCCAGCGGCCGCCGGTCAGGTCACGGAAATCGAGGTGGTGCCGCTCGCCGTCGAACTGCAGGTAGATCCCCCCGTGTTCGAGGCCCTCGGCGTCCATCCGCGCGCCGAGGCCGACGGCGCGAAGCAGTTCGACCGTGCCGGCCTTGAGCAGGCCGGCCCGCTGGCGCGCCTCGCAGTAGGCCCGGCTGCGGTTCTCCACCACGATGGAGTCGATGCCGCGCAGGGCCAGCAGGTGGGAAAGCAGCAGGCCGCCGGGCCGGCCCCGACGATGCCGACTTGAATTCGTGAGCTGGCTGTCATCTCGCTTCCAAGGTTAGCCGTCCGTAAGACGAACGATAGTTCAGAAAGCGAACGCACGGTGGCCGGTCTATGATGTCATCGACCGAGCCAGGAGGCCCGCATTGACTGACAACCAGGACCGAGGTCATGACGGGGACTTCGTCCAGTCACTTGAGCGCGGCCTGTCCGTGATCCGGGCCTTCGACGCGGAGCACCCGAAGCTGACGCTGAGCGAGGTGGCCGCCAGCACTGGCCTGAGCCGGGCCGCCGCCCGGAGGTTCCTGCGCACGCTGGTCCAGCTCGGTTACATGCGCAGCGACGGGAGCAGGTTCGCTCTCCGGCCCAAGATCCTCGAACTCGGCTACGCGTACCTGTCCAGCCTGACCCTGCCCGAGGTGGCCATGCCGCACCTGGAGCAGCTAGTGGAGCAGGTACACGAGTCCTCGTCGGTGTCCGAGCTTGACGGGGACGACGTGATCTACATCGCCCGCGTACCGACCAAGCGGATCATGACCGTGACGATCAGCGTCGGGACCAGATTCCCGGCCTACGCCACCTCGATGGGCCGGGTGCTGCTGGCCGCGCAGCCCGACGAACGGCTCGACAAGTACCTTGAATCAGCCAGCTTGCGTGGCCTCACCGGACACACCATCACCAGCGCGACCGCGCTCCGGCGCGAGTTGCGGAAGATCCGGGCTCAGGGATGGGCCCTGGTCGACCAGGAGCTCGAGGAGGGGCTGCGGTCGATCGCGGCGCCGATCCGCGATGCCGACGGCCAAGTCATGGCGGCCATCAACGTCTCCACCCACGCCGGCCGACGGACCCTGAACAACGTGGTGGAGGAACTGCTGCAGCCACTGCTCGCCACCGCCCGCCGCATCGAGCTTGACCTGGCCCGCTCCCGCGCGTCGGTCCGCGCTCGCCCCGACGCCTGACCATTCCGCCTGCCGCCATCCCGGCGCTAGCTCGCGCCCGGGGGAGGACATGGCCTTTTTAACGGCGTTTCCCCAGCGGAAATTTTTTTACGCTAGGGAAACGCCGTCAGGAAGGCAAGGTGGTCGCGGAGCCTGAACACCGGCCTGTGGGCAGGACGCGGGGACGACTGGCTGGAAATGGCCCGGTTCGCTTCGGTCACGAGGGGCTTTACGGCGGCGTAGTCTCGCGAGAGACTACAAAAATGGATGGAATTGCTACACAGCGTGCCGGTGAGCTTATCAGGCAGGCGCGCTTGGATCGGGAA
This sequence comes from uncultured Actinomycetes bacterium, assembly GCA_963798675.1. GTDB lineage: Bacteria > Actinomycetota > Actinomycetes > Streptosporangiales > Streptosporangiaceae > Palsa-504. The sequence goes on along the minus strand of CAWCUJ010000019.1, from coordinate 172,959 downwards.
CTTGGCGTCGCCGAACTCGCGCGGCGGGCGGGGGTCAGCCCCGCCTCCGTCTCCAAGATCGAGCGCGGGCGGCAGCCAGCCGTCACCATCGCGATGGCCGACCGCATCCTGGCCGCCATGGGGCTGCGCCTGCACGTCGAGACCATCCCGCTCTGGGCCGATATCGACACGGCCATCGCGGAGGCCTGGCGGTCGCTGGCTGAGCGGATGGCAGGCTGGCCCATCGACTTCGCGGCCTTCGTCAACCGCCTGGATGGCATCCCCTACCTGCTCGACGGGCTGACCTCGGCGGCCGTCCAGGGGGCGCCGGTCATGGTCGAGGAGTTCGAGATCGCGGTCCCGCGCGACGATGAGGTGCTCGACCGCGTCACCTTCTTGTTCCGCGACTTCATGGCCCGGCGAGGCGAAGGCTTCGAAAGCCTCGATCCTCGGCGGCCAGGCTCGGAGCGCTACCTGTGCATCGCAGGCCGGTTCCGCGTCCGCCTGATCGACAGTTACCAGCCGGTGCTGTGGGCCGATATCGACCCGCTGCCCGAGGCGATAATGAATCTTCCCTCCGTCAACGGGCATCCGCGACCCGCCCCGCTGACCAGGGCCCGGGTCGCCGTGGTGCCGCTGACCGAGATCCAGGCGACCGACGGTCACGCGAAACGCGTCATCGAGCGGATGACACGGCCGCATTAGGAAGGGATGACGGTGCCACGTTAGGAAGACGGTGCCACACTAGCTTGCTATGCGCACGCTCGTCATCGACCATCCCCTGGTCACCCACAAGCTCACCGCCCTGCGGGACGCCGCTAGCGACACCGCGACTTTCCGCAGCCTGACGGCCGAACTTGTGACCTTGCTCGCCTACGAGGCGACCCGTGAGATGCGGGTCCAGCCCGTGTCCGTCACCACTCCGGTGGGCATCGCCCGCGGCGTCAAGCTGGCCCGCCCGGTGCCGCTCATCGTGCCCGTGCTACGGGCCGGCATCGGCATGCTGGACGGCATGACCCGGCTGTTGCCGATGGCCGACGTCGGCTTCGTCGGGCTGCGCCGAGACGAGGAGTCGCTGGTCGCATCGACCTACGCGGACCGGCTGCCCACCGACCTGACCGGACGGGACACGTTCGTGCTCGACCCGATGCTGGCCACCGGCGGAACGCTCGCCACCGTCATCAGCATGCTCACCAATCGCGGCGCCTCGTCCGTGACCGCGATCTGCCTGCTCGCCGCGCCCGAGGGCCTACGGCATGTCGAGGAGGCCTTCGCCGGAGACACCGAAGAGCCCTCAGTGCGGGTGGTAACCGCGGCCGTCGACGAACGGCTGAACGAGCGGGGATACATCGTGCCTGGGCTCGGCGACGCGGGCGACCGCCTGTTCGGCCAGATCTAACCGTTCGGGCCCAGCTGTTCGGGCCCAGCTGTTCGGGCCCAGCTATTCGGGCAGGGCACCGGGCTCTGACGCGGCAATACCGCGGCAACGCCGGACTTTCGGGATTGGCCCCCCCACATCCACAGTGGGCGATGCCCTGCCGCCGAACCCAGCACCCTGCCACTTGTAGCTAATCAGGGCTTATCTACCCATGGGTATCCCCGAGTCCGGGGTTACGCCGTGTCCGCCAGACGGCCAGAATCCAGCCTAGACTAACCAGATCGCTCCGTCAGGGCCTATCGCAGGCAGGAAACGATGCCACTGAGCACCCATGTCAGCACGCCTTCGGGCCAGAAGAGGCTGCTCGCCGAGGGCAGCCGGCTGGTCTTCGGGCGGGGCCCTGACGTAGACCTGATCGTCGCGGCCGGCCGAGGGCTTTCCCGGCGGGCCGGCCTGGTCACCGTGCTGGCGGCAGGCGCCTGGATCGCCAACATCAGCCGCACCCATGCGCTGTACGTCGAGGGTGACGGCTACCAGGTCCGGTTGCCGCGGCTTGAAGACGACGGCGAGCCCGCCAACGGCTGGTTTGTGCGCACCGGCACGGCCCTGGTCGGCTCGCGCAGCATGCTCGACGAAGGGCAGCCGCTGGTCGTGACCGTCGCGCTTCAGTCCGAGCAGGCGGCCCTGGCCGGGGGAGCCGGGCGGACGGACGGAGCCGTGCTGAATGGAGCCGGGCTAGCTGGAGCCGGGCTAGCTGGAGCCGGGCTAGCTGGAGCCGGGCTAGCTGGAGCCGGGCTAGCTGGCGAGGTTGAGCGACCAACCGAGATGGAGGACGCCGAGCTGGCTGGGGCCGGGACGCTGCTGCCGTTCTACCTGGACCCGATGACCAAGCTCTTTCTGGTCGCGCTGATCTGGTGCCGGCCGTGGCTGGACGACCCGAGCGCCACCAGGCCGCTGCCGCGCACGCCGGAAATCGCGCGCAGAGCCCTGCAGGTCACTGGCGCCTATCACGAGCTGGAACGCTTCGACGCCGACTCGGATTACCGTGACCTGCTGGCGGCCCGCGTGGCCGAGCACATCAAGGTGCTGCGGCGGAAGATCGCCGACCGCGGACTGGCCGCCGCAGACGTCCGGCTCTCGGACGAGGTGGCCGTCCGGATCCTGATCGAGCACGGCATCATCACCTCCGCCGACCTGAGCCGACTTGACGACCCGGCCTGGCGCTCCCGCCAGGAAGACCTGTGGTGGACCCAGGGCTAATCAGCCCGCCCCGAACGGCACCACGATGAACGTCGTGCCGGCCCGCTGGCCGCCTGATCCGGTCACCCCGACGATGAACTCTCCCAGCCGCAACGAGCCGGGGAAGAGCTGGTTGATGTTCAGGCGCAAGGTCCCGCCCGAGGCGACCGCCGGCTTGAGCAGCGCCGTGCGGTGGAACGTCGCACTGGGCGACAGCGGCGGCGGGCTCTGCCAGGTCAGCGAGACCGTGACGGAGGTACGGGGGGCGAAGCCGCTACCAAGCACGACCCACGCGGCATTAGCGGTGCCCAGGCTCTTGTTCAGCATGCACAGGGCGGGTCCGCGGGTGTTCGCGGCCGACGTGCCGCACACCGTGTCCGGCGCCACCGGCGGCGCCAGCGGCACCGGCACCGAGCCCGACGTCGCTCTCGAGCCGGCGGACTGCGGGGTGCTCGAACTGCTGAGCGCGGCCCCGACGATGACGCCGACTACGACCAGGGCCGCTCCGACCGAGGCCCATCCGGCCCAGGCCATGTGCGACCTGAGCCACCGCCGCCAGCCGGACCCGCCCGGACCCGGCGAGCCGGTTCCGGGCTTGCGCCGGGGGACAGGCTTGTAGGAGGCGGGAAGTTCGGTGTAGGAGGCGGAGGTGGCGTCGTCGCCGCGGTCCTCGCCGATATCGCCGAAGGCGGCCGGCTGGGGGCTGCGCTGATACTCCTCGATCGGGTACTGGCCGGTCCGGTACTGGCCGATCAGGGCCATGGCCGCCTCCGGCAGGTAGGCGTGCTCCTCGTCCGGGCCGGCCTGGGCCGCGGTGAAGTCCCCGAGCTGGGCCAGCATCGCCGACGAGGTCGGACGCTGCCGGGGCACGCGATGCATGCAGGCGGTAATGAGGTCGGTGAGCTCACCGGGCAGGCCGGACAGGTCGGGGTCCTCGGTGGCCAGCCGGGCCAGCACGTCCATGACCGCGGCGCCCCGGTAGGGAGGGTGCCCGGTGGCCGCGAAAAGCAGCGTCGCGCCGAGCGAGTATACGTCGCTCGCCACCGACGCCTCATGGGTGTCCCTGGCCTGTTCGGGCGCCATGTACGCGGGCGTGCCGACTACTCCGCGCGAGGTGGTGCGCCCCATCCGCTCGGCCGCCCGGGCCACGCCGAAGTCGATCACCCGCGGCCCGTCCGGCGCGACCAGGACGTTCGACGGTTTCAGGTCCCGGTGCACCAGCCCGGCCCCGTGGATCGACTCCAGCGCCTCCGCGCACCCGGCGGCCAGCCACCGCACCGTGGTCACCGGCAGCGGGCCGCAGGCCAGCACCAGCCGGGCCAGCGAGGGCGCCGGGACGTACGCCGTGGCCAGCCAGGGCAGGTCGGCTTCCGGATCGGCCTCGACGACCGCGGCGGTGAAGACGCCGCTCACCTTCCGCGCGGCCGCTACCTCCTGCGCGAACCGGTGCCGGAACCCGGCTTCCTCGGCCAGCTCGACCTTGATCGTCTTGACCGCGACCAGCCGTCCCGCCGCCGAACGCCCCAGGTACACCTGGCCCATCGACCCAGAGCCCAGACGCCCGAGGACCACGTACGGCCCGATCCGCTCCGGATCCCATCTGCGCAGTGTTTCCCTGCTGGGCGCTGTTTCCTTGCTGGGCGCTGTTTCCCTGGTGGGCGCTGTTTCCCCGGTGGGCGCTGTTTCCCTGCTGGGCGCCGTTTCTCCTGTAAGCGGAGTTTCCTGGTTAGGCTGTGTTTTCCGGACAGGTGGTTCCCGTCCCGACTGCGGCACCATTTCGGCCCTCCCCTGAACCAGGCCGCTCAGAACCAGTGGCCAGCTTCCATCATGCCGAATCGTTCCGCCAATGTGCAGCGCCTTCGTCCGGATTGTTACACGTGTGAATGGAGAGGAACCAATACCCGTTCGGGATAATTATTGGTTTTATTCGGGATGGTGGGTACCGAACATGCCGACGGGGACCACCGCATCGCTCATCGCCCGGGCGGTGGCAAACCCCGGCTTGATGACGGTGTTGATGAGGTGCAGCCGTTCGTCGAAACTCGCGAACGCACTTTTCATCGCGTTAACCGTCAGCCATTCGATGTCGGACCAGCCATAGCCGAATTCTGTGGCCAGCCGGTGAAACTCCGAGCTCAGCGTGACCTGGCTCATCAGCCGGTTGTCGGTGTTCACCGTCACCCGGAACGACAGCTGGCGGAGCAGCCGGATCGGGTGCAGCGCGATCGACGGCGCCGCGCCGGTCTGGACGTTCGAGGTCGGGCACATCTCCAGCGGAATCCGGCGGTCGCGGATGTAAGCGGCCAGCCGGCCGAGCCGGACGTTGCCCTCGCTGCTTATCTGGATGTCGTCCACGATGCGGACCCCATGGCCCAGCCGTTCGGTTCCGCACCACTGCACCGCCTCCCAGATCGACGGCAGGCCGAACGCCTCGCCCGCGTGGATGGTGATGTGGAAGTTCTCCCGCTTGATGTACTGGAACGCGTCCAGGTGCCTGCTCGGCGGCCAGCCCGCCTCGGCGCCCGCGATGTCGAACCCGACCACGCCCTGGTCACGGTAGCGAACCGCGAGCTCGGCTATCTCCAACGACCTGGCCGCCGTCCGCATCGCGGTGAGCAGGGCGTATACGGTAATCCCGTGCCCCGTGCTGCCGCGCGCGAAGCCGGCGAGCACGGCCTCGACCACCTCGTTCAGGCTCAGCCCGCGCTCGGTGTGCAGCTCGGGCGCGAACCGCACCTCGGCGTACACCACCCCGTCGGCGGCCAGGTCCTCGGCGCATTCGGCGGCTACCCGGCGCAGCGCGTCGGCGGTCTGCATGACCGCGACCGTGTGCCGGAACGCGTCCAGGTAGATCTCGAGGTGACCGCGGTGCGCGCCCTCGGTCAGCCGCCGGGTCAGCTCTTCTGTATTGTCACCTGGCAGGTCGTGGTAACCCGTCTCGCGGGCCAGTTCGAGGACGGTCTGCGGGCGCAGCCCGCCGTCCAGGTGATCGTGCAGCAGGACCTTCGGGACCGCCCGGATCTCGGCGAATGTCGGCATCCCCCCATTGTGCTACCGAGCCGGGATGTACTCGATGACCGGGCAGACTTGCGGCGGGGGGCCGTCCCGGCCGATGGCGATCGCGCCCTGCAGGGCGGCCAGAGCGGGACCGAAGCGCTCCTGCTCGTCGGCGCGGAGCTCGAGCAGCGGCTGGCCTTCCTGGACCCGGTCACCCGGCTTGGCCAGGCAGATGATCCCCGCGGCGGCGCTGACCGTATCCTGGCTACGGGCCCGGCCCGCGCCGAGCCGCCAGGCCGCCGTGCCCACTTTGAGTGCGTCGAGGGTGGTCAGCCAGCCGGCCGCGGGAGCGGGCAGGACTTGCGTGTGCGCCGCCCGGGGCAGCGGGGCGTCCGGGTCGCCGCCCTGCGCGTGGACCATCGCCCGGTAGGCGGCCAGCGCCCGGCCGTCCGCGATGGCCGCGGCCGGATCGGCGTCCAGGCCGGCCAGGGCGAGCATCTGCCTGGCCAGGGCGAGGGTGACCGCCATCAGGTCGGGCGGGCCGTCTCCCGCCAGGGCCGCCACGGACTCCTCCACCTCGACGGCGTTGCCGACCGCGCGGCCCAGCGGGACGTCCATCGCCGTCAGCAGCGCCCCGGTGCGCACCTGATGCTCCGCACCGAGGGCGACCATCGTCTCGGCCAGCTCGCGGGCTTGGTCCCGGCTCTTCATGAAGGCGCCGGTTCCGACCTTGACGTCCAGGACGAGCGCGCTGGTACCCTCGGCGATCTTCTTCGACATGATCGAGCTGGCGATGAGCGGGATGGACTCGACCGTCCCTGTGACGTCCCGGAGGGCGTAGAGCCTGCGGTCCGCGGGAGCCAGCCCGGACCCGGCGGCGCAGATCACGCACCCGGCGCTGGCCAGGGCGGCGAGCATCTCGTCCGGGGTCAGCCCGGCGCGGAAACCCGGGATCGATTCGAGCTTGTCCAGCGTGCCGCCGGTATGGCCGAGGCCGCGGCCGGACAACTGCGGCACGGCGGCGCCGCAGCTCGCGACCAGGGGCGCGAGGATCAGGCTGACCTTGTCGCCCACCCCGCCGGTCGAGTGCTTGTCCACGGTCGGCCTGGCGATGGAGCTGAGGTCGAGCCGCTCCCCCGAGGCGATCATCGCCGCGGTCCACGTCCTCAGCTCCGCGCCGTCCAGGCCGCGGAAGTAGATCGCCATCAGCAGCGCGGACATCTGCTCGTCGGCGACCTCACCCCGGGCGTACGCCTCGAACAGCCACCTGATGTCGTCGTCGGCAAGCCGGTGCCCGTCCCGTTTGGCCCGGATCAGCGTGACTGCGTCGGTCATGGGCTGGGCTCCCTGCGGGCGGCGAGGTCGGTATCGGTGAAGGCGGCGGGGAGCAGGACCCTGAGCTCCACCGGGCCTGCTGCGGTATCCACGAGCAGGTCGCCGCCGCCGGCCTTGAGCAGCAGCTGGCGGCAGCGGCCGCAGGGCAGCAGCGGCTCGCCGTCCCCGGCGACGACGGCCACGGCAAGCAGCGGGCCGACGCCGGCCGCGTGCAGAGCAGCGGCGCCGGAGGCGTGGAGGGCAGAGACCAGGCCGCACTCGGCGCACAGGGTCAGGCCGTAGGAGGCGTTCTCCACGTTGCAGCCGGTGATGATCTGGCCCTCGCTGGCCTGGCCGGCCGCGCCGACCCTGAGCCCGGAATAAGGAGCGTAGGCCCTCATCGCCGCGGCCAGGGCGGCAGCGCGAAGTCTTGGCCAGTCGATGATCACTTGATGACTCTAAAGGACCTTTGAGGGACAGGGTCCGCATCGATAAGGCTGCAGGGGTGCCTTATCGATGCGGACCCTCTCATGTCCCGCGCGGCCGCGGCAGGGAGGCTGACCGCGCTAAGAGCTGGGCCCCTTCGGACGGGGAACTCTGATAGAAATCATGCCCGGTGACTTGCTAAGGACCCTCCCTGGAAGAAGTTCAGATCTGGTTAAGATCCGCATCCGGTTGGGAGCATGCCGGTTTGGTGCCTAACGTGGAGGCCGTGAACGCACGTCTTGGCCGGGTCCTCGTGGTAGAAGACGACCCCGGCATCGCCACCCAACTGGTCCGCGGGCTGACCCGGGCCGGTTACGAAACCGGCAGTGTCACTACCGGCAAGGCGGCGCTCGACTGGCCGGTGCCCGACGTCGTGCTGCTCGACCTCGGCCTGCCCGACATCGACGGCGTGGAGGTCTGCCGGCGGCTCCGCCAGGCCTGCGACGCGGCCATCATCATCGTGACGGCGCGCGGGGAGGAATCGGACCGCGTGCTAGCCCTCGACGAGGGGGCCGATGACTACCTGATCAAGCCGTTCGGGCTGCAGGAACTGCTGGCCAGGATCAGGGCGGTGCTGCGCCGCAGCCGCCAGCCGGCCGGCCAGGTGCTGCAGCACGGGCCGCTCACCGTCGACCTGCGCACGCACAAGGTCACCGTGGCCGGAAACCACATCGCCGTGACGCCCAAGGAGTTCGCCATCCTGGAATGCCTGGCCAGCGACCCGGGACGGGTGGTCAGCCGCCAGGAGATGCTCGAGCGCGCCTGGGACGAGCACTGGTACGGCCCGACCAAGGTGCTCGACGTGCACATGGCGGCGCTGCGGAAGAAACTCGGCGACCCCGGCCTCATCGAGACCGTCTACGGGCACGGCTTCCGGCTCGCCGACCAGGGCGGCGAGCCGTGACCAGGCGAATACTCCTGGTCCTGCTAGCCTTTACCGCCGTCATCATCGCCGGGGCCATGATCCCGCTGGCGCTGAACGCGACCTCGCACGACCGGAGCTCGTTCATCCAGGAGACGGAAGACGCGGTAAGCACCGACGCCGCGGTCGGCCGGGGCCGCCTGGAAACTGGCCCGTACGGGCCGCTGATCGAGTTGGTCGGCCAGGTGCGGGAGGCCGGTGACGGCCTGCTGATCGTGCGGAGCAGCCGGAAACATGTCATGGGCGAGTCGGTGGCCGATCAGGGCATGCCGCTGGGCAACTGGGCGCAGCTGGCCGCCGAGGCGGACGGGCTGGTCCAGGTCACCGGCCAGGCGCGGCAGCCGGTCCTGGAGGTCACCGGCTCGTGGGTAGCCGCCGCGGTCCCTGTCTATTCGACCGGGGCCCAGCTGGTCGGCACGGTGATCCTGGTCAGGCCGACGGCTCCGCTTGACCACGACATCCTCGAGCTGTGGGTCATCCTCGGCACGGTCGCCGTCGTCGCCATGCTCGCCGCGGCGGTGCTGGCGTTCGCGCTGGCCCGGTGGGTGAGCAGGCCGCTGGCCGGGCTGGACAGCGCGGCCCGCAGGCTGGCCGACGGTGACCTGGCCATCAGGGCCGTGGTCGATTCGGGGCCGCCGGAGCTGCGCCGCCTGGGGACGACGTTCAACACCATGGCCGGGCGGCTGGAGGCCCTGGTGCACGGGAACCGGGCCGTGATCGCGGACGTGTCGCATCAGCTGCGTACCCCGCTGGCCGCGCTGCGGCTGCGGCTGGATCTGCTCGCCGCGGACACCGACCCCGACCCGGAGACTACCGGGCACGAGCTAGCCGGCGCGCTCGACGAGCTGGCCAGGCTGTCCCGGCTGGTGGACGGCCTGCTCGCGGTGGCGCGCGCCGAAAACGTGGTGCCTGTGCCGACCGCGGTGGACGTGGCCGAAGTGGCCTCCGAACGGGTCGTGGCGTGGCACCCGGTGGCTGACGACCGGGGCATCGTGCTCGCGGCCCTGGAAGTGGGCAGCGCCAAGGCATGCGCCTCGGTGCTGGCCTGGATCGGCGAGGGCCACCTGGAGCAGGTGCTGGACAACCTGATCGCCAACGCGCTCGAAGCGCTGAGCGCGGGCGGCCACCTCACGGTGACCGCGGCGGTAACGCCGGCCGGCGCGCAGATCACCGTGGCCGACGACGGCCCCGGCATGAGCGCCGAGGATCGGGAGCGCGCCTTCTTGCGGTTTACCACCTCGAACCCGAACGGCACCGGGCTCGGCCTGGCCATCGTGCACCGCCTGGTCACCTCGAACGGCGGCACGGCCCGGCTGACCGAGACGCCAGGCGGCGGGCTGACCGTCATCCTTGACTTCCCGGGCGTGCCGACCGCTAATAGCAACGTCCCCGCGTCGGACACCACCCCCACGCAGGCTGTGCTTAGCCTGTAGGCCATAGTGGCTTGTAGGAAGGCACCAATACCCCTGGCGGAAACCCCGGGTGTCTGTCTGGCAGGCTAGGAATGCCATCATGATCGGGTTCCGATTCGGCAACGAGCAGGCCAGATAGCCGCGTGTCCCTTTCCCCGTGGAGACCACCAGGCATAACCTGCGGGACAACCCCAGGACGAATGCGAGGCTAGGCGCTGCGGCGTGCTGGCCCAGTGGAGGTAAGCGTGAAACACAGCGCATGGGCCACGGCGGCGCTGGCCGTATCAGCGACGCTGGTCATCGCCGCGTGCGGCAGCAGCCACAGCTCGGCCGCGTCCGGCAGCAGCACATCAAGTACGCCGGCGAGCACGAGCACGGCGGCGACGTCAGGGAAGTTCCTCGGCTGCATGGTAACCGACACTGGCGGCATCGACGACAGGTCGTTCAACGCCTCGTCGTGGGCCGGCATGCAGGCGGCCGCGGCCGCCAACAGCAACATCACCGTGAAGTACCTGCAGTCGTCGACGCAAAGCGACTACACACCGAACATCAACACGTTCCTCAGCGAGAAGTGCGGCATCATCGTCACCGTCGGCTTCCTGATGGGCCCCGCGACAGAGGCCGCGGCCAAGGCGCACCCGGGCCAGAAGTTCGCGATCGTCGACTGCTCGTACGCGTCGGGGTGCCTGACCGGCACCAAGGAGACCAACATCGACCAGTTGGTGTTCAACACCGTGCAGGACGGTTTCCTCGGCGGGTACCTGGCCGCGGGCATGACGAAGACCGGCAAGGTCGCCACGTTCGGCGGTGAGGACTTTGGCACCGTGACGATCTACATGGACGGCTTCTGGGACGGCGTGCAGTACTACAACTCCAAGCACGGCACGCACGTGCAGGTGCTCGGCTGGAACGAGCAGACCCAGAAGGGCTCCTTCACCGGTGACTTCACCAACCAGACCAAGGGCCAGACGCTGACTCAGACGTTCATCACGGAGGGTGCCGACATCGTCTTCCCGGTGGCAGGCAACGTCGGCCTCGGCGCCGCGAAGGCGGTCCAGGACGCCGACGCCGCGGCTGGCAGCCAGAAGGTGAACATGTTCTGGGTTGACGTCGACGGATGCGTCAGCGCGCCGCAGTACTGCAAGTACTTCATCACCAGCGTGGAGAAGGGCATCGTGCCCGCGGTGAAGACCTCGGTGCTTAGCGCGGCCAGCGGCACGTTCAAGGGCGGTACGTACGTCGGCACCCTGGCCAACGGCGGGGCCGTGCTCGCTCCGTTCCATCTGTTCGCAGGCAAGGTCCCGGCTTCGCTGCAGTCGCAGCTCGCCCAGGTGGGAGTGGGCATCGCGAACGGCACGATCCAGACGCCGACCAAGAGCCCGGTGTAAAAGCCTGGCAGCAAGGCACGACGAATGTGGCAGCGGTGCGATGTGGTGCGCATCGCTGCCACCTGAAGGGCGCACGTGGAACTCGAGCTGAAGGGCATCACCAAGCGTTTCGGTTCGCTGGTGGCCAACGACCGGATCGACCTGTCGGTGGCGCCAGGTCAGGTGCACGCCCTGCTCGGCGAGAATGGCGCAGGCAAGACGACCCTGATGAACGTCCTGTACGGGCTGCTGCAGCCCGACGAGGGCGAGATCCTGCTCGATGGTAAGGCGGCCCGGTTCCACTCCCCCAAGGACGCTATCGCCGCCGGCATCGGGATGGTGCACCAGCACTTCATGCTCGTGCCCGTGTTCACCGTCGCGGAGAACGTGACCCTCGGCATCGAGGAGACCCGCCGTTACGGTCTGCTCGACCGGCGCAAAACACGGAAGGATGTGCGCGAGCTCTCCCGCCGTTACGGCCTGGAGATAGACCCGGACGCTCTGGTGGAGAACCTGCCTGTCGGCATACAGCAGCGGGTCGAGATCGTCAAGGCACTGGTCAGGGAGGCGACCGTGCTGATCCTCGACGAGCCCACCGCGGTGCTCACCCCGGCAGAGACCCAGGACCTGTTCCGGATCATCAGGGAGCTGAAGGACGGCGGCAGGTCCATCGTCTTCATCTCGCACAAGCTAAAGGAAGTCCAGGCGATCGCGGACAAGATCACCGTGCTCCGCAGGGGCGCGGTCGTCGGAGACAGGCCTCCGTCGGCCACCGAGGACGAACTCGCGGCCATGATGGTCGGCCGGAACGTGCAGTTGCGGGTCAGCAAGCAGGCGGCGGAGCCTGGCCAGGTCGTGCTCGACGTGTCCGACCTGACCGTCGCAGATGAGTCCGGCCGGGTGTGGGTGAACGGGTTGTCCTTCGGTGTCCGGGCGGGTGAGATCCTGGGCGTCGCGGGGGTGCAGGGCAACGGGCAGACCGAGCTGTGCGAGGCCCTGATGGGATTGCGGCCCACCCGGGCGGGCGTGGTGACGCTGAATGGCCGCGACCTCACCGACGCCACGCCGGCCCAGAGGCTGCGCGCCGGCCTCGCCTACGTACCCGAGGACCGGCAGGAAGACGGGCTGATCAGCGACTTCTCCGTGGCCGACAACATGGTGCTCGACCAGTACAAAAGGCCGCCTTTCGCCTCCGGCATCAACCTCAACCTCGGTGCGATCGCACGCAACGCGGCCGAGCGGGTGCAGGAATTCGACGTCCGCACCACCTCGGCGCAGGCACCGGTCGGCACGCTGTCCGGCGGCAATCAGCAGAAGGTCATCCTGGCCAGGGAACTCGGGCGCGAGCACAAGGTGCTCGTGGCCAGCCAGCCCACCCGCGGGCTGGACGTGGGCTCGATCGAGTTCGTGCATCGCCGCATCGTCGAACAACGCGACAAGGGCGTGGCCGTGCTCATCGTCTCCGCCGAACTCGACGAGATCTACGCCCTCGCGGACCGGATCGCGGTCATGTACGAGGGCAAGATCACCGGTTTCCGTCCGCCCACGGTGCCGGCCGAAGAACTGGGGCTGCTGATGGCAGGGGCAACTGACCAAGACCCGGGATCGGAACCGACCCCTAGCGCCCCGACGGCTATACCAGGGGCGGGAGAATGAGCGATCAGGCGGGTTCCACGGGCCCAGCCACGGCGGACAAGAAGGAAAACGAGCAGGAGCCGCACGCCTCGTTCGGCCAGGTCCTGAGGGATACGATCCTTGAAGGCCATACGGTCACCATCATCATCCTGGCCATCTTCACCGGGTTCGTGGTAGGCGGGCTGCTGAACGCGTTCACCAACACGGCCGTGCTGCACGCCTGGGCCAACTTTTTCTCGGCTCCCGGCCACGCGATCGCGGCGGCCTGGGATACCGCGGTGGGCGCCTACGTGGCGATGTTCGAGGGATCGATCTTCAACCCGCACACGGTCGCCGCGCTGTTCCAGCAGGCCTCGTTCGCCGCGGCCGTGCACGACGGGTACCTGTCGGCCGTGTTCAACCCGCTGTCGGAGACCTGCGTCCAGGCCACGCCGCTGATCCTGGCCGGGCTGGCGGTCGCGCTGCCCTATCAGGCGGGCCTGTTCAACATCGGCGCGCAGAGCCAGCTCATCGGCGGCATGATCGTCGCCACTTACCTCGGCTACGGGGTCAGCCTGCCGTTCGGCGTGCACGTCGTGGTCTGCGTGATCGGCGGTTTCGTCGGCGGCGCGGCGATCGGCGCGATAGTCGGCGAACTCAAGGCGCGAACGGGCGCGCACGAGGTGATCACCACGATCATGCTGAACTACATCATGGCCTACTTTCTGACCTACCTGCTCTCCTTCGGCTACCTGATGCAGGCGCCCCACACCAGCAACCAGATCACCGCGCCCATCGCCGGTAACGCGCACCTGCCGCTGCTGTTCGGCTCGCACCTGCGGATCAACGCGGGCTTCCTCATCGCGCTGGCCTGCGCGGCGGGCGTGTGGTGGCTGCTGAACCGGACCACCACGGGCTTTGAGTTCCGGAGCATCGGCAAGAACCCAAGCGCCGCGCGGGTGGCCGGCATGAACGTGGAACGTAACTGGGTGCTCGTGATGCTGATCGCCGGAGGGCTGGCCGGGCTGAGCGGAGCCACGGTCATCCAGGGCACCGACTTCACCCTTAACTTCCAGAGCTACGGAACCTACGGCATCGACGCCATCACGGTCGCGCTGCTTGGCCTGGGCAGGCCGCTCGGGGTCGTGCTCGCGGGGCTGTTCTTCGGCGCGCTGCACGCAGGGGCGCCGCTCATGCAGGCCGCCACCGGCACTCCGGTGGACATGGTGCAAGTCCTGCAGGGGGCGACCGTCCTGTTTGTCGCGGCGCCGCTGCTGATCGTGACCATGTACCGGCTGCGTGCCGCCAAGGCCGGCGGCGTGGGCGGGGTTATGTCCAAGGGGTGGAACGCATGACGGTAGCGGACCGCGTACCGCCCGTAGACCTGGACCTGGCGGCCCGTCCCCCGAGCAGCGCCTTCCGGCGGTGGCTGGCGCCGGTGACGTTCGCCGTGTTCGGGCTGGTGAACATCTTCGCCCTGGGGCTGAACGCGCACCACGGGGACGCGACCTTCGCGTTCTCCCAGCCGTTCGCCAAGGTGACCGTGCCGAACCTGAGCCTGCCTGCCGCCGTCACCTGTTACGTGTGCGGCGCGATTACCCTCGTGATGGCCGCGTTGCGGGCTTTCCTGCCGCTCGGCACGGTGCTGAAGCGGGTGACCATCGGGGTCGTCATCTTCCTGTTCGTCCTCGCCCTGCTTTGCTGGGCCGACGCGGGCCAGACCACGACCTTCAACGTGGTGAACCTGCTGCAGGGCACGCTGAACGATTCGATCCCGATCATGCTGGGCGCGCTGACCGGCGTCGTGTGCTCCCGCTCCGGGGTGATCAACGTCGGCATCGAGGGCCAGCTGCTGCTCGGCGCCTTCACCGCCGCCATGGTGGCCAGCGGCACCGGATCGCTGTGGCTGGGTCTGGTGAGCGGGGCGCTGGCCGGCTCACTGGTCGGGGTGCTGCTCGCCGTCTTTGCCATCGGCTACCGAGTGGACCAGGTCATCCTCGGCGTGGTGCTGAACACGCTGATCCTCGGCCTCACCGGGTACCTGTATGACGACCTCATGGTGCCCTATGCCAACACGCTTAACTCGCCGGCCACATTCTCCGCGGTCAAGATTTCGCTGCTCGGCGACATCCCGATCATCGGCCCGGTGTTCTTCGACTCCACCATCTTCCTGTACATCACCTACATCGCGCTGGCCGGCATCCAGGTGGGCCTGTTCTCCACCCGGTGGGGGCTGCGCACCCGGGCCATCGGCGAGCACCCGATCGCGGCCGACACGGTGGGCATCCCGGTGATAGCGATGAGGTACCGCAATGTCATCCTGGCCGGGCTGATCGCGGGTATCGGCGGCGCCTACTTCACGATCGGTTCGGTCGGCTCGTTCGGCAAGGACATGACCTCCGGTGAGGGCTACATCGCGCTGGCCGCGATGATCTTCGGGCGGTACGCGCCGTTCGGCGCGATCTCGGCGGCCCTGCTGTTCGGGTTCACCACGCAGCTGCAGTCCATCATGTCCACCCTCAATACGCCGATCCAGTCGAACCTGCTGCTGATGACCCCGTATATCGTCACGATCGTCGTGCTCGCCGGGCTCGTCGGCAAGGTCCGCGGCCCCCGCGCCGAGGGCATCCCCTACGTCAAAGCCTAAAGATTCACGCCGAACGGCCCCGGGTGCACGCTCCGCCGAACGGAACTGAAGCGGGTGTCGGGCAAGGAGAACATCCTGTTCAAGATGACCGAGGCCGCCCCGAAGTCGGCGGCCTGCTGCGGCATCGCGTCGGCCTGCCGGCCGACGCAATCCCGTTATGTCCCGCTATGCCTTAATTTTACATTGAGACATTTCGGGCGCTGATCATGATCGTGGCCAGTTTTGGGCGCTATTTGCCTGTTTCTGGCCATGATCATGAAACAGCCCGAGCGGAGGGTGGCGGCGGTCCTTTTTGGGCGGTTACGGGTGAGGGCTTATTGAAGTGAGTGGTGTAAGTGACGGTTGAGGCTGGGTTCCGCGCTGCGGTCGAGGCTTGGATCGCCGATGACCCCGACGCGGACGACCGGGCCGAACTGCGGGCGCTGCTCGACCGTGCGTTTCCCGGCGCGGAGGCTGACGCGGCGGATGCTGGCTCGATCGGCGAATTGCGGGACCGGTTCGCGGACCGGCTCCACTTCGGCACCGCTGGGCTGCGCGGCGTGGTCGCCGCGGGCCCGAACCGGATGAACCGCGCCGTGGTCAGAGCCACGACCGCCGCCGTGGCCGACTGGCTGCTCGGGCCCCGTTCCGCAGCCCAGCAGAGCTCGAGTCAGCGGGGCGTCGTGGTGGGCTGCGACGCGCGGCACCGGTCGGTGGAGTTCGCCGGCGAGGTGGCCGGGGTGCTGGCCGGAGCGGGCATCGCGGTGCACGTGCTCCCGCTGCCCTGCCCCACTCCCCTGCTCGCGTTCGCCGTCCGCCACCTGGGCGCGGCGGCCGGGGTGATGGTTACCGCGAGCCACAACCCGGCCGCGGACAACGGGTACAAGCTCTACCTGAGTGACGGCGCCCAGGTCATCCCGCCCGCCGACGCCGAGATCGAGCAGCTGATCGCTGACCTCGGGCCGCTGTCCCAGGTCCCGGTGGCCGGGGCCGGGAGCCCGCTGATCACCCGCCACGGCGACGAGGTGGCGCGAGCCTATCTGGAGACGGTGGTGGCGGCGGCCGGGCCGGCCGTCCCCAGCGCGCGCCGGACGGAGCTGAACATCGTCTATACCCCGATGCACGGAGTGGCCGGGCCGCTCATGCTGCGGGCCCTCCGGCAGGCGGGCTACGCGGCGCCGCACGTGGTGGCCGCGCAGGCGGAGCCCGACCCGGACTTCCCGACGGTCGCGTTTCCCAACCCGGAGGAGCCGGGCGCCCTGGACCTGGCGCTGGCCGACGCGCGCCGGCTCGGTGCCGACCTGGTCCTGGCCAGCGACCCGGACGGGGACCGGCTGGCCGTGGCCATTCCCGATCCGGGCCGCGCCGGCGGCTGGCGGACGCTGACCGGAGATCAGGTGGGCGCCCTGCTCGGGGCCAGCCTGATCGGGGCCAGCCTGATCGGGGCCAGCCTGATCGGGGCCAGCCTGATCGGGGCCAGCCTGATCGGGGCCGACCTGATCGGGGCCAGCCTGATCGGGGCCAGCCTGCCGGAGCGGACCGCGGGTGAGGCCGGGGGCCAAGCCGCGCCGCAGGCGTTGCTGGTGGCGTCCACCGTCGTCTCCTCGACGCTGCTGTCCAAGATCGCGGCGGCGGCCGGCGTGCGCTACGCCGAGACCCTGACCGGGTTCAAGTGGATCGCCCGGGCGGCCGACGGCCTACCGGGGGTGCGTTTCGTGTTCGGCTACGAGGAGGCCCTCGGCTACGCCGTCGGTGACGCCGTGCGCGACAAGGACGGCATCGGCGCCGCGCTGGCTATGCTCCGGCTGGCGGAAGCGGCGAAATCGCAGGACCGTTCGGTCCAAAGGGTTTATGACGACCTGGAGAGAGCGCACGGCGTGCACCTCACCTCCCAGCTGACCCTGCGGACGGCCGACCAGATGCACGTCATGAGCCGGCTCAGGTCGGCGCCGCCGACCGCCTTGGGCGGCGAGCCTGTGACCTGCCTGTCCGACCTGGCCCGGAGCGGCGCAGCCGCCGGCAGGCCGACCATGCCGCGGGCCGACGTGCTGATCTTCAGGCTGCCCGGCGCCCGGGTGGTGCTGCGGCCGAGCGGCACCGAGCCGAAGATCAAGTGCTACATCGAGATCGTCGAGCCGCTCGCGGGCCGCTCGCTCGCGGCCGCCCGCGAGGCCGCCGCCGGGCGGCTGGCTCCGCTGCGGTCCGCGCTGGAGGCGATGCTGGCCGCCAGCTGAGTGACCGACGGCCATGACCTAGGTCCTCAAATCGGCCATTAGGCCGTTGAGCTGCGGTTTCTTGTTACGAAGGGCCCGAGCGGAACCTACTTGCGCCCCTAGCTGGACCCGGGTAACGGGCATGTCCTTGAAGGGACAGGCGCAGGAGGGAGCTGGTGATGAAATACGCTTCACCGACCACGAACCTCCTGGTGAGCTACGGTACCAAGCCGCTCGGGCGGTTCTGACGCCAGAGCGGATCCCTGTGCCCCCGCGGGGTGCGGCGCCCCCGCGGGGGCCAATTTCGCTTCACATTGAGACAAGAGGCTGGCCCTCGGCGTGGTAGCCAGGTGAAATGCCGCCGTGGCACACGACGTGAACGACGCTGTCCGACTCCAGGAGGTCACGCATGAGCGCATCTATCGACGGGACGGCCATCGACAAGGTTCTGCGGGACGCGGTGGAGTCCGGCGGGGTCCCGCACGTGGTCGCGATCGCGGCCGATCGCGACGGCGTCATCTACCAGGGGGCGGCGGGGCCGCGGGCCGCCGGAGAGAGCGACCCGGTCACCGTGGACTCGCTGTTCCGAATCATGTCGATGACCAAGATGCCGTGTACCGTGGCCGCGCTGCAGCAGGTGGAACAGGGCAAACTCGACCTGGACGCGCTCGTCGCGGACTACCGTCCTGAGTTCGCTGAGGTCCAGGTGCTGACCGGCTTCGACGGGGACACCCCGCGGCTGCGGCCCCCGGCCCGGCAGGCCACCGTGAAGAACCTGATCACGCACACCACCGGCCTGGGCTACTGGTTCTGGAGCGAGGATCTGGTGCGCTGGGAGAAGATCACCGGCGTGCCGAACGTGGTGGCGGGATCGCGCGCCTCTTTCACCGCGCCGATGCTGGCGGACCCGGGCGAGGCGTTCATCTACGGCATCAACATCGACTGGCTGGGCAAGGTCGTCGAGGCGGTCACCGGCGTCGGCCTGGACGTGGCGATCAAGGAGGGCATCACCGGGCCGCTCGGCATGGACCACACCACGTTCCTGATGACCGATGACCAGCGGTCGAACTCGACCCCGGTCCACGTCAAGGGTGAGGACGGCACCTGGATGTCCATCGGCGAGGTGCTGAACCAGGAACCGGACTGGTGGGCTGGCGGCCACGGGCTCTACGGGCCGCCGAGCGACTACATCAAGTTCGAGCAAGCGCTGCTCCGCGGCGGGGAACTCGACGGCACCAGGATCCTGCGGTCGTCCACGGTCGACGAGGCCTTCCGCAACCAGATCGGCGACCTGGACTTCCCCGCCGATCTGCCGACCGCCGACGCGGCCTCGACCTGCGATTTCACCGCGGGCCCCGGCTTCAAGTGGGGTTACGGGCTGCTGCTCAACACCTCGGATATCCCGGGCATGCGACGGGCCTGGTCCGGGGCCTGGGCCGGCCTGTGCAACACCCAGTTCTGGGTGGACCGCAGCAGCGGCGTCTGCGGCTCGATCTACAGCGACTTCCTGCCCTTCGTGACACCCGAGGCCCTCAAGCTGTACAACGACTTCGAGCGGACGCTCTACGCGTCGCTGTGACCGGGCGTTACTGACCTGCGCTCGGCAGCCGGCGGGCTCAGCCGGCGGTGAGGGCGCGGGCCTGGATCACGTCCTCGCGCATCTGGGTGACGAGGGCCTCGACGGAGTCGAACCGCTCCGTACCGCGCAGCCGGGCGGCGAAGTCGATGGCGGCATGGGCGCCGTAAAGATCCAGGTCGTCACGGTCGAGCGCGTACGCCTCGACACTGCGGTCACCGATGCCGAACGTCGGGTTGGTGCCGACCGAGATCGCGGCCGGCCAGCGGCTGGCCTCGGTTCCGTCCAGGCCCAGGCTGGTCAGCCAGCCGGCGTACACGCCGTCGGCGGGAGTCGCGGTGTGCGGCGGGGTCTCCAGGTTGGCGGTCGGGAAACCCAGCCCGCGGCCGCGCATGTGACCGCGGACGACGACACCCTCCACCCGGTGCGGACGGCCCAGCGCGCCGGCGGCCGCGGCCACGTCACCGGCGGTCAGCTGCTCCCTGATATAGGACGAGGAGATCGTCACGCCGTCGGCCACAAGCAGCGGGACGCCCTCGGCGGCGAAGTCGTACTTCTCGCCGAGCTGAACAAGCAGCGGCACGTCACCCACGGCCCGGTGGCCGAACCTGAAGTTCTCCCCCACCACCACGGCCGCGGCGTGCAGCCGTTCCGACAGGACCACCCGGACGAACTCATCCGGGCTGAGCCTGGAGAATTCCAGGTTGAACGGGAGCACGCAGACCGCATCGGCGCCGAGGCCGACCAGCAGTTCGGCTTGCCGCCGCGAGGTGGTGAGCAACGGCGGATGCGAGCCCGGCCTGACGACCTCATCCGGGTGCGGGTCGAAGGTGATCACCACGACCGGCAGGTTCCTGGCCCGCGCGATCTGTTCGGCCCGCCCGATAATGCGCTGATGGCCGCGATGCACGCCGTCGAACACGCCGATCGTCGCGACGCACTCACCCCAGTCGGAAGGCACCTCGGCCAAGCCGTACCAGCGGTACACGATCCCCGTTCCTCCTTTGACTCCAGAGCACAAGCCTAAAGCCTCAGGCGAAGACGACGAGCGGCCTGGCTTGTCCCGACTCTTCGGTGACCAGCGCGATCAGGGTGCCATCGGGCGCGTAGGCGGCCGTCGGGGCCTGCGGTTCCGCGCTGTCCGCCGCGGCCAGGCGGCCGCCGTTGGCCAGCCGACGGGCCTCGTCCGCGCTCAGGTTCCGGCGCGGGAACGCCGCCGAGGCGGCCTGGGCCAGCGGCAGCACCTCGAACCGGCCGGCTAGCTGCTCCAGGGTGCGGGCATCCTCTACACGGTACCCACCCACCCTGGTGCGACGCAGGCGGGTCAGGTGACCGCCGGTCCCCAGGACCGTACCCAGATCGCGGGCCAGGGCCCTGATGTAGGTGCCGCTCGAGCAGCACACGGTGGCGTCGACGTCGAGCATGGTCCCGTCACGGCGCAGCGCGGTGACCGCGAACTCATACACCGTCACCGGCCGCGCCGCCAGCTCCGGCGCCGCGCCCGCCCTGGTCAGCTTGTAGGCACGCTGCCCGCCGACCTTGATCGCGCTGACCGCGGGCGGCACCTGCCGGATCTCGCCGACCAGCCCGGCTATCGCCGCATGCAACGTTTCCGCGGAAACGTCCGCCGCCGACGCGGTGCCGGTGATCTCGCCCTCGGCGTCGTCGGTGCTTGTCGACTGGCCGAGCCTGATCGTAGCGGCGTATTCCTTCTCGGTCAGCGTCAGGTACCCGAGCAGCCTGGTGGCCTTCTCCACGCCGACGACCAGCACGCCGGTCGCCATCGGATCCAGCGTCCCTGCGTGCCCCACCTTCCTGGTCCCGGCCAGCCGCCGGACCCGCGCCACGACGTCATGCGACGTCATGCCGCCAGGCTTGTCCACGATGACCAGGCCGCTGGTAGCGCTCACGAGTCGAAGTCGTCCTCGTCGGAGTCGGCGGCGGGCTTGCGGTAGGGATCGGGGTCGCCGGCGGGAACGGCGCCCTCGCGGCTGCGGGCGAGTTCCGCGTCGGCGTGCCTGGCCTGGGTGACCAGTTCCTCGATCCGCTTGGCGTTCTCCGGGAGCACGTCGGCCACGAACTCGAGCGACGGGGTGTGCCGCAGGCCGAGCTGCCTGCCCACCTCGGACCTGATGATGCCGGTGGCGCTGGCCAGTGCCGCCGCGGTGTCGGCCCGTTCGGCGTCAGATCCGTAGACCGTGTAGAACACGGTGGCCTCGCGCAGGTCGTTGGTCAGCCGGGCTTCGGTGACGGTCACGAAGCCGAGCCTGGGGTCCTTGATCCGGCGCTCCAGCATTTCCGCGACGATCTGACTGATCCGGTCGGCCAGCTTGCGCGCCCTCGCGGCGTCCATGCTCGGTCACTCCTCTTGGTTGAACAGCCGCTGCCGAGCCGACAGCAGCTCGATCTCGGGATGCCGGGCCACCAGGCGCTCGCACTCGTCGAGCACGCTGATCGCGTTGGTGGCCGTCGCAGACACGACGGCCACCCCTATCTCGGCACGCCGGTGCAGGTCCAGGTGCCCGGTCTCGGCGACCGCGACACCCGGATAGCGCCGGCGCAGTTCGGCGACCAGCGGGCGGACGACGCCCCGCTTGCCCTTCAGTGAGTGCACGTCACCGAGCATCACGTCCAGCGTCAGCGCAGCGACGTACACGGGCCTGGATACCTGGTCAGGCCCTTGGCTTCTCCCTCATCTCGAAGGTCTCGATCGTGTCGGCGATCCTGACGTCGTTGTAGCCGATGCCGATACCGCACTCGTAGCCCTCGCGGACCTCGGTCGCGTCCTCCTTGAACCTGCGCAGCGAGTCCACCGTCAGGTTGTCGGAGATCACCACGCCGTCGCGGATCAGCCGCGCCTTGTTGCCGCGGTGGATCGTGCCGCTGCGGACGATACAGCCGGCCACGTTGCCGACCCTGGGCACCCGGAAGACCTCCCTGATCTCGGCCGTGCCGAGCTGGGCTTCCTCGAACTCGGGCTTGAGCATGCCCTTGAGCGCCGCCTCGACCTCCTCGATCGCCTGGTAGATGATCGAGTAGTAGCGGATCTCCACGCCCTCGCGCTGGGCCAGCTCGCCCGCCCGGCCGGCCGGCCGGACGTTGAAGCCGATGATGATCGCGTCCGAGGCGATGGCCAGGTTGACGTCGTCCTGGGTGATGGCGCCGACACCGCGGCCGATCACCCGCAGGCTGACCTCTTCGCCGACATCGAGTTGGAGCAGCGCATCCTCCAGGGCTTCCACCGAACCGGAGACGTCACCCTTGATGATGAGCAGCAGTTCCTCGCGCTCACCGGCCTTGAACGCCGACTCCAGGTCCTCGAGCGTAACCCGCCGCCGTCCCTGGGCGAACTGGGCGACACGCTCCCTGGCCTCCCGGCGCTCGGCAATCTGCCTGGCCATCCGGTCATCGGAGACGACAAGGAAGTTGTCGCCCGCGCCTGGCACGGCGGTCAGGCCGAGCACCTGCACCGGCCGGGACGGCAGGGCCTCGGGGATCGGATCGCCGTTCTCGTCCAGCATGGCCCGGACCCGGCCAAACGCCTCGCCGCAGACGATCGAGTCGCCGACGTGCAGCGTGCCGCGCTGGACAAGCACGGTGGCCACCGGGCCGCGGCCCTTGTCCAGGTGCGCCTCGATCGCCACGCCCTGCCCATCCTGCTTGGGGTTGGCGCGCAGGTCGAGGGAGGCGTCGGCGGTCAAGATGATCGCCTCGAGCAACTCGGAGATGCCGATGCGCTTGGTCGCGGACACGTCCACGAACTGCGTGTCACCGCCGAACTCTTCCGCGATGAGCCCGTACTCGGTCAGTTGGGCCCGCACCCGCTGCGGGTCGGCGCCCTCCTTGTCCACCTTGTTGACGGCCACCACGATGGGCACGCCCGCAGCTTGGGCGTGGTTCAGGGCCTCCGTGGTCTGCGGCTTCACGCCGTCGTCGGCCGCCACCACGAGAACCACCAAGTCGGTGGTCTCGGCCCCGCGGGCCCGCATCGCCGTGAAGGCCTCGTGACCCGGGGTGTCGATGAAGGTGATCTTGCGTTCTTCACCGTCGACCTCGGTGATGACCTGGTACGCGCCGATGTGCTGGGTGATGCCGCCGGCCTCCCGCGCCACCATGTTCGTGTGCCTGATCGCGTCGAGCAGCTTGGTCTTGCCGTGGTCGACATGGCCCATGACCGTGACGACCGGCGGACGGGCCACCAGGTCGCCCTCGTCGCCCTCGTCCTCGCCGAACTCGATGTCGAACGACTCGAGCAGTTCCCTGTCCTCTTCCTCGGGCGAGACGACCTGAATGCTGTAATTCAGCTCGGCGCCGAGCAACTGAAGGGTCTCGTCGTTGACCGACTGGGTCGCGGTCACCATCTCGCCGAGGTGCAGCATGACTTGGACCAGCGACGCGGGGTTCGCGCCGATCTTGTCGGCGAAGTCGCTCAGCGACGCGCCGCGGGACAGCCGGACCACCTGTCCGCTGCCGCGCGGAACCTGGACGCCGCCGATCGACGGCGCCTGCATGTTGTCGAATTCCTGACGCCGCTGCTTCTTCGACTTCCGGCCGCGCGACGGACGTCCGCCGGGCCGCCCGAAGGCGCCCTGGGTACCGCTGCGGCCGCGGCCGCCCCCCGGACGAGGAGGACCACCGCCGGCCCCGGCGCGGGGAGCGCCAGCACCCGGAGCGCCGCCGCCGCCGGTCCGCGGGCCGCCGGCCCCAGGACCGCGGCCACCACCGCCGCCGCCACCCCCACCGGGCCGGGTACCAGCCCCGGCGCCAGGACCACCGCGACTAGCGCCGCCGGGACCACCCCGTCCGGCACCGGACGGCGCCGGGCGGGAGGGCATGTTCATCGGACTCGGCCTGGGGCCGCCGGGACGCGAACCCGCGAACCCGCCGGGACGCGGGCCGCCATCGGACGTGCCGGGCCGACCCGGTCCGCGCCCGGCAGGACGCGGACCCCCTGGCCCGCCGGGGCCGCCCTGGCCGCCCTGGCCGCCGGCCGAAGGACCGGGACGGCCGGAATCGGCCCGCTGGCCGGGCGCGCCCGGGCCCTGGGGCCTGGCGGGAGGCGACGACCCCATGCCGGTCGCAGTCGAACTGAACGGGTTGTTACCCGGCCTCGGGCCGGGACGCGGAGCGCCCGGACGCGAACCGGATCCCCCTGGCCTGGGCGCACCCGGCCGGGGAGCACCAGGTCCCTGGGTCCTCGGCGCGGACGGCCTGGCGCCCTGGCCGCCCTGGCCGCCCTGGCCGCCCTGGTCGGGACGGGCCGCGGGGGCACCTGGGCGCTGCCCCCCTGAGGCGGCCGGCGCGCCGGGACGCGGAGCCGAGGGCCGGGTCTGGCCCCCTTGCGCCGTCCCCGCGCTGCGGAAGTCGGCCGGAGTGGCCGGGGTGGCCGGGGTCCTCGGCGGTCCTGGCACCCTCGGAGCGCCGGGAACGCCCGGAGTCCCCTGGGGCCTCGGGTCGGATCGGGGGACGCTGGGTTCAGGCCCGGGCCTGGACGCGGGCGACGGAGCGACCGGCGGCAGCGGGCGGGCCGCCGTGTCGGGGGCCGCGGGAATCGCGGCGGTCCCGTTCGCGACGGCGCCATCGGGCACGGCCGCACGGTCCGCGATGCCATTGATCGCTCCGTCAGGCGCGGTCCTTGGCACGGGCGGGGCACTCGAAGCCGTCCCGGCGGCCGCAGCGGCCACGCGGTCATCATCGGGTTCGCGGGCCCCCGTCCCCGCGCTGGAGTCGGGTCGCGGCCGGGTGCCGACCCCAGGACCCCCAAGAGCCCCAGGACCCCCAGGACCCCCACGAACCGCGGGAGCCGCCTGGCCTGCCGAGGCCGTGGCGGATGCGCCTTCACGCTGCGCGGACGCCGCCGCCGGCCTGGGCTTAGACCCTTGAGCCGATTGCTGTGTCGCTGCGGAGGCAAACGCCTCCTTGAGCCGCCGGACCACCGGCGCCTCGATCGTCGAGGATGCTGACCTTACGAACTCGCCCATTTCCTTGAGCTGGTCCATGACGGCCTTGCTCTCGACACCGAACTCTTTCGCGAGTTCGTAAACCCGGACCTTCGCCACTACGCTCCTTCTCGGCCCGTTCCCCGGACCTTATACCGGACCCCGGCCCGGGCAGAGCGTGCTCCGGGCGGGCCTCAGCCTATGGTGATCATCGCCGCGTGCTCATCGAGCGCTCATCAGCTTCTCGACCTGCTTTCCGACAGGTGTTCCTTACTCCCTATTACAGCGTGCTGCCCAGCCAGGTTGTTCCGCCGCCAGTAATGCTATGCCGGGGATTGCGCACCGCAAAGATACTCAGCCAGTGGTTCGAGGCTGAGCGATCCCGCAATGCGCAAGGCCCGGGGGAACGCCCGGCGCCGCCGCGCGAGTTCCAGACACGCCAGGCTGGGATGCAAGTACACACCCCGGCCAGGCAGCCGGGCCCGCGGGTCGGGCTGGATGACGTCCCCAACCGCTACAAGGCGAAGCAGGCTGGACTTGACCACACGCTCCTTGCAGCCTACACAGGTACGCATCGCAGGCATACCCGGGACATGCTGTTCGGCTCGCGTGGCCATTACAGCTACAAGTCTACCGTGCCCGCAGGTCCGGCATACCGGGCGAGCAGCGCACGGCTCAGGCTTCTGCCGACGGGACCGCCGACTGCGCCGAGGACGGGACCGCCGCCTCTGCGGCTGGCCCTGGCTCCGCGGCCGCCGGGACCGCGGCGTCGGACCTGATATCGATGCGCCAGCCGGTGAGCCTGGCGGCCAGCCTGGCGTTCTGCCCCTCTTTGCCGATCGCCAGCGACAGCTGGTAGTCGGGCACGATGACCTGCGCCTCCCTGGCCGCGGCGTCGACCACGTGGACCCGGTTCACCCGGGCCGGCGACAGCGCGTTGGCCACGAAGCCGGCCGGGTCGTCGGAGTAGTCCACGATGTCGATCTTCTCGCCGTGCAGTTCGGTCATCACGTTCCGCACCCGGCTGCCCATGGGGCCGATGCAGGCACCCTTGGCGTTGACGCCCTGCTGATGGGAGCGGACCGCGATCTTGGTGCGGTGCCCGGCCTCGCGGGCGATCGCGACGATCTCCACCGCGCCGGTGGCGATCTCGGGCACCTCCAGGGCGAACAGCTTCTTCACCAGGCCCGGGTGAGTACGTGACAGGGTGACCGAAGGCCCGCGGTGACCCTTGCGCACGTGCAGCACGTAACAGCGGATCCGTTCGCCGTGGACGTAACGCTCGCCGGGCACCTGCTCGGCGGGCGGCAGCACCGCCTCGAGCTTGCCCAGGTCGACCAGCACCGTCCTGGGGTCCTTGCCCTGCTGAATCACCCCGGCCACGATGTCGCCCTCGCGGCCCGCGTACTCGCCGAAGGTCAGCTCGTCTTCGACGTCACGGAGCCGCTGCAAGATCACCTGCCGGGCGGTGGTCGCGGCGATCCGGCCGAAGCCGGCCGGGGTGTCGTCGTACTCTCGCACCGCGGCCCCGTCCGGGCCGGTCTTGATGGCCCACACGGTGACGTGCCCGCTCTTCCTGTCCACCTCGACGCGCGCCGACGTCGACGCGCCCTCGGATTTGTGGTAAGCGACGAGGAGGGCGTCCTCGATGGCCTTGATGGCCTGGTCGAGCGAGATGTCCTTCTCGCTCTCCAGGCTCCGCAGCACGCTCAGGTCAATGTCCATCGCGGGTCGCTCCAAGCTCCGGTTGCGGGTGCCCGAACTCCACCTGGATGGCGCCGGCGCCAAGCGCCGGGTACCCGAAGCGGCGCCGGGCACCCCCGACGTCCAGGGTGACCCCGTCCGAGTCGGCCGCGACGACCCGGCCGGAGATGGCCCCAGAAATCCCGGAAACCCCAGAAATCCCGGAATCCCCCGCATCCCCGGCGTCGGTGACGGTGACCTGGACCAGGCGTCCGGTCGCGCGCCGCCAGTGCCTCGGATCGGTCAGCGGGCGGTCGACGCCAGGCGAAGAGACTTCGAGCGTGTAGGGAAAGTCGCCCATCACGGCCGCCGTGTCGAGCGCGGCGGACAGCAGACGGCTGATCGCCGCAGCGTCATCCAGGCTCACGCCCTCGTCGCTGTCCACCACCACCCGTAGCAACCGCCGTCTGCCCGCGGCGCTCACCCGGACCGACTCCAGGTCCATGCCGGCGGCGGCGATCACGGGCCGGATGGCGTCCGCGATCCTGCCCTCCACCCCGCCCACTTCCGGTGACCCGCCGGCGGCTGCCTGGCGAGGTTTCTGCGCGTGACGCTGTCCTCCTGGCATCACGACCTCCTCGTCCACGACCTGCGGGATTAGGACCTAGCCTATCCGGGGTTGGGCCGTCTCGCGGATAGGACGGGCCAGCGGCACATGGTAGCTTGCCCGTGTGCCGGACATCTTGCCGAGGCGCCGCGTACTGCTCGCCTCGGCGACGACGCTGCCGTTCCTGCTCGTCACCGTCGGCTGCCGGTCTTCCGACGTGTTCGCCGGCCCCGATCCGCTGGCGGGCCGCCCGCCCCTCGGCCACGATGTGCTGACACTACAGGCAGTTATCACGGCGGAAGAAACCCTGATCAACCTGTACCGGACGGCCATCAACGGCGATTCGGGGACAGCGCCCCAAGATGCCCGGTCACGGACCCTCGGGCATCTTGGGGCGCTGCTCGCCCAGCATGAGCAGCATCTGGCGAAGCTGCGGGCCAGGCTCATCGAGCCGCCCGCCGCGCCGGCGACCCGCCCGTCCGCGAGCGCGGCCCGCCGCCAGGCCAGCACGGGCCCCGCCCCCGTCACCGTCGCCCGGCTGCGCGCGGCGGAGCGCGCCTCGGCCGCCGGCCTGGTGCAGCGGCTGGCCACCGTCGAGCCCGCCCTGGCCCAGCTGTTCGCGAGCATTGCCGCCTCGGACGCCACGCACGTGACGGTGCTGGCCGAAAAGGGCCTGGGCGGATAGGGCAGGCCGATGACGGCGAGCACCGAGGTGTCCGCGCTGCAGGCCGCGCTCGCGGCCGAGAACGCGGCCATCTTCGGCTACGGGGTGGCGGGCGCTCACCTGGCCGGGAGCAGCCTGGCCACCGCCGAACGGGACTGGACCAGGCACAACGAGGCCCGCGACACCTTGGCCGCGATGATCCGGCGGCTGGGCGCGGCGCCGACCGCTGCGCAGGCCTCTTACCAGCTTCCGTTCCGGGTGCACGACGCGACCAGCGCGACGGCGCTCGCGGCCTACCTAGAAGACGGCGTAACCAGGGCCTACCTCGGCCTCGTCGCGGTCAGCGACCAGCGGCTCCGGCGTTTCGGCGCGCTGGCCATGCAGGACGCGGCGCAGCGCGCGGCGTCCTGGCGCGGCAGCACCCAGGCCTTCCCCGGCCTCAGTGCTCCTTAGCCAGCCCCTTTAGCCAGCCCCTTTAGCTGGGCACCTTAGCTGGGCACCTTAGCTGGGTGCCAGTCGTAACCGGGCTTAGTCATTACGGAGCAGGGAGGCCAGGACCCGTACGATCGTGCTGGCAGCGAGGTCAACGTCGTCGGCGACGGCGATCCGCTCCGCCCACGACCACCAGAACCACCACAAGCCATTCCGGCCGCAACCGACGTAGACATTCTCCTCAAGTGCCCGGGCGGCCGGGTTGACCACGTACAGGCTGGGCCTGCGCCCCGGCGGGGCCATCAGCCACGCCTCAAGCCCGCGATGGGACAGCTCATCGGCTAGCTTCTCCAGATAGACCGTTTGGATCTGGTCCGGATCGCCGGTCCTTGTGACTTCCACCGTTATCACCGTTGTAACTTATAGCAGTCAGGCGAGGACTAAATGTCGCCTCTTCAAGCATGCCGCCGCAGTGGCGCCCGCGCAATGCACATTGGGAAAATCCCAGCTCAGAAAGTCGGCGGTTTTGCGGGACGGGTCCGCGCGCTTCCCTACCCAGACAGACGCATCAGCCCGGGCATCGGTTCACTACCTGACCATTAACCGGGCCCCTCAATCGGGCCCTCAATCGGGCAGGGGATCCGGCAACGGCTCAGAATATAGAACGGTCAGCCGCGACACGGCCCGGGTGAGCGCCACGTACAGCCGCTGCAGGCCCCTGGCCTGCGCGCCGACGATGCGCGCGGGCTCGACCACCACGACATGATCGTATTCAAGCCCCTTGGCCAGCGTCACCGGCACCAGGGTGAGCCCCGCGTCCGCCCCAGGCGCGCCGTACTCCAGGCCCGCCGCCGCCAGCACGCGGCCCAGGCCGGGAACCTGCGGGTCGGCGGCGATGACGCCAACCGACCCGGGCCGGGAGCAGGCCTGCCGGCAGGCGGTGACCAGGGCCTGGCCCAGCGCGGCGGCGGGCACCCGGGTGAGGTCGAGGGCGCCGGGATCCGCCCGCAGCGAGGAGGCCGGCTTAAGCTCGGGCGCGATCACCGCGAGCAGCGTCGAGGCGTAGTCCAGGATCTGCTGCGGCACGCGATAGCCCACCGACAGCTCCCGCACGCCGGTCTCCGGCTTGCCCAGGTTCGCCAGCAGCGACTCCCAGGACGGCGCCGCCCACGGCGTGGTGCCCTGGGCCAGGTCGCCGAGCACGGTGGCCGCGCCGGTGGAGCACCGGCGGCCGAGCGCGCGGCACTCCATCGGGGACAGGTCCTGGGCTTCGTCCACCACCACGTGAGCCAGGCTGGGCGTCCGGGTGATCAGGTCGCGCGCCTCGTCGATCAGCACCAGGTCCGCCGCGGACCAGCGGGCCGAGCCGGGACCGCGCGGCGTCGCCTGCCACACGATCGCGGCCTGCTCGGCGGCGGTCAGCACGCCCTGCGCCGCCTCGGCCAGGGCCGGCGCCGACGACAGCAGCCCGAACACCAGCCGCACCGGATCCACCTTCGGCCACATCGCGTCTACCGCGGCGCGCACCGGCCTTGACCGCCGGACCGCCTCGTGCGTGCGGTCGTCGCAGGCCTCCCCCGCCGCCTCCATCTGGGTCAGGATCACATGCGCGATCCGGTGCTCGAGCAGCTCGCGGGCCGCGCCGTACCGTACGCCCCGGTGCCGCAGCTCGTGCACAAGCTCCTCGAGTTCCCAGGCGGCCACCCGCCAGCGCCGCGAGCCGCGCGGCAGCATCACCGCCGCGGCCGGCGTCCGGACCGACGCCCACAGCGCCCGCCGCAGCACCTCCGCCATCCGCGCGTCGCCCTTCACGACCGCGGCCACGTCGTCATCGGTGCCGCGGACGGGAACCGACCGGAGGAGTTCGCCGACGGTGGTCTGGGTGACGTCGAGCTCGCCGAGCGCGGGCAGGACGTTGCGGATGTAGGACAAGAAGGCCCGGTTCGGCCCGACCATGACCACCCCGCGCCGCCGGACCTGCTCCCGGTACGCGTACAGCAGGTACGCGACCCGGTGCAGCCCGACGGCGGTCTTCCCGGTGCCGGGCGCGCCTTGCACGCAGACCGTCTGGTCGGCTCCGGCGCGGACGATGTCATCCTGGTCGGGCTGGATGGTCGCGACGATGTCCCGCATGGGGCCCGACCGCGGCCGCTCGATCTCGTCGATGAGGATCTGGCTCGGCCCGGTCGCAGGGCTATGGTCCGAACGGTCCGGGCCGCCAGCCCCGGTCAGGCCGGCTGCCTCCGCGGCGAAGAGCTCATCCTCATACGCGGTCAGCTCACCGCCGGAGAACCCGAAGCGCCGGCGCAGCGCTAGGTTCATCGGGTCCGCGGCGCTGGCCCGGTAGAACGGCCTCGATACCGGCGCCCGCCAGTCGATCACGGCGGGCGTGCCGTCCGGCGCGTGCACGTGCCTGCGGCCGATGTGAAAGCTGTGTCCCGCGATGTCGTCGTCGGGCCGTCCAGTTCCGGATATTCCAGTTCCGGAATTTCCGGCCCCGGGCTGGCTGGCCCCGGGCTGGCTGGCATAGTCGAGGCGGCCGAAGAACAGCGGAGCGTCGGGGATGTCCTTCAGGGCTTCGGCCCGGTGGTACAGGTCGGCCTTGAGGTACTCCTCGGAGACCGGGTCCCCGCCCATGGCCCGCAGCGACAGCACGTCTTCGCGCATCAGCCGGAGGAACTCGCGCGAGCGCCGCAATTGGTCGCGTTCGGCGGTCAGGACGGGGTTACCGCCGGACCGTTCGGCATCATGATTTTCTTTTGCTTTTGACGCAGCCACGAGGATGGGAACTTACCAGCTGGTCACGGAGAAGTCACGCGGTTTTCTGCTCGGGCGCGGGCCAGGCGAGCAGGCCGCGCGGGGTGAGGAAGGCGTCGAAGACGAGCTCCGACGCGCCGGTAAGCGCGCCGAGGTCGCCCAGGGTGGACGGCAGCAGCGCGGGCGGTGCTGGCCGACGGAACCGCATCAGCGTGGCCAGGTAGCCGGCCCGGACCGCGGCCGGTGCGGCCTGGTATATCTCGGCGGCTAGGCCGGACAGCCCGACGGCCTCCGGGTCCTGGGCATTGACCAGCGCGCCGATGCCGCGGCCGAACGCCTCGGCCACCCGCGCCAGGGCCCGGGCGCAGCCGGGATCGGTGCCCGCCGCCGCGATGACCTGTTCGGCATTGAGCATCCGGTCGCCCTCCTCGGGCTGGCCCGCCGCGCGGAGCAGCCCGCGAGCGCCGGCCTCGAGCTCCCAGCAGCCGACCGAACCGCACCGGCAGGGCTCGCTGCCGCCGGCCAGCGGCATGTGACCGAACTCCCCCGCCGAACCATGAGCGCCGGTCACCGGCAGGCCGCCGGACAGCAGCACCCCGCCGATGCCGGTCGCGACGTGCAGGTGCAGGGCGACGGAGACCTCCCGCAGCACGCCGCGGCGAGCCTCGGCGAGGCCGGCCAGCGTAGCGTCGTTGCCGGCCAGGATCGGACCCTCCGCCCCGTCGGAGTCCATCCCGCCGCCGAGGACCGCGGCCACGTCGACGTCCTGCCAATCCGGCAGGGTGGGCTGTACCATCTGGCCGGCGCTGACCGGCGAGGGGACCGCGACCCCGGTGCCCACCACCCGATCGCCGAACTGGTGGCGGCGGATCTTCAGCCTGGCCGCGACGTCGGCCAGCACCCCGGTACCCGAACCCGCCTCCCGCTCCTGGCGGTCGAGCACGGTGCAGCGGCCGGTCAGTTCGAAGGCGGCCAGGGTGAACGAGTCGTCCCGCAGGTCGACCGCGAGCGCCACCGGGCCCTGCGGATGGGCCGAGGGCACTCCGGTCGGACGCCCCCGGGTGCGCGGCACCTTGCGCCCGGCCGGCGCGTCGGCCGGGCTGGGCAGCTCCTCGATGAGCTGCCGCCCGGCCAACTCCCTGACCAGCACGGTAGCGGTTCCCCTGGCCAGGTTGAGCTGCCTGGTGAGTTCGGCCCGGGTGAGCTGGCCGCCGCCGCCGTGGACCGCGCGCAGCAACCGCGCGAGATTATGCGCGCGCAACTCGGCACTAGTGGTCGCCGCGCCTTCTTCCTTCCGCACGCTCTGATCGTGCCACGCTCGACCCTCAGCGTTGTCTCTCAGGGCTACCAGTCCCAGTGGAAGCCGACGGTGGTCTTCTCGGCCAGCCGCAGGTAGCGATGGACGGCGAATTGGCTGTCCAGGGCGACGCTCTCCCGTTCGACGATGGGGCCGTCCATCCCGTCCCACACCGCCCAGACCACGTCGGCCGGCAGCTTGCCTGGGTGGAACTCGACGCGTATATCCAGGTTCTCGACGAAGTACTGCACCACGCGGCGGAACTCGGGCGGAGGCGGCGGCGTCTGGAGGTAATGAAAGCTCGTCGAGTACTCCAGGGTGGCCGTATCCCCCGCGGCCAGCGGCTTGGCCAGCAGCATGTCCACCACGAACAGTTCGGTTATGGGCTGGTAAAAGGGTCCGGCCAGGCCGCTGAAGCCCTGTCCGACCTCAATGGTCAGGGCATTGGTGTCGGCTCGGCAAGGCACCCGGTCCACGCCGTCGACCAGCGCTTCGATGACGTGGATGACGCGGTGCCTGACCGGCAGCCCGTCCGGGCCGAGATAGTGATGATCATGGAGGGATAGCGTCTTGACCCGCGGGCTGCCGAGCGCGCTCGCCTTGTCTTCACGGATCGCCCGGGGACCGGAAAGCACGCGGACGTGGGCTGAGCCTTCCCACAGCTTCAGCAGCTGCTCGCGCTCGAACGTGCTGAACCCGAACGCGTCCATGAACAGGGCCAGCGTGGCCTTGCTGAGCAGCTTGCCTGACAGCGCCCTGGAGGCCGTGTCCTTGAGCTGCCTGGGCAGCACGTCGACGTCGCCCTGGGTTCTGGGGTGCTCCCACAGGTAGTGCGCCAGCACCTCGGCCACCGCGAGCTGATTCACCTGACCCCGCCTGCTGCGTTCGGCGTACTGCTCCCACCTGCGCCGGTAACGACCCGGACGGAGCAGCAACTCGCGCACATACGCCGCGGCGGCCTGCGCACCAGTCGGCGTAGCTGATTCCCCTGGCGTTAGCTGGGCCACTGTCTCCTCGGTATCGGTGCCGGGCTGAGAACTAAGCGCGATATTTGTCAGCTATGGTATGCCTGTTCTCGCGGAGGGGGCGAGAACAGCATGGTGGGCAAATTAATTAAACAGTCGGGCGGATGCAGGGGACATCCGCCCAGCCAGAAGGGCCGCCATGACGATGCGGGAAGGTTTGCCGGGGTCCGCGGCTTCCACCGCCGGAGGGCAGCCGCATGGGGCGGCCTACTTCCTGGACTTGCTCGGCGATAGCCACCAGGGCCTGGGCCAACCCGAGGCGGCCATCGAGGCCTACCAGCAGGCGGCGGAAGGATTCCGGGCGCAGGGAGCGCCGTGCTCCTATGTCTTGTGCCTGTTCAAGATCGCGGACAGTCATCTGTCCCTGGGTGAGCCTTGGCATGCCATCGGCTACCTGGAGGCCTGCCTGCCATTGCTGCGTGACCTGGGACTGACCAGGCACGAGAGGCTGGCCCGGCAGCAACTGGACGCGTGCCAGGCCGAGCTGGCCGGAGCCCGTTTACTTGGGGAGGGGCGGGTCGGCCAGCGGCCCTTAGCGGAACACGGCCGTCCCGCCCCATAGACCTGGCCAGCTGAAACGATGTCGCCCTATTCGCGCGGCAAGGGTAGATTCGTGTTATGCCCGGGACCGACGGTCAGCCGCGCTGGCTGAACCCTGAAGAGCAGCAGACCTGGCGCGCCACGGTCCACCTGTCCCAGTTGCTATTGCGCCAGCTCGACCGCGAACTGAACGCGCACGGGCTGAACGGGCACGATTACGAGATCCTGGTCGAGCTGTCCGAGGCTCCGGACCAGCGACTCCGGATGACTGAGCTCGCCGACGCCACCAGCCAGTCACGGAGCCGGCTGTCCCACCAGATCTCGCGGATGGAGAACCGCGGCCTGGTCCGGCGCGACGACTGCGAAGGCGACAAGCGGGGCACGTTCGCCGTGCTGACCGCCGGCGGCATAGCCGCCATCGAGCGGGTCGCACCACACCACGTGGAGAACGTACGGCGGCATTTCATCGACCGGCTGTCACCGCGCCAGCTCGAGGAGATCAGGGACGCGTTCGGTCCGATCGTCGAGTACCTGCGCAAGATCCGCGACCGCGACTAGGGCTCCCGGGAGGATTTGGGGTACTGGGGAGGCTGTCGCACAACCGGCCCAGGCCAGTCCGGGCCTGCACCCGAACCGCGGCTGCGCCGCCAGCCTGCACCCGCCACTGCAATCCCGCATGCTCCAGGGGCCCCGCGCCAGCCCCGCACACCCTGAATCCCCCGCCCCACGGTACGGGCATGCCCTCCGTCACCATACCCAAGCAGCAGGCAGCCCGAGAAGCGGCCCCACCCGACCCCCTCTCCCCATCCGCACCGTCCCCCGGTCCCCGCAAGTCAATGAGAGTGACGCTCTACCTCATAGATCGGGTAGAGCGCCACACTCATTGATTCTGGCGCCCTTCCACGCCACCCGGTATGGGCGGAATGTCCTGCTTCGGGACAGGCGGGGAGGGGGAGGGGGAGGGGCGGGGCGGGGCGGGGGGAGGGAGCGGGAGCGGGACGGTAATGACGGAGCGTGGGTCGCACTCTTAGAACAAAACCGACATGAGGCGGCCGGTCTCGGTGAACCCGACCCGCCGGTAGGCCGCGCGGGCGGGGGCGTTGAAGTCGTTGACGTACAGGGTCACCAGCGGCGCGATCGAACCGGCCGCCTCAACCACGACCGCGGCCATGCCGGGCGCGGCTAGGCCCTGGCCGCGGGACTGCGGCCGGACCCACACCCCTTGCACCTGACACACCTGCGGCGTGACCGCGCCGATCTCCGCTTTGAAGATCACCTGGCCGTCCTCGATCCTGGCGAACGCCCGGCCGCCGCGGATGAGCTGCTCGAGCCGGGCCCGGTAGGAGGCGCCGCCGTCGCCGCTGACCGGTGAGACGCCGACCTCCTCGGTGAACATGGCCACGCAGGCCGGCCACAGGGTGTCGATCTCGTCGGGCCGGACCCGCCGGACCCGCGGATCGGGCGGCACCAGCGGCGGCCCCGGCGTAACCATGACCGGCTGCACCGGACGGACCTCCCTGGCCGGCCCCCAGTGCGGTCGCAGCAGGCCCCACAGGGCCTGGACCACGGTGGCCGATCCGACCACGGACGAGCACCGCCGCCCCTGCCGCAGCGCCCGGTCCGCGAACGCCACCACGGCGTCCGCGGTGGCGGCCACGGGGACCAGGTTCGCGCCGGAGTAACAGAGCGACTCCAGCCGCCCGCCGGGGGCGTGCCCCCACATCTGCGCCCCGAGCCTGCCAGGCTCGAGGCCGAGCGCGCGGACGCGGGAACTGACGAAGACGTTTGTCACCGGATCGCGGTCACAGATGGCGAGCACCGCGTCGCGATCCCGCTCGTCGAGCAGCCGCACCGAGGCGGACCACGGCGGCTTTACCCGCAACATGGCCTCAGCCTACACGGGGGCATTACCACAGTTAATTCTCATCAGGTACCCGACGTCGGGGCGGCCACGGCCGGGCAGGTGGCATTGACCAGCCCCGGCGCCGCCGGCAGCGCCCCGGTGCCGAGGTAAGCGTTCAGGTAGCCCTGCACGCAGGCGTCCGACGGCTGCTCCAGGGACTGCCCGTGGTTGCCGCCGCCCTCGACCACGACCATCCGCGCGGACGGCAGCAGCTTGTGCGCGTCCTGCGCGCCCGCGTACGGGGTAGCCGGGTCCAGCGTTCCCTGCAGCATCAAGATGCCCGGCAGGCCGGCCCCTTGATCTGCAGCGGCTTGGCCGGCCCCTGCACCGGCCAGAACGCGCAGGCCGCGTTGAACCAGGCGTTGTCCCAAGCCTGGAACGGGGCCGTTTTATAGATCATCTTGGTGTCCGACGTCCAGTAGGCGAAGCTGCGCGGCCAGTTGACGTCCGAGCACTGCACCGCGTTGTAGACGGCGAACTCGTTCTCGTTCTGCGTGCCGTTTTCCTGGTACTGGGTGATCAGGTCGGCGGTCTGGCCGGTGTTCAGGTAGGACGACAGCGCTTGCGCCAGGCCCGGCCACAGCTGGTCTTGGTAGCCGCCGAGCAAGAAGGTGTCGTCGAACTCGTCGGCCCCGATCACCCCGTCGATCGGGTGCGCGAGCAGTTGGTCGCGGGCCTTGTACCAGGCGGCCTGCACCTGCGCCGCGGTGCCGCCGAGGTGGTAGCCGCCGTCATATTGAGCCACCCAGGCGAAGAATGCCTCCATACGTCCCTGGAACGCGTAATCCTGCTCAACATTGTCGGCGTACCAGACCCCGGTGGGATCAACGGTGCTGTCCAGGACCATCCGGCGGACTCGCTGCGGGAAAAGAGTGGCGTAAACCTGGCCGATATAGGTGCCGTAAGAGAACGCGTAATAGTTTATTTTCGACACGCCGAACGCCGCGCGGATGGAATCCATGTCCCGGGCCACGTCCTGGGTGGTCATATAGGGCAGCAGCCAGCCGAACCGTTGCTCGCAGTCGGTGGCGTACATTTTCGCCCTGTTGATGAGCACCTGCTCGGCGGCGGCATTGGCCGGGATATAGTTCGGCCGGACGCCGGAGAAGAAGCCGGGGTCACAGCTGAGCGCGGGCACCGAGGACCCGACGCCGCGCGGGTCGAAGCCCACGATGTCGTAGTCGGCGGCCACGTCCCGGCGCAGGCCCTGCGCCACCTCGGCCGCGAGCGGCAGCCCGTCACCACCGGGGCCGCCCGGGTTGACCAGCATGATCCCCTGCTGCTGGCTCGCAGGCCCGGTGGCCGGGATCATGTCGAGGGCCAGGCTGATATGCCTGCCGCCGGGATCGGCGTAGTTGACAGGGACGCTCAGCGTGGTGCAGTCCGGCACGCCCTGCTGGGCTAGCTGCCCGGAGCAGGCATGCCAGTGCAGCGTGCTGTGCGCCGGGACGATCGGCCCGGCCGCCTGCGGCGTGTCCCCGGTCTGCGGCGTGCTGCCGGTCTGCGAGGTCCCGGCCGCCGGGGCGGAGGACGTGGCGGCCGTGGAACAGGCGGTGACGGCGAGCAGCGCGACCGCGCCGACTGCCAGCGCCGTCGGGACCCTTCGACCGCGCCGCGCCGCGGGCCGGGCCGGACGAGACATCGACATGGCACCCATAATGCCCCAAGGACCACCCCGGCCAGGCCAGGTCCCCGGCTGCGGCCCCAGGTCGGCGTAGCAGGCGGCCGCTACTCGCGTTCCTGATCGGCGGCCTGGTCCGGCCAGACGCCGATGTGGTCGGGCTCCTCCTGCAATTCGACCCGCTTCCGGATGCCGAGGCGCCTGGTCATCTCGCGCGGGAGCTGAACCCGGCCCGCACGGTCCAGCGTCGCGTACTCGCGTGCGTGCAATGTGGTCTCGCCCCGTTCGTCGGTGGCCACGTGCCGTATCGTCTCGCTGCTCGTCTTACCGTCCCTCATCGCGATCGTCCGGCGGACCTGCGACGATACGGCCGAATCGTGGGTGACCACCAGCACCGTGGCGCCGAGCTCGGTGTTGGCGGTCTGCAGGGCGGCGAACACGTCCCGGGCGGTCGAGGAGTCCAGCTCACCGGTGGGCTCGTCGGCCAGCAGTACCTCCGGCTGGTTCGCGAGCGCCGTGGCGATGGCGGCGCGCTGCTGCTCACCGCCGGACATGCGGTCCGGGGTCCGGTCGGCGCAGTGCGCGATGCCGAGGGTGTCGAGCAGGAGACCGGCGCGCCGCCGCTGCTCGCGGCGGCTGAGCGAGCTCAGCCGCATCGGCAGTAGCACGTTCTGCCGGGCGGTCATGTAGGGCAGCAGGTTCCGCGACGTCTGCTGCCAGATGAAGCCGGCGACTTTCCGCCGGTAGGACAGCCGCTCTTTGGCCGTCATCACGCCTAGGTTGCGGCCAGCCACCCACACCGATCCCGCCGTCGGCGTGTCCAGCCCGGCGAGGATGTTCATAAGCGTGGATTTGCCGCTGCCCGCCGCGCCGATCAGCGCGGTCAGCTCCCCCTCGGCGATCAGCAGATCCAGCCCCTGCAGGGCCTGTACTTCGATGCCCTTGCCGGAGTAGATCCGGACCAGCCGGTCACAGACGATCATCCCGTCCGCGCTGGTGGGGGCCTGGTCCTGTGACATATGCGCGGCAGGTTGGGTCATGTGCCTGGGCCTCCTTCGTCACTGATGCGCAGCGCCCTGGTGCTGCCGCGATGGTAGGTGATTACGGCCTGAACGGCCAGCACGAGCAGCGCGGCCAGCACCAGCCCGGCCGCGGAACCGACCAGCGGGAATACGGCGACAGTCACCGCGGCGGCTGACCCGGTCCCGGCGAACGCCGCCAGGTTCAGCGATGACCCGACCAGCGGCACAAGCAGCCAGGCACACGCGACGCCACCGATGGCGGCGGCCACGACCGGGGGAAGCGTCTCGGTCGCCTGCAGCAACTGGGCCTGCCAGCGCCGCAGCCCCATCGTCGCCAGGCGCGCCAGCGTCATGTCGCGGGTCCAGGCGGTGAGCAGCAGCGACAGCAGCAGGACCAACGCGCCGAAGCCGGCCGCGGTGGCCATTCCCAGCGTGAGGGCCGTCTGCGCCGCCTGCGGTGCCGGCGACGTGGTGAGCGCGGCGAGGGCCGTGGCGCGGAACGTTACCGACGCGCCAGGCAGCGCGCCGCTGACGTCTGCGCTCAGCCGCGCCGCATCCAGCCCAGGGCCGGCGACCAGCAAGACGTTCGGCACGAGCGTGCCGGATGCCTGCGCTGGCACGATCACGGTGGTGCCCGCGGCCATGCCGGGGGCGGTGGGGACGCCGGGGAGGCCGGTCTGCCCGGCCAGCCGGATCGTGATCGTGCTGCTCCCGACGGTGACGCTGGTCGGCGCCGTGCCGACAAGCTGGGCGGCGGAGCTGGTGGCGACCGCGGGGATGAGCGCCCCCGACTGGCTGCTGTACCCCGACAGCGCGGCCAGCGGGAACCGCGGGCCGGGTGCCCCGGCGACCACGGCCGCATACGGGGCCGGGTCGACGAACATCACGGACAGCTCGGTCCCGGCGGAAAGCGCCGCGGCGTCGACCTCCGCGGCAACGGTGGAGACGACCCCGGGCACCGAAGAGATCTGGCTCTGCAGTGCCGCGGGGATCGCCCCGCCGGGCGGGGCCTGGATGATCGCGTCGGCGCCCACCTGCTGCCAGGATTCGGCCACCTGGCTGCGGGTGACCGAGGTGCTGACCATGTCCGGGAACGCCACCATGGCCAGCACCAGCACCAGGGCGAACGCCGGCAAGACGGTGCCGGGCGGGGTACGGGTGGCCCGGGTCAGGCCAACGAACGCGACCACCCCGCGGGAGTAGCCCGCGATCCGAGCCAGCTCGCGGGCCAGGAGAGGGTAGCAGCGGAGCAGGACGACGGCTACGGGGATCGCCACGAGCACTGGCGCCGTGCTCGTGTACAGGCCGCTGTTCCCCGAGCTCAGGCCTTCGTTCCTGAGCACGACAAGCCCGCCGATGGCCAGGGCGACCAGCGCGATCTCGACGATGATCCGCCGGGCCGCGGGCCCGCGGCCGCCTGCCCGGCGCTCTGTCCTGCCGGTGGCAGGCGCCGCTACGCGCTGCGGGACCACGCTGATCAGCACCGGGCCGGCCAGCGTCACGGCAATCGTGAGGCCAGCCAGCCACCAGCCCACCGCGTCGCCGTCGCCGGAGGTCAGGCCGATGGCGAGTACCGCGGCCACTGCCCCGGCGGCCGCGGCGATGACCACGCTGGCCCGTAGCACCAGCCAGCCGAGCTGATACAGCGCCGCGCCCCTGGCTCGCATGAGCGTGAACTCCGCGGCGCGGCGCTGCGCCACCAGCCGGGCGCCGAGCAGCACCACCAACGCCCCGATGATGGCCAGGCTGACGTACAGCAGCTCGAGCGCGGGGGCGACGGCGCTTTCCCCGGAGACGAACGGCGACAGGATCGCGGGAATCTGGGAGGAAATCGTCACCGTGACCGGGTTCCCGGCGGGGGAAATCACCGTTGCCCCGGAGGAGACCAG
Source organism: uncultured Actinomycetes bacterium (assembly GCA_963798675.1). Taxonomy (GTDB): domain Bacteria; phylum Actinomycetota; class Actinomycetes; order Streptosporangiales; family Streptosporangiaceae; genus Palsa-504. The sequence continues at coordinate 132,457 of CAWCUJ010000019.1, read as the reverse complement.
GCTGCTGACGCTCGCCTCCAATCCGTCTGCCTGGCCCGCGGTGAGCCCGCCGAGCGCGGCCGTGTACACCCAGGTCACCTGCATTTCAACAGGGCCAATGTCGGCTTCGATCAGCGGCAGTGCACCGGGGCCGATGAAGATCGCTCCGATCCAGTACGGCAGCTGAGGCGCCGCGGCTTGGGTCAGCGCGGGCCTGACCGCCACGGGGTCCTGGCTCCAGAAGGTGGAAGCCGGGTTCGTCGGCCGGATGATCCCCGTGACCACCAGCTGTATCGACCCCGCGGTCAGCCGGGCGCCGACCTTCAGCCCGAACCTGGCCGCAGTGGCGGTGGTCACCGCCGCCTGCACTTGGGTCTGGTTCCCGGGCACCGAGGCGCCGACCGGGAGCCGCCCGGCCACGATCTGGCCGTAGCGGGCCAGCTCCGTGCGGTAGGTCATCTCGAACTGCGGCTGCCCGTCCCCGGCGGTCCGGGCCGCCCCGCTAACCGGCACGTATTCTGTGGTCAGGCTCGCCCAGGCGGGCGGGTCGCTGGCCACCAGCATCCCGCCAGCAGCCAGCCGCGCCCGCAAGGAGGCGCCGACCGCCGCGATGTCGGTGGCCTGAACCTCGCCGATTTCGTCCGTCATGGACGTCTCAGGCACCGTCCCGATGACGGTCCGGTCGGCGGGCTGCGAAGCCGCGATCACGCGGTGCAGCGCCCGGTTGCTCAACCCGACGCTCTCCCGCGGGATCGCCAGGCTGGCCAGTACGGAGGCGAACACGAGCAAGCCGAAGGCGACACTGGCGGCGGCCCCGGTACCGGTCAGCGTCACCCAGGCGGCGCGCAGCCGCAGCCACAGCGTTCTCATCCGGGTTCTCATCCGCCCTCCGCCCGCAACTGCGCCGCTGGATCGGGTCTGCGCAGGACCGACAGGGCAGCGGCGGCGACCGGCACGGCCGCGGTGACGAGGGCCAGGGCAACGGCCGCGCCGAGTGGCACTATCACCACGGCCGACGGAAACGGCGTCGTCGCATCCGCGGTCAGGGTGATCGCGGGCACCATCAGCTGGGCCAGGCCGATCCCGGCCAGCAGGCCCGCGGCCGCGGCCGGGAGGCTGAGCGCGCACTGCTCCAGGCACAGCTGACGGGCCTGGGCGTTTTTCCCCACCCCCAGCGCGGCGAACACCGCGCTCTGCGTCCGCCGCGAGCGGAGGCTGGCCGCGACGCTGATCGAGAAGCCGAGCACGCCGAGCAGCACCGCCGCCACCCCGACGGCCAGCAGGCCCTGCCGGGGGGCCGTCAGCAGCGCGTTGTCGAGCAGGGCCGCCTGCTGGCTGGCGCGGCTGGTGACGGACAGGCCGAGGCCGGCCGGCAGGGGCGGTACCCGGCCGTCAGCGGTGCGCAGCCACCAGCGGGTCACCGGCAAGGGCATCTCCTGGTTGGCGACGAGCAGGTCGTTGATCCCCGCGAGGTCGGCGATCAGCGCCCGGTTCGGCCCGAAGACGGTCGGGAAGTTGGCCACCGACGCCACGATCCGGACCGTGGCCGAGAACCCAATGCTGAGCGGCACCGAGATGGTCGATCCGATGCCGAGCCGGTTGGCCGCCAGGTAACCGCTGGTGGCGATGGCGGGGATGACCTGGGGCGACTGCGCCATGATCGCGACCTGCCCGGTGGCGGCACCGGGCGCGAGGCTGACGCTGAGCTCGACCGGCACCGACGGAGCGTGTCCGGTATTGAACGTGAGCTGCCGGGCGCCCCCGGCGGCGCTATGCCAGCCCAGGATCGATGGCGCTACCCCGGCCGATGGCGCAAACGTCCCGTACGGGTTCGGTTGCCCTGTCGGCACGCGCAGGGACGATCCCGTGCGCTGCCACGCCTTCAGGGCGGCACCGTGGGCGAAGGGCCTGCCGAACGGGCCGCTGGCTGTGGCGGCCACCGCGAGGGACTCGATGCGGAGGCTGGCGGTTGGGGCCGACGTTGGGTTCGCCGGGTCGTAGGGCGGCAGGGTATAGGGTCCCAGCGTGAGCCCGAGCAGCCGCAGCGGGTAGTTGGCCTGCTGCGGACCTGACAGCGTGAAGACCATGGAGTGCGGCTGGCCGTCGGCGGGCAGGCTCCCGTTCGCGGGTATCTGGTAGGTGGCGCCGTCGGCATCCTGGATCGAGGCCGTGACGAAGACCGAGCCAAGAGCGTTCCGCACCTCGGCTGGGCTGGTGTGCGGGCCCGCCCCGAGGGTCGCGAGGACCTCCAGCCGGTCCGGCTGGCCGGGCAGCGCCAGCCCGTACAGCTGCGGGGCGATGCGCTGCCACAGCGCGCTCAGCGGAAGCGACGACAGGTCGGGGCGGATCAGGATGGCCTTATCCGCCGTTCTCGGGTCCAGCGCGATCAGCTGGCCCCCGTTGCCGATGTTGGCGACGCTGGCCTCCGTGGCGGCGGTGACACCCGGTGCACGGGTGATCGCCCCGGTTGCGCCTAGCGGCAGCGGGCCCGCGGAGTCCACCTGCACATCCGAGGCAACCGCGAAGGCGGCCTGGTCCGCGGCCGACTGTCGCCAGCTTGCGTACCCAGCCAGCGCCAGCGTGGTGGTCGCCGTCGCGACGACGACGAGCAGGGCCGGCCCTGCCTGGCGGATCGGCCGCCTGGCGATCTGCCAGCTCACCATGGCGGTGGCCAGCCGCCGTTCGCGGTCGGTCGCCTTGTCGGCCAGCCTGGCCAGCAGCGGCAGCCCGCGGAGCGGTATGAGCGCCACCCCGGCCAGCGCGAGTGCGGGGGCGAGGGCGACCACGGGATCGATCCCGAGCGAGCCCGCGGCCGGATGCGCGACTGCCGAATAGCCGCGCAGTTCCCATACCGCGACCGCGGCGAGCGCCACCAGGGCCAGATCGCCGCCCGCCCAGGCGATCGTCGCGAGCCGGGCCTGCCGGCCCCGGCGGAGCCTGGCCGCGTCGGGGGTCAGGGTGTGCAATGCCGGCCAGGCCATCACCGCGACGCACACCACCAGCACGGCGAGGGCCGACAGCCAGGCCAGCGAGGTGATGCCGCGGCCCGTATAGCCGTCCAGGCGCAGGTTGCCCAGGCCGGACAGCACGCCGGTCAGGCGGGTGCCGACAATCACGCCCGCTAGGCAGGCCGCGGCGCCGAGCACTACCGCCTCGGCCAGCACGGGCCGCACCACCTGCCACCTGGTGGCGCCACGCGCCCGCAGCAGCGCGGACTCCTCCTCGCGCAGACTGGCCAGCAGCCGTGCGGCCAGCACCAGTGCCACCGCGGCCACCAGCAGCAACAGCAGCGCGGCGATCGTGAACAGCGACCGGGTCAGCACGATGGTGCTGGCGATGCCGGCCAGGAGCTGCGGCAGGCTCGAGGTCACCTGCAGCCCGTCAGGGAGGAGCACGGCCAGCTGCGAAACCGCCCCGCTGGTGCCCGCGTTGAGCGCGTCGAGGTTCCCTCGGGCCAGCGCCGCCGCCTGCGGCAACACCGTCCACGAGCCCTGGGTCACGGTGAGCGCCCCGCCGAACGCAGCCGGGTTCACCACCGCTGGGCCGTAGGTGAGGAAGGAGCCCTGGCCGGCGCCAAGCCCTGCGTTGCCGTTACCGAAACCCTGGGTGCTGCTCCCTGAGATGGGCAGCAGGTCCAGCGCCCAGTACGTCGACGCCGGGTTCGTGGGCCGGAACAGGCCGGTGACCTGCAGCGAGGTCGGCGTCCCGGCGGGCTGAGTGGTGCCCTTCAGCGCCGAGCCTACTCTCAGGTGCAGCTGGCTGGCCACGGCGTCCGACAGCGCCACCGGCACCGGACCGCCGTGGTGCGGCGGACCTGGCCATTCCCCGGCGGTCAGCGTCGCCTGGGCGCTGATCCCCTGCACCGACGCGGGCTGGATCTGCGTGATGGCCGTATCCTGGCCCCCGAAGGGCTGGATCTGCGTGCTGGCCGTGCTTGTGACCGACGACGAGAGCTGGATCGGGTTCGCCCACAGCGCGCTTTCCAGCTGGAAACCGACCCCCGGCCAAGCCCTGCGCAGCGTGGCACGGATTACTTGCGAGTCGGCGGCGGCCTGGCCGGCGGTGACCACGCCGGACAGGCCGATCACCCGGCCCTGGGGGTCCGCCAGGCCGTTCAGCGCTCCGGCCGGGTCCACCGCGGCCGCGAAGGTCCAGAGCACGGCCGCGAGCCCGGTGGTGAGCAGGACCGTGACCGCGACGCAGGCCAGCAGCAACCACGAGGACCTGGCCCGGCGGAAGAGGAAGGACACCCCCAGCCCACGCACAGGCATCCCCCTATCTGCCCGAGGTGGTGCTGGTGACGGACCCATCCTCCAGCACGATGACCTTGTTGGCCAGGTCGATCAGCGCCTCGTCGTGGGTGGCGACCAGGGCGGTGATCCCCTCCGAACGCACCAGGCTGAGCAGCAGCTCCATGATCTGCCGGCCGGTCTCCAGGTCGAGCTGGCTGGTTGGCTCGTCCGCGATCAGCAGGCCCGGCCGACCAGCCAGCGCGCGGGCGATGGCCACCCGCTGCTGCTGGCCACCGGAAAGCTCACCGGGCCGATGCGCGGCGTGGCTGGCCATCCCGGTCAGCGCCAGCATGGCCGCGACCCGCTCCCGGCGCTCGGCGGGCCGCAGGCCCTCGATACGCAGCGGAATCCCGACGTTCTCCGCCGCGGACAGCATCGGCACGAGCCCGAAGGACTGGAAGATGAAGGCGACCGTATCCCGCCGCAGCGTCAGCCGCTGCCGTTCGGTCATCCGGTTCACCTCGCGGCCGTCTACCCACACCCGGCCGGTCGTCGGGTCGTCCAGGCCACCGATGATGTTCAGCAGCGTGGTCTTGCCCGAGCCGGATCGCCCGCGCAGGGCAACGAGCTGACCACGGTCTACCGTGAACGAGACCCCGCGCAGAGCATGAACCGCCATATGCCCGCTGCCGAAGGTCCGGTGGATATCGTCCGCCGCCACCATGACCTGTGGCGGCGGCCCGACGTTATCCGGGCCGTGCGTTGAGAGTGCCTGGCCGGAGCTCATTCCCATCCTTTGCAGAGGTGGTGGCTACTCGCCCGGTACTGCAGTCCGGGTTTGTGGTCTAGGGCAGGTTGATCCCGCTGTGACCCGCGTTGCCGCGGCTGGTTAAGCGGCCAGCAGGGGAACGAGTACCTGCGCGTTGGGGGTTCCCCAGCCCGTCGCCGGGTCCCATCCGGGAGCGGTCTGGTAACCGACCGTGCCGACCGGATACGGCATGGTCATGATGTTGTTACCGGTAGTAATGTCGTGGAACGCCTTGTGGTAGCTGGAGCTGCGGGCGATGCGGTAGATGGCGGGGTTGACGAAGCCAAGGTCATGATGGGCGTACTGGTCCGCCAGCGCCATGAGTCCCCCCCACAGCGGCGCGGCGGCCTCGGTGCCGGAGGCCGGGATGATCCACGGCGTATTACCGTCGGCAATGACGATCGGGGCGCCGTCCGCCGCATCGGCGTCACCGGCCACGTCGGGCACGCCCCTCATCGCCCCGATCCCGGGGACGCCATCCTGATAGGCGGGACGGGCGTACAGGTGGCTGAAGCCGCCCCCCGATGCTGAGCCGGGCTGAGTGAAGTCGGACGAGGTGTTCCAGGCGGTCTCGCCGATGTAGGCGCCGCTCGCGGGATTTACGGTGAGCGTGGTGCCGCCAACGGCCAGCACGAACGGGTCGGAGGCCGGAAGGCTGACCTCCGTGACCGGCGTTTGCCCAAACGGCTGGATGTCGCTGAACGGGCCGGTGTCGCCGGAGCTTGCGATCACCGTGACGTGGTGAGCGGCTGCTCCCTGCAGGATGGAATTCAGCTCGGCCGCCTGGGCCTTGGTGAAGAAGTGTTCCCCCACATCCCAGCTGATCGAAACCACGTTGGTGTCGGAGACAGCGAGGCGCAACCCGGCGAGCGTGCCCGCCGCCGCGTCCTTGGCGCTGTTCTGGACGCTGGGAGGTATCAAGACCACCCGGAGGGTGGCGCCGGGGGCGACCATGTGCAGTTCCTCAAGGTCCCCGATCTCCCCGCCGCCTACCTGCCCGCCACTCCCCGCCAGCCAGGGCGAGGTTGAGTGGGCGAGGCTGTTCACGACCTGGATCCGCGCGGCGGGCAGCCGGAACAGGCTGTCGAATCTGGCCAGATCCTGACGGATATCGGTGACACCCGGGGGCTGGGGCGGACCCCCACCAGGGGGCGGGCTCGCCTGCGCGTTGGAGGATGGGGGCGGGCCTGCCGGGATGATGGATGCAGCAGTTTCAAGGTCCGTCACCGTTTCGCCCCGGCCGTCGATCCCGCTGTTCAGCAAGGGCTGGATGCCATACGCGACCCGGAACAGGTCCGGGGTATAGCAGGCCCCCGGGGGGAGCAGGCAGTCGGAAACCGCATTCAACGCCGGGGTAGCCGAGGCGTGCGCCTTTGCCGCGGCCGGGCTGCCTGAGCTTCCCGTGCATCCTGCCACCAAGACCACACCCAGGAGCAGTACGACGGCGAGCAGGTGCGCTCGCCGTGAGCGGGCCAGCCGCGCCGGCTGGATGCTATCGCGCATCTGGTCTCCTTCAGTTGTCCGCCGGGTTCCGGCAGGATCAGCGCGAGCACGAACGCGACGGGCCAGGAGCCTCCTGGAAGGACGCAGCGGCACCGGCGAACGCCCCGGTCCGCAGTGTCCGGGCTCATCTGCATGCGAGTTCTGTGTGAGTGCCCAGCGTCCGCAGTCCAGCCGGGACTCACACGGATGCACGGCCTACACCGCCGCGATCAGCCTGACCCGGAACGCGGCAGAGCGGGCGCAGCTGATCCGGGCCCGCGCCGGGCTAGCCTGAGCGCCGCCTGGAGACCGAAGCCGACGGCCAGCGCCAGGCACCCGGCGACGATGGCACCCGGTACCAGGGGAACGGTCGTGGTGGTGGAGCCCGACGAGAGCGGGATGTTGAGCCAGGCCTGATGGGTGACCCCTCCCACGCCGCTCACGTTGAGCGCGAACAGCAGCGCCGATGCCAGCAGGAAGAAGCTCGCCGTAACCGCCGGGGACAGCGGATCCCGGCCCGGCAGAGCGGGCGCAGCTGATCCGGGCCCGCGCCGGGCTAGCCTGCGCGCCGCCTGGAGACCGTAGCCGACGGCCAGCGCCAGGCACCCGGCGACGATGGCACCCGGTACGAGGGGAACGGTCGTGGTGCTGGAGCCCTGTGAGACCGGGGTGAGCCAGCTCGACTGATTGGTGAACGCCCCCACGCCGCTCACGTTGAGCGCGAACATCAGCGCCGTTACCAGCAGGAAGAAGCTCGCCGTGACCACCGGAGACATCGGATCCCGGCCCGAGGTGGCGCGCCAGGCCAGCTGGCGAGTGGCCAGCTGGCGAGTGGCCAGCAGCGCCAGGCCGCCCGCCGCCATGACCACGAAGGGCAGCGCCATCACAGCCGGGCTGGTGATCGGCACCATATGGATCGAGCACTGGCAGACCCCCGGGCCGTCCTGGACCGCTCGGACGCCCGTCGCCCAGACCGTGGGGGAGTGCAGCAAGAAGATCGCGGCTAGGCCGCCGGCACCGACGATCGTCGCCAGCAGCCCGGTGAGCCTCCATGCGGCCATAACCGCGTCGCCGGCCGTGACGGTCCGCCGGCGGTGCGCCCGGACCACGGCCCGGACCGGCCCGAAGCTGGAGATCGCGGCCTGCTGGGCCTCCAGCTCGGTCATCCCGACCGCCAGCCCCGCCGCGGCGGTCTCGCACAGATGGTCCTCGGCCTCGGCCACGATCAGCTCCGCCTCGGCCACCGGGACCCACAGCCCGGCGCGCAGTTCCGCCAGGTACCCGGCGATCAGGTCGGTGCCCGCCCCGCTCATGCCGACCACCCCGGCTCGGCCTGAGCCGGGCCGGCGGCCGGCGGCCATACGCCCTGGGCCGCCCAGCCGAGCACCGCGTGTATCCCGCCGGCGAACTTACGCCACTCGGTCTGCTGGGCGGCCAGCGCGGCGGCCCCCTGGTCGGTCAGCCCGTAGACGCGGCGCCGGCGCCCCTCCGCCCGGGCCCAGGTGCTGGCCAGCAGGCCGGCGTCCTCCAGCCGGTGCAGGGCGGGGTAGATGGTCCCCTCGGGCAGGTCGAACGTGCCCCCGCTCCGGTCGCGCAGCGCCGAGATGATCGCGTACCCGTGCGCGGGACCGGACGAGAGCACCGACAGCAGCAGCAGGTCCAGGTTTCCCTTGAGCCGTTCACGATCCATACTAAGAAAAACTATGCCTAGTACTGCGAGGTGTCAATGGCATCGCAACGGTCCAGAGGATGTCATGACCCGCGTCCTCGCCTCAGGCGGAGGCGGCGCGCTGGCGTTCCTCGAGCGCTTTGCGGTACTCGGCGACCACCAGGTCGGTCAGCTCCTGAGCCGACGTCTCCGAGCTGTACTTGTCCAGGGTGATCTGGCCGCCCTGGATCAGGTTGACCCGGTCGCACACCTCGAGCACCTGACCGTAGTTGTGCGCGATGATGATGATCGAGACCTTGCCGTCCTCCTTCAGTTGCCGCACCAGGTCCAGGATGATGGCGCCCTCCTTGACGCCCATCGCGGCCAGCGGCTCGTCGAGCAGCAAGATCTTCGGGTTCGAGTAGACCGAACGGGCCACGGCGATCGCCTGCCGCTGCCCGCCGGAGAGCTTGGCCACCTCCGCGTTGACGTTCGGGATCTTCAGACCCATGGCATCGAGGCGTTTCCTGGCCTCGGCGCGCATGGACCGGTTGTTCAGCAGCGGCCAGCGGACCCGTTCCCGGTTGAGGAACATGTTGTGGTACACGCTCAGCTGGTTGACTAGCGCGAGGTCCTGGTAGACCGCGTTGATGCCGAGCGAGCGCGCCTGATCCACGGACTTGAGCGTGATCTCCTGGCCCTCCAGGAAGATCCGCCCGCTGGTGGGCGGCTGGAAGCCGCACAGGATCTTGAGCAGGGTGGATTTGCCCGCGCCGTTGTCCCCGATCAGGCCGAGCACCTCGCCGTGCCGCAGGTGCATGCTCACGTCGATCAGGGCCGTCACGGCCCCGTACCGCTTCGATATGTGCTCCACCCGCAGGGCGTCGCCGTCCGCGCTCGCGGGCGCGGCCTGGCCTTCCGGTGTCGTGGTGGTCATCAGCCTCTGCCCGCCTCACGCAGTCGCCCGAGTTGCACGTTCGCGATCATGGCCACCAAGACGCCGGCCCCGAAGACGATGAACAGCGAGTTGGCGTTGACCCCGATGATCGCGAACCCGTCGGTGAAGATGGCCAGCAGGAGCGCGCCGAGGAAGGCGCCGATGATCGTGCCCGCGCCGCCCAGCATCGCCGTTCCGCCGAGCACCGCGGCGGCCACCGCGTAGAACATGTAGTTATACCCGCCGGCGCTCGGGTCGATCGTGTTGTCGTAGAAGGCTATCTGGATGCCGACCAGCGCGCCGAGCGCGCCGGTGATCATGAAGTTCCCGTACTTGACCCGGGCCACGCTGATGCCGGCTTCCTTCGCGCCGAGCATGTTGCCACCCGCCGCGACCGTGTGCAGCCCCCAGCGGGTCCGGGTGAGCACGACTTGGAAGATCGCGGTGAGCACGACCGCCCAGATGAACGCGGACCACCCCCAGGCGCTGGTGCTCTCGTTGCCGAAGAATTTCCCGATGCTCTCCGCGGACGGCGGGATGGTGGCCGGCTCAGCGTGCGAGGTGGTGAGCACGAGGCCGTAGAGGACGAAGGACGTGCCCAGCGTGGCGATGAACGAGGGCAGCCCGAGCGTCACGGTGAGGAACCCGTTGATCGAGCCCACGACCACGCCGAAGATCAGCGAGATGATGATGGCCAGGATCACCGGCACGCTGTAGTAGGCGATGAGGAAGTACATGATGAAGGGCGACAGGGTGACCACGAAGCCCACCGACAGGTCGATCTCGCCGCAGATCAGCAGCAGCACCTCACCGATCGCGAGGATGATGTACGGCGCCGCGATGCCGGACAGGAGGTTGGCCATGTTGGCGTGCGTCAGGAAGTTCGATGAGTCGATCGTGAAGTAGAGGAACAAGGCGACGACGACGACCAGGACGGTGGCCTCCCGTTGCCGCAGGAAGGCGCCGCCGCCATGTCTGAGCGCGGCCCAGATGCCGTTGCCTGCGCCCTTGCTTTCCGGCGGAGGACCGGTAACGCCCGCCGCGCGCTCAGCGGTATCACTCACGTCGTTCTTCCGTTCTATGCGTCCTGGCTTCACGCGTTCGCGGTCTGAACGCGTGCCTTCAAACACGCACCTTCAGTCTTGCTCATACGTTGTCACGAGCTGAACCGGGGGACAAGATCTGAGCTGTCCCGCCGTCTGCCTGCGGCGCAGGCAGACGGCGGGACGCCAGGTAACCGGGTCAGGTGCTGGTGGTGGCGATCGGGTTCTGGATCGGCCCAGACGGCAGCGGGATGATCTTCTGCGCCGTGGTCGAGCCCTCGAACCTGCTGGTCGAGGCCAGGTACGGATTGACGGTGCTCTTGGTGACGAAGGTCAGGCCGGTGTCGGTGTCCGGCGGGGGCACCAGGCCGCCGGACAGGTTGTACAGGTAGAGGTACAGCGTCGGCAGGAAGCCCTGCAGGTAGGGGTTCTGGTTGATGGTGAAGTCGAGCGTTCCGGCCTTGATCGCGTTGAGCGTCACCGGCGTGAGGTCGAATCCGCCCGTCGGGATCGACGAGCTGAGACCGGCGCCGGCCACCGCCTGGGGAATGAACGAGGTAGATCCTGCGTCGACGGCGAATACGCCCTTGACGCCCTTGTGCCCGAGCAGATAGGCCTTCTCGGCCGCGAGCTCCACCGATGTCGAGGCCCCGGTGGCGATCTCGCTTACCGTGTACCCGGCCGCCTTCAGCACCGACGCGGCGCCATCGTAGCGCGGCTGGATGTTCCCTGTGCCGGGCGTCGCGATGAAGATGACGATTTCGCCCGGGGTGGTGACCAGGGACTTGATGCGCTCGCCGAGTTGCTGGCCGGACAGGTAGAGCGCCTGGCCGACGTAGCAGAGCCGGTTGGTGCCGATGTTCGGCGCGCCGCTGGGGGTATAGACGCCATCGGCGTTGTAGGTGATGACCGGGATGCCGGCGTTCATGGCGTCCATGACCGGGGTGGTGAAGCCGGTGGCGTTGATGACCGTGGTCGCGATGCCGTTCGCCTTCGCCGAGATCGCGGTCTGCAGGAAGCTCACCATCTGCGAGACGCTCGAGGTCGACGCGGAGCCGCCCCACTTGGGCGTCGGTATGTCGAGCAGCGCCGCGGCGTCCGCGAAGCCGTACTGGGTCGGGACGAAGAACGTATTGGTGTAGACGTGGTTGACGAACCAGAACTGCCACGCCGGGGTCTTCGGGAAGTTGCCTGCCACGGCGGCCGCCGACGACGCCGCCGCCGTCGGGGCGGCGCTGCTTGAGCTGGACGAGGTGCACGCCGCGAGAAGCGCCGAGGCGGCCGCCGTGGCGCTGAACAGCCCGGCCCCCTCGATCAGCCGCCGACGCGAGGGCCCGTCCTTCATGTTCAGGGTCTCAATCGCTTCGTCGACTACCGGGTCGATTTTCTTCTTCATCTAAGGACCTCCATGGAATTTTCCCTGGGACGGGATACTCTCCCGAGCCAATCCCGCAGCGTGCGCGGCGAGTCCCGTCGACTTCGTCGCGAGAGAGATTAACGCGAAGGACACTCTTATTCAGATCTCCGCTCCGGCAGATCGCCCAGCGTGACCGTATTGTGGTCATAATGCGACCCGGTATTCAGCGCGACCTGACGAGCCGCCGCTGACGCTAAGTCCGCTCATGATCAGCTGTCAAGGCACCACGCAGCCTTGATAATCGAACGAGCCCATTTCGATATCAGCCTCAGCACGGGCGCATACACGCCCGCTCAGCAAAACCGGCAATCGCGGGCGTGAGCCTCGGTTTGCCGCATCCCCCCTCACGCCGCCGGATAGACCGGTCCGGGTCATTTCCATGGCCGCGCCAGCTCACGCCTCACCGATAGCTCCACGCAACCACAGCCTCACCCGTACCGTAGTAGCCAATTCATCACGGACAAGAACACGTGCGACGATGTTAACGCTAACAAGTCACTATTCGGCAACGAACGCGAAACACCCTCGACACGCTCCCTGCTTGCGGGGCGCGGTAGGTCGGGCTTGCGGGGCGTGCGGTAGGTCGGGCGGGCATCGGGCGGGCATCGGGCGGGCATCGGGCGGGCATCGGGCGGGGGGAAGAGCGTGATCACAGAAGCTGCCAATAATCACAGTTGTTCCGACATCCGCGACCGGAACCGAACACGCTTCGCAAGCGTCTCACTGAAGACGGATGACGCAACCCGGAGCCGACCGCCCGTCTCCGGCGCCATCCAGTGACAAGGAGTTGAAGCAGGAATGCTTGCCAGACACCGCCAGTCGCTCATCCTGCAGGCCGTCAGGAGCGATGGCAGCGCCCGAGTCAGCGATCTCACCCAGCGGCTCGGCGTTTCGGACATGACCATCCGCCGGGACCTCGAGGTGCTCGCGAGGGACGGCCTGATCGAGAAGGTCCACGGCGGCGCGGTGCTGCCCGGGACGCCCGCCAGTCACGAGCCAGGGTTCGAAACCAAGCTGGTGCTCGAGCGGCCGGAGAAGACCGCTATCGCCCGCGCCGCCGCGGGCCTGGTCACGCCGGGCACCGCGATCGCGGTGGCCGCCGGGACGACCACGTTCGCGCTGGCCCAGTGCCTGCTCGACGTGCCCGGCCTGACCATCGTCACCAACTCGCTGCGGGTGACCACCCTGTTCAGCGGGACGCGCGGCCTAGACGGCACGACCGATTCGGTCGTGCTGACCGGCGGCGTCCGTACCCCCTCGGACGCGCTGGTCGGCCCGGTGGCCGACCTGACCATCCGGTCGCTCCACTTCGACCTGCTCTTCCTTGGCTGCTATGGCTTCGACGCCGACGCCGGGCTGACCACGCCCAACCTGGCCGAGGCGGAGACCAACCGGACCCTGATGCGGGTCGCGCGCCGCGTCGTCGTGCTGGCCGACCACACCAAGTGGGGCCTGGTCAGCCTGAGCTCGTTCGCCCGGCTGAGCGAGGTGGACGTGCTCATTACCGACGACATGCTGCCCGCCGACGCCCAGGCTCAGGTGGCGGACCAGGTCGGCGAGGTCATCTACACCGAGAGCATGCTGGCCAGGCCGGTGACGCGACGGTCGGCATAGTCTCGGTGGGTCGGCATAGTCTCAGTAGGTGGTGACCACCGGCTTACCGCCGTCGGCGTCGGCGTCGGCGATCTGCTCGGCGAGGCGCATGGCCTCCTCGATCAGCGTCTCCACGATCGCGGACTCGGGCACCGTGGCGATCACCTTGCCGCGGACGAAGATCTGGCCCTTGCCGTTGCCCGAGGCGACGCCTAGGTCGGCCTCGCGGGCCTCGCCTGGGCCGTTGACCACGCAGCCCATGACGGCGACCCGCAGCGGGACCTCCATGCCCTCCAGGCCGGCGGTCACCTCTTCGGCCAGCTTGTACACGTCGACCTGAGCCCGGCCGCAGGACGGGCAGGACACGATCTCCAGGCGGCGCTGGCGCATGCCGAGCGATTCCAGGATCGAGATGCCGACCTTGACCTCTTCCACCGGCGGCGCGGACAGGGAGACCCGGATCGTGTCGCCGATGCCCTCGGCCAGCAGGGCGCCGAACGCGACCGCAGACTTCACCGTGCCCTGGAACGTCGGCCCAGCCTCGGTCACGCCTAGGTGCAGCGGGTAGTCGCACTGCCTGGCGAGCTGCCGGTAGGCGTTGATCATCACCACCGGGTCGTGGTGCTTCACCGAGATCTTGATGTCGCGGAACCCGTGCTCCTCGAACAGCGAGCACTCCCACAGCGCCGACTCGACCAGCGCCTCCGGGGTCGCCTTGCCGTACTTGGCCAGCAGCCGCTTGTCCAGCGAGCCCGCGTTGACGCCGATCCTGATCGGCGTCCTGGTCTCGCTGGCGGCGCGGGCGATCTCGGCCACCTTGTCGTCGAACTGCTTGATGTTGCCCGGGTTCACCCGGACCGCCGCGCACCCGGCGTCGATCGCCGCGAACACGTACTTCGGCTGGAAGTGGATGTCGGCGATGACCGGGATCTGCGACTTCTTCGCGATGGCGGGCAGCGCGTCCGCGTCGTCCTGGGACGGGACCGCGACCCGGACGATCTGGCAGCCGGAGGCGGTCAGCTCGGCGATCTGTTGCAGGGTGGCGTTCACGTTGGCGGTCAGCGTCGTCGTCATCGACTGCACCGACACCGGCGCACCCCCGCCGACTGGCACCGAACCCACCATGATCTGGCGTGAAAGCCTGCGCTCGGCCAGCGGCGCCGGCGGCGTCTGCGGCATTCCGAGGTCAGTACTCATGGCCCCCATCCGTTTCGGTAGGCAGATCCGCGATCTTTACCCCCGCCATTGAACCATCCCCCGGCGACCGGGCGGGGCCGGACGCTGACGGGCGCGTCGGGGATGAACCCGACTGTTAACCTGCGATATTCAGTGGGTTCACAATGTCGGCCACAACCACCGCGAGGCTGATGAAGATCAGGATCGCGAAGATGCTGAAGCTGACCGGCAACAGCTTGGTGATATCCACCAGGCCGGGGTCGGGGCGTCCGCGCAGCCGGGCGAACCAGGCCCGGATCCGCTCCCAGATGATCGCGGCGACGTGCCCACCGTCCATCGGCAGCAGCGGGAGCAGGTTGAGAATGCCGACGAAGATGTTGAGCGAGGCGATGAGCAGCAGCACGAAGCTGACCTTGTACTGCCAGCCGACGTTGGCGGCCACCGCCTGACCGGTGTCGTTGGCCAAGCCGACCAGGCTGGTGACCTGGCCGCCAGGCGTGCTCGCCCGTTCCTTGGCGCTGCCGAATAGCTTCGGCAGCGCCCCGGGCAGAGCCGCGGCCGCCTGACCCGAGCCGACGATGACCTGCCCGAACGCCGACCCCGCGTACTGGACGGCGCGGATGGGATTGGCCGGGGAGAACACCACGGTGGGCGCGATGCCCAGGAAGCCGCCGCTGCGGCCCTTGACGCTGGCCAGCGTGGTGTGCAGGGTCAGCGTCTTGCCGTCACGCAGCACGGTGATGGTCACCGGCGACCCCGGGCGCACGGCGCGGATCGCGTCGCCGAGCTGGGTCCAGTTGCTCACCGGCTTGCCGTCGAAGGCGATCACCTCGTCGCTGGCCCGCAGCCCGGCCAGCTTGGCCGGGGAGGGCTTGTCCGACGCGGTGCAGATGCCGTTGTCGAGCTGGGTGACGTTGGCGGCCACGCAGGAGCTGATCGGGCCCAGCTGGGCGGTGTTCTGGTTCTCGATGCCGACGCCAAGCGCCAGCCCGAAGATCAGCAGGAAGGCGAGCAGGAAGTGCATGAACGAGCCCGCGCACAGCACGATGATCCGCTGCCAGG
Source organism: uncultured Actinomycetes bacterium (assembly GCA_963798675.1). GTDB lineage: Bacteria > Actinomycetota > Actinomycetes > Streptosporangiales > Streptosporangiaceae > Palsa-504. The sequence goes on along the minus strand of CAWCUJ010000019.1, from coordinate 117,080 downwards.
CCGGATGGGAGCGGAAGGACGTCGGCTCGTCCTCCGGGTCCACCTCGTCCAGCGAGGTCATCCCGACGATCTTGACGAAGCCGCCGAACGGCAGCGCCTTGACCCCGTACTCGGTCTCGCCCCGCCAGGTGGACCAGATCGTCGGCCCGAAGCCGACGAAGTACCTGGTGACCTTCATGCCGAACCTCTTCGCCGTCACGAAGTGGCCGGTCTCGTGCAGCATCACGGAGAAGAGCAGGGCGAGGATGAAGATGACCCAGCCCAGCAGGTCCATCCCGCCGTCCTTCCCTCAGGGGTTAAGTTCACGCGCCCGCCGCCGGGCCCAGTCGTCCACCGCAAGCACATCGGCCACCGTGGTGACGGCCGTGCGCGCGGCGTCATGCTCTGAGACTATCCGGGCTACGGTGTCGACGATGCGGGGGAAGCCGATCCTGCCCGCCTGGAAGGCGGCCACGCACGCCTCGTTGGCCGCGTTGTACACCGCCGGCGCGGTGCCCCCGGCGGCGGCGGCCTCGCGGGCCAGCGCGACCGCGGGGAAGGCAGCGTCGTCGAGCGGCTCGAACGTCCACGTCGCCGCCGTCGACCAGTCAAGTCCCGGCGCGGCGTCGGGCACCCGGTCGGGCCAGGCCAGGCCCAGCGAGATCGGCAGCCGCATGTCCGGCGGGGACGCCTGGATGATCGTGGCGCCATCGGAGAATTCGACCATCGAGTGCACGATCGACTGGGGGTGCACCACCACGTCGATCCGGTCGAGGCCGAAGCCGAACAGCAGGTGGGCCTCGATCACCTCGAGGCCCTTGTTCACCAGCGTGGCGGAATTGATCGTGACCAACGGGCCCATGTTCCAGGTGGGGTGCGCGAGGGCCTGGCTCGGCGTGACGTTCTCCAGCCGGTCGCGGCTCCAGCCGCGGAACGGGCCGCCGCTGGCGGTCAGCACCAGGCGGCGCACCTCGGAATCACGCCCGGCCCGCAGGCACTGCGCGATCGTGGAGTGTTCGGAGTCGACCGGCACGATCTGCCCGGGCTTGGCCCGGCTGGTCACCAGCGGGCCGCCGATGATCAGCGATTCCTTGTTGGCCAGGGCCAGCACCCGGCCGGCGTCCAGCGCCGCCAGCGTGGCCCGCAGCCCGGCCGCCCCGGTCACGCCGTTGAGCACCACGTCGCACGGCCACCCGGCCACCTCGCTGACCGCGTCCTGGCCGGAAAGTACTTGCGGGTTCGCGGGGCTGGTAGCCGGTGGACGGTCCGGGCGGCCGGGCGCGGACGGGTTCGCGGGGCTGGTAGCCGGTGGACGGTCCGGGCGGCCGGGCGCGGACGGGTTCGCGGGGCTGGTAGCCGACTCCGTTCGGGACAAAAAAGAGCGGAGCGCGTCCTGCACCGCGGCCGCGGCGGCCGGGTCGGCTACGGCCACCGCCGCCACCCCGAACTCGGCGGCCTGGCTGGCCAGGACGTCGGGCTGGCCGCCGCCCGCCGCCAGCGCCACCACCCGGAACCGGCCGGGATTGCGGCGCACGATGTCGAGCGCCTGAGTGCCGATCGAACCGGTCGAGCCGAGAATGACGACCTCGCGGGGTTCTTGAGTCTGGCCGACCGCGGGCACCTGGTATTCCACCGGTCCATTGTCCGGCACCCGGTGCGGTGGCCGGGCCGCCGCCCTGACATTGGCGTCGGGCGGCGGCGTGAACTATGGACCTGGCGCGGGCCGCTACCCATTGGTAGCGGCCCGCGATCTCGTTACTTACAGGTGATGAGCCAGCACCCCCGCGGAGGCGATGATGGCCTGGCAGGCGGCCGTCTGGCCTTGCGCGCCGAAGACCGGCTGGTCCTCGAACGCGGCCGCCTCCAGCTCGCCCTTGATCCGCAGGGCCAGCGCGTCACGGACTCGCTCGAGGCCGGCCAGGGTATGGACCGTGGCCAGGTACTCGGCGTCGCCCGGCGAACTGCTTTCGAGCGCCGCGGTGTCGGCTTGCAGGGTGTAATTCGCGAACTGGCCGACGCTGGAGTTGAGCTGCTTGTAGCAAGCTCCCAGGTCGGTGACGCCCGAGCCGCTAAGCGCCCGGTTCGGGTCGGCCAGGATCTGGGTGATGACCCGGCCGTCGTGCTCGTAGTCGTCCTTCAGACCGGTCAGGTACATCAGCGTGGGCCGGATGTCGGTCTCGTCGGTCCACGGGCCGGTCGTGCCGCTGTCGGCGACCACTTCCTGGCCGCTGTTCGGCCCGGCGGAATTCGGGCCCTCGTTCGGCGGCAGGCCCTGGAGCCCGAGTTGCCTGACGCCTGGCCCGACGAAGCCGATGTAGTTCGTGTTGATCTCGGCGGCGTAGTCGCCGTGGTCCCACGCGTACTCGTCGTCGACCGTCACGCAATCTGAGGTATCGCTGGCACTCGTGCCCGTGACGCTATCGTTACAGGTCGCCGAGCCCTGCTCCAGGTAGTAGTCGGGCTTGGCGAACTCGGCCAGCGTCGGGGTCCGCGCCGGGTCGGCGTTGACCATGTGCAGGATGGCTTCCTCGGTGGGATCAGCGAGGTAGTTCGCGATCGGCTGGGTCTTCCCGGCGTAGGGGTTGTACGCCGTCAGCCCGGCCACGTCCCGTTCGAAGGTGCGAGTCACGGTGGCGTCTGGCCCGGGATCGCCGTTGATGTAGTACTCCGGCGCCGTGTCGTACTCCATGCCGAACTGGGTGGTGTTGTGCTTCTGGACCGCGAGCAGCCCGGTCACGTTGCCGTCGAGCTCACCGAAGTCCCCTGCCGCGTAGGTGCAGTACACGTCCGGCGTCACGGTCGTGCCGGACACGGTCGCGCCGTCGCAGCCGGCTGGCGTGGGCTGGACGGCACGGCCGACATTGGCGCCCGCCTCGTGGTCGCCCTCGTCCGAGCTGAGCACGAATTCCGTGTTGGCCGGGGTGATGCCGTCGGCCGCCAGGCGCTTGAAGAAGGTGCCGAAGGCGGCGTTGTAGTACTGCGCCTGCGCGATGTAGCACGGGGTGCCGCTGGCCAGCGCCGAGCCCGCTTTGGCGCAGGCGGACGACAGGGCCGGAATGTCCTCGTTGCCGTGCAGGTCGGATATGTACCCGGTCACGACAGGGACGCCCGACTCCAGCATGTCGGACATGTAGGCGAGCGTCTGCGAGGCGTTGATGGTGCCGAAGCCGGGGAAGCCCGGGTAGTTCGTGAGGTACGCGCCGTTGATCTGGCTGCCGTTCTCGTCGACCAGGTTCCCGGCCGCGTTGGTGACCTGGTACCCGTTGTGAGACACGTTGGGCGTGCCGGCGCCGAGCTGCGGCGCGACGTACTTGTGGCCGAACAGCGCCGGGAACCCGCTGTATCCGCCCGGTTCGTCCGGCAGCACGTCGGGCACCGCGGTAGAAGACGGCGTGGTTTGCCCGTACTTGACCGCCTTGGCGGTCGTGCAGAACGCGTTGCCCTGCGCGCAGTGCACGGCGACGCCGATGTAGTCGGCGGTCTCCGGGTCCTTGTACGGGTCCTTGTCGGCGGCGAGCTGCTGGGCCTCGGGCGAGTTCGCGCCGAACGCGTCGGCGATGTCCGGCGTGGTGTTCTCCAGCTCCTGGTTGGCCGTGGCCACGTCGCCCACGTCACAGCCGGCCCGGGTGAACGGCACCCAGGGTGCCGGGGTGATCGTGTCCGGCGTCACGGGGCGCGCCGCGGTGGCCGGCGGCACCGGCGAGTAGACCATGTTCGGGTTGGTGTCGTGGCCGGGGCTCGGCGGGCTGGTCGTGTCGTTGACCTGATCGGTCCAGTACGCGAACGAGCCGGCGCTGTCGGTGGTGCCGTAGCTCCCGTTCGGGCCGTTGGAGTTGTACACCTGGTAGTCGTTGGAGATCGGCATGCCCTGCCGGTCGCCGTACAGGCCGGTGTAGGTGGTCAGGATGTCGTCGGCGGTGTGCGCGATCAGCGGGGTGTGGTTGTTGGCCAGGAACGTGCCGTTGCCGGTGAAGAAGTTCAGCAGGTTCGGCAGCATCTCCAGGTCGGAGGGAACGTTCGGGTTGTCCCGGAAGTAGTGCACGTTGTCGAAGGTGATCTCTACCACGTGCTTGACGCCGTTGCCCAGGTGGCACGACGACGTGCTGGTGGTGTCGGCGCGCGTCGCGGCTTTCGCGGTCTTCGCGGATTGCGCCGTAGCGGCCGCCGAGGTCCCCGCCAGGCCCAGCGTGGCGAGCAGCGCCGCCGAGCCAGCGGCCGCGGTGACGCGAAGCCACGCGGCCTGGCGGCCGGCCAGGCGGGCTCGGCGTCGACGCGCGTCCCGTCCTTTCCTCATGAGCTATTCCTCTCACGCGTAAAAGGCGCGGCCCGCCATGCCGGCACCGCGCGAGAGCCCACGATGCCACGCTTTCAGCCGGCTCATAAGAGGCTTGGAGGTGTCTTTTTGTTCAAATCTGGTGAAACAGCGACCTCCTCCTTGCGCGACCTCCGAATTCAGCGCAGGACCTCAGGACCGTGCCGGTGAGGAGAGGGCCGAGATCTGGCCGGCCAGGGCGAAGTCGCTGGCGGTCAGGCCGCCGGCCGAGTGGGTGCTCAGGGTCAGCGTCACCTTGTTCCACTGGATCGTGATGTCGGGGTGGTGGTTGGCGCTCTCGGCGAGGTAGGCGATGGCCCCGACGTACAGCAGGGCGTCTTTGAAGTCGGCCCGCTGGGTGACCGTGGTGATCGAGTCGCCGTCGCGGGTCCAGGCGGGGACGGCGGCGAGTTCGGCGGTGATCTGGGGCTCGGTGAGAAGGTTCATGGTTCCGGCATACCATTCCCAGGTGACATCATCAGCGGAACGGCCGCGGCAGACCCCGCTGCACGCGGTCCACGAGCGGCTCGGCGCGACCATGACCTCCTTCGCCGGCTGGCAGATGCCGCTGCGCTACGCCAGCGAGATTGCCGAGCATCACGCGGTGCGGCGCGCGGCCGGCCTGTTCGACCTTTCGCACATGGGCGAAATCCGCCTCAGCGGGCCCGCCGCCGGGGCGGTGCTTGACTACGCGCTGACCGGTTTCCTTTCCGGGCTGCGGCCGGGACGGGCCAGGTACACGATGATCTGCGGGGAAGACGGCGGCGTCCTGGACGACCTCGTGGTGTACCGGCAAGAGGAGGACGAGTACCTGGTCATCGCGAACGCCGCGAACACCGATGTGGTCCTGGCGGCGCTGCGCGAGCGCGCGGCCGGGCGCGCCCCTGTCACCGACGCGACCGGCGACTACGCGCTGATTGCCGTCCAGGGGCCGGAGGCGGCCGGGATCCTCGCGCCGCTGGCGGGCGGCCTGGACCTGGCCGCGATCAAGTACTACGCGGGGGCGTTCGGGGAGGTGGCGGGGCGCAAGGCCTGGGTGGCGCGCACCGGGTACACCGGCGAGGACGGCTTCGAGGTGTTCTGCCGCCCGGAAGACGCCACCCGCATATGGGACGCGCTGGCCTCGGCGGGAGCTCCGGCCGGCCTGGTACCGGCTGGCCTGGCGGCCCGCGATACGCTCCGGCTGGAGGCCGGCATGCCGCTGTACGGCAACGAGCTCGGCCCGGACGTGACACCTTTCGACGCGGGCCTAGGGCGGGTGGTGAAGTTCGACAAGCCGGGCGGGTTCGTCGGCCGTCGCGCCCTGACCGGCCGCGCTTCTTCCGGACCGCGCAAGCACCTGGTGGGCTTGACCATCCAGTCCCGCCGGATCGCCAGGCACGGCTACCCTGTCCTGGCCGACGGCCGGACCTGCGGCGCCGTCACGAGCGGTGCCCCGTCCCCCACCCTAGGCGTGCCGATCGCCATGGCGTACCTGGAGCCAGGCGTCGGCTCGGGTGATCATGTCCTGGGCGTCGGCATCAGGGGCGAAGCGGTGCCTGCCCACCTGACGGACCTGCCGTTTTACCGGAGGAGACAATAGCAATGAGTGTTCCAGCCGAACTGCGCTACACCCCCGAGCACGAGTGGGTATCCGTCGAAGGCACTTCGGCATCGGTCGGCATCACCGAGTACGCGGCCCAGCAGCTCGGCGATGTCGTCTACATCTCCCTGCCGACTCCCGGCGCGGCCGTCGCTGCCGGCGAGCCCTGCGGCGAGGTGGAATCCGTCAAGTCGGTCAGCGACCTGTACTCTCCCGTAGACGGCGAGGTCACCGAGGTCAACACCGAACTCGAAGACGATCCCTCCCTGGTCAACGCCGAGCCGTACGCGGCCGGCTGGATGTTCCGGGTGCGGGTGGCCCAGGACGGCAACGGCGATGCGGCCCTGCCGCCCGACCTGCTGTCCGCCGCGGAGTACGAAGAGCTGACCAAGAGCGCCGGCTGACCCTGCGGCGGTTGCGGCTAGCGCTTGCGCCGGCGCCAGAGGAACAGGGCGGTGACGCCGACGGCGACGGCCGCCGCGGCGACGCCGACCAACAGGGGGTCGATCTGGCCGGTGCGCTGGCCGACGCGCTGGCGGACCTGCTCCAAGGCCCGGTCAACGTTCTTCTTCGGGTTCACCCGGTCGGAGATGGCGTCGATGGTGCGCGCCAGCTCGGCGCGGGTGCGGTCGATGTCCGCCACCAGCTCGTTCTGGCTCACGGGCTTCGCGTCGGTTTCCGCGTCCGCCATCACATGCTCCGTTTCCTGGCCGGGCCCGAACCTGTCCTGGTGCTATTTCCACCGCTGGTTCAAGATAGACGGCCTATTTTGTCAGGTCTACGGGGACCTTTACATCACCTGGCTGCCGGTGAGCACCCGTGGCCACATCAACAGCGGGCGCCATGGGCCATCTGCGCCCCATTGGGAGCGGACGCGACGCCCGGCGGTGCCCGCCGCCCAGGGTCGTGGCGCTCGGTCGGCATCGAGAGAATCCGTACTTACGAGCAAACCAGCACCGCCTGTCACACAGTCGCACACGTTTCAACCGCAACTGAGGCCAACATACGCAACTACTGCTTGCCAGGATCAATTATGTCACGTCATCATCACAATGCTGTAATTCTTCTCACCCGCCTCATGGCTCTTGGCCGGGGCGCGATCACACCGACTGTCTCCTAACGTCGCCGGGGAGGGCTGTTGTCCCGCTATCGCACCCTCTCCTGCGACATCACACCCTGTCGCATCCCATAATCTGCCAAGTCCGACTTTCTGCGATTCCCTGAATGGGCCGGTTCTATTGCTTTATGCTGCTCAAGGGATATGGGAGGGGGACTCAGACTGGCCTGACATCCGCACGTCCTTGACTGTGCGGACACGTACCGCCCGTACACAGCCCCCTCCTCGCGGCTAGGAAGGGTTGCACGATGAGAACCAGGCGAGTGCGTGGTAGGGCGCTACTGGCCACGGCCGCGGTCGCGGCGCTGGCGCTGGCCGCCGGATGCTCGGGTGACGCGGGGGCGGCCGCCTCGCCCAGCGTGGAAAAGCCGGACCTGAACGTCGCCGTGGTGCCGGCGCTGGATTCGGCGGGCTTCTTCATCGCGCTTTACGAGGGCCTGTTCACGGCCCAGGGCCTGCATGTCCACTTCATCCCCGCGACCAGCAGCGAGACGGTGATCGCCCAGCAGGCCAAGGGTGTCTACGACATCAGCCTGGGAAACTACGTCTCCTACATCCAGGCGCAGCAGAGGGGCGAGGCGAACCTGGACATCTTCGCCGAGGCATCGGTGATGGGGCCGGGCGCTCAGGGCATCTACACGATGCCGAACTCGGCGATCAAGACCCTCGGTGACCTGAAGAACCAAACCATCGCCATCAACGCACCCATGAACATCCTGTACCTGCTGGCCGCGTCGGTGCTGGCCGAGCACGGGATTTCCGCCAAGACGGTGAAATTCGCCAACGTCGCATTCCCCAAGATGACCCCCGATATGCAGTCCGGCGCGATCAACGCGGCCGTGATGCCTGAGCCGTTCGCCAGCGGCGCGGAACAGGCCGTGGGCGGCGTACCGCTGGTCGACCTCGACCAGGGCGCGACCACGAGCTTCCCGATCGCGGGCTACGTGGTGACCAAGCAGTGGGCGGCGAAGTACCCGCACACGCTGGCGGCGTTCTACAAGGCGCTGGAAGAGGGGCAGCAGATCGCGGACACCAGCCGGGCCGCGGTCGAATCCGCGATGGAGGACCTGCCGGCCCCGTTCGGCGTGTCCAAGACAACCGCGGCGGTCATGGCGCTGGACAGCTACCCGGTCAGCAGCGGACCGGTCGGCAGCGTGGACAAGATCCGGCTGCAGCGCGTGGTCGACGTCATGCAGCAGCTCATCGGGTTTCCGTCGTTCAATATCAATTCGATGCTGATGGGCAGCGGCTGAGGCAACTCCGGCGTCTGTAGCTCCGTGCTGGTAGCTCCGTGCTGGTAGCTATCTTGTGGTGTGCATGACGAACGGGGCGTGCCCGGGGGGACAGTGACCTTCGGTGAAGGCGCGGGAACCGCGTCGTGGTCCGCGGGGAATGAGCCTGCGGGCGTACACCTGCAGGCTGGGAGAGTTCGGGCGTCGTTGCGGGATGGCCGGCGGCGCCGGGTAGCGCTGCGACTGGTGGGCGTGACGGCGCTGGTGGTGTACCTGCTTCCCGGACTCCTGGCGCCGGCGGCGCACTGGCCGTTGTGGGATGTCCGGGTGTACTGGTGGGGCGGCCAGCAGGTCGTCGCAGGCGGCGGGGCGCTGTACGTTCCGGGCGCGCCGTTCAACTTCACCTATCCACCGCTCGCCGCGCTGCTGTTCGCGGTGTTCACGAAGGCGCCCATCGGGGCGCTCAAGGTGGCGCTCACCGCCGGGAGCCTGGCGGGGCTGGCGGTGTTGTCGGGCCTGTCGCTGGGCGCGGTGGGGGTGCGCCGACGCGCCGAGAGCGTGTTCGCGGTCTCGGCGCTCGGGCTGCTGACCTGGCCGGTGGCGTACACGCTGCACCTGGGCGAGGTCAACCTGATCCTGGCCGGGCTGATCGGCGCCGACGTGCTGCGCCGGCACGATGGCGGCTGGTGGCAGGGGATCGGGACGGGGCTGGCCGCCGGGATCAAGCTGACCCCGCTGTTCTTCGTGGCGTACCTGGCGGCCACCGGGCGGGTGCGGGCGGCGGTGACCGCGACCGCCACCTTCGCCGCGACGGTGGCGGCGGGATTCATCTGGCTGCCCGCGCGGTCCCGGGTGTTCTGGCTGGGCGGGGTGTTCTACAACCAGAGCCGGATCGGCGATCCGGCCAACCCGACGGATCAGTCCCTGGCCGGGGCGATAGCCCGGCTGGCCGGCACCGGGGACCCGCCGCGGACCTGGTGGCTGGCCGCGGCGCTTGTGACCGGACTGGCCGGGCTGGCGATCGCCGTCTGGGCACACCGCCGCGGGCACCGACTGGCCGGGACGGTGTGCTGCGCGATCACCGGGCTGCTCGTCTCGCCCCTTTCCTGGACCCATCACTGGGTGTGGGCCGTCCCGCTGCTTGTGTGGCTGACCGCGGCCACGTGGCGGCGCCGGTCGGTCGCCTGCGGCCTGGCGGCGGCCACCGGCGCGGTGGTGTTCTCCGGATGGCTCTCGATCCCGTGGCCGGGCCACCCGCCCCAACCGGAGCTGATGCTGGCCAGCGATCAGTACGTGCTGTACGGGTTGGCCGTTCTGGCCGCGGTGGGCGTGGCCATGGCCCGGGAACGCCGCCCACCCCGGCCCCGGCCCCGGCCCCGGCCCCGGCCAAGATCGTTTAGCCGCCCGCGCAGCAGGCGGCAAAGCGTACCCGTAGTATGAGGTGCTCCATGGGTGGCGTTGGTGCTCGTTGCCGTCGTTTTGCTGCTCCTAGTCTTCATGCTGGAAAACAGTCAGCGGCTGGACATTCGCTACTTCGGCGTCAACGGGCACCTGCCGCTCAGGGTTGCGCTCCTGCTGGCCGCTTTGCTGGAAATCCTGCTCGCCGTAATCGCATGGTCCGGGCGCGGTGACCAGGCCGTCCGGGCATGGGTGTGGGAACCGGTAACCAGGTGAGGAACTGTGCTCCGTCGCCGGTGATGGACGGTCCAGTGGTTGGCCATGAGCGATGCGGAAGGATCAGCATGCGGTGTTCTACGAAAAGACTGTCCCTTCCGGTGACTCTTCTTGTCGCCGGATGCCTGGCAGCGGGATGCGGGAGCACGATCACCGGCTCGACCGGCAGCTTGCCGAGCCGGACGGCGACCGTCTCCGCCAGGCCCAGCGTGACCGTCCCGGCCGGGCCTAGCGTCACGGCGGTCCCGACCGCCCCGCCGTCGACCCAGACCGTGACCACGTCCGCGCCGACCGCGCCGTCCAGCGTTTCCGCGGCGCCCGTCGCCTCCTCCGGCACCAGCCTGATCTGGCTCTGGGTCCTGCTGGGCGCCCTGGTCGTGGCCGGCCTAGTCGCGTTGATCGCCCGTTCGGCTCGCCGCCGCTCGGCGGCCGCGGCCGGCTGGCGGTCCAGGCTCATCGATGCGTACGCGAAAGGCTCGGCTCTGCATGATGCGATGAGTGTCGCCGAAGCGCCCGGCGGGCTGGCCGCCGGTGACGCGGCCGTCCGGTGGTCCGACATCCAGCGGCGCGCGGATGATCTGGCGCAGACGCTCTATGCCCTGCGCGAGGCGGTCCCGCAGGACTCCGCCGACCGCGCCAAGATCGAGAACACGCTCGCCTCGCTGCAGGCTGTCCGCTCCGCGATGGACGCCGAACGGGCCCCGGGCGGCGCAAGCCCGGAGCAGGCCGAGGTCGTCCGGAGCCGTCTGGCCTCCTTCGAGTCGTCCCTCCGCGCGCTCGGGGCCCCTGACCGGTAGTTTCCTCGGCCTCCAACAGAGAAAGAAGTTACGCCGTTAACTTGACAGGCCCGCTTCGCCAGCCTAGACCCGGAATCCATTCGCAAGGGATTGGCGCCTGGCGGGAAGACGGGGCAGGAGTGAACCTGGTCCGCCCAGGAAAGGTCACCCCGTCGGGGGTGATGCAGGGAAGCCTCATCGCGGGGCACACTGGCAGTGCGCGCGGGCGCTTCAGGGCGAGGAGGCGACATGTCAAGATCGGGGCAGGGTGCCGGGAGGCCGCCGCTGGCCATCGCGGCGGGCAGCAGCGGATCGGCGGCGCAGCCGGGGGACTCGGGCTTTGACGGTCGGATGGCGCTGGGGCTGGTCGGGCTGGGCATGGTGGGTCATGTGCTGCGAAGCCGCGGCTTCTATGAGAAGGTGGCCGTGGCCGTGATCGTGCTTGGGGCGCTGAGGGGGATCGGCCAGGACAACCGGGCCAGCACTATGGCGCGCCTGAAGGCCTGGGATAAGCGGCAGATCCAGCGCGTGGAGCGCAAGGCTCAGCGCCAGGCCCGCGCGGTCAAGGGCTCCGCGGAGATGGCACGGTCGGGGCCGCCCAGGGGCCTGGCCGGGACAGGTCACCAGACCTGACGATCAGGGGCCTAGCGGCGGCCAGGAGCCAGCGAGGTATTGACCATCGGCGCGCTCATGGCCGGCTGCGCGGTTACCAGGTGGAGGGATACGGCGATGCTTAAGCTATTGTACAAGCCGGTGGCCATCGTGGCCGGGATCGTTGGCGGCTTGCTCAGCGGGCTGATCTTCAAAAGCGTCTGGAAGATCGTCGGCCGCGGATCTGACGCGCCTGCGCCGATGGACTCGGAGCGCGGCTGGGGGGAGATCCTACTGGCCGCAGGCCTGCATGGCGCGATATACGCGCTGGTCAAGACGGCTATCGACCGCGGCGCCGCCGAGTGGACGCGCAAGAAAACCGGAATCTGGCCAGGCGGTACACTCCAGCAACCTGACAAGTCGCCTGACCACCGCCAAGCTAAAGCCGCCGCCCGTACGGCCAAGTGACCGCGGCACGCCCGGAGCCGGTCATAATCCGCCGGTGCTGGGCGAAGATGGCTAACATGGTGTCGCGGGCGGCGCGTCAAGGCCTCGCCCCGCCTGCAGGCTCCGCGCCAGGGAGGTACCACGATGGCAATCGACACGTTCATGGCCTATGTCGGGGTGTACGACAACGTCAGCGACGCTGACGCCGACTACGAACTGGTTAAGGATCTGCACACCAAGGAAGGCCTGATCGACGCCTATGACGCTGCGGTGGTCGAGCGGCGGGCCGACGGGAAGGTCAAGATCACCAGGAAGCACGAGACGCCGACCCGGGTCGGCGGTGTGCTCGGCGGAGGCGTGGGCCTGGCCACCGGCCTGGTCGTGGCCCTGTTCCCGTTCGCCGCGATCGGCGGCGGCCTGCTCGCGGTTACCACCGGCGGCGGCGCGGTCCTCGGCGCCGTTGCCGGTCACGCCGCAGCCGGCATGAGCCGCCGGGACCTCAAGGAACTCGGCGAGCACCTGGACGCCGGGCAGGCCGGCCTGGTCGTGGTCGCAGTGTCCGACATGGGCGCGAAGGTCGAACGGGCGATGAAGAAGGCCAAGAAGGTGGAAGCCCGGCAGTTGAAGGCGGACACCGCCGGCATCGAAGCCGACGCGAAGTCTGATGCAGGTGACACGTCACCGCCGGGCGGCGGGGACGCCGCGAGCTAAGCTGCGCGCCGCCGGGCGACGGTGACCACCCGCCCCCCAGTGGCGCCCGCTGTCGGCTGGGTTGCTTGTTGCCGGCATCATTTGACGCGCCCCCCGGACGAGGATCGCGAACCATGACTGCTGCAGCCTTTTCGAGCCCCGCCGAGGTCGCATCACCCTTTTTGGGGTGATTCCTGCCTGCTTCCGGAAGCTGTGATACCAACGTGACAGCGTTGGCTTACCGATCACGATTGGGCAGCTCAGCAGTGCCGAGAGCCCGCCCGACGTTTCGGCCGTGACGCTGGCCGGCTCGCGGCTGGGGTGGCCGCGTTACCCTGGGCTATCACTGGCTGGCGCGGAACCACCCGGTACCGGCGCGGAGTCCCCCGCGGCGAGGCGGAGCTGGAGCTGGATGCGGGCGGCGGGGATGTCTTCCTGCCCGCGGCCCCAATCGGCAAGCTTCCGGCGCTGCAACCACGTCGGGAGCATTCACGTGACGTCACGCCGTGTGGTTGGCTTTGTCTGCCGCTTGACGACCCGTAGCCGCCGATCTCGCGAGGAGCTAGTCGCCGCCCGGCTATTTGCGCCGAGACCGAACTGGGTGATCTGGGCCGGCGGCATCCAGGCCCTTGCGGGCAGCACATCGGGGAACCGCACGCTCGCAGACGAAAGTAAGGAGGAACGGACATGCTCATCACGACCACCCCCGGGATCGAGGGGCGCCCCGTGATCGAATACCTCGGCATCGTCACCGCCCAGGGCGTGCTCGGCGTGAACGCATTCAAGGATGTGAGCGCCGGCGTGCGCAATATCTTCGGCGGCCGGGCCAAGTCCTACGAGAACGAACTCGCTTCCGGGGTCAGCGATGCGCTGGCCGAGATGGAGAAGCAGGCGGCCCAGCTGGGCGCCGACGCGGTGGTCGGGGTCGATGTCGACTACGAGTCCGTGGGGAGCAACATGCTGATGGTGAGCGCCTCCGGGACGGCGGTGAAGCTGGGCTGACCTGGGCGTGCGGACCCGCGTCCCGGATCGTTGCCGGCCTGGCCGGTGACCGGGGATAAGAGAACTCATGCCGTAACCGCGAAAGCAGCCAGTCATACCCGCCGCAACCCCAGCCCGCTCGACCCGCGGGACAAGTCGATCACGACATTCATCGCCTTCAAGACGCTGAACCGGCGAACCGACGGGGTTAGGCGGCTTGCCGAGGCCGACCCGCCGCCAGCCTGGCGATGCATGACATCGTGCGGCCCGCAGAACTTCGCATCTCGCTGCCGTTCGCCGTTGCGTAGCCAGTTAGCCACTCGAAGTTCATTAGGCCTTTGCTACCGGGCATTCTGCTCGCAATGCACAATGACTTCATGGTGATCCGTCACGGCGTCTCTGGGCACGATCACGGCACCGCGATTCTCCGGGCGCAGCCCGTCCGCATGATAGACGGCCATGTTGATGGCGGCTACACGGGCCAGTACGAGGTCATTTGCCCGGCTTGCGGCGACGACCCGAACCTGAGCTATCACCAGGTGCCCCGCGACCTCCAGAAGCTTCGCGGGCCGAATGAGTCGCTGGCCAGCGGGCTGGCAGCGTTCGAGCTGCACATCGGGCTCGTGGACGCCGAGCCAGCAACCGGGGCACTGAAGTAGTTGAGCGCACGCTCCGTGCGGGAAGACGACGAGGTCGCTCCAGGTGGCGGCACGACTCGTGCGGACCGGCGCAGGGATTCCTCGCGCGTTCTGGCGCTGACCGACGGGGTTTTCGCCATAATCATCACGCTGCTCGTGCTCGACATTCACGTGCCGGAACTCACCTCGCACGAGAGCCTCCGGACTGCGATATCGGACATACGACCCAGCTTCATCAGCTTTGTGCTCGCCTTCATCGTGGCGGCGATGCAGTGGGTCGGCCATCGAGACCTTTTCACGCTGATCAGGTACACCGACCGTGGCATCATCTGGCTCAATTTGCTGACCCTATTCACGGTGTGCCTGCTGCCGTTCGGCTCCGCGCTGCTCGGCCGCTATTACGAAGACCCGCTCGCGCTGCGCCTGTTCGGCCTGATCCTGATGGGCACGTCCGTGGCCCGGACCGTCATCTGGGCCTACGCGGCGCACAAGCCGTCACTGGTGCATGAGCCGCTGGACCGGGCGTCATTCTGGTCGGGGCTGGCGCTGTCCGTCTTTCCCGTGGTGGTTTACGTGGTGGCGTTCGCGATCGCCCGGGTCTCGCCGCAGGCCAGCCTGGCCGTTTACGCCACGGCGCCCGTGTTGTACTTCATCGCGATCACCCTGTTGCGCTGGCTGGCTCCGCGGGGGTCGGCCGAACGTCAGTTCACCTAGTGCGGCAGCGAGTGGCCTGGCCACGCGGCTCTTTCCCGGCGCGTGGAGGATGGCCCGGCGGGACCTTCGCTAGTCCCGCGATCCCCTCGATGATGCCGCATTTTCGCGTCTGGGCCCGGCCGTGCGGGGCGACTGGCGCGCCGGAGGCGCGCCCTTGAAACCGAGAGAAAGTCGTCACAGGTGGCCGGGCCATGCTCGTGGGGTTGTGCATCCTGCTCAGTGGCGTGGTTGCTGCCCGTGGGCGGGAGGCTTACATCGTCTCGACTGACCGGGGCGGGTTCTGCTGCGGTAGCTGCGCGGCGGCCGGTGAAGCAAGGACCGCGGGCAGGAATACCGAGGCCCCCAGGCCGACGAGGCCGACCACTGCCAAAGCGATCATCGCGAGGCCGTAGGAGCGCTCGGGGGTCGAGGTGATGCCGGCGACGAGGATGGTGCCGGCGATCGCCGTGCCCAGGCAGGAGCCCAGGTTGGACACGCTGCGCGACAAGCCGGAGATCTCGCCTTGCTGCTCCTCGCCGAAGCTGGATTGCACGAGGTTGACCGACGGGGTCAGCATGGCGCCCAGGCCCAGCCCGATCAGCAGGAGCCCGGGCGCGAAGACCCAGGCTTTGGGAGAGCTGGTGCCGGCCACCATGGCCAGCAGGACGCCGATGCCCGCGATGGTGACGATGAACCCGGCCAGGATCAGGGTCCGCTGCGCGTACCGCTGCGCGAGGCGCGCGGCGGCGAGCGAGGACACCAGCAGGCCGACCGTGGCGGCGGTGAAGATCACCCCGGTCTGGATGGCGTCGTAGTGCCGCACGACCTGCAGGTAGGCCGAGACAACGAACGACACGCCCATCAAGATCAGCCACTGGCTGCCCTGGGTGGCCAGGCCGAGGTTGGAAGTGCGGTTGCGGAACAGGCTCGTCGACAGCAGCGGCTCCTTGCCAGCCCGCTCCTTGCCGCGCACCCAGGCGAAGAACCACACCAGGACCAGGGCACCGGCGACGAGCAGGACGAGCATCAGCCAGAGGTTATTGTCGGCCGCCAGGATGCCCGTCACCACCAGGATGAGGCCGACGGCGGACAGGATCGCTCCGCCGATGTCGAACGAGCGCGTCGGATCCGGCGGCAGGGGATCATGGACCCGGCGGCTCAGCACGACGATCAGCGCGATGATCAGGGCCTGGAAGACGAACGCTGCCCGCCAGCTGATCGCGGCGGTGATCAGGCCCCCGAGCAGCGGCCCGGCGGCAGCGCCGATACCGCCCATCGCACTGATCGCGCCGAACGCGCGGGCCCGCGCGGCGACCCCGGTGAACAGCAGCGTCGCGAGGATGTAGACGGGCGGGATCAGCAGCGCCGTGCCGACGCCCTCCAGGATGGAGTTGCCGATGATCAGGACACCCAGGCCGGGGGCGGCCGCGCTCAGCAGGGCGCCGATGCCATAGATGACCAGGCCGGCGGTGAAGCACCGCTTCCGGCCATAGCGGTCGGTCAGCTTTCCGCCGGGGATCATCAGCGCCGCCATGACCAGCAGGAAGACCGTGATCGCGATCTGCACGCCCTGCACCGTGGTGTTCAGGTCCTTGCTGATGTCGTTGATCATCACGTTCATGTTCGAGCCGGCGAAGCTGCAGATGAACTGGGCCAGGGCGAGAGGAACCAGCGCCCTTCGCAACGCGCTCGACGGTCGTCCCGCCGTACCAGGCTGAGCCATCCGCACCTGCCCTCCGGTCGAAGCTGTGGCGTCACCCTCCGCCCCCGCAGGCCCGCAGATAACCGAAGCGCCCCGCGCGCCGGCCTCGGTCCGGCTCGTGGAAGCCTATGCTGCCGTGTCCGCCGTGTCAGCCGCTCGGGACCGACGTCCCGCGCACGTAGCCTGCGTCCCGGTCTGCCGACGCCATCGTTTTTCCCCGGTCACATGGCCCAGGATCACCACGATCACCAGCACTGAACGCCCTGCCGTCCTGCGGGGCGGCAGCACTGCAAGTCCCTGTTCGCACCACTGCAAGTCCCTGTTCGGCCCCGCAGCTGTGACACACACCACCGCCAAGATCCGCGCCTGGCGGGCACTCACCGCCAGCGACCAGGCCGGCATCACCCGCCGGGAACGACACCGCCGCACCAGCCTGCGCGACTACCTCCCAGACGGCTGACCGCCCGCAGCACCCACCGCCAGCACTGACCAGCACCACCCAGCCAAGCGGCAGCCACGCCACAGAACCGCCAGAACGCCGCAACCGGGCTGCCGGAGCAGGGCTCCGGCGTGTTCCGGAGTTACCCCGTTTTGTGTGGCATGTGACTAATTTCAGGTGTGTGACTGAAGCTCTGGCTTGTGGGGCATGAGGAAGATGATCGCGGCACCAGACCCCTGGCCTGGCTCGGCCAGAAAGGCCTGTAGGCAATCGCAGGAACAGAGGAAGGTCCACGATGGGCACCATGATGGCGCTGCGGGCGCATGCTCGTGGCGGACCAGAGCAGCTGGTCTACGAACAGGCACCGGCGCCGGCCGCCGGGCCGGGCGAGGCGCTCATCGCCGTGCACGCCGCCGCGATCACCTTCGCGGAGCTGACCTGGGATCTGGAGTGGACCACCCGGGACGGTAAGGACCGGACGCCGGTCATACCGTCCCATGAGATGTCGGGCACCGTGACCGGCCTCGGGGACGGCGTCGCCGGCCTGGCCGTGGGCGATGAGGTGATCGGCCTGGTCGACTTCGACCGGGATGGCGCGGCCGCCGAGTACGTGGTCATGCCCGCCGCCAGCCTGGCCGCCAAGCCGCCTTCGGTCTCCCACGTGCAGGCCGCGACGCTGCCGCTCGCGGCGCTGACCGCCTGGCAGGCGCTGGTGGACCACGCGGCCCTGCACCCCGGTGAGCAGGTGCTGGTCCAGGGGGGCGCCGGCGGCGTCGGTATGTTCGCCGTCCAGCTCGCGGCGATCCTCGGCGGCCACGTCACCGCCACCGGCCGCAGCACCGACGCGGGCTTCGTGCGGGACCTCGGCGCGGAACGCTTCATCAGCGCCGGGGCCGGCGGCCCGGCCCGGCCGCGGGCGGGTTCGACGTCGTCATCGACACGGTCGGCGGCGCCGTGCTTGACGGCTCGTACGGCCTGCTGCGCGAGGGCGGCCGGCTGGTCACCCTCGGCGCGCCCCCGGACCAGGAGCTGGCGGGCAGGTACAAGGTCCACGCGATGTTCTTCGTCGTCGAGCCGGACGCCAGTGAGCTGACCAGGCTGGCGGAGCTGGCCGGCGCGGGAAGGCTGCGAACGGTGATCACTCAGACCTTCCCGCTGGCCCAGGGGCGGCAGGCCTTCGAAAGCGGCGCAGGGGCCCGCCGTCCCGGCAAGACGGTCCTGGTCGTCCGCTGACGGTCACCGATGCAGTTCTGTCGGTACGACACTGGCAGTTCTGTCGGTAACCCTGAGTGCGGGCGGGGGGATTCGAACCCCCACGGTGTCGCCACCAACAGGACCTAAACCTGCCGCGTATGCCATTTCGCCACGCCCGCCTGGCCGCTGGTTCCCTGGGCCGCTGCTGGGGGCCGCCGGTAACCGGACCGGTAGTAACGGTACCGCTTAGGCGCCGACCTCGGTCCGCAGCCGGGCGACGTGGCCGGTGGCCTTGACGCCGTACATGGCCGCGGAGATCTTGCCGTCCGCGTCGAGGATGAACGTGGACCTGATCACGCCGACCGTGGTCTTGCCGTAGAGCTTCTTCTCGCCGTACGCGCCGTAGGCCTCGAGCACGGCGTGATCGGGGTCGGAGAGCAGCGGGAAGGTCAGGCCCTCCTTGTCCCGGAACTTGGCTAGCTTGGCCGACTTGTCGGGCGAAATGCCGAGCACCGTGATGCCCACGGAGTTCAGGTCGGCCAGGCTGTCGCGGAAATCGCAGGCTTCCTTCGTGCAGCCGGGGGTCATCGCGGCCGGGTAGAAGTACACGATCACCCGCTGGCCGCGGAACGAGGACAGCGAGACCTCTTTGCCGTCGGCATCGAGCAAGGTGAAGTCGGGGGCCTGGTCGCCCGGCGCGAGTCGCTTGTCCGTCATGCCTTAACGCTACCGCCCGAAGGCGGTGATGAACGGGGTCAGCGCGCGGAAAGCGCGACCGCGATGGCTGATCGCGTCCTTGCCCTCGGCGGTCATCTCGGCGGTGGTCTGGTCGAACCCGTCGGGCCGGAAGATCGGGTCGTAGCCGAATCCCCCGCTGCCGCGCGGGACCCGGACCAGCCGGCCCTCCACGCGCCCGGTCACCACCCACTCCCGGGAGCCAGCCCCGGGGACGACCAGCGCGGCGGCGCAGACGAACTGCGCGCCGAGGCGGGCGTCCGGCACGTCGGTCACCTGGGCCAGGACCAGCTCCAGGTTGGCCCGGTCGTCGCCGTGCCCGCCCGCCCAGCGGGCGGACAGCACCCCGGGCATGCCGTTGAGCGCGTCCACGCACAGGCCGGAGTCGTCGGCCACCGCGGGCAGGCCCGTGTGGCGCGCGATCGCGCGCGCCTTGAGCAGCGCATTCGCCTCGAACGTGGCCCCGGTCTCCGGCACGTCGGGCGCGCCGGGGAACTCGTCAAGCCCGGCCAGAGCGATCTGCGCGCCGCCATGGTCTTCCGCGCCCAGGATCCTGGCCAGTTCGCGCAGCTTGGCAGCGTTCCTGCTGGCCAGCACCAGCACCGTGGCGTCAGCCACGGCAAGCTCCGTGATCACATCCGGGTGGGCGGGCACCGCGGCTCGTCCGGCGGTAAGGACAGGGCTGCACGCTGCAGCCCGGTCAGCTCGCCACAGCCGGCTACGGCGAGATCGAGCAGTTGGCCGAGCAGATCGCGGCTGAACGGCTCCTGCTCGGCGGTGCCCTGGATCTCCACGAAGTCGCCGCTGGCGGTGCACACCACATTCATGTCGGTCTGCGCGGCCACGTCTTCCTCGTAGCACAGGTCGAGCCGGGGCTCGCCGTCCACGATGCCCACGCTGACCGCGGACACCGAGGTGAGCAGCGGGTCGCCCTTGGTCCGCTTCCGGCCCTTGAGCCAGCCCACCGCGTCGGCCAGCGCGACGTATCCGCCGGTCACCGCCGCGGTGCGGGTGCCGCCGTCGGCCTGGAGCACGTCGCAGTCGATGACGATGGTGTTCTCGCCCAGCGCCTTGTAGTCCACGCAGGCTCGCAGCGAGCGCCCGACCAGGCGGGATATCTCCTGGGTGCGTCCACCCAGGCGGCCCTTGACCGACTCGCGGTCACCGCGGGTGTTGGTCGCCCTCGGCAGCATGGCGTACTCGGCGGTCACCCAACCGAGCCCACTGCCGCGCCGCCAGCGCGGCACGTCCTCCGTCACGCTCGCGGCGCACAGCACCCTGGTGCGGCCGAATTCCACCAGCACCGACCCCTCGGCGTGGTCAAGCCAGCCCCGGGTCAGCTTCACCGGCCGTAGTTGGGTGACGGATCGTCCGTCGGGTCGTGACATGACGCACAGCCTATCGGCCGACGGAGGGTGGGATGCCGGGCCCGGGCGCTGCGGCGCCGGGCTCGAGCACCAGGCCCGAAGTGGCCAGCGACAGCGGGCCCCGGTAAGCCTGAGCCGCCTCGGCCAGCGTCCGGTCCCGGTCGTTCCACGGCACCAGGTGGGTGAGCACCAGCCGCCCGACCCCGGCCCGGGCCGCGTGCTCGGCCGCCTGCCGCGCGGTGAGGTGCAGGTTCGGCCGGTAGCCAGGCCCGTCGACGAACGACGCCTCGCACAGCACCAGGTCCGCGCCCTCGGCCAGCCGCACCAGGGCATCGGACTCCCCCGTGTCGCCGGAGTAGGCCAGCCGCAAGCCCGCGTGCTCCACCCGGAAGCCAAACGTCTCCACCGGGTGGTTCACGTGATCGGCGGTGACTCGGAACGGCCCGATCTCGGTCGTGCCTGGCTCGAGATCGCGGAAGGTGAACCGCGCCTGGACCGCCGCCACGCCCTCGCCGCCGAGGCCTGCTACCCGCTCCGCGGTCCCCCGAGGGCCGTGCACCGGTATGGGCGGCCGTGGTCCGTCCGCGGTGTACTGCCGGGCCACCCAGTAGGCGCCTAGGTCGACGCAGTGATCGGCGTGCAGGTGGCTCAGGCAGATCGCGTCGATGCTGAACAGCTCGGCGAACCGCTGCAGCGCTCCGAGCGCGCCGTTACCCAGGTCGAAGACCAGGCGGAATCCTTCGGCCTCGAGCAGATAACAGGACGCCGGGCTATCCGGCCCGGGAAAGCTCCCGGCACATCCGACCACGGTCACGCGCATGCCAGCCATTATGCCGACCCCGCGAGCTGGCGGGGCAGAGTGAAGGGGGATGGGGAGGCGGGTGGGGTGCCCGAGGTGAGCGGGTAGGCAAGCCGTAGAGAGGCTGAGGCCGCCCCGCGAGCCAAAGGGGCGCGGCGTGCCGCGCACCCCCGCGAGCCAAAGGGCGCCGGCACCGACTGGACTGAGGAGCGAGGAACGAGCGACGAGGGAAGGAGGTGCCTTTAAGGGCGCCCGGAGGCGAGTGGGACAATAGAGCGAGCGGGGAAAGAAACTAAGCCCAGAGCTGGCCTTCCAGGCGGGCTTCGGCCTCGTCCAGGGTGCCGGCGTAGGCACCGGTGGACAGGTACTTCCAGCCGCCGTCGGCGACCAGGATCACGATGTCGGCGCGCTCGCCCGCGGCCAGCGCCTTGGCCGCCATGCCCAGGCCGGCGTGCGCGGCGGCGCCGGCCGAGATGCCCGCGAAGATGCCCTCGGCCGCGATCAGCTCCCTGGTCCGGCGCAGCGCGTCGGCCGACGACACGGAGAACCTGGTGGTTAGCACCGAGGAGTCATACAGCTCGGGGACGAAGCCCTCGTCCACGTTCCGCAGCCCGTAGACAAGCTCGCCGTACCGCGGCTCGGCTGCGATGATCTTGACGCCCGGCTTGTGCTCGCGTAGGTACCGGCCCACGCCCATGAGCGTGCCGGTGGTGCCCAGGCCGGCCACGAAGTGGGTGATCTCTGGCAGGTCGGCCAGGATTTCCGGCCCGGTCGTCTCGTAGTGCGCGCGGACGTTGGCCTCGTTGCCGTACTGGTAGAGCATCACCCAGTCCGGGTGCTCGGCGGCGATCTGCTTGGCCACCCGGACCGCCTCGTTGGAGCCACCCGCGGCCGGCGAGCCGATGATCTCGGCGCCGTACATCCGCAGCAGCAGGCGGCGCTCCTCGCTGGTGTTCTCGGGCATGACCACGATCAGCCGGTAGCCGCGCAGCCTGGCCACCATGGCCAGGGAGATGCCGGTGTTCCCCGAGGTGGGCTCCAGGATCGTCGACCCCGGCGAGAGCAGCCCGTCCTTCTCCGCCTGGGCGACCATGAAGAACGCCGCGCGGTCCTTGACCGAACCCGTCGGGTTCCTGTCCTCGAGCTTGGCCCACAGCCGGACCTCGGGAGACGGGGAGAGGCGGGGCAATCCGACCAGGGGCGTGTGGCCGAGCGAGTCAAGCAGGTTCTCGTAGCGCATTACCCGGGTCCGTTCGGTATGAAAACCAGTACGGCGGGACCCTAGCGGGCGCCGCCGGCCACCGCGGGCAGCACGGTCACCGTGTCGCCGTCCTTGACCGGGGTGTCCAGGCCGTCCAGGAAGCGGACGTCCTCGTCGTTCAGGTACACGTTGACGAAGCGCCGCAGGCCGCCGCCGTCGACCAGCCGGTCCCGCAGGCCGCCGTGCCGTTGCTCCAGGTCGGTGAACAGCTCGCCGAGCGTGGATCCGGCCCCCTCGACTTGCTTGGCGCCGTCGGTGTACGTACGCAGGATCGTCGGGATGCGAACCTCGATGGCCATGAACAACGCTCCACTGGGTTATCTGGTCGGTCCTAGGCGTCCAACCCGTCCGCGACCCGAATCATTCCGCCAGACAGACCGGCTCCTCGGTGACCACGCCGTCCACGATCCGGTACGAGCGGAACTCGGTCGCATCCTCATCCCTGGTCGACACCAGCACGTAGTGCGCCTGCGGCTCGCTGGCGTAGGAGATATCGGTCCGTGACGGGTACGCCTCGGTGGCGGTGTGCGAGTGGTAGACGACGACCGGTTCCTCGTCGCGGTCGTCCATCTCCCGCCATAGCTGGAACTGCTCGGCGGAGTCGAAGCGGTAGAAGGTGGGGGATCGTTCGGCGTTCATCATGGCGATGAACCGTTCCGGGCGGTCGCTCCCGGCCGGGCCGGCCAGCACGCCGCAGGCCTCGTCCGGGTGGTCGGCGCGGGCATGGGCCACGATCTTGTCGTACAGGTCGCGCGGGATCGTAAGCACGATTGACGAGCTTACGGCATTCCCCCCGCGAGCCAAAGGGCGCCGACCCCGCCTGGACCGAGGAGCGAGGAGCCTGCGACGAGCGACGAGGGCGAGCGAGCCAAAGGGCCCCGGTCCTGCCTGGACTGAGGAGCGACGGAGGAGCGACGAGGGAAGACAGGATCCTAAAAGGCGGCCCGGAGGCGAGCGAGCCTAAGAAAGAGCCTGGACCAGCGATTCCTGCACCGCGCCAAGCCAGGCGTACACCTCGAACGCGGTCCACTGCGGGTCATCCGGCTTCAGCTGGGCCCACTGCTCCTCGAAGTCCTCGGAGACGCCGAGCCGGACCCCGAGCGCGAGCCGGACGTCGTTCAGCGCCTTGAGCCACGACAGGGCCTGATCCTGAGTCAGCTGGATGCGGCCGCCGGTCTCCGGCAGCGTGTCCAGCATCTCCCGGGCGGCCTGCTGCTTGGCGCTGCGCAGCGCGGGCTCGGTGTACCGGCGGAACTCCCCGGCCGCCTCCGGGTCGTCGCGGTAGCCGTCCGGCAGCAGCCGGGCCAGCACCGGGTCCTCGGGGATCTTGTCCGCCCCCGGCCCGTGCAGCATTGCCTCGAGGGCGGCCAGGTCGTCATCGGTATCGCCGACTTCGGCTGGGCCCTCGGATTCGACCAGGGACAGGATCTGGCCGACCAGGCTGCGCAGCAGGGACGCCTCGGCAGCGGCGAGCCAGGCGCGCACGCCGCCGCCGCGGACCGACCGGAACGGCTCCATATCAGCTGGCTACTTGTCCTGGTTCACGGTGGCCCACAGGCCGTAGCCGTGCAGGACCTCGACGTTGTGCTCCATGGCCTCCCTGGCCCCGGCGGCTACTACCGCCTTGCCCTTGTGATGTACGTCGAGCATCAGCTTGGTGGCCTTTTTCTTCGGGTAGCCGAAGACGTGCTGAAACACGTACGTCACGTACGACATCAGGTTGACCGGATCGTTCCAGACGATCGTGACCCAGGGCTGGTCCAAGGATGGACTATCGGCGGATCGCGGAAGATCCACCTCAGCGGGCGCCGTGCTCACAACTACCCACCTCCCACTCCGTAGTCTTCCACCTGTGACGAATCCCGTGAACTACCAGCCCCCGACCGGCTCTAACCCGTCCGGGACGGACCAGCTTGGGACGGCACTGCTGACCGACCAGTACGAGCTCACCATGCTGCAGGCGTCGCTGCGCAGCGGCGCAGCCTACCGCAGGGCCATCTTCGAGGTTTTCGCCAGGCACCTGCCGCATGGCCGCAGGTACGGCGTCGTGGCAGGCACCGGGCGGCTGCTCGACGCGATAGAGCGGTTCCGCTTCGGCCCGGCCGACCTGGAGTTCCTCGGCGGCGCGGGCATCGTGGACTCCCCGACGCTAGCTTTCCTGCAATCCTACCGTTTCGGCGGAAACATCTGGGGTTACTCCGAGGGGGATTGTTACTTCCCCGGCTCGCCGATCCTCGTCGTGGAGGGCACCTTCGCCGAGGCGGTGCTGCTGGAAACCGTCACCTTGTCCATCCTCAACCACGACTGCGCGATCGCCTCCGCCGCGTCCCGGATGGTGACGGCCGCCGGCGACCGCCCGCTGATCGAGATGGGCTCGCGGCGGACCCATGAGCGGGCCGCGGTGGCCAGCGCCCGGGCCGCCTATATCGCCGGCTTCGCGTCCACGTCGAACCTGCGGGCGCGGTACGAGCACGGGATCCCGAGCGCGGGCACCAGCGCGCACGCCTTCACCCTGGTGCACGACAGCGAGCGGGACGCCTTCGAGACCCAGCTCAAGGCGCTCGGCCAGGCCACCACGCTACTGGTAGACACCTACGACGTGCCGCGGGCGGTACGGACGGCGGTCGAGGTGGCTGGCCGCGACCTGGGTGCGGTGCGGATCGACAGCGGCGACCTGCCGGTGCTGGCCCGGCAGGTCCGCGCGCTGCTCGACGAGCTCGGCGCGACCCGCACCCGGATCGTCCTCACCGGCGACCTGGACGAGTACTCCATCGCGGCGCTCGGCGCGGTCCCTGTGGACGGCTACGGGGTGGGCACGTCGCTGGTCACCGGTTCGGGCGCGCCGACCGCGGCGCTGGTATACAAGCTGGTGGCCCGGGCCGCCACGGCCTCCCGCGGGAACGGGGGCGAGGAGATGGAGCCGGTGGCCAAGCGCTCGGTGGGCAAGCCCGGCCGGGGCGGGCGCAAGTGGGCGGTGCGGCACCGCGACGAGCGCGGCACCGCGGTGAGCGAGCGGATCACCCTGACGCCGCCGGAGCCCGGGCCGCTGGACCGGGAACTGCTCGTGCCGCTGGTGGTCGGCGGCCAGATCGTCGGCCGTTCGGGGGCGGGATCGGGGGTTTCCGGGGTTTCCGGGGTTTCGGGGGTTTCCGGGGTTTCCGGGGTTTCGGGGGTTCCCGGGGTCTCCGGGGTTTCGGGGGGTTCCGGGGGTTCCGGGGTCTCTGGGGTGCAGGAGGCCCGGGCGCGGCACCGCCGGGCGCTGGACGAGCTGCCGCCGTACGCGCTGCGGCTGTCCCGCGGCTACCCCGCCATCCCCACCATCTTCGACCCGGACGGAACCGAGTCCTGATCGTTATCGATTCAGGCTGGCGAAGGGTGCTGCGGAGGCGGCGCGATAGGGGCGTGAGCCTTGCGGCGAGCGGGTATGTGTTCCGGGCGTGGCGCCGGGCGCAACATGGTTAGCATGTCGGATAACTAGGGAAATCTCGACGAGGAGAACCGATGGGTCATTCCGCGGGTACCGACATCGACCCGACCTTCTACCGCAGTCCGGCCGACGCGATCAGCGCGCCGCCCGAGCAACTGGCCTACGTGGTCGCCTTCGACCGCGCGGCGCAGCAGCCGGACGCCCTCGCCGTGCTCGACACCGACCCGGCGTCGGCCGGGTACGGCCAGGTGGTCGGCTGGGCCGACCTGCCCACCCGCGGAGACGAGCTGCACCACTTCGGGTGGAACGCGTGCAGCAGCGCGCTCGCGCACGCCGGGCACCACACCGACGGTCTGCAGCGGCGCTACCTGCTGCTGCCCGGGCTGCGGTCCTCCAACATCCACGTCTACGACACCCATCCCGACCCCCGGCAGCCCACGCTGGTCAAGACGATCAGCGCAGCTGAGCTGGCGAAGAACGCGGGTTACTCGCGCCCGCACACGCTGCACTGCGGCCCGGACGGGATCTTCGTGTCCTGCCTCGGCGGCGGGAACTCCGACGAGGGCCCCGGCGGTATCGCCCTGCTCGACCACGACACCTTCGACGTGCTGCGCGCCTGGGAGACCGACCGGGGACCGCAGTACCTGGCCTACGACGCCTGGTGGCACCTGAACCAGAACACGCTGATCACCAGCGAGTGGGGCACCCCGTCGATGATCGAGGACGGGGTCAACCCCGAACTGCTGCTCGGCCGCGAGTACGGGCACGCGCTGCACTTCTGGGACCTGGCGGCGGGCAAGCACCTGCAGACGGTTGACCTCGGCGCGCAGCACCAGATGGTCCTGGAGCTGCGCCCCTCGCACGACCCCGAGCAGACCTGGGGCTTCGTCGGCGTGGTGGTCAGCACCGACGACCTGGCCGCCTCGGTGTGGCGGTGGAGCCGCCAGGACGGCATCTGGCGCGCCGACAAGGTGATCACCATCCCGGCCGAACCCGCCGGACCGGACACGCTGCCGCCCGCGCTCAAGCCGTTCGGGGCGGTGCCGCCGCTGGTCACCGACATCAACCTGTCGGTAGACGACCAGTTCCTCTACGTCTCTTGCTGGGGCACCGGCGAGCTCAAGCAGTACGACGTCAGCGACCCGGCGCACCCCCGCGAGGTCGGTTCGGTCCGGCTCGGCGGGATCACAGGGCGCACACCGCACCCCGCGGCGCCAGCTGAGCGTCTTGCCGGCGGCCCGCAGATGGTCGAGGTGAGCCGGGACGGCAAGCGGATCTACCTGACCAACTCGCTGTACGGGGCGTGGGACGACCAGTTCTACCCGGACGGCGTGGGCAGCTGGCTGGCCAAGATCGACACGGACCCGGCCGCGGGCGGCGGGCTGAGCCTGGACGAGAAGTTCTTCCCGCGCGGCGAGGCGTGGCGCGGCCGGCGGGTGCACCAGGTCCGGCTGCAGGGCGGCGACGCCTCCTCGGACTCCTACTGCTACCGGTCATAACCGGTTCGCCGGGCCGGGCATGGCCCGGCTAGCCTGCTCACATGCCAGTTGACTTCGCGAGATTCGCGGCCGTGCTCGGTGACCTGAGCGTGGCCGGCCAGGTGCGGGAACTGCCCGAGAGCGCGCCGACGGCGGCCGCCGCGGCCGCCCAGCTCGGCTGCGAGCTCGGCGCGATCGCGAACAGCCTGGTGTTCAGCGCGGACGGGGCGCCGCTGCTCGTCATGACCAGCGGCGCTCACCGCGTGGACACGTCCCGGGTGGCCGCGCTGATCGGCGTGGCGGAGGTACGACGAGCCGACGCCCGTTCGGTCCGAGAATGGACGGGCCAGGTCATCGGCGGCGTCGCCCCGGTCGGCCACCCCAGCCCGATCCGGACCCTGGTGGACACCTGGCTGGACAAGTACGACGTGATCTGGGCCGCGGCGGGCCACCCGCACACCGTGTTCCCCACGTCCTACTCCGAGCTCGTCCGTATCACCAACGGCACCCCGGCCGACGTCGGCGAGTAGCGCGATACCGTTGGCCGCATGCGCGCACTGATCATCGTCGACGTACAAAATGACTTCTGCGAGGGCGGCTCGCTCGCCGTGGCCGGCGGTGCCGCGGTGGCGCGCGCGATCAGCGAGCGTCTGGCCGCCGATCATGAATACGCGCACGTGGTGGCGACCAAGGACTTCCACGTGGACCCGGGCGCCCATTTCTCCGACCATCCGGACTACGCGGCCTCCTGGCCGCCGCACTGCGTGGCCGGCACGCCGGGGGCCGACTTCCACCCGGACCTGGACACCGCGGTCGTGGAGGCCGTTTTCGCCAAGGGCGCGCACGCGGCGGCGTACAGCGGGTTCGAGGGCGCCGACGAGGCCGGGACGCCGCTGGCCGACTGGCTGCGCGCCCGCGGCGTGGACGAGGTTGACGTGGCCGGCATCGCCACCGACTACTGCGTGCACGCCACCGCCGCCGACGCGGCCCGGGGCGGCTTCGCCACCCGGGTGCTGCTCGACCTCACCGCGGGCGTCGCCCCGGAATCCACCGCCAAGGCCATCGAGGACCTGCGCGCGCTTGGTACAGACCTCACCGGCGCCCCCGCCAGCGGCTCCTCGTCCACGGGCGCACCGGAAGCGTGATAGTCGCTTCCAGCGTGGCTAGCCGGCGAAGGAATGCATAGGCGAACCAGGTAGGCAGCCACGGAAGGCTGCGCCACTGCCCGTGCCGGACCGCGAACGGCAGGCTGATCAGGACGGGCACCGCCCCCGCCGCGGCGTAAACCATCCCGAAAGTGGCAATGTTCTGCCGGTAGCTGGGATGAGTCAGTGCGAGTTCCAGCAGCAGGATGGGGGCGACCAGGCCAGCCTGCAGCGAGAACCAGGAGAATCCCCGGCGCAGCGTCCAGAACCACACGCGCGGGCCGGCCGAGCCGCAGCGCAGCGGGACATGCCGGGCATAGATGTGGAAGCCCCCCCGGGCCCAGCGGGTCCGCTGCTCGACAAACTCACTGGCGCTCCGCGGCACATCCTCATAGCACCGGATCCGCGGATCAAGCACCGAGCGATACCCGAGCCGCCCGAACTGCATGGTGAGGTCGGTGTCCTCGCCGTTCATCCGCACCGGGAACCCGCCGATCAAGGAGGCCGGGCCCCGCCGGAAGACGGTGAACGGCCCGGGAATGACGACGACCCCGTCGACCAGGCTCTCCCCGAGCCGGGCAAACCGGAACTGGAAAAGCGCCTCGAGGGTGCGCAGGCGATGGAACCAGGTCACCACGTCTCGCCTGGGCTCCTGCATGGCGCCCACCATGCCGATCGCCGGATCGGCGAACCAAGGGACGGAGTAGACAAGCGCCTCAGTGCCCATGACGCCGTCCGCATCAATGCGGACGCAGATCTCCGCCTCGGCGATCGCGAGCGCGCGGTTAAGCGCCGCGGACTGGCCGCCGTTCGGCGCGGTCAGGACCCTGCCGCGAGCCCAGCGAAAGGCCGCGACCTCGCGTATGGCGATCTGTTCTGTGCGGTCTACCGAACCGTCGTTCGAGACGAAGACCCGCACCGGACCGCCGTATCGCTCGGCCGCCACGTCGATCGAGCGCAGCAGCCGCGCGATGTTCTCCTCCTCGTTGTAGGCGGGAACGATGACGTCGATCCGGGGCCGGTGGTCATCGGGCTCAGGAAGCCTGGGGTTGATCCACCACAGCAGCCACGGCGGAACAAGCATCAAGGCCAGTAGCAGGCTGACGGCGCACAGCGGCAGAAACACCTGCCATGCCGTCGTGAGGTTGGATGGCTCGGATAGGAGCGCGTACGCCACGACGAGCAGGGCCGTTGCGGACATCAGCGCACAGCAGGCGACGATGCTGTCCCACGGCCAACGGCGGCGGCGGACCGGCACCGTCGTCGCGCGGGGCAGCGCGAAGCTCGTGAACGTCAGGCGCATCACAACCAAGCCGCCGATGAGCAGGTTCGCCAGCGTCGCCTCGATGCCGAAGGGCGCGACCGGCCATCTGGTGGTTACCCCGACGGTGATCATGAGCGCCTGGACAAGCAGCGACAGCACCACGTAGAGGACCGCGTGCGCCAGCATGGCCAGGCGCCTGGCCGGGCCCGCGCGCACGACCAGGGCGATGCCGACGAGGTAGGCGACCGCCGGGAACAGGCTGGCCGGGTGCAGTCGCGCGACATATCCGTTCACGCTGGCCGGGTCGCGCGTTATCGCCACCGCCACGCCGTGCACGGCATCGGCATAGATCACCGGAATCGACGGTCGCTGCCAGCCCGTGAACGCCAGGCCGAGCACAGCGGCGATGACCAGGAACGCCCAGGTGCGCGGGCGGAATCGGGGGGTCGGAACATAGCGGGGGATGACCACGACCGCCCGGCCGTTCCCGTGATCGGAGGTGCTGTCCGCACAGACCGGCAGGACGCAGGCGCCGGCCAGAGCCGCCAGCAGGCCGATCGTCCCCGCAAGCAGCGACATATCCATGAGCCGGTTCCCCCGCCATTCCCGCTATCGCTGCCGGCCTAGGTGAAGCAGCGAATAACTTATCAGAAATGGTTTGGGATCGGGAAGTGACGCTGATTCGGTCCGGAGATCCCGTAGATCGCGGGTCTTCGTCGTGTCCGCGAAGGCCATCGTGTAGAAAGGACTTTGGCCAGCGCAACCCAGGGGAATTAATTCCCGACTGACCGATATGGCCACACGAATGGGTAGCTAACACGAATGGGTAGCTAATTTGTCGAAAGCGGGGCCAAGTTGGATTCGTCCCTGTTTCAAACCGGTAAGCAGGCGCCGGACGCCCACGCAGCCCCGACGGTGACCGGCCATAAGTCCGACATCGCGGCCAAGCTGCCACCTCCCGGCTCAGACCAGGCGCGCCAGCACATCAGCTGGCCGCAGCGGGCCGGCGCGGCGCTGATCGCCGGGGCGTGCGTCTTTGCCGCCGCGTGGTATGTGCCTGCGATCTTCGCCGCCGATGGCCGCTCGCTCACCGGCGCGGTGACGAGCAACGGCATTATCTACCTCAACTTTCCCGATTCCGGACAACTCGCTGCGATTACCGTCCACCTCGGCCAACTCGTCCGCAAGGAACAATTGCTCGCCACCGAGGCCGATCCGGCGGCCGAAGCCGCCATTGCCGCGGACCAGGCCGCCATCACCGCCGACAAGGCTCAGCTCGGCACCGTGCTGGCGACGGGAACGGCGGCCGCCATCGCATCCGCGCGGGCCATGCTCGCCAAGGACGAGGCCCTGCTCGCCATCGACCGCGCGGAGGTGGTTGCCGGGACACAGATCGTCGCACCGTCCGCAGGGACCGTGGTAGCCGTCAACGGCCAGCCCGGCGAGACCGCAGACGCCGAGGGCATTCGCGACTACTCGTCCCAGCCGCTGGGAACCCCGGTCACGCAGCAGCCGCTGTTCTCCCTGTTCCCCGAGGGACCGCAAGCTGGCGTCCAGGCCGACGGGTCGGGCGGCGCGGCGTCACTGCCGGTGATCGCGCTGCGCACGTCGAGCGCCTGGCAGGTTACCGTCCTGGTTCCGCAGAGCTCTGTCGCGGCCGTCAAGCCTGGTCAGGTTGTCACGATCAACGTGCCTGCCGCAGGAATCACCGGCCTGCCCGGCCGGGTCCAGGAGCTGCTGACCATGCCGGTCGCAACGCCGCAGGGCATCGCGTACCAAGCAGTGGTGACCGTCCGCGGTCATCAGCAGGTTTCTCCGCCGAGCGGCATGACAGCCGACGTGCAGCTGGGTTCATGACGGGCCGCGGCTCCGGCCGCCGCCCGACCCGCCAGGCCTGGGCTGCGGCGACGATAGCGGCGGCCATGGCCTGGACGCTGATCAGCTGCACGAACCGGACTCCCGCCGTCCGCACCTCTCCGAGTGCCGCGACCGGTCGGCCCATATGGCTGCTGACCAGGTCTGCGCTCGCTCTGCTTGCTGCCGATCCCGCGGTTCGCGCCGGGCTCGGCCGTTCGCAGGTCTACGAGATCGTGCAGCCGGGCCAGCTGCCGGTTCCTGGAGTGGAGGCGACGCTGGTCGTTACGTTCCCGGCCGTCGCGGAACTCGGCGATGCGCTTGCCGGTAACCGCCTGCCCGCTGGGACCCGCGCCGTTCTGTACGACCCCGAGGCCTGGTCCTTCACGCCGGCCGCCGAGCAGCGTGATCCCGCGCGGGCCGCCGCGCGGGCCGCCGCGCTGGCCCACGCCCACGGCCTGAAGATCATCGTCGCGCCGGCCCTGAACCTCACGACCGTCCTGGCGCCCGGCAGTTCCGCGCCCAGGTGGCGGCAGTTTCTCGAGCTGCGGCTGGCCGCCGGGATCGCGAAGGTCGCCGACTTCCTCGACCTGCAGGCGCAGAGCCTCGAACGCAGTACTGCCAGCTACGCGAGCTTCGTCCGGGAGGCAGCCGCCCAGGCCCGCAGCGCAAATCCGCAGCTGACCGTGCTGGCCGGGCTGTCGACCAACCCGCCAGGCGCTGTGGTCGACAGCCGGCAGCTGACAGCGGCGATCCGGGCCAGCCGGCCTGCTGTCGACGGGTACTGGCTTAACATGCCAAGCCCCGGCCCGCGCTGCCCGACCTGCAACCCCATCCGGCCAGACGTCGGAATCGAGGCACTGCGGGCGGTCCTGTGACGCGGCTAGCGGCCGGAGATGGCCCAGCGGCGGATGGTGTCGATGCGGGTGCGGATCTCGTCGGCGGTCGCCTGCGGGAGGGGCGGGCCGCCGCAGGTTCGGCGCAGTTCGGCGTGGATGACCCCGTGCGGCTGACCGGTCCGGTGGCTCCAGGCCCCCACTAGGCCGTTGAGTTCCTTGCGCAGCGCGGCCAGAGCCTGGCGGCTCACCGGGGGCACGGCGGGAGGGGCTTCTGGAGCTGGTGCGGCGGCCGGGGCGCTCGCTGCGGCCCGGGCGCTCGCTGCGGCCGGGGCGCTCGGGGCGGTCGCGGCGGTCGCGGCGCGGGAGCGGGCGGCGACTTGGCCGTCCTGG
The DNA here is from genome assembly GCA_963798675.1 of uncultured Actinomycetes bacterium. GTDB lineage: Bacteria > Actinomycetota > Actinomycetes > Streptosporangiales > Streptosporangiaceae > Palsa-504. The sequence goes on along the minus strand of CAWCUJ010000019.1, from coordinate 84,474 downwards.
CGCTTGCGGAGCAGGGTCCGGACCTGGTCCGGTTCCAGCAGGCCGGGCAGGCCGAGGAAGTCCTCTTCCTCCGGCGAGCCGGCCGCCGTGGCGGTACCGAACTCCCCGCCGTCATACAGCACCCGGTCGAAGTGCGCGGACGCGTGGAGGGCCTGGAAGGCCGGCTCGTCGAACGCCTCCGGGGTATCGCGCTGCCGCTGCGCCTCGGCGAGCGCGAGTTCGTCCTCGGGCGTCTCGGCGAGCGGGGAGCGGAGCACGTGGTCGCGTTCGGCCTCGAGTTCGGCGGCGTAGGACAGCAGGATGGGAACGGAGGGAAGGAACACCGACGCGGTCTCGCCCCGCTGCCGGGCCCGGACGAACCGGCCGACCGCCTGGGCGAAGAACAGCGCGGTGGACACGCTGGTCGCGTACACGCCGACGGCCAGCCGGGGGATGTCCACGCCCTCCGAGACCATCCGCACCGCGACCATCCAGCGCTCGTCCGATACCGCGAACGAGGAGATCTTCTTGCTCGCGGCCTTGTCGTCGGACAGCACCACCACGGGGCGCCGCCCGGTCAGCCCGCGCAGCAGGGCGGCGTAGGCCCGGGCGTCCTCGTGGTCGCCCGCGATGACCAGGCCGCCCGCGTCGGGCATGCCCCGGCGCACCTCGGTCAGCCGCTTGTCGGCGGCCTCGAGCACCCGGCTGACCCACTCCCCGGCCGGGTCCAGCGCGGTCCGCCAGGCCTGCGCGATCTGGTCCTTGGTCATCGGCGTGCCCAGGGTGGCGGTGATCTCGTCCCCGGCCCGGGTCCGCCAGCGCATCTCGCCGGAATAGGCGAGGAAGATCACCGGACGGACCACGTTGTCCTCCAGCGCGGGCCCGTAGCCGTAGACGTAGTCCGAGGCGCTGCGCTTGCCGCCGCCCGGCTCGTCGAGGTAGGTGACGAACGGGATCGGGTTCGCGTCGCTGCGGAACGGCGTACCGGTCAGCGCGAGCCTGCGCCGGGCCACCTCGAACGCCTCCTTGACCGCGTCCCCCCAGGACAGCGCGTCGCCCGCGTGGTGGATCTCGTCGAAGACGACCAGCGTGCGCCGGTTCTGCGTGCGCTGCCTGTGCAGCGCCGGATGCGCGGCGACCTGGGCGTAGGTGACGGCGACCCCGGCGAAGTCGGCCCCGGCCCGGCCCTGGGCGTTCCGGTACGCCGGGTCGATCGCGATGCCGAACCGGCCGGCCGCCTCCGCCCACTGGTGCTTGAGATGCTCGGTCGGCGTGACGATGGTGAGCGCCGCGACCTCGCGCCGGGCGAGCAGTTCGGCCGCGACGGTGAGCGCGTACGTGGTCTTGCCCGCTCCCGGCGTGGCGACCAGCAGGAAGTCGCGCCGCAACAGCCGAAAGTACTCGTGGTAGGCATCCTTCTGCCACCCGCGAAGCCCCCGAAGAAGATCATCCCGAACGGGCTGGGTGCCAGCGGCGTCAGATGCAGGGGTGGTCACGAGGCCGAAATGTTACCGGTGCGGGCCGCCCCGCGCGGGCAACGGCACGCTCTATCTTCCCGCTCGCCTCCGGGCGCCCTCGAGGCGCCGCCTTCCCTCGTCGCTCGTCCCTCGCTCCTGCGTCCAGGCGGCGTCGGCGCTCCGTTGGCTCGCGGGTTATTCGTCGCCGCCGTCACCTGAGGGAAGGTGCTCGTAGATCTCCTTGCAGGTGGGACAGACCGGGTAGCGCTTCGGGTCCCGGCTGGGCACCCACACCTTGCCGCAGAGCGCGACCAGGGGCGTGCCCATCACCGAACTGTCGACGATCTTGTTCTTCTGCACGTAGTGCGCGAACCGCTCGTGATCGCCGTCACCATGTGACGTGTCGGGCCGCGCATCCTCGTGGATGCGGGTCTCCTGCTCGGGAAGAACCTCAGTTTCGCTCACGTCGGCGAGTCTAGTTCAGTGCTGGCCAAGTTCAGGTCAGTGCCGGCTAAGTTCAGGCCGGGATCGTCGGGGTACGTCGCCACGTAGGCGAGTTCGCCGCCCTGGCGGCGCAGCACGGCAGGCCACAGCCGCCCGGGCTCGGCGCAGAACGCGTCGGACGGCTCGGCGGGCACCACGTACCAGGCGCCCTCGTCGATCTCCGCCGTGAGCTGGCCCGCGCTCCAGCCGGCGTAGCCGACGTAGACCCGCAGCGAGACGATCGCGGCGGCGAGCAGGCCCGGCGGGGCGTCCAGGTCGACCAGGCCGAGCCGGGCCATGGCGGGCGCGCCCTCCAGCGGGTGCCAGCCCACCGGCTCGTCAGTGCCCGGCACGTGGGCGAGGGCGAGGGCGCTGTTCGGCGCGACCGGGCCGCCGTTGAACACCACGGACGGATCGGTGGCCAGCTCCGTCCACGGCTCGAGCACCTGGCCGACGGGGACCTTGGTGGGCCGGTTCAGCACCACGCCGAGCGTGCCCTGCTCGGTCTCGTGCTCCACGATCAGGACGACGGTGCGGCGGAAGTTAGGGTCCCCGAGCACCGGGGTGGCGACGAGCAGACGGCCTGCCACGACTTCCGATGCCATTTCGTCCATGTTTCTATCGTCGTTCAGGTTGCTGGGTCGCGGCGTCCCGGACCGCCCGGCCGGACTGCTTCGCGACCCGGGTGATCTCGCTCACGGCGCGGCCGCGGCTGGCCACCTCGAGCCGCACGGTAACGGAGTAGGAGACGCTCGGCGCCATCGCCACGTTGGTTCCCCCCTTTCCGCTGGACTCCAGGGTACGGCTCGCACCGCGTACGCTGAAAAGGTGAGCACGGAATCGGTGGTCGAGGCGGGCCCTGAGAAGGCCGACACTGACGAGGCGCCGGCGGTCGACGTCACCAGGCTCCGGGTCGCGCTGGCCCGGCTGTCCCGCCGGCTGCGCCGACACGAGCTGGCCGGCCTGACGCCTACCCAGCTCGCGGCGCTGGCGACCGTCGAAAGGGCCGGGCCGATGCGGCTGGGCGACCTGGCCGCGGCCGAGGGCATCGCGCCGTCCACCCTCACCCGGCTGGTGACCGCGCTTGAAGACAGCGGGTACGTGCGCCGGTTCGCCGACCCCAGCGACGCGCGCGCGAGCACCCTGGCCATCACCCCGCGCGGCCGGGACGCGCTTGAGCGCATCCGCACCGAGAGCACCCTCGTGCTGACCGCCAGCCTGGGGCTGCTCACCGCGGCGCAGCGCTCCGCGCTGGCCGAGGCGCTGCCCATCCTGGAGCAGCTCGCGGAGACCGATCCGGCGGAGTTGCGAAGCCGCTGACGGCGGAGATAGCAAGCGGGGACGGACCGGGCAGGCAGTACGGGCCGTTCGGCGGAAATGGTCTTTTTACCGCTGTCTCGCCAGGCGGCGGGCCAGTTCATCCCGTTCCCTGGTCACCGCGATGAGCTGCCGCTCCAGCTCGATGATGCGGCGGATCGCCTGCATCGTGATGCCCTCGTCGGCCATCGTCATCACCTGCTGGATGACGTGGATCTCAAAGCGGGTGTAGCGGCGCTGGCCCCCGGCCGACCGCTGCGGCGAGACCACCTGCAGCGCGTCCACCCGGCGCAGGAACGCCTGCTTGACGGCGAGCATCTCCGCGACCTGCCCGACCGTGTACAGCGGGGCGTTCTCGTCCTCCAGCGGTGACGGTGCCATGGCAGTGCTCCTTCCGGCCCTCCTGCTGCCCAGATACTAAGCGGCCGGCGGGACGCTTCCGCGCCCGCCGGCCGCTCGGGTGTACAGCAAGCCCGGCTGACCAGGGTCAGGCGGCGAGCTCCGGCTGGTCGTCCGCCTGGCGGACCTCAACCTTACGGACCTCGATCTTGCGCGGCTTCGCCTGCTCAAGGACCGGGATCCGGACCTCGAGGACGCCGTGGCCGTAGCTGGCCTCGACCGCCTCGGCGTTCAGGCTCTCCGGCAGCCGCACCCGGCGGGCGAACGTGCCCATCGTGCGCTCGCGCACGAAGAACTTGTCGTTCTCGGTCCGCTCCTCTTCCCGCTTCCCGCTGATGGTCAGGATCCCGCGGTCCACGGTGACCTCGAGCTGCTCGGGGTCGATGCCGGGTACGTCAAGCCGTAGCGTGACGTCGTTCTCGTGGCGCACGACATCCAGCGGCATGCCGACGGACTGGCCTGACGCGTACCGGGCCAGCCGGTCGAACTGACGGCCGAAGTCCCGGGCGAACGGGTCAAAAGTTGTAAAGTACATCCTTGCCTCACCTCCGAAAGGGTTTTCTCTGGAGGATTCGGCCGGATACCCAGTCTTCACCCTCCATTGGCAAGTAACTTACAACTCTAGCTACATATTCCCTTAGAAGAGAAGTGCAGAAAGGGCCGAACGGGCCTTGTTCAGGTGCGGGTCGCGGGGCGGCAGGATCTCGAACAGGCTGACCAGGTGCGCGCGCGCCTGCTCGCGCTCCTGGCCCGACGTCCGCCGTACCAGGCCGAGCAGCCGGTCGAAGGCCTCCTCGACCCGGCCGGACGCCAGCTCGATATCGGCCACCTTGATCTGCGCCGCGACGTCACCGGGGTGTTCGGCCGCGTCCCGGCGCGCCTGGGCCTGGTCGTAGGAGCTGATCCGGCGGATCAGGTTGACCTGCGCCAGCCCGGTCTTGGCCACCGGATCGCCCGGATTGGCCGCCAGTTCCTGCTCGAACGCCTTCGCGGCGCCGTCCAGGTCGCCACGCTCCATGGCCTCGCGGGCTTCGGCATAGGCCGGCGGCAGCGGCGGCGCGCCTGCGGGGGGGCGACCCGTAGCGCCCGGGCGGTCGCCCAGGGTCCCGGCACGACCGTCGGCGGCACGGGGTCCGCCCGCTGGCGCGTCCTCGCCGGCCTGCAGGTCCTGGCCGACCTGCAGGTCCTGGCCGGCCTGCAGGTCCTGGCCGGCCGCGCCGCCGGCCAGCTGCATGCCCATCTTCTCCGCGACCGCAAGGACCTGGCCGATCCACTGCCGGACCTGGGCCTCGGGCATGGCGCCGAGGAAGCCGTCCACGAGCTGGCCGCCGAGGACCGCCACCACCATCGGGATGCTCTGCACCTGCAGCGCCGCGCTCAGCTGGGGGTTGGCGTCCACGTCGACCTTGGCCAGGATCCACTGGCCTGCCGCCTCGGCGGCGAGCTTCTCAAGCACCGGCGAAAGCTGCTTGCACGGCCCGCACCATTCGGCCCACAGGTCCATGATCACGGGCGTGGTGCGAGAACGCTCCACCACGTCGGTGTTGAAGGATTCCTCGGTCACGTCGATGACGACTCCGCCTGCTGCGGCGGAGCCGTCGGGCTGAGACTGAGACTGAGACTGAGACGCCTGCTGTCTGCGCTGCGCGGCCGCCTGCCGCGCGCCCAGATCGACGGCTCCGTAAAGCGAAAAATCTCGCGGCTGCATGATTCCATCCTGCCGTACTCGCGCCACTCGCTGATCCGGGGCTTCCGGTCAGCCCGGTTCGGTAACTTCCATCCGCCGTCCTTTCTTCCTGCCGTCGCGAGAACGTGACGGCAGCGGACGGGCGGCCCCCTACAACTATCACTGACCGCTACCGCGCCATCCGATTCTCTGACTATAGTCAGAGAATGGACCGGACTATGATCGCCCAGGTCCGGCGGTTCAACCGGGCCGTCACGCAGCGGATCGGCGCGCTCGACGACGCCTTCCTGGCCCGCGGCCGGCCGCTCGGGCAGGCGCGGCTGCTGTGGGAGATGGGCCCGGACGGCTCCGACGTCAGGGACCTGCGATCGCGGCTGGACCTGGACTCCGGCTACCTGAGCAGGCTGCTGCGGTCGCTGGAGAACGACGGGCTGGTCACCGTCGAGGTGAACGAGGCGGACGCCAGGCTCAGGACCGCTCGGCCGACCGCCGCCGGGCAGGCCGAACGAGCCGAACTCGACCGCCGCTCCGACGCAGCCGCCGCTGGTCTCCTGCGTCCGCTCGGCACGCGCCAGCGCAGCCGACTCGTCACCGCGATGGCCGAGGTGGAGCGACTGCTGGCCGCCTCGGCGGTCCAGATCCGCAGGCGCGATCCGCGGCATCGCGATGCTCGGTACTGCCTGCGGGCTTACGTCGAGGAGTTGTCCGGCCGCTTCGACGGCGGCTTCGACCCGGCCAGGAGCATCTCGGCCGCCGACCACGAGATGACCCCGCCCGCGGGCCTGTTCCTGGTCGCGACGCTGCACGCGGAGCCTGTCGGCTGCGGCGCGCTCAAGCTCCACCCCGGCGCGCCCGCCGAGATCAAGCGGATGTGGGTCGCCCGTGAAGTCCGCGGGCTCGGCCTGGGGCGCCGGATCCTGGCCGAACTTGAGGCCTGCGCCGCCGCGCGCGGCGTGCGCGTCCTGCGACTGGAGACCAACCGGGCCCTCGGCGAGGCGATCGGCCTGTACCGGGCGGCAGGCTACGGCGAGGTGGCGGCGTTCAACGACGAGCCGTACGCGCACCACTGGTTCGAGAAGGCACTACCGTCGGCCGGCCAACTATGAGGCCGTCCAGAGCCCGCGCGATCAGGCGCCCGCGACGGGGACTCCCGGGCCGTAACAGAACGATCGAAACGGTGACTCGCCGCCGGGCGCGATGATTTCCTGCTGACCTGGCCGTCGTTAGCTGTGCAGGCCCGGACATCGTCCCAGGGAGGTTGCCATGCCAGGAACTGCCGAACAACTGGAGCACGCCGCGGGCGGTCACAATGAGGGAATGGACGAAGCGGTACGCAGTTACATCGACGGCATCGACCCCGCGCACCGTCCCCTGTTCGACCGCATCCACCGGCTGATCCTGGCCGCCTATCCCGAAGCGGCCGTGGTCCTGTCGTATCGGATCCCCAGCTATAAGGTCGGCCGCCGCCGCCTCTACGTCGGCGCGTGGCGGCACGGGATATCGATCTACGGCTGGCCGCAGGACCACGACGGCGGCTTCACGGCCCGTCATCCCGAGCTGCGGACCAGCAAGGGAACCATCAAGCTGCGTCCGCGCGATGCCGCCGCCATCGCCGACGACGAGCTCCTCGGCCTGGTCAGCGCGGCCCTGGAAGCCTGAGCACCACCCATCACCCGGCCGCCAAGAGCAGGGAAGGCAACTGCTCGCCTGAGACGCGAGCCCGCCCATGGTGGCGTCCTGGACGGCCAGCCGGGCGGCGACGTCGTCCAGCCGGGCGGCGACGTCGTCCGGCCGGGCCTGCCCGCGCCGGCACCGGCCGGGCCTGCCCGCGCCGACACCGGTCCCCGCAAGTCCATGAAAGTGACGCTCTACCTCAAAGATCGGGTAGAGCGTCACACTCATTGATTCTGGCGCCCTTCCACGCCACCCGGTATGGGCGAAATGTCCTGCTTCGGGACAGGCGTTCCTGGTGACGGCCCCGGCCACCTGGCTCCGACCGCAGCGCTGCTGGGCTTCCCGTTGTACCCGCGCCGGCGGCGTCGCGTTCGCGGTACCGCCGGACGTGCAGGCTAGGCCGTGACGCACCACCCGCCACGGTAGCATCCTTTGTGCTACGGTGACCCGATGAGTGATACCCCGGAGAGCGAACGGGATCCGCTACCGGTCAGCGCGGGGCAGCGGGTGCCCCGGCACCAGGAACCCGGCCGACCTGCGTCGCGCGCGGAAGCCACTGGGCGGGCGTCCGGCCGGCACCGCATCGGGATCAGGGAACTGCGCCAGCACGCGAGCGTCTACGTCGACCTCGCGGAGAAGGGCTACACGGTGGACATCACCAACCGGGGGCGGCTGGTGGCCCAGCTCGTTCCCGTCAGGGAGCCGGGCAGCCCGCTGGAACGCCTGATCGCGGCCGGGATCATCGAGCCGGCCGAGGAACAGGGCGGCGTCGGCGACCTCGAGCCCTATCCGGCGGCGACCGCCAAACAGGCTCTGGGCCAGGGCAGACCGGAGGATGAGCGGTGATCTACCTGGACTCCTCCGCGCTGGTCAAGCTGGCCCTGACCGAACCGGAATCGGCGGCGCTGGCGCGATGGCTCGCGGAGCGCGCCGACCAGCCGCTGGTGTCGAGCGCCCTGTACCGGGCGGAGGTGCCCCGGGCCGTCTGGCGGGCCGAGCCCGGCGCGCTGCCGCGCAGCTACAAGGTGATCAAGCGCATCGCGCGGGTCGCACTGACCGCTGACGTGCTCGACAACTCGGCCACCCTGCCCCCGCCGGGGCTGAGCCCGGCGCAGGCCATCCACCTGGCCTCCGCGCTGGCGGTGAAGCGGGACCTGACCGCGTTCGTGGCCTACGACGAGCACCTGCTCGCCGCGGCCAGGGACGCCGGCCTCCCGGTCACGTCACCCGGCTCGCCCTAAGTCGGTGCACTGGCCGCCCGGGGGCTCGGCCGACGGTGGAGTCGAAGGGTTCGGCTGGTCATCGAATACCGCGTCAGAAGCCGGCGGGCTCGGTATAGACGCCCCATTCCGCGCGCAGGGCGTTGCAGATCTCGCCCAGGGTGGCCTCGACGCGGGCCGCGGCGAGCATCGGCGGCACCATGTTCTGCTCGGTGCGCGCCGCCGCGACCAGCGCGGCCAGGGCCGCGTCGACCGCCTGGGAGTCACGTCCGGCCCGGCGGCGGGCCAGCACGCTGACCTGATCGCGTTCCACCTCGGGGCTGATCCGCAGGATCTCAAGCGGCTGGGCGACGGTGTTCGAGTGGCAGTTCACGCCGACGACCTTCTTCTCGCCCTTCTCCAGCTGCTGCTGGTAGGCGAACGAGGCCTCGGCGATCTCGCCGTTGAACCAGCCGTTCTCGATGCCCTGCAAGATCCCGTCGGTCATCGAGTCGTCCGAGCTCATCGCGCGGATCCGGGCGAAGGTCGCCTCCGCCTCGGCCTCCAGCCTGTCGGTCAGCGCCTCCACGTACCACGACCCGCCGAGCGGGTCGGAGACGTTCAGCACGCCGGTCTCTTCCATGATCACCTGCTGGGTGCGCAGCGCGGTCTCGGCCGTCGCCTCGCCCGGCAGCGCGAGCACCTCGTCCAGCGCGTTGGTGTGCAGCGAGTTGGTCCCGCCAAGCACGGCGGCGAGCGCCTCGACGGCGGTACGGACGACGTTGTTGTTCGGCTGCTGCGCGGTCAGCGAGACCCCGGCCGTCTGGGTGTGGAAGCGCAGCCACTGCGCCCGCTGGGTGCGGGCGCCGTAGACGTCCCGCAGCCACCTGGCCCAGATCCGCCGGGCGGCGCGGAACTTGGCGATCTCCTCGAAGAAGTCGATGTGCGCGTCGAAGAAGAACGACAGGCCCGGCGCGAACTCGTCCACGTCCAGGCCGCGGGACAGGCCGAGCTCGACGTAGCCGAACCCGTCGGCCAGCGTGAAGGCCAGTTCCTGCGCGGCCGTCGAGCCCGCCTCCCTGATGTGGTACCCGGACACCGACACCGGCTTGTACCTGGGGATGTTCTCGCCGCAGTACTGCATCAGGTCACCGATCAGCCGCAGGTGCGGGCGCGGGGAGAACAGCCACTCCTTCTGCGCGATGTACTCCTTGAAGATGTCGGTTTGCAGGGTCCCGTCGAGCTTGGCCAGGTCCGCGCCCTGGCGTTCGGCGGCCACCAGGTACATGCAGAAGATCGGCACGGCCGGGCCGCTGATCGTCATCGAGGTGGTGGTGCCGGCCAGCGGGATGCCCTCGAACAGCACGTCCAGGTCGGCGGCCGAGTCGATGGCCACGCCGCAGTGCCCCACCTCGCCGAGCGAGCGCGGGTCGTCGGAGTCGCGGCCCATCAGGGTCGGCATGTCGAAGGCCACGGACAGGCCCGCGCCCCCGGCCGCCAGCAGCATCTTGTACCGCTCGTTGGTCTGCCGCGCGTTGCCGAAGCCGGAGAACTGGCGGATCGTCCACGGCTTGCCCCGGTACCCGGTGGCGTGAATGCCCCGGGTGAACGGGAACTCCCCCGGCCAGCCGATCCGCTCCATCCCCGGCACCACCGCGCCGTCCGGCGGCCCGTAAACCGGGTCGACCTCGAGCCCAGACTGCGTGGTGAAGTCCGCGTCGCGCTTGGCCGCCGCCTCAAAGCGGCGTTGCCAGCGGTCCCTGCCGGTTTCCGTGGGGCCCGTTTCCATAAGGCTGCCTCCGCAAGGGTGCTCGTCTCGTCAAGCCGGCGAGATAGTAGGACGTCCTACTATTTTTTTAGTGTAACCCGCCGGGACCTCTCGCACCTCCGCCGGGGCAGGTACCAGGACCCGTTAGGAAAAAAAGAGATTTCTGTGCAACCGATGAGCAGGTTCCGTCGTCTCTTAAGAGCGCGAGGCCGGAACGGCGTCGCGCGCAGCGGGGCCCGGACGTCACGGGGGCGCGCCCGGGCCAGATCCCAGGAAATGTGGTAGAAGTGCCGTATCACACGGGTGTTCTCGAGAACGCCCCGACCGGCCCCGACATGGTGCTCATGCCGGGTGGCGGACGCGCGGGGCGGGGGGCCGCGCTGTTTCCGACGCCTGCAGGGAACTTCATCAAGGGAGATCCGGTGGGCACCGCTGGTGAGGTTCACAGGGGTCCCCGGGATGACGCCGACGCGGCCGAAGAGCTGTTCAAGGGCGTTTACCCCAAGCTGGCCGGCTGGGTCAGGCGGCTGGTCGACGACGACGACACCGCGCACGAGATCGCATCGGAGGCCTTCGTCCGGCTGCTGGCCCGGTGGACCAGGGTAGACAGCCCGCAGAGCTATCTTTACATGATCGCCACCAACCTGGTCCGCGACCACTGGCGCAAGACCGAACGGGAGCGGCGGGCCATCCGCAGCGTCACGGCGGCTGCGACCGCGGACCCGGTCGCCTACCCGGCGCAGGACGTCGACGTGCGCAACCTCATCGCCTCGCTGCCGCCGCGGCTGCGCGACCCGTTCCTGCTGCACTACTACGGCGGCTTCGCGATCCGGGAGGTCGCGACGCTGCTGCGCCGACCGGAGGGCACCATCAAGGCCGACCTGTTCGCGGCGCGCGCCAAGCTGAAGACGGCGTTGGGGGAACGCGATGGCTGACCGCCGCGACGACGTCGACGACTGGCTGAGCGGGCGCGTCAACCCGCTGCCGCCCCCGCCGGGCACCTTCGAGCTGATCAAGCGCCGGGCGCGGCGCCGCAAGATCCGCAGGCTGGCCATCACCGCCACCTCGGCGGCGGTGATCGTGGCCGCGGCGGTGACCGTCCCCCAGGTGGTCAACCTGCCCGTGCTGAACCCGGCCACCAAAGCGGGCGTAGCGGCCGGGCAGTCTTCCTCCGCCACGCCGACAAGCAGCGCAGGCCGCACCGAGTTCTCGACGGCCGCGCCGCGGCCGTCGGCGGCGTTGATCCCGGCGCCCGTGCCTGCTAACTTTCGGCCCACCTCGGTCACGTTCGTCGGCGCTCACACCGGCTGGGTGATCGGCCAGGCAGGCACCCCGGGCCAGTGCGCCACCCAGTACTGCACCTCGATGGCGCGCACCGACAACGCCGGCCGGACCTGGGCCGGCGTGCCCGCGCCGGTGACCGGCGCGCCGGACGGGGCGACCGGGGTGAGCCAGATTAGGTTCCTCAACCTCACCGACGGTTGGGCGTTCGGGCCGGAACTGTGGGTCACTCACACCGGCGGGCAGACCTGGACGCAGGTCGACACCAACGGGTCGCGGGTGACCGACCTGGAGACGGTGGGCAGCCGGGTGTTCGCGCTTTTCGCGTCGTGCACCGGCGGCGGGCAGGCGTTCGCCGCCCGGTGCACGAGCTACACGCTCTACTCCTCCCCCGCCTCGGGCGAGGACTTTACGCCGGTCGGCGCCGCGACGACCGGCCTCACCGACGGCGCCGCCGACGAGGCCGCCGCCCTGGTGCTCACCGGCAGCCGCGGCTTCCTGCTCGCGCCGGGCGGGACGCTGTACGCCGGGCCGGTCGACGGCAGCGCGACGTGGCCGCGCGTCGGCGCGCTGGTCTCCTCGTGCGCCGCGGGGCCGGCCCAGCCGGACGGCCAGCCTTCGCAGGCGCTGCTCGGCGCGGTGAACGCCAAGGAGCTGCTGGTCGCCTGCACATCGGCGGGCGGCAGCGGTTCGGATGCCCAGACCAAGCAGATCCTCTCCTCGCCGAACGGCGGCGCCAGCTGGCTGCAAGTCGCGCAGGCGCCCGCCGCGGGGATCGCCTACTGGCTGGCCGCCAGCCCGTCGGAGACCGTGGTGCTGGCCACGGACCGGGGCATCGACCTGCTGCCCGCGGGCGACATCGCCTGGCAGCTGGCGACGCTGGCGGGAGGCGGGCCGGCGGGAGGGGTCGGCTACGTGGGCATGACCACCGACGCACAGGGCGTCGCGCTGCCCGCGGACCCAGCCGGCACGGTCTGGTTCACCTTCGACGGCGGGCAGACCTGGCAGCCCTCCCGTCTGAGCGGCTCCTAGGGCTCCTCGGGAACGAAGTCGCCGGCCGTCAGCCGCAGCTCGCGGAACAGGTCGAAGATCTCCTTCAGCTGACCAGGCTCGAAACCGCCGAGACCGAACTCCGCCGCCATCAGGTCCCTGGTGGCTCGATCCACGACCGCCCGGCCAGCCTCGGTGATCTCGGCGAGCCTGCCCCGGCCGTCGGCCGGGTTGGGCTTGCGGATCACCATCTGCTGCCGCTCCAGGCGGCTGATGATGTTCGTGACGCTGGTGGGGTGCACCATCAGCCGCTCGCCGATCAGCCCAAGCGGCAGCACACCGCGGCGGCTGAAGGTGAGCAGGACCAGCGCCTCGTACCGCGCAAACGTCAGCCCGTAGGGCCGCAACAGCCCGTCGAGCTCGCCGAGCAGGATCTGCTGGGCGCGCATGATCGAGGTAACCGCGGCCATCGACGGCGAGGGACCGAACCTGCGGGCCCAGATCTGCGCTGCCCGGTCGATGGGATCAAACGGCAATTCAAGCGGCTTACCCACGGGGTAACCGTATGCCCTCAAGCAGCGTATCGGCCGCGGTGAAAGGGTCAAGCGTGCCGTCCGCGACACGGCCCGCCAGCGCATCGATGGCGCCCAGGTCCAGCCTGTCGTACAGCGCCGCGACGGCCAACACCGTAATCTCATCCCGCGCCCTCGCCCGTCGTCGCGCGTCCCGCTCCCCGGTCGTGGTGAGCCACTCCCAGTGCGCGTCAAGCTTGACCACGAGTTCGCCGATCCCCTCGTCCCGCGGACCATTCACCGCGACGGTGGTGACGATAGGCGGCTTCCAGCTCTTCGAGCCGTCTTCGGCGCGCTGCGCGAGCGCGATCATGTTCCGCAGGTCCCGGACTACCGGATGGACATCCGGCTTGTCGGCCTTGTTCACCGCGAACAGGTCGGCGATCTCGAGGATGCCGGCCTTGGCCGCCTGGATCGAGTCCCCCATTCCCGGCGCGAGCAAGACAACCACGGAATCGGCCATCGAGGCGATCTCGACCTCGTCCTGCCCCACGCCGACCGTCTCGATGACGATCGGGTCGAAGCCGACTGCGTCAAGCACGCGGATCGCCTGCGGCGTCGCGGCCGCAATCCCGCCGAGGTGGCCGCGGTTCGCCATCGACCTGATGAACACGTGCTCATCGGTGGCGTGGTCCTGCATCCGTATCCGGTCCCCGAGCAGCGCGCCGCCGGTGAACGGCGAGGTGGGGTCGATGGCCAGGACGGCGACGCGGCACCCGGTCGCGCGGAATGCGCCCACGAGCGCGGCGGTCATCGTTGACTTCCCCACCCCCGGCGCGCCGGTCAGGCCTATGATCCGGGCCGTCCCTGTGCTGGGCAAGAGGTCTTTTATGATCGGGCGAACTCGCAGCGGCTCGTTCTCAACTAGCGAGATCAGCCGGGCAAGCGCGCGAGCATCCCCGGCCCGGGCACGGTCAAGAAGCTGGGGTGCGACGGTGTCAGCCACGCTGGCCCTAGCCGCGGACTCGGAACAGCAGGGCCTCGCCCTGGCCGCCGCCGCCGCACAGCCCGGCGGCACCGAGCCCTCCCCCGCGCTGGCCCAGCTCGTAGCACAGGTGCACGGCCATCCGGGCGCCGGAGGCGCCGATCGGGTGGCCGATGGCGATCGCGCCGCCGTTGACGTTCACCACGTCGGGACCGACGCCCAGGTCGCGCATGGACTGGATGGCCACCACCGCGAACGCCTCGTTGATCTCGATCAAGTCCAGGTCGGATACGGTCAGGCCGGCCTTGGCTATGGCCTGCTTGATGGCGTTGGACGGCTGGGAGTGCAGGGAGTTGTCCGGCCCCGCCACGTTGCCGTGCGCACCGATCTCGGCCAGGGCGCGCAGCCCGGCCCGTTCGGCCGCCTGAGTCGACATCACCACGACGGCGGCGGCACCGTCGGAGATCTGCGAGGCGTTCCCGGCGGTGATCGTGCCGTCCCGGCCGAAGGCCGGCTTCAGCCTGGCCAGCGCCTCTTTCGTGGTGCCGGGGCGGATGCCCTCGTCCTCGGTCACCATCAGCGTCTCGCCACCCTGCTGTCCAGAGGGGACGGCCCCCCCAGACCCCCCGGCACGGGCATGCGACACCGGGACGCCGACGATCTCGCTGGCGAACAGGCCGTTCTTGACCGCCGCGGCCGCCCGCTGGTGGCTCGCGGCGGCGAACTCGTCCTGCTGCTCGCGGGTGATGCCGAGCGTGCGCCCGCTGTCCTCGGTGGACTGGCCCATCGACAGGTGGTCGAAGGCGTCGGTCAGCCCATCCAGGGCCACCGAGTCCTGCACCTCGACCGGCCCGTACTTGTACCCGGCCCGGGAATTCATCAGCAGGTGCGGCGCGCGGGTCATGGACTCCATCCCGCCGGCCACGATGACGTCGTGCTCGCCGAGCCTGATCAGCTGCGACGCGAGCGCGATGGCGGCCAGGCCGGACAGGCACACCTTGTTCACGGTCACCGCGGGGGTGCTCATCGGCAGGCCGGCCGCGACGGCGGCCTGCCGGGCGGTAATCTGGCCCGCCCCCGCCTGCAGGACCTGCCCCATGATGACGTACTGGACCTGATCCGGGCGCAGGCCCGCGCGGTCCAGGGCCGCGGCGATGGCGACGCCGCCGAGTTGGCTGGCAGACTTGCTGGCAAGGGATCCGAGCAGGCGGCCTACCGGCGTCCTCGCGGCGCCGACAATGACCGGCTGACGTGGTTCGCTCATATCCGTAACGATACCTAGCCGGCTCGGGAAGGAAATATCGTGCTACCCCTGCTTACCCGCATCGATCACGTCGGCATCGCCTGCCGCGACCTAGACCAGACCATCAAGCTGTACCGGGAGACGTTCGGGCTGGAGGTGGTGACGCTAGAGGTGCACGAGGAGCAGGGCGTCCGCGAGGCGATGCTGGCGGTCAGCAGTGATAATCCCGTGCCGGGCGCGGCGGGCGCGGCGGGCGCGACGGACGCGGGCTTCGGGGGCTTCGGGGGCTACGTCCAGCTGCTCGAGCCGCTGGGGCCGGACACGCCGGTGGGCAAGTACCTGGCCCGCCGCGGCGAGGGGATCCACCACGTCGGCTACGGCGTCGCCGACATCACCGAGGCGCTGGCCGCGATCGCCGGGACCGGCGTCCGGCTGATCGACGAGCGGCCGCGGCACGGGTCCATGGGTGCGTCCATCGCCTTCCTGCACCCGGGCGATCTGGGGGGCGTGCTGACCGAGCTCGTACAGTTCGCCAGCTCAGCAAGATAGCCCCATACTGTTACTAACGGGATTTAGCGGTACGGATAGGATAGAGAACTCTGAAGGGTCCGCCAAGCAACCCAAGTAAGAGTAGTCTGCCTGTCACCGGGCGAGAGTCGAACCCGCATGGCTGACACCCGCCGCAAAAAATTCCGTCGCCTTCACGTCTAGCCAGGATTAGGCCATATGCAATCGGACATTGACGCCCAGCTGACCAACTTCTTCGAAGAGGCCCCGCCGCGCGAGTTCGCGACGGTCATGCGGGGCTACGACCGCCATCAGGTCGATGAGCACATCAGGCAGATCGAAGCCGAAGTGCGCCAGCACCGTGAGCAATCTCAGACCATGCGGCAGCAGCTAACTGACGCGCACCGCCAGATCCAGGAGCAGGAACGGCCGACCTACTCCGGCCTGGGTGCCCGCATCGAGCAGCTACTCAGGCTGGCCGAAGAACAGGCCACCGAACTCGTCCAGGCGGCCAGGTCGGAAGCGAACGAGATCAAGGCGGCGGCCAAGGTCGACGCGGCGGAATTGCGCGCCGCCGCCGAGAACGAGGCCTCCGAGCTGCGCGCCAACGCCAAGCGCGAGACCGACGACCTGCGCGGCGCGGCCGAGCGCGAGGCCGACTCGATCCGGACCACCGCCCGGCGCGAGGCCGACGAGCTGACCTCCACCACCGAGCGCGAGGTGGCCAAGCTCCGGGCCACCGCCGACCACGAGGTCGCGGAGAAGCGGGCCGCGGCCGAGCGTGACATCGCCAAGCTGCGCACAAGCACCGAGCGCGAAGTGGCCCAGCTGAAGGCCACCGCCAAGCGCGAGCGGGACGAGATCCTCACCACCTCCAAGCGCCAGGCCGACGAGATGCGCAGCCAGGCGCAGCGGATCCTGGAGGAGAGCGAGGCCCAGCGGGCCCAGGCCGAGGCCGAGTTCGAGATCCAGCTCGCGGCGCGCCGCGAAGAAGCCGAGCGTCAGGAAGCCGAACGGCTCTCCGCAGCCCAGTCCGCCACGCAGAAGCTCGTCTCCGAGGCCGAGCAGCGGGCCTCCACCGCCGAGCAGCGCGCGGCCAAGGCCAGCGCCCAGGCCGACCAGACCCGGCGGGACGCCGACTCGCACGCCCGGCAGCTGGTCAGCAACGCCAAGAAGAACGCCGACCAGATCGTCAGCCAGGCCAAGACCCAGGCCGAGCAGATGCTCGGCGAGACCAAGGCGGACGCCGAGCGCCGCCGCGCGGCCGCGCAGCGCGATGTGGACGAGCTCACCAGGCAGAAGGACAGCATCGCCAGCCACCTGGCGCAGGTGCGCCAGCTGCTCGGCGGGCAGCTGCCTGGCATGGACGCGGCAATGATGCAGGCGGCGGCCAAGCCGGCCATCGCCGCCGACCCGGCCCCGTCGGCCCCGTCGGCCCCGTTGGGAGTGGCGCGCAACGGTAACTCCATACCGCCTGCCCCCACCACGGTGCAGCCGGTGCCGTCCGCGCACCAGCCCACTCAGGTGTCGCCGGTGCCCACCCAGGCGCAGGCCCAGCAGCGGCCCACCAATGGCGGCACCCCGGCCACCAATGGCGGCACCCCGGCCGCGGCCCAGGCCAGCACCAAGCAGTCGGCCAACGGCAAGGAGGACGACGAAGACTGGTGGACTGAGTAGCAGCAGCCAGCCACGCCTTCCGCTTAGCAGTCGCATCAAAATAAGCTAGGTTTTCGGCTCCGGAGGCCCTACCGTTTGTGGTATGGCGAACGGCGACCGGGACGGCGAGCGGGTGGCGCGGCTGTACGGGGTATTGCGGCCGCACCTGGATGAGCGGCAGCGGCGGCTGCTGCTGGGGGCGGAGGCGATCCGGCTGGGCCGTGGCGGCATCAAGGCGGTGGCCGGGGCGACCGGGGTGCACCCGGACACGGTGGCGCGGGGGGTGCGGGAGGCGGACGGCAGGCCCGAGCCGCGGGTGCGGGCGCCGGGCGGCGGCCGCAAGAGGCTGGCCGAGACCGACCCGGGGCTGGGCCGGGCGCTGATGGCGCTGGTGGAGCCGGAGTCGCGGGGGGATCCGGAGTCGCCGCTGCGCTGGACGTGCCTGTCGACCCGGAACCTGGCGGGCGCGCTGACCGCGGCCGGGCACCGGTGCTCGGCGCCGACGGTGGCGCGGCTGCTGAAGGGCGAGGGCTACAGCCTGCAGGGCAACGCCAAGGTCGCCGAGGGCAGGCAGCACCCGGACCGGGACGCCCAGTTCCGCTACATCGCACGCCGGGCGCGCGAGTTCCTGGACGCCGGCCAGCCGGTCGTATCGGTGGACGCCAAGAAGAAGGAGAAGGTCGGCGAGTTCGCCAACGGCGGCGCCGAATGGCGGCCCGCGGGCCGCCCGGAGCGGGTCAACGTGCACGACTTCCCCTCCGACGCGATCGGCAAGGCGATCCCGTATGGCATCTACGACCTGGGCGCGAACACCGGGTGGGTGAGCGTGGGCACCGACCACGACACCTCCGCGTTCGCCGCGGCGACGCTGCGCCGCTGGTGGCGGGCCGACGGGTCGGACCGCTATCCCGGCGCGCGGCGGCTGCTGATCTGCGCCGATTCCGGCGGCTCGAATGCCGCCCGGGCCCGGGCCTGGAAGGTGGAGCTCGCCCGGCTGGCCGCCGAGACCGGGCTGGAGGTCACCGTGTGCCACTACCCGCCCGGCACCTCCAAGTGGAACAAGGTCGAGCACCGGCTGTTCGCGCAGATCACCCGCAACTGGCGCGGCCGGCCGCTGACCAGCCACCAGGCCGTCGTCGAGCTGATCTCAGCCACCACCACGTCCACCGGGCTGACCGTCACCGCCGAGCTGGATACCAGTGAATACGCCACTGGCCTCATCTACACCAAGAAGCAGGTGGAAGCCTTGCCGGTCGACCGCCACGGCTTCCACCCGGACTGGAACTACACCATCCGGCCAGAACCCCACGAAACGCCCATACCAACCCGGAAGCAGGCGACACGCCGACGGAAGACCTGAATTATTTATTTTCGATTGCTTAGGTGACCGGGACGATGCTGGCTCGCGTCAGGCGGCAGTTAGGGTCGGAGTCGATCTGCAGCACGCCGAGGGTGCCGTGCGGTTGCCGCCTGCGGTCCGTCGGCGATCCCGGATTGAAGATGCGCAGCCCGGGCCCGGACTCATCCAGCGGGATATGGGAGTGTCCGAACACCACCAGGTCCGCCGATGGGAACCTGCGGCGCATCCGCACCAGCCGCCCGGTCGCGGCTCCGCTGTCGTGCACCATCGCCACGCTGAGCCCGTCCAGGTCGAGTTCGGCGGTCTGGGCGGCGCCCCAGGCGGCCACGTCCGGCTGGTCGTTGTTCCCGAGCACGGCGACCACCGGCGCGTACTCGGCGAGTTCGGTCAGGACCGAGGCGGTGCAGACGTCCCCGGCGTGCAGGATCAGATCCGCGCCGCGCAGTTGCGCGGCCACCTGGGGCGGGCAGGCCCGCCACCGCCGCGGCGCATGAGTGTCAGCCAGGACGACGACCCGCACGGGGCGCTAGTCCACGCGGCGCGTGTTGACGTCGTGGATGGTCGGCATGACCGAGGTGAGCGCCCCGCTGGCCTGGGCGGCGGTCTTTCGCTGTCTATCCTCGGCTTTCCCCTGGGCCGCCGCGGCGGCCAGCCGCCGGGCGGCCTCATGGCGGCGGCGCATCCGCTTGATCGCCTTGACCATCCAGTCGGCGGCGAGCAGCAGGCAGGCGAACAGGACAACCCCGACAGCGATCAGCACTCGCACAGGCATCTTCCGTTTCGTCGTTTCGAGGGGTCAGCAGGGCCCAGTTCAGAGGGCCAAGTAAAGCCGTGCTCACAGGATTTTCCAAACGGACTTACGCCCCTAACTCGGGCGGGCGAGACATGCTGGCTGCTACGATGCTCGCTCCGGCGCCCGAGTGCGCCGGGGCGAGAGGGGAAGTGGGGCCACCCGGTTGAACGGGCCGGGTGGCCCGAAGCCTCCAGCCCAGTCATGGAGCCCAGTCATGGAGCTCAGTCATGGAGCAGGCCGAGTAGCCAGCCGGGACCGAGGACCGTGGCGCCGGCCGCGACGCTTCTGTCGCGCAGTTCGCGATCGGCGGTCACGACCACGCGCCGCCCGGGCAGTTCGCGCGCCACGGCCACGATCGCGTCGTCCCCCGAGCCGCGCGCCCGCACCACGCGTACCTCCCCGGGCTGGACCGGATCCGCCGCGCCGGGTTCAGCCGCCGGAATTGGGGCGGACGGAATGGCAGCGGCCTTGGCGGCGCCCTCGAGCACCAGGACGAACCCCGGCGTGACGCCCTCTCCCGGCGCACCGGTGTAGGGCAGGGTCGCACGGCCGCTCGCGGCCAGCCCGACTATCCCGGCGTGCAGCCGGGCCGCCGCACCGGCCCGATCCCGCCACCAGCCGTCCGGACGCGAGCCCATGACGTTGGCGACATCCACGACGATTGTCACCAGATGCCCGCCGATCTTGATCTCCTTCGCACCGTAAGCTGACCGCATGGCAGACGTGCAATTTGCCCGGCAACTCACCGAACAGGTCTCCAGGCTACGGCAGCGCCAGACGGCCCCGTTGATCCTCGAACTCGACCTGACCGACGGGATCGGCGAGGGACCGGTTACGGACCCGCTGACCGCGGTCATGTCCCGGCGCAAGATAAGGCTGCCCGACCTCATCGAGGGCCTGCGGCGCGCACGCCAGGACGACCGGGTCCGTGCCCTGGTGGTCAAGGTGGGCGGCGGCCGGATCGGGCTGGCCCGGATGCAGGAGATCCGCGCGGCGGTCGCCGCCTTCCGCGAATCGGGCAAGCTCGCCGTGGCCTGGTCCGAGACCTTCGGCGAGTTCACCGGCGGCAACGTGCCCTACTACCTGGCCACCGCGTTCGACCGGATCTACCTGCAGCCTTCCGGGGCGGTCGGGCTCACCGGCGTGGCGGTCGAGCAATTGTTCCTGCACGATGCGCTGGCCAAGATCGGCGTCGGCTTCCAGAGCGCGAAACGGTACGAGTACAAGTCGGCGGCCGACAACCTGACCGAACGCGGCTTCACCGGTCCGACCCGCGAGGCCGCCGAGCGGATGGCCACCTCGGTCGCCGAGCAGATCACCGCGGCCATCGCCGAGCGCCGCGGCAAGACCCTCGCCGACGCCCGCGCGCTGCTCGACCGCGGTCCGTTCCTGGCCGCCGACGCCCTGGCCGAGAGCCTGGTCGACGCGCTCGGCTATCGCGACGAGGTGTACGCGGACGTGCGCAAGGAGGCGGGCGCCGACGCGATCCTGCAGTACGTCTCCCGTTACCAGCGGGCGCACGCGCTGGTGCAGCGGGCCCGCCGACTGCCCAACTCCCGCGATCGCTTCGTCGCGGTCATCTACGCGTCCGGGCCGATCAGGCAGGGACGCAGCAGCCGCAGCCCGGTGGGCGGCAGCGCCATGGGCTCGGACACGGTGTCGTCCGCGCTGCGGTCGGCGACCTCGGACGAGCGGGTCCGCGCGGTGGTGCTGCGGGTCAACAGCCCCGGCGGGTCCGCCGTCGCCTCCGACACGATCTGGCGCGAGGTGGTCAGGACCCGCGCAGCGGGCAAGCCGGTCGTGGTGTCGATGAGCGACGTGGCGGCCTCCGGCGGGTACTACATCTCGATGGCGGCCGACATCATCGTTGCGCAGCCGGGCACGCTGACCGGGTTGATCGGCGTGATCATGGGCAAGCCCGTGCTCGAGGAAGCGTTCGAGCGGGCCGGCATCACCACGGATTCGGTGTCCGTGGGTCGCGGGGCGACCATGTTCACGCCGACGCACCCGTTCAGCGAGGACGAGTGGCAGCGGATCAACACCTGGCTCGACGCCATCTACCGCGACTTCACCGAGAAGGTGGCCTCGGGCCGCCGGATGACGGTGGACCGGGTCGACGAGATCGCCCGGGGACGGGTCTGGACCGGCGCCGACGCCGCGCAGAACGGTCTGGTCGACGAGCTCGGCGGGATGTCGGCCGCGGCCGACATCGCCCGCCGCCGGGCCGGGCTGCCCGCCGACGCGCCGTTGCGCGTCTACCCCCGGCTGACCCCGCTCGACCAGCTGCGCCCGCCGGAGTCGAGCGAGTCCCGCCCCGCCGCCGCGGCCCGGCTGGAGCTCGGCTTCACCGACGCGTGGGGCCCGGCCTGGCGGTTCGCGGCCCAGGCCGGCCTGTCACCGTACGGACCGCTGATGCTCCCCGGCCGCTGGATCATTAGTTGACCGAACGGACCGGGCTGCCCGCCCCGGTCACCCCCGGAGCGGATGTGGCCGGGGCGTGGGAGGCGTGGGCGGGTGCGGTCACGCTGCTGACCGTGGCGGACGGGCGGGACGATGTTGGGGCGACGGTCAGCGCGTTCTGCCCGGTGTCGGCGGATCCGCCGCTGGTGCTGGTGTCGCTGATGTCCGGGTCGTATCCGGCGGAACTGTTCGGCCGGGCGGAGCAGCCGGTCACGCGCTTCGCGGTCACGCTGCTCTCGGCCGCGCAGCGGGTGCTGGCCGGGCGGTTCGCCGCCGCGGGTCGGCCCACCGCGCGGCTGATGCTCGACGACGTGCCGCACCGGCGCGGCGCGGCCTCCGGGGCACTGATCGCCGAGGGCGGCCTGGCCGCCCTGGAGTGCTCGGCCGAGCAGCAGATCCCGGCCGGGGATCACCTGCTGCTCATCGCCCGGGTGACGCATGTCCCCTACGTGGCGGACTCCGGCGCGCCCCTCATCCGCTTCCGCCGTCGCTACCTGCCGCTAGGATCCAGCGTGTCGTCCGACCAGGAGCCCCATGCCCAACTTTGACACCAGCGTGCCGCATATCGCCCGGGTCTACGACTACTGGCTCGGCGGGAAGGACAACTTCGCCGCCGACAGGGAACTCGGCGAGCGGACCCTGCAGGCGTACCCGAACCTGGCGTTCTCGGTCCGCGCCAACCGCGCCTTCCTCGCCCGCGCCGTCCGTTTCCTGGCCGCCGAGGCGGGGATCAGGCAGTTCCTCGACATCGGCACCGGGATCCCGACCAACAACAACACCCATGAGGTCGCGCAGCGGGTGGCGCCCGAGTGCCGGATCGTCTACGTCGACAACGACCCCATCGTGCTCTCGCACGCCAGGGCGCTGCTGACAAGCAAACCGGAAGGCGCGTGCGCCTACATCGACGCCGACCTGCGGGACCCGGACAAGATCCTGGCCGAAGCGGCGGACACCCTGGACTTCAGCCAGCCGGTCGCGGTCATGCTGCTCGCGGTCTTGCAGTTTGCCCCGGACGACGCAGCCGACGCGATCGTGCGCCGGCTCATGGACCGCTGCGGGCCGGGCAGCTTCGCCACGATCTCGCATCCGGCCAGCGATATCGACGCTGAGCCGCACGGTGAGATGGTCCGGCGCATGAACGAGTCCCTGACCGAGAAGGTGACGTTGCGCGACCGGGCAGGCGTGGCCCGCCTGTTCGACGGGTTTGAGCTGGTAGAGCCCGGCGTGGTCCGGGTCTCCCAGTGGCGGCCGGACAACGAACTCCAGGCGGCCAGCCCGGCGGTTCTATGGGGCGGCGTCGCTCTCAAGTCATTACCCGCCGGATAGGCTCTACCGTGTCGTCCGACAGGAGCCTAATGCCCGACTTTGACACCAGCGTCCCGCACATCGCCCGGGTCTACGACTACTGGCTCGGCGGGAAGGACAACTTCGCCGCCGACAGGGAACTCGGCGAGCGGACCCTGCAGGCGTACCCGAACCTGGCGTTCTCGGTCCGCGCCAACCGCGCCTTCCTCGCCCGCGCCGTCCGTTTCCTGGCCGCCGAGGCGGGGATCAGGCAGTTCCTCGACATCGGCACCGGGATCCCGACCAACAACAACACCCATGAGGTCGCGCAGCGGGTGGCGCCCGAGTGCCGGATCGTCTACGTCGACAACGACCCCATCGTGCTCTCGCACGCCAGGGCGCTGCTGACAAGCAAACCGGAAGGCGCGTGCGCCTACATCGACGCCGACCTGCGGGACCCGGACAAGATCCTGGCCGAAGCCGCGGACACCCTGGACTTCAGCCAGCCGGTCGCGGTCATGCTGGTCGCGGTCTTGCACTTCGTCGGCGACGATGCCGAAGCCAGCGCAATCGTGAACCGGCTGATGCACGCGTGCTTGCCAGGCAGCTTCGTGACCATCTCGCACGCGGCCAGTGATATCGACTCCGAGCAGCAAACCGAGATGGTCCGGCGGCTTAACCAGTCCGTGGCGGAGAAGGCGACGCTGCGCGATCGGGGGGGCGTGACGCGCTTGTTCGGCGGGCTCGAGCTGGTCGAGCCAGGCGTGGTCCGGACCGCCGAGTGGCGGCCGGACTCCGGCCTCGAGGCAGCCAGCCCCGCGGCAGTGTGGGCCGGCGTCGCCCGTAAGCCCTGACGCGGTCTTAAGGGCCTTAAGGGTCTACGGTCCGCAAGGGTCGTAAGGGTTCACGGTCCGCCGCGCCTGCGGCTAGGGGCGGCCGCGCCTGCGGCTAGGGGCGGCCGCGCCTGCGGCTAGGGGCGGCCGCCCACGTGGCTAAGTGACCCGGCCCGCGACCAGGCGGCCGGCCTGCCAGACGGCGGCGACCTGCGGGACGCCGGGGCGGTAGGCCAGGTAGGCGTGCGACGGCGCGTCCAGCAGCATCAGGTCGGCCCGGGCCCCGACGCCGAGGTGGCCGATGTCGGTCCGGCGCAGCGCCCGGGCACCGCCCGCGGTGGCGGCCCAGACCGCCTCTTCGGTGGTCATCCCCATCTCGCGGACCGCGAGCGCGATGCAGAACGGCATGCTGGAAGTGAACGAGGAACCCGGGTTGCAGTCGGTGGCCAGCGCCACCGTGGCGCCCGCGTCGAGCAGCCGGCGCGCGTCGGGGAATGGCTGCCTGGTGCCGAACTCCGCGCCGGGCAGCAAGGTCGCGACCACCGGCGTCGAGGTCAGCGTTTCCACGTCCGCGTCGGTCAGGAACGTGCAGTGGTCGGCCGACGCGGCACCCGCCTCGGCCGCCACCTGGACGCCGGGGCCCGGTCGGAGCTGGTTGGCGTGCACCCGGGCGAGCAAGCCCGCGGCCCGGCCGGCCGCGAGCACCGCGGCCGCCTCGTCCGCGCCGAACGCCCCGCCCTCGCAGAACACGTCGACCCAGCGGGCCGACGGCGCGCAGGCGTCCAGCATCGGGCCGCATACCAGGTCGACGTAGCCGGCTGGGTCGGCGGCGAACTCGGGCGGCACGACATGCGCGCCGAGGTAGGTGACCTCGGGGGTGACCTCGGCGGCGAGCGCCAGCCCGCGCGCTTCGTCCGGCACGGTGAGCCCGTACCCGGACTTGCACTCGAACGTGGTCGTGCCCTGGCGGAGCATCTCGGCCGCCAGCCGCCGCAGGTTCGCGCGCAGCACGGCGTCGGGAGCGGCGCGGGTCGCCTCGACCGTGACCAGGATGCCGCCCGCCCGGTAGGGCCGACCCGCCATCCTGGCGGCGAACTCCGCGCTGCGCTCACCGGCGAAGACCAGGTGAGCGTGCGAGTCGGCGAACCCGGGCAGCACGGCGCGGCCGCTCGCGTCCACCACGGCGTCCGCGGCGGGCGCCCGGGACGCCGGCCCGGTCCACGCCACCGTGCCGTCGGCGATGACCAGCGCCGCGTCGGTCAGGGCGGCGAAGGCGCCCTGCTCGCCGTCGTTGCTGACCAGCTCGGCGATGCCCGTGATCAGCGTGCTCTGCGGATGCGACACAGCACAAGCTTGCCCCATCCGGCGAGCCACAGCGGCGCCATCGTGACCCGGTCCTCGACGCCCTCCCCCTTCACCGAGCTGGCCAGCTCGTAGGAGACCACGGCCTCGCTGTGCCGGGCCGCCGCGACCACCTCCGTAACAGTCAGGTCACTTCCGTTGAGCATGATCGTCATTAATTGCTCACCCATCTAATACTGAGCTAGGCTGTGCCGCTCTGGAACGTTCCGCACGAGGCGGCCCAGCATCGAGGAGGCCAGCGATGGCAACGTTCCTGCTGAGACGCCTAGGGCTGATGGTCCTCACGTTGTGGCTTCTCACCCTGATCGTATTCTTCGGCGGCCAGATCCTCCCTGGTGATCCGGCCCGCGCGACCCTCGGCAACCTCGCGGCGCCTAGCGCCGTGCAGGCCCTCGACCACCAGCTCGGGGTGGACCGGCCGCTGCTTACCCGGTACCTGAGCTGGCTCGGCGGGCTGCTGCACGGCGACCTGGGCACCTCGTACGCCTACCGGACGGCGGTGGAGCCTTTCATCCGGGCCGCGCTGATCAATTCGGTCAAGCTGGCCGCGCTCGCGTTCGTGATCGTGGTGCCGCTCGGCATCATCGGCGGCGTGATCGCCGCGCTTTACGCGGGCCGCGGCACAGACCGGATTATCTCGGTGACCGGACTGTCTCTGTCGTCCGTGCCCGAGTTCGTGTCCGGCATCGTGCTCCTCGTGATATTCGGCGTCGAGCTGAAGTGGCTGCCGGTCACCGCCTCGGCCGGGGCGGGCGCCTCGGTCCTGGACCAGTTCAGGCACCTGATATTGCCGGCTATACCGCTCGTTTTCGTTCTCTTCGGCTACATTGCCCGTATGGCCAGGGCGGGGACGATAGAGGCGCTGAACTCCGACTACACGCGGACCGCGACGCTGAAGGGGTTGCCGGAAACGACCGTGATCCGCCGGCACGTCCTGCGGAACTCGCTGCTGCCGACCATCACCGTGATCGCGACCCAGACCGGGTACCTGATCGGCGGGCTGGTCGTGGTGGAGACGCTCTTCAACTATCAGGGCCTCGGGAACCTGATCTACAAGGCCGCGGTGGCCAAGGACTTCCCGATGCTCGAAGCCGGGATCCTGGTCATCGGCGTGGTCTACGTGGTGGCCACGCTCGTCGCCGACCTGCTGCTGACCTGGCTCAACCCGCGACTGCGCATCGGGGGCACGGAATGAGCGGCTACCCCCCGCAGCCGGCGGATCCGGGCGTCCCGTCGCCGGCTGAGCCGGTTGCGTCTCTCGATCGTACGGGTGGGTATCTCGGGCCGACCGGACAGGCCGCGGTGGCGGCCGCGAGCCGGGCCACGCCGACCAGGTGGCGCCTGCTGCTGCGCAGGCCGACGTTCTTCGCCGGCGCGGGCATCTTGCTGTTCTGGGTCGTCTGTGCTGTCTTCGGGCACTTGTTCGCACCGTACAACCCGCTTGCGCAGAACTTGCTTTTCAATAACGCCGCCCCGTCAGGAGCGCACTGGTTCGGCACTGACCCACTCGGCCGGGACGTGCTGTCCCGGGTCATCGTCGGCGCCAGGGACATCCTGATCATCACCCCGCTGGCCACTATCATCGGCACGATCCTCGGCACCGCCCTCGGCCTGGCCATGGGCTACCTCGGCGGCGCCTTCGACCTGGTGATCTCACGGATCGTGGAGGCCTTCCTCGCGCTGCCCTTCGTGATCATCGCGTTCCTGTTCGTCGTCGCCGTCGGCTCGTCCGTAGTGTCGATTACCATCATCATCGGCCTGGTGTTCACGCCGCTGATCGCGCGCACGGTCCGGACGGCGGTGCTGGTCGAGCGGCATCAGGATTACGTGTCCGCTTCCCGGCTGCTCGGCGAGAGCCCGGCCCGGGTCATGTTCGCCGAGATCCTGCCCAACGTCATGCCCGCCATCGTGGTCGAGTTCACCGTCCGGCTGGCCTACGCGGTCTTCGCGGTGGCCACACTGTCCTTCCTCGGCTTCGGCGTGCAGCCGCCCACCCCCGACTGGGGCGCGGACATCTCGGCCAACTACGTCGGCCTGCCGGCCGGCTACTGGTGGCAGACGCTGTTCCCGGCGCTCGCCCTCGCGTCGCTGGTGGTCGCGGTCAGCCTCATCGCGGACTCGATTGAGCAGGTGCTCAGCGCATGACCACCGACCCGGCCGCTGCTGCTCCGGCGTCAGCTGATCCGGCGCTGGCCCTGTCCGTGTCGCACCTGGACGTCACCTACCGGGTGCGGGACCAGGACCGCCTCGCCGTGCGGGACGTGTCGTTCTCCATCGGGCGCGGCGAGTCTTACGGGCTCGTGGGCGAGTCCGGGTCCGGCAAGTCCACGGTTGCGCTCGCGCTGGTGCGGTACCTGCCCACGAACGGCCGGGTGAGCGCCGGGACGATCAGCATCAACGGGCTGGACCCGCTGTCGATGGGCCATGCGGCGCTGCGCGACCTGCGGGCCAGCACCGTCTCGATGGTGTACCAGGAGCCGGGGCGGGCGCTCAACCCGTCGCTCCGGGTGGGG
This sequence comes from uncultured Actinomycetes bacterium, assembly GCA_963798675.1. Classification (GTDB taxonomy): domain Bacteria; phylum Actinomycetota; class Actinomycetes; order Streptosporangiales; family Streptosporangiaceae; genus Palsa-504. The sequence continues at coordinate 56,732 of CAWCUJ010000019.1, read as the reverse complement.
CAGCAGATCGCCGAGGTGTTCGAGATCGCCGACGAATCCCGGGGCTCGGCGATGCAGTCGGCCGAGGAGATGCTGCGCAAGGTCCAGATAGCGGACCCCGGCTTGGTCATGCGGCGGTACCCGCACGAGCTGTCCGGCGGGATGGCGCAGCGGGCGGTCATCGCGATGGCGCTGGCGGTCTCGCCGTCGCTGCTGATCCTGGACGAGCCGACCACCGCGCTGGACGCGACCGTGGAGGCCGAAGTGCTCGACCTCGTCGCGGCCCTGCGCCAGGAGTTCGACACGTCGGTCCTGTTCATCAGCCACAACCTGGCGGTGATCGCCAAGATGTGCGACCGGGTCGGCGTGCTCTACGCGGGCGAACTGGTCGAGGAAGGGCCCGCGCGCCAGGTGTTCGACGATCCGCGGCACCCCTACACGGTCGGACTCTTGCGCTGCATCCCACGACGCGGGCAGCGCAAGGACAGCGACCGGCTGGACACCATCCCGGGCTTCCTGCCCGCGCCCGGCCAAGCGATGACCGCGTGCGTGTTCGCCCCGCGGTGCGCGCTCGCCCAGGACCGCTGCCGCGAGTCCCATCCGCCGTTCTTCGATGCCGGCGACCTGCGAACCTCGCGCTGCTTTTTCCACGATCTGGCCCCAGGAATGCCTCGTGCCACCCCGGCCTCAGTCGCCGCGCTCGTGAGCGACGGGACTCCAGACCCGCTGGTGGTCGTCGAGGGGCTGTCGAAGACCTTCGCCGGCGGCGTCCAGGCCCTGGCCGGAGTGGACCTGTCCATCCGGCGGGGCGAGACGCTTGGGCTGGTAGGCGAGTCGGGCAGCGGCAAGACCACGCTGGCACGCGTCCTGCTCGGGCTTATACCGCCGGACCAGGGCTCGGTCGTCACCCTGCACGGCACCCCGCTCAGCCCGGACGCGCGGCGGCGGCCGCGGGAGGTCCTGCGCGCGCTCCAGATCGTGTTCCAGAACCCTGACTCGGCGCTCAACCGCCGCCATACGGTGCGGGCCCTGATCAGCCGTCCGCTGACCCGGCTGGCCGGGCTCTCGGGTCAGGCGCTGCGTGACCGGCTGGCCGAGCTGATCGCCTCGGTCCGGCTGGAGGACCGGTACCTGCCGCTGCGCCCGAGCCAGCTCTCTGGCGGGCTCAAGCAGCGGGTCGCGATCGCGCGCGCCTTCGGAGCCGGGCCCGAGGTGGTGGTCTGCGACGAACCGACCTCGGCGCTCGACGTCTCGGTCCAGGCGGCCATCCTCAACCTGCTGGCCGACCTGCAAAACAAAGAGCAGGCCACCTACCTGTTCATCTCCCACGACCTGGGCCTGGTCAGGTACCTGTCCGACCGCATCGTCGTGCTGTATCTCGGGCGGGTGATGGAGGTCGGGCCGGCCGAGGCCGTCTTCACCGGGCCGCATCATCCGTATACCGAGGCGCTGTTCTCCGCCGTGCCATCGCTCGACGGCCAGCGGCCCGACCGGATCCGGCTGAAGGGTGAGATCCCGTCCGCGGCCGACCCGCCAACCGGCTGCGTGTTCCACACCCGCTGTCCCCGCAAGCTGTCCACCGGCATCTGCGAATCCACCGAACCGCCGCTGCTCGAAGGCGAGCCGGGTCACCCGATCCGCTGTCACATACCGCTCGCCGAACTGCGAGATCTCCAGCGCAGCCAATCCGCCCCATCCCAGGGAGGCACCTCGTGACCAGGAATATTGATAACCGTCGGCTCGGGCACCTGCGCCAGGGCCAGGGTGAGATCGCTAACCACATCATCGACGAGTTCGCCGCCGGACGACTGTCCCGCCGCGACTTCATCCGCCGGGCCAGCGTCGTCGGAATATCCGCCCCGCTGCTCGGGTCGATACTGGCGGCCTGCAGCAGCAGCTCGTCGAGCCCGTCGTCCAGCACGTCGTCGAGCACGTCGGCCTCGGCCGGCGGCACGCCCGGCGCGGTGATCAAGGCCGGCATCCAGACGCCGGCCGCGGCGATCAACCCGGTGACCGTCGCCGACCAGGGCGGGCTCGACATGCTCGCGCAGACCGGCGAATATCTGGTCCTGTCCGACCAGACCCTGACCCTGAAGCCCGTGCTCGCGACCAGCTGGTCGGCGAACTCCACCGCCGATGTCTGGACGTTCAAGATCCGCCAGGGCGTCAAGTTCCACAACGGCGCCCCGCTGACCGCCGACGACGTGGTGTACAGCTTCAAGCTGCAGACAGGTACGGGGGCGGCAGCGCTGTCCGCGTTCGGCGGTGTGCTCAAGCCGTCCGGCGTGGTGAAGGTCGACGACTACACGGTCGCCTTCCACCTGGAGGCCGCGAACGGGAACTTCCCGTACCTGGTCTCCTCGGACAACTACAACACGATCATCATCCCGAACAACTACAGCCCGGCCAGCTGGCAGAGCTCGTTCCTCGGCACCGGGCCGTTCGTGCTCGGCTCGTACACACCCAAGGTGGGCGCCACCTTCACCCGCAACGCGTCGTACTGGGGCACCAAGGCGCTGCCGTCGCAGACCCAGTTCACCTTCTACGACACCCAGCCCCCGTCGATCCTCGCGCTGACCGGCGGGACGATCGACGTCCTCGGGCAGTTCTCCGTGACCGGCGGGGAGGCGCTGCTCGGCGGCAACTACAACATCATCAAGCTGAAATCGAGCGCGCACCGCGAGCTGTCGATGCGCAACGACCAGGCGCCGTTCACCGACCCGCGGGTGCGCCAGGCGATCGCGCTCACGCTCAACCGGCCGCAGATCGTTTCCGCGCTGTTCAAGGGTCTCGCCGACATCGGCAACGACAGCCCGTTCGCGCCCATCTTCCCCTCCACGAACACCAGCATCGCCCAGCGCGTGGAGAACATCAGCAAGGCCAAGTCGCTGCTGGCGGCGGCCGGGCACGGCTCGGGGTTCAGCACCCAGCTGGTGACCGAGAATATCCAGGAGATCCCGGAGTTCGCCCAGATCGTCGCGCAGTCCGCAGCGCAGATCGGCGTCAAGATCACCCTCAACGTGGAAGCCCAGTCTAAGTACTACGGCAACTTCATGTTCGGAGGCTCAGACTGGCTGGACGGCACGATGAGCCTGGTCGACTATGGACACCGCGGCGTGCCGAACGTGTTCCTGGGCGCGCCGCTCGAGACGATCAACGCCAAGACGGGCACCGGCGCGTGGAACGCCGCCCACTTCAGCAACGCCCAGTACGACAAGCTGGTGGCGCAGTACGTCGCGGCCCCCGACCTGTCCACACAGCGCAGCGTGGCCGGGCAGATCGAGACGCTGCTGCTGAACGAGACGCCGATCATCTACGCGTACTTCTACAATTACCTGACGGCGACGGCGATGGGCGTGAGCGGTGTCTACCCGACCGCGATCGGGCACTTGTTCCTGTACAACGCGGCCAAGAGCTAGGCCTTTTACGCCGGTGCGGCACGCCATCCGCCGCTCGCCGCACCGGGCGCGCGCCGTGCGGCCGCCCAGAAGTTGCGCTGGCCTGGAGTGTAACGGCGCGGAGAGGGAATGCAGCCCCGATGGCAACCGAGAACCGAGCCCGGACCGGCGCGCACGGACACGACGGCGGGCACCACCACCGGGACGTGTCCGGCGGCTGGCTGCGCCCGGCCGTGTTCGGCGCCATGGACGGGCTGGTGACCAACGCGTCGCTGATCGCCGGGGTCGGCGGCGGCGGCGGGAGCGCGCACACGATCGTGCTCACCGGCCTGGCCGGCCTGGCCGCGGGCGCCGGCTCGATGGCGGCCGGGGAGTACGTGTCGGTCTCCTCCCAGAACGAGCTCATCTACGCCGAGGTCAACAAGGAGCGGCTGGAGCTGGAGAACAACGCCGCTTTCGAGCAGGCCGAGCTGGCCACCATGCTCCGGGCCCGCGGCGTCAGCGCCGCCACCGCGCGGCAGGCCGCCGCCGAGATCTCGGCGAACCCGGAAAAGGCACTGGCGGTGCACACGCTGGAAGAACTAGGCGTGGACTCCAGCGAGCTGCCCTCGCCGCTGGTGGCGGCGGGCGCCTCGCTGGCCTCGTTCGCCATCGGCGCGATCATCCCGCTCATCCCCTACCTGGCCGACCTGAACGTGATGGCCGTCGCGCTCGGCCTCGCCGCCGTCGCCGCGATCGCCGGCGGGGGCATGGTGGCCCGGCTGACCGACCGGCCGTTCTGGCGAGGAGCGTTGCGACAGCTGCTCCTGGGCGCCTGCGCCGTCACGATCACCTACCTGATCGGCATGTCCGTCGGTAACGTCGCCTGACTTACGGTGACGGGCACGGGCCTGCCGCGCCTCACCAGGATCAGTCCGGTGGCAGCGGCCGCGGTGATCATTGCCGTCAGGTGCCCGACCGCGGCGACGTCCAGATGGCTCAGGCCGCTAAAGATCTGCCCGCCGAACACGAGTACGGCGAAATCGATCGCCGCCGCCGCACGAGCGAGCCACGTCCCGCACATGACGGCGATCACGATGGCCGACACCACCACGTAGGAGGGACCCACGTCGGTGATGTACCTGTTCGCGACGGGCAGCTGGCCGGCGTCCACACGGTAGGCGACGATGCCCTCGCTGACCAGGGAACCGATCACCTGCCCGGCCAGGCAGACCAGCGCCGTGCTGACGTTGCCGAGCGCCCGGTTGGCCCCGAACACCGCCAGCGCGATCAGCACCGGCCAGACGACGGAGTACCCGGGAGCGGTGAACGCGGAAAGCACAAGCGGACCGACCGGCTCGCGAGAGAGGTTCGCTACGTTCGTGCTCGCCCACGCGGTAAGCGCCGATTGCCCGTGCGGGCTCAGCAGCACGAAGACGAAGTTGGTAACCAGGTAACAAGCCAGGTAGATCCAGGCGAACGCGTACCGGCCGAACGCGTCGCGGTCGAGCCGCGGCCAGCCGGAGTCACGGCGCTTGAGCAGTTCCCCTGGCAGCGAGGTCATGCCACGAGGCTATGCCTTGTCCTGCCGTTCCGTCAGGGGCCCGGGTTGGCCAGGGCCTGGCCGGCTACGGGGACGCCCCGCTGCAGGACCAGCCAGATGCGGCCGGGGTCGGCGAGCAGCTGCGGTTCGGCCAGCGGGTCGCCGTCTACGATGATCAGGTCGGCGAGCTTGCCCTCGGTCACGGTGCCGATGTGCTCGTCCAGATCCAGCGCCTCGGCCGCTGTCTTGGTCGCGGCCACGAGAGCCTGGGCGGGAGTGAGCCCGTGGTGCACCATCCGCTGGATCTCCAGGCCGGCGGCCAGGCTCACATCGCTGCCGAGCGCGATCTTGACGCCGACCTGCCGGGCCGCCCGCATGCTGGCCGCGCCCTCCTCAAGGTTGTGCTGCGCCAGTTCGGACAGCACCGGTGGCATCCCGGGATCGGCGTGCGCCGCCGCCGGGTCGAGGGCCTCCCCCGGGCTGACCGCCTGGTCGACGGCCTCGCCCAGGCCGGCCATCCAGTAGTAGCCCGACAACGTGGGCACCAGGACCTGGCCCGCGGCGGCCATCGCCTCCAGCAGGTCCGGCCGCCGATGCAGGTACATGCCATGCTCGATGGTGTCCACGCCGAGCCTGATCGCCGCCGCGCAGCCCGCCAGGCCCTCGGCGTGCGCGGCCACCCGGTAGCCCATCCGGTGCGCCTCGTCGGTGACGGCGGCCAGTTCCGGCTCGGTGAGCTGGAGCGGCTCTGGGTCCTCGAGCTCGTTGGAGCGGGCACCGGTCGTCATCACCTTGACGAAGTCCGCGCCGGCCCTGATCTGCTCCCTGACTGCCCGCCTGATGTCATCGGGGCCGTCGGCCTCGCGGTACATGTCGCCGTAGAAGCGGCCGCCCGGCGCCGTCGCCGAGATGATCTTGCCGCAGGTCAGCAGCCGGGGACCGCGGAACGCGCCGTAGCGCATGGCCTGCCTGGCCGCTTGCGGCATCAGTCCCTGCGACCCGCAGACCCGGATGGTGGTCACGCCGAAGCGCAGGTAGTCACGGAGTTCGGCCTGGAGGAAGTGGGCCGCGATCCCCGGCAGCGGCTCCTCGGCGCCCTTCGCGGTCTTCGGTACGCCGCCCGACGCGTGCGTGTGCGCGTCGGTCAGCCCCGGCATGAGCACCCGCCGGCCCACGTCCACCGGACGGGCGCCGTCCGGGCACGCCTCCCGGTCGTCCGCGACACGGCGGATGACACCGTCCTCCACCAGGATCGCCGTGTTCTCGCGCAGCGGCGCCCCGGTGCCATCGAACAACAGCGCCCCGGTCAGCCAGAGCCGCCCCTGCGCCGGGGCCGGGGCCGCGATCAGCGCCGGAAATCTGTGCGTCACGTCGAAGTACCTCCGGCTGCTCGGCCCGCCCTGCTCGGCCTGCGGTTGAATTCCGAAACGGTTGCAACTCAAATCAGCGTCCTGAGCCAGAGTAGAACCACAGGCCAGCCGGGGTCGCTGTGACGCACGGCGGCCAGCAGTCCGGCGGCTTCTGGATGTAGCTGAGCCTCCCCGACGCGGGATCGTGCACGGTTACTGCCCGCCCGCGGGCAGTAACCGTGCACGATGATGATCCCGGCCTTCCACCCCAGCTGAAGTACGGCCCACCGCAGGGGCGGGAGGGGCTGGTGCTTCGACGCTACGGGCCACGGTCGGGGCCGTTGAACCCTCCGGGGAGCGCGGGGGGACTCGGGTTCGGTGGACTACCAGGTGGTAAGGTGCCCCGTGGTCATCTTGAACCGCCCGCTGCACATCGCGCTGCTCTCGTATCGAAGCAAGCCGCACTGCGGCGGCCAGGGTGTCTACGTTCGCCATTTGAGCAGGGAACTCCATGCACTCGGGCACCAGGTCGAGGTGTTCTCGGGCCAGCCGTACCCCGACCTGGATCCCGGGCCGGTGCTGCGCGAGGTCCCCAGCCTCGATCTGTACCGTGACGACGATCCGTTCCGCACGCCCGGCTGGCGCGAATACCGGGACTGGGCGGACGTGCTCGAGACCGCGATGATGTGGAGCGGCGCCTTCCCCGAGCCGCTGACCTTCAGCATCCGGGCGCTACGGGTGCTGGCCGCGCGCGCCGGGGATTTCGACGTGGTCCACGATAACCAGGGGCTCGGCTACGGGATGCTCGGCGTGCGCCGGCTCGGGCTGCCGCTGGTGACCAGCATCCACCACCCGATCAGCGTGGACCGGCGCATCGACCTCGCGTCGGTGGGCTGGCTCCGCGCGCTGTCCCGGCGGCGGTGGTACGGGTTCGTCCGGATGCAGGCCCGGGTGGCGCGCCGGGTGGCCAGGCAATCCGGGGCACCTGGGGCACCTGGGGCAGGGTCGCTGATCACCGTGTCGGAGTCGTCCAAGCGCGACATCTGCCGCGACTTCCGGGTCCGGCCCGAGCACGTGCACATCATCCCGCTTGGCGTGGACACGCGGCTGTTCCGGCCGCGGGAGCAGGCCCGGGTACCCGGCCGGATCATCGCCGTGGCCAGCGCTGACTCCCCGCTCAAGGGGACCGCCACGCTGCTGCGCGCGGTGGGCAAGCTCGCCACCGACACCGAGGCGCACCTGATCATCGTCGGCAAGCCCACGCCCGCCACCAAACGGCTGGCCGCCCAGCTTTCCCTCACCGACCGGGTCACGTTCACCCACGGACTCGGTGACGAGGAGTTCTCCACGCTGCTGGCCAGCGCGGAGACGGCCGTGGTGCCCTCGCTGTACGAGGGGTTCTCGCTGCCCGCGGTGGAGCACATGGCCTCGGGGACCCCGCTAGTGGCCAGCCGCACCGGAGCGCTGCCCGAGGTCACCGGCGACGCCGCCATCCTGGTCACGCCGGGAGAGGACGAGGAACTCGCCGCCGTGCTGCGGCGGCTGCACGGCTCCCCCGCCGAACGGGCCGCGCTCGCGGACCGCGCGCTGCGCCGGGTCGGCGAGCGGTTCGCCTGGCCCGCGGTCGCCCAGGCGACCGTCGAGCGGTACCTGGCGGCCGCGGCAGGACTGCCCCCGTGCTGACCGTCGATTTCCGCCGGTTCCCCGTCCGGCCCGGCCACCGCGTGCTCGACCTAGGCTGCGGCGGCGGCCGGCATGCGTTCGAGGTGTACCGCCGCGGCGCGAACGTAGTCGCGTTCGATCTTGACCCGGCCGAGCTTGCCCCGGTGACCGGGATGTTCGGCGCGATGCAGGTGGCGGGCGAGGCCGACCCGCAGGCCGGCGCGACCGCCATCTCGGGGGACGCCACCGCCATGCCGTTCGGCGATGGCTCGTTCGACCGGGTGATCGCGGCTGAGGTCCTCGAGCACGTCCTGGATGATCAGCGGGCGATGAACGAGCTCGCCCGCGTGCTGCGGCCGGGCGGGCTGGCGGCGATCACCGTGCCGAGCTGGCTGCCCGAACGGATCTGCTGGGCGTTGTCGACTGAGTATCATCAGGTTCTCGGGGGGCATGTGCGCATCTACACACGGGTCGAGCTGGAAGCCAAGCTGGCCAGGGCCGGGCTGAAGGCAATCTGGCGTCACCACGCACACGCGCTGCACTCGCCCTACTGGTGGCTGAAGTGCGCGGTTGGCGTGCACGACGACAAGCACCGGCTGGCCAGGGCGTATCACCGGCTGCTGGTCTGGGACATCATGCGCAAGCCGGCCGTCACCCAGCTCGCCGACCGCGCGCTGAACCCCCTCATCGGGAAGAGCCTGGTGGTGTACGCGGTCAAGCCGGGGCAGCCGAATGGCTGAGGGGCAGCTGGGCCGGGCCGAGGTGCTCGCGACGGGTGAGTCCATCGCCCGGGTGCAGGAACGTTCGGGAGCGATCGCGTGGCCGGACGGGCACGTCGACGCCTGGGATCACGTCGAGTGCGCGATGGCCCTGAGCGCCTGCGGGCTGCGCGAGCCGGCCAGGCGGGCCTACCGATGGCTGCGCGAGACCCAGCGCGCCGACGGGTCCTGGCCCCGGTCCGTGGCGGCCGGCCGGGTCACCGACTCGGCGGCGGAAAGCCACCATGCCGCGTATGTCGCCGTCGGCGCCTGGCACGAGTACCTGGTGACCGGCGACGAGCGGCACACCCTGGTGATGTGGCCGACGGTCCGCCGCGCGGTGGAATGGATGCTCGCGCTGCGCACGCCGCGCGGCGAGGTTCGGTGGGAGCGCGACGCGGCCGGCCTGCCGGGGACCTACGCGCTGCTTTCCGGCTGCTCGAGCATCCACCAGAGCCTGCGCTGCGCGATCGCGCTGGCCAAGCTGGCCGACGTGCCGAGGCCGGACTGGGAGCTCGCGGCGGATCGGCTAGGGCACCTGGTGGCCCGCCATCCGGAGGCGTTCGCAGACAAGAGCCGGTTCGCCATGGACTGGTACTACCCGGTGCTCGGCGGCGCGCTCCGCGGCGCGGCCGCGGAGCGCCGGCTGGCCTCGTCCTGGGACACCTTCGTGGTGCCGGGCCTGGGCGTCCGCTGCGTGCGCGACCAGCCGTGGGTCACCACGGCCGAGACCTGCGAGCTCGTCATCGCCTTGGCGGCCTGCGGGATGCGCATACCGGCCCTGGAGGTGTTCGCGAGCGTCCAGCACCTGCGTCTTAGCGACGGCTCTTACTGGACTGGCTGGCAGTTCGACAACCAGGCTCCGTTCCCGCGGGAGCGGTCAAGCTGGACCGCGGCCGCGGTGGTGCTGGCGGCCGACGCGCTGGCGGGCTTCAGCGGCGGCGCGGGGATCTTCAGGGACGCGGGGCGCGAGTCAGCCGATCCCGTCGCCGGTCCGCTCTAGCAGGCGGAGCGAGCCTTCCCGGCCGACTTCGGTGAACGCGCCGGATTTCAGCGCCCGCTGGTAGATACGGTACGGGGCCTGGCCGCCCTCGGCCGGATCGGCGAACACGTCGTGGATGGCCAGCACGCCGCCAGGCGCGACCCACGGCGCCCAGCCCTCGTAGTCGGCCGCCGCCGCCGCCTCGGTGTGGCCGCCGTCGATGAACAGCATGCCGAGCGGTGTGCGCCAGAGCCCGGCCACCTCGGCGGACCGGCCCACCACGACGACCACCTGGTCCTCAAGCCCGGCCGCGGCCAGCGTGCCCCGCAGCCTCGGCAGCGTATCGAGGCGGCCGGTCCCGGGATCCACCAGCCGCGGGTCGTGGTACTCCCAGCCCGGCTGGTGCTCTTCCGAGCCGCGGTGGTGGTCGACGGTGACGACCAGCTGGCCGACCCGGCGGGCCGCGGCGGCCAGGTAGATCGTCGACTTGCCGCAGTAGCTGCCGACCTCGAGCACCGGCCCGCGCGGGGCGTAGCGCGCGGCCGCGCCGAACAGGGCGAGGCCCTCGGCGGCCGGCATGAAGCCGGTCGCCGCATCCGCCGCGCTGAGCAACTCAGCATTCATCTCGGTCATGTCATGAATCAAGATAGGCCAGTACGGCCAGTACGCGCCGGTTGTCGTCGTCAGAAGGCGCCAGGTCCAGCTGGCCGAAGATGCCCGCCGCGTGCTTGCTCACCGCCTTCTCGGTAATGGACATCCGCCGGGCGATCGCGGCGTTGGACCGTCCCTCGGCCATCAGCGCGAGCACTTCGCGCTCCCGCGGCGTCCGCCGGGCCGCTTGCGGCGTGGCGTTCTCGCCGAGCTGCATGCGCGGCGTCGGCTGCGGCGCGGGCTGGCGTGGCCGGGCAGATACAGGCGGGCTACGCACCGACAGCACCCGGCTGGCCAGGTGACTCGGACACGGTGGAGGAGACCCGCCGGGACCCCGGCCAGGTGGCGGGCAAGGGCATCGACGATGTGGTCGACCACTACGCCCGGATCATCGGCGGGCTTGCGGCCCCTCCGGTCGTCATCGGCCACTCCTTCGGCGGCCTCATCGCGCAGCGGCTGCTCGGCCAGGACCTGGCCGCTGCCGCAGTGGCGATCGATGCCGCGCCCATCAAGGGCGTGCTCAAACTGCCTGTTTCCGCGCTGAAAGTCGCCTCGATCGCGCTGCGCAAGCCAGCCAACCGCAACCTGGCGATATCGCTCACCGCCGAACAGTTCCGGTACGGCTTCGGGAACGTGCTTCCCGAGCAGGAGTCAGCTGAGCTGTACGACCGCTGGACAGTGCCCTCGCCGGGCAAGCCGCTGTTCGAAGCCGCCCTGGCGAACTTCACCCCGCGGTCGCCAGCGAAGGTGAATACCGCCAACAAGACCCGCGGGCCGCTGCTGCTCACGGCCGGCGGCAACGATCACACCGTACCGGCGGCCATCACGACATCGACCCGCAAGCTCTACCACAAGTCACCGGCCATCACCGACTTCATCGAGTTCCCCGATCGCGGCCACTCGCTGACGATCGACCACGGCTGGCGCGAGGTCGCGCAGGCGGCGCTGGACTGGCTCAGGCAGCGGTCACCCTAACCGGCGCCAGCCGAGCCGGGACGCGCAGATTATCCGTTCGCGCGCGTCAGGGCAGCTAGCGACGCAGGCGCCGCTGCCGTCTCAATTGGGCGGATATTTCGTGCATGTCAGCCATTGGGCGGGCACGGAGTGTCACCGGGTGCGTGTACGCAATGGTGTACGCATTAGCGACGCCGTCCGTTCGGTGTAAATCTGTGGCTATTCGAACACGTAGGTGCCTGGAGCCTCGGCGAGCGGCGGGTACTGGCGGTTGCCAAGGGTGGCCCGGGCCGCCTTCTTCGGGCCGGAGCGGGCGACCAGCCACTCAGTCCAGGACCGCCACCACGAGCCCTTCTCCACGGCGGCCGTCTTGAGCCACTCGTCAGGATCCGTCTCCGTGGGCGGGCCGTACCAGCGGTCATAACGCTCGCTGGCCGCCGGGTAGACGACCGACTGGATGTGCCCGGAGCGAATCAGGGTCATCTGCTTGTCGGTGTCGCTGCCGCCGACCAGATGGGCGGTGTCGTAGCAGGCGCGCCACGCGGTGATGTGGTCGGTGAGACCGCCGATGTGGTAGCTGTCGCAGGCGACCTTGCTGAAGTCGGTCTTTACGCCAAGCAGTATCGGCCCGTTGCCGTCCCACCCGTCCATGGCCAGCCTGCTGGAGTCCATCGCGAACTTCGCCGTGGTCCGGGTGGCGTCGTCATTCCAGGCCAGGACGTCGAACGGCGCGGGCGACTCGCCCTTAAGCCATCCGCTGACCAGGTAGTTGAACACCAGGTCGTTCGGCCGCAGCATGGCAAACAGGCTGCGCAGCGCGGTCCCAGGGACGATCTCCTCCTTCGCGGCGGCCTGCTCCAGCGCGGTGCGCGCTTGGCTGGTGTCAAGCATGCCTACCACGTTCGGCTTGTCGCCGGTCAGCATGGTCACCACGAAGGTCGCCGCCCCGGCCGACTCATCGCCGATGGCGGCGAGGTGCGCGAGCACGTACGCAAGCGTGATGCCGCCGGCGCACAGCCCGAGCAAGTTGATCTTGTCGCTGCGCGTGATCTTCCTGGCCGCCTCGTTGGCCCGCTCCGCCGCGGCCAGGTAGTCGTTCAGTCCCCACTTCCCGTCGCCGCGGTGGGAGCTCGGGTTCCGCCAGACGACCATGAACACCTGGATGCCCTGGCTGACGGCGAACTCGACCAGCGACCGCCCGGGCGACAGATCCAGCACGTAGTACCGGTTGATCTGCGGCGGGATCATCAGCACCGGAATGCTGCGCACCTTGGGGGTGGTGGGCGTGTACTGCAACAGCTCGAACATCTCGTCCCGGTAGACCACGGCACCCGGGGTGGCGGCGATGTCCTTGCCGACGGTGAACTGCTTGCGGTCCACCATGGAGGGCATCCCGCCCTTGGCCATGTCGTTCAGCATGTTCTGGGCGCCGCGCACCAGCGACAGGCCACCGGTCTCGACGGCCTTCCGCAGCGCTTCGGGGTTGGTGCCGAGGTAGTTGGTCGGAGCCAGGGCGGCCGTGATGACGTCGGCCGCGAAGCGGGCGCGCGCCTTGTTCTGCCAGGAGCCCTCCACGCTCCGGTACATCCGGTCCATCCACATCTCGAACAGCCGGTACGACTGGCCCAGCATGCGGAAGTAGGGGACAGTCTGCCACGCCTCATCGGCGAAGCGCTTGTCCCGCTTGTCGAACGCGATATCCGACCGGCCGAGCGCGATCTTCGCCCGTTCCTCGGCCAGCCACGGCATTTCCTTCGCGACAGCGGCGGGATCGACGAGACCGGCAAGGGCGTTGACCATGTCCAGCGGCAGCAGGCCGGCCACTGCTTCGGTCGCCTCTGACATTATGTCCATGGCATTGGCGGGTACTTCGTTGGTATCCATGACCTCTCCCAGAGGGTGCTGCGACAGGGCAGCCGGTAACGCTGGAAGTGCTGGCCTGCCTTCCGTAACTGTTACAACGCCCCCTAGGCCCGTCAAGGCCCGAATGGCCCACGTTGGGCTTGCGCTCGTCCGCCGCATCGTGCGCGCCGACATCAGCAAGGTGGTCAGTCCGGGCGGATGAGAAGATCCGCCGGCCCTGGAGAAGACCGGCCAGTCTTGCGGTTTCGCCCGGCGCTGCGACGCCGCGGTCAACGCCGGGGCGGGCTTCGGCCCTGCGGCTGCTGAGCCGGTCAGCGCGTGGTAGCAGGCTCGTGACGAGCCGCAGTCAGCGCGTTCCGCTTGGCGAGCGCGGACGCGTGGTCTAGCCTGCTGTCTCTATGGCCGGTGTAGCGGGTTCCGGTAACCCGGCGTGCGGGCACTCCGTGCAGCCGGGATCTCGGTTCTGCCCGGTCTGCGGGCAGCCGGCCACCGGCGCCGCTGCGCCGTCCCAGCTGTCGACGGCGCCGTTGCCAGTGGTCCCCGCCTGGCCGCAGTCCACTGTGCCGTCGTCGGTGTCACCCGCGGCCGCTCCGCTGCCGCCATCAGAGTCCGAGCCCTGGGACTCCTGGTATGCGCCTCGGTGGCCGCCGCCTCCGCAGCCCGGCCCGCAGGCGTGGCCGACGCCGCCGGGCGGTGTGCAACTGCCGCCCGGCGGCACGGATCCGACGCGGGTGGATGGCTTGGGTCCGGTGCCGCCCGGCGACCTGCCCACGGCGATGCTCGGCGAACTGCGGCTGGCGCCTGCCCCTGGAGACCCGCGGCTGGCGCCTGCCCCTGGCGGCCCGCGGCGTTCCGGCCGCCGGATGGTCCCGGTGATCGTGGCCGTCGTGCTCGTGGCGATCGTGGCCGGGTTCGTCATCTTCCGGGGCCATTCGGGTAGCAACGCCGCAAGCGGCGCCACGGGCACAACGCCGTCTGCCTCGTCGCAGGACGCGCGGCGGCAGGCGGCGGTGCGGCTGTCCGGGCTGCTGGCGCAGAGCGTCACCGACCGTGCCGCTGTCATCGATGCGGCCGCGGACGTGCGCGGCTGCGGCCCGTCCTTGCGCCAGGACGCGCGGACCTTCGCCCGTGCAGCCAGCTCCCGGCAGCGTCTGCTGTCCCGGCTCGGGAGCCTGCCCGGCCGTTCGCTGCTGCCTGCCGCGATGCTGCCGGACCTGACCGGTGCCTGGCAGGCGTCAGCCCAGGTAGACGCCGATCTCGCCCGGTGGGCGGACGACAACATCGCCCGCGGCTGCCACCGTACCAGCCGATCCGACGCCGACCTGCGAGCCTCCTACGCCCCCGAGGGCCGGGCGACCGCTGGCAAGCATGCGTTCGCCAGCCTCTGGAACCCGGTCGCCGGACGATACGGCCTCACCACTTACCAGCCGAACCAGTTCTAAACGATCCGGTACGTTTCCGCGCGGCCAGCCGCCTCACGATGTCACCTGAGTCCGCTGATGGATGGTCCCTGACCGCCGGGCCGCCGGGATTCCCGGGTAGCGCATCCGAGGGGCTGGCCACGACCCTGGCCGAGGAAACCGCGCTGGGTGGCCAGGCTGGAACCTCGTCGCGGATCGAGAACCTGCTGGGCTTTCCCGCAGGGTTGTCCGGCGAGGAACTGGCGGCGCGCGCGGCGTTGCAGGCGCAAAAGTTCGGCGTCCGCATCAAGCAGGCGGCCAGGGCCATGTCCCTGTCGTCGGCAGGCGGCCTGCACCAGGTCAGCATCGACGACGGCGAGACCGTGCTGGCAAAGTCGGTCATCGTCGCCACCGGAGCCCATTACCACCGGCTACCGCTGGACCGGCTCGCCGAGTTCGAGGGCGTCGGGGTGTATTACGCGGCCACCCAGGCAGAGGCCCAGGCCTGCGGCACCAGCCCGGTCGCCGTCGTCGGCGGCGGCAACTCCGCCGGGCAGGCCGCGCTCTTCCTCAGCCGCAGCCGCGCCGAGGTCCACATGCTCATCCGGGGTGACTCGCTCGAAGCCTCGATGTCGCGGTACCTGATCGAGCGGATCGTGCGGAATCCCCGCATCATCGTCTCGCCCCGCACCCGGGTTGCCGCGCTGGCCGGCGCCGGCCAGCTGGAGGGCGTGCGGATCCGCCGCGCCGCCCGGCCGGCAGAGTCAGAACTGCCCATTCGCGGGCTGTTCGTCTTCATCGGCGCCAAGCCCAGAACCAGGTGGCTGGCCGGCCAACTCGCCGAAGACAGCCACGGATTCCTGCTCACCGGCACCGATATTCCCATGGCCAGGCTCGACGACGAAAACATGAACCCGCTGTTCCTGGAGGCCAGTCGGCCGGGGATCTTCGCCGTCGGAGACGTCCGCAGCGGGTCAGTCAAGCGCGCCGCGGCCGCCATCGGCGAAGGCTCGACGGCGGTACGGCTGGTCTTCGACCGCCTCCAGCCCGCCGGGATCGAACTCGGCACCGGCTCACCTCGCGCTTAGACCGAAGTTCTGAGGCAGGATCGACTGAGACACCCGGCAGAGCCAACAGCACGACACCATCGGTCGCGCTTCCCGCCTTGGACCCAGACGAGGCGCAGAGCGACCTGAAGCGTGCTCGCAGGCGCCTGCCCTGAGAACGCGACGGAGCCGGGTGTGCTGCCGCCCGGCGGGGCCGCTCGTCAGCTTGCGCCGGCGCCGGGGAGCGGAACGTTCTGCAGCCTGAGCTGTCCGCGTGCGAGCGTCCTGCCGCGCTCGTCGGTGATGGTGACAAGCCATAGTTGCTGGACACGGCCTTGCTGCAGGGGCTCGGCGATAACCTCGGCGCGGCCCGAGGTAGCCGGGCGCAGGAAATCGGTCGCATTGTGCACACCGACCGCGAACTGCCCGCGGTCCCGCACCGCCAGGCTGGCGCCGAGGCTGGCGGCGGTTTCGACGGCGGTGGTGTAGACACCGCCGTGCACCACGCCCCATGGCGTGTGCTGATCCGGCCCGAGGTCGATGTGCCCGGCCACGCGGGTTCCGCCGGCCGCATCCACAACGAGGCCTGCTGCGGCGACGAACCGGCTGGCAGCCTCAGCACTGAGATCGACGCCGGCGTCCGGGCCGGGCTGGGTATTGGCAGCGTCCTGCATGACATAGTCGTAGCAGAAGATGACTACTTGCCGTTGAGGTGGGTCCGGCCGCGGATATCAACCTTACGACGCGATTCCAGCGCATCGGGTTGGCTACTCCAAGGCGGCACACGGGCAGGGTAGGACTCAGCGGTCGAGGATGTAGGTGCCTGGTGCGGGATCTAGCGGCGGGAAGTTCGCGTTGCCCAGCGTGCGCGGGGCCTGCTTCATGTCGCCGCTGCGGTCCGCTAGCCAGGTGGTGTAGTCGGGCCACCAGCTGCCCTGCGCCGTCTCGGCCTGGGCCAGCCATTCGCGGTGATCGGGCGGGTTGCCGGGCGCGAGCCGGTAGGTCGCCTTGGGGTTGGATGGCGGGTTGATCAGGGCGGCGACGTGCCCGCTGGTGGAGAGCACGAACCGGATGTTGCCACCGAGCAGCTGGGTGGCGCGGTAGGCGGACGGCCAGGGCACGATATGGTCGTCGATGCCCGCCACGACGTAGCTGTCGACGTCGATCTTGGACAGATCGAGGGGGGACCCGAGCATGCTGGTGGCACCCGGCTTGGTCAGCGCGTTGGCCATGGCGATCTCGATGAAGTTGCGGTGCAGCCCGGCGGGCATCTTGGTGGTGTCGGCGTTCCAGTAGAGGATGTCGAACGGCGGCGGGGGCTTGCCCTGCAGGTAGTTGTTGACCCAGTAGTTCCAGATCAGGTCATCGGGCCGGAGCCAGGCGAAGACCTCGGCGAGGGTGCGCCCGTCCATGTAGCCGCGGGCGCGGGAGGCGAGGATTGACGCCTTCGCGGTGCCCTCGTCCATCAGCGCGACTGTCGTGCCCGCTTGTGACTGGTCAAGGGCGGTCACGCCCAGGCAGAGGCTGGCGACCTGATCGAGTTGCCCGATCGCGCTCAGATGCGCGCAGACCATCGACGAGAGGATGCCGCCGGCGCACAGGCCGATAATGTTGACCTTGGCGGCCCCGGTGATGCTGCGCATCGCGCTGAGCGAGTCCGCGACTGCTCCGCCGTAGGTGTTCAGATCCCAGTGCCTGGCCTGCCGGCCGGGGTTGCGCCAGGAGATCACGAAGACCTGATACCCCTGCGCCACGAAGAACTCGAGCATGCTGCGGCCGGGCGCGAGGTCGGCAATGTAATACTTGTTGATCATCGGCGGGACCATGAGCAGCGGGAACCGGCGCACCGTGGGCGTGGCCGGCTGGTACTGGATGAGCTCGCAGACGTCGGTGCGGGCTACCACCGCTCCAGGTGTCACTGCCAGGTCCTTGCCGACCTGGAACGCGTCCGGCTCCACCATGGTCGGGATGTGCGGGGCGGAGGACATGTCGGAGATGAAGGCGTGGACGCCCCGGAGGAGGCTCAGGCCGCCACTGTCGATGTACGCCTTCCACGCCACCGGGCTGAGGTACGGGTTATTGCTCGGCGCCGACGCGGCGATGAGATTGGTCAGCACGAACTTCAGCCGCTCGCTGTCCCGCCAGTCCAGCTCGGCGTCGGCGAGCAGGGCCTCGGAGTTCTGCGCGAGGGCCAGGTATGCCTGGAGGGTGCGCCTGAGCAGCGGGTTCCCACTCCACGCGGGATCTGAGAACCGGCGGTCGCGCCGCTCCGGAGCGATCGCCGAACTGCCCATGGCGATGTCGGCGAGTTCCGCGGCCAGCTTGGCGTACCGCGCGGCGACGGTCCCCGGGCGGCTGGCCAGCCGGAACGCGCACCGCACCATGCTGCTATCCGGCCGGAACCGGCGCACCGTGCCGAGGGCCGCGTCGGGCGCGAACAGGTCCAGCGCGCCGACTGCATCCAGCTCGCCGGCCGCGTCGGTGGCGTCGAATGCTGCTGACTCACCCGCCGGGCGGGAGGCGTTTTCATCCTGCGGGCGGACGGAGTTGGCGGTCATCGCAGATCCTCTGGTCGCTGCACCTCGCGGCGCAGTATCTTGCCGGTGGGGCCCTTCGGCAGGCCAGGCACCAGCCAGACAAACCGCGGGTACTTGTACGGCGCCATCCGCTCCCTGGCGAATGCGCGCAGTTCCGCCGGCGTGGCGGTCGCGCCCCGCTTGAGCGTCACGGCGGCACCGACCTCCTCGCCGAGCTCGTCATGCCGGATGCCGATCACGGCAACCTCGGCGACCGCCGGGTGCTCATACAGGACCTCCTCGACCTCGCGCGGATAGACGTTGAACCCGCCGCGGATGATCATGTCCTTCTTCCGGTCGACAATGTAGAAGTAGCCATCCTCGTCGACTCTGCCGAGGTCACCGGTCCGGAACCAGCCGCTGGTGATCGCCGCGGCCGTCGCCTCCGGCTTACCCCAGTACCCCTTCATGATGTTGTGACCGGCGATCACGACCTCGCCGACCTCGCCGGCCTGCAGTTCAGCGCCGCCGGCGTCGACCACGCGCATCTGCACGCCGGCGATCGGCGTGCCGATCGAGCCGGGCTTGCGTACCTTGTCCGGGTGGTTGAACGACGCGACCGGAGAGGTCTCCGACAGCCCGTAGCCTTCCAGGATCACGCACCCGAACGCCTGCTCGAATCCGCGCATTATCTCCACCGGCATGGCCGCGCCACCGGATACGCACACCCTCAGCGACGAGGTATCTGCCTGCGCGCTGGCCGGATCGTGCAGCATTGCCGCGTACATCGTCGGCACGCCCTCGAAGATCGTCACCTTATCCCGCCTGATGATCTCCAGTGCCTGGCCCGGGTCGAACCTGGGCAGCAGGGTCAGGGTGCTGCCGCTGATGATCGTGACGTTCAGGGCGCAGGTCAGCCCGAAGCTGTGGAACAGCGGCAGGCAGCCCATGATCACGTCGCCGGGGCCTGCGTTGAGCAGGGTAGTGGCCATCAGTTCGGCGTTGCGGGTCAGGCCCGCATGGGTAAGCTCGGCGCCCTTGGGCCTGCCGGTGGTTCCCGAGGTGTACAGAATCACCGCGTCGTCGTCGCCGGCCCGCTCCACGCCCCCGGGAACCGGGGCGAAGCCGGCGAGCAGCGCGGACAGGGCGGGCTCGGTAACCTCCACGACCCGTGCGCCCGTCTCCGCGGCGCCCTTGCCGGCTTCGCCCGCCGCGGTGTGCCATGCGAGCAGGACCGTCGCGCCTGAGTCGCGGAGATAGTAGGCGACCTCGCGGCCCTTCAGCAGCGGGTTCACCGGCACGACCACGGCCCCGGCGCCGAGCGCACCGTAGAAGGCGATCGGGAAGGCCTGGCACGTTGGGCAGCATGACGGCGACCCGGTCGCCCGGCACGATCCCGGCAGACGACAGCAACGATGTCATGCGGCCTGCCGCGTCCCATAGCTGGGCGTAACTCAGCACGAGGCCGTCCATGCGCACAGCCGGGCGCTCGCCATGATCGGCCGCCGCCCGTTGAAGCACGCGATTCAGGTTGGTCATCACACCCTCCAGCCGGGCGGCGTCCATGCCGCCCATGTGCACCATCCCGCAGGCCTGGCCCAGCCGGCCGCCTGGCGAAGCCTGCTGACCTGGCGTAAGGTCACGAAATGCTGCCGCCGGGCGGCCGCTTGCCGTGCCTGGGGCAGTTGGGGGGAGTATGCCCCGTCGCAGTCCCCGCTGCACTGTCCGCGGGGACAGATATCACGACGACGCGTTGTGCACTCCGCGGCCGGGTGCACGCCCGGCAGCCACGCGACCTGGTCACGTGCTGGCTGCCGGTACTGTTCAGGCCATGCGCCGTGCCAGCACAGGGCCGGCAGGCCACGCGGTGGTGGCCCGGCTCGCCGCCGAGCTGACCGACGAGCTCGGCGCTCTTACCGAGCAGCTTGTGACCATGCTGCGGCAGGCCGACCAGGCTTACCTTGCCGTCGATATCGAGGACCTGCGCCGCAGCGTCCGGGAGAACCTGGCCAGCTTCGTTGGTGACCTGGCCAGCCAGCGATCGCCGGGCACTTCCTCCTCGCGAGATACCGCCCGGCACCGGGCCGACCAGGGCGTTCCGCTCGGGTCGGTGCTGCACGCCTACCGGCTGGGCTTTCACGTCATCTGGGGCGCGCTCGCCGACCGGGCGCTGCGGAAGGGCCCGGAATGGCTGGACGGCCTGGTACGCGGGTCGGACACGGTGTGGGCCTGGGTAGATACCAGCTCCGAGGCCGTCAACGCCGAGTACCGTGACGCCCTGATCGAGTCCGCCCGGAAGGATGAGCAGCAAAGGACGCTGCTGCTCGACGCGATACTCGAGGGGCGGCTGGCCGAATGGAAGATGCTCGGCGGCAGCCTGCCCGCGATCGGCCTGCCGGAACGGGGCCCCTACTTGGCCGTGTCCGCGGAAACACCGGGAGCGGGAACCGAGAACCTGCGCGGGGCGGACCAGTTCCTCCGGCGCCGGGGCGTGCCGTCCGCCTGGCGCCTGCGCGCCGGCGAGCAGGTGGGCCTGGTCGCCGTCAGCCAGGACCGGAACGCGCTTGTCGTCAGGGACCTGCTCGCCGAGGTGGCAACCGGCCGGGTCGGAATCAGCCCCGAGTATGACGACGCCCTCGACACCAGCCGGGCCCTCGGGATCGCAGCCGTCGCCAGAAGGTGCCTGCCACCCGGCAGCACCGGCGTGGCCAGCATCGACGACGACTGGGCGGCTGCCCTGGTAGCGGGTGCACCGGAGATCTCGGCCAGGGTGGTGCGCCGGCTGCTCGGCCAGGTCGCCGCTCTGCCCCCCGCTGAGCGGGACATCCTGCTGACCACGCTCCGGGCCTGGCTCCAGTGCGGCGGGAACGCCTCCGCCGCCGCACGGCAGCTCTACTGCCACCGCAACACCGTACGCAACCGGCTGCACCGCCTCGAAGCGCTCAGCGGCCAGTCACTCAGCGATCCCCGCGGCGTGGCAGGCCTGTTCATCGCAGCCCAGGGAGCCAGGCTCCTTGAGCAGGACCTGATGCACCTCCGGCAGGCAGCGCCGCAGCAGCCCACGGCGACCGCCGTTCCCAGCGCCAAAGCGAGATCGAAGATCCTGCCGGGCAGCGAACCCCGCCCGCGGCCGCGGCGAGAACGCCGCTAATCAGCTGCCCCATTCCCACGGCCGGCCAGTTGGCCGGGGAGCTCGGTCATGATGGGTCCACCGGGTCGGTCGCGATCGGGGTGGGGTACGCGCAACGCCACCGGGCCGGGGGCCGGAAGGGGGCCCACTTGCCGGGCGCCTGGGTCAATCGGTCGGCAATGACCCACAGTGCGGCGGGATGGTTGCCGATGCCGAAGTGGCTCGCGTAGACCTCGACGTTCTCTGCAAGGCGGGAGGGCTGGTCCAGGCAGGCCCGCCAGGCGACGATGCCGTCCAGACGCGTGTAGACGGAGGTGGCTGGGACGGGCAGTGGCCCGAGGCCGGCCTCCAGAGGCAGTTGGATCGTCTCGGTGTGCCGTTTCTCGAGCAGCTCGTACGCGCGCCGGGCGTTGCTGTGCGCGTGATCCTTGAGCCGGATCGGGCTCGCTAGCGTGATCACCTGGCGAATGACGTCCGGATGACGCCGCCCGAGTTGACGGGCGAAGATGCCGCCGAGACTCCAGCCGATCACGCTCACCGGTCCGTCGTGGCGCGCGCGGAACTCGTGCAGGCGTTCGGGCAGGCCGCTGACGACTCGCGCAGTGGGGCCGATGTTGCGCCCGAGTTTCCAGCCGTAGGTCGCGTATCCGAGCGTGCTGAGAAAGCGGCGGAGTATCAGGGTGGACATGTCGCTGGCCCCCAGGCCGGGAATGACCAGCACGGCGTGGCCATCTCCGCGGGGTGCTCGGGCCAGTGCCGGCAGCGTGGCCGACAGCGCCCCGATGTCCCAGGCAGAGCGGGCGTAGTCGGTGAGGTACAGCGCCTTGTTCGGCGCGCGAGTCGGCTGGGATGTCTTCGCCATCAGGTGAGCAACGTTCCGCCGTCGACCGGCAGGACGATGCCGGTGACATAGCTGCTGGCGGGGCTGGCGAGGAATATCAGCGCCCCGTTGAGCTCTCCCGGCTGGCCCAGTCGGCCTACCGCAGCGCGCGCAACCACCGCCGCGTGTGCGCGTTCGTCGAACTGGCCGCTCATCTCGGATTCGAAGTGTCCTGGCGCGATCGCGTTGACCCTGATGCCTTTGCGGCTGGTCCATTGCTGCGCCAGGTCTCGTGTCAGGCCGATCACGCCGGCCTTGCTCGCGGTGTAGGCGGCCTGCGGCAAGCCCATACTCGTGAGCGCAAGAACGCTGCTGATGTTGATGATCGAACTGCCGGGCTGCATCACCCGCCCGCATGCCTGCGCCATCCAGTAACTGGCGTTGAGATTGAGGTCGACCACGGAACGGAACTGTTCGGGGGTTTCCTTCAGTGCGGGGACGGCGGTGCCCACGCCGGCGTTGTTTACCAGCACGTCGATCCGGCCGAACGCGCTCATGGCCGCGCTCGCGAGGGCGGTGCAGTCCTCCGGATTGGTGACGTCGGCCCGGACGGCCAGACCGCGTTGGCCTTCGGCTTCCACCAGCCTGCGCGTTTGCACGAGGCGGTCTTCACGTCGGGCGCCGAGCACGACGTCCGCGCCTGCCTGGGCGAGGGCCTGCGCGAACTGGACTCCGAGCCCGCTCGACGCGCCGGTGACGATCGCCACGCGCCCGTCGAGACGGAAGCTATCGAGTACAGGGATCATCCGGAGTCCTCTCCACGGTCATGCACGGCAGGACCGGCGCCGTGCTCAACGCGTTGCTGGGGGCGCTTCATGGAGGCCAGCCGCGCGGTCAGGTCTGTCCCGGTTCCGGGCAGGGCGGTCGATAGCCAGCTGGCGAGACGGGCGAGGCCGAGGCCGACCAGATCGCTGTCGCTCACGTGACCAGCCGTTTTACGTATTCACCCGGCGCGTCGCCAAGAGGTGGACAGGCATCGTTGCCGAGGCGCGTCGGGGCCAGCTTCGTGTCAGGGGTGCGCTTCTCGATCCAGTCGTTCCAGTGCTCCCACCAGCTGCCCTTGTTGTCGACGGAGCCCGCGAGCCACTCGTCGGGATCGGAGCCCCGGATCGCTCCGGTGCGGTAGCTGGCCCGCGGGCTGCCCGGTCCCTTGGCTATCACAATCGCATGGCCGCCCTTCGCGAGGACGAACGTCGCGTCGCCGCCGATCATGGCGATGGTCCGATAGCAGTCCTGCCATGGTGAGATGTGGTCGGTGGAGGCGCCCAGTACGTAGGTGTCGACGGTGATCTGGGACGGATCGATCGGGACGCCGCCGACGGTCAGCCCGCCGGGGCGGGTCAGGCTGTTCTCCAGCGCGGCCTGCATCATCTGGCCGCCGTACTTCGTGGCCATGTTGGTCTGGTCGGCGGCCCAGTAGAGCAACCCCATCGCCGGTGGCTGCTTGCCGAGCAGGTAGTTGTGCACGGCGATGTTCCAGATGCCTTCGATCGGCCGGATCAGCGCGAAGGCCCGGGCTGTGTCTCGGGCGTCGAAGAAGCCGTGTTCGGTCGCTCGGCGGATCGCCCTCTCGGCCCCCTGGCGGTCGAGGAAGGCCATCGCTGACGGGCCGCGGTCATAGTCCAGAACCGCGATCGCGACTGTCAGCGAGGCGAGCAATTGCTCGCGCCCGATCGCGGCGAGATACGCCGCGGCGAGGAACACCAGTACTCCTCCGCCGCACAGGCCGAGCAGGTGGCTCGCGTCGGATCCGCTGATGGCGGCGACGGTGTTGAGCATCTCGACGATGCCGATCACGTACTCGTCGAACCCGACGTCGGCGTGGCTGGCGTCGGGGTTGACCCAGGACGCGATGAAGATCTGGCGCCCGGCGTCGAGTTCCGCGCGGGCAACCGACTGTTCGGGTTCGAGGTCGAGCAGGTAGTACTTGTTGACCGGCGACGGGATGACGAGGAGCGGGACCGCGTTGACCTTATCGGCGCGGGGCTGGTACTGGATGAGCTCGTAGAGCCGGGTCTTGCGCACGACCTGTCCTGCGGTGGCGGCGAGGTTGCTCCCGAGTTCGAAGGCCGACTTGTCGACGCTGGTGGGCAGCTTGGCCGGCGAGCGCAGGTCGGTGAGCAGATTGCCGAGGCCGGCGCGCAGGCTCTGGCCCCCGGTGTCGATGACCTCCTTCCAGCTCTCAGGGTTCGTGAGCAGGCCGTTCGTGGGCGAGAGCGCAGACACGACGTTGTCCAAGGTCAGTCGGAGCCGCTCCCGGGTGCGCCAGTCCACGTCAGCGTCCTCGAGGATCCCCACTGCCGCATCGCAGGTGGCCAGGTACCCGAGGGCGAGCCGCTGCAGGACGGGATTGCCTGCCCACGCACGGTCGGCGAAGCGGCGGTCACGCGCGCCGGGTTGATCCTCCACGCCGATGCCGACGTGCCCCAGCCGCGCTGCCAGGTCGACGACGCGCCCGGCGACTGGCTTCGGGCTCCGCATCACGGCCTTCGCGAGTCGGCCGAGTTCGGCCGACGGGAGCAGTCTGCCGAAACCGCCAAACGCCGCGTTCGCCAGTACGGCCTCGAAGCCGGCGCTGGCGCGGCTGTGCGCGAGGACCTCCTCGCTCGCCGGTTCCGTTTTGCTTGTCATCACAGCGGGGCACCCCAATCAACACTCTTGCGCAATTGTGCCTTGCGGAGCTCGCGGCCGGCGTCGTCGACGCGCACGATGTCACCGGTGGTGTGTAGCCACCCGTCGACGATCGTCTCCGCGTTCGTCTCGGATCGCTGCCAGTAGCCGGCGATGACGTTCGCGCCGCGCACGACCAGTTCCCCGGTACTCGGGTCGTCATCGAGCGGGACGATCCCGAGGTCGACGGATGGGACCGGGTAGCCGACGGAGTCGGCGTGTTCGATTGCGTCGTCGTGGGGCAGCGCGCTCATGATCGACGCGGCCTCGGTGATCCCGTAGCCGTTGCAGACTCGCGCGGCGGGGAACGCGTCCTGCAATGCCTGGACCAGCGTCGGGGCGATCGGCGAGCCTCCGTAGCCGACCCACCGCACGGCCGACACGTCCGTCGTCGCGAACTCGGGGCGGCGCAGGATCAGGGAGTAGATCGCGGGGACGGTCACGAGGTAGGTGATCCGCTCGCCCGGGATCGACGCGATAATCTTCGCCTGGTCGAACGCCGGCAGGATGACCGATGTGCCGCCGACGCGGGCGGCGACGAGCAGTTGCGAGTTACAGCCGGTGACGTGGAACAGCGGCACCGAGATCAACGTCCGCAGGCCGGCGCCGATAGCGGCCGGAAGGCCGAGGCAGGTAAGCCCATCCACGGCCATCGCGCCGCGCACCGTCTCGACCCGCATCGCCAGCTCCAGCCTAGTGAAACAGTAGGATGTAGTGTGCCACTATAGGACACATGATGGCAATGTCCCATGCGTGATACTGGGGTAATGAACACCGGAACCCCGCCACGCCCGGCCGACGGCGCGCGGCTGGGAACGGCGCTGACCCGCCGCGCTGCCATCAACGCCGCCACCCAGGCCTACCTGCGCGGCGAGACGGCGGACATGTCCGCGCTGGCCGCCCAGCTCGGCATCGGGCGCTCGACGCTCTACCGGCTAGTCGGCAACCGCGACGATCTGCTGGGGGTCGTGCTGGCCGAGGCCACCGAGCGCACGTTCCGCCGCGCGGCCGCCCGCGCCACCGCCGACGGCGGCGTGGACCTCGTCCTCGACGTCATCAACCGGTTCATGCACGCCGTCACCGACGCCGAACCGCTGCAGGCGCTGTGCAAACGCGAACCCCTGGTGTTCATCCGGCTCGCGCTACTGCCCGGCGCCGTCGAGCAGACCGCAGCGAAACTGATCGCTGAGATGCTGCAAACCGAGATTACCGCCGGCCGGCTCCAAGCATCGCTACCCGCCACCACGCTCAGCCAGGCCATCGTCCGGATGTGCGACGCCCACCTCTACGCCCCCCTGCTCGGCGGGACCGAACCCGAGATAGACACCGCCCTAAACCTCGTCGCCGCGCTCCTCAGCCACCTCAGCAGGCCGCCCGCGCGCGCCTGAGACCGGACCCATTGCCCCCGCCACGACGCCGCCACCCAACCTGCACCAGTTGGCGTCCCAATCGGCCCGCACCCGTCAGCCCCGATCAGCACCATCGCGGCAGGAGCGGCCGACCGGAGAACGACCCATTGCGAACAGCAGGCCTCCCAGCCGCCCCGCGGCGGAGTCGGACGTCCTTGCCCTGCGCCGCGTCCCGCGCCCGATCGAGGACCGACGCAGGATCGGCGTCGACGAAGTGGAACGTGGTGTCGCCAAGGGTGAACGAAGGACGCGTGTGGTGGGTCAGCACGAATACCGGGGTGTGGAACGGAGGCTCGGCGCCCCACCAGCCGCGCCAGTCATGGTCGTGCCAGGGGCCGCGCGGCGGGCCGAATTTGTTGCGGCCCATGATCTCGGCGCCGATGTTGCGCCTGGCCGGGCGGCGGGTGTGGCGCGTTCGTGTGCACGGCGGCCGGGGCGCGACCTTACCGTGTGCCGGCGTCGCTGCCGCTGCCGAGGCCGAGCCGGCGGTGCACGACCTGGCGGGCCAGGTCCAGGACCGCGGGATCATCGTGCAGGACGAAGTTGGTGTCGGCGGCCAGGATGATCCCGTTCAGTTCGAAGGCGAGCCGGTCGGGGTCCTCCCCGGCGGGGAGTTCGTGCTGGGCGATGGCGGTGGCCGCGAAGCCGCGGAGCAGGTCCACGAACCCGGCCTGGAAGGCGGCGACGCTTTCCTTGACGGGGCCGGGGCGGGTGCCCATCTCCAGCGCCGCGCCGGCGAAGAAGCAGCCGCCGGGGAAGGTGCGGCGCTGCAGGTGCTCGAAGAACGCCTCGCACACCGCCGCGAGCTGGGCCAGCCCGGCCGGGGCCGCCAGGGCGGGCTGGACGACTTCGCCGGCGAAGATCCGGCCCGCCTCTTGCACGGTGGCCAGCTGGAGTTCCTGCTTGGAGCCGAAGTGCGCGTACAGGCCGCTCTTGCTCATCCCGATCGCGGCGGCCAGGTGCCCGATCGACAGGCCCTCCAGCCCGTCGACGGTGGCCAGCGATGCGGCCGCGCGCAAGATGGCGCTGCGGGTGCGTTCCCCGTCGGCGCGCGGGCGCCGCCGGGCGCGGGTTTCCTGGCTGGCGGTCTGGGGCATCGTCTTGACAAGATAGCACGACCGGTCGTACGTTAACGCAATACGAACGATCGTGCTAACTAGGCCGGACGCACCCGGCAGACCCGGGCCGGCCGCAGTGGCACCGCAGGAGAGGGGGCAGTCATGGCCGGAAAGGCAGTGATCAGTCTCAGCACCGGCCTGGAAGACCCGGAGAAGGTGACCGTGGCGTTCCTCGTCGCGGTCGGCGCCGCCGAATCAGGGCGGCCGACCCTGATGTTCCAGGCCAAGGAAGCCGTCCGGCTCGCGCTGGACGGCGTGGCGGCAGGCGTGGCGTGCGAGGGCTGCCCTCCGCTGCCCGACCTGCTGGCCCGGTATGACAAGGCCGGCGGCCGGTTCATGGTCTGCCCGGTCTGCTTCAACGCCAAGCACCTGGACAAGGGCGGGCTGCTGCCCAACGCCGACCTGGCCGGCAGCGTCCAGCTGTGGGAGTGGATCGGGGACGAAGGGGCGACAACCTTCAGCTACTGAGGCCCGTATCCAGGATCGGCCAACCGATGGGCGCCCCGCGCTTCGGCGCCGGGCGCCCAGCACATCCTCGTCCCCGAAGTTGCCGATCGCCGTTCAGGTAACTGCCGCGAGGGCGGACACGGCACGGACAGATCCGGTCCCGGGATGAATGCCAAAGGGCACGACGCGCCAGAACTGGCAGTTCCGGGCCGCCCGGTCACCGCGAACTCCCGACCCGAAGAGTGCGCCGGATTCGGCAGGTCGCGCATGCCCGCGGAGGCCTGTGACGTTGCGTCACGATCGCTGGTTACGGCCGTCACGCGAGATCCGCCGATCGGCGCGGGCAATTTGGTCGTTGGCCTGACCGTCCTGCGCCTAAGCGGGCGATCTGTGCTCCGTTTCACTGGTCGCCGACATGGCGGGACACCGCGCGTATCTGCCGGATGGAGGGCGGAATGACCTCACTGCGCAGCAGCCGGGTCGGCCCGGGTCGGTGCACATGGCTTCGATGGCGGCCAGGCCGTCGGTGCCAGCCCGAACGACACTAGGTAGCCCGTCGCTGAGCGGCGGGAGACCAGCCCGTGGTCGGCCACCGTTGGCTTCCCGTCGCAGGCTCACTGGCCACCGCGCTTATCGCACGGTGGGTGGGATGGACCAGGCCGGTCTGGTAGGCGATGACGACAAGCAGGGCGCGGTCGCGGGCGTGCAGTTTCATCATGGCGCGCTGGATGTGGGTGCGTACGGTCAGCGGGCTGACGAAGAACTTGCCGGATGAGCACGTGGGTGGCGGACAGGCCCGGGTCGGTGCAGATGGTTTCGGTCGCGGCCAGGCCATTGGTGCCGGGCATGCGGATGTCCATCACCCACGACGTCGGGGCGAAGGTCCGTGTGAGCTCGGCCGCTTGGCTGCCGTCGGCGGGACGCTCGGCTTCGTGCCGCCGTTGGCGGCGGGCAGCTACCGGGCTGGGTCGAGCTTCGCGTGGGCGAGCTGGCGGCGGGAGGTGACGCCGAGCTTCCGGAACACCTTGCGCAGGTGGTAGTCGACGGTGTTGGGGCTGAGGTACAGCTGGGCGGCGATCTCCGCGTTGGTCGCCCCGGTCGCGGGTGCCGGCATAAGCCGGGTAGCGCGCCTCGAAGTCGGTGAGCAGGAACTCCGGGAACATGTCCGGCTCCAGCGGGACCTGGCTGCGGTAGGCGGAAAGGACTTCGACTTTTTGGATGACCTGTCCGGACACCTCGCAGCAGACGACGCCGTGGGCTGTCTGTACGCTTTCGGCCGCGGGGACGCGTCTGCCCGTGCGCCGGGCAGGGCACCGGCCAGGCGGGCTCCCCGGTCCCGGCCAGCGAACTTGGCCAGCGGTGCCGCAGACAGGACCAGGCAGGTATGGCCGTAGCCGTCGTCCGGGCCGAACGTGATGACGACATCCGGCCGGAACTCGCGGATGATCTCGGCAACCTCCTCCACCAGGGCCGGGAACCCACCGCCCAGGAATCCCCGATCCAATCGTGGAAGCTGATCCTGCCCTGAGTGGTGTCGGCCTCGAAATCTGGTGCGGTGTCGTTGATGGACCATCCCCATTTGCTGTGCTCCTCTTTCGTTGGTGACGGATGTCTACGCGGCGCGCTGTAGACGCTCGACCGCGTCCCGGGTGTCGTGGTTGATCTTCCTGAGCAGCTCTTCGTCGGTTTGCGTTATCTGGGACATGGCGTGCCGTAGCACGGGCGGTGCCATGATGGAGGTCACGAGCGCCACCAGGACCACGATCGTGTACGTGGTGGTGTTGAGTACGCCAAGGCGCAAGCCGGTGAGGGCGATGACCACCTCGACGACGCCGCGGGCGTTCATGCCGGCGCCCAGAGCGATGCCCTCCCGACTGCTGAGCCGCCTGAGCCGGGCGCCGGCGTAAGCACCTGCGAACTTGCCGAAGATCGCAACAAGCACGATGACCAGGGCCGTCAAGGCGACCACGGGCCGGGCAAGCACCGTGACGTCAACGCGCAGTCCGGCGGTCGCCAAGAAGAACGGGGCGAGGACGGACAGCACCAGCGTGCGCAGCGCAGCCAGCTGCCGCTGGGCGATGCCTGACGCGGAGATCACGGTCCCGGCGATGAACGCGCCGAAGATCGGCTCCATGCCGAGCGCCGCCGTGGTCACCGCGCCGGCCAAGATGATGACCACCGCTGCCGCAACGGTCGGACCCGGCTCGTCCGCTCGTGTCGTCGCGGTCAGGACCTTCTTAACCGCAATGCGTCCCACGGTGCCGGCCAGCAGCACGAACGCGATCAGGTAGGCCACCGCGGCCAGGACGTGGCCGGCCCGGACACCGGTGGTCGCCGCAGCCGAGACAACGGACAGCAGCAGCCAGCCGGCCGCGTCGTCGATCGAGCCCGCGGCCAGGATGAGCTGGCCGAGGTTACGATGCAGCAGGCGCATGTCCGACAGCGTCTTGGCGATCACGGGGATCGCGGACACGCACATCGTGACGCCGATGAACAGCGCGAGGACCACGCGGCTGGTATGGCCGCTGGCAACCACGGTGGCGGGCAGGAACAGTCCGAGCGTCACGCCGAGGGCCAGGGGAACGATGAGGTTGAGTCCGCTGACCGTTAGGGCCGTGCCGCCCTTGCGGCGCAGCAGGCGCAGGTCGAGCTGGGTGCCGGTGACGCCGACGAGCAGCACGGCGCCGACCTGGGCGATGCCGTCCAGCAGGTGCATCTGGTTCGCGTCGGCGGGAAACAGCCAGTGCGAGGCCCCGGGAAGCACGTGCAGGAGCAACGAGGGCCCCAAGATCACTCCGGTGGCCAGTTCCCCGACGATCGCGGGCATGCCGATGCGCGCGGCCAGCCGCCCCAGCAGCCGGGCGACCGCCAGCAGGACAGCGATCGCGGCGAGGTAGACGAGAAGACTGTGCGGGGCCAGCGGCGGTACCGCGTGCATATGAGTCCCTCCGGTCACAGGCGTGAACCCTCCGGTCCGCATCAGGAGCTACGAAAGGTAATGTCTGGTGATCGCCAACGCACTATGGATTCATGTCCTGACCGCAAGCCGGGCACCGGCCCAGGGTCGCGTTGACGTACTGGCGGCAGTCCGGGCAGGCGACGGCGGCGAACACGCCGGGCTGCGCCACCTCGGCGGCGTTCTCGTGCCGGACCAGGTTGTCGTCGTAGCGGGTGAGGAACCGGCCCAGGCGTGCCTCGATCGTCTCGGGGTCGGTGCGTAGTTCCTCCAGGTACCGGCCCGTAACTGCCTGGATCTCCGGTGAGTGGTCCGCCGGTGACCCGGCGTCGCGCGTCAGGGCGACGAGGTCGGTGAAGACCGTCGCGTGCCGGGGTTCCAGGAGCCGGTAGGGCACGTCCTCGTGGACCAGGCCCTCGGCCCGGTTCCTCACCTCGCGAAGCGCCCCGGCGAGCTTGGCCATGAGTACTTGCTCGAATCCTGCCGGCGAGGCCCAGGATCGGTACAGGGCCTCGTTCTCCGCGGACAGCGCGCGGTAGACCGAGTGGAGCAGCCTGTCGTACCCCGCGAAATCGCCGCGCGCCGGGTCCGTCAGGTGCCCGGCCGTCGCCCGCGCCGCCTCTTTTGCGCAGAACATGCCGAACGCCAGGCCCTTGGAGAACAGCGGATTGACGAAAAACGCGGCATCTCCCACCGACAGGAAACCCTCGCCCGCGTACGAGGTGCTGTAATGCTCGATCTCCTTCAGGTAACCGTAAGCGGGCTTTCCCTGGTACGGATCCGGCACCTCCTCGTAAGAACGCATGACCGCCCGGATGGCCGGGTAGGCGTCGACGTAGTGCCAGAACCGCTCCCGTGCCCCGCCGGGTGGCGGATAGTCCAGGTCCGACCGGGGTGACACGCCGATCGAGACGCGCAGTGAGTGCGTGCAGCCGAACCGGCTCGCCCATTCCTGGCGATCCGGCATGTCCTCTTCGTCCCGCCGGTCATTGAGCAGGGCACCGATCATCGCGGTCAGGTCGGGTGTGGGGGAGCTCTCCCACGAACACAGGCTGATGAACCAGAACCAGCCCTGCGGGAAGCAGATGTGGTGTGTCATCGGGGCGTCCCAGCCCGGTATCCCCGGCGACGCCGTTTGCCGGAAGTGCGACCAGTACGCATTGGTGTTGATGTGTTCCTGCTTGCGGTGCGTTCCCCGTGAACGTGCCACCACCGAGGCAGGACCGCTCGCGTCGCAGGCCAGCCGGCAGTGAACCGGGTCCGCGGCCCCCGGCGCACCGCGCAGCACGAGCACCGGGTCCGGCCCGTCCAGCCGCGACCGGCCCGCGGACACGGCTGTCCCGGACCGGATCTCCACCCCGCACGACCGGGCCAGGACGGTCAGCGCGATTTCCATCGGCCGGCGCTCGACCTGGAATGTCTCCTCGGTGTTGCAGACGTCGACCGGGGACACCAGCTCCTCGGTCGCGGAGTCGGCGTACCAGAATCCCAGACCCGACTTGATCGTGAACAGCCGCCGCAACTGCGGCATGGTGAAGCCGAGCTCGAGCAGGTGCTCGACGGTCACGGACAGCGTGCTCTCCCCGATCTTGAAGCGGGGTTCCCGGGCCTTTTCCAGGACGAGAACCCGCAGCTCAGGATGGTCCCGTTTGACGCGGATCGCGTAGCCGAGGCCCACCGCGCCACCACCGATGACCGCAACGTCGTAAGACAATTCGATCCCTATTTCCCTACCCATAGGAACTCCTTAAACGATTGAGAATATGGCGTCGAGGGGTTGGCTACGGGTGATCGTGTTTCTCGTCCCAGGAGTGGGATCTCGTAGGCGGCGGCCACGTCCCCTAGGAGCTTGACGTCGATCGGGAACATGGGCGACAGGGCCAGCGGGCGCATGTAGAGGGCGCGGAAGCCCTTGTCGTGCTCGACGACGCGGCCCCAGCCCTCGACGACTCCCCAGCACTGGATGCGCTTGCTCACCAGCGTGTACCGGCGCTCGATCAGTTCGGGGGCGCTCCAGGCGTACAGGCCACAGCCCTCGCCGGCAAAGTGGCCGTGCCTGGTCCCGGACGGAATGGGCATGTCCGCGCGGGAGCAGTGCCTGCAGGCCGCCCGGGCCGGGGCGCGAAGCGGCCAGACCTGGTTATAACAGCTGACCAGGCGGCCGCCGCGGATATCCCATTTGCGGTAGCCGCGCAGGGGTGTGATGCCGAACTCGGCCCTAGACACGTTCGGGCACCTTGGCGGGCTCGGGCACCATGACCGGCTCGGCGGCGGGCTCGGCGGCTGGTGCCTCGATCGGCTCGATCTCGATGATGCGCTTAGGTGCTCCGATCTTGCTCATGGGCACATCCCTGGCAGCCCGGCGGCCTCGAAGTCTGGTGCGGTGTCGTTGATGGACAGTCCCATTTGCCGTACTCCTCTTACCTTGGTGATGGTTGTGTTGCTCTACCGCTTGCCGTTCAGCAAGCTGACGGTGGCGTCTGCAGCCGTGGCGGTGGTGACCAGCTCGAGTTCCTCGCGGTGGAAGCCCGCGACCTCGCTTCGATGATCGGTATCTCGCTCCCCGTTAGCGGCTTCGTCTGCCAGTGGCAATCTCAGGCGAACCCGTTGCCCACGTTCTCTAGTGGACACGGCAGCGCAGCGCTATCGCTTCGCCCAATCGGGCCAGCTTCACGCGGCCGCGGCAGATGGCCCGATCGGGCCAGGCTCAGACGAGCCCGGTGCGTACGCCCCAGGCCGCGGCCGCAGCGCGCGAGGAGAGGTTGAGCTTGCGGAGGATGTTTGCCAGGTGCCGGTGGACCGTGTGATCGCTCAATACAAGCCGCCGGGCGATGTCCGCGTTGCTCAATCCCTGCGCGACGAGCTTGAGCACGTCGAGCTCGCGAGGCGTCAGCACCGTCACGGCCTCAGCCGATACGGCCGTGTCCAGGTCGGTCGCGAGCGCAGGCGGGCGTTGCCCCTCGCGTCCCGCCTGCATCACCTGCGGAGCCTCGTCAGCCACGCCCGCCTGCCCGGCCGCTGCGTCCTGGTGCCCGGGCGCAGCCGACACCCAGGCCAGGTCAAGCGTACGGCCCACGGCGTATTCAGCCTCGAAGGCCCGCGTGGCGGGTGCGAGCAGGCCGAGGGTGCGGGCCCGCTCGACGGCCTCGTGGCGGCGGTTCGTACCGAGCTTGGCGTAGATGTGTCGCATGTGCGTCCGGGCGCTGTTCACCGACAGGTGCAGCTGGCCGGCGATCTCCGGCATGGACAGGCTGGTCGGCAGGTAGCGCAGGACGCGGGTCTCGGCCTGGCTGAGCGGCTCGCGCAGGCTTCGCAGTTGTCCGCCGGGCGGTGCGGCGGGCCTGCTTGTCCCGGCGAGCAGGCTCAGGATCTCGGCGATCAGGGCGGCGTGCGCGGTGGCATGCCGGGCCTGGCGCTGGAGCAGCCCCGGCACGGGGTGGAGCAGGAACGGGATCAGCACGTGGTCGGGTTCGGCGAGATCGAGGGCCCGTTCGAGGGCACGCCCGGCGGCGTCCGGGTCGCCGAGCGCGTCGCGGGCCATCGCCTCTAGCAGCAAAGCCACCACCACGATGGCTGGAAGGCCTGGCCGGACGGAACCGTCGATGACGGGCGCGAGCGCGGCCGTCGCCGCCTGCGGGTCGTGCTGGGCGAGCCGCAGCGACGCCAGGGCGGCGCGCATCTCTGCGCTTGCGCGCTCGCGGGCGTCCAGCCCGGCCAAGGCGGCTTCGGCGCGTTCGGTCTGGCCCAGCCGCGTGAGCGCTGGCAGCATGGTCGCCGGGATCATCGGAGCGAAGGTGTGCGGGGTGACGAGCGTGCCGGCCAGCCGCTCGGCGGCCTGGAGGGCGCTCAGCGCCTCCTCGTTACGGCCACGAGCGAGCTCGAGCAGGCTGCGAGCATAGTGCAGGCGCATCCCGGCGGCGGGTTCGGCCTCGGTCCGGAGGGTCTGCCCGGCGCGCTCGAGCCACGACTCTGCCTCCGCCAGCCGCCCCTGAGCCACCGCCGCGCCGGCGAGTACCAGGTAAGCGACGCCGGCGGCGTGGTCCCCGCCCCAGCCGTGCCGCTGCGCCAGCTCGATCGCCTGCCTGCCCCGCTGCGCTGCGACCGTATAGGACCGGAAGATCGCAATTTGCGCGAGGTACGCGAGGCCGGTGAGTTCGAGATAGGGCCGCCCGATCCGGCCGGCCACCGCCACGCCCTGCTGGAGATGGCGCTCGGCCTCCTCGTTGCGATAGGTCCAGGTCTCGGCGATGCCGAGGCTGATCAGCGCCAGCGCGCGTCGCTCCCCGCCCAGGCCAGGATCCGCCGCGTCCGCGGCCTCGACCGGGGCGAGCAGCCCCTGCGCTTCCTCGGCCACGGCCGGGACATCACCGCGCTGGCGGCCCAGGAAGAGCCGCAAGATGCCGAGCGTGACCTGGAAACGCCCGCGCTGCTGCGCGGGCACTGACCCCAGCTCACTCGCTGCCCGCGCCAGATGCTCCTCGGCCTCCGCCAGCGATCCCCGGTTCAGCTCATCGGCCGCCACCAGCGCGATGAGTTCCGGATCGCCCGCAGCGACGCCGCCCGGGAATCCGGCCAGGAGCTCGTGCGCGGTGTCCTGCTGGCCGTCCAGCGTCAGAGAGAGCCAGGTGTCGGACAGCAGCCGCGCGGCCAGGCTCCAGTCCCCGGCCGCCTGGGCGTGGCGCACCGCCTGGACCGGGTACCCGTGCCCGGCGAACCATCCGGCGGCGGCCCGATGCAGCGCGGGGAGCTCGTCGGGCGCGGTGCGCCGCAGCTCCAGCTGCAGCAGGTCGGCGAACATCTGGTGGTAGCGGAACCAGGACCGCCCCGCGTCCAGGGAGACCACGAACGCGCCGGCCCGCTCCAGGTCCTGCAGCACCCGCTCCCCGCCGCTGCCTCCGGTCAGCAGGTCAGCCAGCTCGCCGCTGACCTGCTCGGCCACCGAGGTGCGCAGCAGCAGCCGCCGCACCTCCTCGCTCTGCCGCTCCAGCACCTCGGCCAGCAGGTAGTCCGCCACCGTCCGCTCGCTGCCGGAAAACTCGGCGGCGAACCGCGCCGGATCGGGGTGCCCGGCCAGCGACAGCGCCGCCAGCCGCAGCCCGGCCGCCCAGCCCTCGGCCCGTGCATGCAACAGCGCCATAGCCGACTCCGGCAGCTGTACCCCGGCCGCGTCGAACAGCGCCCGCGCCTCCCCGAGGGTGAACCGCAGGTCGGCCGCGCGGATCTCGGTGAGCTCCCCTTTCAGGCGCAGCCGGTGCAGCCCCAGCCGCAGATCATGACGGGTGGCCAGCACGAACCGCAGCTGCGGCGGCCCGCGCATCACCAGCAGCTCCAGCTGGGCCAGCGCCTCGGTCGAAGCCAGCTCGTGCACGTCGTCGACCACCAGCCAGACCCGATCCTCCAGCCGCACCAGGTCCTTCAGCAGCCGCTCCACAATCGCCCAGCCATCCAGGTCCGGCGCCGCCGTCAACGGCCGCACCAGCGCGGATGCGGCCGCGGTGCCCCGCAGCGCGTCGGCCACCGCGATCCAGAATTGCTGCGGATCACGCTCCCCGCCCGGCACCGCCACCCACGCCGCGCGCCCGGCCAGGCCCGATTCGCCGATCCACGACCGCAGCAACAGTGTCTTCCCGCTCCCCGGCGGCGCCGACACGTCGGTTACCCGCCCCGCGGCCCCCAGCCGCCCGAACAGCTCGCGGCGGGACACGACCCCGCCGACGGCAGCGGCGACCGGAGCGTCGGCGGTCCCGGACCGGACGGCAGGCTCCACGGCGCCCCCTTTGATAGGCTCCACTGGTCACTGTAACGGCGCGCACCCCAACCAGCTGTAATGATCTTCAGGCGCGGTGGCCGCCCAGGTCGCGGCTGCCCGTCGGCTCCTGCGCTGGCTGGCGATCAGGTCAGCTCGGTGCCGTGGCTGATGCCTGACAAGACGGTCCGCGGAGCAGGCAGTGTTCTATACGCTTGCGCGCGTTGCCCTCGGCGGTGTGCACGACGCAGGCATCAGGCTCGGCGACGCCGTCGCTATTATCGGCCTAGGCGTCGTGGGCTTGCTTGCCAGTCAACTGGCCCGGCTAGCCGGAGCCACCCTGGTCATAGGCATCGACCGTTATCGGCTGCGCCTCGAGGCGGCACGCCGCTGAACGTGCACGTGATCGACGCGACACAGGTCACGGACCCGGCGGCGCGGATCCGTGACCTGACCAGCGGACGCGGTGCTGATGCCATGATCGAGGCGTCTGGTTCGTACCAGCTGCTGCACCAGGCCATCCGCTGCGCCATGCCCGCCGGGCGGGTGGCCACCGTCGCCCCCTATCACGGTGACCACCATGGCTTGGCGCTGGACTTACGTGGCGGCGTGGCGCGTCGAGTTGTCCCCTTGGCCCGGCTACGATCTGACGGCATGTCGTACCGAGTCGCACGCCGGATCCTGAATCAGTACGAGCGCTGGGCGACTGAGCGCGGCCTAGTGCCGGATGGCGAGGCCGACCGGCGGCGGGACCGGATCGGGATTCTGATCCATGGCAGGGCGGACTACCTGAGGAAGCCTGATCCCACCCACTGGCGCAGCGGCGACGTGCACGAGCTGCTCATGCAGCACTGTGCGGCCAGGCAGGCAGACGCCTGGGATCTGGCCATGTACGGGCCGACGGAGGTACGGGATTTCCTGCGGTTTCTCGACGAGACCGAGAGGCTGCACCCGGGCAGCACCCGGGTCTCTACGCTTCTGAAAGAGCTGGACCGGCTGACACCCAAGTTCGCCGCCGCGATGGCCGACAAGTCCCAGTGGAGGCTGGCCAAGCGCGTGTTCACCGCTATGTCCGCCGACGGGGTGGACCCGGCCGACCAATTCGCGGCCGACCTCTGGGCGGAGAAGTTCAGTGCGCTGGACGCCGAGGCACGCCGTGATGTCCTCGGTGAGATGATCGACGACGACCCGCGCCTAGGCACAGGGCTGATGATTGTGCATGAGGGCCAGGTCGCGATCCTTACCTCGGGGCAGGTTCCGTGTAAGCACCAGGTGTGGCCGGACGCCCGCTGTTCCTGCGGCGAATGCGTCGGGCTTGATGCTCTGCCCGCAATCACCCTGCCCGGGAAGGACGAGCTCGCCGAGGCCGTCACTGGGTACGGATGCGGGTTGCTGCGCCGGCTAGTAGAGTTCGCCGACTGGATCGGCGTCCAGGGTCGGCGCGTCGACAAGCACGGTGAGCTGATGCGGGACGAGGTCCGCGAGGCGGCGTCGGTCTTCGGGATGGAGTCGGCCGACGCCGCCCGTCTCCGCGAACTGCCGGAGCTGAGCAGGCTATGGCGGCTGTCGCTGGAGTTCGGCATCCTGGAACTGCGCCGCACTCACGTGATGCCTGGCCCGGACCGGAATCTGGCCGGTCGCGTGCTGCGCGGCGACGCGGACCCGGATGAGGCGCTGGCCCTTTGGCACGGCATATTCGACGAGGTAAGCCTGCCGGTCGAGGGCGACGACGACCTGCTACGAGACTGGATGGCGAGCTGGCCGCCGCGTTTCCTCAGGCGGCTGCATGTGTGCTCGCCACACGGCGAATTTCTCGGCCTAGAGGAGGTCATGGACGGCCTGCTGAACGAGCACTCCGTTCGTATGCCCGGCTCCTCCGAACGCGAGGTGCTCACCGAGATGGCCGGCCTCGTGGTCCGCATGGCGATCAGCCACCTTGCGGAACATGGCGGGGTAGAGGTGTCCGGCGGCCTGGACAACGCCGCCGCGGTCCCGCCATCCGCCGATGTCGCGGCGGCCATCCGCACCGTCGGCCTCGAGCCATGGGCGCTATTTCCCGCACCCGGCACTGAGGTCAGGCTGACCGACCTCGGGCGATATGCCATGCGCGAGCAGCTCCTGTCGGCAGGGGCGACCGTGACGCTCGCCGAACCCGCGACAGCGTAGTAGACGATCAGGCCAGCCGCCGCCCTCCAATCCGCCCAGCAACCGTAGGGCGCCTAGCGCTGCGTCTGCGACCTGGCATCGGGGCGCGCGAAGGGTATCCGGGCGTGCACCATGGATCGTTCGGGAAAACTCGTGTGACCGGCGGCAGGGCGGAGGCTGCGGTGCCGTGCCCGGCTCCGGCGAGGAGGGCGCGCAGCAGGCCGCAGTTACCGGCGCGCGGTGAGGAGGCCACCATGAGCGGGCCGCCGGCCGGCAGCGCAGTGCTCGACCTGCTCGAACACCGATGGCGCCGGCACCTCGCGTCCGGAGAGCCGGGCGGGACACTCGACGTGGAACCCGAGATGCTGGCCGCGGTGGCATTGACGCTGGGGGACCTCTCCCGGTCCGAGCCGCCGACCGTGCTGAACCGCCGGTGGCCGGCCTGCATCGTGATCGCCGTGGCGCAGATCACGGCTCGCTACGACAAGAACGGGAAAGTCTGGCCGGCCTGGTTCCGGGCGACCCGGACGCGCGCGGCCAAGCGCTCCGCCGCTGACTGGGCCGCGGCGTTCCTCGGCTCGCTCGCAGCACTGGGCGTGCCGGCCCCGCCGGCGACCCGCTGGAGGCGGTGCTCGCCCACGCGGCGGTGACCGCGTCGTCCCTGCCCGGATTCCTGCGGCTGGCCGGGGCCGGAGCGCCGGAACGGGAACTGTCGGAGCTCGATCCCGCGGTCGCCGCGCTGCTGCGCCTCAAGGCCGGTACCGTGTTCGTCGGACGCTGCCGCAGGCTCATGGAACTGCTCGCCGAGCCCGACGGTCCCGGCGCCGGGGACCTGTCGGACCTGCACCTGCCGCGCCGCATCGTCGACGCGGCCCGGGCGGTCGCGGCCGCCCGCCCGGGGCCGGCCTGCCGGAGGCCGCTGCGGCTCGATCCGTTCGGGCAGGGCGTGCTGACCCGTGACGCGGACCCCGACGCCGATCCCGGCCAGGATAATGCCGGATCCTGGACCGCGATGTCTCCGGCCGAGGTCATCGATCCCGCGGATCCGCTGCTGGCCTTCGACGCCGACGGTGAGCAGATCGCGGCCATGCTGCCGCCCGAGGCGGTGTGGCTGGCATACCCGCAGGACCGGGCGCTGCGCGCCGACAGGACGCCACGGGTCCTGGTGGAAAGCAGGCTGCCGCTCGCCTGGAACGGCTGGCGGCTGGTCCAGCTGGATCTGGCCGGAGTCGCCTGGCTGGCGCTGGAGCCCGCGGGCGGGAATGCGCCCAGGCGGCACCCGGTTCGCGGCCGGTCGAGACCGCGGCTGGTGACGGGTGTTCCGGTACCGGGCATTCACACGCCGGACGGCCTGCCCGTGTTCGGGACGCTTCCGGTGGTGCGGCTGCCATCCGGCGAGATCCGGTGGCAGATCGAGGTCCGGCGGCCCGGTTCCGGCCCGGTGCTGGCGACAGTCGAGGCGAGCGGGGATCGCCAGCAGGCGGAGCGCCTGTGGGACCTGGTGCCCCGCCCGGTGCTCGGCGAACTGGCCGTTACCGTGACTCCGCTGGGCGCCTCGCAGGCCACCGGGCTGCGCCAGACGGTGGCGGTGGCCGAGGGCCTGGATGCCCGCTACTCCCCGGCGCTGCGGCTAACGGATGCGCGGGGCCTGGAGCCTGCCGAAGCGGTGCTCTCGCCCGCGCCAGGGATGACCGCCTCGCCCCGCGCGGTGATGATCCCGGCCGAAGTCACCGGCGTCGAGGTGGCGTGCGTGGCCGGCCCGGTGGTGCTGCCGCTACGGGTCACCCCGCCGCACTGCCGGGTACGGATCGAGCCCGAACCGGGCAGTGGAGATGCCCCCACGGCCTGGCACAGCCTCGGGCCGCTGCCGCTGCGGGCGGCGGACCTGATCCGCGGCGGCGCGCTGCACCTGGACCTGCCCGGGACCGCGGGTGACCCGCCCGTCGACGTGGTGGCCGCGGGCCGGACGGTTCAGGTCCTGATGCCTTCCAAACGAGGCCGGTACCCGCTGCGGCGGATGCTGGATACGGTGAGCGCCCACGGCGGCGCGGAACTGCGGATCACCGTAGGCGCACGAACCGCGGTGGTCGCGCGGGTCAGCGCACCGGCCGCGGCCGACGACCCGTGGCTGCCCGGTTAGGGCGCGCGACCGCGCCGCCCGTGGCACCCTGGGTGACGGCAAGCATTTCCTTACTCCGGGAGCGGCTCGGCGTGGACGCGATCGGCACCAGCGCTCTGCTGAGCGCCACCTACCGGCGTTACCTGCGGTCGCTGCTGCCGGTTCGTGATCCGGCGCTTGCGGCCGCCCTCGCCGACTGCATCGCGGCCAGCCCGCTGCTGACCAAGGGGCCGCTGCTCGAGGCCACACCGCCGTACCGGACCGGGGCGACCCTGCGCGACCTGATCGGCGAGGGTGTGCTTGATCCGGCGTTCGCCCGGCTGGGCGGCCCGGCGCTGCCCCTGGACCGGCCTCTTTACCTGCATCAGGAGCAGGCGCTGCGGAAGGCGGCCGCGGGCCGGAACCTGGTGGTGGCCACCGGCACCGGGTCGGGCAAGACGGAGAGCTTCCTGCTGCCTGTGCTGTCCGCGCTGACCGCCGAGCAGGTGGCGGGCACGCTCGGACCCGGGGTGCGGGCGCTGCTGCTTTATCCGATGAACGCGCTGGCCAACGACCAGCTCCGCCGGCTGCGACGGCTGCTGGCCGACGCGCCGCAGATCACCTTCGGCCGCTATACCGGGGACACCCCGGAGCGCGCGGCCGAGGGTGCGTCGCTCTACGAATCGCTGAACCCGGGCGAGCCGCGGCTGCCGAACGAGCTGCTCAGCCGTCAGGAGATGCGCGACGACCCGCCGCACCTGCTGCTTACCAACTACGCGATGCTCGAGTACCTGCTGCTGCGCCCGGCGGACATGGAACTGTTCGAGGGCAAGCACGGCGGGCACTGGCGGTTCGTCGTACTGGACGAGGCGCACGTCTACGACGGGGCCAAGGCCGAGGAGGTCGGCATGCTGCTGCGCCGGCTCCGCGAACGCGTCGGGCGCGGCCAGGACAACACCACGTTCCAGGCGATCGCCACGAGCGCCACCGTCGGCGGCCATCCGCGCGCCGTGATCGACTTCGCCGCCAAGCTGTTCGATCGCCCCTTCGAGTGGGTCGACGGCGACCCGGCGCGCCAGGACCTGGTCGGCGCGCAACGGGTGGACATCCCGGCCGGGCCGCTGTGGGGGCCGCTCGG
Organism: uncultured Actinomycetes bacterium; assembly: GCA_963798675.1. GTDB lineage: Bacteria > Actinomycetota > Actinomycetes > Streptosporangiales > Streptosporangiaceae > Palsa-504. The sequence continues at coordinate 14,915 of CAWCUJ010000019.1, read as the reverse complement.
CCCGGACGGCTACCTCGGCCTGGCCGCCGCGGCCGATCCCGCGGCGGAACTGCCGGGCCGCGCCGGGCACGATCCGGTGGCCGCCGACCTCGGCGGTGCTAGCCCTAGGGCGGACGACCCCCCTTCAACCCCCCGCCCCGGAGCAAGCTCCGCGAGCAGTGGCGATGCCGCGCGGCTGCTCGCGCACGAGCAGACGATGGCACGGCTGCGCATCCTGCTGGCCGCAGCGCCCCGGCCGTTCACCGACCTGGCCGCCGAGGTGTTCACCGGCACAGACGGTCCCCACGCCGAGGCGGCGCTCGGCGCGCTGGTCTCAGTGGGCGCGAAGATCCGTGATGGCACCGGCAGCCCGGTCCTTTCGGCCCGCTACCACCTGTTCGCCCGGGCCACCGAGGGCGCGTTCACCTGCCTGGCCACGGGCCGCCCGCACGTATCGCTGGCCCGGCACGAGATCTGCCCGGACTGTTCAGGCGCCGTGTTCGAGTTCGGCTGCTGCAAGCGGTGCGGGGCGGTCCACCTGGCCGGCTCGGTGGAGCGCGGCGGCGACGGCGAGCGCTTCACGTCACGCGCGGTGCGGCCCGGCCGCCGCACCTGGCTGCTGCTCGACGCCCCTGCCGAGGCCACCGACGAGGACGATGAGATCCTCGAGCAGGCCGCCACCGCCACCGCCAAGGACGCCATGCTGTGCGGGCGCTGCGGGGCCCTGCACATGGTGGCCGCGGCCACAGGGCACACGGTGGCCGCGGCCACGGGCGCGGCGCCGTGCGGATGTTCCGCCGCCGGCCTGCGGCCGGTGCGGCGGCTGGCCGCCACGTCCGGCAGCCCGAATGGGTGCCTGGCCTGCGGAGCGCGCGGCACCGGAATGGTACGGCTGTTTGAGAGCGGAAACGAGGCGGCCGCGGCGGTGCTGGCTACCGCGCTGTACCAGGCGCTGCCCCCCGATGAAGAGCTGGCTGGCCGGCCCGGCGGCGGCCGGAAGCTGCTCACGTTCAGTGACAGCCGGCAGGCGGCCGCGTTCTTCGCCCCCTATCTGGAGTCCAGCCACGCTCTCGTGCAGCAGCGACGGCTGATCATGGACGGCCTGGCGCGTGCCACCGCCCGCGACGCGGAGGCCACGGTGGACGACCTGATCGAGGAGACCGCGGCCGCGGCCGGCCACGCCGGGGTGTTCTCCCGCCGGGAGTCGCGACAGGGCCGCCGCCGGGAGGCGGCCCGCTGGGTGATGCGCGAGCTGGTCGCCCTCGACGAGCGCCAGTCCCTGGAAGGCCTCGGCCTGCTGCGGGTCGGGCTGGGCGCCGACCCGTCGTGGCAGCCGCCCCGCCCGCTGCTCGATCTCGGCCTGTCCGCGCGGGAGTGCGTGCTGCTGCTCACCGAACTGCTCCGCACGGTGCGGCTGCAGGGCGCGCTCACCATGCCGGAGGAGGTCGACCCGGCCGACGAGATGTTCGATCCGCGGCGCGGCCCGATCTACGTCCGCGGCGACGGCGCCGAGGCCAGGCTCAGGGTGCTCAGCTGGCTGCCCACCCGCGGCGTCAACAAGCGGCTCGACTACCTGCGCCGGCTGCTGGCCGCGGTCGGCGAGCCCGGCTCCGGGATAGACGCCCGCGACGTGCTGGCCGGCTGCTGGCGGGCGCTGTGCGCGGCACCGGACGGCTGGCTGCACGCCACGGCCCTGCCCAGGCTGGGCCAGGTACACCAGGTCGATCACACCTGGCTCACCCTCTCTGGAGGCGGAAGCGACCTATGGCGCTGCGCACTGTGCCGGCGGGTCACCGCGGCCGCGCTGCGCGGCGTATGCCCGACCCTGGGCTGCGCCGGCGTGCTGGTCGCCGGCCGCGCCGACGACGACAGCCACTACCGCGCCCTGTACCGGCAGACCGCGCCGGTCCCGCTGGTCGCCCGCGAGCACACCGCGCAGTGGACCGGCCTGGAGGCCACCGACATCCAGCAGCGCTTCCTCGCCGGCCAGGTCAACGTGCTGAGCTGTTCCACCACGTTCGAGCTTGGCGTCGACGTCGGAGCGCTTTCCGCGGTGCTGCTGCGGAACATGCCGCCCACCACCGCCAACTACATCCAGCGGGCCGGGCGGGCCGGACGCCGCAGCGGTACCGCGGCGCTGGTAGTCACCTATGCCCAGCGCCGCTCCCACGATCTGTCCCGCTACTCCGAGCCGGAGTCGATGCTGACCGGGCAGGTCCGCGCCCCCTACGTGCCGCTGGGAAATCCCCGCATCGACCGGCGGCACGCGCATTCGGTGGCGCTCGCCGCCTTCTTCCGCGACGCCAAGGACAACGGGGGCCGGGAGTGGAAGACCGCCGGGGACTTCTTCTTGCCCGCCGGAGGCGGCGAGCCGCCGTGCGACGCGGTCCGCGGCTACCTCACCCCGGTGCCCGCCGAGGTCGGCATGGCACTGCGCGCCGTACTCCCCGAGCCCGCGTGGCCGCAGATCGGCCTGACCGACGGAACCTGGGTGGATGAGCTGTGCGGGCTGCTGGACCAGGTCCGCGCCGAGCTCGTCCACGACGTGGCGACGTTCGAGGAGCGCCGCACGGCGGCCTTCGCCGCCCGGCGCAGCGACCTGGCGGCCCGGTTCGAGCGCAGCATCGCCACCATCACGCGGCGGTCGCTGATCGGCTACCTGGCCAACCGGAACGTCCTGCCGAAGTACGGGTTTCCCGTGGACACGGTCGAGCTGCGCACCGCGCACTGCGACAGCCAGGTCGGGGCCCGGCTGGAACTGAACCGGGACCTGTCGGTGGCGATCCACGAATACGCACCGGGCTCGGAGCTGATCGCCGGCGGGGTGCTATGGCGTTCGGGAGGGATCTACCGGCTCCCCGGCCGGGAGCTGATCACCCGCAGCTACACGGTGTGCCGGGGCTGCCAGCACTACCGGGAAGGCGGCGCCGACCTGGAACCGGCCTGCTCCGCCTGCGGGCGGCCCGCCGAAGGCCCGGTCCGCGAGTACTGCGTGCCGGAATTCGGCTTCGTCGCCGACCCCCGCACCGGCAAGCCGGGTCATGTGCCACCGCAGCGATCCTGGAACGGCGCCGTCCACGTGGTGTCGCTCGGCGAGGAACTCGCCGAGGTCCGCTGGCAGGCCCGGACGGGCGCGCTGGCGTGGTGCCACTCCGGCACGCGCGGCAGGCTCGTGGCGCTGGCTGAGGGGCCGGGCGGCGCCGGATTCCTGATCTGCGACTGGTGCGGGTGGGGCGCGCCCAACCACGGCCGGCCCGCCAGGTCGCACGTCAACCCGCTGGGCGGCAAGCCGTGCACCGGGCCGCTGCGATGGCGCTCGCTCGCGCACAGCTATGAGACGGACATCCTGCGGCTGCGCCTCGACGCACCCGGGCTCGGCACTATGGCGCAGTGGCACTCCCTGCTGTACGCGGTGCTGGCGGGCGCCGCCGACGGGCTGGAGATCAGCCACGCCGACATCGACGGTCTGGTGCACTCCGGCGCGGACGGCCGCAGCGGCCTGGTGCTGTTCGACACCGTCCCGGGCGGGGCGGGCAGCGTCTTGCGGATCGCCGGCGCGCTCGACACGGTGATCCGCACCGCGGTACGGCGGGTGGCGTCATGTGACTGCGGCCCGGAGACATCCTGTTACGGCTGCCTGCGCACTCCGCGCAACGAGCGTCACCACGAGGATCTCAGCCGCGGTGCCGCGCTTACCGCGCTGGAGTCCCTGCACGGACTGGCGAGGTGCGCCCGGTGATCAGCGGCTCGACCCGGAACTCTCCCGCTCTTCCCGGAGCGGCCGGTTTTGTCAGAGGCCGCTGGTAGGTTCCACCCGTGACCGGTAGCCAACCCGCCGACCCGCTCGCTGTCTCCGAGGCCGCTGTCTCCGAGGCCGCTGCCTTCGATGCCACCGCGGACACGGACGCCGCGTTCGGCATCGACGCGTTCACTGCCGATGACCGGTTGCGGCTGTTCCACTTCGCGGCCGCCGAGAAACGCCACGAGTACCTGTGGCTGCTGCGCGCCTTCGACCGAGCCAGGGCCAACTACCAGGTGTTGATGCACGCGTCCGACGCCCAGGCGGTACTCGGCCAGCTAGCCGCCGAGCACGGCGAGGTGCTGGCCTTTGGCGACGTGCAGGTGCTGCTGGACGCCCTCGCCGAATGGCAGGTGCTGGACCGCTCCTACGACGGCACCCGCGCCGCAAACCTCGCCGAGTACCGCAACCGGCACTACATCTACCAGTTCACCCAGGCCGGGTACCGGGCCTTCCGGGCCGTCGAAGAGGTCCTGACGGCCAGCCTGGAAGACGCCAAGCTATCCCGTCTCGTGTTCCCCGATATCCTCGCCGACCTGCGAGCACTCGCCGGGGCGGTACGGTCCTGCGACGCTGCGGAGGTGTACAGGAAGCTGTCCCGGCTTGACGGCGTGCTGGCCGACATGGCACAGCGTGCCGCCCGGTTCTACCTGATGCTGGGCGATCTGGCTCGCACCAACGACACCCGGCCCGAAGTGTTCCTCACGCACAAGGATGCGCTGCTCACCCACATGCGGGAGTTCCACTTCGAGCTGACCCGGTTCGCCCCGCTGCTGGCCGCCGCCGTCGCCGAGGTGGAGGCCACCGGCACCGACCGGCTCGCCCGGCTAGCCGCGGAGGCCGACGAGTCGCTGTTCCGCGGCTCCGAGGAACGGGTCGCGGACTGGCGGGCGCGCTGGGGCGGCCTGGCCCAGTGGTTCGGCGCCGGTCAGCACAGCGAGGCCGAACGCCTGCAGGACGCCACGATCACCGCGATCGCCAACGTCACGGCGCTACTGCGCCGGGTCACCGAGTCGCGCCGCGGCGGCGTGAGCCGGGAGAGCCAGCTGCGCCACCTGGCGCAATGGTTCGCCGCCTGCCCGTCCGACGACGATGCCCACGCGCTGTTCCAGGCGGTGTTCGGCCTGGGCGCACCCCGGCACGTCTCCGCTGGGCACGAGGACCCGGAGGCGATCGGCAGCCGGCTGTCCTGGTGGGACGCCGAGCCGGTGGAGTTGTCCCGGACGCTGGTGCGCAACGGCAAGGCGGCGGCACTACACGGGCCAGGCCGGATCCAGCGCAACGACGAGGAGAAACAGCGGCTGCGCGCCGAGCAGCTGAAGGCGACCGCGCAGCGCCGCACGGCGGCCGCGGCGCTGGCTGGCGACGGCGTCTACGGCCGGGTACTGGACGAGCCGGAGACCCAGACGCTGCTCAGCCTGCTCGACGTGGCGTTGTCCGCGCGGGCGCCGGTCAGCCGGACGGCGAGCGGGTCGGCGCACGGGGTGCGGCTCACCCTGCGGCCCGCCCCGGGCGGCACGACCGTGCATACGGTCCGCGGCCGACTGCACCTGGACGGCCTGGCGGTGGAGGTCACCGGATGAGGGTCGCCGCCGACGTCAGTCCGCTCGAGCTAGCCGATTACCAGAAGGCGGCGCGGCTGGTGCTGCGCCACCCGCTGATCACCGCATCCTATCCGGACTCCTCGGCGCTTCCCCTCGTGCGCAGGTGGGCCAGGCAACTGCGGACCGACTTCGGCGAGATTCTCGGTTACACGCTCCTGAGCAGCGGCGACACTATCCGGCTGCGCAGGGCGCAGGACACCCTGGACGGCACCCGCCCGGCGGTTACCCGGGCCCGGCGGCCGTTCGACCGCCGCCGTTACGGCTACCTGATGCTGGCCTTGTCCGCGCTGGGCCGCTCCGGCGCCCAGATCGCACTCAGCGAGCTGGCCGACGAGGTCGCCGCCGACGCCGGGCGCCTTGACGGCGTGGGCATGGACACCGGCCGTAAACCGGACCGGGACGCGTTCGTGGACGCGGTCGCCTGGCTGGAGGCGCGCGGGGCGCTGCGGATGGCCGACGGATCGGCCATCGAGTGGGTCAACGACCCGGAACGCGCCGAGGCGCTGTACGACATCGACCGCCAGGTGGTCGGGGCCATCTACGCGCCGAGCCGGGTGCTTCAGCATCTGAACTCGGTCACGGAGCTGCTGAACGGCCCCGGCGGCGGCCTGGCCGGCGGAACGGCGCCGTCCCAGGGCCTCCAGGAGCGGCGCCGCGGGAACGCGCGCCGGGCCCGGCGGCTGGTCCTGGAGCATCCGGTCGTCTACTACGCCGACGTGGACGGCGAACTGCGCGGCCAGCTCCGTTCGGCCGGGCTCGCTGAGGACATCGAGCGTCTCACCGGCCTCGGCCTGGAGCGGCGCGCCGAAGGCGTGGCGCTGATCAGCGCTGGGCAGCGGTTTACCGACGTGGCGTTCCCCTCGACCGGCACCGTCGCGCAGGCCGCGCTGCTGCTGTGCGCGCGGATCGCCGGCTACCTGCGACATCACAGCGCCAGGATCGAACGGCTGCCCGCGGCCACCGCCGCGGAACGGCTCGCCGAGGCGGCCCGGCGGATCGACGCGGCCCTGCCGGACCGGGGGCGCGTCGCCAGCCTGCTCGCCGAAGAGGCCCTGCTTGTCGAAGAGGCCCTGCTCGCCGGCCCGGCGGAGTGGCCAGGGACCGGCAACGCCGCGGCGGCCGCCGGGACCAGCTCCGGATCAGCGGAGCAGAACGATGCCGCCGAGGCCGCCTATCCGTTCCTGTCCGAGGTATGGCTACGCACCGAGCTGCGCAAGCTGGTCGAGGACTTCGGCGCCGGAATGGCGGAGAAGCAGGCCGCCGACCCGGCCCACCTGCTGGCCGAGGCGGTGCGGCTGCTCGCCTCGTTGGGCCTGGTGGCGAAGGTGGACGGCGGCGTGCTCGTCCTGCCGCTGCTGGCCCGCTACCGCAGTGTCACCGCACAGATCAAGAACCCGCCGCCGGTCGCGGACTGACACCGGCGGCACGGCACCAGGACGACGACGAAGGAAGGCTCCGCGTGACCCGTTTCCAACCCACCCGGGCCGGGATCATCAACATGTGGGACTACCGGGACGAGGAGTTCTGCTTCGCCGACGGCTGGCTGGTCCTGCGCGGCCCGAACGGCTCAGGGAAGACCAAGGCTCTTGAGGTTCTCTTCCCGTTCGTGCTTGACGGCCGCATCGACCCCAAGCGGCTGAACCCGTTCGCCGCCGAGGACCGGACCATGAAGTCCAACCTCCTGTTCCGCGGCGGCGAGAACGCGGTCGGCTATGTATGGCTTGAGCTGCGGCATCGCGACACCGGCGAGGCGGTCACCGTCGGCATCGGCCTGCACGCCGCCAGGCACCGTGACACCCCGGTCCGCTGGCACTTCGTCGCCGACGGCCGGGTCGGAGCGGACTTCTCGCTCATCACCGGCGACGACAGGCCCATGACCAGGAGGCAGCTGGCCGAGGAGATCGGGGAGCCGAGTCTGTACGCCTCCCCCACCGATTACCGGGCCGCCATCGACCAACGCTTGTTCGGCCTCGGCCGGGAACGCTATGAACAGCTGCTCACCTTGATCCTGACGCTGCGGCGGCCTCAGCTGGCCAAGAACCTCGACCCGGGGAAGTTGTCGGACACGCTCACCGACGGGCTGCGCCCGGTCGACGACGACCTGATCGCCGAGGCAGCCCGCTCGTTCGACGACATGGAGGCGGTCGCCACCACGCTGGAGGGCCTGACGGCTGCCGACGAGGCCACCCGCGCCTTCCTCGCCTCCTATACCACCTATCTGCGCACCCACGCCCGGTCGGCCGCCGATGCGCTCACCCGGCGCCGCGAGGACAGCACGCAGCGTCATACCGAGCTCGCCAGCGATATCACGGCCCTGGCGAGCGCCGAAACCGGGCAGGCGCAGGCGCGAGCCCGCTGCCAGGAGGCTGGGAACGCGCTCGCCGGCCTGCGCGCCCGGCACGACCAGCTCAAGTCCAGCCGTGCCTACCAGGCGGTCGAGCAACTCGCGGACCTCGAACGTCTCGTCCGCACCAACGAGCAGGCCGCCGCCGAGGCCACCGCGGAGCTCGGCAGGCGCAGCACCGCGACCGCCCGGGCCCGCGCCGACACCGAGCAAGCCGCGGGGATGCTCGCCGACCGCCAGGCGGCGGTCTCGCGGACCGCGGCCGAGCTCGCCGATCACGCCGCCGCGGCCGGGATCGGCTGGCAGGCCGCCGACGCCGAGGCGGACGGGTTCACCGAACGCGCAGGCGCCCGGGTAACCGCCCGGCTGGAAGCCGTCCGCGCGATTCGGGCCGCCCTTGAGTCGCACCGCAGGGCCGAGCACGCCCGCGATCTGGCCCGGCTCGCACTCGACCGGGCGCTGGAGGCGATGACCGCGGCCGAACGAGCCGAACAGACCGCCGCCGATGCGGTGGCTGCGGCCCGCGCCGACGCGCAGGCCACCCTGGCGCGGTGGGCGGCCGACCACGCCGACGTGCTGGACGAGGCGGCTATGCAGGAGCTGACCGGGAACCTGAGCGTGGCCATCGAGGCGTTCGGCGACCCTGAGGCTGCCACTGTCGAGTCGGTGTTCACCGCCGCGACCGCCGCCGCGGAGCAGGCCGTCCGCGACCAGCAGGCGCGGCTGCGCGCCGAACGCGGCGCCGCGCAGGCCGAACGGGATCGCGTCGCCGGGGAGCGAGACCGGATCGCCGCCGAACGCGACGACGCACCGCCGGCCCACCCTGGGCGCACGGCCGACCGGCCGGGACGGGACGGTGCACCGTTGTGGCGGCTGGTCCGTTTCGCCGACGACCTCAGTGAAACGCGAGCCGCCGCGCTCGAGGCGGCCCTGGAAGCCACCGGGATGCTGGATGCGTGGATCACGCCGGGCGACCGCGAGATTACCGCCGGCGACAGCGACGGATACCTCGTGCCCGGTGCGCCAGTGCAGGTGGGTGGGGCCAGCCTGGCCGACGTGCTGGTGCCCGAGGACGATACCCCGGTACCCGCCGCGCGGGTCCGCGCCGTGCTGGCCTCGATCGCCCTAGACGGCGAGCTGTTCTCCTCAGCCGCCGTGATCGGTGCCGACGGCCGCTACTCCCACGGGGTCACCGCCGGAGCGCACCACAAGGACCACGCCGAGTACATCGGAGCGACCGCCCGGGCCCGCCGCCGGGCCGCACGCATCGCCGAGCACGAGGCCCGGATCGCCGACCTGGAAGAGCGGCTGGCCGCGCTCGACCGGACAGCCGCCGGGCTGGCCGAAACGCTGGCCGCGTTCGCGCAGGCGCGCGCCGCGCTGCCCCGGACCACCCCGATCACCGCCGCCCTGCGCGCGCACTCCCAGGCCGTCGGGGAGTTCCGCTCCGCCCGGGCAGGCGCCGACAGCGCCCAGTCCGGCTACGACGAGTCGGTAGCCGCCTGCACCGTCACCGAGCGGGCCCTGCGCCGCACCGCCATCGACCACGCCATCGACCCGGACCAGGCCGACCGGGTGGAGGCCGCCACCAGGCGGTTCGAGACCACCGCCCGGGACCTCACCGGTCGCCGCCGCGAGGAGACGCAGCAACGCGGCGTAGTCGCCGACGCGCGCGGCCGGCTGCGGCAGGCCACGGATGAGGAGCGCGCCTGCGCCGAGACCGAACTGGCGTCCCGCCGACGGCACACCGAGGAGGCCGCCAAGCTCGCCGCACTGCAAGGCGCGGTCGGCAAGGAGGCCAGGGAGGTAATGACGCAGATCGAAGAGACCGAACGAGCCGTGGCAGCCGCTCAGTCGGCCGAGCATTCCGCACGGAACGCCGAGGTCGAGGCGATCAAGGCAGCCAGTGCCGCGGCTGAGCGGGTCTCAAGCGGCCGGCGCGCGCTCGACGTTGCCAGGCAGGAGGAGCGGGCCACCGCGCATGGCCTCGCGCCGTTCGCCGCCCGGGAGCTGCTTGAAGTCCTGAAGTGCCCGCCGGGCCTGGCCTGGCCCGCGCAGGAGGCGGACTGGACCGGTGACGGCCTGCCGCAGTCGGTCATCGACGTGCACGAGGCGATCCTCGAGGTCACCCGCGACCTCACGCCGACGGAGACGTCACTGAAGATGTCCACCACCCGGCTGACCCGGGCGCTGGAGGATCTGCAGGCCCAGCTGGCCGCGGCCGGCCAGGACTACCACCCGGCGTGGGACGGCGCCGACGGCGTCATCGTCGTCCGCATCGCCGATGAGCAGGGCCCGCTTCCGGTCGGCGCGTTCTCGCAGCGAATCGCCGCCGCCCGCCGCGACCAGGAGCTGCTGCTCACCGAGTCCGAGCAGCGCATCCTCGAGGACGCGCTGCTGGCCAGGCTGGCCCAGCAGATTCACGAGCGGACCGTGGACGCGAAGGACCTGATCGGCCGGATGAATACCGAGATGCGGTCACGGAAGATGTCCTCGGGCAAGACCGTTGGCGTGAGATGGCTGCTGGCTGACGGGCTCGATGACGAACAGCGCGCGGTGTGCGGGCTGCTCGACGCCGACGCCTCCCGGCTCAATCCGGACTCCCTGGCCCGGATGCGCGGCCACTTCGCCGCGCAGATCAAGACCGCCCGCGCCCGGCATCGCGAGCTCCCCTACCGGGAACTGCTGGCCCAGGTGCTTGACTACCGTCGCTGGCGGCAGTTCGCGTTCCAGATGGTCAGCCCGGACAGGACCGAGGAGAAGCTGACCCGGGCACGGCACAGCCGGCTGTCGGGCGGCGAGCAGTCGGTCTCACTGCACCTGCCGTTGTTCGCCGCCGCGCACGCGATGCTGAACTCGGCCCATCAGCATGCACCGCGCCTGCTGGCCCTCGACGAGGCTTTCGCCGGTGTCGACGACACCGGCCGCGGGGAGCTGATGGGCCTGGCCGCGCAGTTCGACCTGGACCTGTTCATGACCGGCTACGACCTGTGGGCCACCCAGGCCGCCGTCCGCGCCGCCGCGCATTATGACCTGGCGCACTCTCCCATCGAACACACCGTCAGCGCATTGCTGCTGGTCTGGGACGGAGAGCAGCTCCTCGCCGACGAGGCAGGCGACCTGACCGCGGCACTCGGTTCGCCCTCTACCCGGCGGACGATCAACGCCGCGGCGTGAGGCTACCGTGGTCCAGGACCTGACGGAGCTGCCCGGAGAAGGCTGAAACGGCTGCTCGCTGCGGCCCGGCGCAGCCTAGAACGGACCGGCGGCGCACTGGACCGGCCGGGAGTCCGTGATTGCGCGGCTGCCGGAAGGCCCGCCGCTACCATTGGTCATATCGTCGGTGCGTCCTGACCGGGCACATCGTTCGTTTCTCTCGCTGGAGGGAGGCAGGACCTGTGAGTGTCCCGACGGTGCATGAGTACGGTCCCTACACTCTCTATGACCTTGACGCGCTGCCCGAAGACGGCAAGCGCTACGAGCTTGCCGATGGGTGGTTGACCGAGTTGTCCCCCAGCCCCTGGCACGACCACGCAGCCGACCGGCTCAAGGACATCCTCAAGGACGCGGCCGGGCTGGCCGGGGCACAGGTCTACGTGGCCGGCGGACCGAACGACATCGCCACCCCGGCAGGAGTCCGCAAGCCCGACGTCTTCGTCGTTCCCCGCGACGTCGCACGCACCGCCATCAGCGGGAAAGTACGCACCTACTACGCCGGTGACCTGCTCCTAGTCGCGGAGGTGATCTCCCCCCGCAGCGGCAGTGAGCAGGTAGACCGGGTACGCAAAGTCCGCGAGTATGCCCGGGCCGGGATCCCCCTTTACTGGATCGTGGACCTCGAACCCGAAGCCAGGGTCACCATCCTCACCCTCCGCGGCGAAGAGTACGCGCTGGAAACCGAGATACGCGCCGGGCACACGCTCACTGCTAGCCAGCCATACACCATTAGCTTCGACCCCGGCACACTCACCGAACTCGACTAGCCGGGCCGACCAATCGAGTATTCGAGCAGCACAGGTCCAGGCATCCGAGGTCTTCCGGGTTGTGCTGACCGCTTTCAGGTCGGGAAGGGCGGGGCAAGTCCGGGGAACATGGGATAGTGGCGGACATTCAGTGTGGCGAGCTCCAGTCCCTCGGTGAGCGCGGTCGCGGCAATCAGGTAGTCACCGAGGCCGATCACAGTATGGGACCGGCGATACTCGCGCATGAGCGTCGCTGCCCGCCAGGCCGCCTGTTCGCTGACTTCGAACCGTTGCATGCTGCCGAGCAGGCGCATGACTTCGCGGCGCTCCGGCGAGCGCATCCCTCCGGCGATCTCGGTCAGGCTTACGACGCTGATGGCCAGAGGCCCGGAGGACTGCCGGGCGTGCACGAGCCAGTCCCGTGCGGCCGTGCTGCCGCGCAGGTGCTCGATCAGCACGTCGCTGTCGACCAGGATCACGCGTCGGCCAGGCGTTCCAGGTAATTCATGCGCTCGTCCCGCCCGCGGGCGAACATGTCCTCCCCGGCCAGGATCCCGAAGGACCCGTCAATGGCAGCGAGGTCGGCGACGAGATCCGCGCCGGGGTGCCCGCCGATCGCCCGGTCGATCAGTTCGCGGATCAGTTCAGCCCGGGAAACACCCGCTGCCTGCGCAACCCGGTCCAGCGCGGCAGCCTGGCCTTCGGCGAGGTAAATATTGGTCCGCTTCATACACCACATCATACACCGCTGATCGCCGCAGATGCAGGACCGCAGCACCCGCACCATGGCATCAGTGGGCAACTGGTGGGCCGCGCACAATGTGCGCTTCCACCGCACCGGGGTCAAGCGCCTCCATCACCCGGTCGTCGGCGACCTCACCCTGGCCTTCGAGGCGATGGACCTCGCCGCGGACGAAGGCCTGAGGATCTCCCCGTACACCGCCGAGCCCGGCTCCGCGGCGCAAGACGCGCTGAACCTCCTCGCCAGCTGGGCGGCGACGCTCGACCAGGCCGGGACGGCCCTGCGCCAGGATTAGCCTCCGGTCAGGCGGGACAGCCGGTTCAGGGCCTCTTTGAGCACCTCGGGGCGCTTGCAGAAGGCGAATCGGACCAGGGTGCGGGCCGCGGCCTTGTCGTCGTAGAAGACGGCGGAGGGGATGGCGACCACGCCGGCGCGCTCCGGCAGGGTGCGGCAGAACTCCACGCCGTCCTGCTCGCCCAGGTTCCGGATGTCGGTGGTGACGAAGTACGTGCCCTGCGGCTCGTACACCTCGAAGCCGATGCGGCGCAGGCCCGGCAGCAACAGGTCGCGCTGGGCCCGCAGGTCATCGCCGAGCTTGGCGTAGTACTCGTCGGGCAGGGCGAGCGCCTCGGCCACCGCGTACTGGAACGGGCCGCCGCTGACGTAGGTGAGAAACTGCTTGACCGTCTTGACCGCGGTCACCAGCTCGGGCGCCGCCTTTACCCAGCCGATCTTCCAGCCGGTGAACGAGAACGTCTTGCCCGCCGAGCTGACCAACACCGTCCGCTCGCGCATGCCGGGGAATCCGGCGATGGGCAGGTGCTCGCCGTCGAAGACCAGGTGCTCGTACACCTCGTCGCTGACTACGAGCAGGTCACGCTCGACGGCGAGGTTCGCGATCGCGGCGAGCTCGTCGCGGGTGAAGACCGAACCGGTCGGGTTGTGCGGGGTGTTGAGCAGGATGAGCCTGGTCTTGTCGGTTACCGCCCGGGCCAGCTCGTCCAGGTCGGGGCGGAAGTCCGGCGGGCGCAGCGTGACCGGGACGCGGACGCCGCCCGCCATGGCGATGTTCGCGGCGTAGGAATCGTAGTAGGGCTCGAAGGCGATCACCTCGTCGCCGGGCTCGACCAGCGCGAGCATGGCGGCGGCAATCGCCTCGGTGGCGCCCGCGGTGACCAGCACCTCGTCGGCCGGGTCGTAGCGCAGGCCCCAGAATCGCTCGTCGTGCGCGGCGATGGCCTGGCGCAGTTCGGGTATGCCCGGGCCGGGCGGGTACTGGTTGCCGCGGCCCTCGAGGATGGCCCTGGCTGCCGCCTGGGCGATCTGGAGCGGCCCGTCCGCGTCTGGGAAGCCCTGGCCCAGGTTGACGGATCCGGTCGCGACCGCGCGCGCGGACATCTCGGCGAATATCGTCGTCCCGAGGCCCTCAAGGCGCCGGTTAAGCAGTGGTCGGTTAGGCAGGAGTAGGCTCACCCGCTCATGACATCATGTCGCGCCCGCTGGTGCGCTGTTGTCGGCGCCCCAACGCCCGGTTGGCCCGGGCGGAGTCGCCTGCTTCCGGCGCGGCTTTCAGCAGCTGGCGAACGGCTTGCCGGTCGGCGGCGTAGGAAGGCGAGGGCTGCAGCCTGCAGGGCAACGCCAAGGTCGCCGAGGGCAGGCGGCACGCCGGACCGGGACGCCCAGTTCCGCTGACATCGCGCGCCGCCGCGCGCGCCGAGTTCCTCGGACGCCGGCAAGCCGGTCGTATCGGATCGAACGCCAGGAAGAAGGAGAAGGTCGGCGAGTCCGCCAACGGCGGCGCCGAATGGCGGCCGCAGGGCCGCCCGGAGCGGGTCGAACGTGCACGACTTCCCCTCCGACGCGATCGGCAAGGCGATCCCGTATGGCATCTACGACCTGGACACGAACACGGGTGGGTGAGCGTGGGCGCCGACCCACGACACCTCCGCGTTGCGCCGCGGCGACGCTGCGCCGCTGGTGGCGCGGCCGACGGGTCGCGACCGCTATCCGGCGCGCGGCGAGCTGCCTGATCTGACGCCGATTCCGGCGGCTCGAATGCCGCCGGGCCGCGGGCCTGGAAGGTGGGAGCTCGGCCCAGCTGGCCGCCGAGACCGGGCTGCGAGAGTCACCGTGTGCCACTGACCCGCCGGCACCTCCAAGTGGAACAAGGTCGAGCACCGCGCTGTTCGCGCAGATCACCCGCAACTGGCGCGGCCGGCCGCTGACCAGCCACCAGGCCGTCGATCGAGCTGATCTCAGCCACCACCACGTCCACCGGGCTGACCGTCACCGCCGAGCTGGATACCAGTGAATACGCCACTGGCCTCATCTACACCAAGAAGCAGGTGGAAGCCTTGCCGGTCGACCGCCACGGCTTCCACCCGGACTGGAACTACACCGTCCGGCCAGAACCCCACGAAACGCCCATACCAACCCGGAAGCAGGCGACACGCCGACGGAAGACCTGAATTATTTATTTTCGATT
>CAWCUJ010000018.1:0-41130 GCA_963798675.1 uncultured Actinomycetes bacterium | reverse complement strand
TTGGGGTCCACGCCGAGCTCCTGGGCTGTCTGCTTCTCCGCCCTGGTCACCGAGTTCTTGATCGCGTCCTCGACCTTGCTCTCGCCGACGATGACGAGCCCGGCCTGGCCCGGGTTGATGAAGTCGCCCAGCTGCTTGGCCTGCGAGCGGGACATTCCCTTGGACAGGTGCCCGGTGACCCCGCCGGCCACGCCGCCGAGCGCGGCCGCGCCCAGCACCGCGGGCGGGAAGATGACCCCGATCGCCGCCCCGGCCGCGACGCCCCACCAGGCACCGTGGCGGGTGGCCGTCTCGTCCTTGTTCTCATGGACCTTGCCGCTGGCGTCCTTGGTGACCACGGCCGCATCGTAGGAACCCACCAGGCCCGCCGCGTGAGCGTCCTTGACGACCTGGTAGTCCTCCCGTGCTGCCGCCTCATCGGGATACGTTGCCACCAAGATGAACGTGCTATCGGACCCGGACACGCGACCTCCTCCAGTTCCGCCGGCATCTCTTGCCAGGCGGTTCAGCCGATCCGCCGCAGCCGTTACCCGGCCGCGGCATCACCGTCTCAGGCTCACACCCCGGCAGGGGACCCGGCATCCCCTGCCAGCCGAATTCCCCTAGGGGAGAAGCCGCGCCCAGCACAGACCGGGCCTGAACGCCCGTCCCGGGGGGCGACGCGAAGGAGATCATGCCGTGCCAGCTGACGCAGACACGGCATGATGGTCCGGCGTGACCGCCGCTAGGAGCACCTCAGGCCGTACCGCGGCGGTGATCGTCCGGGCCGATCGGCAGATCGGCAGATCGGCTCTCGGGGCAGCGGGTCACGCTGCGCATGGACGGGCCGGTGTTGGCTGTCATCGGCTGCAGCGGGATCAACCCCGGGAGAGGAACCGCGCAACCAGCCGTTCTCACGGATCGCGTTCGATCCACGATCCGTTGCCAGCCTTCGGGCCCTCAGCGCCCCCGACGACGCGCACGCCGGTGCATCCCGGCTACGGAGACCGGTGACAAAGGACGCCCGAGCGGGTCGATGAACAGCGCACATGGCCCGGTGGCGGCCGGCACGGTACCGTCGAGGAGCTTGATGCCGTAGCTGAGCGCGTCTCCGTCCAGGTGCGGATCCTGGATGACCACGACCGCATCCTGGGGGAGCCTGTCACCCGGCTCCGCGAACGACAAGACGGCGTTCGGGGGGTTATCCGCGAAGCTGTTGTCCCCCGCCGCCCAGTTGGCGACGAAGAGACTAGACAACATGTGCCCGACCTCGCGCTGGGGACGGTCGGCGAAGTACAGCGTCGACGGCGACACGCCATGCAGCGTGATGGTTCCCCGGTCGCTGGTCATGCTCGCCGCGGTCTGGACGAACAATGCCTCCATGTCCTCAAGCTGCTGCTCGGTGACCTTACTCATCGTGGCTCCTCTCTCCCGCCGCCTCGCCCGGCTGGGCCCTGGCCGCGTAATCCGATCGTGACCGTTGGTGGCCGTCGGCGACCCTTGCCTGGCGTCGGGCCGACGGCGTCCTGGCCGCTCACCCCGCCGGGGCCGGGTGGGCAGGTGCCTGTGGTGCCGCTTGGGCGGCGTGCTTTTGCAGCCGGTCCGCCAGGAACATGACGATGATGGCGATCCCGACGCCGGCGAACGTGAACAGGATCCTGCGTCCCTCGTCGGTAAGGTTGGACGGGTGGGGCACGTCGGCGGCGATCAGGATGGCCCCGGCCATGGCTGCGGTGTACCAGGCGTAGTTCACGCCGTGGATCGACGCGGCCAGCGCGACCAGGAGTACGACGATGACCTCGAGTGCGGTCCTGTTGTCGATGGCCAGCAGGACGAGGGCGGCCACCGCGGCGCCCACGACCGTCCCGGCGATGCGCCGCTCGGCGATGAGGGCGGATTGCTGCAGGTCGGGCTTCATGGCAATGATGGTGGCGATGGGCATCCAGTAGGCGTTGGGCAGGTGCAGCCCGAAGGAGATCGCGACGGCGGTCGCCAGGGCGGCGGCCCGGATCACCGCGAACAGGATCAGCGGCCGGGTCAGCGGCCGCGGCGAGATATCCCCGGGGATCTCGGCGACAGGCTGGGGCTCGGTGATCCGCCCCCGGGCCAGCCACATGATGGAGGTGTAAGCGATCCACAGCGCCGACCCGACCAGCCAGGCCAGTGCCTGCTGCCACGGTTCGGTGTGGATCAGGCCGGAGCCGAACAGACCCGGCACTTGGAAGGAGATGAGAGTCGGCAGGCCGAGGGCGATGATGAACCAGACGTTGAGCAGATAGGCCGCGATGAATCGGTGCAGGCCGTATGTCACCGCCAGCCCGCCCAGCAAGGTGGCCGCGAAGGCGGCCAGCACCACGAACCCCCAGGCCCCGCCGCCGATGCCGAATCCCAGGGCCGTCAGCAGCGCCCCGGCCGCGGCGACCACGGCCAGCCGGGGCACCCGGTAGCCGTACTTCCCGCCCGGGTCGCTCACGGCCACGATCACCGCCCCGAAGATCGCCGTGAGGAAGTACCTCCGCTCCGCTGGGAGCACGCCCACGATGATCAGCAGCCCCAGCACGACCGCGAAGACGACGCCTGCGCGCAGGTTGAATCCCTGCCGGTTGAGCTGGAATACCTTCGACACCTGGCTCACGACTCACCTCTCAACACCCTGGCCTGCGACCGGGGAAGCAGTGACCCTGCATCCCCTGCCGGCCGAATTCCCCTAGGTGATCCCAGTAGGTATTGGGCAGGGCCACGCCGCTCGGTGAGCTTGCGGGAGAACTCGATATTCATCCATTCCGGCATCGCCGCTTCCCTCCGATCGGCTGCGCCGCCCTTGTTCGCTAGCATTTACCTGATGCTGATACGGCACTTTGCAGAGCGCTGGCCGAGCTCTTCACCTGCGTGACCGAGGACGCGACCGCCGTGGCCGCGGTCACCGAAGGCTGGCTCTTCGCGGACGTGATCGCGGACTGCAGGCCAGACAGCGAGTTTTGCAGTGCCGTGGTCTGCGGCGCGAATGTCGACCCCGCGTCGGCGGCGAACATCTTGGCGTTGCTGGTGACGCTGGTCAGCGCGGTCTGCAGGGAGCTGAGGCCGTTCTTGGCGACGTCGACATTGCCGAGGTCGCTCACGGAGGTCTTGAGGTTGGCGGCGTCGGTGCAGTAGGCCGGGGTGCTGCTGCTGCATCCGGCGGCCAGCCCGGACAAGACCGGTGCCAAGACCGCGGCTGCAAGCAGCAGCCCTGTGCGTGTGCCCGGCCGGTACGTAAGTCTCATGCTTCCTCCAGGGATGCCGGCGTTGCGGCCGGCGGGCGGAACAGCCATGCCCGGCCGGGGGCCGGCGGGTCAGCTGACTTCGGTGGCGGCCGTGGCGCGTGCCCGGCCGGCAGGCGGCTCGGGGGTTACATCTCGTTGACCGCTTGCTGCAGGGCCTTGTCGATGTCCTTGGGGTCCACGCCGAGCTCCTGGGCTGTCTGCTTCTCCGCCCTGGTCACCGAGTTCTTGATCGCGTCCTCGACCTTGCTCTCGCCGACGATGACGAGCCCGGCCTGGCCCGGGTTGATGAAGTCGCCCAGCTGCTTGGCCTGCGAGCGGGACATTCCCTTGGACAGGTGCCCGGTGACCCCGCCGGCCACGCCGCCGAGCGCGGCCGCGCCCAGCACCGCGGGCGGGAAGATGACCCCGATCGCCGCCCCGGCCGCGACGCCCCACCAGGCACCGTGGCGGGTGGCCGTCTCGTCCTTGTTCTCATGGACCTTGCCGCTGGCGTCCTTGGTGACCACGGCCGCATCGTAGGAACCCACCAGGCCCGCCGCGTGAGCGTCCTTGACGACCTGGTAGTCCTCCCGTGCTGCCGCCTCATCGGGATACGTTGCCACCAAGATGAACGTGCTATCGGACCCGGACACGCGACCTCCTCCAGTTCCGCCGGCATCTCTTGCCAGGCGGTTCAGCCGATCCGCCGCAGCCGTTACCCGGCCGCGGCATCACCGTCTCAGGCTCACACCCCGGCAGGGGAGCCGGCATCCCCTGCCAGCCGAATTCCCCTAGGGGAGAAGCCGCGCCCAGCACAGACCGGGCCTGAACGCCCGTCCCGGGGCTCACCTGCCGCCGCTGCCGCCCGGCACACCAGCTGCCGATCCGTCAAGCTTGGCGCATGATCGCGGGGCCATGTGCCGCCTCCAGGTCCGTCTGAACGTACTTCTGATGGTGAACCGCCACGCCCGCGCGCCCGACGCCCTGCTGAGGGCCTTTCCGATCAATCTGCGCACTCCGGCGGCCTAAACGCAGGCTGTAGCCGCGAGGAGCGCCCGGGCGTCGCCGATGGTGGCGAACACCGGTAGTCGGCTGCCCAGGCCGCTGATCCGCAGGATCTTCGCGACCGGCGGCCGCGGCGCGATGAGGCCGAAACGGCACCCGGCCGCATCGGCGTGGTTGGCGATCCGGACGAAGGCGCTGAGCCCGCGGGCATCGCAGAAGGACACGCCGGCCAGATCGAGCAGCAGCAGCCGGGCCGAGCGGGCGATGGCTGCGCAGCCCTGCTCGACCACGCCCTCGCCGGTGACCAGATCCAGCTCTGCTGGCATGGGCAAGATCTCGATCCCGGCACCGCGATCGGCCGTCATGTGGCTCTCGTCCTGGGTCATCGTCGCTTGCCATCTGTCGGCACCGTCCGCCGATGCGTTCCGGCTACGATCGCAAGGCAATTGAGGCCGCTGAAGGGATGAACATGGCCGGTGATGCCTACCAGGAACTGGCGCTGGCAAAGCGGAGGCGGTCCAGTTGCCTGGGCTACCAAACCGATCGCTCGTTCATCGAGCCGCCGCGGGCGATCAGGTAGACCACCACGCCGATCAGCGGGATGAACAGGACGAACAGGAACCACAGGGCCTTGGCCCCGCCGGACAGGTCGGGGCTGCGGAAGATGTCGATGAACACCGTGATCAGGATCCAGAACCAGATCACCCACAGGAAGATCTCGAGAATCGTCCAGAAAATGTTCAAGAGCGGATAAGAAGATGACGCAGCCGCGAGTGACATTTCCTTCTCCTTTACTGGCCGCCGCGCATTGCACCCGGAGGCCAGAAGTCCTTACGTGTGACGAATCTGGCCCACAGTGACGTCCGCCGGCCGCCTGGGCGGCCTGACGGCCCCGTATCGGGCATCTCCCTCGGCCGGGCGTGGGTCCTTCCCGGCCCAGGTGCTCGCCGGGCGTGGCGCCGAGCGGGAACAGGGAGCCGGGACGGCCCCGGCCGCGGTGGTGGTGGCCTGGCTGGTGGTCATGGCTGCGCCTTTGCTGCTATGTCGCGCAGGACGTCGCCGACGGAGCGGACGGCGCCGTGGCGGCGCAGGATCACATCGGCGATCAGGCCGGTCCACCCGGTCTGGTGGAAGGCGCCGATGGCGGCGCCGTTGTCGCCGTGGAAGTACTCGCTGAAGATCAGGTTGTCCTTCCAGGCCGGATCGGTCTGCATCTTCTCGGTCCCGCCGAAGCAGGGCCGCCGTCCGTTGCCGTCCCTGGTGAACAGCGAGATCAGCCGGTCCTGCAGGTCCGCGACGATCAGGTCCAGGGTAAGCCGCTTCGCCGATCCGGTCGGGTACTCGACCTCGAAGTCGCTGCCGTAGAACCGGTGGTAGCGCTCCAGCGATTCGATGACCAGGTAGTTGACCGGCATCCAGATCGGGCCGCGCCAGTTGGAGTTGCCGCCGAACATCGACGTGGTCGACTCGGCCGGCTCATAGTCGATGGAGGACTGGTAGCCCTCGGCGTCGAACTGGTAGGGATGATCGCGGTGGTAGGCCGACAGGGCGCGCAGCCCGTGCGGGGACAAGAACTCGCTCTCGTCGAACAGCTTGGCGAACAGCCGCTCCAGCTGGACGGGCCGGGCCACCGACAGCAGCAGCCGCCGGGCGTCCCCCTCGCCGCGCAGCTGCGGGGTCTGGGCCAGCTTCTCCATGTCCCCGACGCTCTCTTTCTGCAGGAACCGCGTGAATTCCTTGTTCATGGTCAGCGCCTGTTGCAGGATGTTGCCGTCGATGACCCCGGCGGCCAGCGCCGGGATGATCCCGACCATGGACCGGGACTTGACCGGGACGCTGTAGCCGGACGGGGTGATCAGCCGGTCGTAGAACATCCCGTCGGCATCGTCCCACAGGCCCTGCTCATCCAGGGCGTTGCGGATGCCCGCGAAGTGCTCCAGGAACTTCAGCACCAGATCCTGGGCTTTGCGGTTGCCGGACCAGGTCAAGGCGCCCGCGATGGTGCCCAGCGCCATGGCGTAGGAGCCCATCCAGCCGGTGGCATCAGACTGCTCCAGGGTGTAGCCCGCGGGCAGGTGGGAGCGGTCGATCGGGCCGATGTTGTCCAGGCCGAGGAAGCCGCCCTCGAACACGTTCTTGTCGGTGGCGTCCTCGCGGTTGACCCACCAGGTGAAGTTGACCAGGAGCTTGTCGAAGACCCGGGACAGGAAGTCGAAGTCGCGGGCGCCGTCGATGGCCCATACCTGCAGCGCGGCCCACGCGTGCACCGGCGGGTTGACGTCGCCGAAGTCCCACTCGTACGCCGGCAGCGCCCCCTGCGGGTGCTGGAACCATTCCCGGCAGATCATGATCAGCTGGTACTTGGCGAAGGCCGGGTCCAGGTGCGCCAGGGTGACGGTGTGGAAGGCCAGGTCCCAGGCGGCGAACCACGGGTACTCCCACTTGTCCGGCATCGAGATGATGTCGAACCCGTCGAAGTTCCGCCACTTGGAGTTGCGCCCGGTCTTGCGCACCTCGGGCGGCGTCGGCTGGGTCGGGTCGCCGTCCAGCCAGCGCGATACGTCGTAGTAGAACAACTGCTTGCTCCACAGCATGCCCGCGGACGCCTGCCGCAGCACCAGTGCCTCATCCGCGCTCGCACCCGCTGGCGTCAGCTCGGCGTAGAACTCGTCGGCCTCGGCCTTACGCTGGGCCATCACCTGATCGAAGTCCTTGCCGAGCGCGGCCGCCGCGACGACCGCGGGCTTGCCCGCCCCGTTAGCGGCTGGCCGGAGCCGTAGCCGCAGCTCGGCGGTCTGCCCGGCCGGCACGGTGACCTGGTACCAGAACGCGCACTTGGTCCCGGCACCGACCGGGTTGACCGTGGCCGCACCGTGGATCACGTGGTCGTTGATGCCGTCCTTGGGATACGGCGTGACCGGCTCGGCGCCATACAACCGGGCCAGGTTGGTCTCGTTCTCGCAGAACAGAAGCTGCGGGCCGGTCCCGTCCGGGCCGGCCGCGGCGATCAGCTCCAGGGTGCCCGCGAACGGGTGGTCGATGGTGACCGACCGGTCGCCGGAGGCCTGCAGGGCCGGCCGGGCCTCACCCGTGTCACCCCAGGACCAGGTGTTGCGGAACCAGGCGGTGGGCAGCACGTGCAGCGTCTGAGCCTCCGGGCCGGCGTTGGTGACCTGGATGGCCATCAGCAGGTCATCTGGGCTGGCCTTGGCGTAGTGCACCTCGGTGATCCAGTACCGGTCATCGTTGAACGCGCCCGTATCCAGCAGCTCATACTCCGGCTGGTACCGGTTCCGGCCGGCGTTCGTGTCGATCAGGTCCTGGTAGGGGTACGCGGACTGGGGGTAGTGGTAGCGCCACCGGTTCCATGCGTGGCTGGGAATGGCATCCAGGTACCACCAGTACTCCTTGACGTCCTCCCCGTGATTGCCCTGCGGGCCGGTCAGCCCGAACGCCCGCTCCTTCAGGATCGGATCCCGCCCGTTCCACAGCGCCAGCCCCAGGCACAGCCGCTGCTCGATATCGCAGAACCCGGCCAGGCTGTCCTCACCCCACCGGTAAGCCTGAGACCGGGCATGATCATGCGGCAGGTAATCCCACGCATTACCGTCCGCGCTGTAATCCTCCCGCACCGTCCCCCACTGCCGCTCGCTCACATACGGCCCCCACCGGTACCACTCGGTGCCCTGCTGCCGCAGCCCGTCCTCCAGCCGGCCGAAACCAGCCACCCGATCCCGTTCAGCACCCACCGCAATTCCCTCCGTCTCTTTGCTCTTTGCCTGGCTATTCGGCTTGCTCTTTGCCTGGCTATTCGGCGCTCCCTTCCTCGGGCTCGCACTAACCCCACCGTTCCGCGGCCGCCGGCGGCCTGTCATCACCTGCCCGTCGTTTTCCCCTAGGGGAAAACGACCGCAGAGCGGGGCGGGATGTCCAGATGGCGCCGGGATCGGCGACTCCGGCAGCCGCTATCGGGCCAGTGCGGCAGGCACCAGTGGTGCGCCGTAATAGCCGCATCGTCTGGTTCCTGATCGGGCTGAGGATGGCCGGGAATGTTCTGCGCAGTCGCCAGCTCCTATGTGCTGATGACCGTTGGTGCTATCGTGCTGGCGGCGCTGGCCCGTGAGGCCCGCGAAAACCAGGCTCAGCTTCTGGCGCGGCTGATCGCCTGGGACAGGCGGCAGAGGCAGGCTCTGCGCGGTCAGCTCCCGGCCAGGCCCGGCCAGCGGAGGGCCAGGTGACGCCGGTCCCGCGCAGCGGGCTCGGGCCAGGACTGAACTGAGCCAGCGGGACGCGGCGGACGAACCCGGCGGGCCCGGCCAAGTGCGGGCCGCTACGAGGACGGGGCGGTGTAGGAAACCCCGGCCAGAGGGTCGATGTGTGCACGGATTTGTGCACGAGATGCCCGGGATCAAGTGGAACGGATGAGACGCAGGCCCGCGACACGAGACGCCCTTATGGCGTCGGCCGAGGTGAGGTGCCCCTTGGCTCGGTCGGCCGCACTCCGGTGTCTCGCCGGCGCTCAGGCGGACTCGCGGGCCGGTCTTTGCCCAGCCGTCTCCCCTAGGGGAATCGGTCCGGTAGGGGATGACGGATCCCCTGCCGGAGTGCGAGCCTGCCCGGGATGGGCAGCGATCCGGCGCGAGGTGAGAGGTGCCGGCCGGCTCGCTCGCCCTGGAGAAACGAAATAGGAAATAGGGAGTGCCAATGGTTTCCGGCGAGTCCGCAATGGTTTCGGACCAGTACGGCACGCCGCCGCCCCCGCCGCCTGGGGTGATGGCGGGAATGTGGCAGGCGACGTTGTTCCTCGGCGTCCTGACCTTGATCCTCGGCGTCATCGTGAGCTTCCACCCGACGGGCTCGCTGAACGTGCTCGCGGTCCTGCTCGGCGTCCTGATGATCTTCTCCGGGATCTTCCACCTGATCCGCGTGTTCGATCCGGAGGAAAGCCATCGGGTCTGGCTCGGCATCGTCGGGCTGCTGTTCATCGTCATCGGCGTGGTCCTGATCCGCCACCTGGACCTGACCAGGGCGTTCATCGGCCTGGTGATCGGCATCACTTGGATCATCCAGGGGCTGGCCGCGTTGATCGGGGGGATCTCCGGCGGTGCCCGCGAGGGCCGGGCCTGGTGGATCATCTTCGGGGTGGTGAGCCTGATCGCGGGGATCGTGGTTGTGTCGGCCCCGACCTCCTCGCTGAACGTCCTGGCCGTGCTGCTCGGTATCTGGTTCGTCATCATGGGCATCTTCGAGATCATCGGAGGGTTCATCCTGCGGCACGAGCTCCGCGCCACGCAGAGGGCGCACGCCTGAACCAAGACAGCAACGCCTCCGTACGGCGAGAGCCGGGCCTGTCACCCGTCAGGTGAGGCACACGGCCAGCAGGCGCGGCAGCGTGTGGTTTGCGCGGCGTTCCGTCGGCCGCCCTATCGCCCGGGACGGCTCGATGAGTGAGCGGGCGGCGGGACGGCTTTTAGCAAAAGGGGGGTTGACGGTGGGTGCTGGCCTTGTGATTGTCGGTCTGACGCTGCTGCTTGTCGCGGCGGTGTCCCGGCCTTTGTCGAGCACGCCTGTCACGCCCGCGATGGTGGTGGTGGCGGTCGGCGTTCTGGTCGGCCCGCTCGTACTTGACGACCTGACGGTGCGGCCCACGAGCTCGACGGTGCGGACGCTCGCCGAGGCGACGCTCGCGGTGGTGCTGTTCTCGGATTCCTCGCGGGTGAACCTGCGGGCGCTGCGGCGCGAGGCTTCGATGCCTGTCCGGTTGCTTGGCGTCGGCCTGCCGCTGACGGTCGTGCTGGGAGGGCTGGTCGCGGTGGCCCTGTTCGGCCCGTTCTCGCTCAGCGAGGCGTTTATCCTGGGCGTGATCCTGGCTCCGACCGACGCGGGGCTTGGCAGCGCGGTCGTCACGGACACCAGGCTTCCGCAGGTGGTGCGGCAGTCGCTGAACGTCGAGAGCGGCCTGAACGACGGGATCTGCGTCCCGCTGCTGCTGATCTTGCTGGCGACCGTCTCCGGCGCCGAGTCCCACCCGGTGCGGGTGGTCGCCGAGCAGATCGGCTACGGGCTGTTCGGCGGGGTCGCCGCCGGCGCGCTCGCCGCGGCGGTGGTGATCCTGGCCGGCGGACGGCACTTGATCGACGACGCGTGGCGGCCGGTCATCCCCCTGGCCGCGGCGGTGCTGGGGTACGGGATCGCGACCGCCCTGGGCGGTTCGGGGTTCATCGCCGCGTTCGTGGGCGGCGCGCTGTTCGGCCTGCTCGCTGGCGGCAAAACTGCGGGCATGATGGGCTTCACCGAGCAGACCGGGGCGGCGCTGGACAGCGTTACGTTCCTGGTTTTCGGTGCCGTGCTGCTCGGCCCGGCGTTCAGGCACCTGAGCTGGCAGATCGCGCTGTACGCCGTGCTGAGCCTCACGGTCGTGCGGATAGTGCCGGTGGCGATCTCGCTGTGGGGCACTCACGCGCGGGCTCCGACGGTCGCGTTCACCGGCTGGTTCGGGCCGCGCGGGCTTGCGTCGATCGTGTTCGCCGTGATCGTGGAGGACGCGCATCTCCCGCACGCCGGGACGATCGTGGCGGCCACCTACCTGACCGTCGGGCTGTCGGTCCTGGTACACGGGCTCTCGGCGGCGCCGCTGGTAAGCCGCTATGCCACCTGGTACCACGCCGCCGCGGACACGAGCCCTCCGGTGATGGAGAGCCAGCCAGCGCACGAGCACCGGACGCGGGGATCCGCGTTGCTTGGCAGCTGACCGCCGGACACCCCCGGGGTGCGGACCCGGCGCTTCGTCCAGGAAGATGCTGACAGCAGCAGCGACAGCATCCATCAGGCGAATCCCACGCACCCTTTGACGACCGCCGATCCCCGGTGGATCACACCGCGACCCGTGACCACACGCTCGCCCGCTGAACCTGACACCATGACACCCTCCGCAACCGTGCCCACGATCGCGAGGATCCGCCCGCCTGCACCGTTGTGTCCACAGAACCGTAAACCTCGGCGGTATCAGGCGGAGCCTGCCTGGGCAAATGGCCTAATAAGAGGCGCCGCCAGCCGCTGGCTGCTGGCCGGCCAGGCGGCGGGAGCCTGCTTCGCCGGAAAGGAGCCCGGCGCGCGCCAGCAGCCGTCGCTACAGTCAGGGCATGGCGCAGAACATTCAGGACTGGCTGGCGGGGTTCGCTGCCGAAATCGGCACCGTCCCGCCAACCCGCGAAGAGCTGGACATGCTGCTCGAACTCGCCGGGATCGCCGCGCACGCCTCGGAGCGGCCTGCCGCGCCGATCACCTGCTGGCTGGTCGGCCGGGCAGGCGTGGCTCCCCGGGCCGCGCTC
Source organism: uncultured Actinomycetes bacterium (assembly GCA_963798675.1). Lineage (GTDB taxonomy): Bacteria > Actinomycetota > Actinomycetes > Streptosporangiales > Streptosporangiaceae > Palsa-504. The sequence continues at coordinate 29,573 of CAWCUJ010000018.1, read as the reverse complement.
GCCGCCGGCAAACGGCTGGCCGCAGGCAGCGAGGCGAACGGCAGCTGACGTCAGCCGCCGGTTGTGTCGCTGCGGCCGTGCGCTAGCACCCCTTGACGTGATCATCGCTGCCGGCGTCGGCGGGCGCGGACCTTGGACTAAGTGCGCCAGGACCCTGTGCCCTGGTGATCCGGCTGCGGTTGCACGGAATCTTTACGGGTGACCGCGTTGATCCCGGTTGCTGAGGCGCGTCGTCTTGTCCTGGCTGCGATCACGCCGCTGGCGCCACGCCGCGTCGCCGCCGGCCATGCGCTGGGGCATGTCCTGGCCGAGACGGTGCAGGCCGCCGAGCCTGTGCCGCGCTTCGCCAATGCCGCAATGGACGGTTATGCGGTAAGGGCCGCTGATGTGGCTGGCGCCCCGGTTCGCCTGCGAGTGACCGGGACCGTGGCGGCCGGCGACGGGCCGAAGGCGGCCGTTTCGCGTGGCGAGGCAATGCGGATAATGACCGGTGCGCTGATGCCGCCAGGTGCCGACGCAGTGTGCATGGTGGAGCACACGAGGGCGCAGGATGGCGGGCTGGCCGTGCTCATTGAGGAATCGGCGAGCCCTGGCACGAATGTGCGGGAGCCTGGCGGGGACATCGCGGCCGGTACCGAGGTCTTTGCGCCGGGGACGCAGCTGCGGGCCGCCCACATCGGGGTACTCGCGAGCCTCGGCATCCAGGCGCTGCTCGTCTATCCGCGCCCGGCGGTGGGCGTCCTGTCCACCGGCGACGAGCTCGCGGCTGCCGCTGCTGCCCTGATGCCGGGAAAGATCCGCGACGCCAACCGCCCGGCATTGCTGGCCCAGCTCAGATCGGACGGATTCCGTCCGGTCGATCTCGGCATTGGCCGAGACGACCAGGACATCCTGGCGACCCGCCTGCGGACAGGCGGGTCGCGCTGCGACGCGATCATCGCCACGGGAGGGGTGAGCGTCGGGGACCATGACGTGCTGAAGGTTGCCCTGGAGAAGCTGGGCGGCGCTGCGATGCACTCCCTGACGGTCGCCGTGAAGCCGGGCCAGCACGTCGCCGTGGCGTCGCTCGGCGAGCAGCGCATACCGGCCTTCGGGCTGCCGGGGAACCCGGTGGCCGCTCTTGTCACCTATGAGCTGTTCGTCCGGCCCGCGCTACGGGCCATGGCCGGCTGCCCGGTGCTCGACCGGCCGCGGTTGGCCGCGATAGCGGAAACTGACCTGCCTCGCCGGCCGGGCCCAAGCTCTATCTGGTGCGGGTGACGGCACGGACCGGGACAGACGGGGTGCTGCGGGTACGGCCATCGGGCGGCCAGGAATCGCACATGCTGATGGCCATGGCCCAGGCCAATGCCCTCGCACTGCTGCCGGACGGCGACGGCGTCCGGGCCGGCGGGCGCGTCGAGGTGCTGCTACTCGACACCGACGGACTCTAGCTCACCGGCTACGGGTGGCCGTCGTCCACGGCGCGGCTCAGTCTTTTTCACCTAGGGGAAAAGACTGGCAGGGGGATGACAGGTCACTTGCGGCCGTTGGACGATCGATTGGGCGCTTAGGGCCGAAGGACCCCGGAAACGCGTCGCCGGGTCGGGGATGGCCTTGCAGGCGACGACGAGCGTATACGTTGCCCAGATGGGCGGATCGAGGTTGTCATGAGTTCTGTGATGGCGCCGAACGTGAGTGGTGTGGGCGCCCCGGGCCGGCGCACTGTTTACAGCATGTGCGGCATGTGCGCGGTGCGTTGCCCGATGGAGGTGACGGTCGAGGACGGCCGGGTGACCTGGCTGCAGGGCAATATGCACGACCAGGCCCTCGGCGCCAGCCTGTGCGCGAAGGGCGCGGCCGGCTTGTTTCTGGAATCTGACGACGAGCGGCCGCAGACGCCGCTGATCCGGGCGGGCGAGCGGGGCGGCGGCCAGTGGCGGCGGGCGTCCTGGGATGAGGCCCTGGACTACATCGCCGGGAAGCTGACTGAGACGATCGATGTCTTCGGCGGGCGCGGTATCGCGCTTTCCGATCGTGGCGGCCCCTTTACTGACCTGACCCAGACCTTCGTCCGGGCGCTCGGCTCGCCGAACTACTTCGATCACGATGCCGCCTGCGCCGGCAATGTCCATAACGCCACGCGTTCGCTGTACGGCTTCGGCGCCGCGGGGCTGTTGTTCGACTACCAGCACTGCAAGCATCTGGTGCTCTACGGCCGCAACGTGGTCGAATCGCTGGCGGTCAAGGAGGCTAAGGCGTTCATGGCCGCGGTGGCGAGGGGGATGCGCTGCACCTACATCGATCCGCGCGCCACGATCACGGCGTCCAAGGCCACCCGCTACTGGCAGGTGCGGCCGAAGAGCGACTACGCGCTGAACCTCGCCATCATCCATGAGGTCCTGGAGCAGGATGCCTACGACAAGGACTTCGTCGCCCGCTTCGTCTCCGGCCTGGACAACCTGCGGGAGGCGGTCAAGGACACAACGCCGGAGTGGCAGGAGCCGCACACCGGCGTTCCCGCCGCCGAGCTTCGCGCGTTCGTGACCGAGATCGCCGCGGACGCACCGCATGTGATCTTCCATCCGGGGTGGATGTCAGCTCGGCACAGGCAGTCGTTTTACGTGAGCCGCTCGGCGCTGATCCTGAACGCGCTGATGGGCAACATCGAGGTTCCGGGCGGATGCGTGCTTGCGAAGCCGCCCGGGCACTACGGCCGCAAGGGCCTGAACCATCTGACAGATCGCGTGCCGGAGGTCACGGAGCCGCGCGTGGATGGTGCCGGCGGCCAGCGGCCGCAGTGGGATCCGGCGATCGGCATGCTGCATCAGGCCTTCGCCGCGATGGAGACGGGGCAGCCGTACGGGATCGGCGCCTACTTCGCCTACCGCCACGACCCGTTCACCGGCATGCCCGACCCGGAGGCGACGCAACGCGCGATCGAGAAGCTGAAGCTGCTCGTCTCGATCGACGTGCGCTACTCCGAACTGGGCTGGTTCGCCGACGTCATCCTCCCCGAGTCGACCTACCTGGAGCGCGCGAACATCCTGGGCCAGATGAACGGCCCGGTACCGGTCTTCACCATGCGCGACCAGGCGATCGCACCGCGCTTCGACAGCCGCCCGGCGTGGTGGATCTTCCGCGAGATCCTGCACCGGATGGGCATCAAGCATGCGCTTGACTTCGAGACCATCGAGGAGCTGTGGAACTACCAGCTCGCCGGCACCCAAGTCACTGTCGCCGAGATGCGCGAGGCTGGGATCGTTCCTCTCGCCGACGCGCCCCGACTGATCCCGCGCGAGGAGCTCACGTTCCCGACCCCGTCGGGGAAGATCGAGATCGAGAGCGAGGTCCTCAAGCAGGCCGGGCTTGAGAGCCTGCCGGCGTACGTCCCCAAGGAGGCGCCGACAGGCGAGAAGTTCACGCTGCTGTTCGCGAAGACGGCGACGCTCGCGCAGGGCCAGTCGCTCAACAATCCTCTGCTCAACGAGAGAGCGCCCAGACAGGTGCTCTGGATCCACCCCGACCGTGCCGCGGCGCTCGGGATCGCTGACGGCGACGAGGTGGAGGTCAACGGCGGCGGCCGCTACACCGGTTGCCTGCCGGCGAAGGTCACGCGCTGGATCCATCCCGACGCGGTGTTCATGTTGCACGGCTACGGCGCCACGGTGCCGCTGGCCACGCGCGCCCGCGGCCTCGGCGTCGCCGACCAGCGCCTGCAGCACGGCAAGCTCTACGACTTCGATCCCGCCGGCGGTGGCAATGCGCTGACCGAGACGGTCGTGCAGGTGAAGCGCCGGACACCGGAAGGAGTAGCAGGATGAGCAAGTACGAGCTTCGCCACGACGAGGCCAACTGCATCGGCTGCCTGGCCTGCGAAGTCCATTGCAAGACCAACAAGCAGCTTGGTCCCGGTCCCGATCCGTGCCGGGTTATCGCGCTGGAACCGGTCGAGGCCGGCGGACTGCCCCGGACCCGCTTCGTGTTCATGCCGTGCTTCCACTGCGAGGACCCGTGGTGTGTCCGGGCGTGCCCGACCGGCGCGATGCAAAAGCGTGAGAAGGACGGCATCGTGTTCGTGGAGGACAGCCTGTGCATCGGCTGCAAGAGCTGTATCGCGGCCTGTCCGTGGGGCACTCCGCAGTGGGACCCCGCCACGAACAAGGTGGTCAAGTGCGATTACTGCATGGACCGGATCGACGCTGGGCTGCAGCCCGCCTGCGTCACCAAGTGCGTGACCGGCTGCCTGTCCTTCGGCGAGGCCAACGAGGTGCCGGACCCGCGCCGCGAGCGCTACGCCCGTCACATCCTCGCCGAGCCGCCGGGCGGCCAGGACACCTCGCCATGAGCGCGATCCAGACGCTGCCGGGCTGGCTTGACCAGGACGCCGCCGCCCTGGCCGGTCCTGTGCCGCCGGCGGTCACGCTGGCCGGCGCGTTGCCGGGCCTGGCCCAGGCGCGGGAACTGACGCCCTTGCAGCGGTTGCAGCGCGTGCAGGACTCGGGCCTCGCGGAGAGCAGCGGTGCGGGCGAACCGATCTCGCTGGCCTGGCGCCGGTTTCTGCGCGGCGTCGGCCCCACGGTGCTGGTGATCGATGCCACCGGCCTTGATGTGCGCGCCCGCGGCACAGCCGCGGTCCTCGATGGCGCTCCGCAGCTGCTGGCCGAGGGGGTGCTGATCGCCGCTGGCCTGCGCGGCAGCCGCGAGGTCCAGCTGCGCCTGCCGGCCGAGCTGAACGGTCACGAAGCCGCTCTCCTGAACGCCGTCGACGCGATCCGTACGCTCGCCCACATCACCACGCCCCGCATGCAGCTGCAGGTGCAGCGCGACAGCCACCCCGGCCCGTGGGCGGAGGGGCCGCCCGGCGACGCCGCACGGCTCATCCACACCCCTGAGACCTGGTGCCGGATCGCCCTGCTGTTCGCCGGCGCGCCGGGCCTGGAGGCGTCGTTGCTGACGCTGCGGCGCGGCATCAAGCAGCGCGGCCTGGTCGAGCTCGCCCAGTCACAGAGCCTGCGGCCGCAGATCGACGCCTGGGGCGGTGGCGTTGAGGTGGCAGGCCAGGACCCGGTGCTCGTCTTCGACGACGGCCTGGGCGGCTTCCTGCCGCTGTCCGCGGCCGGCGTATCGTGTCGGCCGCTGTCGCTCGCCTCCGCCGGCGTCGTGCCCGTGCCGTCCACGCTGATGGTGATGGCCGAGGGCGCGTGCCTTGTGCGCCAGACGCGCCGCGCGCTCTACCGGCATTGGCAGCTCGCCGACAACGCCGAAGGCGATCCGGTGCGCCCCCTGCTCGCCCGGGCCGGCCGCCTGGTGGCCGAGCTGACGCTCGGCCGCGGGGACGCCGCCCATCTCCGGGCCCTCGACGAAGTCGCGCTCGAGCTGGGCGTGCAGGGGCTGGCGGCCGCCTGGCCGCTGGGCAGCTCGCTGCGCTACTACCGCGAGCAGTGGGAGCAGCACGCCCGGCGCGAGTCCTGCCCGGAGGGGCTGTGCTTCGAGCACCAGGCCGCGCCGTGCCACGGCACGTGCCCGGCCAACATCGACATCCCGAGCTTCATCGCTCACATCGGCCATGGCGACTACCGGGCGGCGATCGAGGTCATCAGGCGTGACAACCCGCTGCCGCTGACCTGCGGCCTGGTCTGCCCCGCGCCGTGCGAATCGGCCTGCCTTCGCGGCGGCAGCAACGGCGCCGTGTTCATCCGGCCGATGAAGGCCAAGGCGGCCGAGCACTGCCTCGCCGACGGCGGCTACCCCGAACCCCAGATCGCGCCGGACAGCGGCAAGCGGATCGGCATCGCCGGCTCCGGTCCAGCCGGTCTCACCGCCGCCTACTACCTGCGCACCTTCGGTCACCAGGTCGAGATCCTGGAGGAGCAGGAGAACGCCGGCGGAATGCTGCGCTACGGCATTCCGGCCTACCGGCTGCCGCCCGACCTCCTGGACCAGGAACTCGACCAGATCCGGGCGCTCGGGATCACGATCCGCACCAGCGCCGAGGTCGGCAGCCTGGATGCCTTCCGCAAGGACTACGACGCCGTGTTCCTCGGCCTGGGCACCCAGCGCTCGCGCCCGATCCCGATCGACGGTGTCCATCAGTCCTTCGTGCTCGGGGGCATCGATTTCCTGCGGGACGTGCGCTGCGGCGAGCCGGTCCGGGTGGGGCCGCGGGTGATCGTCGTCGGCGGCGGCAACGTCGCGATCGACGTCGCCCTGACCGCTCTGCGCCAAGGCGCCACCCACGTCGACATGGTCTCCCTTGAGACACGCCGCGAGATGCCGGCCAGCGCCCACGAGATGGAGAACGCCGTCGGGGAAGGCGTGCAGCTGCACCCCGGCTGGGGCCCGGTCCGGATCGGGGCGGACGGCGAGACCACCTTCCAGTTCTGCGAGCAGGTCCACGACGAGACCGGGAAGTTCGATCCGAAGTTCGACACCGCCCGCCTGCTGACGCTCGAGGGCGACCACGTGATCCTCGCCACCGGTCAGGGCACCGACCTGACGATCCTCGACGGCAGCGCGGTCCAGACCACCCACGGCTTCATCCTCACCGACCCGAAGACCCTGATGACCAAGGTGCCAGGCGTCTACGCCGGGGGCGACGTCGAGCACGGCCCGCGGACGGTCGTGGAGGCCATCCGCTCCGGGAAGATCGCCGCGAACGCGATCGATGCCTGGCTGCGCGGGCAGCCCATGGACAACGCCGCCGGCACGGCGGTGCGCCGAGCCGACGTGCTTCCCCTGCACGTCGCGGCGGATGAGCGCACGCATCTTCCTCGTGCCGTGATGCCCGAACGGACCGTCGAAGAAGTTGTCGGCCTCGGCAACTACGTCCAGATCGAGGAGGGCCTGACCGACGCGATGGCCCACGACGAGGCGCGCCGCTGCCTGCGCTGCGACGTCTGCATCGGCTGCGGCCTGTGCATGGCAGCCTGCAGCGAGATGGGCGTCGACGCGCTGCGCATGGCAGACACCGACGCCGGTCGGCTCGCTTACTTCGATTTCACCCGCCCAGCCGAGCTGTGCATCGGCTGCGGCGCCTGCAGCCAGGTATGCCCGACCGGCGCGATCCGGATCGCGGATGAGGTCGGCCTGTCCGCCGGCGGCGGCACGCCGGGCCTCGTGCGCCGCACGATCATCACGGGGACCACCGTGTGCGAGCAGCCGCTGCTGACCTGCAGCGAATGCGGCGCGCCGACGCAGACGCCTGCGCACCGGGAATTCATCCGCGGCCGCCTGCCGGATCACATGGCGGCCCTTCTGGACCGCGAGCTCTGCCCGTCATGTGCGCGGCTGCGGGCCGATCGTCCCGCCGGGCGAGGGGCAGCGCCGGCTTTCCCGCGACCGAGAGCTCAACTCCCGGTCATTGCGATCACGTCTGCGGGCCAGCGGAAAAGGCTATCTGGGGAGCAGTCATGAAGGCCGTCACGGTGCAGCCGGGGGTTGCGGGGTCGGTCCGCTTCGAGGAGGTCCCCGAACCGGACCAGAGCACCGGCTCGATCCTGGTCCAGGCGGTGGCCGCCGGCATCTGCGGAACCGACGTCGAGATCACCTCGGGCGCCTACGGCTGGGCGCCCCCCGGGCGGGACCGGCTCATCCTCGGCCACGAGTCACTCGGCCGGGTCGTGGATCCCGGGCCGGGCAGCGGCCTGCAGGCCGGCGACCTCATCGTCGGGATCGTCCGGCGCCCCGACCCGGTACCCTGCCCCAACTGCGCCGTCGGTGAGTGGGACATGTGCCGCAACGGGCAGTACACCGAGCGGGGCATCAAGCAGATCGACGGGTTCATGTCCGAACGCTGGCGGATCGAACCCGGGTACTTCACCAAGCTCGACCCCTCCCTCGGCATCCTCGGAGTGCTGCTCGAGCTGGCCACCGTGGTGGCCAAGGCCTGGGAACTGGTCGCGGCCATGCGAGCGCGGGCCTTCTGGGAGCCCCGGCACGCGCTGGTCACCGGCGCCGGCCCGATCGGCATGCTCGCCGCCCTGATAGGCGTCCAGCACGGGCTCGACGTCCACGTCCTGGACCAGGTCACCGAGGGCGCCAAACCTCAGCTCGTCGACGACCTCGGCGCCACCTACCATGCCGGGGCCATTGACGCCCTGGGCCTGGAACCCGATGTGGTGATCGAGTGCACCGGGGTCGGGTCGGTGATCATCGACTCGATCCGTCACGTCGGCGCTGGCGGGGTGGTCTGTCTCACCGGAGTGGGCAGCGGAGGAGCGCCGAGCGGGCTGTCTCCGGCCGACGTGGCCAAAGATGTCGTCCTGCAGAACAACGTGGTCCTCGGCTCAGTCAACGCCAACCGGCGGCACTTCTACCGGGCCGCCGAGGAGCTGGCCCGGGCCGACCGGGCCTGGCTGGCCCGGCTGATCTCTCGCCGGGTACCGCCCCAGAACGTCGCCGACGCCCTGCAACGCGGGCCAGACGACATCAAGGTCGTCGTCGACTTCGGAGGCTGACATGGCAAAGGTGCCCCAGCGAGACGGCCAGGCCGTCGCCTGCAATACCGAGCAGACCCAGCTCGGTGAGGGCATCCGGTGGGACGGCCGCCGCAGCGAGCTGCTGGCAGTCGACATCCTGGCCGGACGGGTCGCCCGGGGCCTGCCCCGCAACGACGGCTTGATCGAGCGCGTCGGGGTCTACCAGCTGCCTGGAACGGTCGGGATGATCGCTCCCATCCAGGGGGACGACGGCTGGGTACTCGGGGCCGGGCGCGGCTTCGTCCACCTCGCGCTCGACGGCACCCAGCGCACCATCGCCCAGGTGGCACCGGCCGGGACCCGCATGAACGACGGCGCCTGCGATCCCCAGGGCAGGTTCTGGGGCGGGACCCTGGCCGACGACCACCACACGGGCGGGGGCGCGCTCTACCGGCTGGACCGGACAGGGCGGCCCGAGGTGGTGCTCGAGGACCTGACGATCTCCAACGGAATCGGCTGGAGCCCCGACGGCCGGACAATGTACCTCGTGGACAGCGGCCCGCGGGTGGTCCACGCGTTCACGTTCGACGGTGATCGCGGCACTATCTCCGCTGGGCGAGTCCTGGTCACCGTGCCCGAAGACATCGGAGCACCAGACGGGATGACGGTGGACGCTGCCGGTGACCTCTGGGTGGCGATCTACGGCGGCGGGCGGGTCAACCGCTACGCACCCGACGGCTCGCTACGCGAGGTGTACCCCATCCCGGCCCGGGAGTGCACGTGCTGTGCCTTCGGCGGCCCCGGCCTGCACCGGCTCTTCGTCACGACAGCGACAGAGGGCTGGACCGACGAGCAGCGCCGCTCCGATCTGGCCGCCGGCCTGGTCTACCGGGTGGACACAGATGCCACCGGCCGGCCGGCAGCGCCGTACCGTCCGGATCCGGCGTGGTGGGAAGGCTTCACCGAGGCGGGGACGCGGGAGCACCGGACGGAATGACCGCCGGTACCGCCCATGACCTCTGGTCTGCTCGCAGGCCCGGAAACGCGCGCGACGAGCCTCACAGGCATACGGCGTCCGCGAACCTGGCTTCAAGCCAGGGAACTGACCCGCGAACCGCTGCCAGCTTCCGGGCCCTCAGCGCCCAATGGCCCTGCTTTAAGGCTTGACGTGATATCGTAACCGTTTTGTGGCTCATGATGGTTCTGAGGGGTTGTCGCCGGTCGGGTGGCTGCCGGACCGGATCTCGATCGGTGTCCTGACCAGGGTTTTCACGCCTGAGCTGGTGGATGAGGCGGTGGATTCGGCGGGGGCGCGGGAGCAGCGGCGGCGGCTGCTGCCGGCGCGGCTGGTGGTGTATTTCGTGCTGGCCCTGTGGCTGTTCCGGGGGAGGAACTGCGGGTACGGGCAGGTGATGCTGAAGCTGGCCGACGGCCTGTATTCCCGGCGGCTGGGCGCTGACCTGCTGGAGGGCCGTCCGGCGACGGGGATGCGGGTGGATGCCGGGCAGGGACGGGAGTGGTGGCTGCCGAATGTCTCCTCGCTGTCGCGGGGCCGCGCCAAGCTCGGGCCGGGAGTTCACCGTTACCTGTTTGAGCAGGTCGCAGGCCCGCTAGGGGCGGACGGCGCGCCGGGGGTGTTCTGCTGCGGGCTGCGCATCGTCTCGATGGACGGGTCCGTGACGGACGTGCCGGACGAGAAGCCGAACGGCGAGTTCTTCGGCCGCCCGTCGAACCAGTCGAGGGACGGGGCGTTCCCGCAGGTCAGGTGGGTGGTAGCAGCGGAGTCGGGGACGGGGAGCCTGCTGGGGGCGGCACTGGGCGGGTACCGGACCGCGGAGCAGCCGCTGGCCCGTGACCTGCTGAGACAGGGGTGCTTCGGGCCGGGGATGCTGGTGCTCGCGGACCGGAAGTTCTTGTCCTGGTCCCTGGCCCGCGACTTCCTCGCGGCGGGCGCGCACATCCTGTGGCGCGCGTCCGCCGGCTTCGCGCTGAAGCCGGTGAAAGTCCTGGCCGACGGCACCTATCTCACGGAGCTGAGGCCGCCGCGGAAGAGCGACGGCCCGGTGATCACGGTCCGCGTCATCGAGTACACCGTGCATACTGCGCCCGTGAACGGTGGTGAGGAGGAGAACTCGGAAGTGTTCGCCCTGGTCACCGACCTGCTCGATGTGGAGGAGTACCCGGCGCTGGACCTGGCGTGCTGCTACCCGGAGCGGTGGGGCTGCGAGACCGTCATCGGCCATCACAAGACCGATATGGGCGAGGGCCAGCCCGTCCTGCGGTCGAAGGACCCCGCCGGGGTGATGCAGGAAATGTGGGCGCTTTTCGCGGTCTACCAGGCGGTATGCAGGATCGTCGGGATCGCGGTGAACGCGGCCGGCGTCCCGCCGGCACAGATCAGCTTCCCTCACGCCCTGGCCGCCGCGAAGGACTCCGTGGCGGCTTTTTCCCCCTGACCAGTTGGAACTCGCCGTCGCCACGTTCCTGCTGAAGATCCTCATGCCCGGATTCCGCGTCCGGGACCGGCCCGACCGCAACAGCCCCCGGAAATCAAAGAAAGCCGGCGACTTCCCCGCCCGGAAACCAGACGAGCCCAGCGTCACCAGCGTCGTGCGGAAAATCGAGTTCCACCTGCTCAACCCCTGGCAGGCCACCTAAAGCAAGGCCATTGCCCTCAGCGCCCCCGACGACGCTCACGCCGGTGCATCCCGGCGACGGCGGAGCCCGGTGACAAAGGACGCCCGAGCGGATCGCCCGCTCTGCGGTCGTTTCCCCTAGGTGAAAACGACGGGCAGGGGATGACAGGCCGCCGGCGGCCGCGGAACGGTGGGGTTAGTGCGAGCCCGAGGAAGAGAGGGCCGCACAGCCAGGCAAAGGGGACGGAGGGAATTGCGGTGGGTGCTGAACGGGATCGGGTGGCCGGGTTCGGGCGGCTGAAGGACGGGCTGCAGCAGGGCGGCGAGTGGTACCGGTGGGGACCGTATGTCAGCGAGCGGCAGTGGGGGATGGCTCGGAGGTGGCTATGGCAGGGACGCCAGCCCGCGTGACGCCGACGCGTGGCGGGAAAGCACGGACGTCGCTGGCACAGTTCAGGGAGCGTGAGCGGGACCACGGCGCGGTCATGCCCGACACCTTCCGGGCCGCAGTCGGCGCCGAGATGGGACAGGCGTTCAGCCCGCCCTACCAGGTGCCCATCGTGGTCGCGGTCAACGGGCTGCTCATGGCCGGCGCGTGGTTCCTGCTGCCGCGAGGCTGGCTGTTCACGCTGCAGAGCACGCTCGCCTTTCCCGTCGTCCTGTCCAGCTGGATGTACGCCGACGTCCCGGCGACGAACGTGCTCGCCCCGGACCGGATCCGTGTCCTGGCGGCCCTGGGCAACGGCACCATGATCAGCCGGCTGCTACTGGCCAAGACCGCGGTGCTCTGGGTCTTCGTGGCCCCGCTGTGCGCGGTCCTGGCCCTCGTTGTCGGGCTGGAGCACCACAACGCGCCGCTCATCGGCGCCGAGATCATCGCGATCTGCGTCGTCCCCGTCGCCTGCCTGCCAGTGGCTGCGCTGGTCGGCATCCGCTGGCCCTACCACCCGCTGCCGCTGCATTACCGCTGGGACCACCGCGTCCCGCTGCGCCGGATGATCGTCCGCTGGCTGATCCTCGCGGCCGTCCCCTACGCCCTTGTGCCCGCCCTGTGCCTGCTGATGACCGTCCCAGCCGTCATCCTGCTCGTGCTCACCCATAGCGCCAGCAACCACGTGATCAGCTTCGTCGATGCCGAGGGCAAGCCGTTCGGCCTGGCACTGTCCGGCCCCGGCCACCCGCTATCGGGCGGCATGTTTGCCGCGTGCGTCGCGCTGACCTGCGGAGTCGCGGTCGTGGTCTGGGTGCTCGGACGCCGCGCCGACATGTGGCTGATCCGGCGCCGGCAGCCGGCGATCGCCGCATACCTGGCGGACCTGACGCAGGGCTGATCGCGGGACCGGCGGCCGCACCCCGTTCGCCGTGGGCTGCCGGCGGCCGGGCAGCTCGCGCCTGGCCGGCCGGTTCGGCAGCGGGGATGCCGGGCGGCAGCGGTCATGCCATGCGGCAGCGGTCATGCCATGCGGCAGGTGAGCCGCCGGGACGGGCGTTCAGGCCCGGTCTGTGCTGGGCGCGGCTTCTCCCCTAGGGGAATTCGGCTGGCAGGGGATGCCGGGTCCCCTGCCGGGGTGTGAGCCTGAGACGGTGATGCCGCGGCCGGGTAACGGCTGCGGCGGATCGGCTGAACCGCCTGGCAAGAGATGCCGGCGGAACTGGAGGAGGTCGCGTGTCCGGGTCCGATAGCACGTTCATCTTGGTGGCAACGTATCCCGATGAGGCGGCAGCACGGGAGGACTACCAGGTCGTCAAGGACGCTCACGCGGCGGGCCTGGTGGGTTCCTACGATGCGGCCGTGGTCACCAAGGACGCCAGCGGCAAGGTCCATGAGAACAAGGACGAGACGGCCACCCGCCACGGTGCCTGGTGGGGCGTCGCGGCCGGGGCGGCGATCGGGGTCATCTTCCCGCCCGCGGTGCTGGGCGCGGCCGCGCTCGGCGGCGTGGCCGGCGGGGTCACCGGGCACCTGTCCAAGGGAATGTCCCGCTCGCAGGCCAAGCAGCTGGGCGACTTCATCAACCCGGGCCAGGCCGGGCTCGTCATCGTCGGCGAGAGCAAGGTCGAGGACGCGATCAAGAACTCGGTGACCAGGGCGGAGAAGCAGACAGCCCAGGAGCTCGGCGTGGACCCCAAGGACATCGACAAGGCCCTGCAGCAAGCAGTCAACGAGATGTAACCCCCGAGCCGCCCGCCGGCCGGGCACGCGCACCGCGGCTGCCGCGGAAGTTAGCTGACCCGCTGAAAAGCTCGGCAAGCGCTCTGCAAGCGCCGCAGCAGGCAAATGCTAGCGAACATAGTAGCTGGCCGGTGCGCCGGGCAGCGGAGAGAGGAGCCAGATGATGAGTGTGCTGACGGCCGGGGCTCAGCCCCGGCAGGCGCTGCGGTACCAGCTCGATCCCGGGGTGGGGCTACTCACCCCGGCCGAGCGCGCAGCCCGAGGTAAGGAAGCGCGGGCGGCGGTGCCGCGGGACAGCCATGCGGTGTTCGACCCGCCGCCGGACCGGCCCGACCCGGTGGCCCAGCTGGAGGAGCAGGCGGCAACCCGGGTGCCGGAGCTGGTGCCGATCCGGCGGGGCCGGATGATGGTCTCCCCGTTCACCTACTACCGCGGCGCGGCGCTGCCGATGGCCAGCGACCTTTCCCATACTCCGGTGTCCGGGCTGGCGGTGCAGGCCTGCGGGGATGCGCACCTGTCGAACTTCGGCATCTTCGGCTCCCCCGAGCGGCGGCTGGTCTTCGACGTCAACGACTTCGATGAGACCCTGCCCGGCCCGTGGGAATGGGATGTCAAGCGGCTGGCCGCCAGCATGGAGGTCGCCGGGCGCGGCAACGGGTTCGCGGGCAAGGAGCGCCGCGAGATCGTCACGGCCACCGTGGCCAGCTACCGCCGGGCGATGCGGGACTTCGCCGCGATGACCAACCTGGACCTCTGGTACGCGCACGCGGACCTGGACCAGCTGCGGGCGCAGTTTAACTCGCAGTTGGAGAAGCGGCAGCGCAAGATGGTGGACAAGGGCATGGCCAAGGCGCGGACCCGGGACAGCATGCAGGAAGTGGCCAAGCTGTGCCAGGTAGTCAGCGGTCGGCCGCGGATCATCGCCGACCCGCCGCTGCTGACCCCGGTCACGGACCTGCTGCCCAGGCAGATGGACCAGGAGACCTTCGAAGCGCAGATCAAGGACCTGCTCGGCAAGTACCGGCGGACGCTGGAAACCGACCGGCGGTACCTGCTCGAGCAGTACGAGTTCGCCGATATGGCCCGCAAGGTCGTCGGGGTCGGCAGCGTCGGTACCCGCTGCTGGGTCGTGCTGATGCTCGGCCGGGACGAGTCTGATCCGCTGTTCCTGCAGATCAAGGAGGCAGACAAGTCGGTGCTGGCCGAATTCGTCGGCGCCAGCAAGTACACCAACATGGGCCAGCGGGTGGTCGCGGGCCAGCGGCTGATGCAGGCATCCAGCGATATCTTCCTGGGCTGGCAGCGGATCGAGGCCGGGCTGGACGGCCAGCAGCGCGACTTTTACGTCCGCCAGCTGCGGGACTGGAAATACTCCATCGTCGTCGAGGCCCTGCTGCCGCGCGGCCTGCGGGTCTACGGGGAGATCTGCGGGTGGGCGCTGGCGCGGGCGCACGCCCGGTCCGGGGACCGGATCGCGATAGCCGCCTACCTGGGCAGCGCCGACGTGTTCGACCAGGCGATCACCCGGTTCGCCGCCGCCTACGCCGACCAGAACGAACGCGACCACCAGGCTCTTGTCGACGCTGTCACATCAGGACGGATCACCGCCGAGCAGGGCCTGTGAGATCACAGCCGCCGCCGCGCCGCGTCGGCCATCAAGCAGGCCGAGCTACAACCATGCTGCCCGCGGCAGTCCCGTGGCCAGGCGACAGCGGGAAGGAGCGCGTCAGGTGGCGAAATGGAACTTCGTGGCGATGGGCCAGGCGGGACTGACCGGCTGGACCAGGACCGCCGCCCGGCCGGTCGCCCGGCTGATCGCCCGCAGGACCGGACGGCCCGAGGCGGACATCCTGGCGCTGATCGGTGCCGGGTTCCTCGCGATGGCAGTGATTAACTTCCTCCGCGAGGTCGATACCGTCATCGCGGCCGGGCGAACCGGCCCTCAGGCCGGGCAAGCCCCTCCCGCCGGCGGCTAGGACGGGCCCGGGAGCAGAGCCTGTCCTATGCGCCGGCGGCGCCAGATAGGGCCGCACGCCGCCGGCCTGGATGGCCAGAGCGGCGCGGCTCCGGCCGTGAGCCGCCGTCGGCCTCGCCGCTTCCTCTGGGCCGGGCGCTTGCGGCAGCCGTCGCCGCGACGGTTACCCGAGCCAAGCTCGCCACCTCAGAGGACTAGGTGATGCAGATGCTATCCCCGCCAGCTGTCCCAGACGGGAGCTGTATGCGCCCCTTGCGCCCGCCGCAGCCGGTGCCCGGGAGGCTGCGGGCATGGCTGAACACACACCGGGCGAGACCAGGTGATACCGCGATGTCCCCGCTGCCTGGCGTCTGGCCGGCAGGCGCGAACATCTACCTGCCCGCCGGATCACCCGGTGCCTAGCCCGCCCGCGCTGGCCAGCCCTCACCCTTCCCGGCCGCCCAGGGTCGGCGAGCCGCGCTGGCCGATGGCGCTGGCCGTGCTGGCCGCCGGGGCGCTGCGCGCGATCCTGCCGGCTCAGCTCAGGGCCGGAGACGCCCGCTGGGTCCTCCCCCTGGTCCTGGTCGTGCTGCTCGCCGCGCTGATCGTCGGCGACCCAGGCCGCATCGACCGCGACTCCACCTGGCTGCGGGTCATGACGAACACGCTGATCGGCGTGATCTCCGTAGTGAATGCGGCTGCCGTGGTACGCCTGGTAGCCGCCATCACCATCGGCCAGGCCAAGTTCACCAATGATGCCAACGTGCTGCTGGCCAGCGGCGGCGCCGTGTGGCTCACCAATGTCATCGCCTTCGGGCTGTGGTACTGGAACCTTGACCGTGACGGCGCGGCGGCCCGCGCGCGCGGAACGGGCGGCCAGCCCGCCTTCGTCTTCCCGGAGATGACGAGCCCGCAGTACGCCGGGGCCGACTGGTACCCCAAGTTCATCGACTACCTGTCCCTGTCGTTCACCACCGCGATGGCATTCAGCCCGACGGACGTCTCGGCGATCAGGCCCTGGGCCAAGCTCATGATGATGGCCGAGGACGTGATCTCGCTGCTGGTCGCGCTCCTGGTGGTCGCCCGCGCCGTCAACATCCTGAAATAGCCTCACCCCGGCTCACGTGCGGCCGGCCGTCCTCACCGGAGGATTAATGCCAGCTCCTCTTCTCGCCCCGGCCGGCCAGCCGCAGGGCTCGATCATCACCGATCTGCTCACGGACCTGGCCGTCCACGCGAAGCGCTGGAGTCGCCATTGCGCCGCTGCTGCCCTCCGGTGCGCTGACCGCCCCCGGCGGCGGGCCCGGCCCCATTACCGCCGCCTCTCGCAGATCGCGCCGGGCGGGGCAGGAGCACGTGACGATGACGGCTGAACCGCCTCACAGCCCGGTCACCGGGGCAGTCCGCAGCCTGGAGGTGCGCTGGATCTTCCCGGGCCAGCTGGAAACCGCGGTGGCCGGATGGTTCGGGCGGTTCCCGGCCCGGGTGGAGTCCCGCGAGGACACCTACCTCCTGGATCCGCAGTTGCGCGGGCTGTCGGTGAAGGTCCGGGGGGGCGGGGCACTAGAGATGAAGGTGTACCGCGGGAGCCCGGGAATGCTCGAGGTGGCCGGACGCGCCCGCGGCCGCCTGGAGGCCTGGCAGAAGTGGTCCTTTCCGTTCAGCCTGCCCCGTCCGCACAGCGGTGACCCGGCCGGCTGGCGGCCGGTACGCAAGAGGCGGCGCATCACCCGGTTCTCACTGGCCAGCGGGCCGATCCCGGCGCCCGCCCCGGG
The DNA here is from genome assembly GCA_963798675.1 of uncultured Actinomycetes bacterium. Taxonomy (GTDB): domain Bacteria; phylum Actinomycetota; class Actinomycetes; order Streptosporangiales; family Streptosporangiaceae; genus Palsa-504. The sequence goes on along the minus strand of CAWCUJ010000018.1, from coordinate 12,636 downwards.
GCTGGCCGGTGAGCCGCAGTGCGAGGTGGAACTCACCGAGGTCCGCACGCGCGGCCAGGACTGGTGGACCCTGGGATTCGAGGCGACCGGCCCGGCCGGCCAGCTCCGCAGCGCACTCGAGGCCACCGCCGCGCTTGTGTTCGCCCACGCCCTGCCCGGTGACCTGGAACCCGGCCCGGATGAATCCAGGTCCTACGCGCAATGGCTGTGCCTGCGGCCGGGCCCCGACAGTGACGCCGACGCCTGACTCAGGTCATGACGCTGCGCACCGCGACCTGGCACAGCTCCGGCATCTTGCCAGCGGCCGCCCCGGCCGCTAGCCGCACGCCGGCCAGCGCGAGCGCGAAACCGTACACTGCCGCGCACGGCCACATAACCCCGATCCGGATGGCGTCCGAATCGGTCGAGGTCTGCACCACTGCGATGATCACGGGGGTGGCCGCCACCGCGGTGCCCGCGAGAGTACCGATGACGCCGCCGAACCGGTAGGCGCCGTATCCCTGGGCGGCCACCAGCAGCGGGCTGCCCGCTCGCTTGGACATCGGGTATGGCAGCCCCACGGTGAACAGGTTGCTCAGCCCCAGGGCCGCGCCGAGCCCGGCCAGCACAATCGGTGCCGCCTCGATTCCGAATCCCAGTCGGCCGGCCGCGGCGGCCAGCCCGAAGCAGACCGCGACGACCAGCGGTGCCCCGATCACGCAGAGCGCGAGATTCTGGCCGGAGAAGTAGGCACGCAGATCGCGACTGCGGCTCAGCGCCGTTGCCTCGAGGTAGAACGGCGGTCCCGTCAGCCCGGCCGAGTTGGCGTGGAAGACCCCGACAAACGCGGCACCGACCACCGCGCTTGCCAGGATGACCGCCGGATGACGGTTGTGGCCGAGGAGGGAACTAGCCGACACCGCGGCCGTGATGACCGCGACCAGTGCCCAGTAAACGAGCGAGGTCGGATCGCGGCGCTGGTAGAGCCAGAACCGCGCGGCAACGGCGCCGCGCACGCCGAGGCCGGCCAGCGGCAGCTTGGCGCCGCGGACCCGCGCTGCCTGGGTCGTCGTGTCGGCGGTCACCAGAGCCCGGCTCAGCGACCTGACCCACAGCCAGCCGAGCACGACGATGACGGCGGCCAGCGCCCCCAGACGGGCGAACGCCACGCCGGGACGCCCATCCGATGCATCCTGGATCGCGTGCGCGGCCAGGCCTGGCGGCAGCCAGCGCATCCATGAGTCGAAGCCGGTGAAGCTCGCCGCAGTGATCTTGCCCTCGGCGGCGGCCTTGGGCACCACCTGGGTGAAGAACTCGTAAAGCGCAACCAGCGGGATGATCATGAACGCGGCGAGGTCCCGGCCGCGACGCGAGCGCAACAGGCTGGCCAGGGAGGTCGTCACGAACCGGGATAGGGCGATGCAGAACAGCACCTGCAACCCCACCGCGATCACTGCGACGATCAGGCCGAGCGCGCCGCTGGCTAGTCCGACGGTGACGCCGAGCAGGCCGATCACGTTGGCCAGTGGCCAGGCACCGGTAGCCGAAGCCGCCAGCAGCCCGGTGATGAGCTTGCGGGTGCGCACCGGGTAGAGGGCTAGCGTCGACGGGTCCAGCGTGCCGTCCACGCCGAAGACCATGATCGGCGCTATCAGCCAGCCGAACGCGAACACGGTGAAGATGACCGAGGTCAGGTCCACGGACGTGCTCTTGCCGCGGTACGAAGCCAGGACGAGGAACGTGCCGACCGCCAGCAGTACGGCGAATATCGTGCTGATGATGAACGAGACCTTAGCGGCCCTGGATGAGCGCAGCGCGTTTAGCAGCAGGCGCAGTTTCAGCTGGACGAGGAGCCGAGCCATGACAGCACCTCCTCGTCGTGCGCCCGGGGGCCGACCAGGTCGATGAACGCGCGCTGCAGCGTCTTGCCACCGCGCACCTGGTCCGTGGTCCCGCTCAGCACGATCTTGCCCTTGTCGATGATGGATACGTGATCGCAGACCTGCTCGACCAGTTCCATGACATGACTGGAGAACAGCACCGTCGAGCCAGACGCGACAAACCGTGTCAGCAGCCGGCGGATCACGTCTGCGGACACCGGGTCAACGCCCTCCAGCGGCTCGTCCAGGAACAGCATTGACGGATTGTGGATCAGCGCGCAGCCAAGCGCAGCCTTCTTCCGCATGCCGGTGGAGTAATCGGCAACCAGCCGGTTGGCGTCTTCTGTCAGGTCCAGCACGTCCAGTAGCTGCGCGGCACGCGACCGCGCCTCGGCGGCCGGCAGGCCGCGCAGTCGCCCCGAGTACTCCAACAATTCCTCGCCGCTCAGCCGTTCGAACAGCCTGACCTCGGCGGGAACAACGCCCATGATCGCCTTGGCCGCGGGCGGGTCCGCCCATACATCCAGCCCGTTGACTAGGACCTGCCCGTCGTCTGGCCGCAGCAACCCGGTCATCATCGACAGCGATGTTGTCTTCCCGGCTCCGTTCGGCCCGACGAGCCCAGCGAGGGAACCCGCCGCGATCTCCAGGTCAATGCCGGCTACCGCTTCCTTGTCACCGAACTTCTTCCGCAGGCCGCGCACCGCGACAGCGGGCCCGCCGGTTGCCGGCTGGTACCGGGGCAGCCCGGCGGCCGACGAGGCGTCGGGCGCACTTTCAGAGTTCATGATCTTCTCCCGTCCGCGCGTCATCATGATGACATCTTCCTTTCTTGTCCGGAGATGTCTGTCCTGTTATTGCGATGCGATGGCGGCGAGCACGTCCAGCCCCCGGCGGCCCTGCGGGCCGGAACACGAAGCCGATGTTGTCGCGCCGCAGCCGGGTGAGGCCGGCGTCGTCCAGGCTCCCGATGTCCCGGCCGCTGTCCGGTAGGTACATGACCGTCTCCCTGTCCGCGTTCCGCCCCCGTGGCGGCACCTCTGCCTTACTGTCAAAATCTGATATCACAATGATAGGTGGTTGCTATCGCGTTGGCAAGCGGCCGGACCAAACGCCCGGCGCTCCAGCGCCACCGATACGGTCCTAGACGCCATCTCCCGCGCCCTGCGCCCGAATCACCTGCTCGTCGGGCAGATGACGTTCACCTACGAGACCATGGAGATCGCCGCCGACGAGGGCCTGTTTCTCATCGCGTGCGGTGCCGCACCCGGCAGCCGGGACGCGGATGCGCTCAACCTGCTGGCCAGCTGGAGCGCCACACAGGGCATTGTCCAGGCTGGCGCTGATGACGGGGTCGGCATGCCTAACGCAGATGGTGCTCGGCCCCGGTGACCGGCTACCCGCACCCGGTCAGTCCCAGCGCAGCGGAGGGAACATCCTTGGTCAGGCGCTCATGCCCCGCCCAGTGGCAGATAGGATCCGCGCCAGTACAGCAGTGGGCCGATGCCGTCATCACTTATCTCGGCGTCCTGCACGCGGCCGACCACGATCTCGTGATCACCACCCGGAAGCCTGTTCTCGACTGTGCACTCCAGCGCGGCCAGGACACCATCCAGACGCGGGCTGCCGGTCGGGCCTGGCCGGTGCCGAACGTCGTCCCAGGCCGCGGCCAGGCCCCGACGGGCGAAGTGGGCCGAAAGGTGCTGCTGGGATGCCGCGAGCACGTTGACCCCGAACGCGCCGTGGGCGCGGATCGCCTGTAGCGTCAGGCTCTCGCGGTCAAAGCAGACCAGGACGAGTGGCGGATCCAGTGATAGCGAGGTGACCGCGCTGGCGGTGGTGCCGACGGGTTCGCCGTCATCGCCTATCGACGTCACTACCGTCACGCCGGTGGCGAAGTGGCTCATCGCGTGCCGGAACACGGAGGCGGTGACCTCGGCAGACGACTGTTCAACGGCTGTCATTACCCTAAAATCCTATCGTGTCGATATGTAAATAGGATTTTGGTACCTCCTAGCAACGCCGCCGGACGCTAGCGCCCGGGCGCCGGTGGGCAGGAACCGGTGGAATCGCGTGCGGCTCACCGGCGACGCTCCGCTGGCGTCACAAGCCAACCCTGCCGACATAGGCCACCATGTCTAGCGAAATACTGGTCAAAGCCATTCCGTTATACCAGTTGCCCCCGATCGGAAAGGACGTGCTGATCCGTGACGAGCGCCCCGGCGGGCCAGGCCCCCTTGCACCTGGCGGTTGCCCTCGATGGCGCTGGCTGGCATCCCGGCGCGTGGCGGGAGGCCGACGCCCAGCCGCAGGGGTTGTTCACCGCCGGCTACTGGATCGAGCTGGCTCGCCAGGCCGAGCGCGGCCTGCTGGACTTCCTCACCATCGAGGACGGGCTGGACCTGCAGTCCGACGACCACTTCCGGGCCGACTCGCGCACCGACCGAGTCCGAGGCCGCCTGGACGCGGTGCTGATCGCGGCCCGGGTCGCGCCCGCCACCCGGCACATCGGGTTCGTGCCGACCGCGATCACCACCCACACCGAGCCGTTCCACCTGTCCAAGGCCATCGCCACCCTGGACTACGTGAGCGGCGGCCGGGCCGGGATCCGGGTTCAGGTCGGCGCCCGCGCCGGCACGGCGGCCCACTTCGGCCGCCGGGAGATCCCGCCGCTGCAGGCGGACCGCCTGGCGGATCCGGACGTGCAGCGGCTGATCGCCGGCCACTTCGACGAGGCGGCCGACTACGTGGAGGTGCTGCGCCGGCTCTGGGACAGCTGGGAGGACGACGCGGAAATCCGTGACGTGGCCACCGGCCGCTTCATCGACCGGGACAAGCTGCACTACATCGACTTCGAAGGCCGCTGGTTCTCGGTGAAGGGGCCGTCGATCACGCCACGGCCGCCGCAGGGCCAGCCGGTTGTCACCGCCCTCGGCCACGCCAGCGTGCCGTACCAGCTGATCGCGTGCTCGGCCGACGTCGGGTTCGTCACCCCGCGCGACGCGGCCCACGCCGCCGAGATGGTGATGCAGATCCGGACCGAGCAGGCCCGCGCCGGGCGGGCCGCACAGACCGTGCACGTCTTCGGTGACTTGGTGGTGTTCCTCGACGAGACCGAGACCGCCGCCGTCGCACGCAAGCAGCGTCTCGACGAGCGCGCCGGGGCCGAGTACCGCAGCGACGCACTCGTCTTCGCCGGGACGGCCGGCGGCCTGGCCGATCTGCTGCAGGACTGGCAGGCCACCGGGCTGTCCGGCTTCCGGTTGCGCCCGGGCGCGCTGCCGCACGACCTGACGCAGGTCACCGAGCTGCTAGTCCCGGAGTTGCAGCGCCGCGGCCTGTTCCGCACCGCCTACGAGGCCGATACGCTCCGGGGGCTGCTCGGTCTGGGCCGCCCCGCCAACCGCTACGCCGCCGCCTGAACGACGTCGAGGACACAAGAACCATGACCAAGCAGATTCACCTGGCCGCGCACTTTCCCGGCGTGAACAACACGACCGTGTGGAGCGACCCCGCCGCAGGCAGCCATATCGAGTTCGACTCGTTCCGCCAGTTCGCCCAGACCGCCGAGCGAGGCAAGTTCGACTTCCTGTTCCTCGCCGAAGGGCTGCGGCTGCGCGAGCAGAACGGGCTGATCTACGACCTCGACGTGGTCGGCCGGCCTGACACCTTCACGGTCCTGGCTGCCCTGGCCGCGGTGACCGAGCATATCGGGCTGACCGGCACGATCAACTCCACGTTCAACGAGCCTTACGAGGTAGCCCGCCAGTTCGCCAGCCTCGACCACCTCTCCGGCGGCCGGGCGGCGTGGAACGTGGTCACCTCCTGGGACGCCTTCACCGGGGAGAACTTCCGTCGCGCAGGCTACCTGGCCCAAGGCGACCGCTACGAGCGGGCCAGGACGTTTCTGGCCACGGCGAACGAGTTGTGGGACTCCTGGCACGGCGACGAGATCCTGGCCGACGCCGGCACCGGCCAGTTCCTGGCCACCGCGGCACCGGGGACCTTCCGCCACCAGGACGCGTTCTTCGACATCGCCGGACAGTTCAACGTGCCACGCTCCCCGCAGGGACGCCCGGTGATCTTCCAGGCGGGCGACTCCGACGAGGGCCGCGACTTCGCCGCCGCGTCGGCGGATGCGATCTTCTCCCGCCACTCCACCCTGAAGGCCGGGCAGGCCTTCTACGCCGACGTGAAAGGCCGGCTATCCAGATTCGGCCGTAGCCGTGGCGAGCTGCTGATCCTGCCCGCGGCCACGTTCGTGCTCGGCGACACCGACGCCGAGGCGGCCGAGATCGCCCGCGAAGTACGGCGGCTTCAGGTCTCGCCGCAGACCGCGCTGAAGTTCATCGAACAGCTGTGGAACACCGAGTTGCCCGGCTTCGACGTCGACGGGCCCCTGCCCGCTTTCGATCCGGTGGTCAGCGACACCCTGATCTCCAAGGGCCGGGCCAGTGTCCGGCAGTTCGCCAAGGACCCGGGCGCGCTGGCCGCCCAGTGGCGGGGCCGGGCCGAAGCCGGGAACCTGTCGGCCCGGGAGGTCGTCATCGAGGTGACCGGCCGGCAGTCGTTCATCGGCTCGGCGGAGACGATCGCGACGACGATCAACGAACTGGTCCAGGCCGACGCCGCCGACGGCTACATCCTGGTCCCGCACATCACCCCCGGCGGCCTGATGCCGTTCGCCGACCAAGTCGTCCCGCTGCTGCAGGAGCGCGGCGTGTTCCGCGCCGACTACACCGGCACCACGCTGCGCGACCACCTCGGCCTGGCCCCCTTGGACCCGATAACCCCGCTGCGCCGCCCCGGTGAGACGACGACCACCCGGGCCGCCTCATGAGGTTCATCACGATCGAGCCCTACGCGGAACTGATCCGCTACTACCGCGAGCGGTGGGTCCACTACGGGCATGATCCGGCGGCGATCGCGGTCGGCGCAAGGCGCATCCATCTTCGCGAGGAACAACTGCCCGTCGCGGTACCGGAACCCCGACCGGGTATACTCCGCGGGTGCTCGGCACTTGTCCGCCGTCCTCACAAACATCAAGCTTATCCGGTACGATCCGAACAGATAAGCGTGACACGCCGAGAGGGGGAGCGGCGTTTCCTTCCCGGCCTGAAGACCGGGGTCTCCACGCCGCAACTTTGATGACCACCACCCCGCTGACCGTCCTGGACCTGGTCCCGATCTCGTCCGGCTCGGACGCGACCCAGGCGCTGCGGAACAGCATCGACCTGGCCCAGCAGACCGAACGGCTCGGCTACACCCGCTACTGGTTCGCCGAGCACCATCTCAACCCCGGGGTGGCCGGCACCTCCCCGGCCGTGGTGCTGGCGCTGACCGCGGCCGCGACGTCGACGATCCGGCTCGGCTCCGGGGCGGTGCAGATGGGGCACCGCACCGCCCTGGCCACCGTCGAGGAGTTCGGCCTGCTCGACGCGCTGCACCCGGGCCGCTTCGACCTCGGCCTGGGCCGCTCCGGCGGCCGGCCACGCGAACCCAGGGCACCCGCGCTGGCCGGCGGCGGCGCCGCGGCCACCGTGACCGGCGGCCGGACCCCGAACGGGCTGCTCATCCCGCCGCGGTTCTCCGTCCAGCACCTGCTCGGCTCGCCCCGGTTCGCGATGCAGAAGACGCTGCTGCAGCTGCCGCACGCGGAGCCGCAGAATTACACCGAGCAGGTCGCGGACGTGCTGGCCCTGATCGCCGGGACCTACTGCTCCCCGGAGGGGGAGGAGGCCCACGTGGTGCCCGGCGAGGGCGCGGCGGTGCAGGTCTGGATCCTCGGCAGCAGCGGCGGTGAAAGCGCCGAGGTGGCCGGCGGCAACGGCCTGCGTTTCGCCGCGAACTACCACGTCAGCCCGGCCACGGTGCTCGAGGCGGTGGACGGTTACCGGGCCGCGTTCCGCCCCTCCGCGATCCTCAGCCAGCCCTACGTCAGCGTGTCAGCCAACGTCGTCGTGGCCGACACCGAGGCCGCGGCCCGGGAGCTGGCCACCGGCTACGGCCTGTGGGTGCGCAGCATCCGCACCGCCGAAGGCGCGATCCAGTTCCCCACCCCCGAGCAGGCCCGCCGCCACGTCTGGAGCGACGCCGACCGCGAGCTGGTCGCCGACCGCATCGACACTCAGTTCGTCGGCACCCCGGGCCAGGTCGCGGACCAGCTGGAGCGGCTCCGCGACGCCACCGAAGCCGACGAGCTGATCATCACCACCATTACCCACGACCACGCGGACCGGGTCCGTTCCTACCAGCTGCTCGCCGAGGAATGGGCCCGACGATAACCTCGCGTCCGCTGGACGCCGGCTACTTCGCTACCGGGTACACCTCGGATCCGACCATCTTGTTCCGGATCTTCCACTACCCGCCGTCGCCGCCGCAGACGCGGGACTGGGGTGTGGGTGAGCACCATCAGGTCACCTTCACGAGGATCGGCGGGCCGCCCACTCGTGGTCGAGGATGGACATCAGCACCTCGTCGTACCAACGCCCGTCGTGCAGCACCGACTCGCGATAGCGGCCCTCCTCGACGAACCCCGCCTTCTCGTAGGCGCGGATCCCGGCGGGGTTGAACGGAGCCACGGCGAGCTGAATGCGGTGCAGGCCCATCTCGCGGAACAGGTAGTCGACGATGACGCGCATCGCGTCCGTGCCGTAGCCACGACCGATGTACTCACGGCCGAGGGCGATCCCGAGCGTCGCACACCGGTCCTTGGGGCGCACGCCCCACAACCCGATGTTGCCGACCAGCACCGGCGGATCGTCGAGCGTCTCGACGGCGAAGCCGAGGTCGTCCTTCTCGTTCGCGCTCCACTTCGCGATGCGCTCCTTCGCCGCGGCCTCCGACGGCGGGGCCACCCAGCTCGACAGCGTGGCCATGCGTCCTGGATCCATTTCCCACTTCGCGAGCGTGGGCAGGTCGTCGTCACGCACGCCGCGCAGTCGCACCCGCTCGCCGACAAGGATCGAGTCGCCGTAGCCGAATGCGCCGGAAACATCGGTGAGTTCGGTCATGTGACTGATACTGCCGCATGCCAGACCCGCGCCGCATCGCTGCCGCGTGCCCGCTGGCTCACCAATTTCGATTAGCAGCGGTTCGGCCAGGCCAGACTTGACCGTAGGCCCATGTCATCCCCGTCATCGACCTTGCGGCCGCGACCGCCCCGGATGCCCCCAAAGAGTTGTCATCGCGGCCTTCTCGATCCGGACGCCGGTGCGCTCGCGTCCTGTAGTCGCTGGCGCAGCTCCGGCTTGGCGATCTTCCCCACGGCGTTCTTCGGCAGCATCTCCTCGATGTACACCACACGCGGCACCTTGTAGCGTGCGAGGGACTGGCGGCAGTGCTCGAACGAGGTCCTCGGGCACCACATCAAAGCCGGACCTGAGCGTCACGAAGGCCACCGGCTGCTCGCCGAAGACCGGATCGGGCTGCCCGACGACCGCGGCCTCGAGCACCGCGGGGTGGGTGTAGAGGACGTCCTCGATCTCCTTCGGGTAGATGTTCTCCCCGCCCCGGATGATCAGGTCCTTGACCCGGTCGACCAGGGTGAGATAACCGTCGTCGTCGAACCGGCCGACATCCCCGGTATGCAGCCAGCCGCCCCGCAGGACCTGCGCCGATTCCTCCGGCCTGCCGAGGTAGCCGCGCATGACGTTCGGGCCGCGGACGACCACCTCGCCCGGCTGCCCCGCGGACAGCAACTGGTCGGTCTCGTCCACCACTCCGACGTCGATACCGGGCATCGGCAGCCCGACGCTCCCCGCCTTCCGGACGCCGTGCAGCGGGTTCAGCGTGCAGGCCACCGTGCACTCCGACAGCCCGTAACCCTCGACCACGGGAACGCCGAACCGCTCCTCGAACTCGCCGATCAGCTGGCGCGGCATCGGCGCGGCGCCGCAGATGACAAAGCGCAGGCTCCGGGTGTCCGGCGGCGCGCCTGGCCGCGACGTCAGCAGCCCGTAGATGGTGGGCACCGCCGAGAAGAAGGTGGGCCTGACCTGTTCCACGGTCGCCCAGAAACTGGCCGCGTGGAACCGTTCGGCGATGAACGTCGAGCCGCCGGACAGCAGCGGGGACACCACGCTGACCATGATCCCGTTCACGTGGAACAGCGGCAGCACCAGCAGGCTGCGCGTATCACCCGTCATCTCGAACCACCTGACGATGATCTCCGCGGTCGCGCTGACGTTGGCGTGGTCCAGCATGACGCCCTTGGGCCGGCCCGTCGTCCCGCTGGTGTAGATCAGCAGCGCCAGCGCGCCCGGATCGGTCACCAGGCGGGGCGGTGCCGACGGCGGGGGAGGGGCGGTCACCTCGGTCAGCCCGATGATCCGGTACGGGCCGTCGCGCAGCAGCGCCGCGGCCACCTCGTCGGCGACGACCAGGGTGGCGCCCGCGTCATCGATCTGGTACCGGGCCTCCTGCGCGGTCAGGGCCGGGTTGACCGGCGTGACGGCGGCGCCGAGCCGCCACGCGGCGAACATGCTCGTGACGAGCTCGACCCGGTTCGGCAGCATGACGGCCAGCACGCCGCCGGGGCGCAGCCCGGCGGCGTCGAACACGGCGGCCAGCGCGGTCACCCGTTCGGCGAGACCCGCGTTGTCGAGTTCGCGGCGCTCGTCGGCGATGCAGGCTCCGCCGGGATCCCGCTGCGCCCTGTCGTCAGGGATTTCGGCTGCTGTCACGGCATTTCCTTCCCGTTTCAGCCTGACGCTAGGGGCGAGCCGCGACGCTGCCATCGTGCGCACGTCACGAACCCCCTGCTCAGCGTCGTGCCCGCACCACGATGCCCGGGCATCGCGGGTGTCTTTACGCTGCGGTCACGACAGCCCGGAAGGATGCGCCTCATGACACGACTGATAAACATCGACAACGGCGGCACGCTGACCGACTTCTGCCTCGTCGATGGCGACGAGGTGCGCTACACCAAGACCCTGACCACGCCCTATGACCTGAGCCGGTGCCTGTTCGACGGCCTCACCAAGGTCTCCGAGCTGGCGTATGGGGAACCTCAGCTCGCGGCCCTGCTGCAGTCCACGGACTGGATCAGGTATTCCACCACCCAGGGCACCAACGCTCTCGTGCAGCGGGCCGGACCGCAGCTGGGCCTGCTAGTCACCGATCCGACGCTGATCGAGGGCCTGGCGGCCACTCAGGCCCAGGAGGATCTGCTGACGGCGCTGGTCGGTGACCGGTGGGGCGCGATCAGCCTCGACGCCGACGACGAGGCGCTGAGCCGCGAACTGCTCGCGCGGGTCAACGACCTGTCGGCGCGCGGCGCCAGGCGCCTGGTCATCGCGGTGAGCGGCGCGGACGGTGCGGCGGACGAGGCCCGGGTGAAAGGACTGCTGCTGCGGCTCTACCCCCGGCATCTGCTCGGCGCGGTCCCGCTGCTGTTCTCCTGGGAACTCGTCGCCGACCCCGACGACATCCGCAGGACCTGGTCGGGCCTGCTCAACGCGTTCCTGCATCCCGCGATGGAGCGCTTCTTGTTCAACGCCGACCGGCGGCTGCGAGACGCCCGGGCTCGTCAGCCGCTGCGGATTTTCCGCAACGACGGCGCTTCGTCCCGCGTGTCGAAGTCCGCGGCGCTCAAGACGTACAGCTCCGGGCCGCGGGGCGGGCTGGAGGGCACCCGCGCCCTGGCGGCCCATTACGGCCTGCGCCATCTGGTCATGCTCGATGTGGGCGGCACGACCACCGACATCGGCGTGGTCAGCGACGGTGCTATCCACGTCGACCGGCGCGGGGCGATCGAGCACGCGCCGAGCTCGCTGGAACTGGCCGCCATCACCAGCTACGGCGTAGGCGGCAGCTCGGTCTTCCGGGTCACCCACGGCGGCCTGGTCGTGGGCCCGGACAGCGTGGGGGCCGCACCGGGGCCGGCTTGCTTTGGTCTCGGCGGCGACCAGCCGACGATCACCGACGTGCTGCTGCTGGCGGGCCTGCTCGACCCGGCAAGCTACCTCGGCGGCACGCTGCCCCTGTACCCCGACCGGAGCGCGAAGGTAATCGAGGACAAGATCGCCGGACCGCTGGGAATCCCGCTCGATGACGCGCTGCGGCAGATGGAGGATGCCCACGCCGAGGCGATCGCTCGCGCCCTGTCCGGGGCCACCACCGTCACGGGCGACACCGTGCTGGCCGCGTTCGGCGGCGCCGGGCCGATGACCGTCTGCGGGGCCGCCCGCCGGGCCGGGGCCCGGCACGTATTGATCCCCCGAACGGCCGCGGTGTTCAGCGCCTTCGGCATCGGCTTCTCCGACCTCGGCCAGCGCTACGAGCAGCCCCTGCCGGCGGCTGACTACGCGACGATCTCCGATGTTGCCGGTCGGCTGCTCGCGCTCGGAGCCAGGGACATGTTCGCCGAGGGCGTCGACGCGAGCGCGTGCACTCCGCGATTCAGGCTGACGGTCGAGCACGAGGACTCCGAACGAGTCATCGAGCTCGACGACCTGCTCGATGCCACCATCCACCTGACCCCGGGCGACCGGGCCAGTCTGGAGCTCGTGCTGCTGGCGCCGCTCCCGCACGTCACGTTGGGCGAGGGCGGCGACATCGGGACATCCCCGGCGAAGGCCGAGGGGACGCGGGTGCTACGCGATGGCCGCGGCGGGCAGGCGGAGACGCCCGTGTACGCACTGGCGAACCAGCCCCCGGGCGCGCGCGGGTCCGGGCCGGCCGTGATCGAAGGCCCGTTCTTCACCATGCGGGTCCCCGAAGGCTGGCAGTTCGACACCACCGCCGCGGGTGACCTGCGGCTGACCGACAGAGGACA
>CAWCUJ010000017.1:0-5554 GCA_963798675.1 uncultured Actinomycetes bacterium | reverse complement strand
ATCCGGTGCTCATGCGGGTTCACGCCGAGGTCCGGATGGCCAGGCGCTTGAAAGCGCCGTCCATCGACGAGGTGAATCCGCTGACGTTGCCGGTCAGCATCATTTCCTGGATGAAGTTCCCGACCGGGATCGTGAGCGGCACGTACGTTCCCGCGCCCTGATAGAACCGGCCGGAGCTGACGTACTTCTGGAGGCCGGTGACGATCGGGCTCGTTTGCGGCGGAGCGTTCTTGAGTGGTGAGAACGCGAGATTGGCCTGGTTGTACGCGTTCATGACGCTCGGCTGCATGAGGTAGTCGAGGAACTGGATGGCCGCCGTGCGCTGCGCGGGCGCTTGCGATCGCGGCAGCCAGATGGCCAGGTCGAGGTTGACCCGGCACTTGGTCTGGGACGCGTCGTCGGTGACGGGCAGGGCGAAGGTGCCCATCTTGAGCTTGGGATTGATCGCAAGGACCTCACCGACGGCCCACGGCCCCTGCATGTACATGCCCGCCTGGCCGGCCGCGAAGGCTGTGTTGCCGTTGGCGTAGTACTTGGCGATGGCGTTGTCGTTGAAATATGGCGCCAGGCTGAGCATCTTCTGGCAGGGCGCGGCGAAATCCTTCTCGAACGACACCGCCGAATTGGGACTGAGGTTGGTGCCCTCGCGAGCGAGCTGCTGGTAGAACGCCGCGACGTCGATCATGCCGCCGACGGTGTAATCGAACAGGCCCTGCTGCGTGGTCCAGGTGTCCCCGTAGGTCTGGTAGATCGGCGTGATGCCCGCGGACTTGAACTTCTCGGCCACCGCGAGGAATTCGGTCCAGGTCGTCGGGACGGAAGAAACACCGACCTTATCGAAGAGATCCACGTTGTAGATGACACCCTCGGCGGCCACCGAGTAGGGCAGCACGCTCGTATCGCCCTGGAACGAGGCGTACTGGGTGACCAGAGCCTGGATGTTCGGGTCGATGGTCTTGGCCTGCGGCAGGCTGGCCAGGTTGGCCAGCACGCCCCGGGCGACGAAGATGGAGGTGGTCAGGTTGTAGTTGTCGCAGTCGATGTCGGGCGGATCGCCGCGGACGAACTCCGCGATGAGGCTCGAGATGGAGTCGTGGCTCACCATCACGTGCGACTGGCTCGCGTTGAACTTCGCGACCAGGTTGTCGAAGTACGCGACGACCTCGGGCTTGGTCTCCTCGAACACGATTTTGGTGGCCCCGGCTGAGGAGGAGGAACACCCGGCCACTAGGCCCGGGACGGCGAGCGCGGCCGTGCCGAGCCCCACCGTCTTCATCATCGTCCGGCGGCTCATGCCCGCTGAAACGGGTTTTCCGGCCACGCTCTGGGTTGCCGTCTGCTTGGGTCTGCCTGACCGCGTGTTACTCGCTCGCCGCATGCCGACTCTCTTTCGACCGGGAACGTCCTTCTAACCAGGCGCGTTGGCTCAGCTAGGCTTAGATGGAACGATCAACCAGATTGAAGCGCTACGTTCATCTCCTGTCAAGAGGTGAATTTAGGGAGCAGTACGGTGATTAGGTGACAAGGTTCTCGATCAGGCCAGGCCAGACCCGCCATCGCACGTCAGGTAACGATCGAGGACGTGGCGCGGGCCGCCGCCGTATCCCGGCAGACCGTCTCGAACGTGCTCAATGGCAGCGGACGAGTGGGTGACGCGGCCCGGGCCCGCGTGCTCGACGCCGCGGCCACCCTGGGGTATCAGCCGCACCACGGCGCGCGGAGCATGCGCTCGCGCCGGACCATGCAGTTCGCCTACGTCCTGCCGCGCGTTCAGTTGTTCCACGGCAACTACATCATGCAGCAGTTCCTCCAGTCGCTGGCGGCGGCGAGCGCGCGGCGCAATTACAGCATGGTGATCGTCGTCCCGGACGGGGACCCGCGCGACGACATACGCCGCCTGATCGCCAGCCGGAGCGTGGACGCCTTCCTGCTCTCCGAGCTCCAGCCGGACGATCCGCGGGTGATGCTGCTGGCCGAGGCCGGGATGCCGTTCGCGTCTTTCGGCCGGACCGGTCCGGCGCTGCCGCAGCACTGGGTCGACTTCGACAACCGCGCCGCCGTCGCGGCGGCCGTGGAGCACGTGCTGGCCAGGGGATTCAGGTGCATCGCCTTCCTGGGTTACCGGTCGGCGAACCAATGGGACATAGAGCGGGCGGCCGGGTTCCAGGCCGGGCTGGCCAGCCACGGGATCTCCGCCGGCCAGGAACTGCTGGTGGACGACACCAGCGCCCGCAGGAAGATCCGGTCGTTGCTCACCGCCAGCCGGCCAGACCTGCGCCCAGACGCCATCGTGACCGGCAGCGACCGGCTCGCCGGGGTGGTCTACAGCGTGGCGGCGGAACTGCGGCTTCGGATCGGCCAGGATCTCGCCGTCACCGGTTTCGACGGCAGCGCCGCGGGCGCCCTGATGCACCCGCGGCTGACCAGCGTGGCCATCCCGGTCGACGACATCGCCCGGCGAGTGGTGGCCCGGGCGCTGAAGCAGATCGACCATGGGCCTGACGATGATCCGGGCGAGGTGGTGCCGACCAAGCTGCGGCTCGGCGAGAGCACCGGGGGGTTTGGCCGGGATGCCGGCCGGGCAGATGACGGGGCAGGCCAGGCGGGTAAGGGCGTCGGGTCTGAACAGAACAAGACTCTTGAGAGCCCGTCAGCACGGGACGGAAATGCTCCTGTCCTGACGTGGAACCGCTTCCAAGAAGCAGTCCTCCCCGCGGGAGCGTCGACGCTCCCGGGGGAAAAGCTGCCCGCGGAGTCGCCGCCGGCGCCCGGGGCAGGACCGGTGCCCGCCGTCCGGCGGGCTACCATCGCGGACGTGGCCGCCGACGCCGAGGTGGGTGTCGGCACGGTCTCGCGGGTGCTCAACGGAGGCGAGCAGGTGCGCGAGTCCACCCTGCGGGCGGTGCTCGACTCGATCGACCGGCTCGGCTACCGGCCGAGCCACGCGGCGGCGGCTCTGGTCCGCGGCACGCCGCGCACCGTGTCGCTCATCGTCGCCTACCTGACCCGGCCGTCGACCGTGGTGCGGGTGGCCAGCGCGCTGGCGGTCCTGGAGGAGCAGGGGTACGACGCGATCGTCTACAACGTCGACAGCCCGCTGGAACGGGACCGGCACCTGGCGGCGCTGCTGCCCACGCACCGGGCCGACGGGGTGTTGGCCGTGGGCCTGCCACTATCCCGCGACCAGCTTGACCAGTTCTCCCGGGCCGGAATCGCGCTGGTCAGCGTAGACGCCGCCAACGCCGGGGTGCCGCAGACGGTTATCGACGACGTTTCCGGCGGCCGGCTGGCGACCGACCACCTTATTACGCTGGGGCATCGCCGGATCGGCTTCGTCGGCGACATGCCGTTCGGCCTGCCGCCGGCCGGGCTTGGCTTCACCTCCTCGGCCAGCCGGCTGCGCGGGTACAAGCAGGCGCTGGCCGCGGCGGGCATCCGGGTGGAACCCGGCCTGATCCGGCGCGGCCCGCATGACGCCGCCACCGCGGCCGAGCACGCGGCGCGGCTGCTGAAGTCACCCGATCCCCCGTCGGCGATCTTCGCGGCATCCGACACCCAGGCCATCGGCGTGCTCGCCGCGGCGGACCGGCTCGGCGTGGCGATACCGGAGCGGCTGTCGGTCGTCGGCTTCGACGACATCGAGTCGGCGGCCTTCCTCGACCTCAGCACCGTCCGGCAGCCGCTGGCCGTCAGCGGGGCCGAGGGCGCAAGGCGGCTGTGCGCGCTGCTGCGCGGGGAGAGGGTCCGCCCGCAGCGGCAGGAACTGCCGATCGAGCTGATGGCGCGGGGCAGTTCGGGTCCGGCTCGGTCTTAGGTCATGCCCGGGGATGGCGGACGAAGTCCCCCTCGCCGGGCACGCTGACGATCATGCCCTCACCCTTCAGGATCTCCAGCGCCCGGGCGGCCACCCGGTGCGAGACGTGATGATGCGCGGCGATTGTGTGGACCGAGGGGATCCGGCTGGTGAGGGTCCCCTCCGCGATCTCGTCTCGCAGCATCTTCGCGACTTGCTCATACGGCGGTACCGCCGAGTCAGGGTCGATCACATGGGCTAGCTTTCCGGCTGACGGCACCGTTGGCAAGATCAGCCCCGTCTCGGCCCGGGAGCCAACGTGCTTAAAGTGAACTGGTGGACGCAACACAATGGGAGCTGAGCGACCAGATCGATCAGGCGACGCAGCGCCTGCTCGACACGGCCCGGGTCATCACCGAACCGGACCTGCGGGCGCCGTCAATGCTGCCGGGATGGACGCGGGCGCATGTCCTCGCGCACCTGGCCCGGGGGGCCGACGCGATGCGGAGCCTGCTGGTCGGCGCGCGGTCCGGGCAGGATCGCCCCGGCTACGTCAGCGCCGAGGCGCGGCAGGCCGACATTGAGCACGGCGCGGGCATGCGGGCGGATGAGCTCATGGCCGACCTGGCCGACTCGGCGATGGCCTTGCGCACCATCGCCAGGCAGCTGCCCGATGAGGGGTGGCGGGTCCCGGTGCGGATCCTGGACTCGGCCCCGTTCCCGGCCGCTCAGCTGCTGACCCGGCGGCTGGTCGAGGTGGAGCTGCATCATTGCGACCTGGGCGCCGGCTACGTCCCGGCCGACTGGCTGGCCGCCTTCGCCGCCATGGAACTGGCCGAGCCGATGCGATCACAGCGTGCGGACCGGCTCACCTCTACGCGCAAGGCCGAACCCCTGGCACCAGTCCGGCCGTCCGCGCCCTACCGGCCTAACCAGCGGCTGCCGGGGAGCTGGCTCGGAACGGGGAGCTGGCTCGGAACAAGGTGATGGCCATGGCCCGGCCCAGGAGCGGATCGGCGAGCGGCATCGGGTACCGGTACCGGGCGGGGAGCTGGCCGCGCATGACCCGGGGCGGCCGGGTGAGCGTGGCGGACTCCATGACCTCGAACCCGAGCCGTACCTGATGCTTGTTCTCCATCCCGGCTACGTTAGTGCTCGGTTCCCCGGCGGCGCTTGCGTGGTCGAGGCTGCGGATCACCGGCTTACTCTTGCTCACTGACCCGCAACGGAACACAGAGAGGCAGGCTGAGCATGGCACGCAGCGTTCAGGTCGGTGACAAGGCTCCCGATTTCACCCTGCCGTCGCAGGCCGACGAGCCGGTCCGGCTGCGGGACCGGATCGGCGAACGGGTGGTCGTCTTGTACTTCTACCCCAAGGACAACACTCCCGGCTGCACCGCCGAGGCGTGCGCGTTCCGCGACAGCCATGAGACCTTCACCGATGCCGGCGCCGAGGTGATCGGGGTCAGTTCCGACTCGGCGGACAAGCACGCCGCTTTCGCCGGCCTGGCACAAGCTGCCGTTCACCCTGCTGGCCGACCAGGGCGGCCGCGTCCGCAAGGCGTATGGGGTACCGGCGGCGTTCGGCTTGATCCCCGGCCGGGTTACCTACGTGATCGACCGCACGGGCACGGTCCGGCACATCTTCAACTCGATGACCAACATCGACAAGCACGTCGGCGACGCGCTTGAGGTGGTCAGGCAACTGCAGGCCGAGCCGCCCGCCTAAGGGAGCCGCCACCGGCTGGTAGCCGCCGCATT
>CAWCUJ010000016.1:0-138760 GCA_963798675.1 uncultured Actinomycetes bacterium | reverse complement strand
GCTGTGGCGTCGCCTGGAACTGCCCGACGACGCCGAGCACCTGCGCTACCTGCGCAGGAGAGCCGACGCTAGAGAGCCAGCGGGGCCCATGACAGCAGCGCGACCAAACTCGGCAGGCCTGCGACCGTGCAGAACCAGCTAATCTGCGCGCTCAAACCCTCGTAACCGACGCGAGCACAAGGCGCGCCGAGTCGGCGATAAGTGCGTCATGCCAACCCGAGTATCTCAGTCGATGCTCACGCTCTGGCGGCCGCCATGGCGTGCCACGATGTTCGCATCGAGGAGGAACTTCCCTCGACACCCTGCTCGCGGACCTGGCCTGACCGGGTTCCGATCAAGCAATGCGAACGCCGGAAATCAAGGGCCCAGACATTCGAGGCAGGATTGCCCCTGGTCCGTGCTTCATGCTTGTCTTATAGTGGTCGTATGACAGCCACGACCATCAGCTTCCGCGCCAATGAGCAGACGATGGCCGAACTCCGCCAGCTTGCTGGCGACGGGAACCTGTCGGATGCGATTCGCGAGCTCATCCACGCGCAGTACACAGCCCGGCTGTACGCGCAAGCTGCCCGTGACGCCGAACGGCTTCGCAATGACCCGGCCGACCTCGCTGAGATTAAGGCCGTGAACGAGGAGCTAGACGAGATCAGTGCGTGGTGACCTGTTCCGGCTGCGCCCCGACAAGGACTCCGCCGGGCATGAGCAGCGCGGCCCCCGGTATGCAGTTGCGATCCAAAGTGACGGAATCCTGCTCTCCACGCTGATCGTCGCCCCGACTTCCACCAGCGCGCAGGCGGCGATCTTCCGGCCGGAGATCGAGTTGGACGGAACCCGGACCCGCGTACTCGTCGACCAGATGCGTGCGGTCGACGCCAACCGGCTGGGCGACTTCGCCGGTCGCCTTGACGCCATGGAGACAGGAGAGGTCGACCGGGCCGTCCGGCTCATGCTCGGAGTTCTCTGAAACGGCCCGGGGTACCCGTCTCGATCGATCGGCCCGGTGCCGACGGAATGTGGCATCCCTGGAAAGGGTTGCCCGACGCTTTTTCATTGATTCGGACGCTAGAAAGCCGACAAGACCTGGAAGCCAACAGCGACAGTTGGCTGGCTTCGGCCTGCCGGACGAGATCCAGGGCGGCGATCTCGTTGGCGATGGCGCTGTCGTCCCCGGCGGGGGCCAGCTCGTGCCTGCTCGGCGGGCGCCCTCGGGCCAGAGCGCGCAGTGTCCCGCCGGCCTCCAGCCGCTCATCGAGAGCCTCGGCCAGTTCCGCGGAGGGCCGGACCTTGCCGGAACGCAGGTTGGAAATGTGGCCGGGATTGCACGGCACCATCCGGGCCAGCTCACGCACGCCAACGCCGCGCGCGGTCATCAGGCGCGCCAGCTCCGTGCCGAAGTCGCTCATCTGCGTGTCCCGGGTCGCGGGCAAGGCCGTTGCCCGTTTGCCGCGGCAATGCCATACGGGCAACGTCTTCAGGCTGCCGACATCCTGCACTACGACCGCACCAGGCCGGCCCGCTACCCCAACGGCCGGGTCATGACCGACGATGTCTTCTCCGCTCGCATGATCTTCATGACCCGCGGGCGGGCCAATCCCCAGGCGGTCAGCCCGCACGACGACCTGCTGGCCCACTTCCCTACCTCGGCCCGCCCAACCCCTAGCCTCCGCATCGCCGAGCGGGTCGCCTACGAGGGGCGTGGGCGACCCGCGCATTCGGATAGCCCCTCGCTCGAAGCCGACGAACCCGGCCGCGCCATGGCAACCTCCTCGCCATCGAGCGGTCACCCTTGACGGCCCGGCCGTCCGCCTGCCCTGGCCCCCGCCGATAGGCGGCGGGCACGCCGCACTACCAGGCAGTTCGGGCTGGGAGTGCGCTCAGCCTTCCGGTTCACCACCGGCCGTGCTGTCGGCCGCACGAGGCCTAAGGAAACGGTCAGGCGTGGAAGCTCTGGATGACCGAACAATCCCGGCAATCCTCCGGTGTGCATGAAAACGGTGCGGTCTTCACGCTTGATGCCTCCGCCGGCGACGCGCGCGATCAGGCCGGCCAGAGCACGTGCCGTATAGGTGGGGTCGAGGAAGATGCCCTCGGTGCGGGCGGCCAGCCTCATCGCCTCCCGCGCGGCAGGAGTCATCGCGGCATAGCCGACGCCGACCTGGCCGTGGTCGAGTTGCAGGTCCGCGCGCCGCACCCGGACATCCGGCATGCCGTCGAGAAGCTCGCTGAGCCTGGCACAAGCGTCGGCGACGGCACCAGTGTCGATGCCGATGACCCGTTCGGCACCGAGCCCGGCGACCAGTCCGGCCATGGTCGCGCCGGACCCGAACGCGACGATGACATGGTCAAGGCCCGGCAGCTGGGCGAGCAGCTCGGCGCTGCAGTCCACGTAGGCCTGCGCGGCATAGGAGTTAGAGCCACCATACGGGATGACATGCGGGATCCCGCCGTCCCGCCGCACCTTTTCGGCCTGCCGCTGGACCTCCCGGCGCGTCCGTTCCGCTGTGGCCGGACCCGTCCAGACGAGCCGGGCGCCGGCCAGCAAATCCAGCACCAGGTTGCCAGCGGGGACCTCTGGCTCCTCCCCTTGCAAGACCAGCACCGACCGCAAACCCAGACGCGCGGCAGCAGCCGCCGCCAGCCGGGCATGGTTACTCTGCGGAGCGCCGCTGGTAATCACCGTCGTCGCGCCAGCCGCCAGCGCCTGCGCACCGAGGACGCGTTCCTGAACGACTTCGCCAACGGCGTCGACCCGGTCCGGGCGCGTGTGCTCTACGCGGTGCAAGGACGCGTCTCGGAATCGCTTTTCCGCGAGAAGACCACAGCGGCAGCCTGGCGGTCGAAGCCATCCTGGTATGCCATCTCGCGGCAGGACCGCACGATCTCGCCGGAGCTTCAGCGCTTCCTCGCCAAACGCATGAACGCCGCAACAGTGGAGATCGACTCCGGCCACCTCTCGCTGATTACCCATCCGCACGAGGTGACCCAACTAATCCTGTCCGCCACCCGAGCGGCCAACCAGCATGCCGCAGCAGACAGCAGCTGAAGACACCCGCGACCAGTGCGTGCCCTTGCCCGGGGCGGACTCCGGCGCGGCCACGATCACGTCCTCAACCTGGTCCGGCAGACTCCAGGCTCAGGACGCTAGCGAGTTACTCTTCTCGGCGATGCCTACGATTCGCACCCGGCCGGAAACCTGCCCACTGGCCTGCTGCTTGCCGGTGCGGGCGGGTTCCTGGACGCCTACACGTTCGTCGGTCGCGGAGGGGTGTTCGCCAACGCTCAGACTGGCAACATTGTGCTGCTCGCCGTAGCCGCCGGGGAGCGCCACTGGCCGGCGGCGTTGCTGCATGTACCGCCGATACTGGCCTTCATGCTCGGAGTAGCACTTGCCGAGACGCTGGCCCGGCCCGCCGCCCGCCGGATCGTACGGCGTCCGGCCCGCTTCGTGCTGGTCGCCGAGATCGTCGTTCTGGTTATCGTCGGCGCGCTACCCCCACGGGTGCCGGATCAGGTCGTGACCGCGGCCATCGCATTCACGTCGGCGCTGCAAGTCTCGACGTTCCGGTCGCTGCAGGGCATCGACTACAGCACGACGCTCACGACGAGCAACCTGCGCACCCTGGTCGCCAAGGCCTACCTCTGGCGCGCTGATCACGATGCCACGGCCAGGCGGCAGGCGGCGCGGATAGGGGCCGTAGTCGCGGGCTTCGGCGTCGGCGCAGCCGTGGGAGCCCTATGCACCCATTTTCTTGGTTCTCGTGCGGTTTGGGTGGCAGCGGCCATGCTGGTCCTGAGCAACTCGGAGTCGGTCCCTGGCCGGCCATCGGGAGCGTCGACACCCTGGTCTTGCCCGGGCCGCATGGGTCGCTCGCCGTCCGCCGCCACATCCCCACCGAGGCGACGTCGCAGCCGAGCGGCGCGCTGACCACCCAGCTCGACGAGATCCAGTACGTGGTCCGCTGGCTTTTCGATCATGCCGCCGGCGAGGGTGTCGATCCCGCGAAGATCGCGCTTGGCGGGGATTCCGCAGGCGGGAACATGACCTGCGTGCTCGCGCTCAAGCTACGGGATACCGCCGGCCCCGGCTGGCCCTTCAGGTCCCGCTCTTCCCTGAGGCCGCCTTCCCGGCCGACACCCCGTCGGCCAGCGAGAACCGGACGGGGCTTTACCTAGAGAGCAACGGCATCTTCTCGATAGTCCGGAACCTGGTCACCAATGCCGACGACGTCCGGCACCCGTACCTCACGCCGATGAACGCCCAGTCGCACGCCGACCTGCCGCCCGCGATCCTGGTCACCAACGGCTACGATCCGCTCCGGGACGTCGGGCACGCGTACGCGCAGCAGCCGGCGGCCGCCGGCAACGATCTCACCTACGTGCACAACCCGGACCTGACCCACGGGTTCATTCAGTTCACGAGGTGGTCGCATGCGTGCCACACAGCGACGATCGAACTAGCTGAGCTGATCAAGAAGCGGATCGGCTGACACCGATCCGGAACTTCGCCTCAACCGCCGCCGTCGCGGCATGGGCGCGGCCGTCTCGGTCGTCCTGGCCATCACCGCGACGTTCGTGGCCATCTCGGCCGGCGACGCCCCGGCAGCGGGTAGCCATCAGCATCGTCCATTTGCTTAGCGTCCGTTCGGTCTAAGGGCGGCAAATTCTATCCTGACAGGCCGCCGCGCCCGCGTCCTCGGCGTGGATGGCGCCGCTGGCGAATAGTCGGGTCAGATGACTCAGGACGACGACGCGTGACCTGAGGCAACCTGGCGGTCGCAACGGTGTCCACGACGTCACCTCTGCCGTGAACGCCCTCTTTATGACGGTGATCTGGAGGTCGTCCCGCCGTCAGCGTTCGAAGACGACGCCGCGCTGTTCCACCGCTCGGAACCGGCCTGGATCGGAGCCGACCTGGAGACCCTCTTCTTCGCAGGGCCGCCGGACGCAAGTGGAATCGCGATGAGGGTCGCCGTGATACGCCCGATGTCCAGGGGAACAGTCAGGCTGCGCAGTACCGATCCTGAGGACCCGCCCCTGCTCGACCCGCGATTCCTATCGGCCGGGTCGGACTTGCGCCGGCTCGTCGGCGGTATTCGTGAGTCACTGGCCATTGCCGCCACCGCACCCCTGGACCAGTGGATCGCCGGGATCGGTGCCGGCACGGGCCTTCGGGCCGGCCTGGACGACGATGAGATGGCCGAATGGGCGCATGCCCACGCGCAGGGCTTCGCGCACATGACCGGCGGGTGCCGGATGGGACTCGACGAGGGGGCAGTAGTCGACCCGGAACTGCGCGTTCACGGGCTCGACCGGCTGCGCGTTATCGACACGAGCGTCTTCCCTTCGGTTCCGGCCGCGCACGCCCAGGCAGCGGTGATGGTCCTCGCCGAGCGCGCCGGCGACCTGATCCTCGGCAGGCGGCCGGCCCAGGTCGCCGAGCTCGCACCCGCCTGATACCGCATCACGGCAGGACGAACGGAGGTCAACGATGGCGCGCAAGGTCGTCTACGAACGGTCGGGCGAACCCGCACAGGTAGTTCGCGTCGTGGAAAGCGACGAACCGCGGGCTCCGGAGAGAGGCCAGGTTCTCGTTCGGGTAACGGCGTTCTCGGTCCACCCCGGTGACCTGGCCGGCTTCGCCGGCGCCGCCGACGACGCTCTCGTCCCGGGCGCGGAGGCCACCGGGACGGTCGAGGCCATAGGCCGAGCGGACCATGGCGATCGGGTACAACGGGGTCGCCGTACAAACCGCGGCCGGGTCGCAGGTAGCGCTTGCTGGCCGCTCAGCTAACCAAGCATCCCGGCGGTCTCATCAACCTCGTCCGCAGCCACGCCGGTACGCAGAAGCTGAGGAACCGCCTGCCCGGGGTACCGGTCATCGCGACTTCGGATCCCGGGTGGCAGAAGGAGGTCCGCGCCATCGCCGGCGAACGCCCGATCACCGCCGCCATCGATGCGGTGGCGGGTGAACTCGCCGCAGACCTGCTCGATCTGCTCGCGCCCGGAGGAACGCTGCTCACCTACGGAGCACTGGCGGCCGAACCCGTGCGCATCCACGCCAGCTCCCTGTTCCCGAAGGGACCCCGGATCGAGGCGATGACCATCAGCCGGTGGCAGGCCTCAGTCTCACAGCAGCGTCGCGCCTGGGACATCGACACCGCCCGGGCTCTGGCACGCAACGCCGTCGCCCGATGTCTGGAAACGGTTCGTTCAGCGCCGGTGGGCCAGCGGGCGCGAGCATTGGGGCGTCGAGACATTCGGGTGATGCGCGCATGGCTACGACCCTGGTTGGGCGGACGGGCCCGTGGAAGACGTAGTCCTCACTGAAGTAGGCGCGGAGCGCGGCGTCGTCCTCACGAGCGATCGCTTCGTCGCCGATGCGGATCAGATCGCGGGCCAGCGGACTGTCGGAGATGAAGCCTGGCATCGTGCCCCCTTGTTGCTAGGAGGAACTGCTCCTCGATGCCGAACCATTCACGCTCGACAGCCTGAGCGAACGTCTCTCCGCGCGACGACCAAACGAATCCGCGCTTGAAGCACTGCGCGACTGGATGGCAACCACGATGACAGCGGTTGAAACCAACGCGTCCGAACTGGACGGACGCTTCTGGGAACGGCGCGCCTTGCGAGCGCACATCATCAACAACGAACCCGAACTCCGGGGCCGCTCCCGCGCCAGCTACTACCCCTTCGAGCGCGCCCTCGCCGAGGCCATTGGCGAAGACCTCGGCCAGTCCGGAAACACCCTGATTCCGCGCATAGCGGCGTTGTCGGCCGTCGCCGGTTTGCGTGAGCTCTACGAAAGCGATGAAGCCCAGGCCCTGGCGGCTCCCCCGAGCGCCGCCGAACTGCTCAAACTCGTGGACGGGGTGATTCGCTTCGTCCAAACCGGCCTCGAAGGACGTGAGCGACGGTCGCTCTAATCGCCTCCCTCTCCCCGGCTGCGCCAGTTCTGCGAAGACCAGGATCAGGCCTACGTGCTGCGGGTTCCCTCCACTTTCCGGCTGGTGCCGCCCGGCGGGTCACGCTCACCTGCAAGCAAGCCGCCGTCACGGGGCTGAACGGCACGTACGGCTGGGAGGTCCGCTCGGCCGGGATGGGGTCCAAAGGACAACGCTGGTACGCTCGCCGCGAGCGCCTAGTTCCTGGAAGGCTTCGCCCCGGCCCGCTACCACGGCCACGCCCCCGACGGCGCGATCCGCCTGGCCTTCCCCGCCGACGACGGTCACTCCACCGTCGGCGCGGCTGCGGCCGGTATGCTTCGGCTCCCCTTACGAGGCCGCCGCTGTCCGTTCGGTTCATTGATGCTGGCCACAAGGTGTGTTTCGCCAGCATGTGGGACGATGGGCGTTGTGCGTCCTACCGTGCTGATCGTTGATGACCATGAGGCCTTCCGGGCTTCGGCCAGGGCATTGCTCCAGGCCGGCGGCTTCGACGTGATCGGTGAGGCCTCGGGCGGGATGGAAGCTATCGAGGCGGTCAGCACGCTGCGGCCCGAGGTCGTGGTCCTCGACATCCAGCTGTCGGACCTGGACGGGCTGGCCGTCGCAGAGAGACTTGCCGAAGCGCCCGATCCGCCCGCGGTGGTGCTCGTCTCGGGCCGGGAGGCGGCGACCTACGGGCCGCGTCTGCGGCAGACGCCGGCGCGCGGGTTCATCTCGAAGAGCGAGCTGTCAGGGACGGCGCTCGCGGCCCTGATCGGCTTAAACGTGTGATGCAGCGCCGGTTCTTGATCCTCCCGGTAGCCGTCGCGTTCGGCCTGGCCGCCGAGCAGGCCGGATTCGGCTGGGGCGACCCCGGGCACTGGATCCCGGACCTGGCTGTCGGCTGGTGCCTGATCGGCTGCGGAGTCATCGCGTCCGTACGGCACCCGGAGAGTCGTTCCGGTGTCCTGATGTCGGCCGCGGGCTTCACCTGGTTCCTCGGAAACTTCGCCGGAGTCGGCGTGACCGTCGTGGCGTGGGCGTCCGCTCATGCTCTCTTCCTGCACCGCGGACCACTGTTCCACTTGCTGCTCACGTATCCGGGCGGGCGGGGACCGTCGTGGGTCACCCGCGCGGCGATCACCGTCTTCTACGCCGCGGCGGTCATCACTTCTGTCTGGCAGAGCGAAGCCGCCGCGATCCTGCTCGCCGCGCTTCTGCTCGCTGTGTGCGGCTACGAATACGCCCGGACGGTAGGCCCGGTCCGCAGAATGCGCCTGATCACGCTGGAGGCCGCCGCCGGCCTGAGCCTTGTGCTCGCCGCGAGAGCGGTCGTCGACCTGGTCGTGTCGCCCGAGGCCGCCAGCGTGGCGTCGCTGCTTGCGTACGAGGCGGCCGTGGTCGCCATCGTGGGTGTGCTCCTGGCCGGCCTTTTCCTCGGCCGGGGGCGGGGGGCGGCGGTCACCGATCTGGTGGTCCAGCTCGGCCAGGCCCGGTCCGGAACCCTCCGGGCCGAACTGGCCCGGGCCATCGGCGACCCGGCGCTGGAGGTCGGTTACTGGCTTCCGGAGGCCGGGACATTCAATGACGCCGCTGGCGGCACGCTGTCACTTCCTGATCCCGGGGTTGGTCGGTCGGCGACCGTGGTCGAGCGGGACGGCCGTCCGGCCGCGGTTCTTATCCACGACGCGGCCGTGCTGAGCGATCCGGTCCTCCTGGACGCGGTCGTGACCGCGGCCCAGCTCGGGACCGTCAATGCACGGCTCTACGCGGAGGTGCGGGCCCAGATCGCCGAGCTCGCGGCGTCACGCCGACGGCTTCTCGACGCGGGCGACCATGCGCGCCAGCGGCTCGAACGCCGCCTGCACGACGGCGCCGAGCGTCGGCTCGAAGAACTGGCGGAGACCCTGAGCCGGTGCCGACAGTACGCTACCGGTCCGCAGACCAGGGACGGGGTGGCGCGCGGCGAAGGCCAGCTCGCGGGAGTACTGGAAGACCTGCGCCTGCTGGCGCTGGGCCTGCACCCCAGGGCCCTGTCCGAACGTGGCCTGGCCGGGGCTCTGGCCTTGCTGGCCGAAGGCTCGCCCGTCCCGGTGGAGCTCACGGTGGCCACCGGTCAGCTGGCTCCGCAGGTCGAGGCGGCCGCCTACTTTGCCTGCTCCGAAGGTCTCGCGAACATCGCGAAATACGCCGCCGCGACACAAGCCGCCATCTCCGTGACATCCGGCGCCGGCACGGTCGTGATCGTGGTGTCCGACGACGGCGCCGGCGGTGCGGACCCGGCGCTGGGGTCGGGGCTGAGGGGACTCGCGGACCGGGTCGAGACGCTGGGGGGCACCTTCCAGGTGGAGAGCGCACCCGGCCGCGGAACGCGCCTGGCCGCCGAGCTACCGCTCGGCAGCCAGGCGCGCTGATACCGGTTCGTTCAGGGTCAGCCGATCTTCGTCCAGGGGTGTGTCGTCCAGATGAACACGTCCCCCGGGTCCATCGGCTGCACCGGCGTCAGATGGAGGTCGCCCTTGCTGTCGATCGAGAAGGTGAACGTGAGCACGGGGTTAGCGGCCCAGTGGAACCTGATCCGGTTGCCTTGGACGGTGTAGGTGTCCCCGCTGGTGTCTATCTCCGTCTCGGTTCCGGTATGGGACATCTTCCATATCCCGTCCTTCAGCGTCGCCGTGAAGGTCAGGGGATACTGCGCTGGATCCTGGTCAGGGGCGGTGAGCGCGTCGTGCCGGGTAACGGTCCACCGGTAGGCGCCGTTCAGCCGGACGGTCGCAGTCGCCGGCTGACTGACGGCCCCGCCGGTGCAGGCCGCGGGCACCGCCAGGGCCGGTCCGGCCGGGATGGACCTCTTCAGCGCCATGATCTGCTCGATCATCGCCTTGGTCTGCGGGTTGGCTTCGAGATCCGTATAGACCGGCGCGAGGCGCTGCCTGATTCCGGCCAGGTCGGCGGCCGAGGCATAAGCAAACCGCGCGCCCTCCTGGCATACCTCGCTGACGAGCTTGGTTTCGTCCTGGACGAGGCCGGTCGAGTGAACCGCGGTGTCCGTGGCCGCCTGGTACAGGATCTGGCGCTGGGACTGCGGCAACCGGGCGAGGCGACCCGGGTTGGCGAAAAGCGCGAGTGTCCTCGGCCATAGATTGACGTTGGCCGCAACGTAAGGAGCGTTGTTTTCCTCGCCAGATGACTGGTACACCCCGAGATTCAGGTCGAAACCCTGCAGGTCGCCGCGGCTCAGGGCCTGGTCTCTGTCGTCCGCGAAGCCCGGGCCCGGTGTCGCGCCAAGAGCCCTGATAGCGGCCTGCTGGGCCTTGGACAGGTAGGTCCCGAACGTGATGCCATGCCAGTCGGCGGGACTCAGGATGGGGTGCTTAACCCCCATCGGCTTGCGCATCCCGTCGCCGAAGACCGCTAGCCCGGTCACGTTCAGCTTGGCCAGGCCGGCCATCATCTTGCCCGGCAGGGAACTGCGGATTACCGCATTCTCCAGCGGGTAATTGTCAATGAGCATCGGGGCGCTGAGGGCCTGGAAGCTCGTCACCCCCAGCGTGTCGAACACGCTGGTTCCGGCGAAGCCGATGTCGAAGCTCCCGCCGGCGACGTCCTTGACGGCCTGCTGCTCGGCGCTCATGGCCATTCCGCCGACCCTCAGCGTGATCTTGACCGACATTTCCCCGTGGGATAGCTCGCTCAGGCGTTGGGTGAAGTATCCGATTTCGGGCGTCAGGGCGAGACCGGCGTTCACGTCGGCCATCCGGAGGACCACCGGCTGGTTCGCGCCCGCTTTGTTGGCCGCCTCCACCCCGCTTGAGCAGGCGCTGGCCAGGATCACCGTAGCCGGGATGAGCCCGATCGCCGCGATCAGGGCCCGACTCTTCAACCGCTTCATGTTTCCACCCCCTCTTCTCCTCGAATGTGAAGCTGGGGAGAACATTAGGAGCCCGCCGTAACCGGCGGCATCGCGGCGAACCGAACAATCTCACTGTAGCCAGTACCAGTACGAATCACACTTTGTGGATACCCGGCCGTGCAGATGCCATAATCACGGCGTGCCGCGTGTCTCCGTCTCGTGGGCCAGGTTGGTGCGGCTTGCCGTCGTGCCGGCCGGGCTCGCCATCGCGGTGGGCGGGTTCCTCATCGCCCGAGGGCCCGGCTCGGTCACCACCTATGCGGGCCGTTCCTGGCTCGCGACCGGGCTGACGGTCGCCGCCGGGCTCACGCTGGTGCTGGCCGGCCTGCTGGCGTGGTACACCTCGCGTCCAGGACCGGCCGGTGACCTGGCGCTGCTGGCGGGCCTGGTCTGGTTCGCGCCGGTCTGGGTCGGCTGGGAGTTCGGGCCGATGATTGTGCGCAGCCTCGCGATGCTCGTGGCGGGATTCGTCTTTGCCCTGCTCTTCCACCTGGTGCTTGCCTTCCCGGGGGGTCCGCCGCCCTCCGCGGGCATCCGCGCGCTGGTCTGGGCTGTGTACCTGGAGGCCGCGCTGGCCGCACTCGGCCTCGCGCTCTTCCGGGCCCCCGCCCGCGACCCAACCTGCTGGGCCAACTGCCGCGACAACGTGTTCCTCCTCCGCTCGCTGCCGGCCCTCACGCAAACCATCGAGGCCACGGACCGATGGTTCACCGCCTCGGCGGCGGCGGTGCTGCTGGTGGTGGTGTGCGCCTGGCGGCTGCTGATGAGGAGGGGCCTGGCCCGTGTGGGGGTACTGCCCGTGGCCTTGCCCGCTATGGTCTTTGCCGGGGCGGGTATCGCGCACGCGATCACGCTGCACTGGGTGCCGTTCGAAGATCCAGGTACCCCGGCCCTCCTGCTGCTCTTCGAGGTCCAGGCGGCCGCGGTAATCCTGATCGCGGTCGGCCTGGCCCGTGACGCCGTCACGGCGCTAGCCCACCGCCGCAGTGTCGCACGTATCGTGGCGAATCTCGGCGAGACGCCCGCTCCTGGTTTCCTCGAATCGGCGCTCGCGCGGGCGCTCGGTGATCCGGAGCTGAGCATCGCCTACTGGCTCTCTGCCGCCCAGCGCTTTGTGGACGCGCAGGGCCGCCCGGTCGCCGAACCTGCCGCCATGCCCGGGCGCCTGGTCACGACGCTGGCACAGCAGGACACGAGGGTTGCGGTGGTTAGCCACGCCGCTACGGTTCCCGAGCTCGAGCGGGAACTTGGGCCATCCATCCGGCTCAGCCTGGAAAACGAGCGGCTCCAGGCGGAGGTGCTGTTCCAGCTCAGCCAGCTCCGCGCGTCGCGGGCACGGATAGTCGAGACCGGCGACGCAGAGCGGCGTCGCCTCGAACGGAACCTTCACGACGGCGCGCAGCAGCGGCTCCTGGCCCTGTCCTATGACATCCGGCTGGCACACGCCAGCGCTGATGCCGAATCAGACGACCCGGCCCGGCTCCTCCTGGAGCAGGCGCAGACCGGCGTGCAGGCCGGCCTCGGTGAGCTCAGAGAGCTTGCCCACGGCATCTACCCGGCCATCTTGACCGAGGCGGGTCTCGGTCCAGCGCTCGCGACGCTCGCGGACAGTGCGTCCATCCCGGTCGAGCTCGACGACGCCGTCCAGGGCCGTTACCCAGAGGTGGTCGAGACAGCCGCGTATCTTATGGTGGCCGAGGCGATCGAGGACGCGTCCGGACGGGGCGCAGGCTACGCCGCGGTCACCGCCGCGCACCGCGACGGGCACCTGACCGTCACCGTCGAGGACGACGGCCAGGGTCGCACCTCGCCAATGGCCGAAATTGCCGACCGGGTGGGGGCGCTTGGTGGCGTCCTGACCGTCGAGCCGACGTGGATGGGGGTGGAGATCCCGTGCGGGTAGTCGTCGCGGATGACATCATGCTCACCCGGGAGGGAATCGTCCGGCTGCTACGGGACGCGGGCATCGACGTCGTCGCGCAGGCGGAAGACGCCGAGGCCCTGCTGCGCGAAGTCCGCCAGGCGCAACCGGATGTAGCGGTCGTGGATATCCGGATGCCCCCGACCCACACCGACGAGGGCCTCGCCGCGGCCCAGGCGATACGGGCGGACCATCCGGAGATCGGCGTCCTGGTCCTGTCCCAGTACGTCGAACCGAGTTATGCCATGCGCCTCATCCAGGATCATCCCGAACGGGTCGGCTACCTGCTCAAGGAACGGGTATCCGACATCGCCACCGTGGTCGACGCCCTCCGGCGGATCGTGGACGGGGAAACGGTCATCGACCCGACGATCGTCGCCCGTCTCCTGGGCCGCCGCCGCCGGGTAGATCCGCTGGCCGGGCTCACCGACCGGGAACGACAAGTCCTGGGGCTCGTGGCCGAAGGCATGTCCAACCGCGCGATCGCCGCCCGGCTATTCGTCACCGAGCGCACCATCGAGGCGCACGTCACGCAGATCCTGCTTAAGCTCGGCCTGGCCGAATCACCCGACCAGCACCGTCGCGTGCTCGCCGTGCTCACGTTCCTCCGCGCTTAGCCGCATTGCGGGTAGCACGGACTTCCTGGCGTCTGATCCTCGTGCGAGCGCTGACATATGACTGTGGCCCGCCCCGATTTATAAATGCCCAGCCGCTCCTAGCGTTGTCGTCAGAATCCTCCACCAACGACAGGAGCATCCGAAATGACGACCAGAGACCAGATCGTCAGCACCGCCCTAAGCTTCAACGGCACGTGCAACGGCCAGGGCTACGATCACGACAATCCGTTCAGCGCCGATCTGAGTCGCCCCCGGGA
Source organism: uncultured Actinomycetes bacterium (assembly GCA_963798675.1). GTDB lineage: Bacteria > Actinomycetota > Actinomycetes > Streptosporangiales > Streptosporangiaceae > Palsa-504. The sequence continues at coordinate 125,129 of CAWCUJ010000016.1, read as the reverse complement.
GGCGTGGTGCGGTGACTTCGTCACCGACATCTACAAGCGCGCGCAGATTCCCCTCCCGCCGATGCAGCCCGGATGCCGGACCGGCTTCGCCTACTGCCCCGACGCCGTCAACTACGGCCGGACGCACCACGCGACCCGCTGGAGCTGGCAGGCCGAGCCCGGCGACATCGTGTTCTTCGACTTCGACGGTCACGGCGTCGCCGAACACACCGAGATCGCCACTGGCTACCAGGGCGGTGTGCTGTTCACCATCGGCGGCAACAGCGGGCCGAGCAACGTTGACGGCCACCGCGGCGTGGGAGGCGTCCATCGCCATCGCTGGAACGCTCCCGCCAAAGAAGGTAACAACCAGATCCTGGTCGTGATCAATGCCTCGCAGGTCGTCCATTTCGGCGGCCCGGCCCACCTGACCAACCCCGGCAAGCCCCTGCCGGCCGACCCGCGGCTGCTCATGCTCAAGTCGCCGATGATGAAGGGTGCCGACGTGGAGGCCGTCCAGCAGGCACTGAATCAGCGCAACCACGCCGGCCTGGCCGCCGACGGCATCTATAACCCCGCGACACGCGACGCCGTCATCAACTGGCAGCGACACGAGCACATAGAGGTGGACGGCATCGTCGGCCCGCACACCAGATCGACACTGGGCTTGTCGGCATCAATGGACGTTCCGGCTTGAGCGGACACCGTGCATACCTGAGCGGACACCGTGCATATCAGCATCAAAGCCGGGCCGGCACCTACCACCGAGAGGGCCGGCCCGGCGGATTGCGTGACATCACGTTGGTGGCGTGCTAGCTACCGGTCCACCCTGTTGCGCGCCCCTGACCGAGGTGGACCCGGCGACGTTTGTACCGGCGACACTCAGGGTTACGTCGGCTGCAAGACATTTGACCAGATGGCCGGAGAACTGAAAGCGTGACAGCGATGGATGAACTGTCGCCTGCCGCCGCCGCGCCTTGGGCTGCGCGCGGCTCTATGTTCAGTCAGCCCGGCCTGGCCAGGCCGGTGGCCTTGGCCACACCGCATGATCTGGATCGGCTGCGCGCCAGCCATGCACGCGGACGGCTGGGTAAACCGCTGGTGCCGACCAGTGTTGCATCACCGCGGCTGGGCGATGAGCTGTTCGCCCGGCTCCTGGCCTACGGCACGCCGCAGGAGACTCATCGGCGCGATGTGCTGTTCCGGCCGGGTGACGAAGACGCCGATCTGATCGTGGTCGAGCGGGGTTCGGTCGAGGTTGTCCGGACCGCGACGGGCAACGTGCCCGCCGCGACCGTTGCGGTCGTGGATGCGGGCGGCTTTGTCGGCGAACTGAACCTGCTGACCGGGCAGAACGTCTACCTGCTGTGCCAGGTGCGGGAGGGCGGCACGATCTACCGGGTGTCGCCGGAGCGCCTGCGGCAGCTCATGGCCAACGACGTCGAACTGTCTGACATCGTGTTCAAGGCGCTGATCGCCCGCCGGGAACTGCTGCAGCGCAGCGCTGCCGCCATGGCGCTGGAGATCGTCGGCGGCGCCAGGTCGGCGGCGGCGCTGGCGCTGCGGACCTACGCCGCCCGGCAGCGCCTGATCCACCTCTGGTTTGATGCCGACACCCCCGCGGGCCGGGCCATGATGGAGTCCTCCGGCCTGACCGAGGACGACCTTCCCGCCGTCGTCATGCCCGGCACCACGCTGAAACAGGCCACGCCGGGCGGGCTGGCCGAGAAGCTGGGCCTGTCCTACCGCCGCTCGTCCACCAAGCCGGCTGACGTCACGATCGTCGGCGCTGGCCCGGCCGGCCTGGCCGCCGCCGTTTACGGGGCGTCCGAAGGCCTGGACACCGTACTGCTGGACGCCGTCGGCACCGGCGGGCAGGCCGCGGCCAGCTCCCGGATCGAGAACTACTTCGGCTTCCCGTTCGGCCTTTCCGGTGCCGATCTGACCGGACTGGCCGTGCTCCAGGCGCTGAAGTTCGGGGCCCAGCTGGCCAGCCCCTGCCAGGCGGTCATGCTCGACACCGATCGGAACGGCGACCTGCTCCGCCTGCACCTGCAGGACGGCGAAGTCATCGACAGCAAGTCGATCGTCATCGCGACCGGCGCCCGCTACCGGGCGCTGCCGCTGGAGCGCTGGCCCGACTTCGAGGGTGCCGGCATCTACTACGCGGCCACCGAACTGGAAGCCCGGGGTTGCACGGGCAGCCCGGTCACGGTGGTCGGCGGCGCGAACTCGGCCGGCCAGGCGGCGCTGTACCTGGCCGGGCGAGGCAGTGAGGTCTCGCTCGTTGTCCGCGGCCCGGACATCGCTGCCGAGATGTCGGCCTATCTGGTCGACCGGCTGCTGGCCCATCCGCAGGTGACGGTGCGGTCCCGGAGCGAGGTCACCCGGCTGGATGGCGGCGGCTTCCTCGAGGAAGTCAGCATCACTGATCGGACGGCGGACACCACGCAAGCCCAGCCCTGTGCGGCCTTGTTCTGCTTCATCGGCGCCGAACCCGCCACGGACTGGCTGACCGGGATCGCTGCCGGAGATGACGGGTTCATCCGGACCGACGTCCAGCTGATCGACGACGACCTCGGGCCGGTCTGGGCCAGCCTGGGACGGCGGCCGCTTCCGTTCGAGACCAACGTTCCCGGCGTGTTTGCGGTCGGCGACGTCCACTCCGGATCGATGAAGCGGGTCGCCGCAGCGACCGGCGAAGGCGCAAGCGCCATCGCCTCGGTACACAAGGCCATCGCCACGCTGGCCTAGCGATCAGGCGATGCGGGTCGATCTGTGTCAGTTTCGGCTTTCGTCGGCTTGCTGCGTGAGGCCAGGCACGACCTGGTCATCCTCTTGCGCTGGCGGGCTGCTCAATATGCAGGCGGTTGCCGAGGTAGACCGCGGCAGCGCCGGGATCGGGCATGCTAGCTGCACAGACGGAGAATGGTGTTCCCTCGCGCCGATAGCTGTAGCGCTCGGACAGCAGATAATTTCAGCGCCCAAAGGCTGCCGGACTTAACCGTTGGCAGGTCAAGTCGGCTCGGCCGAACCGTGGTGTTGGCCAGTGATCCCCTAACCTCCGTGTATCACATCTGATACAATAAGGATCGATCAGAGGAGGGCTCACGGATGACCGGATCGGAATCTGACGCTCCTGGGCTTGCCCGGCCCGAGTTGGTACGCGTGCTCGAATCAGCGGCACGGCTCCAAGAGATCGTTCCCGATGCCGTCTTGGTTGGCGGCTCTGCCGCGGCGCTGTGGGCCAATCACCGCTTCTCCTATGACCACGACCATGTGCTGCAGGATCTCAGTGAGCGCTTCGACGCCGTACTTGAAGCGATCGAAGCAACGGACGGATGGGTGACGAACCGGGTGACCCCGGGAAAGATCATCCTCGGCGAACTGGGCGATATCGAATCTGGAGTCCGCCAGCTAATCCGGAACAGGCCCTTGGAGGTCACGGAAGTGGAGCTTCCGTCCGGACAGGTACTCCGGGTACCGACGCCAGACGAGACGCTGCGGATCAAGGGTTACCTCATTGTCCGGCGTAACCAAGTACGGGACTATCTCGACGTGGCGGCTCTTTCTGACAGGCATGGAATCGCTCACGCTGCAGATGTACTCCGGCACATTGATACCTACTACTCCGATCAGCGCGGCCCCGAATCGGAGGCTGTTGCGACCCAGCTCGCCCGGCAACTTGCAGACCCTAGGCCAGCTGACGCTCGTACGATCGGCCAGCTTGGCCGGTACAAGGGCCTGGATGCACGCTGGACGGACTGGGGGAACGTTACCGATGTCTGCCGCTCGCTAGCTGTGGAGATGGTGCAATGGCCACCGCTCTGAGGTTCCGCAATATTGACGCGTCTCCGGATGACCCGGTGGAGACCTGGCCCTTCGAAGGCATCCTCGCGGCAGTTGAACGGGGCACCCTCCCGGATTGGCGCCGGCTCGCGAGCGCGATCCGGGCCGATCCCTGGGGTCCAGTAGCCCATCAGGTCCTCGAAGCCGTTCACCTGTCCCATCCCTACGGCACCACCGAGTTGCTGGAGGGGGTAGTAGCCCGCGCCCGCAAGCTGGCCGCCGACTCAGAACGGGCGGATGTCGCATCCGAGGTGCGGGGCCTCGTCGCCAGATCCGGGCTGTCCAGGCAGGACTTCGCGGAGAGAATAGGAACCTCGCGGTCTCGCCTGTCGACCTACATGTCTGGCAAGGTCGTGCCCTCAGCAACCTTGATGGTACGGATGCGGCGGGTCGCGCTTCCCGCCTCTGAGATGACTACTCAAGCTGCGAGCTAGGCATAGCTGGAATGGCTCCCCGCTCCGTGATCTCAAAGAACCGGTACATCGGGGCGGTGAGCCTGGGTTCCAGCCCTGCTGGGACGCGTATCGGCAAGAAGGTCACGGGCCGGACTAAGACCGAGGTCCGGGACAACTCAGGGAACTGCATAAGCAAGTGGAGGGCGGGCTGCGGCCTCGACGGCGCTACACCGTGGGTGACGCACTCGATGGCTGGCTTGCCGTCGGCGTGGATGGTCTCTCGGCCCGGACGGTGAGCTTGTACCGGGACACGATCGCCAGAGCGCCGCGCGAGGAGCTGGGTACGGTCAGGCTGACCGATCTCACCGCCGGGGATGTTCAGGGCGCTGCTGGTGTTTGTCCTCCTGGCGGTCCCAGGGCACGGGCGGTCGCGGCGGCCGCAGGGGATGATCGTGCCGGCTTCCGCCGCTCCGCACGGAAGCCGGCCACCGCATCATCCCGATCCGCCGTGAACCCTCCCTGCTAGCGCGCTACGACCTGGTAGCGCGCTACGACGCCGCCGGCGCGTGAGCCAGCGTGACCGTTACCGACCGTGTGCGGGCAGGTATGGTGACGGCGCCGGCTCCGTTGTCGACCGTGCCCGCGGATGTCGAGGCGATGTTGTTTACGAAGGCGGGCAGCTCGAAGGTCACCGGTCCCGAGGGCTTGCCGGTCAGCTGTAGCGTGACCGCATCTCCTCGCGTGATGATCGTCACGCCGATCCGGCCACCGCCGGTGGTGGGGAAGTTGGAGACGGCGATCCGGCGGCCGGACCCGACCCAGCTGTTCGGGACGCCCCTGCCGACGATGAGCGACCCGTCGGTCCGCTGGGACACGAGCGAGTCGAGCAGGCCGAGGTCACCCATGGCAATGCCCCACGAGTGCGGAGACGCGCCGCCGCCGCTGGCCGGGTGATTGCCGATCCACGGCGTCGTCGTGCTCGGCGGGGTCGAGCCCTCCCACCAGGAGTACGGCCCGGCCTGGTCGTTGTTGATGAGGAACTCCAGCGAGAGGATGCCCTCGTCGCGGTAGTTGTTGCTGCCCAGCCCCCCGGCGCCGTATGCGCCGTTGTAGGCGGTCGAGTAGAAGCCCTCGCCCGGGTACCCGCCGAAGGTGTTGGCCGGCAGCATCCCCTGCACCCGGCCGAACCCGCGTAGGACAGGGTCTTGTCGATCCAGTCCGCCACGGTCCCGCCATCCGGGCCGGTCATCGGGGCGCCGAGCAGGTACCCGTTCCAGGCCCAGTTGAAGTACACGCCGGGCGCGGCCCAGTTGGCGTCCTCCGGGTTGGAGCAGCGGTTGGCGGTGTTGGGCTCGACCATCGAGCACGGGATGTAATCGAGGTTATTGGAGGAGATGGTGGACGACAGCGTGGAGTTCACCGCCTGCAGCAGGCTGTTGTACTCGCCGGCCGCCCATTGTTGCTGGGCGGTGTTGCCCAGGACCTTGGCGAGGTACTCGTAGCCAGCCAGGCCGAGCAGGGCCTCGTAATTGTCGCTGACCCAGTAGCCGTTGGCATCGATGTCGCTGGTCTCGCCGATGATGCCGCCAGGTCCGGTGCGGTCAGCGGCGATGATCTGTGCGGTCGCCTCGATGCTCGGCTGCGCGCTGGCCCCGAGCGGGCCGGGCGAGCTGAAGCGCGCGGCGAGGAACTTCGTGTCACCAGTCTTCTCGACGTACAAGGCCCACAGCCACGGGTAGACCCACGTCCCGTCCGAGTACTGGGTGTTGGTTCCGACCACCCGGTCGGTCTCGTCGAGCAGCGCGCGGGCGTCGGTGCTATTTGTGGATGATCGCGGCGATGCCACTGCCCCGGCATTGCTGTTCATCCACGGCGGCCCAGGACAGAGCTGCTATGACTTCATGCAGATCCAGGGCGACAGGCTGGCGCGGCGGCTGCGCATCATCGGCGTAGACCAGCGCGGCACGCTGCGCTCAGATCCACTCCCTGCCAAGCCCGCGCTGACTGCGGAGCTGCTGATCGCTGATTTTGAGGCCCTCAGGGAGCAGCTGGAGATTGCGTCCTGGGCGGTACTCGGACACTCAGACGGTGGCGGCTATGCGCTGCAGTACGTCACCAGCCGTCCTGAGGCCGTGCGGGCGGTGATCTTCGACTGCCCATGCTGGGACGCTGACCTGACCGACAGGAACCGGCTGCCGCAGGTTGCCGCCCGGCTCGATGCACTGGGACAGCATGCCGATGCCGACCGCTGTCGCGAGCTCGCGGCGAAGCCAGGCCGACTGACCGCAGCCGATGAGACCTACGTGGCGGCCCAGGCACTGGGCCCGCATTACATGGAGCTGTACTTTCACGATCCCGGTTCCGCTGCTGACTTCCGCCAGATCCTGGAGGACTCGGGGTTCGCCGAGGAGCAGTGGGAGCGCGGTCGCTCCCACCTCGCGCTGCTCCCCGGCATGTACGAGACGAGGCTGTCTCTGCTACCTGACATCATGCGGCCGTCCCTGCTGCTGCACGGCGAGGACGATTTGGTCGCCGCACCGCGGATGCTGGCCCAGTTCAGCAAGTCGGTACCAGACGGCACCATCCGCACTTTTGACAGATCGGGTCACTTCGCCTATTTCGAGGAGGCGGCGGAGTTCTGCGAGGTCGTTACCGATTTCGTTGTACAGAACGCTGGCTGATCGGCGGCCCGGTTTTGACATCGAAGGCCTCCGGCTTGCTGGCAAACCGGTGTGCCAGCCACAGGCCTCGGGGCGCTGTCAGGGATCGATGGCGCCTACGCCGGGGAGTTCGCCGAAGCGCGCCTCGGCATCGCGCTCAGGATGATCCGGCCAGTCTCCGCCGCGTACGCGGCGATGATCAGGTCGTGTGCGACGCGCGGGGAGCAAGACCGGCGTACATGGGCGAGCAGGCGCCCATGGTGAGCCGCTGTCGCCCGCGTGTAGTCAAGGACATCGACAGTTGATGCTATTGCCGCGAGCGCCCGGGCGCGCTCGGCCGCCCGGCTGGCCGTATCCGCCATCTCGATCCCGACGCGGTATTCGGCGACCGATACCCAGGCGATGGCCAGCTCGTCGTCATCGAACGACGAGCGGTCGATGGTTCCGCGTTCGTGTGCGATCAGGACGTTGGTATCGAGAATCAGGCGTCGGCCCACGGATCGTGCACCTCCGAATTAAGGAGGGCGACGGCTTCTGCTATGTTCCGTCCGAATTCATCGTCTGGCGGAGGCACGTCTGCGAGCGCCGCGCGCAGGTCGGCGCCGGCGCGGCGATGGGCGGGGCCGATCTCCGCGAGCGGATGACTGCCGCGGACGATGATGATCGTCTCACCGCGCTCGACGGCATCGAGCAGATCCGAGAAATGCCGGGATGCCTCGGTGTGACTTTCGGAGCTTTATGGCGCAGATTCTTCAGCGTGATGTGGCGTTTACAGGCTGCCGATGACCAGCGACTCACGGGCGGTTTCGACGACTTCCCTGGTGATCGTGCTCAGGTTGTTGATCTCCATAATGCGCTGGATCTGAGCGAACAGGCGCTGGACGAGGCGGAAGTTGCCGCCGGTGATGCGGGTGACGGCCGCGAGCGCTTCGGCGTCGGTGAAGTCATCGGCGGACAGGGTAAGGCTCAGCTTGGACCAGTGGTGTTGCAGGACGAAGACCAGTTCGTGGGCTGACAGCGGCCGGTATTCGTGGACGAACCCGATCCTGCTGTACAGCTGCGGGTACCGGGCGAGGCGCTTTTCGATGCCGGGCATGCCGATCAAGATCATGCCGAGGCGGCTGCGGTCGTAGTGGTCGCGGAACTGTTCCAGGGCGGTGGTCTTGAGCCGGTCGGTCTCATCGATGATGAGCAGCTCGACGAACGGCCGCAGGGCGTGGGTGCCGGCGTAGGCCCGCGGCGGCTCTGCCTAGGGGATCAGCATGTGCGGGAACACGGTAGCCGCAGCCGGTACCCGGACCAGGTCGGCCGGTGGCTGGCGTGGGACGCTGCACCCGCCCAGCCACCGGCCATGACGGGGGGGTTAATCGCCGAGCCCGTGGGGTGGCCCGAGGATGGTGACCCCGGCCTGCTCAGCGGCCCGGCGGAGCGCATCCTGGGTGGGCTGCCAGCCTTCGGGCCTGGGCCGGCTCAGGTCCCAGCCCGCCGTGCGGAACACGCTCTCCTGGAACCCCGCCGGCGTGGACAGCACCAGCGCCCGGGAGGCGATGTCGTAGCGGACCGCGTGCGGGATGTCGCGGGGCAGGAACGCGATCCCGCCGGGCCGGAGCTGGTGGCGCTCCTGTCCGACCCAGACGGTCATCTCCCCGTCCAGCAGCAGGAACGCCTCGTCGTCGCGGCTGTGGACGTGCACCGGGGACGCGTCGCCGCGCCGGGTGTGGGTGTCGATGACCGTGAGCTGTCCGCCGGTGACCGCGGCGTCGAGGATGACCGCGAGTTCGTGGCCGCCGGTGTAGGCGAGGCGCTGGTGCTCGCCGGCCTGGCGGACGTAAGGCCGCAAGGAGGCACTGGGTATTGACATGGTCATTCTCCGATCACGGTGGTTGGCCGCTGCCGGATGCGCCGCGGCCTGCCGGGCGGTTACCACGGTCCTGCCGTCACGGCCAGCTCGATGTCGAGGTAGCGGGCGGCCATTCCCTTCGCGGCGGTCAGCCCGAAGGCGTACCGGTCGATGCGGGTGGCCGCGCAGGCCCGGAACCCGGCTCCGGCCGGCTCAACGAACTCGATCGCCAGTATGACCGGGCTGCTGACCTGGCGCACGGTCAGCTCACCGGCCAGCATCCAGCAGCCCCGGTCATGGCTGAGGGTCCCGGCACGGAAGGTGATGTCCGGGTACTGCCCGGTGTCCAGGAACTTCGGCGAGCGGACGTCACGGTCGCGGACCCGATTGCCCGTATGAAACGACGCGGCGCTGACAACCGCTGTTACCGTAGCCAGCGGGACCGCGGGGTCGGTAGTAATCTCGCCGCTGGTGACGGCCATGGTCCCGGACACCACGGCGAGGCCGAACAGGTGCCGGGTGCGGACGGTGACCGAGCAGCGGGCGGGATCGAGCCGGTACCGGCCCGCCGGGAGGTCGGCGCCGGTTCGCGGTGTCGCGGTACGGGTGTCAGCCATGACTACTCCTTGTCGGTGTGCCAGATGGGTGCGGCACCAGGCCGCGTGACGGGATGGTTTGGCTGCTAGGGCGATCACGGCGCCCAGCCGGTGGGCCTTGTGATGCTCTGGGGCGGGTCATGCCTCGTAGCTGGAGTAGTGCCGGGGGCGGGGTGATCACCGCGGCGGCGCATAGTCCGGCCACGCCGCACGCACTCCACAGCAGGGCGGGGCTCAGGCGGTAGAGGGCGGTGCCGGCCAGCGGGGCCAGCAGCAGGGCGGTGCCGTAGCAGAGGCTGCGGGCTCCGGCGTAGGCGCCGGTCCTCCCGGGCGGGGCGAGGGCGGTGGTGTAGGCGGCGGCGACCGGCCACTGGGCCAGTTCGCCGAGCGACCAGACGGTCACTGCGGCGGCGAGCAGCAAAACGGTGTGGCCGAGGGCGAGCAGGCCGAATCCGGCTCCCACCAGCACGCTGGTGGCGGCGATCACCGGCTCCGGCCGCCAGCGGCCGGTCAGCCGGGTGGCGGGCAGTTGCAAAGCCACTACCAGGCCGGAGTTGAGGCCGAGCAGCAGCCCGTAGATGCTGGTGGGCAGGCCCTGGCGATGCACCCACAGCGGCAGGGTGGTCTGTGCCTGGAACAAGACCAGGTTGGCTAGTACGGTCACGCCCAGCAGCCGAACCAGCCGCCGGTCGCCAAGCATGCCGGTGCCGGAGCCCTGCCGTCGCGGTTGCCCTGCAGGGGGATCAGCCGGGGTGCCTGGCAGGACACGCCAGGCCAGGATCGCCCACGCCAGCGAGGTCGCGGCGTCGCAGCCGAACAGGATCAGGAAACTGTGCTCGGCCACCAGCCCGCCGATCGCGGGCCCGGCGGCGGTGCCGGCGCTGACCCCCAGCTGGTAGACGCTGAACGCCCGTACCCGCTGCCGTCCGGGCACCGCGGCGGCCAGGATCGCGCTTGTCGCCGGCCGGTACAGTTGCGACACCAGGCCAGTCAGCCCGGCAGTGATCATGATCAGGACCGGCCCGCTCACCGTGGCCAGGGTCATGGTGGCCGCGGCTGAGCAGGCCATTGACCCCGCCGTCGTGGCCCTGGCGCCGAGCCGACCGGTGAGCAGCCCGCCAGCCGGACCGGCGGCCATCTTCCCGGCCGCGTACACGCTCACCGCGCCCGCTGCCAGGCCGGCGCCGTAACCCCGGTGGACCAGGTAGAGCACCAGGAACGGGACCACGAAGCTACCGAAATTGTTGACAAACGAACCGCCGGCCAGCACCCACACCACCCGCGGCAACCCCGCCAGCTGCCCGCGCGGTGCCTGGCCGTCCGTCATAGCAGCCCTCCCGGGAAGGTATCTCGGTGCCGAGCTAGTTAGCTCGCTACCGAGATAGTAGGCCACGCCATGCTAGCTCGTCAACGTGTAACTCGGGACCGAGTTATAATCTGTCCGTGGATGAGCAGCGTGACCACGTGGCCGCAATCCTGGATGCCTGGCATGCCGAGCGGCCCGGCCTCGATATGTCCCCAGTCGCGATCTTCGGCCGAATCACCCGCATCGAGCGCTACCAGGCGGCGGCCCTGCGTGAGGTCTGGCGCCGCCACCAGGTCGACTCCGGCGAGTACGACGTACTGGCCGCGCTGTACCGCAGCGGCCCCGACCACCGGCTCACCCCCACCGAGCTGTACCGCAGCATGCTGGTCACCTCGGCCACCATGACCGAGCGGCTTGACCGGCTCGAGCGCCGCGGCCTGATCACCCGCCAGCCGCCGGCCGTGACCGGCGCTCAGTGCTGGTCGAGCTCACCCCGGCCGGCCGCGCCGTCTTCGACCAGGCCCACCCCGACCTGCTCGCCACCGAAGCCACCCTCCTCGACGGCCTCTCCCAGCCAGACCGCGCCGCTCTGGGCGGCCTCCTCGCCAAACTCGCCGCGAACCTCGAACAGAAACAAGGCAGCCCTGCCAGCGCATAGTCCATCCTCACTGAGCGTGCCAGGAACCCGGCACAGATACAGAAAACGCAGATCGGCGCGGCCACCGCCCACCGGCAAATCGCTCCAAAGACGAGCCCTATCCGGCAGGCATCGGACTCGCGGTATCGCGACCGGTAATCCAATCACTCTGTCATGGCCATCCGTGGCCAGTTTGGTGATTGTCACTGGGCAGATCCCGATGTCCGACCACGGTGGCCCTGCTGAGGATTCCACACGAGGCTCTGCTGCCCAGACCGGGACGGGGAGACGGGACATCACATCGGTACTGCGCCACGTAACGTCCAAGAATCGGCGACATAAAGCTCTGAAAGTCACAACCTCGGTTGCGGTCATGGTCTTTATGAGACCGTTTTATCTGATAATCAGATTCGCGACACGGCCTGCGGCGCATGATGTTGCGCGCCGACAGGTGCCGACTATCGGTGAAGCTCGGCTCGGGAAGCTTGCCTGACGTTGTTCTCGTCTCACGATGTGGGAGCAGATAATTTCGCGGATCTCGCTCCGAGACGATGCGCCCTTAGGCTGGCCTTCCTGCGGGAACTACAGCGCTCCCTCCCCGCTGCCTGCTGCGGGCGAGGTGTGGCATCGTGAGTCGATGGCAGAACCGGAGAGCGACGTGAGTGCACAGGCCGGGACGAGTGCCTACGCCCTGCTGACCGATGGGACCACGATTGAGATCCGGCCCGCGCGCCCTGACGATTTCGATGCGGTGCGGGAGATGCACGCCAAGATGTCCCCGCAGAATCTTTACCGGCGCTTTTTCGGCATGGGCAGGCTCGCGGCCGAGCAGGAAGCACGCCGGATATGCCGCGAGCCCGGGCCCGACCGCGCCGCGCTGCTGGCGGTGCTGGCGGGCCAGGTGGTCGGTTGCGGCAGCTACGAGCTGGTGGGCGGCGGCTCCCGGTCGGCGGAGATCGCCATGGCGGTTGCCGATGACATGCATAGCCGCGGTATCGGCACGCTGCTGCTGGAGCACCTGGTCTCGCTGGCCCGCGGCCGGGGAGTCCGCGCCTTCGAGGCCGAGACGCTCACTAATAACGCACCCATGCTGCAGGTGTTCGCCGACGCCGGGCTGCGGGCGCGCCGCGCCCTGGCGGACGGCGTGTATGAAATCAGCTTCCCGCTGCCAACAAGCGAAGATGACGCCGACCTCGACACCTACCGTGACGCGGTCGCCGAACGGGAGCGGTCGGCCGGCGTAGCGAGCCTGCGGCATGTGCTGACCCCCGCCTCGGTTGCCGTCATCGGCGCAAGCCGGCGCCCCAGGTCGGTCGGGCGGGTCATCCTGCAGAACATCATCGGCGGCGGCTTCCGAGGTCCGGTCTACGCGGTCAACCCGGGCGCTACTGAGCTAGACGGCATCGCCTGCGTGCCATCGGCGGCTGCGCTGCCCGAGCCGGCCGACCTGGCGGTCATCGCCGCCCCGCCGGCTGCCGTCGTCGCTATCGCCGAAGACTGCGGACGCCGGGGGGTCAAGGCCCTGGTGGTGATCACGTCGGGTTTGGACGGCGCGGCCCGGACCGAGCTGCTGGGCATCTGCCGCCGCCACGGCATGCGGCTGGTCGGGCCGACGAGCTTTGGCGTGGCCAACACGGCCATGCATCTGGACGCGACGTTCGCGGTCCACCATCCCGGGCCGGGAAAGGCCGGCCTGGCGCTGCAGTCCGGCGGCGTCGGCATCGTCCTGCTCGAGCACCTGTCCCGGCTGGGCGTCGGGATCTCCTCCTTCGTCTCCCTCGGCGACAAGGACGACGTGTCCGGTAACGACATGCTGCTGTGGTGGAAGTCCGACGAGGCCACGAAGCTAGCGGTGCTGTACCTGGATTCATTCGGGAACCCGCGCAAGTTCGCCCGGACGGCCCGGGCCGTCGGCCGCGCCATGCCGGTCCTGACCCTGAACGCGGGCCGGTCCGCGGCCGGGCGGCGCCTGGCCCGGGCCCGCGCCGAGGCGGCCACCCCGCAGCTCACCAGGCGGGCCCTGTTCGAGCAGGCTGGCCTGATCGCCACGGCCAATCTGGGCGAACTGCTGGACACGGCGGCGATGCTGGCAACGCAGCCCGTGCCCGCCGGAATCAGGGTCGGCGTGGTGGCCAACACCCGCGGCGGAGGGATGCTCGCTGCGGACGCCTGCGGCGACGCGGGCCTGCAGGTCGCCATCCTGGCCGAGGACACCCAGCGAGCGCTCCGGGACCTGCTCCCGTCCGTGGCCGCTGTGGCCGGGCCGGTCAATACCACCGCGGGGGTCACCCCCGGCCTGTTTCGCCGGTGCCTGGAGCTGGTCGGCGCCGACCCGGGCGTGGACGCGGTCCTGGCAATGACGGCCACGACCGCGACCAGCGACCTGGTTTCCGAGGTGCGCGCCGCGCGGCTGCCGGTGCCCGTTGCCGCCTCGGTGATGGACCAGATTGAAGCGGTCCGGCTGCTGCCGGGCCCGGATGAGAACTCCCCCGCCGTCCCCGCCTATGCCTATCCCGAGTCCGCCGCCCGCGCCCTCGGCCACGCCGCACGCTACGGCATCTGGCGGGCGGCACCGCACGCAAGCGCTCCTGAACTGGAAGGCCTGCGCCGGGACCAGGCCAAGGAGCTGGTGACCAGGTTTCTGGCCAGGTCGCCCAGAGGCGGCTGGCTATCCGACGAGCAGGTCACCGAGCTACTCGGCTGCTATGGTGTCCGGCTGGCCAACCATGTCGCGGTAACCACCGAGGAAGCCGCCCTGGTGGCGGCCGGCCGATTCGGCGGCCCCGTGGCGGTCAAGGCGAACGTGCCCGGCCTGGTGCGCCGGAGCCACGCGGGTGCCGTCCTGCTTGGCCTCGATGGTGCGGAGGAGGTCCGGCGCGGGTTCCGCACGCTCCGGCAGACCTTCGGCAACCGGCTGGCCGGCGTTATCGTCCAGCCGGTGATCACCGGCGGGGTGAAGGTCACAATCAATGTGCTTGAGGAGGAGGTGCTCGGCCCGCTGGTGCTGTTCGGGCTGGCCGGAGCCGCTGCCGACGTCCTGGCGGACCGCACCGCACGGCTCGCTCCGCTGACCGAAGCCGACGCCGACGACCTGATCCGCTCGGTGGGTGCCGCCCGGATCCGGCTCGGTCGTCCCGATGCATCCGGCGCCGACCTGACCTCGGTCAAGAGCATGCTGCTGCGGGTCTCCCAGATGGCCGATGATCTCGCGCAGATCGCCGAGCTGGAGCTCAACCCGGTCATCGCCCGCGCCGCTGGCGCCGAGGCGCTCGACGCTCGAGTCCGTATCCGAGCCGCCGAGCCCGCGGACGCCTACCTGCGTCAGCTACGCTGACATACGGTTACCCACCATCACCGTCACCACGTCCGGGCAGAACCTGGACGCCTGCTCGCCGAGACCGCCGGCAAAGGCCGACTGACACCGGCCCACTCCTTCAGGGATGAATGGACGCGATCCTGTGGTCCCGGTCTACCCGTCCCGGCAGGCGGCCATCACCGCCGGGGCGTTAGCAGCCAAGGCCGCCGCCGCGGCCGAGCCGTCGCACCTCAGCCGGGAACAGCTCGGCAGGGCGTTCACTGATGGCGGGACGCCCGGCCGGTGAAAAGGACGCGCGGAAGGTTGACGCGCTGCTGGATACCCAGGGCCTGCCGCGGCGTCGCGTCGATGAGGTCCTCGCCATGGCGGAGCTGCTCGGAAGCGCGCAGGAAACGTGGATGAGCCGCACGGCTCGCCCTCATCGCTGCGCTGCCCGCGGCGCCGATGGTGGTCCAGTCCGCTGCCTCGACCCGGCCCCGCCACCGACCGGCCCCGCCCTCACTGGCCGACGCGGCCGTCGATCCGTTCTCGCAGCAGGTCGGCGTGGCCGCAGTGGCGAGCGTACTCCTCGATCATGTGGACCAGCACCTCGCGCAGCGCGATTCTGATGCCGTCCCGCATGATGCCCTTGATGCCAAGGTCGGGGGAATCGGCGACGAACTTCTCCGCGAAGGCGACCTCCTCGCGCCAGGCCCGCCAGGCGTCGTCCACGACCGCCGGGTCCGCAACCGCACCGAGCCAGTCAGCGTCCGGTACGTCCTCGGACCAGTACAGCGGGGGCGCGTCGGCCCGCGCCATCACCCGCCGGAACCAGTTGCGCTCCACGTCGGCCATGTGGCGGACAAGGCCGAGCAGGGACATCGTGGAGGGCGGCACCGACTGGCGGGCGAGCTGGGCCGCGTTGAGGTCGGCGCACTTCATCTCCATCGTCAGCCGGTAAGCGCGCAGGTAGTCAAGCAGCGTCGCCCGCTCGCCCTCCAGTTCCGCGCCCGCCGCGAACCTCGGGTCCTGCGCCATGTCCATCCACATGTCGGAGCCAGTCCCAACGACATTCCACCGTTCCGGCACAGACTCGCGGGCGCTTTCTTCAGTCACAGCCACCACCCTGTCACCTCCGCGTTAGAACGGCCAACGCCTTTCACCGCGGCGTTTCGTTCCGATGGCAGTCGTAGGGCACGGACTCCGGCTCGCCGTGATCGCCGTCAGGGCCATCTACGACCTCGGCAAGAGCCGCGACATCCTCGTGCAGAAGTACGGCCAGGACGATCCCGAAGCGCCAACCCGTGGCCAGTCGGCCCTGTTCGCCTGCGTCAACGGCGGGCCCGGAGGTGTGCAGTGCGCCGAGTATGATAGTTGTATGAAACGCATCACGGTAAGCCTCCCTGACGAACTGGTCGAGAAGATCAAGCGTGCTGCCGGGGGCAAGCGGCAGGTCAGTTCGTATGTGGCCACCGCGTTGGAGGACTACCAGGAGCGCGAGACCTTGGACGACATTCTGGCCGCCTGGCGGGAAGAGACCCCGGTGCCTGAGGAGGTCCAGCGACAGGTTGAGGCCGAGCTTGACGATGTGAGGCTGACTGGCCCGCCCGGGGACGGCGACAGGCTGGCGGGGTGAACGCGGCTGCGACGACCGGGCTCACGCTCGACACAGGCGCGCTTCTCGCGCTCGACCACCCTGGCAAGGCCGTAGCTATGCAGGCACGATTGGACGAGGCCCGGCGGCGTGGGGGAACTATTTGCATCCCGGTCGAAGTTGTCGCGCAGGCCTGGCGCGGTTCTCGCCAGGCCCGTCTGGCCAGGCTGCTCAAGTCTTCAGGCATCGACATCGCGGTCATGACGCTGAGCGTGGCGCGCAGCGTGGGGCTGATGTGCGCGGAGGCGGACCATCATGACGTAGTTGACATACATGTCGTGCTCTGCGCCCGGCAGCGTCGCCACGCCATCGTCACCAGCGACCCCGATGACATTGCCCGGGTCGACCCGACCGTGCCACGAATTCTCGTTTAGCTCGGTATCGCTGGGTATCGCCCGACTGGAAGCTCGCCCGACGCGATCCGGTCGGTCGCCACGCGGCAGCCCGCTGGGCTAGTCACCCGACGCAGTAGGCAGTGCATGCGTACGGATGCACCGCGAAACTCGGCAGGTACGACTCCCCCGTCTCACGATGATGGGAGAGCAGATAATTAGCGCTTCGCGCCGGGTGCCTGCCGATCGGCCTTGGTCGATAGGCCGCGGGCGACGTGCCGCAGCACGTCGAGTTCGCGCTCGGACTTGTCGTGATCGAACGTCGTCAGGATGAGGACACGGGTGGGGCCGCCGAGCCGGACGATCTCGTGCGTGGCCTCGATGCCGTCGAGCACGGGCATCCGGATGTCCATGAGCAGGACATCCGGCCGGCGGCCCTGCGCCAGGCGGACGGCCGCCATGCCGTCTTCGGCCTCGCCGACGACTTCGATGCCGTCCTCGACGTCTAGGATCAGCCGGAACCCGGCCCGGACGAGTGCCTGGTCATCGGCGAGCGCGACGGTGATCATAGCGGTTGCCGGACGGGCAAGTGGGCGCGGACTTCGAAGCCGCCGCCGCCACGATTACCTGCCGTGAAGGTTCCGCCGAACACGGACCCACCGCTGCCGAATCCGCCGGCGGTTCGCCGTCGACCTGCAAGGTGACCGGAAGGCCCGTCGACCGGACGCTATCCACGAGGGTGGCGAGCTGGGCGAGGCCGGGCTGCGGTTCGCGCAGCTCATCCGGCTCGTCCTGATCACGCACGACGTCGAGGAGCCGGCGCAGCTCGGTCAGGGCCTGCCTGCCGCTGCGTTCGATGTGGGCCAGCGGCTCGCGCGCCCGGGCCGGCTGGTCCTCGAGAACACCCTGGGCCGCTACCGACTGAACGACCACCACACTGACGTTGTGCGCAATCAGGTCGTGCAACTCCCGGGCGATGCGGACCCGTTCCGCCGCAATCGCCGCCCGTTGCGCTTGTTCGGCCTGCTCAGTCTGGGCCTGCAACGCGCTCGCCTCACGGCGGCCCTGCACCGCGAGCCCGACCAGCCACGCGGCCGGCGGCATTGTGCTCATCCCAGCCGTGTACGGGACAGCGAGGCGCACCTGCCTGCGCCGCGCCCGGCTCGGCGCGGTCGGCGGCGGCCTCGCGCTCATCGGCGCCGCGCTGTTAGGCAAACCGCTGGAGGAATGGAGTCATATGATTGGACATACTGGTATCGGCAGATCTCGAAAATGCTGAGCGCCGAAAACAGTGCTTGATATCCTGCGTAAGCGCGGCAGGCGGGGCCCTGCCGTTCACTTAGCGGTACCGGAAGTTGTCCAACCCGAAGCTTGTCCCTGCAGGACCGCGGGCGCATCGTTCCCAGCCGCTGCCTTGAACTCGGAGTTAATGCCGAAATAGGACAGAATTTCAGGATCCGGACGGATTCGTGTCATGCGGCAACGGCATATTCGCTTGCTGCCGTTCGGATAGTCGGGAAGCGGGCGGGGAGGAAAAATGTGGTGGGCAAGCACATGAGGACGGAACGCCTGCTGGATGACTCGCGGGACACGGCCGAGGTGTCCGCTGCCTTGCCGAAATCTCAACTGCTCGACTATCGGGCGGCGGTTGATGATCTAGTCGAGGAGGCGGGCAGGCACCCACGACCATCTGATCTTCCCGCCGCCGAGGGACTTATCGCCAAGCGCCTGGAGCAGCCGGAGTTCGCCGTTGTGCTCTCGCGCCTTGACGGAGGCATGGATGTGGTTGTTGCCCGCCTCATTCATGAGATCCGCAACTACCAGCCCAGTGTGCGCAGCTCGGCCGGCGACTTGCCGACGTTCGTTCGTATTTTCCTGCTTTCGCAGATCGATTCGATCTGGTGGGCGCGGACGGTTCCTTTCGTCTCCGACGCCGATGTGCTGTGCTCGACTGAACTGGTGGATCTTAGGCCGCTTAGGTCGGCCAAGATGCTGCAGTTCCAGTACCGTGCTCAGTCGGCCGGGCTGCCCGGCCGGGCCCGGGACTGGGCGCAGCGCCAGGTGCTCCCGGCAGTCCGTCCAGCTACGGCTGGGTTGCGCTTCACGCGTTCGAGGCCTGTAGTCGTCGCCGTTGTCAACCAGATCGCGCGCGAGCTCGCCACGGCGCTGCCGCCGCGAACTCCTTGCCTCTGGGTAAACAGCATTGTGCGTAGCGTGGAGCACCAGCATCGCCTCCGCTCCCTCGGTTACGCTGCCGTGCTGCCGAGTTCTCACTGTGTCGGCTACGCGTTTGATCTGGAAATGCACTGGTTCCGCCGGTTCGACCAGGAAAACCTGCTAGCACGGCTTCTTCTTGAACGTCAAGAGGCAGGCCAGCTCAATGTTATTGACGAGGGCCAGGCGTGGCATATGTGCGTCAATCCGCTTGCGTGCGACGAATTGCAGGCCGCTTACGACGCCCAGCTGGGCATTCGATAGCACCGGCCGGGAAGGTTTTTCGATATGTGCGGCATCGCCCTCATCGTCGGGCCGAACCCCAACCCGATGGTCCTCGACTCGATGCTGGATGCGATCGCGCCGCGTGGCGAGGTGCGGGAGACGTTCCGCGCTGAGCGGCAGCAGCTCGGCACCCAGCGGCTGAAAATAGTCGATCGTGAGCGAGCTATCCAGCCGTGGAGCTCGCTTGACGGCCGCTGGGCGGCCTGCTACAACGGCGAGGTTTACAACTTTCGCTCGCTACGGTCAGAGCTTGCCGCCCTCGGCCACGTGCTGCGCAGTGACAGCGACACCGAAGTGATCCTTGAGTCCTTCCTCGAGTGGGGGGAAGGTGCGGTGCACCGCCTGCGAGGCGAGTTCGCATTCGCTGTCGTCGACAGAGCCGCTGACCGGGTCTATCTGGCTCGTGACCCGCTTGGGGTGAAACCACTCTATTGGTGTCGCCACGACGGTCATCTGTATGCGGCATCGGAACTGAAGGCGCTCGTCCCGGTGGGAGGGCGAGTCTGCGAAATGCCTCCGGGCCACCACGGATGGGGGAGTCCCGCCCAAGATCCTGCTGTCACCGCATATGTCGACTTGCTGAGCATGGGGGACGGCGACGAGCCTGTCACCGACATCGGTGAGGCCGCACGGCAAGTGCGGGCCGCGCTAGAAGACAGCATCCGCGTTCGGCTCGACACTGATCTCACCGTCGGTGTTATTCTCTCCGGCGGCCTCGACAGCACGCTGACACTCCTGCACGTACGTGAGATGCATCCGGACTGCGTGGCGTTCACGATCGGGACGCCCGACAGCGACGACGTCTCGTACGCTCGCCGCGTGACCCGCGAGCTCGGGGTCGACCATGAGGTCATTGAACTGGCTCCCGGCGACATCCGCCTACCGGACATTCGAGAGGCTATCCGGATGTCCGAGCTCACCGAGTACGGCGATGTCATCAACGCTGTCATCTCCCGCCTGCTCTTCACCCGGGTACACAGCTGCGGTGTCAAGGTGGTCCTTTGCGGGGACGGTTCCGATGAACTGTTCGGTGGCTACGAGATGTACCGGCAGCCCGACCCTGTTCTGCGGCGGCGCCTGTTCCAGCACAAGCTGCACAACCTCGGGCGGACCGAGCTGCAGCGTGTCGACCGTACCAGCATGGGACAGGGTGTGGAAGTGCGTGTGCCGTTCCTTGACCTGGCCCTTGTCCGGCTGGCTATGCGTCTGCCCATCGAGCTGAAACTTCGTGACGGCCAGGACAAATGGATCTTGCGGCACGCCTTTGCCGACAACTTGCCCAGTTACGTTCGCCAGCGCCCGAAAAACCCCTTGTCGCATTCGTCCGGCCTGCATGAGCGCGTGCGCCTGTACCGGTCCCAGTTCCCTCGTATCTACCGCTCGTTCGGATACGAGCGGCTCGGCCCGATGCGGCGCGACTTCTCGATCGTGCTCGAGGAACACGGCCTTGACCTTGAGCAGGCGCTGCATCACATCGAAATTCAGCCGGACTACTCTATGACCGACCACGCTCGTGACCTAGCGGGAGCCCTCCGCTGGAACGCGATCGGTGCGCTACGCCGGCGAAGCGGTCACCCCCGAGCGACCCAACTCAGCTCGCACACATAGTTACTCCCGAGCGCAACATTGTGGCGGCTGCTGCTAGCGGAGAGCCGTGCCTGCAGCAGGCGGGCCGCCTCGGCAAGCTCGCGCCCGGCTGCCAGATATGGCCTTAAGCGTTTGGCAGGGACATGTCGGTAGTGCGGAAGCGAGCCTCGATGGTCGCGATGAGCTCCTGCGGAACAGGAGTCAGCGCCGGGGTCCCTGGCGGGTCGCCGCCGCCGCTGGCCCTGAACGCCATGCCGCGGGCCGTGTGGTGTGGCGCGGTGTCGCCGCCGAGCAGGCCGTCGTCGGCGATGTGCTCGACTTGCCGCACCGTGGCACCCAGCGCAGCGGCGTAGTCACGGGCCTTGCCGATGGCGGCGCCGATCGCGGCGGCGCGGACCTGCGGCCAGGCCGGGTTGTCCCAGTCAACGTGCCACATCACGCCGTGCACGTTCAGGCCCGGCTGAGCCGCCAGCACGCCGCTGAGATCATCCAGCCTGTCCAGATGCCGGACGGTAACCCGCAGCGCCACCGTGGCGGTCACCTGCCCGCTCCGCTCCATCCGCATGGTTTCCTTATCGTGGTAGAGCTCCTCACGGGTGGTGGAGGAATACGCCGACCACGTCAGCGGGCGGCGCCCCGCGCCTTCATCGAACGGCACGGCG
Organism: uncultured Actinomycetes bacterium; assembly: GCA_963798675.1. GTDB lineage: Bacteria > Actinomycetota > Actinomycetes > Streptosporangiales > Streptosporangiaceae > Palsa-504. The sequence goes on along the minus strand of CAWCUJ010000016.1, from coordinate 103,838 downwards.
CCCAGGGCGGCCAGGTCAGCGGTCAGATGATCCAAGCTGTCGGTGACCGACCGCACCGCCTCCACCTTCGATCTTGCGGTGTGCTCGATCAGCCCGTCCACGACGGCATAGTCAGGGGCCACCAACTGCCGGGCCTCAGCACGAACCGACAGCAAAGGGCTGCCCCCACCGTTCATCGCCCACCTCCAACAGACTGACGCCGTGCCTTGATCGCCGCGAGCATGCCTCCCGCGGCGGCCGGGATGGGACCAGCGTAAAACCAGCCAACCCGGGCGGCGGCCAAGATGCCGACGTTCCGCGTTCCTCGCGATCACCGTCGGCGGAGCCATCATCGCCTCCCTGAGCGGATGGCAGGATTAATCGTTGTGGCTGTGAACCGGATGCCGGCCGCCGAGGTTGAGGTGTCGGCGGATCTGGTGCGGCGGCTGCTCGCCGAGCAGCACCCTGACCTCGCGCGCCTGCCCGTGGAGTTCCTCGGGAACGGCTGGGACAACGAGCTCTACCGGGTCGGGGATGGGCTCATCGCGCGGCTGCCGCGCCGCGCCCTTGGCGCGGAGATCATCAAGAATGAGCAGCGCTGGCTGCCCGGGCTCGCCCCGAGGCTGCCCCTGCCCATCCCTTATCCAGAACGGACCGGGGTACCCGCCTGCGGTTACCCCTACTCGTGGAGCGTGGTGCCCTACCTGCCGGGCGTGCCCGCGGCGCAGGCCAGCTCCTTCGACCCGGCGGGAGCCGCGGCCGCCGTCGGCGGGTTCCTCGGCGCGCTGCACGTCCCCGCCCCGGCGGACGCGCCGGCCAACCCGTTCCGGGGCGTCCCGCTGGCCGAGCGCGCCGGCAACTTCGCGGCCAACCTCGCCCTCCTCACCGGCCAAGCCGGCCAGGGTCAAGTCGACCGGGACGCGGTGCTCCGCGGGTGGGACGCGGCGCTCGCGGCCCCCGGCTACGACGGCTCGCCTGCCTGGCTGCACGGCGACCTGCACCCGGCGAACGTTCTAGTGAACGACGGCCAGGTCAGCGGCGTGATCGACTTCGGCGACATCACCGCGGGCGACCCGGCCAGCGACCTGTCGGTGGCCTGGATGCTGCTCCCGCTCGGCTGCCATGCCAGCTTCTGGTCGGCCTACCAGGCGGCCGGCGGCCGGGTCGACGACGCCCTGCGGGCGCGGGCCAGAGGCTGGGCACTGAACCTCGCGATCGTGTTCCTGGCCCACTCGGAAGACAATCCGGTACTTCTGGAAGTCGGCCGCCGCACCCTCAGCACCGTGCTGGCGGATCAGCACGGACCAGTCGGGTAAAGAGCCGGGCGACCGGTCGTGGTGCCGTGGCAGCTCCACCGCGTCCTCGGCCCGGCCTTACCCGGCCGTCCCGGACTTGGTACGGGCCACCTTGATCGCGCCGACCTGGACGGCTAGCAGGACGCACATGACGAGCGGGATAATGAAGACAGGCGACGACTTGGACGAGTGGTGGGTCGCCAGGGCGGAGATGACGTAGACCAGCACGCCCGCGGCCGGGTGCATGATCAGCCCGAGGCGCTTGGACACGAAGTTGTTGTAGCCGGCCCCGAAGTGGATCGGCACCAGCGCGTCAGCCGGGAGCGTGACCCAGCCGTACCAGGACACGCCGATCATCGCGAGCAGGAGCACTCCGCCGATGACGAGCACCGCGATCATGGCCGCAGCCACAGGCCTGTGACCTTGCCGTCCTCGTCGAAGACGACCCGCCCGGTCGCCTCGCCGGCCTCGAAACGCAGCGGGATCTCGACCACGGTGTGATCGGCGATCCGGTGGGCGAACGGCTCGCCCATGCCCTCGTAGCAGCCGACCAGGCTGGCCATCCGCGCCCAGGCGTCCGCCAGCCGCCTGCCGTCGAGGGCTTCGCTCATCTTGGCGCTGAAGTCCCGGCGCGCCTCCTCCCAGCGGCCTTCGGCCAGGCAGGCGACGATCGTGACGGCCCGGTCTGCCGTGCCGGGCGCGATCTCCGTGCTCATCGGAGCGCCGGTGCGCGGGTCGACCGGGTGCCCGAACCGCTGGAACGCGGCCTGCCGGGTGGTGCCGAGAACATCGCCGATCTCCCTCCAGGTATGACCGGCCGCGCGCGCCCGGTCGACGGCCTGTTGCAGCGCCTGGCCGGCTGCGGCGGACAAATCCCGGGCCGCCGCCAGGGCCTCCAGCGGGAGGCCGCTGCCGCTACCGGCGACCGCACCAGCGAGCCGGTCCACCGTGTCAAGATTGTCATGACGATGGCCAGGTGTCAACTTTTCCTTCACGCCAGGTCGGTGCGCGGCATCCCGCCTGCGTCGCGCCGCGCTCCGGCAAGTAGCGTTACAATATCGCCTTGGCCTGCCCTTTCCTTGTTGGTGTGGCAGCTGGCGGCCGCATGCCTCGCAGGCCGCCGGTCCGCCTGGAGCTGCCATTACGTCACCTCACGCGTCAGCACGAAATAATGATACGTGCTTACTTGTGCCGCACGGAAATCACGTGCGGGGCGGCAGGTTCGTGGCGGCTCGGATGCCCGGAGCTGCCTGCTCAGCGGAAGCCCCGTCGCCATCCGTGGCGGCAACCAGCCACATTCGGTTCATGACGTCAGCAGGGACGATCAAGCCCGCCTTGCGTGTAGGCGTTGTTGGAGCCGGTATCGGCGGGCTTTCCCTCGCCCTCGGCGATGCCGCCCACGGGATGCTGCCCCACCACGGCCAGGGTGCCAACACCTCTATTGAGGACGCTTTCGCGCTAGCCGGGTTGCTCGCTGAGGCGCGGCCTGACGATCTGGAGGCAACGTTCTCCCGTTACCAGGTTCTACGCCGGGCCCGCACCCGCAAGATCCAGCGCAGCTCGTGGGTCACCAGTTCCTTGCTGCACCTGCCCGACGGACCGGCCGCCCAGGCACGAAACAAAAAGATGGCCATGGTGCCCCAGGACTTCCGGTGGATCCACGAGTACGACGTGCAGCAGGCGCTGCAATTGGCTGGGGCGGCACCTGTGGCGCGATCGAGGTCCCAGCAGCCGCCGCAGGAGGCAAGCTGATGCCACCGGACGAGGTGCTCGCTGGCTTCGCGGAGATTCTCGGGGCACTGGGATGTACGGATCGGGCGGACATAACCCCTGAAACGCCCTTCGCCGATCTCGGCATCGACTCACTGATGATGGTGGAGGTCGTCATTTCGGCCGAGGACCGGTTCGGGCTGATCATCGACGACGATGACTGGCCGCGGTTCAAGACAGTGCTTGACGCCGCTCGCTACATCGAACAAGCGACTGCCGCCTTACCGACGGAGCCAGGATGTAGTCGGCCGCCTTCTCGGTCATGGTTCATCGAGCCGGAAGCCGACCTTCATCGTCACCTGAAGTGTCGGATTCGGGCCGGCCTGTAGGCTGCCCCTGATGTTGGTCACCTCGAACCAGTCGACGTTTCGCAGGGTCTGCTGCGCCCGCTCCAGGGCGCTGCGGATCGCTTGGTCAAGGCCGTCGTTGGAGCTGCCGACAATTTCGGTGACGCGATATACGTGATCGTTCACAGGTGCTCCAAATGGGTATGCGCCAGTGTGCCCGGCGCGGGGTTAGCCGAGGTCGCCGCCTCCCACGGGCAAGGTGGAGCCGACGATGTAGGACGCTTCGTCAGAGGCGAGGAACAGTATGGGTGCGGCCTGCTCGTCCAGCGTCGCGTACCTCTTGAGGTGCGACGACTCGACTGTCTGAGCCACGATCTGCTGGTACCAGGCCTTCTCCTCGTCGGTCCGGGCGGTGGGGCCCCGCACGGTGCGCCGCTCGGGTGCCTCGGTCCCGCCGGGTGCGGAGGCGACTACGCGGATGCCCTTACCCGCATATTCGAAGGCGAGCGACGCCGTGAGGGCGTTGACACCCCCCTTGGCGGCGGCGTACGGCACACGGTTGACGCTACGTGTCGCAATAGACGACACGTTGACGATCGTCCCGGAACCCTGTTCGAGCATGTGAGGCAGCACCGCGTGGCAGCACCACAGGGTCGGGAACAGCGAACGGCGGATCTCGGCCTCGATCTGCTGCTCGTCGTAGTGCTCGTAAGGCTTAGCCCAGATGGTTCCCCCGACGTTGTTGATGAGGATGTCGATGCGGCCGAAGTGCGCGCGGGCCCGGGCCATGACCGTGCGGCAGTCGGCGTAGCGCTCGAGGTCGGCGACGAGCGCCATGATCTCGGCGCCCCCCGCCGGAAGCTTGTCGCGCAACTCGTAGACCAGCTTCTCGCGGACCTCGTGGATCAGCTCGGAACGATCGACGAGGGCGACCTTTCCGCCCTCGCGGGCCAGGTTCGCAGCGACGGTATACCCGATTCCCTGCGCGGCACCGGTGACGACGGCGACTTTGGCCTCGAAGCGACCTTGGTGGATCATGTCATCCCGCCTGGTGGGCCGGTCATGTCCCGGCCGCCTGCTGTATCCCGGCGCGCATCGTTTCCTTGCTGCGCTCGGTGTGCTCGATGAGGATGCGCTGCGCGGTTGGGAGGTCATTTCGCTCGAAGGAGCTCACCAGGTCCAGGTGGTCCTGGGTGATCTTCTGGCTGGCCGCCAGTCGCGGCCGCAGCGCCTCGGCCATGAATTCACCGATAGACAGCCGGTTGTAGGCGTCATGGAGCGCGGCGTTGCCGGTGCATTCGATCAGGAACGCATGGAAGGCCGCGTTGGTGCGCCGGAACGCGTCGACGTCGGTGAACTGGCCGTCCTTGATGTAGGGGACGGTCGCCTCGGCAAGCCGGCGGTATTCGGCAAGCTGGTCGGCGGTGAGCTTGCCGAATACCAGCGACGCCGCCCCTAGTTCGAGCGCCAGCTTGGCGTCGAACGCCTCGTCCGAGGCCTCGGCGGTCAGGTGCTCCTCCCCCGTCTCGGTCACCAGGCCCGTATTGCTGAACTTCTCGTAGTAGAAGTTCTGCGGCGCCACGCCCTGCTGTTTGAAGTAATCCCGGACCGCGTTGACCATCGGCGGCGGCCCGCACAGGTAGACGTCGACGTCACCGCCGTTGAGGTGAGCCGGCTCGATGTAGCGAGTGACGTAGCCCTTGTTCGGGCAGGTGCTTTCCTCGTCCGCGACACAACAGGAGAAGCTGAAGTTGGGCAGCCGCTTCGCCGCGTCCTCTAGCTCGTCTACCTTGACGAGATCCTGGTCGCTCGTGACGCCGTAGATGAGGTGGATTGGGTAATGGCTGTTGTCCGGGTCGATTGTGCCGAGCATGGCGGTGAACGGCGCTAGCCCGGTACCGCCGGCCAGGAAAAGAGTCGGCCGCTTTACCTCGCGAAGGTAGAAGGTACCGAACGGCCCATGGAACTCGATCGGATGATTCACCTCAGCGGGCCCGCGCAGGAACGTGGGCAGCGCGCCGGTCGGAGTGTCGCGCAGCAGGAAGGACACCTCTGCGCGGCCCGGCCGCGAGCTGAAGGAATAGGAGCGCGTCTGCCCGGTCCCCGGCACGGCGATGTTGACGTACTGGCCGGGCAGGAAGCCGATTGCGGCCTCGTGGTCGAGCGCGATAGAGAACGTCACCGTGCTGTCAGACAACCGCTGAATGACGCTGATCCGCCCCTGGTGGGAGGAAGGGCCGGTCTTCGCGATGTCGGAGGTGGCGAAGATGCGCACCACGCAGTCCGACTCCGGCACCATCTGGCAAGTCAGGACGTAACCCTGCGCGTCCTCATCCTCGGTCATCGCCTCGTCGACGATGTACTCCCCGTGCTCGTACCGGCCCGACTCGCAGAAACTCTTGCAGGTACCGCAAACGCCGTCGCGGCAGTCCAGCGGAATGTTGATGCGCGACCGGTACGAGGCGTCGGCGACCGTTTCCCCGTCGCGGCACTCGATGAAGCGGGTCACCCCGTCCTCGAAAGTCAGCGCGATCTGATGGCTCATGTCTCGTTCCCGCGGCTGTTAGGGGTCGCCCGCATTACACGTGGTAGATGTCGACGACGTGATGGATGTAGTCGTTCTTGAGGATGACCTTCTTTTTCTTGATGAGCGGCCGCTCTCCGGAGGTGTCTAGCGTGTAGAAGGAGGTGCCGAAATACGTGTCGACGGCGTTGTAGCGGAAGTAGAGGGTGAACCAGTTGAAGCGCACCTCGCAATTGCCGTCCTGCTGGGCGAGGATCTCGACATTGGTGATGTTGTGGCCGGTCCTCGGCTCCGGAATGCTCGTCGCGCTCGATCGTTCGGTCCTGATCCGGAACACCCGGTCCTCTAGGCCGCCCCGGTTGCCGTACCAGATGAGCGATATTTCCCGCTGCGGATCGGTGCTCAGGGTGTCGTCGTCATCCCAGGCCGGCATCCAGAATTCCGCGTCCGGCGCATAGCATTCCAGCCAGCCCTCGAAATCGCGGTCGTCCAGCATGCGCGCCTCGCGGTAGAGGAACTGCTCCACCTCTTGGATAGAAATCCCCATCGATTTTCCTTCCGGGCGTTTACAGTGACCGCGCTTTGGCGTCGGCGACGACGGCCTGTTGCATCGCCGTCAGCCAGTAACGGTGCTGGATCGGGTACAGGCCCTCGTCCTCCACCTTGACGCCGCTGCGCAGCGGGTTGATCCCGATCGCCCGCGCATCCTCGTCCGGGCCCTCGATCCAGTGCGTCGCGCCGCGGCTCATGTCGTTCCACGGTGCCGACGGCGCGGCCAGGAAGCCGTTCTGGCTGGCCCGGAACTCTTCGAGGTCATCAGGTGTGGCCATGCCGGTGGCGTTGAAGAAGTCCTCGTACCGGCGGATGCGCGCCGCCCGCGCCTGCGCGCTTTCACCCTTGGGGGCGATGCAGTGGATGGTGACCTCGGTCTTGTCCACCGCGATCGGCCGGTATTGCCTGATCTGCGAGCTGAACTGGTCCATCAGGTACACGTTCGGATACAGGCACAGGTTGCGGGCGAAGTTGATCGCCCAGTCGGCCTGCGTCTGGCCGAGCCGGTCGACAAGCTCCTGGCGGCGTTCGTAAAGCGGCTCGTCCTCAGGATTGGCCCGGGTCGTCCACAGCAGGACATGGCCATGCTCGAAGGCGTAAAAGCCGCCCCGCTGCTTGCCGTAGCTGGACGGGTCCATGGCCTTGGTCTCGGTCACGGACTCGCCGGTCAGGCGCCGCGCGGTGGTCGCGCCGTAGTTCCAGTGGGTGGAGGCGACGTGGTACCCGTCTGCCCCGTTCTCGGCCTGCACCTTCCAGTTGCCGTCGTAGGTATAGGTGGAGGCCCCCTTGAGCACCTCCAGGCCCTCGGCTGACTGGTCCACCATCAGGTCGATGAGCTTGGTCGTCTCGCCGAGGTGCTCCGGCAGTGGCAGCACGTCCGGGTTGAGGCTGCCGAACAGGAACCCGCGGTAGGACTCGAAGCGCGGCACCTTGACCATGTCGTGGGAGCCGTCCTTGTTGAACTGCTCCGGGTAGCCGCCCCCCTTGGCGTCCTTGGCCTTCAGCAGCTTGCCGCTGTTGCTGTAGGTCCAGCCGTGGAACGGGCAGGTCCAGGTAGACCTGTTGTCCTTCTTGCGGCGGCAGACCATCGCGCCGCGATGAGCGCACGCGTTGAGCACCGCGGCCAGGTCCCCGGTCCGGGTCCGGGACACGATCACCGGCTGCCGGCCGATCAACGTCGTCAGGTAGTCGCCGTTCGCCGACAACTGGCTCTCATGGGCAAGGTAAATCCAGTTGCCCTCGAAGAGGTACTTCATCTCCAGGTCGAACAGTCCGGGATCGGTGAATATCTCACGATTGCAGCGGTAAATACCGTGAGCTGGATCCTCTACCAGGGCGCGGTCCAGTTTCCGTGTGACATCGTCGAGCGGGATTACCGTCATGATCTGTTGTCCTTGTCCCTACGGCGCGGCCTGACCTAGGTGAACACCGTGGTGAAGCGGTCGTTGAGTTCGCGGGTGATGTAGAAGATGCCCTTGCCGAGCTGGTCTTCGGTCCAGGTGATGGTGGGGAAGTCCGGGCCGGTGCGGTAGCCGCCGGCGAAGACCTCGTTGCGGTTGCCGGAGGGGTCGAAGAAGTAGATCGTCATGCCGCGGGTGATCCCGTGCCGGGTCGGCCCGATGTCGATCGGGACGTCGTCCATGGAGAAGATGTCGCCGGCCTTGAGGATGTCGTTCCAGTCGCCGAGGTGGAACGCGAAATGGTGCAGCTTGCCGTTCGGGCCCTTGATGAACGCGATGTCGTGCGGGGACTCCCCGCAGTACATCCAGGTGCCGATCAGCTCGGGGTGCACCGGATCGGTGACGGCCCGCTCCGCCGGGCGGAAGTCCAGGACCTCCATGAAGAACCGCTCGACCAGCGCCGGGTCCTCGGCCGGCATCAGCGCGTGGTCGATCCAGTTGGTCCCCGCGCCGCGCACGTGGCGCGGCCACGCCTCCGGGTTCAGCGACCCGGTGTCGGTGCCGGTGAACTCCATCTCGGTGTACAGCTCGATCACCTGCTCCGAGGGGAGCTGGATCCGCACCCCGTCGCCGACGGTCAGGTTCTCGCCCTTGGAGACCCGGCCGGTGGTCGCGCCGAACCGCTGGCTGCGCTGCTCGAACCGCTCCAGGTCCGCCGCGGTCTGGCACTTGTACCCGAGCTTGACCAGGCCGACGCCGCCCTCCTCCAGCACCAGCGAGTGATGATCCCACTCATCCCAGCACTTCAGGTGCAACTTGCCGGGCTGTTCGGCCACCACGGTCATGCCCAGGGTGTTGGAGTAGTGGTTCCTGGCCTCTTCCAGATCCGTGACCCGCAGGTGCACGAACCCCAGCCGCATGACGCCCATCTTCTGCTCCTTTTTTCCTGCCTTGTCAGTGCCTGCCCGAGTTGACCCCGGGTGACCCTCCGCTGAGCCGGTCACCGTCTTGCAACTCGATGATGATGTCGGTGACCGGGACGGCCCGGCAGCTCAGGCAGACCCCGGCGGCCCGGTCGTCAGCGGGCAGCACGCTGGCCGCGATCGGCCGCTGGTAGCGCACCTCGCCGACAATCAGGCGGACCTTGCAGACACCGCAACCGCCGCGCCTGCACCCGAACCGGTAACGAAACCCCGAACGCATCGCGGCACCGAGCACGGTCTCACCGTCCCGGACCTGGATCCGCACAGCACCGGGAAGGACCGTCACCTGGACCACCCCGCCTCCACGTTCCCGCACCCGGAACCCGCTGCCGTCACCGGCCTCATCCGTAGACCTCCACCGAACCCAGTGCCACCGGCTGACCGTAAGAAAGGACCATCCCGGCGGTGAGCCTGAGGCCAGCCCACTTGGATGATCCAGAACCCGGTCATGTTCCAGCGATCTCCCGGTCGTCCGTAGATGCGATATTCGAGAAATTCTTCCTGATGACCCCAGCCGGGCCAACGTTCATCTCACTGGACGGAAGATGCCGACGATGGTGACGCCGATGCCGAAGGGCCATCGGTTGGCGTGGCGGCGTCTGGCCGACCTCGGCTTGTCCGCCGACGACACGTCGGCGCGGCAGCACAGCCCGGCTGGGGGCGTGACTGGCCTGCTGCTCAGCCTCGACTCGGGCCTGGCCGTGGTGGGCCTGTGCGAGATCGGTGACGAGAAGCTGGTCGCCAGCGCCATGCGCGCAGGCGCGCGCGGCTGCGTCGACATGGGCGCGGACGGCCCGGAAATCCTGCGAGCCGTAGCCGCGGCCGGCCGCGGCCAGGCGATCCTGTCCGGTCCCGTGCTCAAGCAACTGCATCGCGGCCTGCAGGAAGATGAGACCGGGCCGGTTCTGACCGACCGGGAACGCCAGGTACGCAGCATGATGGAGCAGGGGCTGCCGGACAAGCTCATCGCCGAGCAACTGGTTCTCTCGGTCAAGACGGTAGAGAAGCACGCCGGCGCGGTGCTCCGGAAGACCGGTGCCCGCAACCGCACCGAGCTCGCTGCGCTGGCCAGCCGGGCCCGGCTCAGGGAGGAAGCCAGGTAGGGGAAGTCCTCCCCGAAGATGGGTGTTTCTACCGATTCGCATGGTGGCCGCGGTGAATAAGTTCGGGGTTGTCCCCGTGCGGAGGTCCTGCCAGTGCCTGTGGTGCCGCTGAAACAAATCGTCGGCCGGGCGTTCAGCGAACGTTACGGTGTCGCGGCGATCAACGTGGTTAATGACCTGACTTTGGAGGCGGTACTCGCGGCGGCGGTCGAGCAGCGCTCCCCGGTCATCGTTCAGACGTCGGTTAAGACGGTCCGGTCCATTGGCATCGACCTGCTGTTCGCCATGTGGCAGGAGCTGACGGCAGGAATCGAGGTTCCGGTCAGCCTGCACCTAGACCATTGCCCTGATCGCACGGTCATCAGCAGTTGCCTGCGCAAGGGATGGAACTCGGTCCTGTTCGACGGCTCCACGCTGCCGGTGCAGGAGAACCTGCGGCAGACCGTCGAGGTCGTGTCCGAGGCCCGGTCCTACGGCGCGAGTGTCGAGGGGGAGATCGACGCCATCACCGGCGTCGAGGATGGCATCGGCTCCGATGAGGAGGCCAGCCGACAATCGCTGCCGGTGGCGCTGGACTTCATCCGGTCGACGGGGATCGATGTCTTCGCGCCGGCGATCGGCAATGCGCATGGTGTCTACCGCGCCGAGCCTCACCTCGACGCCCAGCGAGTTTCCGACATCGTGGCCGCGCAGCCTATCCCCATCGCCCTGCACGGCGGCACGGGGATGACGGATGCTCAGTTCACCGACCTGATCGCCCGCGGCTGCGCCAAGGTGAATATTTCCACCGCGCTCAAGGTGACGTACATGAAGGCGAATCTGGCCTTCTTGCGCAGCACCGAGGAGCGTGACGTGTGGGATCCTCCGTCGCTGTTCAGTGCGGTACGGACAGCCGTCAAAGATATGGCCGCTGACCACATGCGTCGCTTCGGCAGCATCGGCCGGGCCTGGTGAGCGCGTGACGGGCCCGGCGGCCCAGGCACTCGTGCTTGACTGCGACGGAGTGCTGGCCGACACCGAGCGCTTTGGCCACCTGGTCGCGTTCAACCAGACCTTCGCCGAATTCGGCCTGCCGGTCCGCTGGAGCGTAGCGGACTACCAGGAAAAGGTCCGCATCGGCGGCGGCAAGGAGCGCATGGCCAGCCTGCTCACGCCGGAGTTCGTAGCGGCCGCAGGCCTTCCGGCCGACGCCGCGGGTCAGCAGGACGCCATCGCCGCCTGGCACCGCCGCAAGACCGCCATCTACGCCGAACTGGTAGCGGCCGGGGCGGTCCCGCCCCGGCCCGGCGTCGCCCGCATCGTGGCCGAGGCGCTGGCCTCCGGCTGGCCGGTGGCCGTCGCGTCGACGTCAGCCGAACCCTCGGTCCGGGTGACGCTCGAACGGGCGGTCGGGGCGGAGACCGCACGAGAGGTCAGGGTGTTCGCCGGTGACATCGTCTCCCGGAAGAAGCCGGCTCCCGATATCTACCTGCTTGCTCTCGACTCGCTCGGCCTGCCCGCCGATCGCGTAGTCGTCGTCGAGGACTCAAGAAATGGCTTGCTTGCCGCCACCGGCGCCGGCGCGACCTGCATGATCACCGTCAACGACTTCACTGCGGCCGAAGATTTCAGCGAGGCCGCCCTGGTCGTTTCCTCGCTGGGCGACCCCGGCGGAGAGCGCTCGGTGGTCCTCGCCAACCGCAGCCGGGCCACACCAGGTACCTGGATCACCCTGGCGGACCTCACCGCCCTGCTGACTGACAGCAGCCCGCGACCGCGCACGGCCGCGGTGGCGCCCCCGGCCCAAGGAGTACCCATGCCCGCAGCAGACCTTTCCGACGTCGAGGCGGTCGTCCGCACCATCGCGACGGTGGCGGTGGACAACGAGAAATACTTCGGGCGATCTGGACGCGGTGGTCGGAGACGGCGACTTCGGCTATTCGATGGCGCGCGGGTTCGAACTGGTGCTGCAGGGCTGGGATGACTTCGACCGTGCCGATATCGGTACCTTCCTCAAGAAGATCGCCGTCGTCATCACCAGCCGCATCGGCGGCACCTCGGGTCCGATCTGGGGGACGGCGTTCCTGCGCGCGGGCAGCACCGCCGGGGCCGTGGACCGGCTGGAACCCGCCCAGATCATCGCGATGCTGCGGGCCGCGATCGAGGGCATCAAGGCGCGCGGGAAATCGGATGTAGGCGACAAGACACTGCTGGACGCGCTGGTCCCCGCGGTCGGCACCATCGAGGAGCAGATCAGCGCGGGGCACGACAGCGCCGCGACGTTGCGGGCGGCGGCGGCCACCGCACGGGAGCACGCCGAGGCGACACGGTCCATGCAGGCCATGCGCGGGCGGGCTAGCTACACGGGTGAGCGCAGCATCGGCACCCTGGACGCGGGCGCCGTCGCTGTCGCCGTGATGTTCGAGGCGCTCGCCGACCTGCGGTCCGAGCGCTCAGCTCAATCCTGAACCCTGTCCCTTGGAGGTAGCTCGCTATGAAGAAGTTCGTCAACGACCCCCGCCAGTTCGTCCCCGAGATGCTCAAGGGGATCGCCCTGGCCAACCCGGAGACGCTGAAATACGTGCCCGAGTACAACCTCATCATGCGGACCGACGCGCCTCGCGACGACAAGGTCTCGGTCATCCAGGGTTCCGGGTCCGGCCACGAGCCTGCCCACGTCATGATCGTCGGCAAGGGCATGCTCGATGCCGCGTGCCCGTGTCATAAAGGCCGTAGGGGCGGCGTCCGAGCAAGGCGCCGAACTCGCGGAGTTGCTGCGCATCGGCAACAAGGTCAATTCGGTGACCCGGACGATGGGCATGGCGCTGACCTCGTGCACACCGCCGGCCAAGGGCTCCCCGCTCTTCGATCTCGGGGACGACGAGATGGAAATGGGCGTAGGCATCCACGGCGAACCGGGCCGTCGCCGCGAGAAGCTGGCCAGTGCCAACGAAATCGTCGATGAACTGCTCGAGGCGGTCGTGAGCGACCTGCCCTTGGGCCGGGGTGACGACGTGGCGCTCATGATCAACGGGCTCGGCGGCACGCCCATCAGCGAGTTGTACTTGCTGTACGGGTACGCCCATGAGCAATTGGCGCAGCGCGGGATCAACGTCCGGCGGAACTACGTCGGCGAGTACTGCACATCCCTAGATATGGCAGGTACGTCCATCACCTTGAGCCGCCTTGACCCGGAGATCGCGGACTTGCTGGCCGCGCCCGCCGAGATCGCCATCCGGACGTTTTGATCCCGAACTGCCAGCTTGGCAAGGGCAGGAACCAGGGTTCGTTCGGCCCAGAGATTTTATTTCCAGCCGGAGCCGCCGGGTAGCGCCGACCTCGGGCAAACGTCGGTTGACTCGGCCCTAGGTACGCTGCTGGCACCGGCTGACCCATTCCGCGCTAGTGAGCACGGCGGCCTGGCGCGGGAATACCTTGTCCAGGAGCAGCTGATGGACCTGCGGGTCGGCGTCGGCACAGCCGTCCCGCAGGACGGTGAGCTGGTAGTCCAGGTCGGCGGCCTGGCGGAGGGTGGACAGCACGACACCGCTGGTGGCGATGCCGGCCAGGGTGAGGGAGTCGACGCCCGACCACGCCGTTCTGCATGTCCATGACCAGCAAGGCTTCCCGGGCCACGGTCGTCACCCCTCCCACGGATACAGGCATCGTGCGCGTCGCCGCCACATGAGGGGCCGATGCCAAACGGTAACCGCGGAATCCTATCCCCTGGCGCGGAATTTACGTACGGCGGGACGCAGCAGTGGGAGTTCTGTGCGCTTGCCCTCGCCGGACCAGAGCTATCTTCAGTGCAAGTGGATCAGGACGAAGTCCTTGAGCGCAATCATCACCAGCCCCAGCGCGGCCGCAGTGGACGTGGCGAAGAAGAGCTGCCAACTGCGAAGCTGGGCGGCTCGGGCGGCCAGCCATCCGTGGACCGTCAGCAGGATGATCGCTGCGACCAGCCCGACGTTGGCGGCCGTGAGGGCAGAGGCCCCGGCCAGCCGGGCCAGCACCAGCGCGAGCAGCGGCGCGTAGGACGCGGTGACCATCGGCCAGGTCGCGGCCAGCGCTCCGCCGATTGATGCCCTGCTGGGCAGGCGGCCCCCTTGAACTTGCTCGCCCAGAACCTCGGCGTACTCCTCGGCGAGCCAGTACACCAGCAACGTGACCACGACCGAGATCACCAGCGCAGCGGTGGACAGGTGGCCCCCACCGGTGTCGAGGATCGCCGCGGTGATGATGGCGCCGTATATTCCGGCGGCACGGCGTCGCCCTAGGTTCTCCGTGATCAGCCCCCGCTTGACTTCGTCACCTGCCGCGATGCCTGCCATGGTCGCCCCTCCAGGCTAGGTCACCAGGACTGAGCCGAGCCAATCATCGCACAGGCTGATCCGCTGCTAACTTAGTCCGCCGCTGTCGTGACCGCGCGCAGCGATGATCAGGTCGTGTGCGCCACGGCGGTCAGGATCCTTCCGCCAGGACCGCGAGCCGGTCGAGCGAGGCCTGGAGCTTGCCGGGCGTGGTCGCCCGGGCCCGCGGCAGGCGCTTCTCATCGGTCAGCCGGGTCCAGTCGTAGGTATGGGTGACCCGCGTGCGTGCCGCGCCGGCCGGCTCCAGTTCCCACCGCCACAAGTGTCCGGGCGGATCCTGCCCCGGCTCGGCGGGCAGCCAGGCAATCCGGCGGCCCTCATCGAACTCCACCACGTGGTTTTCCCGGACGCCGCCCCGGGTCAGCGTCATCGTGAACACATCACCGATGCGGCGGACCCGTTGCCCGGCGGGCGCCCCGGCCAGGTTGTCGTTGCCGTCCCAGCGCGGCTGCGCAGCCGGATCCGCAATCAGCTCAAAAATCGGCCCCGGCCCGGCCGCGATCTCACGGCTCGCGCTGACCACGCGCGGCCCCTCCTGCTCAGTTGCCATGCGCCTATCCAAGCATCCAGCCAACGGCGCCACCCCGGCTAGCTGCAAGGCCGTAAGCGTCCCCAACGCCATTGGGGCAAATCTTCGGCCCATTCGGCGAGCAAGGCACGCCGAATAGGCCGACCCTGGCCGAATATGCGTCCTCCGTCCGATAGATCATGATTCCTGGCCGAATCGTGGTCTAACTGCTCGAATGCGAAGGACCGTTCCCGGGCCGAAGTGCTCAAATGGATGTCGGGATACATGGATCCTCCCAAGCATGCGCCACCACCCCAGCCAGCTTCTGCCCAGCCGACCCGGACAACCGAATCCGCGTAGCAGCCGGTCAGGCCACGGCCGGTAAGATCCCCACAGCCAGCCAAATCGGCGCGGCGGGCAGAATCGGCACGGCCCGCGGTCTGCGCTGGCCACCAACTTGGCAACATGTGAAGTGGGAGGATTCATGGAAAAGCTGTCGCGCCCTCAGACACCCGCGATATTCCGCGCTCTGTTCCCGGGCCTGGTCTCCTGGCTGGAATCGCCGTGGGCGGGCCCGCCGCAGTTCACGGCGGCCCAGAGTTTCCGGGTCGAGGAAGTGGCCAGGGACAACCGCTACGTGATCCGGGCCGAGCTTCCCGGTCTGGACCCGGAAAGTGACATTGAGGTCACCGTCGAGGGCAGGACCCTGACCATCCACGCGGAGCGTAGCCAGAAGGACAACGGACCCTATCGCTCGGAGTTCCGTTACGGCTCGCTCACCCGGCTGGTCAGGCTGCCTGCCAAGGTGGACGCCCAGGACGTCACCGCCCGCTATGAGAAGGGAGTCCTCGAGGTCAGTGTCCCGCTGCGCGAGGTAAAACCGGAAGGCATCCGGGTCGCGATCGAGACAGCAGACTAAGTCCAGGCTGAATCCCCTGGGGACGGTAGGGACCGGCCGACCGGACGCATGCCGTCGTCTCTTGTTGCCCGGGCCGAGAGGCCGCCGTGATCCTCGGCGGCGCCCAGTCGGCACGGTGGGCCGCGTGTCCCGACATGGGTGCTGCCGAGAGATCAGCGGTGCGACCGGCCTGGATCACCCGGTGCAAGCGTCCGCCACGTCCCCTGCCCGAGGTCGTACTCTCGCCGTTCGAAGAGGTACATATCATCACCCAGCAGGATGAGTGAGTAGGGGCTGGGACCCGTGCCGAGGACATGGCCATGGTTGTGGATGTCGCCGGGCGGGGTCAGTGTCGCGACGTCACCACGATGCATGGCGCGCTCATCGGCTAGGCGCAGTTCGGCCTGGCCGCCCTCCCGGCAAACTGCGTCCCAGCGCTGATGGGTCTCTACTCCGCGGACCGGGGCGATCCCAACCCAGCAATGGTGGGAGTGGGTGTAGGCCATCACCCCCTCTGGCCGGTGGAACAGCACCAGGCGGGGACCCCGTTCGGGCTTGACCAGCCACTCCCCTCCGGGCGACTCAGAGGGCATCTCCGCGATCAGCGGACCGAAGTACTCCTCGTCGGCGGCCAGCTCCACCAGGAGCCGCCCCACCTGGTCCATATCGAGGATGTCGGCGGAACGCAGTTCATCTAGCTGAGCCAGGAAGTGGCGGAGTGGGCTGGGGAAATCGCCAGTACTCACTCGTTTAGCCTAGCCCACCGTCCGCCAGCCTCCCTCGGCGTGTAGGCACTCTGCCCGCCGTGACGATCTTCCTTGATATGCCCGAACAGCTTGTCCTCGCCCAGCTCATAAGCGGCGAACAGGTGCCGGACCCCCGCCAGGGGAGCGCCGTTTGGCGTATCAGTTATGTGATGATTCCGCTCGTAGCGGGAACCGCGGCCGTCCGTGCACTCGTGGCGTTTAGTCCCGCGGCAGGATTTACGTTCCTGGTGGATTAATGAACTTCTGCCGCCGTAGCATTGCCCCGTGTGGCGTTCTGAAAGCTGGTCCAGGCCTGCAGGTGGAAATCCCGTCCGCGTCCCCCGCCCGGCTGGGGGACCCGGACCGTCATCGATGCGGCCCTCGGAGCCACGCGCTCCGCGTTTGAGGTCGCCGATTACGCGCTCATGTCCAGGTTGGTCCGCGCCAGGTTCGCTACGACCCTGGCACCGGCGTCAGCCATCGGCGGTGAGATGCTTGCGGGCCTGTGTGCCGTTCCCGTTGATGACGCCCGACTGCGCTGGACTCTCTCCGCGGCCGTCTGCACGGACCGCAGGATGACCGCCGCAACGACCGTCCTACTTGACACGCTCACCCGGCGGTCCCAAGTCTGCCCGCAGGAGCTTGCTACCGGTTTGACGCGTGTCTTTTAGTTTTAGAGGTCCGGGATAATGGCGGGCGCGCGCGTGCCGACAGCCCCGGCCTTCCAGACGGGAAGGCGCTAGCGCATAGGGCGATATCCATTGACCCGTCGCCGACCGATTGCAGGAGCCTTACTGAATCGTCCGTGGGCTGACGCAATTTGATGACATCGCCGGAATGGCGGTCGCGGACATTTGCCGGACGCGGGCGAGGTCAAGTGGCCTGGTGTGGAGAGTGGCTCCCAAGGTAACCGTGCCGCGGATCTGGCCAGAGACGGCCGCAACGTCGTCCCGGGCTGCCTGCACAGCGTCAAGGATGCGCTGTGCAACGGGCGATCCTGCCCACCCAGCTGCGACAGTTCAGCCTGGGGCGGGTATGACCTGTCGGTCAGGTACAGGCCCGCCGAGTCCGGCAACCGGGTGGGCGGTGACTGGTACGACGCGCGGCTCGGACCTGACGGCAGCGCGGTGGTGGCGATCGGCGATGTCGCCGGCCACGACCTGATTGCGGCCGCGGGAATGGCCCGGATAGGCAATGCGCTGCGCGGCCTGTCCGTCACCGGGCAGTCCGCCAGCACGCTGCTCTACTGGCTGAACCGGCTCGTCTGCTCGGACGAGAGCCCGGAACAGGTCGCGTCCGCGGCGGTGTTCGTCCTCGACCAGGACCGTCCCGCGCTGCGCTGGGCCCAGGCCGGGCATCCGCCGCCCGTGCTGGTATCAGGCGGCGCGGCGCGGCTGCTCGCCCGGCCGTCCGGCCTGCTGCTTGGCACCGTGCCGACCGCGCAGTACGACCTGGGGGAGGAGGAACTCGCGGTAGGGGACGTCCTATTCCTTTACACCGACGGGCTCATCGAGCGGCGGGACCGAGACATCGACGCAGGGCTCATGGCCTTGCTCGCCGCCGCCGGCGGCGAGCAGGGCCAGACCGCCGACGAAGCCATCGCCGCGCTGCTCCAGCGCCTCGACCCGCCGGTCGCCGAAGACGACGTGTGCCTGGTCGCCATCCGCGTCAGAGACCGCAGGGTGCCGGTCAGGCGCCCTTCGGCGTAACGACGAACTGGCGCAGGGACAAGAGGTTCCACCCGGGACTCGGGAATCATGCACCGCGCCCTCATCGGACTGCTCGGCATGCCGATCGGCAACGACGAGCGTCCGGCCATCGGGATGGCGCATCACGCGATGGCTTCCGCTGATACTCACGACCGTGAAATCAGCCCGCTCAAGCGCCCTGACCACCGGCACCCCCGGAATGGCCGGGAGGGCTCGCCCGCCTCGCGCATTGGGAGAACTGAGTTGCAATAATTTGAGCCTTGGTTGCCCTCCAGCTATCAGCGGTCTATGATCGTGCCCAATCAATCCGTTTAAACCTGGTCAAAGCGGCAGGCGGCGGCCAAGGGGGGGCAGGTAATGTACGGTGTGTTGATAATCCGTGCTGCGGCGCTCTTAGTAGCTGTAATAGTCGCGATCGTCGGGATCATTGCGCGCGCGACTCAGAAGAAGGATGGAAATCTGGCGCCAGCTGACGTGGCTACGAGGTCAGTGAGCACGTTGGCGGTTAGCGGCACGCGGTCGGGACAGAAGTGCTGCCTGTCAGCCTGCGGTGAGAACGTGCCTTCAGAGGCAGAAGCGCGTCTTAGTGACTGCGGAACCGACGAAGACGAGAGAATGCTCCAGCCGCAGATGCGCGGCCAGGTGGCTGAGCGAGTACTCCTGGCATTTGAGCACACAGTCGCGCTAAGTCATAGGTTAATGACTACAGCCAGCGAGCCTCAGTGGAGGTAGCTCTCATAGCGTCCACTGGCATCCACGCCTTCCACGGCCCGGCTCAGGTACGCCGACGCGCGTTGCCAGTTCGGCACCCATCCGATCTGGGTCAACGCGGGATCCGCCCGCCCAGCCGGGCGGATCCTGTATCAATCGCTGCATATCGGCCCTCCGGATAGTTGGCAAGTGTATCGGAGTGACCTGGGCCGGTCTGCTGGCCGTTTCTGCGGCAGGCCGGGCCGAGGTCATTGGCTGGTATCGCGTGCTGGCCCCGGACTTCTTCGGCCCGCTGACCTCAGGGAGCAACTGCCATGACGATGGATGAGCCGCACGCCGTACTTCACGAGCTGAAGAGTATGGCGGCAGAGCAAGGCTGGACTCAGGTGACCGGTTACCTAGCGCAAGTGGCAACCGCGGATCGTCAGGTCCTGATTGCGTGCGCGCCCGGCGTATACCCGGAGCCGCTGGCGGCCTGGCTGCGCAGCCGGGATACCGCCGCGACGGTACCCATCGCGCAGCTAGACGCACTGGCCGCCGATCCTGGCCCGGCGCTGGCCGTGGACCGCGTCGTGATCGCGCTGCGCTGCGGCGATCTGCTGATGCCAGCCACGATCTCGGGCGCCGCGACGATCATGGGAAGGCCCGCGGGCAGCTATGCGATCGTGCTCACCGAGGCGGAGCGCATTCAGAGCGAGCCCGACCTCGCGGCGGTCCAGCGAGCCGTGGGCGGAGCGCTGCTCGGCCCGGAAGGCGCGGCCCGCAGGGCCGGGCGGGGCTTGCTGCTCTGGAGCGAGTACGCCGTGCCCGGGTTCCTGGCCGGGCGGGTCGAAAACGACTCGGTGAGCCTGTCACGGTGGCTAGCGACCGTACCGGATCAATCGGCCGAGCTGACCAGGCAACGCGCGGCGTGCGCGCTGGCGCTGGCCGCCGAGGCCGAAGCGGCGGCCAGCGCACCGCCAGCCGGGCAGACAGAGACGCAGATTCGGATGCTGCCCGCGCTGCGCACGTCTGTCGCCGGCTTGCACGCCCGCGTGCTCGACCATCTCGACGCGCAGGCTGTCAGCCTCACGCGCGAGCTGACGGCATCCCTGGACACGATGCGGAACGACCTGCTACGCGAAACTGACTCCCCGGCCGTTGGGCGAGATCCCCATTCATTGGAGTCGCTGGTGGCCCGGCGCATGTCCCGGTGGAGTGAGGATGCCGCCCGGGTGATCGCGGCCCGGCAGGCTCAGTCGAGGCAGCATGCCGTCGAACTACTCGGTGTCATCGACTGGGGACTGGTCAATGACGTTGCTCCCCGATCCGACCGGAGGCGCTACCCGGAGCCGATAGTCCAGTCGTTCACCCCCGATCCACCAGGCGTGCCCCCCTATCGGAATGGCTTCGCCCTGCCGCCCTCCGGCGCGGTACCGGGCCCAGCCTGGGCGCCAGCGCTGCGTACGGCCACCGTTGGCGGGGTCGTTACCGCCGCAGCTCTGGCCGTTTTGGGTGTCGCCGTAGCGCCGGCCGTGGGAGCCGCCGCGGTCGGAGTAGCGGCGGCCACCGTAATCGGCAGCAGGCGCGGCCCGGCGGCGGCCCGGCGGCGGCGGACCGAAGAGGCGGCCGTCGACGCGGCCGTCCGCGATGAGCTGTCCAGGCTGATGTCGGTCCTGTCTGCTGAGCTCGACGCGGGCACCACCAAGCTGCGGGCGGCGGCCGACACCGAGTTCACCGACCTCGAACGCTCGCTGGCCGCAGCCGAGGAGCAGGCAAGCCGACTCCAGGCCGCCCCGGTCAACCGGGATCCGGGGGTATCCGGACGGCTTGCCCAGTTGCGGGCGCGGCTGGGGCCTGGTGCCGTTTCGCAGGCAGACCTCTCAGTTCTTCCCACTGACCTGGCATGAAGGAGACGGCCATGACGGTCACAGACAACGCTACGACCCTGAGCGAGCAAATCAACCAGGCACGCGAGCGCGCGCACGCCCAGGCCGGCACGGCTATAGAGAAACTGGTGAAGATAGCCGACTGGCTCGAGCTGCGCGAGACATCCGAACGCCTGACGGCGACCGCCGCGCTCCTGGCCTCCGTCAAATTCCACCTGATGGTGATGGGACGCATGAAGAACGGCAAGTCCACCCTGCTCAACGCGCTCCTGGAAGGCACCACTCAGCCGGTGGCCATGAGCACCGGCCGTGGCTTGATGGCCGTCGGCACGCTGCCCACCACCGCCGTCCTCACCACTGTGCACTATGCGGACAAGCCGTCGGTCAAGGTGCAGCGGATAGACGGCTCCTCCGAAGACTGGAAATTCGACCAGTACCTCCGCGATTCGGTGCTGACCGAGGACAACGAGGAGAACGAGCGGTTCTTCGAGAAGATCATGGAATTCCAGATCGGTTTCCCCGCTGTCTTGTGCCAGGCGGGCGTCATCGTCGTGGACTCTCCCGGCACGGACGAGCACCCGTTGCGGACGAAAATTACCGAGACCGCGGCCCGCCAGGCCGACGCGGCCATCCGGCCGTACCGAAGCGACGTGCTGATGGGCGAGAAGGAACTCGAGGAAGATACCAAGGTCCGGGAGGCGGGAACCCGCATCTTCACCGTCGTCAACATGTGGGGCGATAACCAGGTAGATGACCGGCTGCGGGCCTACGTCTGGAACCGCTATGTGCGGGATCACCAGGGCGGTCCGAAGTGGGACAACCAGGACCTGGCGGAACATGACATTTTCTTCGTCCACGCCAAGCACGCATTTATCGCCCGCATGGCCGGCGATACCGCCGGAGTGGAACGTTCCGGCCTCGGTGCCCTGGAACGCCGTCTCGGCGAGTTCCTGACCAACGAGCGACTCCCCGCACAACTGCACAAGCACGCCACCACCGCCATCGGGTGGGCAGGCTCCATCCAGGATCACATCGGCCAGCGTGAGGCCGCCGCCCGGGCCGACCAGCGCCGGCTGCAAGACGCGTATATCGCCGAGCAGCCGAAGATCGCGCAGATCACGGCCCAGGCCGACAAGCTGCCTGCCATCTTCGCGCGATACCGGGCGCAGGCCGATATCGACCTGCGGACCAGCTTCCGGCAGGCCGTCGCGGATATCCGCCAGGCCCTCCCGGATTACCTGGAGTCGGTGGCGCTCCCGTCGGCGGAGGGCCTCACCAAGCTGTTCCAGCACAAGAAGATGGCCGCGGAGGCCGCCGCCGCCATCAGCGAGTTCACCACGGACCGGCTCGACAAGTGGAGCCAGACCGAGGCCCATGCGCTGCTTGAGCCCATCATGAAGCGGCTCGGGGACGAGGTGAAGGCCGAAGTAGCGGCCATCGGCGAACAGTTGGATGAGATCAACTTCCGGATGTCCGGCTGGACCGTGCCGGCCGGCGACGGCAACATCCGGCTGGTGAGCACCACCGAGCGGGTGCTTTCCGCGGTGGCCGGGCTCTTCTTCGGTGACGTCAGCGCCGCGGTTACCGGAGGCGCGGGCGGCTGGCGTGGCGCGGCGGGCGGTATCAGCGGGGCGCTGGGCGCATCGATCCTGCTTGGCGCGCTCGGCGTGACGGCCGGCGTCGTCCTCTGGCCGCTCACGCTGGCCGCGGCCATGACGGCCGGGATCGCGGCAGGCAGCTACAACCTGGACCAGCGGGTCAAGAAGGCGGCACTGGCGACCGCGGATCAGTCGCTGGCCACCCTGCCCGATCTAAGCGGCGAGGTGATCTCGGCCAAGGTCGCCGAGTTCTTCGCGCAGGCTGAGCAGGAGGTCTCCGCTGAAGTTAAGGCCTTCATCACCGAGCAGGTCCGCAGCATCGAGAAGTTCGTTGAACTCAACCAACGGGACCAGGCGGACAAGGATCGCACCCTGAAGGAGATGGCCAAGATCCGCTCGTCCGTGGCGGAGCACGTGGCCACGCTCGAGCAAGCCGTAGCGATCGCGAAGCAGGGCTGACCGTCATGTCCGTGTGCCCGTGGCCGCCAGGCGGCCGCCGGTGACCGCGAGCGCGGCGAAGACCGCAAACCCCGCGGCCGCCAGCAGCAGGCCCGCACTGGCGCCCCGCCTGGATCCGGCCTCCCGCGCTAACCGGGCGGTGCTGCAGAGCCTGGCTAGGGACGCCGGCCACATCCTGGCCGACCGGGTGAAGCGGCAGCTGGCCGACGGCGCGGCGAAGCTGAGCGCCAGCCACCTCCGCGTCGTGTTCGGCGGCCACTTCAGCAGCGGGAAGTCCAGCATGATCAATATGCTGATCCGCCAGCCACTGCTGCCAACAAGCAATTATCCGGAGACCGGCGTGCCCTGCGTCATCGGCACGGGCGCGGCGGACGGCATCCGGGTCGTCGCTGGCTCGCAGGAACGCTCGGCCCCCTTCAGCACCGACTCGATCGCCGAGTCGGTATCCCTGATCGGCGCCGACGGCGACTACCGGGCCGCACCCAGGAAAATCACCCGGCTGGACATAACGCTCGCGGCCGGCCCGATCGGCCCGGGCACCGTCTGGGTGGACTCACCGGGCATTGATGACACCGCCGACTCGACGTCGCGGGCCGCGGCCGTGGCGAATGACGCGGACGTGCTGATATGGGTGGTCGACTCGCGGCAGCCGATGTCCATGCTGGAGCAGGCGGCGCTGCGGGATCACATTGCCGCGCACGGTCCGGCCAGCGTGGTGTTCATCGTCAATGCGTTCCTGGATGCCGACACCCCGCAGCGCTGGGAGAGCTTCCTGAAAGACGAGGCGCCCACCCATCAGGCCCGGATCGAGCAGGCCATCGACGTGAGCCCGGCGCCCATGCGCATCATCTTCTCCTCCGCCCGGGCCGCGGCCGCGGATCCGGACGGATTCGGCGGTCCCGAGGCGCGCGCCCTGCTGGCCGAGATGACCGGACCGGGATACTGGCGGGCCACAGCCACTCGCTCCTATCGGGTGAAGGCCGAACTGACCCCGCTCAGGACCGACCTTGACCGCCAGGTCGGCCAGGAAGAGTCCAGGCTGGCCGCGGAGCGCAGCAAGCGCGCGAAGACGGCCGGCACGCTGGCCCGTAACCGCGAGGATTTCGTCGAGGCCATCGGCAGCCAGGTGCGGCACGTGCTGGCTCGGCAGCGAGATGCCGCCGACGCTGCCGTCCGGGCGGCAGCGGCCATGGTGGACGCCACCGTGCGCACGGGGAACTTCTACGGGCAGGATCTCACCACGCGGCTGCAAGTCGTCGCCGACGCCACGGCGGCGGACATCGCCGCCGCGGTCGCCGATCAGGCCCGGAGCTACGGGCTCACCGCGCTGGCGACCACGGCGCGGCGCGAACTGACCGTTCTGCTGGCGCCGGAGGCCATCACGATCGTGGCCGACATGCCGGCGGGCATCGGCAAGAGCGTAGCGATTGGCGCCGGCACGGGCCTGGCCGCCGGAACCGTGGTGCCAGTCCTCGGGCATGCGGTCGGCCTGGTCGGCGGCGCCATCGTGGGGGGATGGCGGGCTAAGGCCATAAAGGAGCAGCGGGTGTCCGCACTGCGGACCCAAGTGCGCCAGGCAGGCAACGCTGCCGTCACGACGATGTGCGGGTCCGCCGCCGCGATCGTCGCTCTCGTCGAGCGCGGGTACCCGCGCCCGACCGCTCCGCCTGAACCGGACCAGCGCCGGCTCACCTCCTTGCAGGAGGCCCGGGCGCAGCTGGATGCGCTCGCCGCGGCGCTGTCAGCTGCGGCCAACGGGGGCGCCTCAAGGAAAGCCGGGGCGGCACGGGCGCCTCGGCCGCGAGTTCGCGGGGCGGTCAGATGATCGGCAGCATCGGCGTCGACATCCAGGGGTCGCGAGCCGCGGTGTGCCTCATGGAGTGGGCGGGCGGCCAGGTCCGGCAGGGCCCGGTCGGCGATGGCCGCCGGATCCTGATTCCCGTCGCCGCGACCCCCACGGCCTGGGGCAGTGAGGCGGCCGAGGCCGCGCTGGCCGCGCTGCCGACGAGCAAGCGGCCGGCCGACATGCTGTACGCCTGGCGGCAGGACGCCTGGAGCCCGGAGTTCCTGGCCGGACTGCACCGCCGCCTGCTTGGCTTCCTGGGCCAGGCCCAGCCGGAGGGGTTCCGCAGTCATCAGGTGTGCGTGTGCGCCGATCCCGATTCCGCCGGGGGCTGGGCCACGGTGGCCGAGCTTCTGGGCCAGGCAGGGCTGCCCGACACGGAGCAGGTCCGGCCGGCCGACGCGCTGCTATGTCGCTGGCTGTCCGTGACGCCGGAGCTGCCATCGGGTCCGGTGCTCGCGGTGGCCTGCGGAGAGACCGCCACGATCCTCGGCCTCTATTCGGTCGGGATCGACGAGGCCCCGGTGGTGCGCGCGGACAGCGAAACACGCGTGGACGCCGGCTCTGGGCCATGGGTTATCGAGATCGCCGCCGATGCGCTGCGGCAGTGCCGGCCGGGTTTCCCCGCTCGCGCTCTCCTCGGCCTGCTGGACGGCGTGGACGAATTCGCGGCCATGTTGCGGGCCAGTACGGGCGACACGTGGGTGGAGTGGGCCGGGCCCCTCTCGCAGTACATGTTCGAGCCGCTGCGGGCCAGTCGCTCGGAAGTGGCCGCCCGCACGACCGTCGCCGACTACGCCAGGCCGGTCGCCAGCGCCGCGCATTCCGTACTTAACGGGGTGGCGGGCCGTGTCACCTTGCTGGTGGGCGGGCCGGGCGCCGCCTGGCCCTTCGTCGCCGACGCGCTGGCTGGGCTCGGGAACATATGGCAGAGCGGCGACCCGACGCTGGACCTGGCCTACGGAGCGTGCTGCTGGGAAAGCTACCGGCGCAGTTTCCGGCGCGATGGCGCCGCACCCGTCCGGGAGCCCGTGCCCGTCCCCGTACCGGTCTGGGATGCCGCACCCGTCCGCGGCGACCCCATACCCAGCACCCCCGTGACCGCCGAGGCCCGGCCCGGCGGCGCCGGGAGCACAGGCGGCCGGGTGGACACAGACCTGCCCTGGGAGGACACGGACCGGCCCTGGGAGAAGGCGTCTGCGCCGACGGCCACCGCTCCTCCGCTCGCCGAACCTGCCGACGACGAGCCACCACCCTGGGAGCGATGATGATGTCCCGTGGCCACGGCGGGCAGTGATATGAGCTCCGAATCTGAGATGCCAGGTGCCATGCCGCGCCAGCAGGTGCCGCGAGCCGATGACGCGGTCGCGGATTTCGCTGAGGACGGGCCGTATCTGCTGATATCGATGCTGGAGCGACGTTACCTAGCGGATCTGCAGCTGTCCCGATGGTTGCTACAGGCACCCGAGGATGATGGCGCCCGGCCTCTGCTGCGGGAGATCCTCGCCCTGCCGCGGCGGGGACCGGGGGACGCGCCGGGCCAGGCGACGCCGCACATCCTCAGCGCCAGCCATACTCTCGGGCAGGCGATCACCATGGCCATTTTCGGCGATGGCAAGCGGCACCGGTTCTTCGTCGGCGGCCGCCGCGTGCCCAAGGGCGGTATCAGCTCAACCGAGGACTTCCTGGCCGCCCAGGCCAGCGTGCTGCGCGCGCACTTGCCCGGGCTTGAGCTCAGCCCGCTGGCCAGGCTCGACGGCAGCGGGCTCGCCGACCTGGCAGGTTTCCTGGCCGACGCGCCCGCGCTGGCGGCGGTCACCGGCATCCCCTCCTGGCGGGACACCGGGCCGGACCCCTACCAGAACCTTGACCGGCTGACCGAGGCCGCGGCCGGTCACCGCTACGCCGTGCTGATCGTCGCCGAACCGCTGGACCCTACGGAACTCGACTTGGCCGTCGACAAGTGCCGTCGGCTCAAAAGCGAGGTGCACGCCCTCACTAACCCGACGGTCACCGACGCCCGCGCGGAGGGCACCGCCAAGTCCACCACCACCTACGAGGCGAGTAAGGGCCTCGACCCATGGACGCCTGCGGTGCTGACCTGGTTCGGCATGTTCTGCGCCGTCGCCGGCATCTATGCTCCGGGACTCAGTTCGCTCAAGGACCTGGCCTCTCCGGCGCTGGAGGGCGTGAAGGTGATCGGGGACCGCGGCGCCGTACCGCAGGATACGGTGACCAGCGGGACCACCGAGACCCGCACCCGGTCCACCACCACCGAATTGCTCGACGCTAACGCCGAGGCCTGCGAGGCCCTGCTGGCGACGCACATCGGGCGGCTGGAGGCCGCCCGCAGTGGCGGCTGGTGGCGCACGGCCGTATACGTCGCGGCCGAAACCGACGGCGCTCTCGCGGCGGTCACGGCCGCCCTGCGCGCGATCTGCAGCGGCACCACGACCGCGCTTGACCCGATGCGCGCGATACGTATCGCGCCGTGGGCGCTGCGTCCGGCGCTGACACGCGGCCAGGTACTGAACCTGCGGCCGGCGGCCCGGCCCGCTGGCCATCCGCCCGTAGGCCATCCACTCGGAGCCGCGTTCGATGCGCTGGCCACGTGCATGATGACCGACGAGCTTTCTGTACTCCTGTCGCTGCCCCGACGCGAGGTCGCGGGCCTGCGCATGCGAGACGTGGCCGAGTTCGCCCTAGCTGTCCCGCCGCCAGGACCGCAGTCGGTCAAGCTCGGCCACCTGATCGACGTGCACGGCCGCGACCTGGACCAGGTGCGGCTCAGCGCCGACGAGCTCACCCGTCACGTGCTGATCACGGGCATGACCGGCTACGGGAAGACCACGACAGCCAAGCAGCTGCTCAGCCGCG
Organism: uncultured Actinomycetes bacterium; assembly: GCA_963798675.1. Classification (GTDB taxonomy): domain Bacteria; phylum Actinomycetota; class Actinomycetes; order Streptosporangiales; family Streptosporangiaceae; genus Palsa-504. The sequence continues at coordinate 76,379 of CAWCUJ010000016.1, read as the reverse complement.
CGTACGCCGAACTCGGCACGCCGTTCCTGGTCATCGAGCCCGCGAAGGCGGAGTACCGTCAGCTCCGGTATGATCCGGCCCTGCGCGGCGGGCTCCGGGTCTACTCGATCGGCGCCAGCGAGGAGGCACTGCCGCTGCGGATAAACCCGTTCGCGCCCATCGACGGCGCGCCGCTCGGCCGGCACATCGACTTGCTCAGGTCCGTCTTCACCGCCGCTTTCCCGATGCTCGCCGGCCTGCCCGGTGTCTTCGAGGAAGCGATGCTTGACCTGTACGCCGACCGCGGCTGGAACCTGCACACCGGGCGCAACGACGTGCTCGGCGAGCGTCCCACCTATGGTGACGTCAGCGCGCTGTCGCCCACGCTGCGGGACCTGCGCGACCAGATCGAGGTGGTGCTCGCGCGCCGGGCCTACGTCGGCGAGGTGTACCAGAACATGGGCGCGGCCCTGCGGTCCCGCCTTAACAGCCTGATGGTCGGCGTCAAGGGCGACGCCCTGGCGTCGGCGCGCAGTATCCCGGCCGCCGAGCTATTCCGGTACCCGTCCGTCATCGAGCTGAAGGACCTGGCCGATGACGAGGAGAAGTCGTTCGTCATGGGCCTGCTGCTCAGCATGCTGTACGAGTATGCCGAATCACGCCAGCCCGATCCGGAACTTACCGCGCACGGCTTGCAGCACGTCACGCTAATCGAGGAGGCACACCGGCTGCTTCGGGCTCCGCGGGGTGGCGCCGACGCGGAGACCGGCGAGGCGCAGGCGAAGGCCGTGACCATGTTCACCGACATGATGGCCGAGATGGGCGCGTACGGCGAGGCGTTCATCGTGGCAGACCAGATCCCGGTGAAACTAGCCCCGGAGGTGCTGAAGAACTCCAACGTCAAGATCATCCACCGGCTGGCCGCCCCGGACGACCGGGCCGTCGTGGCAGCCTCGGTGAACCTTTCCGAGGCGCAGAGCCGCTACCTCATCGGGCTGCAGCCCGGCATCGCGGTCGTACACGACGATGCCATCGGCTCGGCGGTGCTGGCACGCATATCCGGATCAGCTGGCCCGACCCCCGTTACGCATGCGGCTCCAGCCCGTCAGCCAGACAGACGATACCTGCACCGCAATGGCGGCTGCACCCAGTGCACGCGGCCGTGCACGTTCGTCGACATCACCCGCCAGTTCGGCGCGGACGACCGGATCGATGCCGACCTTGAACCGTTCTTCCAGGATCTCCTGCTGACAGACCCGGACCGGATGCGGCAGTCCTTCGCGGCCTGGCGCGAGCAATGGCTGGCCGAAGTCGCCACGCTGCCCGCCGATGAACGCGAGGGCAGCGCCTACTGCGCGGCCAGCCAGTCGGGCTACCGGTGGATGGGCCGCATTCTCGCCGAGCGGGCGGGCGCGGCGAGCGCTCTTTCCGGGCCGATGAGCGCGCCAGCACGGCGGCTGCTCGCCGGGGATCAGGGAGCCCGGCACATCGCGCGCCTGATTGCCGCGCTGCTGCGCAACGGCCAGGCCAGTGACAGCGAGCTGATGCAGAGCGCCATCACACGGCTGGGTGAGTTGCTGGCAGCAGCGCCTCCGTCGTAGCTGGCCGACTGCATTTCCTGCGCGGCCAGATGCCGTCGACGGCGGAACGCGACCTAGCCGCCTGGCGGACGTCAGCTGGCTGGTGGCCGGCTCTTAGCGAACGCGGGGTTGAAATCGTCGTGGACGACGGCATAGGCCAGGTCAGTAAGCTTGATGTTCCGGTCGCGGGCGTACAACCGCAGTGAGTCGAACGCGGCCACCATGGACACCGCGTTGCGCTCCGCGAGGACACCTTTCGCCTGTTCGATGACGACCCGGCTGTTGAGTGCGCGCTGGAGATGCTCGGCCAGCATGGTGCTGCGATGGACGGAGCGTTGCTGCAGGATGCCGATCGTGGCGACGTCCGCCAGCGCCTGCGCCAGCTGCTGGTCGTCCCGGGAAATCAGCACGGCGCGGTCGTCGAACAGGTTCAGCCCGCCGATCGTCTGCTGCCGCAGCCGCAGCGGCAGCGCCACCACGGACCGGAAACCAGCCGCGATGGCGAACGGCGCGAACAGCGGCCAGCGTCGGCGGTCGGCGTCGAGGTCGGCGCTGACCACAGGCGCGCCGGTGCGGACGCACTCCAGAACACGGTCCTTGGTCGTTCTGCAGCTGGAAGACCTCGAGCAGCCGGGTTTCCTCGCTCGAGGACGCGACGACGGCGAGGTGGCCCTGCTGGTCGTCAAGCAGCAGCCCGGCCGCGGTGACGCCAAGCAGCCGAACACAGGCTGCGGCCAGCCGGTCAAGCAAGTCGACGATGTCATAGTCCTCGACGAGGCTGTCCGCGAGCATCACGAAGGTCCTGGCGAGTTCCTGCTCGCGGTCGTGGACTACGCCGGATGGGCTGACGGGCTCGTACGGCCTGCTCATCGTTCCTCCACCGGAAAGCGCAAGCGACGTTCGACTACGTCCTTCGCGATATCCGCGACCGGCCGGCCGGCGGCAAAGGCGTGCGCGCGCAACATCAGGAAGGCCTCATCGATCGTCATGCCGGCCTGGACCTTCACCATGCCGCTCGCCTGGTGTACCTGCATCTGGTAGGCGGCCCGGCCGTCCGCGTCGTCGGCGAACGAGTTGGCGTGGCCGGTGCCGAGCTGCAGTAGCGCGACAGCGGCGGCGTCCGCGGCCTTCAGTGCCGCCGCGAGCTGACCATTCGTCAGCTGCCCGGGCAGGTCGCGGTAGAGATCGAGGGCACCGACGCTGATGCCCGCGATACGCAGCGGCAACGCAAACACGGCCCGGACCCCGGCGGCCGCGGCGCCCTCCATGAAGGCCGGACAGCGCTCGGCCGCCAGGTCACCAGGGTCGTGCAGGTCATTCACCATGACCGGCACGCCGCCCTTGACCGCCTCGACGCAGACGCCCTCGCCCAGAGTGAACTGAAGATCCTCAATCCGTGCGGATACCTCGTCCGTGGCGCAGACAACACCCCGGTTACCCGTTGCCGTCACCATCGAGATGCCAGCACCGGTGATCCCGAGCTGCTGCGCGCAGAGCTGGCAAATATGCCTGGACCGCTCGGCGCCGTCGGCTGGCCCCGCCGCCAGCATGCGAGCCCAGCGGTCCAGGCTTACCATGGCCGGGGCCGGGTCGAGGCCGGGTGGTCCGCAGCAGCCTTCATCAGAAACCACTTCCCTAGGCCGGCTGGGAATCACGTCAGGATCAGCATAGCCCGGACGGCTTACGCCGGGACCTTCAGCACCAGCGCGACAGCGTCGTCGCTGAGGCGCCCGCCGCTGAACGTCAGCGTGGCTAGCTGGATGGCCTCCGCCGTGGCCGCCGCGGTCAGGTCGCCCAGCCGGGCGACCAAGCTGCGGAGCCGACCATCGCCGTACAGGTCACGGTCGAGACCACCGCGGGCCTCGGTGACACCATCGGAGAACAAGATCAGGCTGTCGCCCGCCCGCAGGAGCCGCTGCGAGTCATGCAGTTCTGGCCGGGCCAGTACCCCGAGCAGGGCTCCCGGGCGCCCGAACTCATGCACGTGACCGTTCGCGCCGAGCACCAGCGCCAGGGGGTGACCCGCGGAGCTGATCCGCACCATGGCCCCCTCGCGGACAGGCCGCACCGCAGCGAAGATCGCGGTCAGGAAACGCGGGTCATCGGTAGGCCAGTCCAGCAGCACCTGATTCAGGTTGGCCAGGATCAGGCTCGGCCGGCTGTGCCTGCGCGCCAAGGCCCGGAGGGCGTAGCGAGCCAGCGCGGTGCCTTTGGCGGCTGCAGCGCCCTTGCCGCACACATCGCCGACCACCACTCCCCAGGTCGCCCCGACCGATGGAAACACGTCGCAGAAGTCGCCGAGAACCTTCGCCCCAGTCCCGCCGACCGCGTACCGCGCGGCCACTTGCAAGCCTGGGATATTCGGCAGCCGCGGCGGCAGCAGGCTCTCTTCGAGCGTCGTGGCCAGGGCGGCTCGTCCGGCGCTATGGGCCAATGCGGCTCGCAAGGCGACTTCGCTCGAGGCGACCTGGGCCAGGGCCTCCAAGACCGCGACGTCGCTGACAGTCCACTGGCGCGGTATCTGGTCGGCGACCCAGAGCACCCCCGCGACCTGGCCGTCCTGGTCACATACCGGGACCCCGGCCCATGCGATCATGCTCGCCGGACCAGGCAGGTGCCTGTTACTCATCCGGGTGTCACCGATGATCAGCTTGTTCCCGCAGCCCGTGACATCCGCGCACAGCAACTGTTCAAACGGGCTCGGCTGACCGTCGATGCCCAGGGCGCCGTTGGTCACGGGGGGTGAACGCGTACCGGCGAATGCCACGGACGCACTCGGCGTCCTCAGGGCAGTGGCCGCCAGCATCGCCATCCGGCCCAGCGACTCCTTCAGGCCGGCGACTGAACCTGATTCTCGATCTGTAACTGACACAGCCCACCCTTTCACCCAGAGCCGAATGACATTTCCTGCAATTCCGGGTGAGGCGGGGTCTGGACCTCGACGGGCTCAGTCTAACCAGGCACCGGTGGGCAGCGATGCCGTATTGGAAAGAATTTAAGGCGGTAAGCATTTCAACGCCGCAATCTCCTGGAATAATCGCCTATCGCCACTTTACTCCACTCGGTTTAATTTATGCTACATATAGTGCAATCATTAGATATTGAAGAAATATACTGTTTTATCCGGACTGCCGGAATGTCAACGGGGCATGGTATTCGCGCAATGACCTGGCCGGTGACCCAGATGCGGCCAGGTCACGGGCGCCGCTAGTCGCGGGCGCGGAGCTCGCGGCGCAGCAGCTTGCCGGAGACCGTCTTGGGCAGCTCGTCGAGGAATTCGATCTGCCGCGGGTACTTGTAGGCCGCCAGCTGGCTCCGGCAGAAGCCGATGAGTTCCTCGGCCGTGGCGGTCTTGCCAGGCCGCAGGCTGACGAACGCCTTGACCGTCTCGCCACGGTAGGCGTCGGGCACCCCCACGACGGCGGCCTCGCGCACCGACTCGTGCTGGTAGAGGACGTCCTCGACCTCGCGCGGCCACACCTTGTAGCCGCCCGCGTTGATCTGGTCCTTCTTCCTGTCGACGAGATAGAACCAGCCGCCGGCGTCCATGTAGCCGACGTCGCCGGTGTACAGGGCGCCGCCGGGCAGCGCGTGCTCGGTCTCCTCGGGCTTGTTCCAGTAGCCGGGCACCACCATCGGCCCGCTGGTGACGATCTCGCCGACCTGGCCGACCGGCAGGTCCTGCCCGTCGTCGCCGACGATGCGCACCACCGTGTTGTAGACCGGGACGCCGACTGACAGGGCGCCGGAGCTGTCGTCGACGGGCGCGACCGCGTCGAAGGGAACGAGGTGTGAGGGCGAGGTCGTCTCGGTCAGCCCGTAGGCGTTGTGGATGTACTGCCCGAACTGGGCCTGGAAAGCCTTGACCGCACTCGGCGGGATCGGCGCGCCGCCAGACCAGGTCTTGGCCAGCGAGGCCAGCGCGTCCCGCTCAGCGTTCGGCGCGTTCATCAGCGCGATGAACACGGTGATTGACCCGATGGTGAAGGTGGGCCGCTCGTCGCGGATGGTCTCGATGGCCACCGACGGCTCGAACCGGTAGAAGAGCACCAGCGGGCCGCCGAGCAGCAGTGACAGGGTTACGTGTGCGATCAGCCCGGTGATGTGGAACAGCGGCGCGACACCGAGGACGACGTTGTCCGGCCCGAGCCGGCACCACTGGCGGTAGGCCTGGGAGTTGAACACCACGTTCCCGTGGGTGTTCATCGCGCCCTTCGGCGGACCGGTGGTACCCGAGGTGTAGGTGAGGCACGCGGTGTCACTGGGGGCGAAGGAAACGGAGGGCGGCGAGTGGCCGCGGAACCGCTCGATCAGCTCGGCCATGTCCTCTGTGCCGGCGCACTCGATGGGTTCGATGCCCGCGAAGACCCGCGGGTCGTCGCGGGACCGGTACTCCAGTTCCGACGTCGTCACGACGGCCGCGACGTCGGTGCCGCCCATCACGGGGGCGGCCACGTCGCGGTACAGGCTCTGCAGACAGACCAGGACGCGGGCGGCGGAGTCGCGCAGGACGGCCTCAAGCTCCCGGGCCCGGTACATCGGGTTGACCGGCACCGCGATGGCGCCGGCCTTCCACGTCGCGACCAGCCCGATCACGAACTGCGGCACGTTCTGCAGGTACAGCGCCACTCGGTCGCCGGCGCTCAGGCCCAGGTGGAGCAGGGCGGCCGCGAACGCGTCGCTGAGTTCGTCGAGCTCGCGCGTGGTGATCCGGCCGCCGAAGTAACGGATGATGTCGCCGTCGGGGTTCCGGCTGGCCGAGGCCCGGAACATGGTCAGTGCGTCGGAGAAATCCAGGCTGAGCTCGGCCGGCTGGTCCTGGTCGTAGCGGCTCAGCCAGGGCTTGGAGTCGTAGATAGACACGGGCGTCCCCTACGGATCGGCGGGCGGATCACCTGCTCGCAGCGGTTTGGCGTGGTACCGGCCCTCGTGGGCCAGGACGGGCCGCCGGTCGCCGCGCAGTTCCGGATACTTGTCCTCGAGTTTCTTCCGGGCGCCCCACTGCCTGCGCAACTGGCCGAGGTACTCGGGATTCCCCTCGTAGGTGCCCCGCCAGGTCTGCGGCATCTGCTCCATCGCCGGTCCCGGATCCGCCCGCCCGGCCAGCGATATCCGCGACGGGATCTTCTCGCTGAGCAGGCCGCACGCGGGACAGTCCTGGCGTTCCCGGTCGGCGATCGCGGCCATCTGCTCGAAGAGGTGTCCCTGCGGGCAGCAGTAGTCGTACAGCGGCATCTGTCACCAGTTCTGGATCGAGTGGGCGAAGATCCCGGCGATATCCTCCTCGTCGACCGGGCGCGGGCAGGTGGCCAGCAGGCGCTGCTGCTTCATCGTGCCGGGCACCAGGTCGGGGATGTCCGCCTCGGTATAGCCGACGGCTCCGATGCCGTTCGGGATCTCGATGTCGCGCATCAGGTTGATGACGGCGGACGGAAGCTGCTCGCTCGGGTCGTTCAGCGTGTCCTGGTCCGGCGCCAGCAGCGCGGCGGCCCGCAGGTGGCGTTCCGGCGCGCTGGGGAAGCTGAACCGGAACGCCTCCGGGGCGGTCAGCGAGACCGACATCCCGTGCGGCACCATCGGCTCGGCCTGCGGGTAACCCGAGGGCCGGAAGTCCTTCACCATGCCCGCGATCGGGTAGGCGTTGGCGTGCGGGATGTGCACGCCTGAGTTGCCGAACCCCATGCCGGCGAAGGTCGCCGCCAGCATCATGTTGCTCCGCGCCTCCACGTCGGACCCGTGCCGGAACGCCGCGCGGAACGAGGCGGCCAGCAGCCCGAGGGCCTTCTCGCACCACAGGTCGGAGACCGGGTTGGAGCCGCAGTAGGTGACCCGCTGCTCGGGCTGCTTGCGCTCGAACGTGCTGAACCAACGGGCGGTGTAGGACTCCAGGGCGTGGCACACGATGTCCATCCCGGCGGCAGCGGTGACCTCCGGCGGCAAGGTCAGCGACACGAGCGGATCGATCACGGCCAGCGTGGGACGCAGCCGCCAGTGGCTGATGCCGGTCTTGACCCGCATCGACAGCACGTCGAGCACGCACATCGCGGTGCTCTCCGAACCGGTTCCTGCCGTGGTCGGGACCGCGATAAGCGGCTTGAGCTGGCGGCTGGGGGCGCGGCCGCCGCCGATCGGCTTGTTGATGTAGTCCATCAGCGCGCCTTCGTCGGTGGTCAGCAGGTTCACCGCCTTGGCCGTGTCGATGGACGACCCGCCGCCCACCGCGACGAACCCGTCCCATGGCCCCTGCCCGCGGGCGTAGCCGACCGCCTTGTCCATGCTGTCGTCGGTGGGCTCGACGTGACAGCCGTCGTAGATCTCCGAGGTGATCCCGTGCTTGGTCAGCGATTCGGCGATTCGCGCCGGGATGCCGAGTTCGTTGATCCGGGGGTCGGTCAGGATGAGGACCCTCCTGGCCCCGAACTGGGCCATCTCGAAGCCGATTTCGTCGACCGCGCCGGCGCCGAACTTCAGCGGCGGTGCGCCCCAGGTGAAGATGGTCTCTTCGGTTAGGTCGACGCCGGGTGCCCCGGTCATCAGCGGTAGCTCCCCGTGGGCGCGACGCGCAACTGCTTGATCTGGTCGGGGTCATGCCCGAAGACCATGGTCGCGTCGGACTCGGTGGCGATAGCCCGCAGCTTCTCGACCGAGGCGTAGAACTGCTCTAGGTTGTTGACGATCGCGGCCGGCACCACCGGCGGGCCATAGCTGGCGCCCATGTAGACGGCGTCGGCCGTGAAGATCATCGTGCCGGTCTCGGGCAGGTCGACCCGCATCGACATGCTGCCGGGGGTGTGCCCCGGCGTCTGGATGAAGCTGACCCCCGGCAGGAACTCCTCGTCCCCGGCTACCGTCTCGAAGTCGAGCCCCGCGTAGTCGGCTTTCAGGTGCGCGCCGTTGAAGGCGCCCTCGAAGCCGAAGGCCCATTTCTTCTCCGCGGCGCTGCAGACCAGCCGCGCGTTCGTCTCCTTGAACAGCTGGGCGTTGCCGGCGTGGTCGAAGTGCAGGTGGGAGAAGACCACGTAGTCGATGTCGCCGGGGGCCAGGCCGAGCTGCTTGAGCCGCGAGTCGAGGTACTCGTCATCGGACACCTTCTCGTACGGGAAGAAGTCCTGCAGGCCGGTCGGAGCCCACCGCTGCTCCCAGTCCCGCGGGCAGCTGGTATCCCACAGCAGCTTGCCCTCGGGCGTGTCCACCAGCACGCAGTGAGTCGGCACATCGACCCACTCGGCCGGCAGGTGCTTGTTCTGGCGGCTGCGTATCGCCCGGCCGGGCGCCAACAGGAGCCAGGTGAGGTCGGCGGTCATCGCTCCGCAGGGAAGGATGCTTACGGTCGTGCCTGCGCCCATGCAGACCTCCGTGGACTAATAAACGGCCAGAGTCACAGTTGCCAGCCTCCGTCGCAGGCGTAGCAGTGTCAAGGCTTGCGTTCCAGACTCGGGCACGGGCTGCTGGGGAGCCGGGGCGTGAAACCCGGACCCGTTCGGTGTCAATGCCTTTCTTCGGCCGTCACGGCATGAGCTGCCCCACCCCTCAGTCGAGCCCGGAGGCTTGCAGGAACGCGCGGGCGATGACGCGATAGCCGGCCTGGTTGGCGTGCTGGTTGGGCCCGCGGGGCGGGGCCGCGCAAGCCCAGGTCCACTGGCAAAGCAGGGCGACGTTGCGCGGGGTCGTTCCCTGCTCGGCGAAGTCAGCGGTGTCGAAGGCGCCGAACACGTCGGCGACCCGGGCGCCGTAGGTGGTGTAAACCCGGTCCAGCATGTTGTTATAGGCGGCGGCCAGCCGTTCGGCGCCCCAGGCGACCAGGTGACCGGGCAGGCCGTCGCGCCATACGGCCAGGACGGGCAGGTAGTAGTTCATCCCGACCATGCGGACGCCCGGGCCGGCGGCCTGCAAGCTGGCCATGATCGTGGCCAGGTGGGTGACGGCGGCCGGGATGTCTGTCACCTCGCACGAGGCGAGCTGGCTGAGGCTGGGCTGGCTGGCCCCCTGCTGGCTGGCCCCCTGCTGGCTGGCCCCCTGCTGGCTAGCACAGTGTTCGGGGTCGTTGGCGCCGATGTCGATGGTGACCAGGAGCACCCGGCCGCGGTGGGCGTGCAGGAAGGCGACGGCGGCCTTGAGCTGTGATCCTTGGTGGTAGTGGCAGATCCCGCCGCTGATCATCGTGCTGGTGGTCTCGCCCGGGCAGCCCAGCTTGACCAGTTGCAGCGTGGGATGGCTCGGGCGCAGTGCGGCGTAGACCTGATCGGGATAGCCGTCCGGGGTCTCCACGCTGGCGCCGGCCGCGTCGGGCTGGACGCCCTGTGACAGCGAGTCGCCTAGCGCGAGGTAGTAGGTGGGTTCGGCAGCTTTGGCGGGCGCGCCGTGCGGCGTGGCGGTTCCTGAGCAGGCCGTGAGCGCCGTGACAGCCGTGATGGCGGCGATGGCCAGCGGGAGGCGGCGGCGCGGGATGCCGGTCCGGCGCATCGTCACCTCCCTGAGGTGGCGGCCAGCCTGGGCAGCTGACCGGGAACCACCGTGACCACGCGTGGGTAGATACCAAGCCTAAATGTTCGTTCCGCCGGCTCGCGCCCGGCAGTATCCGCGCTGCCGCATCTGCTCGAGCAGGTGCACTTGGTCAGGGTTGAAGGGGCGACCGGTGCCCGGCCATGGTGATCGACGCCGCCTGATTCGTGTCCCGGCCTGGCTGGTCGCTTCGGCGGCTATCTCGTCAGCGGCGGCAATGGTGATACCCCGGAGCGCACCTTAGGTGTTTACTGGCGTTGCCTGAAAGGAACTAATTTTCCGCTCGGGAAACGGCGCGGCGAAGGACATGTTGGCTCGCGGGCGTCCGCGGAAACCATCGCCACCCGCGCTCGGCACCCGCGACTGGCAACGCCGGGCCCGTCTACAGCGTCGCGTTCAGTCCCGATGGGAGCACGCTCGCCGCCGCCAGCGGCAACGGAACTATACGGCTGTGGTCGGGCTTCCTGTGGTACGACTTCACCCAGCTCAAGAACCAGGTGTGCAGCCTGGTAGGGACCGGTCTCAGCCCAACCGAATGGGCCCTATATGCGCCAGGCATCGCCTACCAGGACAACTGCTCATAAAGGGCAGTTCGGGCCAGGCGAGGCGCAGGCGCCTGACCGGGTAACGCGACGGGCGGGCCTGGCTGGCTGTCGTAACGGCCCTTGATCCGGTCGCCGGCCGGGTCGAGCGGGGGACGCAGGCCGACCGCGGTCGGGTAGAGCTGGCCGCCGACGTTCACCTGGTACGCACCGGCCCGGATGATGTCGGGGGTGAGCACGCGGCCGTCCGGGTGGCGGATGTAGGCCAGCCCGACGCAGCCGCCGACGGTCTCGCCCCAGGCGCCGGAGGTCACCTGGCCGACGGCGGTCCCGTCGCGGAGGACGAGCTCGCCGCCCCAGATCATGGCGGCGGGGTCGGCGAGCACGAGCGAGACCAGGCGGCGGCGCGGGCCGGCCGCCCGGGCCCGCTCGACCGCCTCGCGGCCGAGGAAGCCAGTGCCGGTCTTGAGCTTGCAGGCGAACAGCAGGCCGGCCTCGGCCGGGTTGTAGTCCGGGGTCAGCTCGCGGCCGAAGGCCCGGTACGCCTTCTCCAGCCGCAGCGATTCGATCGCGTAGTAGCCGGCGTTCGCCAGGCCGAGGTCGGCGCCCGCGTTCATCAGGTCCTCGTAGCCGCCCACGGCGAACTCGGCAGGGACGTACAGCTCCCAGCCGAGCTCGCCCACGTAGGTGATCCTGGTCGCGCGGACGGTGGCGTAGCCGAGGTCGATCTCGCGGCTCGAGCCGAACGGGAAGGCCTCGTCGCTGAGGTCACTGCGGGAGAGGAGGCTGAGCAGGTCGCGCGACCGCGGGCCCATGACGCCGTAGACGGCGAAGGCGGAGGTGACGTCGACCAGCGACGCATGCGCGCCTGCGGGCATCCGCCTGGTGATGTGGTCCTTGTCGCGCTCGGTGGTGGCGGCGCTGCTGACCAGCAGGAACTCATCGGCCGAGAGCCGGGTGACGGTGATGTCGGCCTCGTAGGTGCCGTGCGCGTTGAGCATCCCGGTGTAGACGGTCCGGCCCGGGGAGACCGCGATGTCGGCGGTGCACAGCCACTGCAGCGCCTGTTCGGCGTCGCGGCCGGTGACCAGGTACTTGGAGAAGCTGGTCTGGTCGAACAGGGCGACGGCGGTGCGGGCGGCGCGCTGCTCGGCCGATGACCAGGGCTGCCAGTTCTGCTGGCCCCAGTTGTACTCGAGGTCCGGGCGCTGGCCTGGCGGGGCGAAGAAGTTCGCCCGCTCCCAGCCCATCTTGCTGCCGAAGCCCGCGTTGGCCTGCTTGAGCAGGTGATACGCCGGGGACCTGCGGAACGGCCGGGCGCTGGCCAGCTCGCGGTTCGGCCACGGCACGGCGTAGTGCAGGCCGAGGACCTCGCTGACCCGGTCATGCAGCCACTGGTTGTTCCCGTTGAAGGCGGCGAAGCGGCGGATGTCGACCGCGGACAGGTCCAGGCCCGGCTCGCCCTCGACGATCCACTCGGCCAGCGCGCGCCCGGCGCCGCCCGCGTACGCGATGCCGACCGAGTTGAAACCGGCGGCGACGAAGAAGTTCCGCAGCTCCGGCGCCTCGCCGAGGATGAACTGGTTGTCCGGGGTGAAGCTCTCCGGGCCGTTGTAGAACATCTTGATCCCGGTCTCGGCGAGCACCGGGATCCGCGCGATCGCGCTGTCCATCAGGATCTCGAAGTGCTCCCAGTCCTCGTCGAGGAGCTGGAACTCGAACGGGTAGGGCAGCGCGTCGGGGGCGACCCAGGGCTTGGCGTCGGGCTCGAAGCCGCCGACCACCAGCCCGCCGACCTCCTCCTTAATGTAGGTGTAGCCGTCCGGGTCGCGCAGGATCGGGAAGTCCCTGTGCACCCCGGCGACCTGCTCGGTGACCACGTAGAAGTGCTCGGCCGAGTGCAGCGGCACGGTCACCCCGGCCATCGCGCCGACCTGCTTGGCCCACTGGCCTGCGCAGTTGACCACCACCTCGGCCTCGACGTCGCCGTGGTCGGTGCGGACTCCTGTTACCGCCCTTACGGCGCCGTCGGCGAACAGGATGCCGGTGACCCTGGTCCGCTCGTTGATCGTGACGCCCTTGTCGCGGGCGCCCCGGGCCAGGGCGGCGGTCAGGTCCGTCGGGTTGGCCCGGCCGTCGTCGGGCAGCCAGATCGCCCCGGCGAGGTCGTCCACCCGCATGATCGGGTAGAGCTCGCGGGCCCGCTGCGGGCTGATCAGCTCGCACTCAAGCTGGTAGGCCTCGGCGGTGGCGGCCGTCCGCCTGAGCTGCGTCATCCGGTCGGGGGTCCGGGCGACGGTGACGCCGCCGCAGCGCCGGAAGCCGGTGCCCAGGCCGGTCTCTTTTTCGAGGCGTTCGTACAGCTCGCAGGAGTACTGCACCAGCCGGGTGCCGTTCTCCGAGGCGCGGAGCTGGCCGACCAGGCCGGCCGCGTGCCAGGTGGTGCCGCAGGACAGCTGCCCCTGCTCGAGCAGGAGCACGTCGGTCCAGTTTAGCTGGGCGAGGTGGTAGGCGACGCTGGTGCCGATCACGCCGCCGCCGACGATCACGACCCGGGCGCGGGCGGGGAGGCCGGTCGTTTCAGTCATCGCGCTGGCTCAGTCATCTCGCTGGACGGCCTCGAGTAGGTCGACGAAGTCAGCGGCGGTGAAACCGCGGGCCGCGCCCTCGAACCGTTCCATGGCCCAGGACCAGAAGTCGAAATCGATGGGGCTCGCGGCGTTCTGGATCGCGCCCCACAGCGTCCATCCGTACATGCCGACCAGGCCGAGGAGCCGGGCCCGGGCGATCATGCTCCGCCGCGGCCCGCCGTAGTAGGCCGTGACCAGCTCGGCCAGGGCTTCGGCGGACAGGTGAGACTCGGCCCCGATGTTGCCGAGCTCGAAGCAGGCGTCGTTGTTGCCGGACAGCTCGTAGTCGACCAGCCAGATCCGGTCCCCGTCGTCGATGAGGTTCGCGGCCAGCAGATCGTTGTGGCACGGGACCGTCCGGGCGGGGTGCGCCGCCAGCGCGCGGGCGGCCGCGCTGAACTGCGGCCGCAGGTCGTCGTATCCGGCCGGGATGCGGAAGCCGCGGGACTGCGCCACCGACCGGTACTGCCGCTGGATGTCGAACATGTCGAAGTCGTTGCCGAACCGGCCGCCCGAGTGCAGGCGGCGGCACGCCTCGGCGATCCGCGCGATGTTGCCGGCCGCGGCCACGTCGGCGGAGCCGAACGTCCGGCCCTCGATGTAGCCGATGACCAGCAGGCGGTCCTGGGGGCGGTACTCGACGACCGGCGCCCCGGCCCCGGCCGCGGCGGCGGTCACCGAGTTCCGGTACTCGCAGTCCCGGTCGATCGCAAGCAGCTCGCTGCCGCCGGAGGAGATCCGCGCCACGAAGGTCCCGTCGGGCGTGGTCACCTTGTAGTTGCGGTTGGTCAGGCCGCCGGACAACTCGCTGACCGTGCGCGGCTTTGCGGCCAGGCTTTCCGTCCGGTCGAAGAGGGCGTCGAGTTCCGCGGACATCCGTTCCCCACTCTTGAGGTCTAGACTCTAAGGCTCACCGTAGGCCACCAGCGCCGAAAGGGTCTAGACAGTTTGGCTGCGGGGCTCGTACGCTTCGCCTCACGGGGTCCCATCGGCCGGAAGCGGAGGCCCTCTGATATGAGCACTGATCTTTCCGGCGGGCAGGAACGGGATTCCGCCGATCTCGCCCGCTTCGGGTACTCCCAGGAACTCAAGCGCTCACTCGGGCTGTTCCCTTCCTCAAGTACTCGGGCGCCGGGATCATCGCGATCGCGGCGACCGGCATGATCTACCTGAGCTACTTCCTCGGCAACATCGTGATCATGCGGGCGCGCGCCCGCGGCTGGCCCAGGGCCAAGGCGCCGTTCCGGCTCGGCCGGTGGGGCCTGCTAGTCAACGTCGTCGCGCTGCTCTTCGGCTGGGCCATGCTGGTCAACTTCGCCTGGCCGCGGGCGGCCAGCAACCCCAAGCCGGAGCAGACGGGCGGGCTGCTCAGCTTCGGGCTCGACTTCCTGAACAAGATCCCGATCCTGTGGACGGTAGTGATCGTCATCACGCTGATCGGGGCCATCTACTACCTGGCGGTCGGGCGGACCAAGGCCTTCGCGCCGGTAACGGCGCCTGCTGGCGACGACGCGCCGCTGCTGGCGTCCGCCCCGGACGACTGATCGGCGCGGGCGGCTCGATGAGGCGGCGGCCGGAGACCGCGCGCGGGCTCCGGCAGCCGCCGGAGATCGTGCGCGAGCCGGGCATCACGGTGCACGCGCAAATCGAGGACTGGCTGGCCGGCCAGATCGCGGCCGGCGCGCTGGCTCCCGGCGACCGGCTGCCGACCGAGCAGGACCTGGCCGCGTGGTTCGGGGTCAGCCGGATGACGCTGCGGCACGCGCTGGCCGAACTGGCCAGGCGCGGCCTGGTGACCAGGACGGTGGGACGGCGCGGCGGGACCTTCGTGGCCGCGCCCAAGCTGGAGCAGGATCTCACCACCCTGGCCGGGTTCTCCAAGCAGCTGCGCCGCCACGGGATGGTGGCCGGCGCCCGGGTGCTTTCGGCGCGCGAGCGCCCGGCCGGCCCGGCCGCGGGGGCCGCGCTGCGAACCGGCGAGAACGACACGGTGTACGAGGTCCGGCGGATCCGGCTGGCCGACGGCCGGCCGATCGCCCTGGAGCGCTCGCTGTTCCCCGCCGCCCGGTTCCCCGGCATGCTGGACTTCCGGCTGGACGGCTCGCTGTACGAGCTGCTCGAGGTCAGGTACGGGCTGCGGCCGCACCGGGCGAGGGAGAGCCTGGAGCCCGTGACGGCCGGGGTGCGCGAGGCCGAGGCGCTTGACGTCGCGGAGGGCGCGCCGCTGATGCAGGTCGAGCGGACCGCTTACGCGCGTTCCGGCGAGCCGCTGGAGTTCGCCAGGGACCTGTTCCGCGGCGACCGCACCCGGGTCGTGGTGTGGACTTCCGAGCTGGCCACCGGACCGGATTCATGATCATGTCCAGGGATACGGGGCGGGATCACCCGGCGGGGATGATCTCGGCGGGGACCGTCCCGGCGCATCGTGATATATGGCTACATGGCGGAAGTCGGCCGGCCCGCCGACGGGCGAGCTGGCGCCAGCCGCCGAACGAGGCGAGCACTGGTGGCCGGTCGCCCTGGCGATCCTCGTCGCCGCCGGTCTTCACGTGACGCTGCCGGCTCGCTACCGGGTCCAGCCGGGCTGGGTGGTCCCGGTCGTGCTGCTCGCGTTGCTCGCCGTGCTGATCGCCGGGGACCCGGGCCGCATCGACCGGCAGAAACCCTGGCTGCGGGCGGTCCTCGGCATCACCATCGCGTTCATCACGGTGGCCACCATGCTCGCCGCCGTCCGGCTTGTGGCGGAGATCCTCACCAACAACAAGCTCTTCGCGGATCACCCGGGCGGGTTGCTGGCGGCCGGCGCCATGATCTGGGTGACGAACATCATCGCGTTCGGACTGTGGTACTGGGATCTTGACCGCGGCGGGGCCGCGGCCCGGGCCCACCACCCCGACCGGAACCCGGCGTTCGTCTTCCCGGAAATGCTGCACCACGACTACGTGCCCGCCACCTGGGTGCCGAAGTTCGTCGACTACCTCTCGCTGTCCTTCTGGACCTCCACCGCGGTCAGTCCCACCGATATCTCGGCGATCAAGCCGTGGGCCAAGCTGATGATGATGCTCGAAGCGGGCTGCTCCATCGTCCTGGTCGCGCTCGTCATCGCCCGGG
The DNA here is from genome assembly GCA_963798675.1 of uncultured Actinomycetes bacterium. GTDB lineage: Bacteria > Actinomycetota > Actinomycetes > Streptosporangiales > Streptosporangiaceae > Palsa-504. The sequence continues at coordinate 60,035 of CAWCUJ010000016.1, read as the reverse complement.
CCATCAACATCCTGTAGGACCACAGGTCTTCCCGAGCTGCCCGCCGAGACGCACTATTAGCAGTATGGAGTCCGGCGTGAGCACACGCACCGGCTCGGTGATCCCGCCGCCGCCGAGCACGGCTGTATCCTGCTCGGCCATCCCGCCGCCGCCGACCACCGCCCTGTCCTCCTGCTCGGCCATCCCGCCGCCGCCGACCACCGCCCTGTCCTCCTGCTCGGCCATCCCGCCGCCGCCGACCACCGCCCTGTCCTCCTGCTCGGCCATCCCGCCGCCGCCGACCACCGCCCTGTCCTCCTGCTCAGCCATCCCGCCGCCGCCCAGGACCGCGCTGTCCTCCTGCTCGATCGTCCCGCCGCCGCCGAGCACCGCGTTGTCCTGTTCCGCTATCCCGCCGCCGCCGAGCACCGCCCACCGGGGCTAGGCCAGGGCGAACGCGTCATAGGCGGGATCCAGGCCACGAGCGCCGACGGCCGCGTCATCGCCACCTTCGACGGGCCCGTCCGGGCGATCCGCTGCGCGGCCGCCGTGCGCCGCAACGCGGCCGGGCTTGGCCTGACCGCGCGCCTTCGCCGATCGCGGCCGTCATCAGCTCACGGGATCTCAGATCCCTGGCCGGTGTTCGCCGTCGCCTCCACCTAGGCGGTCATGACTGTGTCGGGAGTGGCCGATGGTTCCGGTGGCGAACAGCAGGATCACCGCGAGGAACCCGATCCACAACCAGGGCGCGAACAGCGCCGCCACCGCATGCGCTGCGGCCACGATGATAAGGACGAGCAACACCACGGCGAGCAACGGGTGCCGGTGCCTGCGGCGGGGCAGTTCGGGCGTTGCCGGAGCCCCTGTTTCCGGCAAGTCGTCAAAGAGGCCGTTCAGGTCGGCGCGGGTCTTGGCGTTCATCGCCCGGCCGACGCGCTCGTCGAACTCGGCCTGGTCCAGCCGCCCGTCGCCGAAGTGCCCGGCCAGGCGGTCGGTGACCGCCTGCCGCTCCGCGTCGGAAACCCGCAGGTGCTGATCGGAGTAAGCGCCGCGGAATAGCGGGGAGAAACCGCGGTTCCGGTACGGGCCGGCCCCGGACTGGCTGTACTGGCTAGGCATGATGGTGTCCTTTGGCAATCACCGTAAGCGGGACTGCAGGGATTCGATGATGGCGCCGGCGATGGAGACGTCGCTGCCCTCGTCCGGGATCAGCAGCAGGCCGGCCAGGTACAGCGCGATGCCCCCGCCGCCGACGACGGTCAGGACCACGAACGCGATCCGGACGATGATCTCGTCGACGCCGAAGTAACGGGCCAGGCCCGCGGCCACGCCCGCCAGCATCCGGTCCTGGACGGGCCGGCGCAGGGCCGGGCGCTGCGGGCTCCGGCCGAACGGCGGCTCGGGGCGGGGGCCGGACTCGGTGGTGGGTGCTTCTGGGTTCACGGTGCTGGTGTTCATGGCTCAAGCGTGCCTCCGCGGGCCAGCCCAGCACATCGGGAAGATCCCCGGACTACCCCTGATCCCGGCCCCCGGCCATCAGGGTCGGATCAGGGATGTCCCGGATGGCGGCACTGTGATCAGGCGGTGAACGGTTCGAGCAGGTGGCTTTCCCGCCCTCGCCGACCTCGCTCGGGATTATCTCTAGTTGCTTTTTTCACTCCCGTATCTGGACGCGGTGGCCGTCCCGCGCCTGGCGGCTGGCCTTACCAGGCGACTCGCGGGCACCTTTGAAACCACCGTTATCTATTTAAGGACGACCCTGTGAAACGCGACGATTTCCCCGTTAATGTCGGCGTCCGTTGCTAATATAGAACAAGAAGTCGAACAAATGAGCCCGCCTAGACCACCTGCGGAAGGGGACCGTCCGCCGGACCGCGAGCATCCCGGGAGGAGGTGACATCCCACGATGGGCAGTGTCGCGTCACCGTCCAGCACCACGGAAGCGTTGGGCATGCTGAAGTCAGCGATGGGCTACCTGGCTGCGGCGGACGCGACCGCGATGGCGGCCGAGACCCAGGCGCAGTGCCTGCATGTGCTGGAGCAGGCTAACTCGATGGCCACCGCGGCGCGGGCCTGGATCCTGGCCGCATTCACCGCCGGGCAGGGCTACAGCGCCGACGCCGACTACAGCCCTCGGGCCTGGCTGATTAACCGGATCCGCATCAGCAAGGGCGCCGCCGTCGCCTACACCGCCTGGGCCCGTCGCGCCGCCGCGCACCCGGAGGTCACGGCCGCGCTGGCCGCCGGGGAGATGCCGGAATCGTTCGCCCGGACGATCTGCACCTGGACGGATAGGCTGCCGGAAGATTGCCTCCAGGCCGCGGATGCGATCCTGCTCCTGGCGGCGAAGTCCGGCGCGGACCTGCGGGACCTGGCCGGGCTGGCCGGGGAGATCTACGCCCGGTCCCTGCCCGATGACCCGGGCAAGAAGCAGGATCAGGCGTTCGAGGACCGGTCGGTCCGCCTCGAAACCACCTTCGACGGCGCAGGGGTCCTGGTCGGCGATCTGACGCCAGAATGCGCGGCGGTCGTGGGCACGGTGCTGGATGCGCTGTCGGCCCCGGCGGGCGCGGAGGACACCCGCACGCACGCCCAGCGCTGCCACGATGCGCTGCAGGAGGCGATGCAGCGGCTGGTCACCGCCGGGCTGCTGCCCGAGCGGGCCGGGCAGCCGGTCAAGGCCTGGGTGCACATCTCGCTGGCGGACCTGATGGTGCTGGACGGCAGCTCGGCGCTGCTGGAGGAGTGGACGGCCCGGGTCCGCGCCCAGTGGGCCGGGCACCGGGCCGAGGCCTCGGCCGGCGGCAGCGACGGTGCGTGGCTGGACGGCGACGCCGCCACCGCGATGGCCTGCGATGCCGCGATGGCCCCGATCGTCACCGGGGACGTGAACCCTGCAGCGCTGGACAACCTGGTCCGGCTGTGTGTCGAACGGGACAAGCTCCACCACCATGGCGACAGTGGCCAGGACGCGGCCGGCCCGGACACCGCGCGGGCGTGGGAAGCCCTCGAGCAGGCGATCATTGGCAAGGCGGTAGACCTGCTATCGGGTCCGGGCGGACTCGCGAGCTTCCTGCGCCGCCGGCAGCTGGGCGCACGGCTGGCCGGGCCGAGCCTGCCGCTGGACATCGGGTTCAGCGAGACCATCCCGGCCGCGATCCGCAACGCCGTCACCCTGCGCGACAAGCACTGCCAGTGGGCCGGGCGGTGCAACCAGCCCGCCTCAGGTTGCCTGCGAAGTGGCGTGCTGCTGCTGATTGTCACCGTTCCCGGTCCGCCGTTGAATCCGTTATCCGGTGCTGGCATCGTCGCGTTGTAGGTGCAGCTTACGTTCGGCGCTGTGCTGGGCGCTGATGCTGCGGTGTGTCCGCACGCGGCCAGCGCGAGCGCGCATATCCCGGTGAGACCAGCGCCTTCGCTTTCATCGTTTCCCTGACTTAGCGCTCACGGGAGTTTCCACGTAGCGGGCGCACCGCCGAAGCCGCCGCTGCCCGACCACTGGATTTCCGACACGCTGACCCCGGTGGGGACCTGGAAGGTCACCGCGCCCACTGAGCACTCCCGCGACCACCGCCGCAGCGCCCGCGACATCGGCCCAGGCGACGCCCACGCCCACGCCTTCCCCGACCCAGAGCGGCTGTACGTGCAGCATGCATGTCCTCACGGACTTAGCTGGTGCCGGTCAGGACAACTAGGCTCCAGCTCGCGTCCTCGGTACTGACCTGGAGGTAGGCCTGGCTGCCTGCCGCGCCGTCTGCGTAGACCGGGACCGCGGTGTCGTTACCGGACCCGATGGCCAGGTCATTGACAAGCAGCTGGTCGTAGGTACCGCTCGTGGTGTACTCAGTGACCGAGAAATTTTCAGCCTGCCCGGCGAACAGCGAACCGTTGACGTACTCATAACTCAGGTGCCAGTTGCCGTCCGCGGGAACGGTGAAGCTGCCGGTGCTGCCCGATGAAGTTCCGCTGAACCTCGCGAGAACGGCGTCCGCAGCTGGCGCTGCTGGCTGAGCTGATACTGGCGGCGGTGCCGCAACCGTATGCGTGACAGCTGGCACGGGGCTGGCCTCAACCGTCCTGGTAACGGTCGGCGCAGGCTTGGCCTGCTGCGTGACAGTGACCCTGACTGCGGGGGCTGAAATGCTCGTCCTCGGCGCAACGGCGACGTTAGCTGCCGGGTGCTTGCTGAGCGAGCCGACGATGCTCATGAGGATGATGAAGCCGACGAGCGAGACAACGGTGATGATGACAGCCTTGCGGCTGGGCCTCCAGTGCCTGCGCGGCGGCGGAAGAGGCGGCGGCTGAGGTGGTGACTGCTGGTATTCCGGTGGGTTGATAGTGCTCATGGGTTCCCCCCCAGGCGATAGCCGATAAGACGGGGGGCCGCCCGCATGGCGGTAGATTCCTGCGCCTAACCCCAATCTATATAAGCCTCAGCTGGTCAAGTGTTAGGACGTTGGCCCCTACCTGGTCGGCCAAGGTCCCGTGTATTCAAGATAGGGAACCCCCGACATGTGGGAGTTGGGGAGGCTGCCGGGGGTGCCCATGTCCCCGTAGATACCCATGTGTCACAGCCAGGCCTTGCCGTGAACGCGCGCCTACAACGCGGTTTCCTGCTCCCGGATCTGAGCGATAAGGGACTCGGGTGAGTCCGCGTTGATCGTGGCTACGGGTGATCCTTTTGGGACGAGCACACCAGACGGTGTGATTAGGCGAGCATCGCACTGCCCAGAGATCCCACTTCGGATAGTTCGGGCGCAGGATCGCTAGCTGCTGTTCGGTCCAATCGAGCATGCACGCCACCGTACCAGCTAACTAGCTTAACTAGGCTAACGCCACTAATGATGCGTTGCACCAGGTCAACTAGGGTAGCTATGTGCTTGATGATCTCTCGGGAGTACCGCGCTACCTACAGATAGCGCGTGTGCTGGAACGTGAGATCAGAGACGGCGAGTACCAGCCTGGCCAGTCGGTAGCCTCGCGTCACCAGGTGGCGCAGCGTTGGGGGGTTGCCGTCGAGACTGCGGCCCGTGCCCATCGGTGGCTGGCCGAGCGAGGTTACCTCGCGAGTGTGCCTGGCGTCGGCATGGTCGTTACGCCTGCTGACCGTTGGCCACAGGATGCCTAGTCGAGATCGTTCCCAACTGGGGGACGTTCAGGAAATGACACGCTCGGCGTCCGCACGGGAGACCGTCTGATCCGTAGGAAGATAACCAACTATGGCGACGAAAAAGTTTCTAGTTGACTGTCCAAATTGCCAGCAGAAGGTAATGGCAGATGGTCACGCTGAGGACCTGCCGTTTCCCTTCATCCGGGATGGGCCTTCGCTACCGACTTGGCGGTATATCCTCGCAACTTGTGAGATATGCTGGCAGGTTCTGATACTACGCGAAATCGCGTCAGAAATCAAGACAGAAGATAAGAAGAAGAGGGCCATTGAGGTTTTGTGGCCAAGTCCCGAACGTGCTCTAAGTGGCACGATCCCTGAATCGCTGAGGCGGGAACATGCAGAGGCTCGTGCATGCTTTAAGGCGCAAGCATACATTGCAACTGTGGTAATGGTCAGGAGGACTCTGGAAGGGGTTTGTTCTGACCACAAGATTACTAAGAAGCCGCTATACGCTGCTCTTGATGACATGAGATCACGCGGGCTGATCGAAGGTCGTCTACTTGAGTGGGCGCAAGAATTGCGCGTCCTTGGCAATGATGCCGCCCACTTTACAGGCAGGTATGTTAGTCGCCAAGATGCAGCGGATGCCTTGACCCTAGCAGAAGCATTGATGGACTACCTATACGTGTTCAGCGCTCAATTTGAAAAATTCCGTGCACGCAGAAATGTGCAGCCGCCTGAGGGAGAGGCGACTTCAGGGTCCGCGAGTTCTTCCCCGTCCTCATAGTTGAGTGAGGAGCGCTGCCTTTAGAACGGCGGCTCATCGGAGAAACCAAGCTCAGAATTCTCATCGGCCACCGGGGAACGCTTCGCCCGTGGCCGGACCTAGCTTAGAAGGATCTAGACTTTTTCGAGCCGGAAATCATTGAAATTCGCGCTTATGAAACATGGCCTGAAACGCGCCTTCTTGACGCAATGCCACTTAGCCAAAGTTGATCAAGCTGTCAGTGAGAGCGGGCGGAGGTTGACCAGCTTGATGGTGGGCGGGCCGTCGTGGCGGGTGCCGTGGTCGCCGGGTCTTTTCACCCGGTAGGAGTTGTGCCGGGCTCGCTTGACCACCCGGGGGTAGGTCCGGTCGCGGCGCGGCGGGTTGAGGCTCTTCTTCGTGGTGATCTCGGCCCTGACCCGGGCGGCAGCTCGTTGCCGCTGTTCAGGGGGAAAAAGCCGGGTCGGCGGCCCGGCGGCGGATGATGCGGACGGTGCGCTTGAACTTGACCCGGTCCGGGGCGATATCCGCCTCGGTGGCGGCCTGGCAGATCAGGGCGCTGATCGCGTAGTGGGTCAGCAAGTAGCCGTAGATCTCCTGGCGCACCATGTCCGGGAGACTGCGAGCGCAGCACCCGCCCGGGCCCGCGCAGGTACGTCTTGAGCTGCCGGTTTCCGGTTTCGTGCTCCCATCTTGGTGGTAGGCCTGGCCAGGACGGCCGCCGGGGCCTGCCGCGGATCGGTGATCGTGGTGATCAAGGCGATCAGCTCGCCCTTCCCGCCGCCCTCACGGTCGGGGACCTCGTACTCGATCACCCGCACGTGCCGGGCCTTGACCTGGTCCAGGTCCTCGCCGCGCCGCGCCGCCTGGATCAGCTGCTCCCGCGCCTTGCCCTTGATCTTCGGGCTGATCAGCGCCGACCGGTAGGACCCGTCCGGCAGCAGCTCCAGCACCGGCAGCCGAAGGTCTGCCTTGGCCCGCCACAGCAGCGCCGCCCCGGTGCCCGCCGCGGCGCACCAGTCCGTCCCGGTTATAGAAGTTCCGGTCGGCGATCAGCAGCCAGTCCTCCTCCAGCCGCCGCAGCATCGTCCGGGCCAGCGCCTGCTCCCCGGCCCCCTTGCCCGCCACCCCGCCGATCCGCGCGTCCATCACTGCATGCGAGGCGCACTCGCTGACCGTGACCACCCGGGCCTTCGGGAACGCGGCCTTGTCCGGGTCATCGGCGCCGGTCCCGGCGAACCCGAACGCGGCGATGTTCGCCTCGGTGGCCAGGGCGTCCCACTCGAACCCGTCGATGGCCGTCAGCCGCCACGGCCCCAGGAACGCCCCTCGGGTCAGCTCCTCCGCAACCGGGACCGCCACCTGCGAAAACAGCTCCCGGAGCGGCTCGAAGCCCAGCCGCTGCCGGGCCTGGGTGATCCCGCCCGAGGTGGGCACCTCCCAGGCGTCATCCCAGCAGCCCCAGCTCCGCAGCGTCTCGGTCAGCCGGGCGGCGACCTCCTCATAGTCGTCATCGGCGAACAGCGCCAGGGCCATCGCGAAGTACACCATGACGTGCGGCGGCAGCTTCCCGCCGGCTCGCCTGGCGCCCCTGCCCGCCGCCTCGACCGCGTCATCAACCGCGTCCCTGGGCACCGCAGACGCCAGCACGCCCAGCGAGATCCAGTCGGTCAGACGGCCGCCAGCCACCATCCCAGTCTGTGCCATAAACGCCGGTCATCTGGACCCTGGGCTGCCGTTGCATACGGTGACGACGCGGCCGTCGCGCGGCACGCCGTGAACCGCCTGATCTGGCTGACTTGAGCGTGCCGATGTTTCCGGTGTTGGTGCAGATACGGGGGATCTGCGCGCCGGCTTGGGTGGCCGGCAGGCCGAGCTGACGCTCGGTTGCAGCCCGCCTGCTTTTCCCCTTGACGGCCCGGCAGGTTCTTGCCAGACTGCTGGTACCCAGGTATCTGGATATCGATCCTCTGGCTGCAGCTGCTGCCGCCGGGGAGAGCAGCCCGGGTTTGATGGAGAGCCTGGTTCAGCGCGGCTCTCGGGGAAACCAGCAGAAGGGGAGGGGTCCCATGGCTCTTGAGCAGGACAACGGCGCGATCGTCCGCCGCTTCACCGAACGCGTCTGGAACGGCGGCGACCTGTCAGCTATCGAGGATCTGGTGGATGACCAGTTCACGAACTTCGGCGTCCGGCAGCCAGGCGGGCACGCGGCGGTGCGGCACATCGTCACGGCATGGCGGACTGCATTTCCCGACCTCCGCTTCGAAATCCTGGAGGAGATCGTCCACGACGACAAGGTGGTGCACCGCGTGATACTGCGGGGCACGCACCTGGGCGAGTTCCCGCCGGGAGTCGGCCCGGCCCGGATCATGGGGGCCATGCCGCCCACCGGCCGGTCCTTCGAGGCCGACCAGATACACATCCACCGCGTCGAGGGCGGCAAGATCGTCGAGCACGCCGCTACCCGCAACGATCTGCTGATGCTGAACCAGCTCGGCCTGGTATCCGGCACCGAGCCGGTGACCGAGACGAGCTGGCGCAAGCCGGTGACTCCCGGTGCGGCGCCACCACGTTGAGCTGGTCCTGGCAGGCCCGCCGCAGCCGCCGGCCGGGGCGGTCCGCTCCGCTGAAGCGGCCGGCCCGGCAACGCGGCGGGACGCAATAGCCAGCTGCCTGGCATCTCAGGGACTGGGTTGCAGGCACCTGGCAGAATGGATGGCATGACGAGCAGGGGAGAAACCTCTGGCCATACCCAGCGGCTGCGCAGCGGCGACCTGGGCGCGCTGATGCGGACCGGGTACCACCGGACCATGGAGTACGTGCAGGCCCGCCTGGAGCAGCTCGGCTTCGACGACGTCCGCCCGGCCCACATGGCGATCTTCCAGAACCTGGGACCTGAAGGAGCGCGCATCGGGGAGCTGGCCGACCGGGCCAAGCTCACCAACCAATCAGTCGGCTACCTAGTGGACTACCTCGAAGAACACGGCTACGTGGAACGACGCCCCGACCCCGCGAACAGGCGCGCCACCTTGGTGTGCTTCACCGAGCGGGGATGGGACGAGGCCGACGCCTGCGCGAAAATCCTCGACCAGCTCGATGAGGAACTCACCACACGGATGGGCACGGAACGGCTGGAGCAGCTGCAGGCGCTGCTCGCCGAGGCGGCAGCGGCGCTCCAGGCAAGCAAATTAGCCATAGGCACCACGCGGCAGGCCCAGGTCTCGGCATCCGGCACCATCGGGTGCTGTCCGGCAGCCGCCGCGTGACGCGCTCGCAACGTATCTATGCGCCCGACACCAGAACGTGGTCAATAGCGTGGCGGGCCTGGACACCCAGAACAGAACGATCTGCACGCTGTAATCCGCGCAGCCTGCACTGATCTTCGCCGCGCATACTCGATCCGCGCCCTGGCCGGTCGTGACATTCCCAGTGCCGTCACTCGCCGTGACACCAGCCGACCCAGCGCGAGAAGCCGAGGCGGGCGGGCTCTCGGCGGGCGCATGATCACGAGCCTGTCGCTGCCAGACGGGGCAGCGCAGTCTCGGCCGTGTTCAAGATAGGTGACGCCGGACGTTCATGACGAGCGACGCGTAACAAGCACCTCAAGCGAACCATGATCAACTTTGGCTAAGTGGCATTGCTTCTTGACGACGCCTGACCCGCGAACACGTACATCAATGTGGTAGATGGCCGGATAGTCTAGGCTCCACTCAGGGTTTTCCCAATCGGAATATTTGAACGACTCTTTGACCAAGCATACGCATTGAATCCACTAACCGTCTGAAGTATCGCTACGGCAACTTCTTCGCCCCTCTCGGTGGCCGCTATGTTCTGTTCTGGCGGGTCAAGTGATGGCGATGGGTCGTAAACGCCGCTGTATCCAGGACCCATGGATTGACGCGGGGTGCCGGTAACTGCAGTCACTACCACCCCGATGGGCTCCTGCATCCAGGTTATGGGTAGATTATGACTGCTCCAGCGGTCGGTTATCGTCGGAAATACTTGTTCACCAGTACCCCATTTAAAGTAGTCGATTTTGACAACACATCCTTGCGCAGCCTCGCGCCTCAGGAAGATGTTGAGTGGCGCGGCGAGCGGCTTGTTGCGGACTTGAAAGACTGCGAACGTCCATGGGAAACGTCCTGCTGGTGGCCAGAGGGATTCATTGATTTCCAAACGAGGTCGCTGGATGAAAGGCACGAGAAATACCAAGACAAGTGCAACGACTCCAACAGCAAGTCCAGCGATCCCAACAGCGTCCATTAGGCTATCTCCCTCATCAAGCGCCGCCGCCGCGTCGTCTAGCGCCCGTGCTGGCGTCGCTCGGCCACGAACACGCCCCACAGTGGCCGAACTACGGCAGAGAATCAAGGAGTACGTGGGACGAGGGTCAGGATCGTTTCCGCCCTAACGATCTAGCTCGTTGCTCGTCCGCAGGTTCCGTCTGCTTCGGCATGGCTACCGGCCAGTAGCCAGACGAGCCGTCCCACGATCGCCCACGCGCTGCGGTTGCTTGAGGCTGACGGCAAGGTAACCCGCTATCCGGGGGTCGGGTGGGTGGTCAACTAGGAGCACAGCCGGGGCGTGGGCCGCGTTCGCGGCCAGGGTGAAGACCGGGGCGTAACTCCCCTGCACACACCGGAACGCCCCGCATCGGCTGGATGCGGGGCGTTCGCACGTCCGGGCTGCTTCATGAACCAGGACACCCCCGCCATGAGCCTGGCGGGCTCGGTCGGCCGCCATCAGCTGACCGGGATCTCAGATCCGTGGCCGCTGTTCGCCGTCACCGGTACATGAGCGGTCCTGGCTGGACCGGGAGTGGCCGATGGTCCCGGTGGCGAACAGCAGGATCGCCACGAGGAAGGCGAGCAATAGCACCGGGAATACCAGGTGACCGGCGGCCAGGACAACGAGGAGGACAAGCCCGACGAGCAGGATGGGGTGGCGGTGCCGCCGCCGCGGGCGGTCCGTGACTGCCGGGGCCCCTGTTTCCGGCAGGTCGTCGAACAGGCCGTTCAGGTCGGCGTGGGTCTTGGCGTTCATGGCCCGGCCGACGCGCTCGTCGAACTCGGCCTGGTCCAGCCGCCCGTCGCCGAAGTGCTCGGCCAGGCGGTCGGTGACCGCCTGCCGTTCCGCGTCGGAAACCCGCAGGTGCTGGTCGGAAGGGGGGCCGGAGAACAGCGGGGAGAAGCCGCGGGCCCAGGACTGGCTGTACTGCGAAGACATGATGACTACCCCGTTAGCTGAGATGTGACGACGGTGCTGGTTAGCGTGAGCGGGACTGCAGGGACTCGATGATGGCGCCGGCGATGGAGACGTCGCTGCCCTCGTCGGGGATCAGCAGCAGGCCGGCCAGGTACAGCGCGATGCCCCCGCCGCCGACGACGGTCAGGACCACGAACGCGATCCGGACGATGATCTCGTCGACGCCGAAGTAACGGGCCAGGCCCGCGGCCACGCCCGCCAGCATCCGGTCCTGGACGGGCCGGCGCAGGGCCGGGCGCTGCGGGCTCCGGCCGAACGGCGGCTCGGGGCGGGGGCCGGACTCGGTGGTGGGTGCTTCTGGGTTCACGGTGCTGGTGTTCATGGCTCAAGCGTGCCTCCGCGGGCCAGCCCAGCACATCGGGAAGATCCCCGGACTACCCCTGATCCCGGCCCCCGGCCATCAGGGTCGGATCAGGGATGTCCCGGATGGCCGTCCCGGCGCAACTGGGCGATGATGGGAGCGTGGAGCATCCTGAGCGCTGGCACCGCGACCACTGGCACCGCGACCATTGGCACCGCGACCCGTTCTTGCTGCGGCAACGGGGCGGTAACGGCGGTCCGCTGCGCCGTGACCCGGCCGACCGGCTGGGCGGCGGCGTGGCCGCCGGGGTAGCCGCGTGGCGGGGATTCAGCGTCAACACCGTCCGGATCGTGTTCGTGCTGATCTCCCTGTTCGGCGGATGGTTCGTGCCGGTGTATGTCGCGGGCTGGCTTTTCCTGCCGGCGGCCGGCGAAGAAGCCAGCATCGGCAGCAAGGCCATGTCCGACTCCAGGGGCATCCGGCTCGCGATCGGCCTGGCGTCGCTGCTCGTCCTGTTGCTGTTGGCGATCAGCGCGTTCGACAGCGGCTGGTTCGTGGGCTCGGCCTGGCCGCAGGTGTTCAGCGTGGCCGGGCTGGTGCTGATCTGGCGGAACGCCCCGGCCGAAGAACAGGCCACGCTGCGGCGGCTGCTGGAGCCGGTCGAGACGGCCGCGGACTCCTCGGCCCGGGGCAAGTGGTCGGCGCTGCGCCTGGTGCTCGCGGGCGCCCTGCTCCTCGGCGGCGTGGGCTGGCTGTTCTCGGCCCACAAGAGCCTGGCGCTGCTGCGCCCGCTCGGCGGGGTGGTGCTTGTGATCGCGGCCATCGTGCTGCTCCTCGGCCCGTGGTGGCTGCGGATCGCCCGTGACCTGGTGCTCGAGCGCCAGGCCAGGGTCCGGGCCGAGGAGCGGGCCGACATCGCGGCCCGGGTGCACGACTCCGTGCTGCAGACGCTCGCCCTGATCCAGCGGCGCGCGGACGACCCGCAGAAGGTCGTCCAGCTCGCCCGGCTGCAGGAACGCGAGCTGCGTTCCTGGCTGTTCGAGGGCCGGGACCCGAACGAGACCGAGGCCGACCCGACCTTGACCGGCGGAGTCCGGCAGATCCAGCAGGACGTGGAGGCCAGGTACGGGGTCCCGGTGGAGGCGGTGACGGTCGGCGACTGCGAGCTTGACGACAACCTGAACGCCCTGCTCGCGGCGGCCCGTGAGGCGACGGTCAACGCGGCGAAGTGGTCTGGCGCCAGCGTCATCTCGCTGTTCGCCGAGGTGGAGCCGAGTACGGTGTCGATCGTCGTGCGGGACCGCGGCAAGGGCTTCGATCCCGAGGCGGTCCCGGCTGACCGCAAGGGCCTGGCCGAGTCGGTGCGCGGCCGGATGACCCGCCGCGGCGGCACGGCGACCGTGACCACCGCCCCGGGCGAGGGCACCAAGGTCACACTCAAGATGGCCCGTACCATGACGCCGAGCAGAACGTGAGTACCCCGAGGGTCGTCCTGGTCGACGACCACGGACTGTTCCGGTCCGGGGTCCGGGCCGAACTCGGCCGCCAGGTCGAGGTGGTCGGCGAGGCGGACGACGTGCAGCCCGCGATCGACCTGATCGCCGAACTCCTGCCCGATGTGGTGCTGCTCGACGTGCACCTGCCCGGCGGCGGCGGCCAGGCCGTGGTCCAGGCGGTCAAGGCCACCCATCCGCAGGTGAAGTTCCTCGCGCTGTCTGCCTCGGACGCTCCCGAGGACGTGATCACGGTGATCAGGGCGGGCGCGCGGGGCTACGTGACGAAGACGATCTCCACCGCCGAGCTGGCCAACGCGGTCCGCCGGGTCGCGGCCGGCGACGCGGTGTTCTCGCACCGGCTGGCCGGGTTCGTCCTTGACGCGTTCGCCGCCGCCCCCGCCGGGGACACCAGGCCGTCGGTCGACCCCGAGCTCGACCAGCTGACCAGCCGGGAACGGGAGGTGCTGCGGCTGATCGCCCAGGGTTACACCTACAAGGAGATCGCCCGCGAGCTGTACATCTCGGTCAAGACGGTGGAAAGCCACGTGTCGTCGGTGCTGCGCAAGCTGCAGCTCTCCACCCGGCACCAGCTGACCAGGTGGGCCGCCGAACGGCGGCTGGCCTGACCGGCACCGGCAGGGTCACGTTTTTCTGCCGCCCGCTAGGGTTGCCGATCTAAGGCGACGGGCTGACCATGGGGATGGGCAGGTTGATCACAGAGGTGAATATGCCGTTCGCGGCGATCGAGCGCGAGATCCATGACGCCTACTCTCGCCTGGCTACCTCGGCCGCGGTGGCGCGCCACCGGCAGCGGCATTACCTGGACGGCGAGCGGACCGGGACCCTGTTCGGCACGGTGACAGAGCTGACCGCCGCGCATCCGTGGGCGCTTGACGGCTTCGGCGCCCCGGCCTGGGCGGCCTATCAGCCCGACCCGCAGGCGCCGCCGCCGGACGGCCTGCGGGTCGGGATGCTGCGGATGGGCGAGGGACTGCCGCCCACGCCGGCCGTGGCGCGGTTCGCCGGGCACGGCCACCTGCTGATCAGCGAGTGCGGGTTCGCCGACGGCGCCCGGTCGCTGCTGCAGGCGCTCACCCTGCGGCTGGCCACCGCCACCAGGCCGGGCACGGTGCGGTTCGCGCTGGCCGATCCGGTGGGGCAGGGGCGGCACCTGAGCGCGTTCCTGCGGCTGCCCGCGCAGATGCGGGTGGGCAGTAAGGGGGTCGGCGTCGCCGCCAGCCCCGCCGAGACCGAGGCCCTGCTGACCACGCTGACCAGCCACGTCGTGGAAGTCACCCAGACCAGGCTGACCAACGTCTACGACTCGGTGGAGGCCTACAACGCGGCCACCACCGGGGCAACGGTCCCCTACCATGTCCTGGTCCTGGCCGGCTTCCCGGCCGGCATCAGCGACCGGGCCGCGGAGTTGCTCGGCCGGCTGGCCCGGAACGGGCCAAGGAGCGGCCTGTATATCGTGGCCACGCTGGATCCCGGGCTGCCGATGCCCCGCGATTTCGACCTGGCCGCGCTGACCGCGCTGGGCACGACCCTGGGCCTGGACCCGCGCGGGGACCTCACCTGGGATGACCCGGATTTCGGGTTCGGCGTGATCGAGCCCGACCAGATGCCAGGGGCGGCCCGGGCCAACCCGTGGCTGGACGCGGTCGGCGTGGCCGCCGGCTCCGCCTCGCGGGACCTTCCGTTCGGCCGGATCGCCATCGCCCCGGCCCAGCGCTGGACCGCGGTCACCACCGACGGCCTGGACGTGCAGATCGGCGTGGACAGCAAGGGCGAGCCGCAGCACTTCGTCATGGGGGTCCGCGGCGTGCACCACGGCCTGGTCGGCGGGGATGTCCGGATGGGCAAGACCAACCTGCTGCACGTGCTGATCAGCCAGCTCGCCCTGGCGTACCCGCCGGAGGAGCTCGAGCTGTACCTGCTCGACTTCAAGGAGGTCGAGTTCGACGCCTACCTGACCGAACGGCTGCCGCACGCCCGCGCCATCACCTCGCGGACCGACCGCGAGTTCGGGCTGAGCATGCTGCGCCGCTTCCACGACGAGATCGACCGGCGGGCCCGGCTGTGCCGCGAGGCCAAGGTCACCGACCTGCCCGACTACCGGCTGGTGACCGGGCAGGTGCTGCCCAGGGCGCTGGTGATCATGGATGAGTTCCAGGTGCTGTTCAGCGAGGAAGACCGGCTGGCCCGCGAGGCTGGGCGACTGCTGGCGGACATCGCGAAGCGGGGCGCGGCGTTCGGCCTGCACCTCCTGCTGGCCACCCAGTCGCCGGGCGGGCCGCTCGCGGCCTACCTGCGGCCCGTCTACGAACAGATGGCGCTGCGGATCGCGCTCGGATGCACCCAACCGACCGTCTCCCAGGCCATCCTCGGCGAGGGGAACGACGCCGCCACCAGGCTGGTCCGGGCCGGGGACGCGATCTACAACGACCGCCGCGGCGAGGGCGCCAACCCGGTCATGCGGATCGCGATGCTGCCCACCAGGAAACGGCTGAAGCTGATCGCCGACATCCGGGCGCTCGGCAGCGGGCGGGAATACCCGCCGCCGGCCAGTTTCGACCCCGACGCGCCCGCCGAGTTCACCCCCGGGCCGGCCGGGCCGGGGACCGCGGTGCAGGCGTGGCTGGGTGAGGCGATCGAGATCAAGCCGGCCACCGCGGCCACGTTCGAACGCTACATCCGGTCCAACCTGCTCATCGTGGGCAGCGAGGAACACGGCCACGGCCTGCTGCTGGCCACCTTGCTCAGCGCCGCGGTCCAGTGCTCCCCGGCCCACGTCCGGTTTACCGTCGCCGAGTTCACCCGGCCGTCGTCGCCGTTCCACGGTTTCTTCGCACCGCTGGAGAACCTGCCGCACGAGGTGCGGATCGCCGACCGCCGGACGGCCGGGGCGGCGCTTGACGATCTCATCGAAGACCTGGACGCCCGGCTGGCCGCCGCCGACGGAGCGGCCACCCAGCCCGAACGGTTCTTCCTCATCGCCGGGATGCACCGCTGGCATGAACTGCTGGCCGAGGGCGACTACGGCCGGCCCAGCGAAATCTCGGCCGACCTGGTCCGGCTGGCCGACAAGGGACCGGACGCCGGCCTTCACGTGGTGGCCTGGACCGACGGCTACACCACCGCCGAACGCGCGCTGCGGCGGGCGGGCATCGGCTTCTTCGGCCTGCGCGCGGTGCTCCGCGTGCTGTCGCCCGCGGAGAGCGACGCGCTGCTCGGGGTGTCCGCCGCCGCCAGCCTGGACGACGACCGCGCGCTGTACCGGGACACCGAGTGGCCCTCCGAACAGGTCGAGAAGTTCAAGCCGTACTCGACCGCCTCCCTGTACGCCTTCGCCCAGGAAGCCTCCGCGAGTGGGAGATGGAGCACGAGTGGGAGATGGAGCCCAGCATGACCGAGCAGGAACGTGCCATGGCTATGTCCCCTTACCTCTCCCTCCGCCAGGCGGTCCGGCCGGCCATCCTGGCCCACTGGCTGCTGGCCGGAGACCAGGAGCGAGCCGGCAAGCTGGCCGCGGAGTGCGAGGATCTGCTCGCCTTCACCAGGGAACTGCTGAAGGCCGCCGGGCAGGTACGCATCCTCGCCGGACCTGCGCCTTCGGCCGGGATGCCGGATTCGGCCGACAGTGGCGGGGACCGGCAGGCACAGATCCTTGACGCCTACGCTGAGGCCGGGCTGCTGTGGGCGAAGGTGGTGGGGTGTTCGGTGGCCCTCGCCGGAGCACTGATCGACCGGGGCGACTGGGACGACGTGCGCCGGCTGGCCGACTTCCTGGCCGGCGCCGGGGAGGAAAGCGCCGCCGCGGACCTGCGGATGCAGCTGGGAAAGGCCGGGTGGGAAAAGCATCGGGAACAGCTGCAGGGCATCAGCAATAGAATGCCGCCGGCCGCGATCGGGACCGCCATCGATGCGCTGCGGGCGGTGCTGCGCGAGGTTCCAGAGGACTTCCCGGACAGGAACAGGGAGGTCAATCGCTTCCTGGCCCCGCTCGCCTCGGCCATACTCGCCGTCATGAAGGACCAGGCTATCGACATACCGCTTACCAGCAGAGTCGAGCACATCGCGACCGGCGGAGTCGCGAAATACCCGGATATCGTCAAGATAAGCCTCGACGAACTCGCCGCTGAATTCGAAGGTATCTGCAGTTGACCCGGCAGGGAACGAAACAGGAGAAACGTGCATGGCTGGGGTTATCAACGATATCGAGGCGCTAGCGGAGTTCAGGGCGCACCTGATGCGATTTAATCATGACCTGGCCGAGAACTTCGCGACCATCCAGAGTCACTGGCGTGAGCTCGGGGAGGTATGGCGGGACGACATGTACCGGCTGTTCGGTGAGGCGCTCGAGGAGGTCACCCCGGGAATCGCGCAGTACCTGTCCGCGACCGAAGGCCACGAGGCGCACCTTGCGGCCCTGATCGAGCGGCTTCGCGGCTACTTCGAGACGGGCGCCGGGGCGGGCCTGGGGGTCAGCCGGCCCGAGACGAGCCGCGGCACTGACCGCGGGACTGACCGCGGGAACAGCCGCGGGGAGCGGACGAAATGAGCCGGCGTGACCAGCGTCCACGCTGACATCGACGCCCTGAAGGGACTGCACGAGGCGCTGGTCCGATACCGGCACACCCAGCGGGAGGTGGCCAACCGGGGGCAGGCGGAGATCAACGTGATCCGCGCGTCGCTGGAGGCCAAGGCCAGCCGCTGGCGAGCCCAGCTTGAGCAGTGCCAGGCTGAGTTCGGCGCCTGCCTGGAGCGGGCGGCCCAGGCGGCCGCCGGCGGTGCGGCCGCCGACGGCTCGGCGGCCGCGGACCGCCCGGTGGACTGCTCGGGTTACGCCCGGGCGGCCGAGCAGTGCGCGGAGCGGCTGGAGCAGATCCGACGCTGGCAGCAGCGGATCGACGCCGAAGCCAGCGAGTTCGCCGGCACCGCCAGCCGGTTCAGCGACCTGCTGGAGAACGACCTGCCCCGCACCGAAGAGCACCTGCTGGCCATCATCAGGAGCCTGGAGGCCGCCCGCCGCGTCCAGGCTCCCGGCTCCTGATCCGGCATGGCTACCCGACCAGACCGCGACGGAGACCAGCAGTTCCGCCTGCTCGGCGACGCCTGGGAGAAGGCCTCGGAGCACTGGCTGGACGGTATGGCCCGCCAGTTCGACACCGGGCACGCCACGCCGCTGCTCCGCGAGTCCCGCAGCTACCTGGAAGCCCTGCGCAAGCTGATGGACCTGCTGGAAGCCGCCGAACGCGAGACCGAGGGCTAGCCCGGCGAGGCCAGCGCGTCCAGGCGGGCCAGGCAGGCGGCCGGATCCAGCGTGGCCAGGACCAAGTTGTCGAACACCGATCGCTCGGCCGACACGCTGAGCAGTTCGGGGCGCAGCGGCTTACCCGTGGCCCGGTCGACGGCGGCGACCCGGCCGGTGAACGCGACGGCCTGCACCACCTCGGGCGGGGTGGCGGTGAAGATCTCGTGCAGCGTGCGGAGCGCGATGCAGGATACGAGCCGCTCGTAGCACTGGCTGATCTCGGTTTCTGGACGCGGCAGCGGCTCGACGACATCACGCGGCTTGACGTAACGGTACGCACGCGCCGAGGGCACGACGCCCCGCGGCGGAAGCTCGAAGTCCACCGCGACCTCGCGGCGCTCCGGCCGGTAGGCCACCTGATGTTGGCGCGGAAAGCCGTCCGGGTACTTCGACGCCCGCAGCACGCAGTCGGCGAACCACTGCACGGCCTCGGCATCGCCGGACGCGAACGCCGACTGGCGGCTGGCGACGTACGCGTTCCGCGCCACTGCTCGGGCGCGTTCCTCGGTCACCTTCCGGTCGTACCGGGCCTTGATGGCGGCTAGCTCCCGCCGCCGTTCGGATTCCCGGCGCTGGTGGTCCGCCTGAGCGGCCTCGAAACGAGCCTGCGCCGCCGCCATCTGACGGCCCTGGCGCAGGGTGGCGCCCAGGAAGCGGCTCAGCCCTCCCGACGAGACGGGCGCGAAATCATTCCAGTCCGGCGCGGGAAGCGCGGCCCCGAGCGGACCGGGGTCGAATTCAGGGGTCCGCGGAACGGTCATGAGCCGGTCGAAGCTCAGCGGCCGGAGCGGCAGGACGCTCGTCAGCACCTCGTCGAGCGCCGTCATCCGGTCAAGCACCGCAGCGGTCTTTTCGTCGGCCGCCCGCTGCTGGTTCTCACGATGCTCCTGCTGGCCGAGCCTTTCCTGCTCGCTGTCTCGCTGCCTTCGCTCCCGCGCCAGCCGGTCGTCTTCGCGCCGCTGCGCGGCCAGGCGTTGCTCCAACGCCGCGAGGTTCCCGCTCCGGGCCATGACTCCCCTGGTGTGCTCCGACAGCTACGCCATGACGATAACCGGCTCCCCGGACCGAGAAAAGCCCGGACCGTGCTACCGCACGTCGGCCAGGTCCGGGTCGTAGCGGTGGTACGTCGCGGCCATCGTGCCGTCCGGGTCGAGCCTGCGCAAGATGGTGTCGGTGATGCCGGTCAGCTGGCGGACCTGCTCGGGGGTCAGCGCGTCGATGACGTGCTGCCGGACGTTAGCGACGTGGCCAGGAGCGGTGTCGAGTACCTTGTTCCAGCCGGCCGGTGTCAGCCGGACGTTGGTGGCCCGGGCGTCCTGCGGGCACGGGAAGCGTTCCACCAGGCCTCGATCCTCCAGCCGGCGTATCACGTGGGAGAGCCGGGGCAGGGTGGCGTTGGTTTGCGCCGCCAGAGAAGTCATCCGCAGGGTCCGCTGCGGCGCCTCGGACAGCATTGCGAGCGTGTAGTACTCGAAGTGGGTCAGCTCCGCGTCGCGGCGCAGCTGGGAGTCCAGCACTCCGGGCAGCAGTTCCAGCACCGCCGCCAGGCGCACCCAGGCCGCCAGCTCCTCGTCGTTCAGCCATTTCGTGTCCACCGTTCCATCATCCCACTCAGGTAGTTGTCGCTACAACTATTTGATGATACCGTCATAGTTGTAGCGACAACTATCAGACCGCCCACGCTCGCCGTCCGCGAGAAGGTCTCCTGGACCGGCGGCTTCGGCGTCGTCGCCTGATCGGACGCCGTGACAAGCACCCACCCCGTTAGTTCTAAAGGAGCCCGCATGACATCCCCCGGAGCCGCGAGCACCACCGCGGCCGCTGACCGCAGTATTCCCGCGCAGCACCCGTTCGCGGTCCATCTGCGCCGGGCCGCCGACGCCGAGCGCGCCGCCGCTCACCGCCTGTGGACCCCGGCAGATGAGCCGCTGCCCAGCTTGTACATCAGCCACGGCGCCCCGATGCTGTTCGAGATGGCGGCCTGGATGACAGAGCTGCACTCCTGGGCGCGGGCGCTGCCCAAGCCGAAGGCCATCCTCATCGTCTCGGCGCACTGGGAGTCCGCGCCGCTCAGCATCAGCAGCAGCCAGCCCCGCGAACTCGTCTACGACTTCGGCGGCTTCGACCCGATGTATTACCAGATGCGGTACGACACACCGGCCGCCACCGAACTCGCCCGACGGGTCGCCAAGCTCATGCCCGACACCGAGCCCGTACACGAGCACCGCAGCCGGGGCCTGGACCACGGAGCGTGGGTACCGCTGAAGGTCATGTACCCCGACGCCGACATCCCGGTACTGCAGCTCAGCATGCCGACCCACATCCCTGGGCGGTTGCTGGACCTTGGCCGGCGCCTGCGGCCGCTGCGCGAGGACGGGGTCCTGGTGATCGGGTCGGGCTACATGACCCACGGCCTTCCGTTCCTCGACTGGAGCAACCCCGACCAGGTGCCGGGCTGGTCCTCGGACTTCGACTCCTGGGCGTCAGACGCGCTGGCCCGCGGCGACGTGGACGAACTCGCCGACTTCCGCACCCGCGCACCCGGCATGCCGTATGCACATCCGACCGTGGAGCACTTCACGCCGCTGTTCGTCACGCTCGGCGCGGCCACCGACCCGACCGCGCCGCCCACCACGACCATCGACGGCTACGCCCTCGGCCTGGCCAAGCGGTCGCTCCAAGCGGCCTGACCCCTCGGCCGGGAACGGCGGCTAGGCGTCGGCCTCCACCGCAGGTCGCCGACGCGCCGGAAGCCGACGGCCTGCGATCCCCAGCCATCGCCTGACGGCCGGCAGGTCCAGGACGAGCGCGAGCCCGCATACCGTTCCGATGCCGACAGCGGCGCCCGCCACGGTATCGGTGAAGTAGTGCCACCGCAGCCCGATGACGCCGATGGCGACGACGGCCCCCAGCACGCACGCCGCGGCGGGGATCAGCATCCGCAGCGGCCGCGGCGTGGCGAGCAGCAGCACGGTGACGGTCGCGGCCAGCGCGAACGCGGTCGCGGTGTGCCCGCTCGGATAGGTGATCTGGCCCAGGTAGGTGCGGTGGACTACGGGCTTGAGCAGGGCTTCATTTAGTACGGCGGTAACCGGGACGGCTACGGCGGCCAGCACCGCGCCGGCGAGCTGGCCGGTGAGCAGGCAGCCGATGACGATGACCGCGCTCAGCACGGCCGCCGGAATCGGCGTGCCGGGAAAGGCCAGCCACAACGCGAGGCTGGGATGGCCGCCGAGCCAGGTGATGACGGGAGAGTCGACGGCGTGGTCGAACCGGTCCGCCGTGACCTGGTGGGCGAACAGCGCGCCGAGCAGGGCGACCAGGATCGCGCAGCCGGCCAGCAGTCCGCCCGCCCAGGGGCGGGCACGGGCCGTGAGCAGCGGCCGGTCAGACCATTGACGCATGTGTCCACCTGCTCCGATGAGGGAAGTCCCGTCACTCTACCTATGTAGGACCCTCATGTCTACATAGGTAGACAAAGAATGGGCCGCTCCCCCGCCTTTGGGGCGCGGCCCATCCTTTGGGGCGCGGCCCAAGATCTTGCGGACCGAAATGGTTGCGTGCGCCATTGTTCCTGCCCGTACCGCTATGCCAGCGTCAGCGGTGCGGACCTGCGCAAAGACGCTCAGGCCCGGAACGGTCAGCGCCGTGGACGGCTCAGGAGGATGCGATGGACGAGAACGGCTCTGCTGGCCACGGGGGGACCAACCCTTCCTCCCCCCTGGGACCCCCCGCAGCGGCCAGGTTCCCGCTTCCTTCGGAGATCGCCGACGCGCCGGGGGCCGAGGGCTGGCGGTCCATGTACCCCTACTTCACGCGGTTCCAGCCCGAAGACGACAAGCGCTTCTGGTTCTACAACTCCATGCACTTCCCTGAGCCGATGCCGGCCTTCGACACGATCACCGCCGAGATCCCGTACAGCGCGATCGGGGCCAACACCGCGCGGGTGTTCGTCTTCCCGACCACGCTCGGCATCGAGCACCGTATCGTCAACGGGCGGGTTTACATCACCGCCAACCCGGTTACTGATCCGGACGAGATCGGCCGCCGAGCGGCGATCTTCGGCGAGCGGGCCGGCTACTACTTCGAGAACTGGGACAGGCTCTACCAGGGCTGGAAGACGCGCATCAAGGGCCTGATAGACGAGATCACGGCGGTCCGCGTGCCCGAACTGCCGGAGTTCGACGATCTTGCCGTTGTCACCGGCTCCACTGGCGTGGCGCAGAACCACTACGTGCGGGAGAACTTCCACCGGTGCCTCGACCTGTTCTCGGTGATGTGGCACCACCACACCGAGTTCCTGATGCTCGGCTACGGCGCCTACGTGGTGTTCTTCCAGTTCTGTAAGCAGGCCTTCCCGGAGATCAGCGACCAGACCGTGGCCCGCATGGTGGCCGGCATCGACGTGATGATGTACCGGCCCGACGACGAGCTCCGCAACCTGGCCCGGGTGGCCGTCGAGGCCGGGGTCGACGACCTGTTCACTGCGGGGTGCTCGCCGTCGCAGGTGCTGGCGGCGCTGGCCGAGCGCGGCGAGGGCGGCAAGACCTGGCTGGCCGCCCTCGAGCAGGCGCGCGAGCCCTGGTTCAACGTATCCACCGGCGATGGCTTCTACCATCACCACCGCAGCTGGTCCGACGACCTGACGGTCCCGTTCGCCGCGCTCCCCCGGTATGTGGCCCAGGTCCGCGACGGGCTGCTCGCCGACCGCCCCACCGAGGCGCTGCGGGTCGAACGGGAACGGATCGCGGCGGCATATCGGGAGCTTCTGAACAGCGAGGAGGAGAAGGCCGCGTTCGACCAGATGCTCAGCTTGTGCCGGGTGGTGTTCCCGTACGTGGAGGACCACAAGTTCTACTGCGAGCACTGGTTCACCACGCAGTTCTTCGGCAAGATCCGCGAGTTCGGCGCGCTGCTGGCGCGGTTCGGGGTGCTCGCCGAGGCCGAGGACGTGTTCCAGTTGCACCATACCGAGGTCGATCAGGCGCTGTCGGACGTGATGCTGGCCTGGGCCGCGGGCAGCCCGCCGCTCGGCGCGGCCCACTTCCAGCCCATCGTGGCCGAACGCAAGCGGATGCTGGAAGCCCTGCGCGCCTGGTCGCCGCCGCCCGCCCTCGGCCCGGTGCCCGAAGCGCTCAACGACCCGGCCGTGCACATGCTCTGGGGCGTCACCCAGCAGACGATCGAGGCCTGGCTGCGGCCCGACGAGGGCGAGATCCGCGGCTGCGGCGCCTCGTCCGGCATCGTGGAGGGGCCCGCCCGCGTGCTGACCGACGTCAACCAGATCGGCGAGGTCCGGGACGGCGAGATCCTGGTCTGCCCGGTGACCGCACCGAGCTGGGCGCCGGTGTTCGGCATGATCAAGGCGGCGGTCTCGGACATCGGCGGCTCGATGTCGCACGCGGCGATCGTCGCGCGAGAGTACGGCATGCCGGCCGTGGTCGGCACCGGCGACGCGACCAAGCGGATCAGCACCGGCCAGCGG
Source organism: uncultured Actinomycetes bacterium (assembly GCA_963798675.1). Lineage (GTDB taxonomy): Bacteria > Actinomycetota > Actinomycetes > Streptosporangiales > Streptosporangiaceae > Palsa-504. The sequence goes on along the minus strand of CAWCUJ010000016.1, from coordinate 36,316 downwards.
GTACGCGTCGACGGCGATCGCGGGATCGTGCAGGTCATCGGGTGACGGCGTCGACTCGTAGTCGCTTTGTTCTCGGCCTCGCCGACGTGGGCGCCGCGGATGCGGCCTGGGCCGGCGGCAAGGCGGCGGCCCTGGGTGAGCTGATCCGCGCCGGGATAGGTGTCCCCCGCGGCTACGTGATCACCGTGGCGGCGTTCAACCTGGTCATGGCGGAACTCGATCCGTCCGGTGCGGTCCGCGGTGCGCTCGGGGAACTGCCTGCGGACGATCTGGCGGCCATCGCGCGCGCCGCGGCGGGCCTGCGCGCCGCGATCACGGCAGCGCCGCTGCCGCCAGCGGTGGCGGCCGAGATCATCGCCGCCTACCAGCGGCTCGATGCGCAGCGGCTGGATGGGACCGCGGCGGTGGCGGTCCGGTCGAGCGCCACCATGGAGGACAGCCCGGAGGCCAGCTTCGCCGGGCTGCAGGATAGCTATCTGGCGATCCGCGGCATCGACGCCGTGCTCGACCGGGTGCGCTCGTGCTGGGCCAGCCTGTACAACGACGAGTCGGTCAGCTACCGGCGCCGCCGGGGCATCGGCGAAGGCGGCCTGGCCATGGGCGTCGTGGTCCAGCGCATGGTCAGCCCGCGTGCGGCCGGGGTGATGTTCACCCGCAGCCCGGTTACCGGCGACCGTTCGGTGGTGGCCATCGAGGCAACCTGGGGGCTCGGCTCGGCCCTGGTGGCCGGCGAGGTGACGCCGGACAGCTTCACGGTGAGCAAGGTGACCGGCGAGATCACCGGGCGGCGGGTCAGTGCCAAGCTGCGGGCGCATTCGTTTGCGCCGAACGGCCATGGGGTCTCCGCCCAGCCCATGCCCACTGCCTTGCGACGGTCGCCCTGCCTGACCGACGATGAGGCCCGTGCCCTCACTCTGGTCGGCCGGCAGGTCGAGGAGCACTACGGCGTGCCCCAGGACATCGAGTGGGCGCTGCTCGGCGACGGCCCGGGCTGCCCGGCCTTGCATGGCGAGCCGGCGGACCGCATCGTGCTGCTGCAAAGCCGCCCGGAGACGGTCTGGGCGGCTCGCGAGCGCCCGCCCGTCGCGACCCCGAAGCCCCGCGCCAGCGACCACGTGCTCGCCCGGTTCAGGACTGCCCTCTGATGGACCTGACGAACGATGACGTATCGGACATCCTGGCGCTGCTCGACTCGCTCCCCTACGACGAGCTGGACCTGGAGACCCCCCGGTTCCGCCTCACCCTCCGCCGCACCCCCCAGGGCTGGACCCAGTCCACCCAGGCCCTGTCCGCGCCGATCCCCGTCCCGCCCGCGCCCCCGCCCGCGCCCGCGCCCGCGGGCGCGCCTGCGGCTGCGGCCGGCGCTGCGGCTGCGGCCGGCGCTGCGGCTGCGGCCGGCGCTGCGGCTGCGGCCGGCTCGATGGAACATCGGACCGGTCCTAGCCGGCTCGGTGGAACATCGCGCCGGCCAGATGGGCAGGCGAGTGGGGCAGACGGGGAGGCGAGTGGGGCAGACGGGACCAGCGGGACGGGCGAGGAGCCGGGGGACACGGGACTGGGGCTGGTTGCGGTGCGGGCGCCGCTGCCGGGGACGTTTTACCGGGCGCCGCGGCCGGGGGCGGCGCCCTTCGTGGAGATGGGGAGCCGGGTCAGCGCGGACACTGTGATCGGGATCGTGGAGACCATGAAGCTGATGAACTCGGTGCACGCGGGCGTGGCCGGCACGATCGCCGAGTTCTGCGTGCAGAACGCCGAGTTCGCCGCGCACGGGGCCACCTTGCTGCGCATCCGGGCGGATAAATGATCCTGCGGCGGGTGCTCGTCGCCAACCGCGGGGAGATCGCCGTCCGCGTCCTGCGCACCTGCCAGCGGCTGGGCATCGAGACAGTGCTGGCGGTCTCGGATGCCGACGCGGATTCGGTGCCGGCCCGGCTGGCCGACCAGACGATCCGGATCGGGCCCGAGAGCGCGGCGCAGAGTTACCTCAACGTGACCGCGGTCGTCGCGACCGCGGTCACGGCGGGGGCGGACGCCATCCACCCGGGCTACGGCTTCCTGTCGGAGAACCCGCGGCTCGCGCGGGCGTGCGAGGCGGCGGGCATCGTGTTCATCGGGCCAAGCGCGGAGGTGCTCGAGACGGCCGGAGACAAGCTCGCGGCGCGGAGCCACGCAGCGGCGGCGGGGCTCCCGGTGCTGCCGGGCGGGCTGGTGCGTGCGGCTGGGGCCGGGGCGGGAGGCACGGGCGGGGCGGGAGGCACGGGCGGGGCGGGAGGCACGGGCGGGGCTGGAGGCACGGGCGGGGCGGGAGGCGCGGGCGGGGCGGGAGGCGCGGGCGGGCTGGCAGAGCGGATCGGGTATCCGGTGCTGGTCAAGGCCGCGGGGGGTGGCGGCGGGCGGGGGCTGCGGGTCGTCCGCGATCCAGGGCAGTTGGCCGGGGCGGTCGCGGTGGCCAGCGCGGAGGCGCAGGCGGCGTTCTCCGATCCGCGAGTGTACCTAGAGCGGTATGTCTCCCCCGCGCGGCACGTCGAGGTGCAGGTGCTGGGCGACGGGGAGAACGTGATCCACCTCGGCGACCGGGACTGCTCGGTGCAGCGGCGCTATCAAAAGCTCATCGAGGAGGCCCCGGCGCCGCGGCTCGGCGAGACGCTGCGGGTCGGCCTGCGGGCGGCGGCGGTCACCCTCGGCCTGCACCTGAAGTACCAGGGCCTGGGCACCGTCGAGTTCCTGGTGGATGCCGAACGGGCCGCGTTCTGGTTCCTCGAGGTGAACGCGCGCATCCAGGTGGAGCATCCGGTGACCGAGGCGGTCACCGGGCTCGACCTGGTGGCGGAGCAGATCGCGATCGCGGAGGGCCGCGGGCTCCGGCTGGCCCAGGCGGATGTGTGCCTGCGCGGGCACGCGATCGAGTGCCGGATCAACGCGGAAGACCCGGCGGCCGGGTTCCGGCCGAGCCCGGGCACCGTGACCAGCGCGGTCTTCCCGGCCGGGCCCGGTATCCGGGTGGACACGCACCTCCAGGCGGGTTCGGCGGTGCCGCCGCAGTACGACAGCCTGCTGGCCAAGCTCGTGGTCAGCGGAGCCAGCCGGGCGCAGGCGCTGGACCGGCTGCGCGGCGCGCTTGACCGGTGCGAGATCGGCGGGGTGGCGACCACCCTGCCGCTGCACGCGGCGCTGGCCGCCGACGCGGAGTTCGCCGGGGGCGGCGTCGCCACCGATTTCCTGGCGCGGTGGCTGGAGCGGGAAACCGGGTCCGTTCGGGACAAAAAAAATGGCTGACGTGCAACTGACCGACGTCTCGCTGCGGGACGGCAACCAGAGCCTGTGGGGGGCCACCGGGCTGCGCACCGAGCACATCCTGCAGATCGCTCCGGTGCTGAACCGGGTCGGGTTCCGGGCGCTTGACTTCATGTCGAGCACGGCCATGGGGGTGGCAGTGCGGACGCACCGGGAGGATCCGTGGCAGCGGATCCGGCTCACCCGGGCCGCGGTGCCGGACGCGCACCTGCAGTTCATCGGCACCGGGCTGCGGTTCATCTCCTGGGAGCGGGCGCACCCGGACGTGCTGCGGCTGGTCTACGACCGGCTGGTAGCCGCCGGGATAACGCGGTTCGTGGTGCTCGACCCGACGCACGACATGGATGCGGTACGGCAGACAGCACGGACGATCCGGCAGGCCGGCGGGACCGAGATCATCATGGCGCTCACCTACACGATCTCGGCGGTCCACGACGACGCCTTCTACGCCGGGATCGCCGGGCAGGCCGCCGCCTCGCCGTACATCGACCGCGCCTACATCAAGGACCCGGCCGGGCTGCTGACACCGGAGCGTGCCCGCACGCTGATCCCGGCGGTGCGGGCGCGATTGAGCGGCAAGCCGCTGGAACTGCACGCGCACTGCACGATCGGGCTGTCGCCGCTGGTCTACCTGACCGCACCGGACCTGGGCGTCGAGGTGCTGCAGACCGGCTGCGGCGCACTGGCCGACGGGTCCTCGCTGCCCGACGCCGAACGTGTCGTGGCCAACCTGCGCGAGCTCGGGCACACGGTGGACGTGGATGACCGGCTGCTGGCCCGGGCGGCGCGGTATTTCGACCGGCTCGCCGCGGCCGAGTCGCTGCCCGCCGGGCAGCCGCGACCGTACGACGCGGCGTTCAGCCGGCACCAGCTGGCCGGCGGCGTGCTGACCACACTGCGGCGCCAGCTGGCGGAGCTCGGGCTGCAAGAGCGGTTCGGGGCGGTGATGGAGGAGGTGAGCCGGGTTCGGGGCGAACTGGGCTATCCGATCATGGTGACCCCGTTCCCGCAGATGGTGATGGGGCAGGCGCTCGCGAATGTCCTCGGGGGGCCTGGGGGGCCTGGGGGGCCTGGGGGGCCTGGGGGTAGCACGATGCTTGGTGGTTCCCGGTATGAGGTCGTGCCTGATCAGGTAATCCGGTACGTGCTCGGCAGCTTCGGCAAGCCGACGGCGCCGGTCGAGCCGTGGGTACTCGACCGGATCCTGGACCGGCCCCGGGCCAGGGAGCTGGCCGCCGAGCCGCCGCCGCTTTCCGTGGCCGAACTGCGCCGGCGGCTGCCGCGCGGGATCCCCGACGAGGAGCTGCTGCTGAGGTTCGCCATGCCCGCCGGGGAGGTGGACGCGATGCTGGCCGCGGCCCCGGCGGCACGGCACTACACCCCGGAGATGCAGCCGGTGCTCCGGCTGCTGCGCGAGCTCGGCGCGCGGCCGCCGGTCAGGCGGCTGGTGGTGGACAAGCCCGGGTTCCGGCTTTCGCTGCGGGGGTCGCCTGGTGCCTAGCGACATGGCGCGAAAGCGCGGGGTCACGGGGGCTTTTGGGTTCGTCCCCCCCGTAGTAGCAGAGCGGCTGGCCGCCGCGCGGGGGTTCGTGTTCGACCTGGACGGCACGCTGGTGCTCGGCGACCGGAACAACCACCGGCTGCGGCCGCTGCCGGGCGCGCTGGAGATCACCAGCTGGGCGGCGCGGCGCGGGCTGCCGTTCGTCGTGTTCACCAACGGGACCACCCGAACGCCCGCGCACTACGCGCGGACCCTGCGAGACATCGGGTTCGGCGTGCCGGACGAGGCGCTGCTGACTCCGGCCAGCAGCGCGGTCCGGGTCTTCCTCCGGGCCGGCTACAAGCGGGTGATGGTGCTGGGCGGGCCTGCTCTGGCCGAGCCGCTTGGGCAGGCTGGCCTGGAGGTCGTGCCGCCTTGCGCTGGTACCGCGGCCGATGCGGTCCTCGCCGGCTGGTTCCCCGAGTTCACCATGCCCGCGCTTGAGGCCGCCTGCCACGCGGTCTGGGGCGGGGCCGGGCTGTACAGCTGCTCGCAGACCCCGTTCTTCGCGGTGGCCGGCGGCCGGGCGCTCGGCACCTCCCGGGCCATCTCCGCGATGATCAAGTCGCTGACCGGCTGCGGGCTGCGGGTGGTGGGCAAGCCGTCGGTCGATGCGCTGCGCAGCGCGGCGGATCGGCTGGGTCTGCCGACCGCGCAGCTGGCCGTAGTCGGAGACGATCCTGAACTCGAGGTGCCGATGGCGCACCGCGGCCGGTCGCTGGCCATCGCGGTGGGCACCGGCCTGGGTGGTTCGGCGTACTACGACGGGCTGCCCGTCTCGAGCCGCCCGCACCTGCGGGTGCGCGGCGTGGACGAGCTGCTGGCGATCCTGACCGAGGGGAGCGAGCAATGAGCGCGCCGCTGGCATCGGGCAGATGCCAGCGGCGCGTGCTCAGCTCAGCCGGCCGGGTGCTGAGCCGTCTGGATGCTCAGCCGGCCGGGTGCTCGACCTTGATGAACAGGTCGACCACTGGGCCGCTGTTCTGGGTCAGTTCGGCCGGGTGATCCGCGCCGTTAATGGCCGGCGAAAATACCCGCGTCGGGCTCGGGCCGTCCTGCAAGATGGACACGGCCTGGTTGGCGAGCGCGTCGGCGCTGCTTTGGACCTGGTCCGGGTCGAGGCCGGAGTATTGCAGGGCGAGCAATTGGCCCCGAATTTGCGCCAGGCCCCTTATCTGCTGCAACGTCAGCCGCTGCAACGTCAGCCGCTGCGGCGAATCGGTCACGTAGATTATCTGGTACGCCGCGGCCAGCGTGGAGCACTTGGCGCAGCTGACACTGGTGGCATCCGCCGTATTATCCGCGTTGAGCGTGAATGGGCCGTGCTCCGCCGCGAACAGCACCTGGAATGCGATCGCGAAAGCACCGCAATCGCCGCATCCGGTGGTCGACGCCACGGCGTGATTGGCGATGTTGATCGTGGCCGCGGAACTCTGCCGCAGCTGGAACTTCACGGTGAAATCGGTCCGGCCGTCCGTCTGCGAATACGCCTTGGCCAGATTGACGTACGTCTGGACCTGGGGGCCCGCCGGCACAAAGGCGGGCACCGCCGCCGATGCGGAAACCGGAACGGACAGGGCGGCAAGTACGGCCAGTGCCACCACGCCGGAGCGCGGCCGCAAGATTAAATTTCTTATTTTAGGCAACATAATCATCCTTTCATCATTGGTTTCGCGAAACATACCACACCGGACAGGACCGGAGCCGGTTGTTTCCGTGAGGTGACCGATAGGAATATCTGGGTTTTGCAGGTTTCCGGGGCTCTGCTTGACCCGGCCGATTCGGTCATATCTGGCTTTATACGGGCGGGTCGGAAGACCTGCGCATATTATCTGGGAAGTGATCTCATCGGGCCGCCGGGATTGACCGGCCGCGCGAAGCAGGGCGAGTGCCCCCCTGCCATAATCACGTTGCACCGCGCCATGGCGACCGGTGCCGCGATCACGGGGCTGGCCGATGCGGCGCCAGCCGTTCCGAGCCCGCCTGCCACTGCGGCGCCTGCCACTGCGGCGCCTGTCGCTACGGCTGCGGTCGTTGCGACGCCTGCCACTACGGCTGCGGTCGTTGCCTTCGCCGCGAAAAGCCTGATTCTCATGTGCGCTCCCGCTTGGTGTTCGTGCCTGGATGGAAAGGATGGGGCTGGCCGCACCGGTCAGCCCTCGCCGCGGACGATGATGTTGAAGATCTGGGCCTGGAACTTGCCTGGGCCGGCTGGCGGCAGCCTGGTGAACCAGATCAGTACGTAGCGCCCCCTGGCCTTGCTGGCGGTCCTGAAGGTGTGCCTGCCGCCGATGCCGTCGGCGGCGGCGACAGTGCTGAAGGTCGGCAAGGTGGAAGCGGCCAGGGTGTCGTCGTTGCCGATCTCGATCGCCACGTCGGCACCTAGGGCGGGCCCGAACTTGACGGTGACGGAGCTGAGCCGCACCGGCCTGCCCATGTCCAGGATCAGCCCGCTGCCCGTCTTCAGGCCGCCGAACACCGGGTTGCCCAGGTAATACTGGCTCTGCCAGGCGGTCGCCGGGTCCTTGTCAATGGCGTACCCGGCCAGCGCGTCGTTCTCGTCGTACGGGTCGCCTAGCGTGTCGAGCGGGTCGAATCCGTGCGCGCTGACCGCGGTGAGCACCACGGCCCGGCGCCCCCGCCTTGCGTGCCGGGGCTGGATCCGGACCTGGGCCGGGATGGCAGCGTGCCGCGGGACGGTGACGTGGTCGGCCGCGGCCGGGCGCGACGCCGCGACGCCGCCGGCCTGCCGCAGGAGTCCCCAGTGAACGGCCAGCACGGCGGCGGCGATGAGGACGGCGGCCGCTACCGGCAGCCACAGGACCGGACGCTGGCGATTGAGCGCGCTGACCGAACGGAGCGCCCGCCGCGCGCTGATGAACAGGATGTAGAACAGACCCGCCATCGGCAGCACGAGCAGCACGATCGAGATCACGCTCACCAGCCCGGCCGCGATTTCGGCGCGCCGGAATTGCGCGACCACGTCATGGACCTGAGCCGCCAGGGACTGGCCAAACGTCCTGACCATTACGGGGCCGTTCAAGATGATGAGCGTCAGCTCGAGGCCGAGCAGCGGGACCATGAGCAGGACCCAGGTGGTCAGGGTCACCCGGGCCGCGCGCTTGAGGCCCTGCACCCGGGGATCGGCCAGGCCGGGGATCATGCCGCGCAGCGTGGGCCCGATCCGCCGGAACAGGTCGGGCACGCCGATCAGGTCAGCCAGGATGAAATACCCGTCGAACCTGAGCGACGGCATCAGTTGCTGGATCATTTCCAGGTGGACCAGGACGACGGCCGCGACCAGCGGCACGTAACCCGTCGCCAGGTACGTCCCCGTCAGGGCGAGCACGAAGACGACGTTGAAGTAGACGCCGCCGAGGTCGGTGCGAACCCGCCCGGCCCGGCCCAGCCGGTAGGCGTCGGTGACGTTGGTGAAGAAGGCCGGCCAGATGACGTAGAAGCCCACGCCGATGACACCGGGACGGGCGCCGCCATAACGGCACGCGGCGGCATGGCCGCACTCATGGAAGAGCATCGAAACCAAGCACAGGCCGAGCACCAGGAGCAGCAGCAGTGGGTGGACAAGCAGGTCCTGGAAGGCCGGGGCGATCCGCCCGCTGCGGAGCAGCCAGCTGTCCGAGGCGATCAGGCCGACTAGCGCCGCCACCACCATGACGGGGTTGAACAGCGGCTGGAGCAGGCGCGCGACGGGCTGCACGCTCGCGGCGGGAACCAGGGTACGGCGCAGCTTCAGCGCCAGGACCGCCGGATCCTGGCCGACCGGGGCGCCGTCCGGGGCGTGGTGAGCTCCTTCGTCGCCGTCTACGAGGCCGAGCGGGGCGAGCTTGTTGGCCAGCAGGTAATCGACGTTGCCGACGCTTACCGTGCGGCCGAAGGCGGCGCTGGCCCACGCGGCGATCTCGCCGACCGTGCGGCGACCATCGATCCCGCTCAGCACCAGGTGGAGCAGCCGGGACACCTGCATGAGCTGGCCGGCCGGGTTGCGCACCAGGTAGGTGGCTTCGGTTAGGCCCGACCCCTGGTACTCACCGAGTTGCTCCGCCCCCGGGTTCAGCCGCGGCACGTGAACCGGCACCGCGGGACCGGGCCCAGCATGCAGGCCAAGCCGCTCCGTCCCCTGAGCCGACCGAAGATCGGGACGGATGCCGCTGCCGCTGGCGGGCCGGGAGCCGGGGCTGAATGGCATGACCTGTCGCCTCCTCGGCATGCCCTGCGAATCCGGGCCGGGCAAGCCATAAACCGCCGGTCGATCTCATCCGTTCCGGTGCGCCGGTCTCACTGGTGCCCCTGGCGGGGACCGCGTGACCCCTGGCGGAGACCGCGCGAAGCGGTCCCCGCCAGGGTGCGTTTACACGCTGACCGTGTGCCAGGCTCAGCCCGTGATAACGTTCTGCACGGCCTCGGCGCCGTTCGACGACTGATACGTGAAGGCCTGGTACGCAGCCGCGCTGTTGACCGCCACGACGTGGTTGTCGAACGAGCCGAACGCGAAGGTCGCGAGCGTCTCCCGCTCCGGCAGCAGCTCGCCGTGCTGAGCCTCCAGTTCGCGCATGCTGATCTCAGACATATTGCTCCCCTTCTTCTTTCTATAGGCTTCCCGATGCCGCGGTATTGCGTCACGGGAGGTTTGCACATTGCTGACAAACGTCAGATGTGCACGTTCTGGATCAAGGTTTTCTTTGCACCCATGAGCTCGAATATGAGATTAGCGGCTGGCAGGCAGGCCGGCAATCCCCCATTTTCCCGAGATTCTCACTATCCTCATTTTACTGAGCCTGCCATCGTGAACAGGGCTTTTAGATCTCGGCCCGGGCCATGAGCCGGATTAGGTATACAAACAGGTGAAGCCTGGGTCTGGAAAGTCGACGAGCAACCCTTTGCCGAAAGGGCCGAGATTCGAAGGATCAATAGGCGCGGGCCGGAATGGAATTCTGCCGGGCACCATGAGCCGGCCCAGGACACCGTGCAGCCGGCCCAGGCGTCACCCACCCTCGTCTGTCAGCACGGCGCGCTGGTGCGATCACCCGGCGGGTCAGGCTGGCCGAGCCCGGACCGCGCCAGCGCCACCGCCTCCAGGGTGGAATGCACGCCGAGCTTGCACCTGAGGTTGTGCAAGTGCGTGTTGACCGTCTTCAACGACATGTGCAGTTGCCTGGCCACCTCACGCAATCCGGAGCCCTTGGTGAGCGTCATCAGGACCTCACGCTCCCTGGGCGTGAGCAAGGCGAGCGACGGGCGGCCTTGGGCCGGCTCGATCTGGCCGGACGGCATCAGGCGGCTCGCGAGAGCAGCGGCCTCAAGCCGGCTGTGCGCGCCGAGTTTGCCGAGAACGTTCTTGACGTAGGTCCGCAAGGTCTCGGTCGTGACGTTCATCTCGCGCGCCATCTTCTCTGTGTTCTGGCCCGCGGCGAGCCGGCGCAGCACCTCAGTCTCCCGCGGCGTCAGGGTCGCGAGCAGGTCGCGGACAGGCTGCGGGCCTGAGGTGTGCGACGGACCGGAACTGACCGCCGACCGGTCCGCGGCGATCACGTCCAGCGCTGCGGCAATCCGGTCGAGTTCCTGATCCTTACCGAAGAAACCCGCAACACCGATCTGCCTGGCGGCTAATGACGCCGCCCGGTCGCTGAGACCGGACATCACCAGGAGGGCCGTGTCCGGGCACTGGTCCCGAATCGCGCGGGCAGCGCCGAGTCCCTCTCCCCCGTCGTGAAAGCGCAAATCAAGCAGGCAGGCGTCAGGCCGGTGCCTGGCTACCGCGGCGACGCTCTCGCCAGCGGTGGTGGCGATCGCCAGCGCCTGGTGGCCACGTGCCTCCAGCGCGACCGCGAGCGCCTCGCAAAAAATGCGATTATCATCACACAGAACCAGCCGCATAAGTTTCGCTCCTTTGCGTACCCGAGACGATGCTCCTGGAAATGAACATGACTGCTCGCGGGAACGAGTTCGGCTTGGTACCGTCCGGCTGCCTGGTACGGCAGCCAGGGTTCTGCCGACCCACCCCGGCCGCGGAAAAGCCTCAGGACGCCCACCTGGAAGAGCCGGCACATATCCCCCCACCCAACAGCCCACCAAAATGGTAGATGACGGGGAATGCCGATGTGCGCGATCGCGGCAGGACCTTCGCCTCTACCTACCCGGCTTTTACCATTTATTCCGCACGAGTCGGTCATACGCCATGTAACCGGCATCTGGTAGATAGCCGAAGCAAAGCGGCGGATTCCGTGGCGGGTGCGGAGGTCGGGTATAAAAGATCCGGTTAAATGCAGAAATGGCCTTAACCTCAATTGGTCAGGGTCTTCAGGGTGTGGTTACTGATTGTCCTGTGCCCGACCAGGCAGCGGGCCGACAGCGAACTGGCCGCGCAGTTCGGCGGGCGCGCCGGGCAGGGCTCAGGCGTTGCACGATGCGAAGTGGTGGCCTGCCGCCGGAGTGCGTGCCAGCTGCAGTAGCTCGGCGTAGCGCCGGAACTGAAGGTGGGTGAGGACGCCGGGAGCCGGCAGGAGGATGCGCTCAGACTGGATCGTCGTCAGTTCGCGGGCGGTGATGGTGTCGCCCGGCGCGATGCGGGCTGCGCTGCCGACACTGCCGGAGGTGCGCTTGTTCGTCATTGTTTCCTGCCTTCGCTGGAGTCTTTGATCCTGAGAGCACCTGGCGGCCCGGAGTGTGACACCGGCCCCGGCCGATGTCACACTCCAGGGCCCGGGATGCCGCGCCGAGACAGTAGTGCGGGCCGAATCAGTGTCCATAGCGCAGGTCCGCCAGCGGGTCACCGAACGGTTCCTCGCCGCCGTCATGGGCGGTGACCTCAATGCCCTCATGCAGGCCCTGGCGCCGGACGTGACCGTGTGGGCCGACGGCGGCGGCATGGCACGCGCGGCGGGCACTCATCCGGTACACGGCCGGGACAAGGTCGCCCGCCTCATCATCGGCGACGCCTTCCGGCATCCCATCCCCGATCTCAACATCCGCTATCGTCGCGTCAACGGCGAACCCGCAGCACTGCTGCTGTCGGGCGGCACCCCCTACATGCTCATATCCCTCGACCTCATCCCCGACGGCGACCAGGTACGCGGCATATACGTCGTCACCAACCCCGACAAGCTGTCCCGCCTCGGCTGAGCGCCGAACATGCAGACGCGCTACCGATCACGGCCCCTGGGGCTGGCATCCTGATGCCTGTGGAGTATGTGTTCAGGAAGCCGACCGGCAGCCCGGCCGAACGAGGCGCCGCGCCGCCGCGGTACCGGCTCCAGGACGGGCCGACGGGCATGATCATCGAGCGGGACGTGCCGGTCCCGGTGCGAGGCGGGGTCATCGTCTACGCCGATGTGTTCCGGCCCGCCGACGAGCGGCCCGCTCCCCCGCTGATCGCCTGGTCCCCGTACGGCAAGCAGGCCGGCCCTCAGCTGCCGGAGCGGTACCCGGACGGCGGGGTCGCACCTGGCCAGGTCTCCCCGTACACCGCGTTCGAGTCACCCGACCCGGTCTACTGGACGGCCCGGGGGTACGCGGTGGTAAACGCCGACATGCCGGGAACCTGGTACTCCGGCGGCGACGCGACGTTCCTGTCGCCGGAGGAAGCCCTGCGCGGCCACGACCTGATCGAGTGGGCCGGGACGCAGAGCTGGAGTAACGGCCGGGTGGGCATGTCCGGGGTCTCCTACCTGACCTCCAGTCAGTGGACGATCGCCGCCACCCGGCCGCCGCACCTGGCCGCGATCAACCCGTGGGAAGGCTGGAGCGACACCTACCGCGAAGTGGTCAGGCACGGCGGCATCCCGGAGACGTACTTCTGGCCGTATATCGGGGAACGCTGGGGGTTCGGGACCGGCCGGATCGAGGACCTGGCCGCCGAGACCGCCGCCCATCCGTTCTTCGACGACTTCTGGGCGTCCAAGGCGGCGCCCTTGGCGCGCATCGCCGCTCCCGCCTACGTGGTCGCGAGCTGGTCGGACCAGGGGCTGCATACCCGGGGGACGTTCGAGGGGTTCACCGCGATCGGCTCGGCGCAAAAATGGCTGGACGCGCATGGCGGGAAGAAGTGGGGCTACTACTACAGCGAGCAGGGCCTGCGGCGGCAGCAGGCGTTCTTCGACCACTTCCTGTTGGGGCTCGACACCGAGGTCAGCGACTGGCCGCGGGTGCGCTACCAGGTCAGGGACGCCGGGCAGGCCGGCCGCTGGCGGACCGCGGCCGACTGGCCGGTTCCCGGCACCTCGTACCTGCCGCTGTACCTGGAGGCCGGCTCGGGGACGCTGAGCCGCTCGCGCCCGGCCGTCGCCTCGGTTTCCTACGACAGCGAGCGGGCCGGCCGCGGGCGCGGCCGGGCCACGTTCGACTTCCGCTTCGCGGCGGCGGCCGAGGTGGTCGGCGGCATGAAGCTGCGGGTCTGGATGTCCGCGCTTGACGCCGATGACCTGGACGTGTTCGTCGCGGTGCAGAAGCTCGACGCCTACGGCGACCTGGTGGGCTTTCCGTTCTACGCGGTATTCGAGGACGGCCCGGCCGCGCTGGGCTGGCTGCGGGCGTCCCATCGGGAGCTCGACCCGACGCGGTCGCGGCCGTGGCAGCCGGTGCTGGCGCACCGGCGGTCGCTTCTGCTGGCGCCGGGCGAGATCGTGCCGCTGGAGATCGAGATCCTGCCGTCGGGCACGCGGTTCGGGCCGGGTGAGACGCTGCGGCTGGTCATCCAGGGCCAGGACATCTACCGCTACCCCCGGCCGCTGATCCAGGCTCGGCACGATGACCTGACCAACCGCGGCCGGCACGTCATCCACACCGGCGGCGAGTACGACTCGCACCTGCTCGTCCCGGTCCTGACGGCGTAGCGGAGGGCGGGTAAAGATGGCGGTTTTCGTCCTGGTGCACGGCGCCTGGGGTGGCGCGCACGGCTTCCGCAAGGTCCGCGGCCCGCTCCGGGCGGCCGGTCACGAGGTCTTCACCCCGAGCCTGACCGGCATCGGCGAACGCGCGCACCTGACCAGCCCGCAGGTGTGCCTGTCCACCCACATCACCGATGTCGTCAACACCGTCTGGTACGAAGATCTGCACGACATCGTGCTGCTCGGCTTCTCCTACGGCGGGTTCGTGGTCACCGGGGCGCTGGAATATATCGCCGAACGAATCCAGCATCTTGTCTACCTGGACGCCTTCGTGCCCGATGACGGCGACACGGTTGACGCCGCCAGCGGCATGGGGGCCGGCCGCGGCGTGATCGGGCTGGGCCGCGACTGGCTGGTGCCACCGCAGCCCCGCGAGTTCGACGATCCGGCCGAGGCGGCGTGGGCCAGCGCACGGCGCACCCCGCAGCCCGTGGGCTGCTTCACCGAACCGGTCCGGCTGGCGCGCCCGCTGCAGGATTATCCGTTCACCCGCACCTACATCAAGGCGACCGGGAAGCCCCGGCCCGAGTCCGGCGGGCCGTTCTGGGCCGCCGCCGACCGGGCCAAGGCCTCGCCGGCCTGGCGTTACCTGGAAATCGCCACCAGCCACATGGTGGCAAGCAACCGGCCCGCCGAACTCGCCCGCCTGCTGCTCGAGCTGACCTGAGCCCGGGGAGGGCTGATCGCGATCCCGATCGCGAGCGGCAATGACCCTCCGATGGCCTGACCCATCAGTCCTCCTTACCGGGGGCGATGATCCGCCAGTGTCGCATCGTCACGGTGTGACGATCGCGAACCCTGGATCGGGGGAATCGAGCAGGCCGAGGAGCCGCTGCAATACGGCCGGGTCGCCTGTGGTCTGGATGCCGTCCAGGCCCTGGCCGGCGAGCATGCCAAGCAGCTGCGGTTTGGTGAGGGTGAGCGTGAGGTCCAGCCCGCGAACCTGGTAGATGCCTTCCGTTACCTCGAACAGGCCCTGCCGGGCGCACAGCTGGGACTGCCGCCACAGGCTCGGGTTCGCCGTCTGCGGGCAGTCTGCCTGCAGGAAAGCGAACGCGTCGTTGTCCCACACGACCCGCCCGCTGGCGTTCTTCACCACGCCAGGATCCAGCGAGCCGATCAGCCCCCGGTCAGCATCCTCGAAGTCCGCACGATCTTCAAACGGCAGACCGTTCACTCTCAGCTCTCCCTAGGGATACAAGACCGGCGGTAAGCACGCCGCAGACCGGCTGGCACCGCCGGTCAGGGTCATCACGGCTGGACACCATGTCGCGATCACCGCTGCCCCGACAGAGCGGTGATCGTCATTTTCTCATACTGGGCGTGAGACACCAGCCGACACACCACCCACTATGGGTGACGACGAAGTCCGCGCGGCCCTACCAACGCACCGCCGCAGACCGAACTGGATGATCCGGGCGCCGAATCATGACGATGCGCTTACGGCGGCGGTACGGCCCTGCGGCGCACCGGTCCCCGGCGAAAAAATCGTCACATCTCGTGTTCTTACGGGCACACGGGGCAACTGAGGCTCATGTGACTGCGGAGAAACCTGGGGACATCATGACGGCACAGGCACAGGCACAGGCACAGGACACCATCATCACGGCCCGGCCGGCCCGCCGTGCTGACGCCGGGACGGTCCGGCTCAGCCAGCGCGACATCGACGGGCTGCTGCTCTGCGGGGAGCATTACGGCGCGCCTGCCGACCTGCTCGCCCTGGCGCTGCGGGTGCAGCCGGAGCGGCTGCCGGCGATCGTGGCGCGGTGGCGGCGGGCCGGGTACGCGGCCACTGGGCGGCTGGGGCCGGGGCCGGGGTGGTGCTGGCTGACCCGGGCCGGGATGACCGCCACCGGGCTCGGGTTCCCCGCCACCCGCCCCGCGCTGGGCCGCCTGGCCCACGTCCGCGCGGTCCTGGCCGCCCGGTTGTGGCTGGCGGGCAGCCCGGCCTGGGAGGCCGGCCAGCCCTGGTGGCATTCCGAGCGGCGGATGCGCGCCGACCACCCCGCGGCCGGACGCCGCGAGCACGTGCCCGACGCGGAGATCCACTGGCCGTCCATCGCCGCCAGCCCGTACGCCGGCCAGGTGTGGGCGATCGAGGTCGAGCTGACCCCCAAGGCGGCCGCGCGGACCACCCGGATCATGACCGGGCTCCTGACCCCGATGCGGTACGCCCAGGTGATCTACCTGACCGGCCCGGCCGCCCGGCCGGTGGTCACCCGCGCCGCGGACGGGCTGCCGCACGGGGAGCAACCCCGGATGGTGATCCGCGAGCTGCCCGCCGCCGCGTTCACCCCGGAACCGCCGCGATGAGCGTGTGGGCGTGGCTCAAGCTGACCGTGTGCCTGTGGCTGCTCCGCAAGATCATCAAGGCGGGCGGCTGGCTGCTGCTCGCCGCCCTCGCTATCGCGGCGTGGCCGGTCACGCTGGTGGCGGTGGCCGGGTATGGGGCGGCGTGGCTGCGGGGCTGGCCGCCGGTGCGGCTGCGCCGCGCCGCGGCCTGGGCGCTGCTCCCGGCCGGGATCTGGCTCGCCGTCCAGGCGGCGCGGCTGCACGCGTGGCGGCCGGTCGCGCTAGCTCCGGTCAGCGACTGGGAGCGCGGCTGGTCCCACCTGGCCGCGGCCGGGGCGGCCCGGTCGTTCCTGCTGCTGGCCCCCGTCGCGGTCCCCGCCGGGCTCGCCCTGGCCGGGCTGGCGTGGGCATGGCGGATCTACGCGATCACCACCGGGCTGGGCGGGATCATGGCCTCCGCGCCGATCACCTTCGACACCCGCCAGTGGCGGCGGCAGGTCCGCACCGCCAAGGGCCTGACCGAGGCGCCCGGCGCGGTGCCGCTATTGGCCCGGGGCGGACGGATCCCGGTCGGCGGCACCATCCGCGCCATCGGCCACCGCTGGCACTCCGTCTTCACCATCCCGGCCACGGCGTGCGCCCGGCACATGGTCATCGTCGGCGCCACCGGATCGGGGAAGACGAACCTGATGATCCGGCTGTGGGCGGGCTGGTTCACCGCCACCCTGGCCGCGGCCCGGGCCGGGAAGGGGCACCGGCCGCTGCTGGTGGTGCTGGACTGCAAGGGCGGCCGGGACGCCCGCGTCAAGGCCGACCGCACCCGCCGCCTGCTCTACGGCGCCGGCGCCCGCCGCGTCGCGATCTGGCCCGATGAGGCCCGGCTGTCCCTGTGGGACCTCCCGCCCCAGGACCTGGCCGTACTGCTGTACCAGATGATCGACTCCGGCACCGGCGCCGCGGCCTACTACGCCGACGTCATGCAGGCCGTCCTCACCCTGGCGGTAACGGCGCCGGGCGGCCCGCCGCTGAGCACGGCCGGGTTCCTGGACCGGCTGGATGCCCGCTGGCTGCAGGCGGCGTGGGATCCGGCCCGCTATCCCGCCGAGGCGAAGCGGGTCCGGGCCGCGGTCCGGCAGCTGCCCGACATCCAGCTCCGGTTCGCGACCCTGCTCGGCCGGCTCGGGCCCGCGCTGGACGGCCCGGGGAACCTGGCTGAGGCGGACGCCTGGTACTGCATCCTGGAGGGCACCCGCGAGCCGTCGGTGGCCGAGGCGCAGGCGATGGCGCTGACCGAGCTGACCGCGCACGCCGCCACCGACCTGTCTGCCGAGCCACGGGCGATGCTGCTGGCCGCCGATGACTACAGCGCGGTGTCGGGGCGGGTGCCGCTGTCGAACCTGTACGAACGCGGCCGGTCGCTGGGCATCGGGGTGCAGGTCTCGGCGCAGTCCTGGCAGGGCCTCGGCGCGTCGGAGGATGAGCGGTACCGGATCGCGGGCACCGCCGACGGCGGCATCTTCGTGCTGCACACCCCCTACCCCGAGGCGCTGGTCGCCGCGGCCGGAACCCGGCGGGTGCTGGAGACCGCGCACAAGCTCATCGGCGGCGCCTGGGGGGATGAGGGCACCACCCGGGAGCGGCGCGCCCGGACCGCCGACCCGGACCTGGTCCGCCGCCTGGAGGTCGGGCAGGCGTGCTACATCCAGCGCGGCGCGGCCACCTTCGTCCAGGTCGCCCGGCCCAGGCCCTCCCCGCTCACCCTGCTGCCCCCGGCCGCCGCGCCGGACCCGGCGGCCCGGGTGCCCGAGCCCCGCCGCGAACCCGCCCCCACGGCCTGGCCGGACCCGCCGGCCAGCCTGGATGACGTCTTCGGACCCGGAGCCCCCCGGTGAACCACGACCCGTTCGAAGCCCTCGGCCTGCCCGCCCGCCCCGACCTGCCCGATGAGCAGGTCCGCGCCGCCTGGCGGGCCATCGCCGCCGCGACCCACCCCGACCGGCCGGACGGCGGCGACCTGGCCCGGTACACCGCGGCGTCGGCCGCCTACGCCGAGCTGCGGACCCCCTGGGGCCGCTCGGAAGCCTACGCCGACCTGATCCAGCAGGCCGAACTGGCCAGGGAGCCGGTCACCGGGCCGCTGCCCGCCATCCCCGCCGACGGCGCGGAGCCCGGCGCCCGGCCGCGGCATCCGCTGGCGGCCGTACCGGAGTTCCCGGCCCGGGTCCGGCGCGGCCGTCCGCGGCGCCTGCTGCTCCGCGCCGCGATCGCCGCGGCGCTGTCACTGGTGGTGCTCCAGCTGATCCCCGGCACCGCCGCCGCACCCGCCGACGTGGCCGGGCTGATCGCGTGGTTCGTGCTGACCGGCCGCCGGGACCTGGCCCCCCCGCCGGAGCGATGATGGCTGAGCCGGGGCCGATACCCGGACCGTTCGGAAAAAAAGATTTGGAACGGGCGGCCACCTGGCGAGCTCGCCTTTCGCGTCGCGAACTCAGCGCAATGACGCAGGTCAAGACCCCTTTTGAGGAGGGATCGAGGAAAGAATAAGAACGCCGGTTTGATGCTGTGGGGCGGCAGTTTAGCATCTCGCAGCCAATTTCGCCTTTTTTAGGTAATTTGCCCCAAGTAGGCCGACTGTGTCCGTTAAGCTGCCCAGATGTCAGGCGCTCCGAAGACGGCAAGTATGTTGTTGCCCCTTCCCAGTGAGCGCGCCCTCCGCGAAGAGGAGCCCTTTGGGCAGCCACAGGAAACCATCACGCAACCGACTCAAGTACCTTCTACCCAGTGCCGCCGGGACCGCACTGGCCGGCCTGGCCGCCGCGGCCTGCCTGGCCCCGCCGGCGATGGCCGACCCGTTGCCGGCCCACACGGCCGCCAAGTCGGCCGCAGCAGCACAGCCCGCCGTGACCACCGACGCCGCCTATGCGGGCGTTTCGTCCGCATACCTGTTCGCCGCGACCCGGCAGGCCACGCGGCACCAGGCGAGTCCGGCCCAGGCCGTCAGGTACACCGTCCGGCAGGGTGACTCGCTGTCCGCGATTGCCGGGCATTTTTACCACGAGCAGGGCGCATGGCCGGTGCTTTACTGGGCCAACCGCCACCAGATCCGGTGGGCGAACGACATCGCCACCGGGCAGACCCTGCAGATCCCGGCCAAGCCGGCCAAGATACCCGGCGCACCCTCGCTGCTCGGCCCGGTCGCTCCGACCGTGGCTCCGGCCAGGGCCACGGCGGTGACCCGGGTGTACGCGCCCGCCGCGCGCGCCGCTAGCTACTCGGGCGGCACCAGCTACTCGGGCGGCTCAGTCGGCGGCTCGTTCGGTCAGTGCGTCGTGGCTCGCGAGTCCGGCGGGAATTCGCAGGTCATGAACTCCTCCGGGCACTACGGCCTGTACCAGTTCAGCGCGTCGACCTGGGCCGCGTACGGCGGTTCGGCCGGCAGCTTCGGCAATGCCAGCGTGGCCGAGCAGAACCAGGTGTTCTCCAACGCGCTGGCCCGGGGCGGACAGTCCAACTGGTCCGCCTACGACGGCTGCTGACGCACGGATTACCGGGCATGATCCGGGCATAATGGGGCCGGGCCCCGCGGCGATCACCGCCGCGGGGCCCGGCGAAATTTCGTGTTACGATATAGTCTTTTAGGACTGGGCATGAGGACCGCGCCGTCCCTGACCGGACGGCCGACTTAGACGCGGGAGCCTGCGCCGTCGCGGATGACAAGCGCGTCCAGCACGGTCGCGAGCTCGTGCAGGCGGTCCAGGTGAGCCCGGGTCAGCTTCTGCAGGATGCGGTCGCCTTCGCGGGTCAGTCGGACGCGCACCACGCGGCCGTCGTCTCCATCCGGCGTCCGCTCCACCAGCCCGGCGGCCTCGGCCCTGTCGACGAGCTCGACGGTGCTGTGCGGCCGCAGGAGCAGGTAGCCGGCCAGATCACCGACGGAGGGCGGCAGGTTCCCGCGGTGTCCTTTGATCGCCACAAGCAGCTGGTGCTGGACATGGGTCAGGCCCTCGGCCTGAGCCTGGTCTTCGCTCCAGCGCTGGAAGCGGCGCAAGGTGGTCCGGAACTCCAGCAGCCTCTCGAAGTCCTGTTGGGTGAGCTGGGGCATTCTTACCTTCCGCGCCTGCCGGGATATCGGCACCGCAATATCTTCTCCGCCCGACACTATCGGCCCCTAGCATCTCAGCCGACGGCGTGCGCCGCGAGCAGGTCGTCGGAGAGGCGGGGCCAGGCCTGTTTGGCCCAGTCGCCGAAGTCGCGGTCGGCCAGGGCGGCGCAGGCCATTCGGGCCTCGGGGTCCACCCAGAGGAAGCTGCCCGAGCGCCCGAAGTGACCGAACGTCCGCGGCGAATTCCTCGCTCCGGTCCAGTGCGGCGCCTTGCTGTCCCTGATCTCGAACCCCAGGCCCCAGTCGCAGTGCGGCTGGCGGCCGAAGCCCGGCAGCACCCCGGACAGGCCGTCAAAGGCGGTCCTGGTGGCCTCCGCCAGCAGATCGTCGTCGACCAGAGACGGGCTGGCCAGTTCGACGGCCAGGTTCATGAGGTCGCTGAGCGGGCCGACGGCGCCCCAGGCCGGGGAGCCCTCGAGCCGGGTGGCGGCCATCCCGAGCGGCAGGCAGATCTCGTCGGCCAGCAGCCGCTCGAAGGGCTGGCCGGACCGGGCGGCGATGATGTCCGCGACGATCTCGATGCCGCGGTTGGAGTAGATCCGCCGGCGGCCGGGCGGGCTGAGGATCGCGTCGCTATGGAAGGCGAGGCCGGATGCGTGCGACAGCAGGTGCCGGATCGTCGATCCTGGCGGCCCGGCCGGCTCGTCCAGGTCGAGCAGGCCGCGCTGCACGGCATCGAGCGCGGCCAGCGCGACCAGGAGTTTCGTCACCGAGGCCCAACGGAACGGCTGGTCAGCAGGGCCGACAATTTCCATCTGGCCCGTCGCCGACGCGTAGCCGGCCGCGGCGGTGGCCGGCCACCACGCCACCTGATCGAGCGGATTCGCCACTGTTCGGTCTTCCCTCCTCGGGACTTTGGTCTCCTTGCCTGGAGTATCACCCGGGGAGGATGCTTGGTGAGACCCTAGGGGAAACGTGATGCTAGAAGATCTTGATCCGGCCGAGACGCGGGAGTGGCTTGAGGCGCTGGATTCCGTGCTGACGTACGAGGGTGCGGACCGTGCGTTCTACCTGCTCCACGAGGTGGAGGCCGAGGCACGCCGGAAGGGCGCGGCGGTGCCTTACAGTGCCACCACGCCGTACCTGAACACGATCCCGCCCGATTCGCAGGACCGGCTGAGCCCGTACCAGCTCGCGATGGATCACCGGATCAGGTCGCTGGTCCGGTGGAACGCCCTGGCCATCGTGCTGCGGGCGAACGCGGAGTCCTCTGAGCTCGGCGGTCATATCGCCAGTTTTCAGTCCGCGGCCACGCTGTATGACGTGGGGTTCCAGCATTTCTTCCAGGCTGCGACCGACGAGCATGGCGGTGACCTGCTGTTCATCCAGGGACATTCGTCGCCGGGCATATATGCCCGCTCGTTCGTGGAGGGCCGGCTCACCGAGGAGCAGCTGAACAAGTTCCGTCAGGAGACCGGCGGCGACGGCTTGTCGTCCTACCCGCACCCGTGGCTGATGCCGGAATACTGGCAGATGCCCACGGTGTCGATGGGCCTCGGCCCGATCATGGCGATCTACCAGGCGCGCTTCCTGAAGTACCTGGCCTGCCGCGGGCTGGCCGACACCGCGGACCGGAGGGTCTGGGCGTTTCTCGGCGACGGGGAGACCGACGAGCCGGAGTCGCTGGGCGCCATCGCGCTGGCCAGCCGGGAGAAGCTCGACAACCTCATCTTCGTGATCAACTGCAACCTGCAGCGGCTGGACGGCCCGGTCCGCGGCAACGGCAAGATCATCCAGGAGCTCGAGGGCATCTTCCGCGGCGCGGGCTGGAACGTGATCAAGGTGATCTGGGGCAGTAACTGGGACCCGCTCATCGCCCGCGACTCCACCGGCCTGCTGCTGAAGCGGATGGAGGAATGCGTCGACGGCGAGTACCAGGACTTCAAGTCCAAGAACGGCGCGTACGTCCGGGAGAAGTTCTTCGGCAAGTACCCGGAACTGCTGGAGATGGTCGCGGGCATGACCGATGACGAGATCTGGGCGCTGAACCGCGGCGGGCATGACCCGCTCAAGATCTACGCCGCCTACTCGGCCGCGGTGCGGACGACCGGCCAGCCCACGGTCATCCTGGCCAAGACCATCAAGGGCTACGGGATGGGCGAATCGGGCGAGGGCCAGAACATCACCCACCAGCAGAAGCACATGGCGGACACGGCCCTGGTCAGGTTCCGGGACCGGTTCAGGCTGCCGCTGACCGATGAGCAGCTGGCCGAGTT
Source organism: uncultured Actinomycetes bacterium (assembly GCA_963798675.1). Classification (GTDB taxonomy): domain Bacteria; phylum Actinomycetota; class Actinomycetes; order Streptosporangiales; family Streptosporangiaceae; genus Palsa-504. The sequence goes on along the minus strand of CAWCUJ010000016.1, from coordinate 13,909 downwards.
GCCGTTCCTGCGCTTCGAGGACGGCAGCGAGGAGATGGCCTACCTACGCGAGCGGCGGGCCGCCCTCGGCGGGTACCTGCCGGCCCGGCGGCGGCGGTCGACGCACACGCTGGCGGTGCCTGAGCTCACCGCGTTCGGCGGCCAGCTTGGCGGCACGCCGGGCCGGGAGATCTCCACCACGATGGCGTTCGTCCGGATCCTGAACACGCTGCTGCGGGACAAGACGATCGGCCCGCACGTGGTGCCGATCGTGCCGGATGAGTCCCGGACGTTCGGGATGGAAGGCATGTTCCGCCAGTTCGGCATCTTCAGCCAGGCCGGCCAGCTCTACCAGCCCGAGGACGCCAACCAGCTGATGTACTACCGGGAGGCGCCGGACGGCCAGATGCTGCAGGAGGGCATCAACGAGGCCGGCGCGACGGCGTCCTGGATCGCCGCCGCGACCGCCTACAGCACCAGCGACATCCCGATGATCCCGTTCTACATCTTCTACTCGATGTTCGGCTTCCAGCGGGTCATGGACCTGATCTGGGCGGCCGGGGACTCGCGGTCCCGTGGCTTCCTGCTCGGCGGGACGGCCGGCCGGACCACGCTCAACGGCGAGGGGCTGCAGCACGAGGACGGTCACAGCCACGTGCTCGCCTCGGTGGTGCCCAACTGCGTGTCGTACGACCCGACGTATTCCTACGAGGTCGCGGTGATCGTCCAGGATGGGCTGCGGCGGATGGTCGGCGACCAAGAGGACGTGTTCTTCTACGTCACCTTGATGAACGAGAACTACGAGCACCCCGCGCTGCCCGAGGGCGCCGAGGGCGGGATCCTGCGGGGCATGTACCTGCTTCGCCCCGGCTCCGGTGAGGGTCCCGTCGTGCAGCTACTCGGCAGCGGGACCATCTTGCGGGAGGTGCTGGCCGGCGCCGACCTGCTCCAGGCCGACTACGGCGTAGCTGCCGACGTGTGGAGCGCGCCGAGCTTCACCGAACTGCGGCGCGACGGGCTCGCCACCGAGCGGTGGAACATGCTGCACCCGGAATCTGAGCCACGGCGCAGCTATGTGGCCGACTGCCTGACCGGGCGGTCCGGCCCGGTCATCGCGGCTACCGATTACGTCAAGTCCTTCGCCGACCAGATCCGCGCCTTCGTGCCGGGACGCTACCGGGTGCTGGGGACGGACGGCTACGGCCGTTCGGACTACCGGCGCAGCCTGCGCCGCTTCTTCGAGGTCGACCGGCACTACGTCGCCGTCGCCGCGCTGGCCTCGCTAGCCGAGGACGGGACGATCCCGGCGGCCACCGTCGCCGACGCGATCGCGCGGTACGGCATCGACCCGGACAAGCCGGAACCGTCGCGGACATGAACCCGCACAGGCCTTCGAGAGAGAGCAACCATGCCCGCTGCCACTGAAGTCAGCGTTCCCGACCTCGGCGACTTCGCCGACGTGCCGGTCATCGAGATCCACGTCGCGCCCGGCGACGTGGTCAGCGACGAGGACCCGCTGATCACCCTGGAGTCCGACAAGGCCACCATGGACATCCCCTCGCCGGCCTCCGGTACGGTCCGCGAGCTGCGGGTCAAGGTCGGCGACCTGGTCAGCCTCGGGTCGCCGATCCTGCTGCTCGACACCGCGGGCACGCAGGCCGAGCCGCCGACGCTGACCGAGCAGCAGGAGCCGCCCGCGGCGGCCGCGGCTGCCCCGATGGCCGCGGCGGCCCCGGCGGCTGCGGTAGCTGCGGCGCCCCCGGCGGCTGCGGTAGCTGCGGCGCCCCCGGCGGCTGCGGTAGCTGCGGCGCCCCCGGCGGCTGCGGTAGCTGCGGCGCCCCCGGCTGCCCCGGCGGCGGAGGGCGGGCCGCCGGTGACGGCCGACCAAGCCGGGCCGCCCGCGGACTTCGACGGCGTGCACGCCGGGCCTGGCGTGCGCCGGCTGGCCCGCGAGCTCGGCCTCGACCTCGCGGCGCTGTCCGGGACCGGGCCGAAGGGCCGCATCACCAAGGAGGACGTGATCGCGGGCATCCGCGGCCCCGCGGCGCCCCCGCCCCAGGCCGCCCCGGCCGCCGCGGGTAGCGGCATCCCGGAGGTCCCGGCCCAGGACTTCTCGAAGTTCGGCCCGGTCGAGATCCGGCCGCTGTCCCGCATCCAGCGGCTGTCCGGCCCCGCGCTGCACCGGTCCTGGCTCAACGTCCCGCACGTCACCCAGAACGACGAGGCTGACATCACCGACCTGGACGCCTACCGCAGGGAACTGGACGCCGCCGCCAAGGCCGACGGCTACCGGGTGACACTGCTGGCCTTCCTGATGAAGGCCAGCGTCTCGGCGCTGCGGGAATTCCCCAAGTTCAACAGCTCGCTGACACCGGAGAAAGACGCGCTGATCTACAAGAGCTACTACCACCTCGGCGTCGCCGTGGACACGCCCGAGGGCCTGGTGGTGCCGGTGATCCGCGACGTGGACCGCAAGGGCATCCGGGAGCTCAGCCAGGAGCTCGGCGCCGTCTCGGCCAAGGCCAGGGACGGCAAACTCGCCATGGCCGACCTGCAGGGCGCCTGCTTCACGATCTCCAGCCTGGGCGGCATCGGCGGGACCAGCTTCACGCCCATCGTCAACGCGCCCGAGGTAGCCATTCTCGGCGTGGTCCGGTCCCGGACCGCGCCGGTCTGGGACGGGACGGCGTTCGTGCCGCGGCTGATGCTGCCGGTCTCGCTGTCCTACGACCACCGGGTCATCGACGGCGCGCTGGCCGCCCGGTTCGCCCGGTACCTGTGCCATCTGCTCGAAGACGTCCGCCGCCTCGTGCTCTGACCGCTGTCCAGGTCATCGCGACGCACCCTCTTTCCTGGAGCCTGACGTGGATATCACAGTTCCCGACATCGGCCACTTCATCGACGTGCCAGTCATCGAGGTACATGTGACCGCCGGTGACATGGTGGCCGCCGAGGATCCGCTCATCACGCTGGAGTCCGAGAAGGCCACGCTGGACGTTCCCGCATCGGCGGCGGGAACCGTCAGCGAAGTCGCCATCCGGGTCGGCGACCGGGTATCCGCCGGGGATCTCATCCTCCGGCTCGACGCCGGGCCAGCGTCCAGCGGCCCGGCCGCCGCGCCGGTAAGGGAGCGGGTCACCGAGGACGCGGCCCCCGCGCCGACCGAATCACCCGGCTACGGCTCGCCTAGCGGGATTTACGAGGTGATCGGGGTCACTGTTCCCGATATCGGCCATTTCATCGACGTGCCGGTGATCGAAGTGCATGTGGCCGCCGGTGACGTGGTCGCGCCCGAGGACCCGCTGATCACCCTGGAGTCTGACAAGGCCACGCTGGACATCCCGGCGCCGGTGGCCGGGACCATCAGCGCCGTCCGGGTCGCCGTGGGTGACAATGTCTCCGCCGGCCATCTCATTGCGGACCTGCGCACCGGCCAGCAGCCGGTGCCCGAGGCAGCGGAAGCAGAGCCCCGGCCAGCCGCGGCGGCGAGCAACGTAGCCGCGCCTGGTGCTATCACCGCCGAGGTGCTCGTCCTCGGCGCCGGGCCGGGCGGCTACACGGCCGCGTTCCGCGCGGCGGACCTGGGCAAGCAGGTCGTGCTCGTCGACCGCGAGCCGGCCCTCGGCGGAGTCTGCCTCAACGTCGGCTGTATCCCGTCCAAGGCCCTGCTGCACGCGGCCAAGGTCATCGCCGAAACCCGGGAGATGGGCGAGCACGGCATCGCGTTCGGCGCTCCGGCGATCGACCTCGACAGGCTGCGCGCCTGGAAGGAGGGCGTGGTCGGGCGGCTCACCGGCGGCCTGGCCGGACTGGCCAAGCAGCGCAAGGTCACCACCATCCGCGGCTACGGCCGGTTCACCTCGCCGCACCAGGTGCAGGTCGAGCTGGCCGAGGGCGGCACCACCACGGTCGGCTTCGAGCAGGCGATCATCGCGGCCGGCTCGGAGCCGCTGACGCTGCCGTTCATCCCCTCGGCCGACCCGCGGGTCATCGACTCCACCGGCGCGCTGGAACTCGGCGAGGTGCCGCGGCGGCTGCTCGTCCTGGGCGGCGGGATCATCGGGCTCGAGATGGCCACCGTCTACCACGAGCTCGGCGCGAAGGTCACCATCGTCGAGCTGATGGACCAGCTCATCCCGGGCGCCGACCGGGACCTGATCAGCCCGCTGACCAAGCGGGTCACCAAGCAGTACGAGAACATCTACGTCAAGACGAAGGTGACGGACGTCCAGGCCGGGGCGGAGGGCCTGACGGTGTTCTTCGACGGCCCGAAGGCCCCGGCGAGCGATACCTTCGACCGGATCCTGGTCGCCGTCGGGCGCAGTCCCAACGGCAAGCTGATCGGCGCCGAGCAGGCCGGCGTCAGCGTCGACGACCACGGCTTCATCGGCGTCGGCAAGCAACTGCGGACCAACGTGCCGCACATTTTCGCCATCGGCGACGTGGTGGGCCAGCCGATGCTGGCCCACAAGGCGATGCACGAGGGGAAGGTCGCCGCCGAGGTCGCCGCGGGCAAGAACAGCTTCTTCGACGCCCGCGCCATCCCGTCGGTGGCCTACACCGATCCCGAGGTGGCCTGGGCGGGGGTCACAGAGAACGAGGCCCGGGCGGCCGGCGTCAAGTACGGCAAGGGGGTCTTCCCGTGGGCCGCCAGCGGGCGCTCGCTTACCCTCGGCCGCTCCGAGGGGATGACCAAGCTGCTGTTCGACGAGGCGACGCGCCGCGTCATCGGCTGCGGCATCGTCGGGCCGAACGCCGGCGACCTCATCGCCGAAGCGGTGCTGGCCATCGAGATGGGCGCCGACGCGGCCGACATCGGCCTGACCATCCATCCGCACCCCACGCTGTCGGAGACCGTCGCCCTGGCGGCCGAGGCGTTCGAGGGCACCATCACCGACCTGTACCTGCCCAGGCGGTCCGGGTAGGGCCCGGGGAGGTCACGGCCTGCGGCCTGGTGGCCGGGTCACTCGCCTGCGGTCACCGCTTTGAGCTGGCCGAGCGACTCCCGGATCAGTCGCGGGAAGTCCGGCTCGCCGGATTCGCTGATCCAGCGGCCGAACGCGATCTTGAAGACCGCGATCCCCGCCTCGGCCGCCAGGACCGCCGCTGGGTCTGGGACCCCGCGCCGTCGCAGCGCATCAGCAACCGCCGAGCCGAGTGCGGCGAGCTTGAGCAGCTCGCGTTCTTGAAGCTCCGCGTTCGCGGCGATCACGGCCTGGCGCTGCCGGGCGTACTCGCGGCGCTCCGGAAGCGCGAAGGCCGCGGCGGCGGTCTCGAGGGCCTCGGCGATGGCGTCGAGCGGCGCTACCGAGCCTGGCACGTCCGCCACGGCCGCGACGATACGGTCCTGCAGCTCGCCGGCGCCTGCGGACAGGACCTCGCGCTTGTCGGCGAAGTGCCGGAAGAACGTCCGCTCCGTGAGCCCCGCCCGGCGGGCGATCTCCGCCGCCGTGGTCTGTTCATACCCGCGCTCGCTAAAGAGCTCCAGCGCTGCCTGCACAAGCCGGCCGCGCGCGTCCGGCTGCCATCGACCCATGGTGTCATCATAGCCCTGATGACAGTTACTGTCATAAAATGGCACGCTCGATCGTGACAGTAACTGACAAGGGAGGCCCGCACGAACGGATCGTGCGGGCTCCGGCGCATGGCGGGCTAGTCGTCGCTCTTTTCCGGGCGATCGGTGAGGTCATCGATGACCAGGCCGAGCCCGATGCCCATCATCCACACGTCCTTGGCCAGCGCGATCCCCTGCTGGGTCGGGAAGGGGCTGTTTTCCTTGCGCATGCCGGGCGTCCTGGCGTACAGGCCGAGCAGGCCACCGGAGAACGCCGCCAGTCCCGCGCCCGCGACGGCGGACGGGATGACGGGCAGCACCAGCGCCGAGCCGAGCGCGATCTCGCTCGCCGCCAGGAGCCGGACGAAATCCTTGGGCTTGAGCTTCCCCAGGAACGGGTAAGCGCCGACGGCGAACCCGTGGAGCTGGGCGGCGGTCTCCTCGTCCGCGGACAGCTTGCCGATGCCGGAGTTGAGGATGAACGCGCCCGCCGCGATGCGCTGCGGCAGGTGCCCTGCCTTGACTGCGAGCCGCATGTCTTTCTCCTTCCTGCTTGCGAAAACTCTACTTGGACAGGCTCCGGTCCGCTTCGTCCACCCTGCTTCGGAGGCGGACGCCCGGTTTGATTGATATAGTTAGCACATGCTTGCTATATGCACCGGCAGTTTGACGAGGTGAACCGGACCCGGTACGCCCGCAGCGGCACGTTGCGGATCGCCTATGAGCTGCGCGGGACCTTGCACCGGCGACGGCCGTGGCTGGTCCTGATCCAGGGGATGGCCCTGGACCGGTTCGGCTGGGAACCAGTGCTGCGGAAACTGCGGCGTCACTTCCGGCTGGTGCTGGTGGACAACCGCGGCGTCGGGCACAGCGACCGGCCAGCCGACTCGTTCACCGTCGCCGACATGGCCGGCGATATCGTCGCCGTGCTCGATGCCGCCGGCATTCATCGGGCGCACGTGCTCGGGGCGAGCCTGGGCGGCATGGTGGCCCAGGACCTGGCGATCAGCCACCCGGAGCGAGTTGACGGTCTCGTCCTGGCGTGCACCGCGCCGGGCTGGCCCTTCGCCTACCCGATGCCCGCCGCCTCGATGCGGGTGATCGCGGCGACGGGCCCCATGACGGCCGCGGCGGCGCGGCGCCGGCACACAGAAAACGCCCTGTCGGCGGGTACCGTCCGGCGGCACCCAGAACTCGTGAACCGCCTCCTCGAGCTCCAGGGCTCCCGGCCCGCGGGCGCCGGAGTCGGGCCGGCCCAGGCGGCCGCGGGAGCACGGTACGTCGGCGGGCTGAGGAAAGCGCGCATCGGTGCCCGCACGCTGGTCCTGCACGGCGGCGCCGATACCGTAGTCGACCCGCGCAACGGCAAGCTGCTCGCGGCGCGCATCCCGGGGGCCCGGCTGGTGACCTTCCCCGAGCTAGGCCACTTGCTCTTCTGGGAGGACCCGGACGGCTTCGCCGCCGCGGTGACGTCGTTCCTGCTGGCCCGGCCGGAGCCGGCCATCGACGCGCCCGCGCACGGCGTGTGAACGCACTCTTGAGACGCGGCGGGCAAGATGGACGGTTCCCGTTGCGCCGGGAACCCGCCGCTGTCCGGCCGGGGCCCATTTTGTGTGCTTGTGTTGGTTTAACGCGATCGGTATCGAGCAGACGAGACAGTATGGTCGGGTCCGTGCCAATGTAGGCGGAGGTGCCCATGCGTCGCTTGCCAGCGGTTTCTGCCGTTTCTGCACTTGCCTTGGTGCTTCTGGCGCTGCCATCCGGGGTACGTGCTGCCGCCAGCCAGGCTCCAACCGGCAGCGTGAAAGAGCCGGTCGCGGTCGGCTCAGGGGGCGCGGTCGCTTCCATGGACACCGATGCGAGCCAGGCAGGCATCGACGTGCTGAAGCACGGCGGCAACGCGATTGACGCCGCCGTGGCGACGGCGAGCGCACTGGGCGTCACCATCCCGTTCGTCGCGGGGCCCGGCGGCGGTGGCTTCATGGTGATCTACCTGGCCAAGACCCACCAGGTGGTGACCATCGACGGCCGCGAGAATTGCCCCGCCGCGTGCACGCCGACCATGTTCACCGACCCGAAGACCGGCCAGCCGCTCGGCTACGACTACGCATCGGATCAGCCGCTGGCCACCGGCGTCCCGTCCATGGTGGCGACCTGGGCCACGGCCGTCAGCCGGTACGGCCGCCAGAGCCTGGCGGCCGACCTCCAGCCGGCGATCGGGGTGGCGGAACGCGGGTTCCGCGTCGACGCGGACTTCGTCCAGCTCACCCAGTCAGACCTGCCCGAACTGCAGGCTTACCCGGCCAGCCGCGCGCTGCTGCTGACCTCGGCGGGCAACCCCCTGCCCGTGGGTTACCTGCTCCGCAATCCCGACCTGGCCAAGACCTACCGGCTGCTGGCGCGCTACGGCCCGTCCTATCTCTACGACGGGCCCCTCGGCCAGGCCATCGTCCAAGCCGACGATCACCCCGTCCTGACCCCGGGGCAAACCGTGGTCGCCCTGCCCGGCATCATGACCATGAGCGACCTGCGGGCCTACCAGGCCCGGGTCCAGCCGCCGACCCACGTGCGCTACCGCGGCCTCGACATCTACAGCATGGCGCCGCCGTCGAGCAGCGGGTCCACCGTCGGCGAGGCGCTGAACATCCTGAACGGATACAACCTGTCCGCCGAGCCCAGGGCGACGGCACTGTTCCACTACCTGGAGGCATCCCGGCTGTCCTACGCCGACCGCAACGCCTACGTCGGCGACCCCCGCTATGTCAGCGTGCCGCTGTCCGGGCTGCTCAGCCCGGCGTTCGCCGCGACCAGGCGCTGCCTGATCCACAACCAGGCGCTGGTCTCCCCGGTGGCCCCGGGCAATCCGTATCCGCCCTACGGAAGCTGCGGCACTCAGAGCGCGTCGCAGGCCGCGGCGGAGGGCGGCCACACCAACAACATCGTCACCGCCGACAAGTGGGGCAACATCGTCGCCTACACCAACACCATCAACTTCTTCGGCGGCAGCGGCCAGACCGTGCCCGGCTACGGCTTTCTGCTCAACAACGAGATGACCGACTTCGACTTCGCTCCGCCCGCCCCCGGAGCCCATGACCCGAACCTGCCCGCCGGCGGCAAGCAGCCGCGGTCCAGCATGGGACCGGTCATCGCGTTCGCCGGTGGTCAGCCGGTCTTCAGCGTCGGCGCGGCCGGCGGATCGACGATCATCACGACGATCCTGCAGATCATCTTGAACCACGTCGACTTCGGCATGTCACTGCCGGCGGCCCTCGCGGCCCCGCGGGTGAGCCAGACCAACTCGGCCACCTCACTGGCCGAACCCGACTTCTACAACAGCGCGCTGGCCCAGCAACTGACCAGCCAGTTCGGTGAGAAGTTCACCCTCGCCACCGGGCCGATACTCCCCCTCGACAACTACCCGGGTGACGCGACCGCGCTGCAGATCCTCGGCCGCGACCGCGTCGAGGCCATCGCCGAGCCGGTCCGCCTCGGCGGCGGCAGCGCCCTGGTCGTGCATCCTTCGCCGTAACCGGCCAGCGCGGGCCCCGCGTGACGATCATGGTGCGCGGGCTTGGCGTGACGATCATGGTGGCGCGCGCGGGGGCATAGGCTGAGGTGCCGTGTCCAATCGCGAACTGGTGGTTCTCGGCACGGCGAGCCAGGCGCCCACCCGTAGCCGCAATCACAACGGGTACTTCCTGCGCTGGGACGACGAGGGCCTGCTGTTCGACCCGGGCGAGGGAACCCAGCGGCAGATGCTGTTCGCCGGGGTCACGGCCAGCCAGGTCACCCGCATCTGCATCACCCATTTCCACGGGGACCACTGCCTCGGCCTGCCGGGCGTGCTGCAGCGGATGTCGCTGGACCAGGTCGCGCACGTCGTGGAGGTCTGCTATCCGGCGGAAAGCCAGGAGGTGTTCGGGCGGCTGCGGCACGCCTCCCTGTTCCGGGACCGGCTGCGGTTGCGCGAACGACGGATCGGTCCTGGCGACTCCGACGGCCTAGTGACCGAGGAACCCTCGTTCCGCCTGGAGGCGCGGGCGCTGTCGCACAGCGTGCCCACCGTCGGCTACCGGCTGACCGAGCCAGACGGCCGGCGGATGCTCCCGGAGAAGCTGGCCGCGTCCGGCGTCACCGGTCCGGACATCGGGCGCCTGCAGCGCGAGGGCCTGTTGGTGGCCGGGGGCCGGACGGTAACGATCGAGCAGGTGAGCGAGCCCAGGCGCGGGCAGCGTTTCGCCTTCATCATGGACACCCGGCTCTGCAACGCGGTCTTCGCGCTGGCCGACCGGGCCGACATGCTGGTCTGCGAGTCCACCTTCGCCAACGCCGAGGCCGGGCTGGCCCGCGACTACGGGCACCTGACCGCCGGGCAGGCCGGGCAGGTCGCGGCGCAGGCCGGGGCGCGGCTGCTCGTCCTCACCCACTTCTCGCAGCGCTACGAGTCCGGGTCCGAAGGCGACAAGCGACTGGCCGACGAGGCGGCAGCGGCGTTCGGCGGCGAGGTCGTGCTGGCCCGCGACCTGTATCGCATACCGGTCCCGCCGCGCCGCCCGGTCCCGGCCAGGTAACGGGGACGCGGCCGCGATGGCCGGCCCGGAGGCAGCGGTACGGTTCGCGGCCGAGCTGGGCCGGCGGTGACCGAAACCCGCGTGCGCCGGCCGGATGCGGGCCGATGGAGCTGGGCGGCGAGCAGATCGTGCTCCGGCCCAGCCTGTGCCCGCACCACGCGCTGCTTTTCCGGTCCCGCGGGCGGAGCTACCGCGAGCTGCCGCTCCGGCTGGCCGAGCTGGGCGGCCAGTACCGGGCCGAGCTGTCCGGGGTGCTCGGCGGGCTGACCCGGGTGCGGGCGATGCAGCTGAACGACGCGCACGTCTTCTGCACCCTGGACCAGGCCGCGGGCGAAGCCCGCGCCGCGCTGGCGATGATCCGGCAGGCCTACGGCGCCCTGGGCATCGAGCCGGTACGGTACCGGCTGTCGCTGCCCGGTCCCGGCAGCAAATACGTCGGCGGCTCGCGTACCTGGGAACAGGCCACCGCCATGCTGACCGGGGTACTCGACAACTCCGGTCTGGCCTGGGAGGCCGGCGAAGGAGAGGCCGCCTTCTACGGGCCGAAGATCGACGTGCAGGTGGCCGACTGCGCCGAGCGGGAAGCCACCCTGTCCACCGTCCAGGTCGACTTCTACCAGCCCGAGCAGTTCGACCTGCACTACATCGGCGCGGACGGAGCCAGGCACCGCCCGGTCATAGTGCACCGCAGCATCGTCGGCACCATGGAGCGGGCGGTCGCGCACTTGATCGAGCGGCACGGCGGCGCCTTTCCCGACTGGCTCGCGCCCGGGCAGCTGGTGGTGCTGCCGGTCACCGACGCGCAGGTCCCACCCGCGGCCTCGGTCGCCGCGCTGGCCACCGAGCTCGGCCTGCGCGCCCGCGTCGCCGGACCGGAATCCGGCACCCTGAACCGCCGCATCAGGTCGTCAAGGCTGGTGCCCTACCAGGCGATCATCGGTGCGCGGGAAGCCGCGGCCGGCCAGGTCGCCATCCGGCGGCGGGACGGGCGCCAGCTGCCTGCGCTACCCGCGGCCGCGGCGCTGGCCGGCATCGCGGCCCACGTCGCCGAGCACGTCACCGGGCTGTGGGACGCGGTGGCCTAGGGGCGGACCTGGGCGAGCCGCGGCCGTGACATGAGGCCGTGCCAGGGGGTTAGTGGCCCTTGGCCACTACGTAGCGGACGTAGGCGCCGTAGATGGCCAGGGCGGCGAACACGACGAGCACGATCCGCACCGCCGACCTGATGTCCAGGGTCCGGTCCGGCACCGGCTGGTTGCTGGCCATGATCCAGGCGGCCCGCTCCCGGATCACCGGGGGCCAGGGCCAGCGGGGCAGGTGCCGGTCCGGGTTCTCCTCGCCCGCCGCGATCGCGTCCCTGGTCCGGTCCACCGACCGGCCGATGAAGTAGAGCTGGACGGTGTTGCCGGCTGGGGCGTACACGCGGTGCACGACCAGGCCGACCAGGATGCCGATGACCGCCGGCTGCCACGGGAAGCCGGCCAGGTAGGTGCCCAGCCAGTCCAGCCGGGGCGGCGCATGCACGGGGTTGTGCAGCGCGTGGTGCGCGAAGATCGCGTGCCACAGGTACGGCAGCGCGTAGTTGATCAGCCAGATGCCGCGGCCGCGATAGGGAACGCGACCACCACGATCAGGATCGGCGAGAGCACCACGTACCAGGCCGGGGCGCGCCAGACGTTCTTGCGCCAGTTCGCCAGCAGCGACTTGACGAACAAGGTGGCTAGCACCGCCTCGTACACGAAGCCGCACGAGCCGGGGCGCGGCGCACCTGGAGTTTCTAAGGGGTACGGCCCGGGGTCGGCCCTTCGGCGTTGCTGCCGCGGAGCAGGTAGGCCGACCTGAGCAGGTCCGGGTGGTCGCGCAGTTCGCTGGCCAGGCCGGAGAAGCGGATCCGGCCGCCTTCCATGATGTGGGCGCGGTGGGCCAGGCCGAGCGCGACGGTGGCGAACTGCTCGATCAGCAGCACGCCGGTGCCGGATTCGGTGACCGTGCGGATGACCGGGATCAGCCGGCTGACCACGACCGGCGCCAGGCCGAGGGAAAGCTCGTCGATCAGCAGGAAGCGGGGCTGACCGATCAGCGCTTGCGCCAGCACCACCATCTGCTGCTCGCCGCCGGACAGGGTCCGGGCCGTCGCCGTCAGCCGGCGGGCGAGCTGCGGGAACAGTTCGAGGACCCGGTCCCGGCCGGACTGGGCCTGCTCGCGGGTCAGCGCGTAGCTGGCCACCCGCAGGTTGTCCGCCACGGTCAGGTCGGGCAGCAGCCGCCGGCCCTCGGGAACGATCGCGACGCCGGCCTGCCGAATCCGCTCGGGCCGACGGCCGGTCAGGTTAACCTCGTCAAGGAGCACGGCGCCGGCCCGCGGCCGCAGGACGCCGCCGACGGCCAGAACCAGGGTGGACTTGCCCGCGCCGTTCGGGCCGAGCAGGGCGGTGACCTGGCCGGCCGGTATCTCCACCGAGACGTCCCTGACCACGGCGCGGCCGCCTCGCTCGACGGTGAGGTCACGCAGCAGCAACTCGCTCACTGGTCCACCCCGAGGTAGGCGCGGATCACGTCGTCGTCGCGGAGCACGGCGGCGGTGGGGCCGGACGCGATCAGCTTGCCGAAGTCGAGCACGGCGGTGGTCGCGCAGCAGGCCGAGACCAGGCTCATGTCGTGGTCGACCAGGATGGCCAGCGCGCCGGTGTGTTCCGGGATGCGGCGGATCACGTCGGCCAGGTGGCTGGTCTCCTCGTCCGGCAGCCCGGCGGCGGGCTCGTCGAGGAGGACCAGGCGTGGCCGCCCGACCACGGCGCGGGCGACCTCGACCAGGCGGCGCTGGCCGGCTCCGAGCGTGCGCACCTTCGCCTCAGGGGCGGCGTCGATACCGGTGAACGCGATCGCGTCCAGCACGTCACCGCGGCGGGAGGCGCCGCCGAGCCTGGAGTGCTCGTGCACCATCGCCACGTTGTCGAACACGGACAGCTCCTCGATGGCCTGTTCGGTCTGGAACGTCCGGCGCACCCCCCAGCGGGCGCGGCGGAAATGGGTCATCGCGAGTAGGTCTACCCCGAACGCACGCACGGTTCCCGCGCCGGGCCGGACGAAGCCGCTCAGCACGTTGAAGAAGGTGGTCTTGCCGGCCCCGTTCGGGCCGATGAGCCCGCAGGTCCCCTGCTCGAACGTCAGGCTCATGTCGTCCAGCGAGGTGACGCCGCCGTAGCGGACGGTCAGGCCGTCCACCTCGATCATGCCGCGTCACCCCCCGGTGCGGGTGCGGCCTTGCGGACGCGGCTGCGCAGGAAGCGGCCCAGCCGGGCCAGGTCCCTGGGTACCTGGTCGGCCAGCCCGGCCGGCGCCGTGGTCAGCACCTGCAGCACGCCGACCCCGAACAAGATGGTCAGCCAGTCGGCCGAGACGCCCCAGTTGTTGAGCAGGGCCGGCAGGAACTGGTAGAGCAGGGCGGCCACCACCGCGCCCCACAGGCTGTACGCCCCGCCCATCAGCACCACGGCCAGCAGCGTGATCGAATCCTGGGTCGGGAAGCCGATCGAGTACAGGTAGTGGACCGCGCCGGCCAGCACGCCGCCGGCCACCCCGGTGATGAACGAGGCCAGCGCGAACGCCCACAGCTTGTAAAGCCAGGTGTTGATGCCCGCGGCCAGCGCCGCGGGCTCGCTCTGCCTGATCGCCGCCCAGGCCCGCCCGGGCCTGGTTTTGATGTGGGCCAGGACGAGCGCGAACATCAAGATCGCGACCACGACCGAATACCGGAAGTAGGCCGGGTCGCTCGCCGCGATGCTGGGCCGGCGGATCGGCGGGA